>NZ_JH992957.1:0-66696 GCF_000315445.1 Alloiococcus otitis ATCC 51267
CCCTATCCGTCGCGGGCGTTGGAGATTTGAAGAGAGCTATCCTTAGTACGAGAGGACCGGGATGGACGCACCGCTGGTGCACCAGTTGTCATGCCTATGGCAGAGCTGGGTAGCTATGTGCGGGAAGGATAAGCGCTGAAAGCATCTAAGCGTGAAGCCCCCTTTAAGATGAGATCTCCCATTCCAAGAAGGAAGTAAGACCCCTGAGAGATGATCAGGTCGATAGGCTTGAAGTGGAAGTGTAGCGATACATGGAGCGGACAAGTACTAATCGGTCGAGGACTTAACCACGCAAGTGAGTAAGTGAGATTTCGGTGGCGTTAGCGGTTCAACTAGTCAGTTTTGAAGGAACAAGGCCGAATGTGTGGTGATGATAGCCAGAAGGACCCACCTGTTCCCATGCCGAACACAGTCGTTAAGCTTCTGAGCGCCGAGGATAATGCAGGGTTTCCCTGTGTGAAAGCCGGACGTTGCCACGCACAATAATGGAGGTTTAGCTCAGTTGGGAGAGCATCTGCCTTACAAGCAGAGGGTCATAGGTTCAAGTCCTATAACCTCCACTTACATGGGCCATTAGCTCAGTTGGCAGAGCATTTGACTTTTAATCAAAGGGTCGCTGGTTCGAATCCAGCATGGCTCATTAACCTAATGCGGGTGTGGCGGAATTGGCAGACGCACTAGATTTAGGATCTAGCGCTTCACGGCGTGGGGGTTCAAGTCCCTCCACCCGCACTTTTAAATAATAAAGCCGGCTTAGCTCAGTTGGTAGAGCGGCTGATTTGTAATCAGTAGGTCGAGAGTTCAAGTCTTTCAGCCGGCATTAACTAATGCGGAAGTAGTTCAGTGGTAGAACATCACCTTGCCATGGTGGGGGTCGCGGGTTCGAATCCCGTCTTCCGCTTATATATCTTGTTCCTGCTTGCTTAGCTAAGTGTTTTCCTTTATTGGATTCAAAGTATTTAGCTAGCCAGGCGATGAAGCACCCATAGCTCAATTGGATAGAGTACTTGACTACGAATCAAGCGGTTAGAGGTTCGACTCCTCTTGGGTGCGTTGAACAAAAGCATCATAACTGCGGGAAGTAGCTCAGCTTGGTAGAGCACTTGGTTTGGGACCAAGGGGTCGTAGGTTCGAATCCTGTCTTCCCGATTTTATTATCGCGGGGTAGAGCAGTTGGTAGCTCGTCGGGCTCATAACCCGGAGGTCGTAGGTTCGAATCCTTCCCCCGCAATTGCACTACATAGAGGCCCCGTAGTGTAGCGGTTAACACGCCTCCCTGTCACGGAGGAGATCGCCGGTTCAAATCCGGTCGGGGTCGTCAACTAGCAAGTTGCGGGTGTAGTTTAGTGGTAAAACCACAGCCTTCCAAGCTGTTGTCGCGAGTTCGATTCTCGTCACCCGCTTTTTATAGCTTTTGTTTCGTAGGACATGGCTTATTTTTGACAACGGGCCTGTAGCTCAGCTGGTTAGAGCGCACCCCTGATAAGGGTGAGGTCGGTGGTTCGAGTCCACTCAGGCCCATTAATATTAATTATTATTAATGGGGAAGTACTCAAGTGGCTGAAGAGGCGGCCCTGCTAAGGCTGTAGGTCGGTTTTTACCGGCGCGAGGGTTCAAATCCCTCCTTCTCCGTTTTATTTTTTTGTTAAGGCCCCTTGGTCAAGTGGTTAAGACATCGCCCTTTCACGGCGGTATCACGGGTTCGAATCCCGTAGGGGTCATCCAAATGTGGAGGATTACCCAAGTCCGGCTGAAGGGAACGGTCTTGAAAACCGTCAGGTGTGTCAAAGCACGCAAGGGTTCGAATCCCTTATCCTCCTTGTTATATGGCCCTGTAGTGTAGCGGTTAACACGCCTCCCTGTCACGGAGGAGATCGCCGGTTCAAATCCGGTCAGGGTCGTTCAAATGGCGCAGTAGCTCAGTTGGTAGAGCAACGGATTGAAGCTCCGTGTGTCGGCAGTTCGACTCTGTCCTGCGCCATTTTTATTCTGAAGACAGAAAGAGTCCAAGATCTCATTTAGAGATCTTGGACTCTTTTGCTTTTACTTATTACTTAATAGAGCGTAATAAAAATAAGCTGGAATAAAGTTATAGTAAAAAGACAGGTATAAACGGCATGGAGACTTAAAAATTTGCTCAAGTAATAAATCATGGGGACAGCAAATAAAGCAAGGAGAGACCAGAACTGGACAGCAAAGACCATGGCAAGGATTGTTGTAGCTATTGACATAAAAATAAGAATATTGCTTAAGTAAATTCTTTTTTTAAAAAATTTAGCTTCCTGGTAGAGTAGGTAGGGTAAGATTAAGGGAGCTATAAAGAGAAGCAAGTTTAGGGAAATAAAGTTCATATTAATAAAAAAACTTGCTAGGTTTAAAAAAATGGTTTGGAAAACCAAGAGTAAGATGGAATAAAAGATATTTAAATGATAATAGTAAAATATAGGTCTTATATGAATGAGCACCATGTAGAGGACTAAGTTAAATCCTAAAAAAAAGGAGTGGTTTAAGGATAGCACCAAGACTATTACTATGTTTATGATAGATAAGCCAATAGCCAGATGGGGGATTTGTTTATCTGGGCTAGATTTGATTAGACCCTGGATAAAAGCATTAAAAAGGACAAAAAGTAAAAATAAAAAGCTGGAAAAGGCATTGAAGTTGCCGTAATGGAGGCTGAGGGCCATGCCTGGGAAGATACTGAGCAAGGGTAAAAAGACAAGGAGTAAGGACTTGGCAAGTCGCTTACCATCAAGATTATTCAATAAAGCCACCTCTTTCTGCGTATTCACCACATATTGTACCATAAAAATATTAGTCTTGTTTCTGGCTTTTGAATAAGTTGAATGCGTCTAGTACAAAGGGGCCTTTAGTGTTAAAAGGCCATTAGTGTGCTATAATTAACAATGGTTTACATTGAATTCCTGATAAGACGGCAGTCTAAGCCGGAAGCCTTGTAACCGAATAGAATATTGGGGGAATCTTAAATGAAAGAAAGAAAATTATTTACATCCGAATCCGTCTCTGAAGGTCACCCTGATAAGGTAGCAGACCAAATTTCCGATGCTATCTTGGATGCCCTTTTAGCCCAAGACAGTCAATCCCGGGTTGCTTGTGAAGTCACAGTCAATACTGGTCTTGTTTTAATCACAGGTGAAATTCGGACCACTGCCTATGTTGACATGGCCCAAGTTGTTCGGGAAACATTAAAAGATATTGGCTACACCCGGGCTAAGTACGGCTTCGATGCCGACAATGTAGCTGTTTTAGTATCCATAGACGAGCAGTCACAAGACATATCTATGGGAGTAGACGAATCGAGCGAATTCAAGGGTCAAAGCCAAGATATTTTAGACAAAATTGGGGCGGGTGACCAGGGTTTGATGTTTGGCTATGCAACGAAAGAAACGTCAGAATATATGCCCTTGCCTATTTCCCTTAGCCACAAGCTGGTCCGCCGCCTAGCTGAATTACGCAAAAATGACAGTTTACCCTACCTCCGACCCGATGCCAAGGCCCAAGTCACGGTCGAGTATGACCAAGACCAAAAGCCTAAGCGGATCGACACAATTGTCATCTCAAGCCAGCACCACCCTGATGTGTCTTTAGACCAGCTGTCTTCTGATATTAAAAAGCAGGTCATTCAAGCTGTCATTCCTCAAGACTTATTGGATGACAAGACCAAGTACTTCATTAATCCGACTGGCCGTTTTGTGATTGGAGGGCCAAAGGGAGATGCAGGCCTAACGGGACGTAAAATTATTGTCGATACTTACGGGGGTTATGCCAGACATGGTGGCGGAGCTTTTTCGGGTAAGGATGCCACCAAGGTTGATCGTTCAGCCTCTTATGCGGCTCGCTACATCGCCAAGAATATTGTAGCAGCTGACCTGGCGGATGAAGTGGAAATTCAATTAGCTTATGCCATTGGCGTAGCCCAACCCGTTTCCATTCATATTAATACCTTTGGCACCGGCCGGGTTGATCATGACCGATTAACGGCCAAGGTTCGAGAATTATTTGACTTGCGACCAGCCGGCATTATTCAAATGCTGGACTTGCAACGACCTATCTACAAGCAAACAGCTACTTACGGTCACTTCGGTCGGGACGATCTTGATCTGCCTTGGGAGCGGTTGGACAAGGTGGAGGATTTGAAAACACTACTGAATGACAAAAATAACTAATCAGAGGAGGATGGCCATGCAATTAGCCAAGGGGGTAAACTTAACCCTAATCCCAAGCAAGAAATTTAAGACCCTTTCTATTAAAATTTCCTTTAAAAGTAATCTAAGTCTGAAAAAATTAACAGAACGTTCTCTATTGGCTCGGATTTTAGAACGCAACAGCCGGGACTATCCTAGCCAGGTTGACCTACAAAAGGCCTTAGCCAAACTTTATGGGGCTAGTTTTGGTACAAGTGTCGGACGAAGAGGCCAGGTCCACAGCTTGTATTTCAACATGAGGATTGTCAACGAACAATTTGTTCAAGACCCAGACTTATTTGAAAAAGCGCTTCAGTTTTTGAAAGCCGTTATTTTAAGACCCAACTTGGGCCCAGAGGGATTTGATCGGCAAACCTTTGAGCGAGAAAAAGCCAATTTAAAAGACGACTTGGAATCCATTTATGACGACAAAAGGCTGTATGCCAAGCTGAAATTATTGGACCAATTTTTTACCGATCCGGCCCAGTCTTCCTCCCTTGATGGTCGGTTAGAGGATTTGGACCAGCTAGATAATGCTAGTTTGTACCAAGCCTATCAGGGAATGTTAGCCCAAGATGAAATCGATATTGTGGTTTTAGGCGATACTAATGAAGAATTCTTGGCTAAGCTATTTTCTGACTTCAAATTTCAAGACCGGTCTCGCTTGGACTTAGACTTCTACTACCACCAGGACCTACCAAGCTTCCAGCGCCAGGAAGAAGTTCAAGACCTCATCCAGGCCAAGTTGAACCTGGCCTACCAGACTGATGTTCGTTACTTGGATGATCAATATTTTACCCTCCAAGTCTTTAATGCCCTCTTTGGTGGTTTCCCGGGATCTAAACTCTTCTTAAATGTCCGGGAAAAAGAGAGTTTAGCCTACTATGCTTCCAGTAACCTAGACCCCTTTTGCGGAGGCTTATATGTTCAGGCGGGGATTGATCAGAAAGAAGCAGACCGGGTGATTGACCTGATCAAGGATCAACACCAGGCCCTTATTGAAGGAGACTTTAGCCAATCCAGTTTGAACCAAGCCAAGGCCATGCTGAAAAATGGCTTGAAGCAGTCGGAAGATTCACCAGCTGGCTTGCTCAACTTTTCCTATTTGAAACAGTTATTGGCCAAGTCCATCACAGTAGAAGAATGGATTGAAAAGATCAACCAAGTTTCGGCCCAGGATGTTAAGAACCTAGCGCAAGACATTAAACTCCAGTCTATCTTTATCTTGAGAGGAGCAGACAGATGAAGGAAATAGTTTATGACCAAATCGGTGAAACCCTCTATACGGATACACTAGCAAATGGCTTGACCGTTAAACTCCTACCCAAAAAAGATTACAACAAAACTTATGCTATCTTTGCCACTGACTTTGGGTCCATTGATAATTGTTTTGTCCCTCTCGGCCAAGAGGAAATGAAGGAGGTTCCGGACGGCATCGCCCATTTTTTGGAACACAAGCTTTTTGAAAAAGAAGATGGCGATGTTTTCCACCAGTTTTCAAATTACGGGGCGGCTGCTAATGCTTTTACAAGCTTTACCAAAACAGCCTACCTTTTCTCAACCAGTGACTATGTCAAAGAGAACTTAACCACCCTCCTGGACTTTGTCCAAGACCCCTACTTCACACCAGAAACGGTCAACAAAGAGAAAGGGATTATTGGTCAAGAAATCCAAATGTATGATGATGACCCCAACTGGCGGTTAATGTTTGGCCTCTTAGAAAATATCTACCCGGACCATCCGGTAAGCATCGACATTGCTGGGACTGTCGAAAGTATCGACAAGATCACCAGTGACCAATTATACGAAAACTACCATACCTTCTACCATCCAAGTAATATGACTTTGGTGGTAGTTGGCCAGTTTGACCCAGAGGACTTGATGGCCTTAATTGAAGACAACCAAAATGCCAAGACATTTGCCCCAGCAGAAGTTATCAAGCGACATAAGCCAGATGCAGACCTTAGCCATTTTAAAAAAGAAGCACAAGTCAAAATGGATGTTTCCAGACCCAAAGTGGCAGTCGGAATTCGAGGCAAGCAGGCTGACTTAGCAGGCCTAGAAAGGCTCAAGCAAGAAATTAGCTTAAAAATCTTCTTTAACATGATCTTAGGCCCTTCATCCCAACACTACCTCAACTTGTATAATGAGGAAATTATTGACGACAGTTTTTATTGTGACGTCAACTTTGACCGGTCCTTTAACTTTATTTCCATTACCAGTGACACCAAGCACCCTCAAAGATTTGAAGACCGCATCAAGACCATCCTCTTGAAGCAGACGGATCAAGAAGACTTTAACCAAGAACAATTCGACGAGGTCAAACGTGACTTGATTGGTAAGAACCTCCAGTCCTTAAACTCACTGGAATATATTGCCAACCAATTAACAGAAAAAATAGAAGGGGACCTCAACGTCTTTGACCTCCAAGAGCTTGTCCAAGGCATTCAATTGGATGACCTTGGCCAAATCGTTAAGGACTACCTAGACCCTGACTACCTATCTGTCTTTAAAGTATTGCCTAAATAGACTAAAATCCAAGCTCGGTCTGTGCTATAATAAACTGTATTGACGAATACTTTAAGTTTTAGGAGCTTTTTCATGTACTCAATTGGAGACCGACTGAAAGATGCCCGCATGTCTAAGGGCTATACTATTGAAGATATTCAAGAAAAGACCAAGATTAAGGCACGGTATATTAAGGCAATTGAAGAAGACAACTTGGATATCCTGCCGGGGGAGTCTTATGGGAAGACTTTTGTCAAACTCTATGCTGAAGAGCTGGGGTTTGATGGCGACCAGACTGCCCAAGATTTCGAGGAAGCCAATCATCGTTACTTCGCCCAGCAGACAAAAAAGAAACGAGGCAAGTCTGGTAAAAAGCCTTTTTACCAAGAAAGTAATGGGAGTTTGGATACCATTGTTTCGTCCATGCCCATGATTATCGTCGTCATTTTAGTGATTGCCATTATTGTCGGAGTTTACGTAGCGGCTTCTTCTGTTACATCTGAACCAGACCAGGCCTTTATCCAGTCTTCAGGCGATCAACCGGCTCAAATTATGCCAGAAGATTCTGGTGACCAAAATGAGGATTTAGACCCAGAAGCGGAAGCCGAGGATCCAGAGCCAGCAGACGACCAAGGCCAGGATGAGCTAGAAGCTGACCAGCAAGACCAGGATGACCCAGAGGGAATTGAGGCTGGCAATGGCTAAGATACTAGCTAAGCCCCGACTACTTCACTGGAAGGAAGAGAGGGAATAGATGAACTTACCAAATAAACTGACTGTCTTTCGCATCCTAATGATTCCGGTCTTTATGGTCTTAGCCTTAGTTCCTTTTGACCTAGGCTCTATCCAAGGCTGGGGGTCCCAAGTTGATAGCCGGATGTTTTTGGCCATGTTGGTTTTTGCTGTGGCTAGTTTGACCGACTACCTGGACGGCTACTTGGCCCGGAAGAACAACTTAACCACTAACTTTGGTAAATTTGCCGATCCCTTGGCTGACAAGATGTTGGTTATGACAGCTTTTATTATCTTAGTTGAACTTGGCATGGCCCCAGCCTGGGTGGTTGCTATTATTGTCTGCCGGGAGCTGGCTGTTACGGGTCTTCGCTTGATTTTGGTCGAGCAGGGCGGGACTGTTTTAGCGGCAGCCTTGCCAGGAAAGATTAAGACAGTGACCCAAATGTTTGCCATCATCTTTTTATTGATTGACAACTTCCCCTTGCAAGCAATATCCCTCCCCTTGGGCCAAATCTTACTTTACACCTGCCTCTTCTTTACCATATACTCCGGTATTGACTACTTCTGGAATGCCAGACATATCTTTAAGGGGTCCATGTAAAAACGGATAACTAGACCTAGAAAGCTCGTGGCTAACCGCGGGCTTTTTTGTCTTCTTTTGGGGCTAGGGCTTCATTAGGCTAGTGGATTAAATGACCTAGGACTCGTCTTTTGATAAACTAGGATTAAAAGTTGAAATAAAAAAATGAATACAAGGATTTTTTGCGTATATTATACTAGGAGGTCGAATGGATGAAAGCTGAAATCATAGCCATTGGAACAGAAGTCTTGATGGGGCAGGTGGTCAATACCAATGCAGCCTTTATTTCCCAAAGCTTGTCTGAACTTGGCATTGATCTTTATTACCATACTGTTGTGGGGGACAACCCGGACCGGATCAAAAAAGTTTTTCAAATTGCCTTGGACCGGTCAGACTTGATTATTTTCTCAGGGGGGTTGGGGCCCACCAAAGATGATATTTCCAAGTCTATTGTCGCTGATACCTTAGGTTTAGAGGTATGGGAAGACCAGGAAACACTAGCTGAAATTAAAGAAATCTACCAAAGGTCCAACCGGCCTATGCCAGCTAGTAATGTCAACCAAGCCTTGATAATTGAAAACAGCCAGAAGATTCCAAATGAGGTGGGGATGGCACCGGGATCCTTCTTGAAACACCAAGGCAAAATCATTGCCATGGTTCCAGGTGTCCCAGCTGAAATGAAGCAGATGGTCACTTATCACTTGTTAGACCTCTTGCAAAATGAACTGGATGACAAGGCTGTTTTGGAATCTAAAATCCTCCGCCTCTATAATATTACGGAGTCCCAACTAGCCCAATCCATCGACCCGGTAATCGAAGGCCAGACTAATCCGACCATAGCTATCTACATTACGGATTCCGAGCCCACCATTCGGATTTCAGCCAAGGCGGATAGCTCAGCCCATGCCCAAACCTTGATCCAGGAAGTGGAAGACCAGATCAGGGACTTAGTCGGGGACAAAATTTACGGGGAGGGGGCTACCACCATCACCGACAAGGTCTTGTCGCTCTTGGACCAGGAAGGTATCCGGCTCAATATTATTGAAAGTGGTGTCCACAGTATTCTCTCTTCTGCCTTGCTGGCCCCCAAAGCACCTCATGGCCTGGTGGAGTCGGTCTTGAGTTTTAATGACAACGCTAAGCTAGGCAAGTACTTCGGCCATTCAGAACTAAGTTCAGACCAACTACAGTCACTAGTGCAAGACCAGGCTACAGCTTTAGCAGGCAACGGAGCCTTACTGGTTTTGGGCAGGGCTGGTGAAGCCAACAAGTTGCTCAAGCAAGTCTCTCTCTACTTTGCCGTTCAAGGTCAGACTCACCACTTTGACCTAGACTTATCTAACCGCAAGACTGTCTCTGACAAACAAATCCAAGTTGCCCTAATGACCAAGCTTTATGACCTGATCAAATAACTTTGAACAAACGTTCGCTTTATTCTTGCTATTTAAACTCAAATGAATTAAAATAAACCATGAAATAAGTATCAGTTTGGAGGATTGCAGAATGGTATCGGATGAAAAACAAAAAGCACTAGACCAAGCAATGAAAAAAATAGAAAAAAACTTCGGTAAAGGATCCATTATGAAAATGGGAGAACAAGCCGACACCCAGGTTAAGTCAGTGCCAAGTGGCTCTCTTGGCTTAGATGTTGCCTTGGGAATTGGGGGCTACCCTAGAGGCCGGATTGTTGAAGTATATGGCCCAGAAAGTTCAGGTAAAACAACAGTTGCCCTCCATGCCATCGCAGCCGTTCAGGCAGAAGGAGGGACTGCTGCCTTTATCGATGCTGAACACGCCCTAGACCCTAAATATGCAAGGGCATTAGGTGTTGATATAGATGAGCTCTTGCTGTCACAGCCGGATACCGGGGAACAGGCCTTGGAGATTGCAGATGCCCTGGTTTCTTCTGGAGCCATCGACATGATAGTAGTCGACTCGGTTGCTGCCTTGGTGCCACGAGCAGAAATTGACGGGGAGATGGGGGACTCCCATGTCGGCCTCCAAGCCCGTCTTATGTCTCAAGCCCTTCGTAAGTTATCGGGGTCAATTAACAAAACCAAAACCATTGCCATGTTTATTAACCAAATCCGGGAAAAAGTTGGTGTTATGTTTGGTAACCCTGAAACAACCCCAGGTGGCCGAGCCCTTAAGTTCTACTCTTCTGTACGCTTAGAAGTTCGCCGCAGCGAATCCATTAAAGATGGTAAAGACCTAACCGGGAATCGTACCAAGATCAAGGTAGTTAAAAATAAGGTAGCGCCACCCTTCAAGGTCGCCATTGTGGACATTATGTATGGTAAGGGTATTTCCCAAGTGGGTGAAATTGTTGATATGGGAGCAGAAGTCGATATTATCGACAAGGCAGGTGCCTGGTATTCTTACGACGGTGAACGTCTAGGCCAAGGACGGGAAAATGCCAAAGAATTCTTAGAAGAAAACCCAGACATCCGAAAAGAAATTGAAGCCAAGGTCCGTCAAGCCTACGGGATTGAAGATGATCAAGACCATGGAGAAAATGGCGAGGAAACAGGTTCAGAGGATGTCTCTGAAGAAAGCACAGCCTTAGACCTATAAACAGTTTAACTAGGCCTAATCTTTAAATGTATCATTAAAAAAGCTCATCTTAACATGGGCTTTTTTAATTTTGAATAGATATAGCTTAAATTTTTATCATTAAAAGTTGACAAGCTAAGAAAATCAATTTAAAATTAAACTATCTGTGGACTAGCTATAAAAGTTGTTTGCAGGTAAGTGCAATTATACCCTATACACTCTTGTATAGATCTGAATGGAATAGATACAGCTAAATAATGATACGGAGGTGATTAAGTGAACTACCTAACATTTGCCTTCGCTATCGTTGCTTTAATTATCGGTTTAGGTCTTGGTGCTTTCTTAGCGCAAAAGAACAGTGATAAAAAACTTTCTGAAGCTCACCAAACAGCTAATGACATTATTGAAGAAGCCAATCGTGAAGCTAAATCAGTAAGAAAAGAAGCGTTGCTGGAGGCTAAAGAAGAGATACAAAAGTACCGGTCAGACGTTGAAGAAGAGTTAAAAGAGAGACGGGCTGAAATTTCTAAATCTGAAAATCGACTAGACCAAAGAGAAGATAATTTAGAAAGACGGTCTTTATCCTTGGACGATAAAGAAATTTCACTCCAGGACCGGGAAACACGTGTCAGTCAAGAAAAAGAAGAAATAGATTCACTTAAAGAAGAAGCACAAGCATTAGTATCTAAACAAGAAGCAAAATTACATGAGCTTGCAGCCCTTAGCCCAGAAGAAGCCAAGGACCAGGTCTTGAGCCAAACCGAAGCTGAGTTGACTCGGGAAATGGCCGTTATGGTCAAACAATATGAGGATAAGGCTAAATCAGAAGCTAACCGAAGAGCTAAGACCATCGTAACAGAAGCTATCCAGCGGTGTGCAGCTGACCAAGTTGCTGAAAACACTGTCAGTGTGATTAACCTACCAAATGACGACATGAAGGGCCGGATTATCGGTCGAGAAGGCCGGAACATCCGGACGATTGAAAGTCTAACCGGTATGGACTTGATCATTGATGATACACCGGAAGCTGTCGTTTTAAGTGGTTATGACCCAATTAGACGAGAAATTGCCAAGATGGCCCTTGAAAAATTGATTGCAGATGGCCGGATCCATCCTGGTCGGATCGAAGAAGCAGTTGAGAAAGCCCGCAAGGATATGGATGAACGAATTAGAGAAATTGGAGAGGAAACCATGTTTGAACTTGGAATCCACTCCATCCACCCTGATTTGATGAAAATTGTCGGCCGACTCCACTTCCGCACCTCTTATGGCCAAAATGTACTGCAACACTCGATTGAAGTAGCCAAACTTGCCGGTATTTTAGCTGGTAAATTAGGTGAAGATGTCCAGTTAGCGAAAAGAGCTGGCTTATTACATGATATTGGAAAAGCCTTAGATGCCGAAGTAGACGGTACCCACGTTGAAGTCGGTGCCCAAGTTGCTATGAAATACAATGAACAGGATGTCGTGGTCAATACCATCGCTTCCCACCATGGGGATGTCGAAGCTAGTTCAGTGATTGCTTCTCTGGTTGAAGCAGCTGACACCATTTCGGCAGCCCGACCAGGAGCAAGAAGTGAATCCTTTGAAAACTACATTCAACGCTTGGAAGACCTTGAAGCCATTGCCAAATCATTCGACGGGGTAAAAGAAAGTTATGCCATTCAAGCAGGACGAGAACTTAGAATTATTGTTAAGCCTGACCAAGTCGATGATACGGAAGCGGCTAATCTTTCAAGAAATGTTCGTAAGAAAATTGAAGATACCATGGATTACCCAGGCCATATTAAAGTAACGGTAATACGCGAAACACGGTCAATAGATTATGCCAAATAAAGACTTTAAGCCGAGTGCAGCTATTTGTACTCGGCTTTTTACTATGCCTTGTAGGTCTGAAGCTTGACGCCAGGCTTTTTCAAGCTAGATAGGCTAATGGTCTTCTTGACTGGACTAGTTTATTATTAGTCGAGCCCTTAACCGATTGTACTCAAGTATAGCTTGGGGGAAATTTCAAAAAAGGACTTATGTTCAATACTTATCATTGTGGTAAAATAAGGGTAAGGGAGGAGAAATGAGTGGCTGACATGGTCGATTTATTCATCATGATGGTAGAACGTTTGGGCTTGATCATTTTAATGGCTTACATCTTGGTCCAGACCCGCTTGTTTAAAGGGGTCTTATATCGCCGGAGAGACCTGTCTACCCAATTGATTTTGGTGGCTATTTTTACGGTCTTTGCACTAATATCCAACCTCAATGGGGTGGAAGTGCAAGCCGGATCGGTGGTTTACCGTCCCATCTTAACCAAACTAGCACCGGCTTCTTCCATGGCTAACACCAGAGCCTTGACTATTGGGATCTCAGGCATCATTGGTGGCCCCTTGGTGGGCGTTTCAGTGGGAGGTATTTCCGGTATTGTCCGCTACCTCCAAGGGGGCTTGGATCCCCATGTCTACCTCATCTCTTCTCTCTTGATTGGTCTGGTGTCAGGTCTGCTGGGCCAGGTCTATATCCAGAAGCGGCAGATACCTACCATTCTATTCGGTGGCCTGGTTGCAGGAGCTTTTGAGCTGGTTCAAATGGCAGTTATCTTAATTGCCAGCTCAAGGCTAGACCAGGCTTTATCCTTGGTCCAGTTTATCATTTTGCCGATGACGGCGATTAATAGCTTGGGCATGGGGATTTTCTTAGCCTTTATCCGGTCAAGCCAAGAGCGGCAGCTTATGGACCGGGCCGTCCAGACCCAGGATGTCCTGGCTATGGCCAATGCCACCCTGCCTCATTTCCGGCAAGGTTTGGCCATTGAGTCTTGCAGCAAGGCAGCCCAAGAAATCATGAATTACATCAAGTTAGCTGCTGTCAGCATTACCGACAAGGAGAAAATCCTAGCCCATGTTGGCTTGGCTGATGACCACCACAAGCCTGGCAGCCCCATCATGACTCGTCTGTCCAAGCAGGTGCTCGAAGGCAAGGAAGTCGTCATCGCCCGGTCTAAGGCAGAGATTGCCTGTGGCCATCCCGACTGTCCACTCCAAGCGGCCATTGTCGTCCCCTTAAAGACCAAGGAAGGGGTGGTCGGGACCTTGAAACTATACTTTGAGTCTAGCCAGGATTTGACCTTTGTGGAGAAAAAAAGTGGCAGAAGGTCTAGGTAATATCTTCTCTTCCCAGATTGACCTGGGCAAGAGTGAATTCCAGGCTAGACTCTTGCAAGATGCTGAGATTAAGTCCTTGCAAGCCCAAGTCAACCCCCATTTTTCTTTAATGCCATTAATACCATCTCGGCCATGGTTAGGCTGGATAGTGAAAAGGCCCGGCAACTTTTGAGTCAGTTAAGCGATTTCTTCCGGGCCAACTTGGTAGGAGCACGGTCTAACCTGGTCACTTTAGGCCAGGAGTTAGACCATGTCAAGGCTTACCAATCTTTAGAACAAGCCCGCTTTCCTGGTCGCTACCAGCTAGACTTCCAGGTAGACGAGGGGCTTTTACCTGTCTTAGTCCCACCCTTTATCCTACAAGTCTTGGTTGAGAACGCTTTTAAACATGCTTTTAAAGGGAGGAAAGCAGGCAATGAAATTAAACTAGAAGTTAAGGAAGAAGTTGACGATATCCTGATTACTGTCCAAGATAATGGGTTCGGAATGGAGCCGTCCATTTTAAAAGATCTGGGCCAAAAAGAGGTCAAGTCGAGTCAGAGTAAAGGGACTGGGACCGCTTTGCTGAATTTAAACAAGCGCTTGACCAACCTTTTTGGTCTCGACAGTCAGCTCAAAGTTGACTCGTCAGAATCCGGAACCACTGTTAGCTGTCACTTGCCCAAGACTAGGAGGGAGGAGTAAGCCAGATGCACCTATTGATTGTTGATGATGAACCCCTAGCCCGTGACGAACTGACCTATCTAATCCATCAAATTTCAAAAGATATCCAAGTGAGCCAGGCTGAGACTGGTCAAGAAGCCCTTGACATTATTTCAGACGAGGAGGTTGATGGGGTTTTCTTGGATATCCAGCTATCAGTCGAAAATGGCATGTCCATTGCCGATGATATTAATGCCTTACCCAATCCTCCTGCTATCATTTTTGCCACAGCCTATGATGCTTACGCGGTTGCGGCCTTTGAGCGGGATGCCCTAGATTATGTCTTGAAGCCCTTTAGTTTAGATCGGATCCAGCATTCCATTAACAAGTTGTCTAGCCAGGTGGAACAGAAGCTCAAGGTTAAAAGGCCAGTCTCCACGAAAGAAACTGGTCGGACCAAACGCTTTCCTTTAGAAGCAGGGGACAAATTGGTGGTCGTCGACAGCGAAGATATTCTGGCAGTGGAAGTCCTGAAAGGGCAGACCACCCTCTATACCCGGGATGGCAAGTATTATGACCGGCAGTCTTTGGTTAAATGGGAAGAAAAATTAAGCCAAGAATCCTTTATCCGGGTCCACCGGTCTTACTTGATCCAACTGGATGCCATCAAGGAGATCCAAGCTTGGTTTAACCAAACCTACCAAGTTACTCTTGAAAATGGGATGAAAATACCTGTTTCTCGGTCTTATCTCCAAGACTTCAAGGAAGCTCTGGGTTTAAATTAAATCTGATAGTAACTCAGGGGGCTAAAGCTGTAACTTATAATCTTTTTTAATGACATTGGGGGCTAAAAGCGCCAATTCCTGGGAAATAGGTTTATAATGAAACTAAAGCAATAACTTTAGGAGGAAAGAACATGTTAACCTTTATTGGCGGTATCTTACTATTAGTCCTGGGCTATTTTACATATGGAAAGTTTGTGGATCGAAATTTCCAAATTGAACCGGGCAGGTCCACGCCAGCTGAGGTCTTGCGGGATAATATGGACTTTGTCCCTATGAAGAAGCAGACCAATGCCTTGATTGAACTCCTTAACATTGCAGGGACCGGCCCTATTTTTGGACCCATTATGGGGGCCTTGTATGGACCAATGGCCTATGTTTGGATTGTTTTGGGCTGTATCTTTGCTGGTGGTGTGCATGACTACATGATTGGGATGATTTCCCTCCGTAACAATGGGGCCCACCTACCAGAACTAGCTGAGAAGTATTTAGGTAGACCGGTTAAACATGTGGTCAACATCTTTGCTATGCTCTTGTTAATCTTGGTTTCCACAGTTTTTGTGGTCACACCAGCCGAACTGATTGCTGACTTGACCCCGGCAGGGATAACAGTTGGTTTGATTACCCTCCTGATTTTTGCTTATTACTTGGTATCGACCGTTATCCCAATTGACAAGGCTATGGGGAAAGTCTATCCCATATTCGGGGCAGTTTTAATTTTAACCACCCTGGCAATTGGTGGCATGCTAATCTACCACGGCTTTACCGGTACTTACACCTTGCCTAATTTAAGCTTGGCCAGCTTGACCAACAACCCTCACCCAGACGGGACACCAGTCTTTCCAATTATCTTCTTTACCATTTCTTGCGGGGCCTTGTCAGGCTTTCATGCTACTCAGGCGCCCATGGTCTCCCGGACCACAACCAATGAAAGAGAAGGCCGGTATACTTTTTATGGCATGATGATCGCTGAAGGTGTTATTGCCATGATTTGGGCTACTGCAGCTATGGCCTTGTTTGACGGTCAAAGTCTCGCAGATATGATTGCAGCCGGTACTCCTTCTGTAGTTGTCAATGAAGTTTCCTTCTTGTTGCTGGGCAATGTCTTTGGTACCTTGGCCATCTTGGGTGTCATTGTCCTTCCTATTTCTTCTGGCTTGTCAGGCTTTAGAAGTTTGCGAAATATCCTGGCAGATTATATCGGCATGAAACAAGACTCCTTGCGTAAAGTCTTGGCGGTTACGATCCCTCTCTTTGTTGTTTCTTTTATCTTGACCACGATAGACTTTGATATCTTGTGGCGTTACTTTAGTTGGGCTAACCAAGTCACAGCCGTTATTTCCCTCTTTGTTTCTACCCGTTATCTCTACCTCAAGGGACGCAACTATTTGATCACCTTCTTGCCAGGTGCCTTTATGCTCTATGCGACTGTAATTTACATCCTAGCTCAACCTATTGGCTTTAACCTTGGTTATGGTCTTTTGTCCTACCTCTTAGCCCTCGTCTTGTCTTTAGCCATCGTTTACCTATTCTGGTCAACCGGCTATAAACTCAAACAAGAATTAAATCCTGATAGTTTGCTGATTAATGACCAACTTCCAATCAAGGAAATCCAACGTAGAAAATTAGCACAAAGTTCTTAATCATAGCAAAATGACTTAAGCCCAAAGATAGATATCAACTGGCTTGGGCTTTTTTTGTTCGGTTATAACTAGTTTAAATCTGTCAATTTTTATATGTGCGTATATGAATGCGTTTCAATTTACAGAAATTCTTAACAATTTCGGCCATAAATGTTCATAATATTCGATTGACTTTACTAAGCTAGTAGCCTATTTTCTAAGTAAAACAACCGGCTTAGCACTAAGGAATGGTTATAGAGGACTTACAATTAAGCTATGAACAATTGTGGGTTTTCCATACCTTACTAAAGCGAAAGCAAATTTATATATAGTGGAGTGTTAATTATGGTTGGCAAAAATAAACTTGCAAAGGGTCTAGGACAAGAGGCTAAAGTGAAACACCGCTTTACACTGAAAAAGCTCAGCTTCGGAGAAGGATAAGGCTGAAGTCAGTATACAAGAAAGCAAAGATGAAGAGATCCAGGAGTCAGGGAGTAAAGAACTTGAAGAAAAGCTATATAGATTTGAATTCCAAAACAAGACTACTAAGGGTTCGACTACCGTTAAGGCAAAAAGTGATGAAGAAGCAGAAAAATTCTTCCGTAAATATGCAAACGATAGCGGCCTAGGCAATCTTTACTGGTCTTACAACGACAAGACCCTAACCTTTACTGCTAATGACCAAAAACCAGTCGAAGACAACGAAACTGGCTACACCACTAAAGAAGCAGCGGAAGCAGCAGCCAAAAAAGCTTTAGAAAAAGATACCGTCAACAAGTCCTACTCAGTTAAACAAGGGACAAATGGTCGTTGGTTCTACCTCCTCTCACCAAATCCAGTAGAAGAGCCAGGCAAGCCAGGCGAGCAAAAACCGGGTGAGCAAAAACCGGGCGAGCAAAAACCGGGTGAACAAAAACCAGGTGAGCAAAAACCGGGCGAGCAAAAACCGGGCGATAAAAACCCGGAAGTCAAAAAACCAGAAACCAAAAAACCGATCGACCAAAAACCAGAAACTAAAAAACCAGAGGTCAAAAAACCAGGTAAAACCGTTCAAGCGGTTAGCAAAAAACCGGGTCAACGACTACCAAACACCGCTACAGGCACATGGGCTTTAGGACTATTTGGTCTGACAAGCTTGGCTGGTGGCCTATTCGCTTACAAACATAAAAAAGATTAAGGTCTTTAAGCAAATATCCAAAAGATAAGATTAGCCATCTAGTGGCAAAAGTCTTCAAGAAATCTACCCAAGAGACTTGGGTAGGTTTTTTGTTTCGTGAGCCAAATCTTGGTAAAATGAAGGGTAAGAGAGTGAAGGTGTCAGTCATGAAAATTTTATTTATCGGTGATATCGTCGGACGTGTCGGACGTCAGGCGGTTAAGCACTACCTGCCCGCCCTAAAAAAGAAGCATAAGGTGAACTTGACCATCGCCAACGGAGAGAATGCGGCTGGTGGGAAAGGAATTACCCGGCCCATCTTTAAAGAACTGATGCAGGTAGGCATTGATGTGGTCACCATGGGCAACCATACCTGGGACAAGAGGGAAGTCTACCAGTTTATCGACCAAGAGGACAAGATCATCCGCCCCGCTAATTACCCTAATTCCGACCAGGTTCCGGGTAAGGGGATAACTTATGTCCAGGTCAACGACCAAGAATTGGCTATTATCAACCTTCATGGCCGGGCCTTAATGGGTGACTTGGAAGATCCCTTTCGTGTTGGCTTAGACTTAGTTGACCAAGCCAACAAACGGACACCCCATATTTTTGTTGATTTTCATGCTGAGACAACAAGTGAAAAAGAAGCCATGGGATGGTTTTTGGACGGCAAGGCATCAGCCCTAGTCGGCACCCACACCCATGTCCAGACCAATGACAACCGGATTTTGCCCAATGGAACTGCTTATGTGAGCGATGTGGGCATGACGGGCTTTGCTGATGGCATTTTAGGCATGGAACGACAAGCCATCCTCAATAAGTTTTTAACCCAATTGCCGGCCCGGATCAAAGCTCCAGAAGTAGGGGAGGCCCGTCTCAATGCCAGTTTAGTCAACATAGATAAGTTCGGTCGGGCAGGGTCGATTGAGATGATCCGGATTGATAAGGAAAATCCCTTTTATATTTAGAAAGGTGACTGATGAATGGCCAAAACAGAACACACCCCCATGATGAAACAATACCTATCGATTAAGGAGGACTATCCTGATTGTTTTTTATTCTATCGTTTGGGGGACTTTTACGAATTATTTTTTGAAGATGCCAACCGGGTGGCCCAAATCTTGGAATTAACCCTAACTAGCCGGAATAAGAACTCGGATGTCCAAGTCCCCATGTGTGGCGTTCCCTACCATTCAGCTCAAAGGTACATCAATAAGTTAATTGATCTGGGCTACAAGGTAGCTATTTGTGAACAGGTGGAGGACCCTAAGACGACTAAGGGCATGGTTAAACGGGAAGTTGTCCAGGTGGTCACACCTGGAACTGTAATGGAAGAAAGTGCCATGGGGGACAAGACTAATACTTATATCGGGGCCATTTTAGACCAAGATGGGCAATACTCCTTAGCCTATGCCGATTTATCGACTGGAGAAATTCAGGTCACTTGCTTAGACGATTACCAAGAAGTCATCACCGAAGTTGGCGCCTTGCAAATAAAAGAACTGGTTTTTTTGCAAGGGAAACTAGTGGGATTGCAGGAAGATTTAACCAAGCGTTTCGGTCTAGTCATCTCCCACCTGTCTGATTTTAACCAGGACCAAGAAAGCAAAGACCTCTACAAAGCCATCCAGCACCCCTTAAACAAAAGTTGTTTAAGTCTATTGCTGGACTATCTCAGACAGACCCAAAAAAGGAGTTTGGACCACCTTCAAGTAGCCCAAGAATATGAGACTTCCCACTACCTAATATACGGTCAAGAAGCAAGACGGAACTTGGAGTTGACCCAATCGCTCAAAGATGGCAGTAAGAAAGGGACCTTGCTTTGGCTTTTAGACGAAAGCCAGACTGCTATGGGGGGGCGGATGCTCAAGCATTGGCTAGATAAGCCCTTAATTAACCCCCAGCAAATTGCAAAACGCCAGGACATTGTTGCCAACTTGCTGGACCACTTTATTGAACGTAGTGACTTGGAAGACCGCTTAAGAGAAGTCTATGACTTGGAACGCTTAGCTGGTCGAGTGGCTTATGGAACGGTTAATGCCAAGGACCTGGTTCAATTAAAAGAATCCCTCCAGGTTATCCCCCAAGTGAAAGACCTCTTGACCCTGATGGAAGACCAAGATGTTTGGGCAGATTTATTAGACCGGCTAGACCCGGTTCCCCAAGTGGCTCAATTGATCCAAGAAGCAATTGTGGATGACCCACCCCTTTCTATCACGGAGGGTGATATGATTAAGTCTGGCTACAATGAGGAATTGGACCAATACTTGGACGCCATGGTAAATGGCAAGCAGTGGATTGCCAAACTTCAAGCCAAGGAAAGAGAAAAAACGGGCATTAAGAACTTGAAGGTGGGTTATAACAAGGTCTTTGGCTACTATATTGAAATTACCAAAGCCAACTTAGACCTCCTAGAAGACGACCGATACGACCGCAAGCAAACCCTGGCCAATGCAGAGCGTTTTGTGACCCAGGAACTCAAAGAAA
Organism: Alloiococcus otitis ATCC 51267; assembly: GCF_000315445.1. Taxonomy (GTDB): domain Bacteria; phylum Bacillota; class Bacilli; order Lactobacillales; family Carnobacteriaceae_A; genus Alloiococcus; species Alloiococcus otitis. Next base: position 20,426 of record NZ_JH992957.1, read on the forward strand.
AAGAAAAACTGATTCTTGAGGCTGAAGACAAGTCTAAGGCCTTGTCTTATGAGCTTTTTCTTGACATCAGGGAGAAAGTCAAGGCCCACATCAAGGCCATCCAAGACCTAGCCAAGGCTGTGGCTGAAATTGATGTCCTCCAAGCCTTTGCCAAGGTTAGTGAAAAATATAATTACGTGAGACCTAGTTACCATACTGAAAGTCAAAGTGTCTCGATTAAAGAAGGTCGTCACCCCGTTGTAGAGAAGGTCATGCAAGAGCAGCAATATGTGCCCAATGATGTTGATTTAAATGATGGCCAAGATATCTTATTGATTACTGGACCCAATATGTCTGGTAAGAGTACCTATATGCGTCAGTTGGCCCTTACCTTGATCATGGGTCAAATGGGCTGTTATGTCCCAGCTAAGTCAGCTGACCTCCCCATTTTCGACAAAGTATTTACCCGGATTGGGGCCATGGATGATCTCTTCGGGGGTCAAAGTACCTTTATGGTGGAAATGAACGAAACCAACCATGCCCTACAAAATGCTAGCAGTCACAGCTTGCTCTTGTTTGACGAGATTGGTCGGGGGACGGCTACCTATGACGGCATGGCCCTAGCTGAAGCCATCATTGAGTATGTACACGATGAAATTGGAGCCAAGACCCTCTTTTCTACCCACTATCATGAACTGACTGAACTAGAAGACCGCCTAGACCGTTTGACGAATGTTCATGTTGGGGCCGAAGAAGAAGAGGGGTCTCTGGTTTTCTTACACAAGGTCTTGTCTGGACCATCTGACAAGAGTTATGGGGTCCAGGTAGCTCAACTGGCAGGCCTGCCCCAGCCGGTAATTGACCGGGCTGGCCAGGTCCTAAACCAGCTAGAAGCAGGCAAAAGCAAGCAAGTGACTAGCCAACCAGCAGAGTCAGCTGAAGACCAGTCCAAGTCTGAGGCCCAGCAGTTAGACCTCTTTGCCCCAGAAGAAGAGCTTTCGATGACTAACAAGCATGCTGAGGTTATCAAGCAATTGCAAGAGGCCCAGATTATGAATATGACCCCTATCCAGGCCCTTAATTTTCTAAATGACCTGAACCAAAAGCTTCATTAGACTAGGAGGATTGTATGAGTCAAATTCAGATAATGCCAGCTAGTTTGGCAGACCAGATTGCGGCCGGTGAAGTGGTGGAACGGCCTGCTTCAGTTGTCAAAGAATTGGTGGAAAACGCTATCGATGCAGGTGCAGACCAAATCGATGTAGCTATTGAAGAGTCAGGCTTAAAATTAATCCGGGTGACGGATAATGGCAAAGGAATAGCCTATGACGAGGTCGACCAGGCCTTTCAGCGTCACGCCACCAGTAAACTCCTTAGTCCTGAATCCCTATTCCGGATCAAAACGCTAGGCTTTCGGGGAGAGGCCCTCCCGAGTATTGCTTCAGTGTCGGAAGTCCACATTGAATCAGCCCAGGAAGGCCACAAAGGTCGGGCCCTCCACCTTTCTGGAGGTGAGATTATCTCCTCTCAATCGGCTTCTGCTCGGTCTGGCACCATGATCCAAGTGGAAGACCTCTTTTTTAACACCCCAGCCCGGCTTAAACACTTGAAGTCCATGCAGACAGAATTAACTCATATCACTTCTACCCTCAACCGCTTTGCTTTGACTCACCCAGGCGTCTCCTTTAAGCTGATACATGACGGCATGACCCTGATGAATACAAGTGGTAGTGGCAAGCTCCAGCAAGCCATTGCTGGTATTTACGGGGTTCAGATAGCCAAGAAAATGCTCAAGGTTGAGGCGTCCAACTTTAACTTTGACCTGACAGGCTATGTGTCCTTACCGGAAGTATCCCGGTCCAACCGGTCTTACATGACCATTATCGTCAATGACCGCTATATCAAAAACTATGCCCTGGCCCGGGCCATCGTCCAAGGATATGGGTCCAAGCTAATGGTGGGCCGTTTTCCCCTAGCTGTCATTAAAATTGACATGGACCCCCAACTAGTGGACGTCAATGTCCACCCAACCAAGGACCAGGTGCGAATTAGTGACGAAAAAGACCTTGCTGACTTACTCACAGGGGCAATTCGAAAGACCCTAGACCAAACAGTCCGGATTCCAGATGGCTTGGAAAATATCAACCAAAACCAGGTCACAGCAAGGGATAGACAGGAAAATGTTGTCCAGGGTCGCTTGGACTTTAATCAAAGTGACTATCATGCCCCCCATCAGGAAAATCCAAAACCAAGCCCGACTTTTAGTCAGGCAAGTCATGAATCCAGTCAAGTTGGTCATTTGTCCGATTCCTTCCAACCCTACCAAAACCAAGTAAGAAAAGATTTAGCTTCTAGCCAGCAAGACCAGCCGACTGACTCTCTTGGGCCAGGTCATGGCAGGGGAGAGACTCAGACAATCTTGGGCCATGAAAGTGGGGACTTTGTCAAGCAAGCCCAAGACCAGTTACGGAAGGATGGCGCTGGAGAAGGGGAGGGTTTGACCCAGGACCAAGAAGGTTTTCCCGACCTGGACTATATTGGCCAGATGCACGGAACCTATCTCTTTGCCCAAAATGAAGTCGGCCTTTATATCATTGACCAACACGCGGCCCAGGAGCGGATTAAGTATGAGTACTACCGTGAAGAGATTGCTAGCTCGGGAACTGCCCAGCAAACCCTCCTGGAGCCAATTGTCTTAGACTACCCGACTGATGATTACCTGACCATCTGCCAGCACAAAGATGACCTGAGCCGGGCCGGAATTGACTTGGAAGACTTTGGTCAGCGAACTTTTATTGTAAAAAGTCATCCTTCTTGGTTTATTAATGGCCAAGAAGAAGCTACAATAAAAGAAATGATAGACTTTGTCTTAACCCACCAGCACATTTCGACTAAGGAATTTCGGGAAGCAACGGCTATCATGATGAGTTGCAAGCGGTCCATCAAGGCTAACCACTACTTGAGCGACTTAGAAGCCCGGGCCTTGATCCAGGATTTAAAATCTTGCCAAAATCCCTATAATTGCCCACATGGCAGACCAGTCATGGTAAAATTGACTAACCGGGATATGGAGAAAATGTTTAAACGGATACAAGATAGATAGGATGATATTTTATGGATAAAAAAGACTTAAAAGACCGTTTAACTAAAGAACAATACGAAGTAACCCAAAATGAAGCAACTGAACGTGCTTATACTGGGGAATACGACGACTTTTATGAAGAAGGCATCTATGTCGATGTGGTCAGTGGCGAACCCCTCTTTTCTTCCAAAGACAAGTATGATGCTGGTTGCGGCTGGCCATCCTTTACCCAACCGATCGAAAAACGTATTTTACAAGAAAAAAGAGACCGGAAATTTGGCATGGAAAGAACAGAAGTTAGAAGTAAAGAAGCCGACTCCCACTTGGGTCACGTTTTCACTGATGGTCCTCGCGACAAGGGTGGTTTACGCTACTGTATTAACTCAGCAGCCCTCCGCTTTGTTCCCAAAGATGAATTAGCTGAACAGGGCTATGAAGAGTATGTTGACCATTTTGAAAACTAAGCATTATAGCTAACTTGTTGAAAAGGAATGGAGCGAATGCCCGTGGAAGTTTCCGGGAGGTCCCTTGCCATACACCTCATCGTCTTATTGGTTTTACTCGCCATTAATGCCTTTGTTTCGGCTGGTGAGATAGCTTATATTTCCTTGAGCCAGCAAAACATGAACGATTTGGCCTTGGAAGACAATAAGAGGGCGAAAAAGCTTTTAAAATTAATCAGTGAATCAGACCAGCTCATTAGCTCGCTTCAGTCAGCTATCACTCTGACTGAAGTCTTAGCTAGTGTTTATTTTTCTGTTTTTGTCTATGACTTGATCCAGCCCTTAGACTTTTTACCGGGTCCACTTGATTGGCTCTTGCCCTTTGCCTTGGTTGTCTTTTTGCTGACCCTTATATTTATCGTCCTTGGCGAAAAAATTCCTAAACGCCTAGCAGCCCAAGATCCTGACCAGGCTGCCTTGCGTTTGGTGCATGGGGTTGCCTTTATCGATAGCTTGATGACCCCCTTTGTGTGGTTGGTTAGTGTCTCTACCAAGGGCTTGCAGAAGGTATTGCCCTATGACTTTGACTACAATACCGAACGTTTTACCCGGGATGAGATGCAGTCCATTTTGGTTGAAAGCCACAATGAGGGGTCCATTGACATGGAAGAATTTACTATGCTAGAGGGCGTTTTATCGCTGAATGATAAAATTGCCCGGGCTGTCATGGTGCCAAGAACTGATATCCAGATGGTTAATATTGACGACGATCCCAAGGAGAATATCGATGAAATTTTAGAAAGTCCCTTTTCCCGGATTCCCATCTACCAAGGTGACCGGGACAATGTCGTTGGCATCTTGCACACCAAGTCCCTCCTAAAATCTATCCGGGTTAAGGATGAAAGAGAGATTGACCTCTTAGCCTTGTCCTATGACCCCTTGTTTGTTCCAGCAACCATGTATATCGATGACTTGCTGATCGACTTTAAACGACAACAGCAGCACATGGCCATCTTAATGGATGAATACGGCGGGGTTGAGGGCATTGTGACCATGGAAGACCTTCTGGAAGAAATTGTCGGCGAAATTGATGACGAAAACGATGTCCAACACTTAACCGACATTCGTCAAGTAGACAAAAACAATGCCTTTATCAATGCTGGGATCGATATTGAAGAATTTAATGACTACTACAAGGTCAATATCCCCCATGAGGATATCGAAACCTTGGCTGGTGCCATCACCAGGGAAATTGGTTTTGTCCCATCTAGTACGGACCGGTTTAAGTTAAGGGTGGGCAACTATGTTATCCAGACCTTGAGAGCTGAATCGGGCCGGATCTATACGGTCAAGGTGACAGCTGACCCAGCCCGGTCAATCATTACCGATTATGTGATTGCCGAAAGTGGGGACAGTCAAGAGGTCTAGAGAAGAAAGCTGTAATGGCGGATTTACTTCTGCTATTACAGTTTTTATTATGAGCAGACTTAAAAGGGGTGGTTTGAACCAAGTAGACCTAAAAGGCTAGGTTTATCTGTGGTATAATAAAATGACTATTGGAAAAAGTGGTGAAAGTATGTATGAATACATGGTAGGGACAGTCGTTGATGTCCAACCCAGCTACTTGGTTTTACAAGTGGGGGGAGTGGGCTACCACCTTTTAATGGCTAACCCCTTCCGCCTGAACGACCGGCTGGGCCAAGAAGTGAAGATTTACCTTTACCTGAATGTTAGTCAAGACCAGCTTAGCCTCTTTGGTTTTCCCCGCCAGGATGAAAAAAGCTTGTTTCTAAAATTAATCAATGTCTCAGGTATTGGGCCCAAAAGTGCTTTGGCTATCCTGGCCAATGAAGACCATGCTGGCTTAATCCAGGCGATTGAAAATGAAGACCGACAGTTTTTGCAACGCTTTCCCGGGGTAGGAAAAAAAACAGCCTCTCAGATTGTTCTGGACCTCAAAGGGAACTTGCAAGACTTGACTTCCGCTTCTTTCCCCCAGTCGTCAGCCGAGGCCAAAGAAGCTGCGACCAATCCAGCCTTAGAAGAAGCCCTCTTGGCCCTAGAAGCACTGGGTTACAGCAAAAGAGAAGTAAAAAAAGTCAAAAAGGCCTTAGAGGACCAAGATGACCAGACCAGTGATGCCTATATCCGGCAAGGACTTGACATGCTCTTGCACCAGTAAGTGAACCAGTGAGGAGGTAAGCAGTTATGGAAGAAGAGAACCGGCTTGTTTCCAGCCAACTAGACCAAGCGGAAGAAACATTCGAAAAATCCCTAAGACCCCGTTTCTTATCCCAATATATTGGCCAGGATAATGTCAAAAAAGAATTATCAGTCTATATTCAAGCGGCAAAAGATCGACAAGAGGCCTTAGACCATGTCCTACTCTACGGCCCACCTGGCTTGGGTAAGACCACCCTAGCCATGGTGATTGCCAACGAAATGGAAACCAGCATCCGGACCACATCTGGCCCAGCCATTGACAAGCCTGGAGACCTGGTTGCTCTCTTAAATGACCTGGACCCAGGGGGGATTTTATTTATCGATGAAATCCACCGCCTGCCCCGGGTGATTGAAGAGATGCTCTATTCAGCCATGGAAGACTTTTACATTGATATCATTATCGGGGAAGGGGAGTCAGCCCACCCGGTTCACTTCCCCCTCCCGCCTTTTACCTTGATTGGGGCTACCACCCGGGCTGGTTCCTTGTCAGCTCCTTTGAGAGACCGGTTTGGGATCTTAGCCCATATGGAATATTACAGTCAGGAAGACTTAGACCAGGTTGTGCGACGGTCAGCCCAGGTCATTGCCACTGAAGTCCATCCGAAAGGCAGTTTAGAAATTGCCGGACGGTCCCGGGGCACCCCCCGGATTGCCAACCGCCTCCTAAAACGGGTCAGGGACTTTGCCCAGGTCCAAGGCGATGGGACCATCACCCAAGACCTTGCCCGCCAGTCTTTGGACCTCTTGGGAGTTGATGACATGGGTTTGGACCAGCTAGACCAAAAATTACTCAAGATGATCATCACCCTCTACCAGGGTGGCCCCATTGGCTTAAACACTTTAGCAGCTAACATTGGAGAAGAGATGGAGACCATTGAAGATATGGTAGAACCCTTCCTTTTGAAGACTGGCCTACTCAACCGGACGGCCCGGGGTCGGGTGGCAACCCAAAAGGCCTATGACCACTTTCAACTTCCCAGTCCTGACCAAGAGAAGTAATCTTGTTTCAAGTCCAGCCAGCCAAGCCCGATAAAAACTAGATTTATCTTCGCTTTTTTGTTAGGATTATAATAAGAAAATTTGTGGAGGAATGCAGGTAATGGAATTTATTATAAGTATTTTACCTTTAATACTTTTTATGGTATTAATTTACTTCTTAACTATCCGGCCCCAGAAAAAACGCCAAGAAGAACACAAGGCCATGATTGACCGGATGCAAAAGGGTGACACAGTTGTGACTATTGGTGGCTTGCACGGGGTAGTGGACGAACAAAATGATTCTGAGCGAACGGTCGTCTTAGACTGTGAAGGCATCTACCTCACCTTTGAGAAAAGAGCCATTGCCCAAGTCTTATCGAAAGCAGATAGCCCAAGAAGCGGCGCCCAAGCTGAAGACTTAGGGACCAACCAACCCAGTCAAACAGAGGAATCAGAAGAAGCTACAGAATAAACTAAAAAAGACAGGCAACTGTCTTTTTTATTATGTGTTTAATCTGGGAATCTGTTGTATAATAAAGGTACAGTTTTCAAAGAGGTGTAGTAGTATGAAGTATGGCATCCTAACCTTTGAAGAACCGAAACGGGATACCTCTCGGAAAATCATCCATATTGACATGGATGCCTTTTATGCATCAGTTGAAATTAGGGAACAGCCAGACCTGAAGGATAAGCCGGTTGTCATTGCCCGCCACCCACAGGAAACAGAGGGGAGGGGGGTAGTGACCACAGCCAATTATATTGCCCGCCAGTACGGTATCCACTCTGCTATGTCCTCGGCTAAGGCCTATCAATTGTGCCCCCAAGCGACTTTTGTCCCGCCTCACTTTGACCTCTATCGGACAATGTCGGACCAGATCCACCAAATCTTCCACCAGTACACCGACCTCGTCCAGGCCATTTCCCTGGATGAAGCCTTCCTAGATGTGACGAAAAATAAGCATGGCATGAAGTCTGCTACCCGGATTGCGCAAAAGATTCAAGCAGAGATCGTCCAGGCCACTCAGCTGACCGCATCAGCCGGTGTTTCCTATAATAAATTCATTGCCAAAATTGCTTCCGACTACCGCAAGCCTGGTGGCCTCACCGTGGTAGACCCGGATGCCGCCCATGACTTCTTGATGGCCCTACCCATTGACAAGTTTTTTGGCGTAGGCGAGAAGACCGTACAAAAGATGCATGATTTGGGTATCTATTCTGGCTCGGACCTCTACCAAATATCGGATTATGACCTGGCCCAGATTTTTGGTAAAATGGGTCATTCCCTCTACCGAAAAGTCAGGGGGATTGACGACAGCCCGGTCAACCCAATCCGGGATCGGAAATCAGTGGGCAAGGAGCGGACCTACCAGACTGAGATTTACGATGAAGACCAGGTTATCCAGTCTCTCCGGTCCCTGTCGCAAAAAGTGTCACAGGCCCTAGCCAACCACCACCTCCATGGCAAGACCCTGGTGATCAAGGTGCGGTACGAGGACTTTACCACCCACACCAAACGTAAGACCAGCCTGCAATACCTTCAATCAGCAGATGACCTCTTCAACCTGGCTTATGACTTGTGGACTGAATTTGGCCAGGTCGACCGAGGTGTCCGCCTCCTCGGAGTCACCGTTACCAATATTCAGTCCAGTTTATACGAAAATATCCCCTTACAACTTTGGGAGGAAGACTAGATGGTAACCAAGCATGAGAAGATTATTAACTATATCAAGACGATCCCGGTAGGCAATAAATTATCTGTACGGAACATTGCCAAAGAAATGAGTGTTTCGGACGGGACAGCCTACCGGGCCATCAAAGATGCCGAAGAAAAGGGCTTGGTTCAAGCCATTGAACGAGTTGGCACCATCCGGACCAAGCAGACGGGTCGGGACCAGGTGAAAAAATTAACTTACCAGGAAGTCGTTAATGTGATTGACGGCGAAGTGTTGGGTGGTCAGGAAGGCCTCAATAAATCCTTGAACCGGTTTTTTATTGGAGCGATGGAAAAAGAAGCCATGCTCCGCTATATCTCTAAAGACTCTTTGATGATCGTCGGGAACCGCCAAGAAGTCCAGGAACTTTCCCTTAAAAATGGGGCCGCTATTCTGATTACTGGGGGCTTTATTCCCGAAAAAGCGGTGATTGATTTGGCCAACCAATTGGCCTTGCCTGTATTATCGACTTCTTATGACACTTTTACGGTTGCTTCCATGATTAATCGGTCTCTCAGTGACCAAGTTATCCGGAAAGAAATCTTATTGATCAAGAATGTCTACACCCAACTGGAGGACACCGATTACTTAAAGTCAGGGTCAACGGTTTACGATTATAAGTTTGTAGCCCAACAACATGACCACTCCCGCCTACCTGTGGTCAACGACCATAACCGCTTGGTAGGGATTGTCACGGCCCGGGATGTGATTGGCAAGGATGATAGTATGGCTATTAATAGCTTGATGACCAAAAACCCCAAGCTGGCCAAGGAGTACGACAGCGTTGCAAGCGTGGCCCATGCCATGATTTGGGAGGGATTTGACCTACTTCCGGTAGTAGCTGATGACTTAACCTTGATTGGGATTATCTCCCGCCAGGATATTATGAAAGTCATGCAAAGCCAGGCCCACCAGCCCCATTTAAAAGACACCATTTCCGACCAGGTCAAAGACTTGATCTCCGATGTGGGCAACAATGAGTTTGTGGTCAGTGTGAGTCCACAGATGACGGATAATTTGGGATCCATCTCTTTTGGAGTTTTAACGGAGATCCTTTCCCATGTTTCTTCCATGGTGGTCTACAAGGAAACAAACCATAATATCACCTTAGACCAAATCCAACTCCACTACTTTAAGTATATCCCCTTAGAAGCTGAAATATTAATTAAGGTGGATATTTTTGACAAGTCTCGTAAGAACGCCCGTGCTGAAATCAATGTTTTTTCGGAAGAAGGCCTAGTCGCCAAGGCTATCTTGACCGGGCGCTTGATAATGAATTAAAGGAGCATACCATGACTCAAGATGAGCAAAATCAACTTCAAGCTATATTGAAAAGTATCAAAAAAGCCGATAAGATAATTATCCACCGCCACGTCCGGCCTGACCCGGATGCCATCGGGTCCCAGGTTGGCCTAGCTGAAATTATCCGGGCAAATTTCCCCGATAAGACTGTTTTGACAGCCGGGTCTGGGAGCGACCACTTGAAATTTTTAGCAGACTTTTCTGGAGTCCAGGCTAATGAATACGATGACGCCCTAGTGATTGTCACTGATACAGCCAATATTGACCGGATCGATGGCAGGGAAAATATTGATTTTGACCAAAACCAAGTCATCAAAATTGACCACCACCCTTTGGATGACCCTTATGGTAACTTGGCTTGGGTCAAGCCTTCTGCTTCGTCTTGTTCAGAAATGATTGCAGACTTTTACTTTGCCTTTGAGGATAGCTTGACCCTGCCTGACAATGCTGCCAGACTTTTATATGGAGGGATTGTAGGGGATACCGGTCGCTTTGAATTCCCAGCCACTACTCCCCACACTATGCAGGTGGCAGGTCGTTTAATGGAATCTAACTTTGACCATACTGACCTCCTCAACCAACTCTACGAAGTCAGCCCCCAAGTGGCTAGTCTAAACGGCTATGTCTTAGACCAGGTCAAGGTGGAAGATGGTGTGGGAGCAGTAGTGATCGACCAAGCCAAACTACAGGAATTAGGTTTAAGGGATGCAGACACTAATGCCATTGTCAATGTTCCTCGTCCCATTGCGGGAGTCTTGTGTTGGGGCATATTTGTCGAGCAAACAGACGGGTCCTACCGTTGCCGTTTACGGTCAAAAGGACCAGCTATTAACCAAATTGCTAAAGACCATGGTGGAGGGGGGCACCCCATGGCTAGTGGGGCCTATGCCTACAGTCATGAAGAAATTCAAGCTATTATTGATCAATTTAAACAAGCTGTTAAAGACTTTCAGTCCTAAGCTAAACAAAATTATTTACGTGTATGGAGGAATTAATAGTGCCATTATTAGACTTAAATGACCATGACCGCGTTCAGGAATATGAGGACTTTGTCCAAAACCACCCCCAGGGCCACCTGATGCAGTCTACCAAATGGATCCAGGTTAAGGAAGGCTGGGACGGTGACTATGTTTACCTTACCGATGACCAAGACCGGATCAAGGCATGCTTGTCCATTCTATCAGTCAAAAATGACGGAGAACATGCCTTCTTATATGCGCCAAGAGGGCCGGTTTGTGACTTTCATGATACAGACTTGGTGACCGACTTAATTAAGGAAGCCCAAGTCGTAGCGGACAAGCACAAGGCCTTTTTGTTGCGGATGGACCCGGAAACCCTTCATGATCCTGACCTGGTCGAAAAATACCGCGATTTAGGCTATACTTTCCGGTCAGCTGAGCAAGAAGATGAACACGTCTTCTCCAACCCCCGCTTCCACATGATGACGGACTTAAGGGGTCATGATGAAGAAAGCTTGCTGATGGCCTTCACCAGCAATAACCGGCGCAAGATCCGCAAAACTTACAAAAATAACCTCCAGACCCACTATCTGACCGTGGATGATGAGGGTTATGACCAGGCCTTGGATGACTTTTATGAATTGACCCAAATAATGGCAGAACGGCAAGGGATTACTCACCGGCCCAAAGACTACTTTGACCGGTTAATGCACAGCTTTGAGGATGCTAAATTGTTCCAGACCTACCACGAAGATGACCTCCTAGCTACTTGTATCTTGGTGAGCTATAATAAAAAATCCTTCTACATGTATGCAGCTTCTTCCAACAAAAAACGAAATTTAAATGGGTCTTTGCAAGAAAATTACGAAGCCATGAAGTATGCCTTGGCCCGAGGAAGCGAAGAATATGATATGGGTGGGGTCTTTGGCTTTGACAAGTCGGACGGCCTCTACCGGTTTAAAAAAATCTTTACCGGTCATGAAGGGCTGAAAGAATTTATGGGTGAATTGGATGTGGTCTATGACCAAGACCTATACGACGATTTTATTTCTTAATCCTGCCTCGCTAAAGTTGGAAGGGACCTTCCTGGCTCAAGTTGCCAGGGAGGTTTTCCTATCTTAAGAGTGTCTGGTCATTTTAAAATTTCTTTAAATAGCACTCATTATGGCCCGCTGGATAGGTGAAAATGATATCATACTAGGGACCTATGTCGGATGGTTCGATTCAGTGTATGATAGTTAAGATTAGATCAGTTACTTAGACCACGTTAAAGAGGTGTCTTCATGGAAAATAATAGTTTTCTGGAGCAGGCCAAGCGCCAAGTTAAAGCTTTTTGGAATTGGTTGGCCCCCTACCTTGTCCGTTTTTGGCAGAATTTTAGAAGGTGGTGGCGGAAATTTCACCTAACCAAGGTCTCCCTCCTGACTGTTTTAACCATTGCCTTGGGCTTTGGGATTTACTTAAATTACTTATCCCGAACTGCCAATGTGGAGACCTTGGAGGCTGGTTTAGAAGAAAAAACACAAATTATAGATGTCAGTGGCCAAGAGGCCGGCAGCCTCAACTCTCAGCAGGGAAGCCAGGTTGAAATAGAAGAAATTTCAGATAATTTAGTCCAGGCCGTTATTGCAACGGAGGACAAGCGCTTTTACCGGCACCGGGGTTTTGACTTGATCGGAATCGGCCGGGCTAGTTTGGGCTACTTAACGACAGGTCGTGTCGTTGGGGGTGGGTCTACCATCACTCAGCAGCTGGCTAAAAATGCCTACCTGTCCGCAGACCAGACCATCATTCGGAAGTTGCGGGAGTTATTTTTAGCTATCGAAATCGAGAAGAATTATAGTAAAGACCAGATTTTAACCATGTACTTAAACAATGTCTACCTAGGCCATGGTGTCTGGGGAGTTGAAGATGGGTCGCATAAATATTTCGGCAAACCGGCCAGTGACTTGACTGTAGCAGAAGCTGCTACCTTGGTCGGCATGCTCAAGGGGCCTTCAGCCTACAATCCTATTGACAATTATGACCGGGCTATCGACCGGCGCAATACCGTCTTACAACTCATGGTTAACAATGATTACTTGACAGAAGACCAGTATGATGAGATTAGCCAGTATGGGTTAAACTTAGTAGACAACTATGATCCCATTGACGACTACCGCTATCCCTATTATTTTGATGCCGTGATTAGTGAAGCCATCTACAAATACGGGATGGATGAAGAAGAGTTAATGAACCGGGGTTACACGATTTACACTAGCCTGAACCAGGCCACCCAACAAGAATTGGATGCAAGCTACCGTAATGATAGTCTCTTTGCCAGTGCTCAAGATGGGACTCCTGCCCAGGCTGCTTCAGTGGCCTTAGACCCCCAAACGGGTGGAGTCATGGCTGTTGTAGGTGGTCGAGGGGACTACACCTTGCGTGGCTTTAACCGGGCCACCCAGATGAGACGGCAGCCAGGATCGGTCATTAAACCATTAGGTGTTTATGCCCCAGCTCTTGAAAATGGCTACCATCCTGATTCCCTCTTACAAGATGAATTAACCTCTTATGGGGAAACAGACTACACCCCAACCAACCTGTCCGGTACCTACCAAGGCCAGGTACCTCTCCACTATGCCCTTTCTCAGAGTTTAAATGCCCCTACCGTTTGGCTTTTAAATGAGATAGGAATTGACAAGGGTATGGCCAAGCTTAAAGAGTTTGGTTGGCAGGTGGATGACCAAGACAGACACCTAGGCAGTATTGCCTTAGGTGGGATGAGCCACGGGATATCTCCGCTTAATCTAGCCAGTGCCTACTCCACCTTTGCTAATGATGGGGTTCGGATTGAACCCCACTTTATCACCCAAATTGTGGATGCAACAGGCAATGTCCTAGTTGACAACAGCCAGTCCAAGCCTCACCGGGTCTTGAACCAGCAGGTTAACGATGAGATGAACCAGCTCTTGCTGGATGTCTTTGATACGGGGACGGCCGCAGTCAATGAACCGGACGGCTACCAGGTGGCTGGTAAGACAGGGACAACCCAGAGGGAAAATGGGCCCGGGGCAACCGACCAATGGATTGTGGGCTACACACCAGACCTGGTTTTAGCCTCCTGGATGGGCTTTGATGAAAGCTCTGAGACCCACTACCTGTCTAATTATGCTAACCAAGGGGTGGGTGTAGCCTTTAAATATCAAATGGAACACATCCTGCCTTATACCAATCAAACCGACTTTAATGTTGACAAGATCAACGAAGAAGATCAAGAGGACGATGGTGGTAGCTTCTTAGACTTCCTCCAGTCGCCTGAGCTCAAGGAGAAGGTCGATTCGGCTATCGAATCCACCAAGGAAGGTTTGGCGGAAGGTTATGACCAGTTCAAACGTGGTGCCAAGGAAGTTGGCAAGGACCTTGTCGAGTGGCTACGGGAATTTGGTCAATAAAAAACGAGTCGATAGTATTGGACCCTCTAACCTTAGCAAGACTATTGTAAAGGTAAAACAAGAACTCATTCATTACAGCCAGCTGTTGGTAAAAACAGCTGGTTTTTTGTTTGAGTCGATTTTGACTTGCCAATGACTGACCAGGGGCAATATTTATTTCCAAGCAGATTTTTTCATTTACATAAACTTTAAACTTGATAAAGTAACTGCTTCTATTTACAATAATACTAACAAATAATAAGTAAATACCTCACTTTTGCCAGATGATTAGTAAAGAGAGGCCTAAAAAGCCACTACTTGGTCCATTCCAAAGATAGTGGGGTCCTGTATTGATTGAGTTTGTAAATGACCCTATTTTATACAAGGTCAAATAGGACAGATTGAAAAACATAGGAGGAAAAATCATGTCTCTTAAAAAGAAATATGCCATCTTAGCTAGTTCTGCTGCCCTAAGTCTCACCCTAGCGGCTTGTGGCGGCGAAGGCGAGCCGGTTGATCCAGGCCAGGAAGGAGAAAGCAGCCAAGAGACAACAGAAGACCAGGCCACACAAGAACGGTCGCCTGAAGATTTTGATGAGACGGTTCAAAATGAAGGAGAAGCCATCGATGGTGGGATTGCCCAAGTTGGTGTCTTGTCTGACACGGCTTGGACCGGGATTTTTGACTGGCAACACTATGAAAATGAAGCTGATGCTTCTCTGATGAACTATACCCTAGGTGACCTTTTGGCCATGAACGAGAACTATGAACTGGTGGGTGGCAAGGAAAACGGGGCTGCGGCTGATATCGAATTCGATGAGGATAACGACACCGTCACTATCACAGTCCATGATGACGTTTACTGGCATGACGGGGAACAGGTAACTGCTGACGACATTGTCTTTGCCCATGAAATTGTGGGAAACCCAGACTACACTGGAATCCGATATGGGGATAACTTTACCAATGTTCAAGGAATGGAAGAATATAAAGCAGGAGAAGCTGATTCCATTTCTGGTTTAGAATTGTCTGATGATGAAATGACCGTCACCATCCACTACCAACAAGTTGTCCCATCCATGAAACAAGCGGGCCGGGGCGTTTGGGCATATGCTGCACCACGGCACTACTTAGAAGACATCCCAGCTGACGAATTAGTGTCCCACCCCAATGTCCGTGAAAACCCCATTGGCTTTGGTCCCTTTAAGGTCGATAATGTTGTTCCGGGAGAGTCTGTTGAATACTCTGCTTACGAAGACTACCACTTAGGTGAACCCAAGCTAGATGGGATTACCCTGGAACGTTTGCAACCGGCTGGAGCCATTGAAGCCTTGCGGGCAGGTGAATTTGACTGGGTAGACTCTGTACCGACAGACCAGTTTGATATTATCGAAGAGGGTCTTCCAGGCTACACCATCCTAGGCTATCCTGACCGTGGCTATGACTTCCTCGGCTTTAAACTCGGTGAGTGGGATGCAGACGAAGGCAAGGTTAAAATGAATCCGGATGCCAAAATGGCTGACAAAAACCTCCGCCAAGCCATGGCTTATGCCCTTGACTTGGACCAGGTGGCTATTACCTTCTCCAACGGTTTAAGTCAACGAGCCACTTCCCATATTCCTTCTAACTTTGCAAGTTTCTATAGAGATGACTTGGAAGGCTACCCTTATGATCCAGACAAGGCCAACCAACTCTTGGATGAAGCTGGTTATGAAGATGTAGATGGCGACGGCTTCCGGGAAGATCCAGACGGCCAGCCTCTTGAAATTACCTATGCTGCTATGACCGGGGGTGACACTGCTGAACCAATTTCCCAATACTACCTCCAAGCTTGGGCGGAAGTGGGCTTAAATGTTTCCTTGCTTGAAGGCCGACTCCACGAATCTAACTCCCACTATGACCGAATCCAAGGGGACGACCCTGAAATTGATGTCTTTGAAGCAGGTTTTGGTGCCCTATCTGACCCAACCCCATCTGTCATCTACGGGCCAAACGAACCCATTAACTTCACTCGCTATGAAACGGATGAAAACAATGAATACCTCCAAGCCTTTGAGGCAGATGAAGCCTTTGATGACGACTACCGCCAGCAACTTTTCCATGACTGGCAAGAATTCTTTATGGATGAAATTCCGACCCTACCGACCTTCTGGTTTACACAGCTAGAGATCGTTAACGACCGGGTCTCTGCCTACGCCCACAGTTCTGTTCCACAAGTTGACCAAGACACCTATGGACTCCATGAAATTGAACTCCTAGCTGAAGAGCCCTTGACTGAATAATTGACTCAATTGATCGCGATTATAACTGCCCTGTCAGGCCCATATTTGGGCCTGACAGTTTTTTTGTAAAAAAATGAAGTGAACGAAAAGCTGATAACCACAGTATTTATTAAATAAAATTAAAAAAGATCTGATTTAAGCCTTGATTTTCCTCATTCCTTCACTTACAATATTTATTAAAGTTAAAGGAATACAATAGTTACTCATTAAATACTTAGTCCTATTTGTGCTAAAAGGGGATGGTGGTCATATTTGAAAAGGGGTTAACTATTTGCTATTCCAACCCTAAGTCTTAGACTGGGGACCAACATCATAGTCGGCTAATTCTGGTCTAACCAGGGAGGGCCGCTAGTAAAAAGAAACAGGGGGAAGAATATGCATTTGAAGAGAAAATACGCGCTACTCGCCAGCTCAACCCTAGTGGCCTTGACCCTAGCAGCTTGTGGCGGCGAAAGTGGCCAGGAAGAAGGCGGAGCACCTGCTGATTCAGGTGAACAAACGGAAGAGACTAACGAAGAAAGCAATGGTGAAGAGTCCAGTGCTGTTTCCGTTGATGACTTTGAGTCTACGGTCGAAAACGAAGGCGAGCCCATTGATGGTGGGGTGGCTCAAGTTGGGATTGTAGCTGACTCTGCTTGGACTGGTATCTTTGACTGGCAACTATACGAAGTGAGTACGGACTCAACCTTGAATGGCTTCACCTTGGGCGAATTATTGACCCAAGATGAGAACTTTGAACTAGTTGGGGGCGAAGAATGGGGTACAGCTGCCGATATTGAATTTGACGAAGAAAATTCAAGTGTCACCATTACTGTTCGCGATGATGTGTACTGGCATGATGGCGAGCAGGTGACAGCTGATGATGTGGTCTTTGCCCACGAAATTCTAGGGGACCCTAACTACACCGGTATCCGTTACGGTGAAGACATCGCTAATGTTGAAGGGATGGAAGAGTTTAAAAATGGTGAAGCTGACTCCATTTCAGGTCTAGAGTTGTCAGACGATGAAATGTCTGTGACTATCCATTACAAGGAATTTGACCCTACCATGACCCAAGCAGGTGGGGGAGTTTGGTCTTATGCTGCTCCTCGCCACCACTTAGGCGATATCCCAGCTGAAGAACTGGAATCTCACCCGAATGTCCGAGAAAATCCAGTTGGCTTTGGACCTTTCAAGGTCGATAATGTTGTTCCGGGTGAATCGGTAGAATTTTCTGCCTTTGAAGACTATTATTTAGGGGCTCCAAAGCTAGACGGCATTACTGTGGAACGTGTTCCATCATCCGGTGCTATTGAAGCCCTTCGTGCGGGTGAATTTGACTGGGTTGACACAGTTCCTACTGATCAATACGATACCTTCCAAGACGGTATCCCGGGTTACACTACCCTCGGCTACACCGGTCAAAGTTATGACTTTATCGGCTTTAAATTAGGTGAGTGGGATCAAGAAGCCGGTAAGGTTCAAGTCGATCCAGATGCTAAAATGGCTGATAAAAACTTACGCCAGGCTATGGCTTACGCCTTGGACATTGACCAGGTTAGCGAATCCTTCTATTCTGGTCTCCGCCAGCGGGCAACCACCCACATTATTCCCAACTTTACTGACTTCCACCGAGATGACTTGGAAGGTTACCCTTATGACCCTGACCGGGCTAACCAATTGCTAGACGAAGCTGGCTACGAAGATGTAGACGGAGACGGCTACCGGGAAGATCCTGACGGTGAACCGCTAGAAATCACCTATGCTTCCCGAGCAGGTTCTGAGGTCGCAGAAACGGTTGCCCAATACTATCTCCAGGCCTGGGAAGAAGTTGGCCTTAATGTTTCCTTACTAGATGGCCGACTCCACGAGAATAATGCCCACATCGACCGGGTTCAAGCAGATGACCCAGATATTGACGTATTTGAATTAGGCTTTGGGGTAGGGTCTGACCCAACACCAATTGGCTTGTACGGTCCAAATGAACCATTTAACTTGGCCCGCTATGAGTCTGAGGAAAACAATGAGTACTTGCAAGATTTTGTCTCCGAAGAAGCCTTTGATGACGAATACCGCCAGCAAGTCTTCTACGACTGGCAGGAATTCTTCATAGACGAGATCCCGACCCTCCCTACCTTCTGGCGTACAGAACTTCAATTGGTTAATGACCGGGTATCTGTCTATGCCCACGACGCAATTCCTGGCCAAGACCCGGATGTTTATGGTCTTCACCAAATTGAACTCTTGGCAGAAGAACCCATAACTGAATAAAATCCGTTTGAATGAAGCAGACGGATAGATACCCCCTTACAAGTTGCGACTTGTAAGGGGGTGTCATTTTGGGCCTAGATTATTAATATTGTTCAAAATATCCCCTAGCTAACAAGCAAAAATTGTCTAGATACAGCATTTCCTTTATAATAGAAGACGTATTTTAAAGGAGCTGAATTTATGGCACATTTTGTCAAGAATCTAAAATTAACAGTCAGCTTAGCCCTAGTTTCTAGTTTTTTACTGGCTTGCGAGGGCAACGATAAAGCTGTTGACGAAAAACTTGTGGACGGAGACCAAATAGAACTTGCCCATAATGATTGGGAAGAATCTTTAGCTTCAACAAATGTTATTGCCCAAGTATTAGAAGAAATTGGTTATGATGTCACTTTGACTAGTGTAGATGTTTCTGTCATGTGGCAGGCCCTAGCTGAGGGGGAAACTGATGCCTCAGTTACTGCCTGGCTTCCTATTACACATGGGGCTCAAGAAGAGGAATATGGCGATCAGATTGAAAATCTCGGTCCCCATACTCACGGGGCTAAAATTGGTCTAGCAGTCCCTACCTATATGGAAGACCTTAACTCCATTGAAGACTTGGACGACCAGGCCGATAAAACGATTACAGGTATTGAGCCTGGTGCTGGGATAATGGATTCCTCCGAAGAAGCTATGGAAGTATATGATAACCTGGCAGACTGGGAATTACAGAATGCTTCTACAGGCGCAATGACAACAGAATTAAGAACCAGATATGAAAACCAAGAAGAAATTGTGGTAACAGGCTGGAATCCTCATTGGATGTTCCAAGAATTTGACTTGAAATACCTGGATGATCCTGAAAATGTTTACGGTGATGATGAGTCGATCTATACTCATGTTCGACAAGGTTTTGAGGATGATCATCCAATTGCCTTTTCTGTTTTGGATAATTTCGAGTGGGAAATGGATGACCTGGAAGCAGTCGTTTTGGAATTGGCAGAAACCGATGATCCAGAGCTAGCAGCTGAAAATTGGATAAGTGAAAACCAGGAAAAAGTCCAAGAATGGATTTCGGAGGCTCAAGAACTGGCTAGTGAAAGCAATTAAAGTTGTCGCCAGTAGTGGTTGGTTAAATTTAGCTTCTTATCCTATATTTCCGCTTACATTTGAGCCACTAAGTCATTTCTGGTATACTCATAGGGTATCATGACGAAGGAGTGGTAAGAGAAATGCCCGTTAATATTTACGACGCAGCCAACCAGTTAGAAAGTGACTTACGTCAAACGGACGAATTCAAAGACCTGGTCCAAGCTTTTGAAGCAGTCGAAAAAGATGAAATAGCTAGTAAGCTCTTTGATGACTTCAGACAGGTCCAACAAGGCATCCAGCAAAAACAAATGACAGGCCAAGAAATCACCGAAGAAGATGCCAAACAAGCCCAAGAATTATCGGCTAAGGTAGGGGAAAACAAGACCCTAGCCCAGCTCATTCAAGCCGAGCAAAAGGTAAGCCAGGTTATTGATGAGATCAACCAAATTGCCTTGCGACCGATTCAAGAGCTTTACCAAAAACACCAACCCAAAACTGGCCAGGAAGAACAATAATCAAATACTAACAAGGGCCCTAGCTCAGGGCTCTTTTCTTACCAAAAACAAGAATATATGTTCCCATTATTGGAGGTTCTATGGTAAAATTTATACATACAGCAGACCTACATTTAAATAGTCCCTTTAAGGGTTTAGCCCATATGGACCGGGACCTTTTAAACCAAGTCAAGGCTTCGACCTTTGATGCTTTTGCTCGAGTAGTCGACCAGGCCTTAGACCAGGAGGTAGACTTTGTCCTAATTGCTGGCGACCTATTTGACCTAGCCAGCCGGAGTATCTACGCCCAGGTCTTCTTGAAAGACCAGTTTACCCGCTTGCAGGAGGCGGGCATCCCGGTTGTTATCGGCTTTGGGAACCATGATTATGTTGCAGACCAACGCTTTTACCTAGACTTTCCTGACAATGTCACTATTTTCCCCGACCAAGTGACAACCCATTACCTAGAAAGCAAAGCTGGGGAAAAAGTTGCCATTACGGGCTTTAGCTACCACCAGCAACATATCGCAAAAAACATGCTGGCCAGCTTTCCAGCCAGGGACAAGCAGGTGGACTACCACTTGGGTCTTTACCACGGGGACTTGGCCAGCCAGTCCCAGGACTATGCCCCTTTCCAGAAAGAAGATATAGCCAGACTCCACTACCACTACCTAGCCTTGGGTCATATCCACTTCTTCCACCAAGTTTTCCCCGACCTGCCGGCTTATTATCCAGGCAATACCCAAGGCCGTCATATCAATGAGAAAGGGCAGAAGGGCGCCCTTTTAGTTACTTTGCAAGGACCCAACCACCAGGTCAGCTTTTTCCCAACTGCCAGTTTAGAGTGGGATGAATGGGACTTGCCAGTAACGGACCAGGACACGATTAACTCTGTCCACCAGGCCTTGCTAGACCGCTTGGCAGGGAAAAAGACTTATCAAATTATCCGGGTCAATTTCTTGGTCCATGACCAAGCAGGAAAAGACCTAGCCGACCAGCTCAGTGCCGACAAGTTAAATGAACTTGTCTTGGACCAAGACCTTTGGCTCAAGGACCGGAAAATTATCTGGCAGGCTAAACAAGACAAGTTGGCTAGCCTTTATCCTAGGGCCTGGCAAGAAGCCGTGACCTCTCTCAAGAGGACCGGCCTTGACGGCTACCTAAACATACTTAAGCAAAAGATAGATGAATCTTACCTCAAAGACTTGGAGTCGAGCTCCCGCCAGGCTGACCTAGTCGACCAAGCCAAGCAATTATTGGACCAAGAGGATAAAGGATAAGGAGGCAGTCATGCGAATTAAAGCGATACGGATTCTGGGCTTTGGCAAGTGGTTAGACCAAGCTTTTGACCTCCAGGGGGACTTGGATGTCTTTTACGGTGGCAATGAAGCGGGTAAGTCTACCTTGGTTGCCTTTATCCAGGCTATTTTATTTGGCTTCCCCACCCGGGTGCAAAACGACAACCGCTATGAACCCAAGACTAGTAGCCAGTATGGGGGAAGCTTGGAGGTCGTTGATTCCAAATTGGGTGATGTGACGGTTGAACGCCTGCCGGATAAAAAAGTGTCAGGCCAAGGTCGGATTATTTTACCCGACCAGACTATTCTAGATGAAAACTTTTTTCAGAGTCTCTTGTCCAATATCAACCTCCAAGTCTTTCGGCAATTTTACTTATTCAGCCTGGATGACCTGGAAAAAATCAACCAAGTCAAGCCCAGCCAATTAGAAGAAAATTTTCTGAACTTAAGCGTGTCGGGGGCAGCTAATTATTTGGAACTGGCGGCAGATTTTGACAAAAAGGCTCAAGAAATTTTCAAACCGTCTGGCCGGATGCCCCTGCTTAACCAGGCCTTGGCTGACCTGAAAGAGGCTGAAGAGAACTTTCATGAAGCTGACAGACATAATGCAAGTTACCTCAGCTTGCTTGAAGAACTGAAAGCTATCGACCAACAAATCGACCTAGTCAAGCAAAGATTAGACCAAGAAAGACAGGATAGGGACCAAGTTCAGTTTTACTTAAAAAATTGGTCGAAAATTGACCGTCTCCAGTTTTTGAACCAGGCCCTTGACCAGTCAGGAGACCGGATTAAAGAGGATGACTGGCTAGCCTTTGAAGACTGGTTGAGTCAGTCTCAAGAAAAAAACAATCAAATTGACCATTTGAATAAAGAGTTGGAAGATTTACAGGCTAGCCAAGAAGGCTTGGACGCCGGTGCTGTGAGCTTAGAAGATTACTACCGCAATCGGGCGTCCTATGACAAGTTGTTTGACCAAACTTCCAGGTTAGTTGACTTGTCCCAGGCCTGTCAGGAACTTGACCAAGACTTATCTAACTTGAAACGAAACCACCAAGACCTGGGCCAAGACTTGGACCTAGATCCAGACCAAGAAGTGCAAAAAATTGACCAGGAGGATAGGAGTAAGCTATCGTCTTGGTTAGAGGAGTGGCGGCAGACCCAGTCCAAGCTGGCCGACTTGGATGACGCTATTTACAAGGCAGAAACCCAGGCCCGGATCAGACAAGTTTTACAGGAAGAAAACAGTCAAGACGAAGACTCGCCAGGTTGGCTTTGGCCGGGCCTTGCTTTTATCGTAGCCTTTCTCCTGGCCTTCTTGTTTGACTTTTCCTTTGCCCTGTCAGTGATCTTAGCCTTGTTGGCGGCTGGAGGAGTCTACTTTTTAAGCCAGGCAAGGGGAGAGAACCAGGCAAGCCAGGTTTCCCTAGGCCAAGGCCGATTGGACCAGGCCGAAGACATAGACCATCTCCAAGACCTAAAAGCAAAAGAAGAAGGTAGGCGTAAGCAATTGGAGGACCGTTACCAGGACTTTTTGCGGGCCAAAAATTTAAGCCAGGACCTAAACTTGAGAGACCTTATCAGCCGGGTTAACTTTTTTAACCAGTATGTCGACCAGGCACATACTATCTTGGACCTCCAGGC
Source organism: Alloiococcus otitis ATCC 51267 (assembly GCF_000315445.1). Lineage (GTDB taxonomy): Bacteria > Bacillota > Bacilli > Lactobacillales > Carnobacteriaceae_A > Alloiococcus > Alloiococcus otitis. The sequence goes on from NZ_JH992957.1 coordinate 43,553, forward strand.
AGAGAGGACTGACCTCGGCCAAAAAGTCCAAAGACAGGCGGACTGGATTGACCAGCAGACGGATGATTTTGCGACTTACCAAGACCCCCATTATAAGATAGCGGCTTTAAACCAGTTTAAGACCCTGGTCGACCAGGCCTTAAAAGAAGACCGACAAGACCAGCAAGAGCTTAACCGGCTTAGCCAAGAATTGGGGGACTTAAACCAGGAGGCTGACCAGCTTGACCGCAAAATGAACCAGGTCATGGCCAAGTACCATGAGACCTCCATTGCTCGCTTTAAAAAGCAAATTGCCTGGTCCCGCCAAGCCCAAAACCAGGCAGAAGAGAGGGATAGGCTTGAGGCCTTTTTCCAAGAAAATAAAAAAACTGGTGACCAGACCGACTTAGGTAAAGTTAACTACCAAAGCTTAAACCGGAAAGACCAGGAAATTCAGGCTAGATTGAAGGAGCAAGCTAGCAAGAAGGACCATTTGATTGAAGAGAAGTCCAGCCTTAAACTCCAGGCCCAAAAGATTGAAATGGGCGGGGAATATGAAGAACGAGCCCAGATTTTGGAAAACCAAAAAGCCTATGTCCAAGACCTAGCCCAAGAATGGTTGACCTACAAGTTAGCCTCTGACCTAATCCAAGAGACTATCAAGGCGGGAGTGAGAGACCAAGTGCCTACCATCTTAGACCAGGCTAGTGACTATTTTAACCGGCTGAGCCTGGGCAACTACCAATCTATCCAATTTAAGGCCGATAAAATTCAGGTCCAAAGGCAAGACGGGCAAATCTTTGGAGTCAAGGACCTATCACGGGGGACTGCTGAGCCCCTCTATGCGGCCCTTCGCTTGGCCGTCATCCAATTTCAGTCAAGCAAGCTTCAATTTCCTATTATTGTGGACGACTCCTTTGTTAACTTAGACCCTGACCGTAAGAAAGTTATTTATGATATATTGGAAGAAATCAGTCAAGACAACCAGGTTATCCTCTTTACATTTGACCCCAGTGTTTTAAGCCGGTTTAAGCCAGACCAAGTGACCAATTTATCCAAGCTTTAAAGGAAGTGACAAAAATGGCCAAGATTTATGACTACCAAGTGAATGACAAGCTCGAACTTTACCTCTTAATTAAGAGTGCTACAGAAAAAGAAGCCAGAAATGGCAAGCCCTATATTGCCTTTGTCTTCCAAGATACTAGTGGAGAAATTTCGGCGAATTTATGGGATGCCAGGCCTGACCAAGTCCAAGCCTTTCAAGAAGGTCGGGTTGTTTACTTAGAAGGTAAGCGGACGGAGTACAAGGGGATTCCCCAGATTAACATCTCCTCTATCCGCTTAGCAAAGTCAGGGGAACCCAACCGGCCAGAACTCTTTGTTAAAAGGGCTCCTATGAAAAAAGAGGAAATGGTGGAAGACTTAAACCAGGCCATTCTCTCCATTACCAACCCTAGCATTAACCGGATTGTCCGCTATATTTTAAACAAGCACCACAAATCTTTCTTTGAATACCCAGCAGCCAAGTCTAACCACCATGCCTTTTATGCCGGTTTAGCCTACCACACGGTCACCATGCTAAAAATCGCCCAGGCCTTAGCTGAAATCTACCCAAACCTTAACAAGTCCCTCCTTTATGGGGGCTTGATCCTTCACGACCTGGGTAAGACCATGGAACTTTCTGGGCCGACTGCCACCCAATATACCTTTGAAGGGAAGTTAATGGGTCATATCGTCTTAGTCAATGACCAAATCGCCCAGGCCTGTCAAGATTTGAAAATTGATGAGTCTTTAGAGGAAGTCGTCCTCTTGAAGCATATGGTCCTCTCCCACCATGGTCAATTGGAATTTGGCTCTCCCGTCCGGCCCCAACTCTTAGAGGCGGAAGTCCTCCACCAAATTGACTTGATTGATGCCAAGATAAATATGGTCAGTTCTGAATTGGACAAGACCGACCCAGGTCAGTTTACTCCTAAAATTTGGGCTATGGACAACCGGTCTTTCTACCATCCAGGACTAGAAGAGGGGTCAAGCCAGAGCAAGGATTCTTGAATTTGCCTAAGTCATGAAAAAAGATTGATAATTTAATACATGGTTTTAAAAGTGGCCTGAAATATGCTATATTATTGAAGTATTGGAAATTAGAATCATGATTAGGAAGTGTTATCATAATGAAATTTAAAAAAGCCATGACTGGCTTAGCTATTGGGTCCCTCCTCTTTTTAGGGGCTTGTGGCCAAAACCAAGAAATTGCTTCAACTACTGCTGGCCGAATCCGCCAAGATGAATTTTACGAAAGACTCAAAACCAACCCCTCACCTAGTGGGGGTACCTACGGGGAAATCGTCTTGCAGCAAATGCTTCTAGAAGATATTTTGGAGCAAGCTTACGGTGACCAAGTATCGGATGAAGAAGTCCAGGCAGAAATAGACGATGTGGCGGAAGCTCAAGGGGGCCGGGAAGCCTTAGAAGAGACCTTGGCTAATTCGCCAACTGATATGGCTGACTTGGAACAATCGATTAAAATGAACTTGATGATCCGAGCAGCTGTAGCCGACCGGGCAGACTTTTCTGAAGAAGATGTCAGAGAACACTACGATTCCCAAGTGCCAGAAGGAACCCGGATGGCCCACATCTTAGTTGATGAAGAGCAGGAAGCTAAAGACATCATCGAAGAACTCAATGATGGGGCAGACTTTGCCGAGTTAGCTGAAGAACGGTCACAAGACCCTGGTTCCGCTTCTAACGGTGGGGAGTATGAACTTGAAACCGGTCGCTTTGTTCCTGAGGTTGAAGAGGCTGCTATGTCCTTGGATGAAGGGGAAATTACTGAGGAGCCGGTTGAATCATCCTTTGGCTACCATGTCATCAAACTCCTAGAAAAAGGGGAAAAAGAAGACTTTGAAGATGCCAAAGAAGAAGCGACCAACAATTATGTCGAAGATGAATTGCTAAGAAACCCACAAGTGGTCAACAGCATTATGACTGAACTGGTCCAAGAAGCTAATGTTAATATAGCTGATTCTGACTTGCAAAATGCCATGGCCCCATTCCTATCAGAACCTCAGGTGGAAGAAGAAGACCCTGACCAAGAGGAAAGTGATGGAGAAGACGAGGACCAAGAAGAAGGTCAAGACCAGGAAGATGACCAAGACAATGGTGATGATGGCCAAGACGATGACCAGGATGACGATGGTCAAGATGATAGCGACCAAGACGATGGCGACCAGGAAAATGACGACCAAGCAGAAAATGAAGCAGACGACCAAGACAACAATGAAGGCTAGGTTTTAGTCCTAAGCCAAGATTCCGACTCCGTCCAGGCTAAGATCAACTTGCTGGACGGGGCCTTTTTCTTAGCATGAATTATTCCAAGGCAAACAAAAAAGCCTAGCGAAACTAGGCTTGGTAGATTTACGATTCTTAGACATTTAAATTATTCAATGTTTCGTTTAACTTGTTGGTCCGGGTTTGGATACGCCCCAATCTGGGTTCTAATTCCAGTTGGTATTGGTGGGCAATGTCCTGGAATTCTTGGCTGATCGGACCTTGGACCTTGTCCATCTCACTTTTTACTTGGTTTAGGGCTTGGTTGAACTTGTTAAAGTCATCTTGGACTACCTTGGACTGGCCTTTTACCCCATCCACATAGTCCTTGATACATTTCCGGTTGTCCTTGCCAGACCTTGGGGTGTGACGGAGGCCGTAAAATCCTCCCAAAACTAGCCCAGCAGCGCTTCCCAATAAGAAACTCATCTTATTGTCCTCCTTCTTGCAACTGACCCTGGATTCTTGCTTGGATAGTATCCAATTGGTCATCGCTGAATTTTTCGGAATTATCGGTAAATTTAAGGGCAAAGTCGTCTTGGCTTGAATATCTTGGTATAATGTGGACGTGGCTATGGAAGACGGATTGGTAGGCCACTTCCTCATTGTTGACCAAAATATTAGCCCCTTTTACCTTGTCATCACTGGCCTTGATTGCTTGGGTAATCTTAGGCACTCGGCTGAATAAGTCAGCAGCCGTTTCACTGGACATTTCAAAAAAGTTTCTGACATGTTCTTTGGGAACGACAAGGGTGTGGCCAGGGGTGGTTTGTGAAATGTCCATGAAGGCATAAACCTTGTTATCTTCATAGACCTTTCTTGAGGGAACATTCCCTTCGATGATATCGCAAAATAAACAATTAGACATAATAACCCTCTTTCCATCATTCTTGTCCCTATTTTAACACATAATGGCTTAGGATGAGACCTAAATGGACAGAAACCGCTTAGGGGTAAAACTTATAAAGGATCGGACTTCGACAAATCTAATTACAGTAAATAAAGGATGCATATCAATGACATTGAAAGTGACCAACTTAAGTGGTGGTTATTACCACAAAGAAATTATTTCGGATTTAAACTTTACCATCCATGATGGGGAAATTGTCTGCATGGCTGGCTTGAATGGGGCTGGCAAAAGTACAACCATCCGCCATATCATGGGTTTGATGAAGCCTTTTAAGGGTGAAATTAGCCTGGATGGTCAAAAGCTATCGGACCAAAGAATGGCCTATCAAAAACAGATCGCCTATATACCGGAAACGCCCATGATTTATGACGACTTAACCCTGAGAGACCATATTGAGTTGACTGCCCTGTCCTATGATATTTCCAAAGATGAGGCCATGGACCGGGCCCAGCCTCTATTGGACTTGTTTAGGTTAAACCGCCAGCTTGACTGGTTTCCCGTGGATTTTTCCAAGGGGATGAAGCAAAAAGTAATGATTATTTGTGCCTTTATCACCCGGGCTAAGTTGATGATTATTGATGAACCCTTTATCGGTCTCGACCCCTTGGCTATGCGTGACTTTGTCAAATTAATGCAAGAAGCCAAGGCGAGGGGAGCCGGCATTTTAATGTCGACCCATGTCTTGACAAGTGTCAAAAATGTTTGTGACCGAATGCTGATTTTAGAAGAGGGTAAGGTTAGAGCCCAAGGAACTTTACAAGAGATTGCCCAGCTCTTTGACTTGGACATTAACCAGCTTGACTTGGTCTTTGAAAAAATGATGGCGCAAACTTGCCAGGCAAAAGAGGGGGCTGATGGCGGTGCTTAAAGACCTCTTAGACAAACGGCGGAGTAATTTTCACAGCCAAGTCGCCAAATACCTCCGCCTTCTTTTTAATGACCAGTTTACCATCCTTCTCTTATTTTTGGTGGGGGCAGGAGGCTTTTTATACCGAGAAGTCTTGGCCAGCCTCCATCCCGGTTTACTGTTGGGACAGGTCTTGACCGCCCTTATCTTAACCCTCCTTTTGGCATGGGGCCGGATTGCTAGCTATACGCAAAATGCTGACCGCCTCTTTCTTTTGCCCAGAATTGAAGAATTTAAGCCCAGTCTGCGGGCCTATGCCTGGCAGTCCCTCCTCTTTAAAGTTCTGTTTTTAATTCTGGCTATCTTTTTATTCGGGCCTTTAATTGCAGGGTTAACGAGCTACCAAGTGCCTGAACTGGCTGTAATTGGCCTCCAGGTTCTCGTCCTCCAGCTGGATTGGACCTACTTAAACTTGCAGAAGAAAGTGACCGCTAGAGGCCTTTACCTGGCTCGGTTGACCGGGGCCTTAGCCGTCTTAAGCTTTGTTCTTATCTTGGCCAACTTTATCTTTAACCCCTTCCTGGTTAGCCTTGCCAGTTTAATTGTTGCTATCCTTTTTTACTTTTTAGTCAACCAGGTCAAGGGGCCTGACTTTATCTTAATCGAGCAGGTCATCCGGGAAGAAAACAAGCGGATTCAGACTATCTACCGCTTTTTTAACCTCGTTACCGATGTGCCCCAAGTCCAAGATGACGGAAAAAAACGGTACCACTTGCCTCGCTTGGTTGCCTTTTTTGAAGGGAAAGAGGGGGACCAGGCCTCCTTCTTACTGGCCCGTATCTTTGTCCGCCAACCTGGCTACCGCAACCTTCTTATTCGTTTGATTTTAGTTGGCGGTCTTCTCATTGTTTTGTCTAGTAATATGGCCTTTGCCTTGATTTTTGCTGGCCTTTTTATCCTCATGGCCCTCTACCAACTCACCCCCATCCTAGACGACTTAAACCAGACAGCTTACTTAAAACTCCTCCCCCTTTCCCAAGCAGACCTAGCCACTGCCTTGCGCAAATTCTTAACCAAGCTAGCTGTCTTTGTGGTTGTCATCTTTACTTTGTTGGGGCTTTTCACTTCTATCAGCCAGGCTTTGGCCATCCTTGTCTTGACTTCTGCCTTGGCTTGGGCCTTTATCCAAGTTTACTTGAAAAGAAAATATGAGTAGACAAGCGAACACTTCATCGGTTGACGGTATGCCTTCCTATCGATAAAATAGGGTTACGCTTTTTGTGATGAGAAAAAAGGGGTTGGGTTAAAATGGCGATTGAAAGAGAAATGGGGTGGACCTTACACCCCTTAAAAGGCGAAACAGGAAAGGCTTATATGGGAACCAAGGATGAGCAGAAGTTATTCTTTAAGAAGAATACCTCACCCTTTCTGGCAGCCCTGTCCATGGAAGGGATAGCTCCTAAGTTGGTATGGACCCGACGGATGGGCAATGGCGATGTCCTAACCGCCCAAGAATGGTGCAAGGGTCGGACCTTGACCAAAGAGGAAATGAAATTGGCTGAGGTCCCCCATAAATTACACCGGGTCCACCAGTCCAAAACCTTGAAGAAGATGCTTCAACAAGTTGATGGCAGTTACTTGAAGCCGGGTGACTTGCTTGACCAATTTTTACAGGGGCTAGCCAGTGACTTAGAGTCTCATCCAACTATTCAAGAGGGTTTAGCCTACTTACAGTCCCAGGCAAGTAGCCAGCTAGATAAAGAGGACTTAGTGGTTTGCCACGGGGATGCCTCCCATAAAAATTGGCTTTTGTCGGATTTTGATGACCTCTACCTAGTTGATTGGGACTCGGTCATCCTCGCTGACCCGGCCTATGACTTAGGCCAGTATGGTGCCCGCTATTGGCAGTATTTAGACTGGGAGGACTGGCTTAATCATTACCAAGCCAAGCTTAGTTCGTCCTTTAAAAGGAGAATCTACTGGTACCAGGTCATAGCAGCCCTCTTAGATATCAAAGTCTTTTATGAAAAACGGCGGATGCCAGCCATGAACCATGGAATCAAATCCTTGGCCCAAATGTTAACAATAGGGCCAGAGGGAAACTAAGTTAAATACAAAGTCAAAGGGCTTATGGATGACACAAGCCCTTTTCTAATGGAAGGGAGGACTTATGATGAGACTCAGACACAAAGCTTGGGCAGCTGACTATATCAAAGAACACACAGACTATGTCCTGCCTAACCCTATGGCTCTGAAAGGGAAGTGGCAGGACGTTTTTGACCAAGCCGGCCCCATCCATATTGAACTGGGTATGGGCAAGGGACAGTTTATTGTAGAAGCGGCCAAGCAAAACCCAGACATCAACTATATTGGGATTGAACAACAAACCAGCGTGATAGTTTCGGCTTTAGAAAAGCAGGTTGACTTGGACTTGCCCAATTTAAAATTTTTGAATGAAAACGGCCAGGACCTGACCCATTTTTTTGACCAGGGAGAAGTTGACCGGATTTACCTGACTTTCTCTGATCCTTGGCCAAAAAACCGGCACGAAAAACGCCGGCTGACCTATAAGAGCTTTCTAGCTATTTATGACCAGGTCTTAGATGAATCAGGTAGCCTCCATTTTAAAACAGACAACCGGGGCCTTTTTGAATATTCCCTGGTCAGTTTTTCCCACTATGGCATGGTCTTAGACCAAGTCTACTTAGACTTGCACCAGTCTGACTTTGTGGGCAATATTATGACTGAATACGAAGAAAAGTTTTCCGCTAAAGGCCAACCCATCTACCGGGTCCACGCCCACTTTCCCAAAGAATAGGAAGTTTGAAGGCTTAAGACCCACTTCTTATGTAATCAGAAGGTTTGACCTTTTAGTTAGGATAAAGCAAAACCAGCTGACCTTGATCGTAAGTCAGCTGGTTTATTTTAAGAAGCTATAGGATAGGTGGTAATAATTTGGCCAGTGTAGGCATCGGCTATAAATTCATATTGCTGGATGTTTTGGTCTACCTTGCGGGTGATACCCCCATAGTAGACTGGACTTTCTTCAGTATCAACTTTGTAAGTAGATGGGGTCATTTGGATCCAGGAACCTTCGATTGGCCCATCTTTTTTAAAAGATTTTTTGGCATTTTTCAAGACAGCCGAACTTGACATCATTTTGCGGTCTTGGTAGAGGAAAAAGAGGAATAAGAAGAGGCCTAGGCTTAAAATACTGGCCACAACTACCCAGAATAAGGACTGGTTTTTTTCATTCATTTAATTGGGTCACATCCTTGATAAAATATATCTATAACCATTCTAGTGGCTTTTACAGGCTAAAGCAAGTACAAATGGGCTTGCTTTTCCTTTGCCTTCGCTTTCGTGTATAATTAAATCAATGACTGACTGAGGAGGTAGGGTTATTTACTAACCATTTGTTATGGACGAAAAATTATTTAACCGCATTAAAAAAATAACTGAAATCCAAGCCACTGCTGGCTTTGAGTATCAGATGAGAGATTACCTGAAAGACGAACTGAAGGATAAAGTCGATAGAATTGAGATGGACGGCTTAGGCGGGGTTTTCGGCATTAAGGCGAGTCAGGAAGACCAGGCTCCCCGGCTCATGCTAGCGGCCCACATGGACGAAGTGGGCTTTATCTTGGCTAAGATCCAAGCAAACGGCCTCTTACAAGTCCGACCCCTTGGTGGCTGGAATCCCAATGTGGTCTCTTCCCAGCGCTTTAGTCTGCAGACTGACCAGGGCGACCTACCAATCGTATCCGCTTCCATTCCACCCCACCTGTTAAAAAATAAGTCTGGTTCAGCGAGTTTGAACTTAGAAGATATCTTATTTGATGGGGGCTTTACTTCCAAGGAAGAGGCGGAAAGTTACGGTGTCCGGCCCGGCCAAGCTATCGTTCCAGATGTCCAAACTATCCCCTTGGCTAATGGCAAGACCATTCTTGGCAAGGCATGGGATAACCGCTTTGGTGTTTTAGCCATAATCGATGCCCTAGAGGAAGTGGGCGACCAAACCTTAGCTAATACCTTGATCGCCGGGGCCAATGTTCAGGAAGAAGTTGGCTTAAGAGGGACAAAGGGTTCGGTCCGGAAATTCAAGCCGGACTGCTTTTTTGCTGTCGATGCTTCTCCAGCCGAGGATACCAGTGGTCAAGCGGATGCTAATGGCCGGCTTGGGGACGGCGTATTAATCCGTATCCAAGATCCAGGCTACATCATGCCAAAAGAGATAAAAGATTTTATCCTAGACACTGCCGAAAGTCATGACATTCCCTACCAGTACTTTGTCTCTAAAGGGGGAACAGATGCGGTAGCTGCCCACCAGCTTAACGACGGGATCCCGTCTGGTGTCTTAGGCGTTCCTGTCCGCTACCCTCACACCCACCAGTCCCTCTTCCACATTGACGACTACTATGCAGCCAAAGACCTGCTCGTCCAACTGATTAAGAACTTTGACCGAACTACCTTGAACACCCTAATGAACAAATAAAGGAGATTTGCATGCTAGTAACAGCCTATAACAATAAGAGTTTAAAAGATGTCTTAATGGTCATGCTGGAAGAATCCAAGGCTAGTGACCAAAGCTATGAACGGTCCAATGACCTGGCCGCTATCTATAACCAAAAAAGTGGCAAATTGGTAGCCTACAACTTCTTCAATATTTCCAACCACTTAAACTTGGACGAAGACGGCCCAGTTAGCTTAAGCCAAGACCAGGTAGACCAATTGAACCAACTGATCAAAGAAGCTGGTTTTGACCAGACCCTCCAGGCAGACCTGGACCCTAAATTTGTTGTTGGTTACGTTAAAGAATGCAAGGACCATGAAGATTCCGACCACCTCCATATCACCCAAGTAGAAGTGGACCAGGGCCAAAGCCTGCAAATTGTCTGTGGAGCTAGCAATATTGCCCAAGGCCAAAAGGTTGTTGTAGCCAAACCAGGGGCTATGATGCCGGATGGAAGTGTGATTTGGCCGGGCAAGTTACGCGGGGTTGACAGTTTTGGGATGATTTGCTCAGCCCGAGAATTGAATATTAAATCAAACCAAAAGCAAGGCATTCTAGTCTTAGCTGATGACAAACCGACTGGAGAAAGCTTTGAATTTTAAAAGGGGATGACAAAATGAATTACGACGGCCCCTCCTTCAACCATCGAAAGAAAAAGCAAGTAGAAAGTCCAGACCTTAGACCTAGTCAAGACACCGGCTTTTTTAAGTCTGGTCGCAAAAAAGACCCAAAAGAAGGTCTGAACTTTGCCAATATTAACCAGAGAGACAAGGACCTAGCTCGTGACCTCCACAAGGACCCTAGCCAGGAAAATGAAGCCGAGAAAATCCTCAAGGGTAAGTCTAAGTTCAACCAGCTTTACGAACACAAGCAGTCGCAAAAATACCGGCCCCGGTTTAAGGTGACTGAAGTTCCTTCCCCAGTTTTTGGCTATAGCAAGGAACAGAAAGAGCGGATGGGCTACGATAAGCAAGAGGTTCAGGAAGAAATTGAGTGGAATTACAAGGCCTTAAAAGACTTGATGTTAAAACAAGACCATGACTTTCTCCTGACCGAAGACTGTTTAAATGCCAATATCCTTAAAAAATGGCAGACAGACCAAAAAGCTGACTCTTAGACTAGCATTTTTAACATAAATGTTATATACTTGTAAAGTTGTCGTAAAGATAAACAAGAAGGAGGTAGGGTATGGACCAAGACACCATCTATCACTTTGTTGGCATTAAAGGATCTGGCATGAGTTCACTTGCCACTATCTTGTTTGACAAGGGCTTAAATGTCCAAGGATCTGATGTCAAAAAGTATTTCTTTACCCAAAAAAGCTTAGAAGAAAAAAATATAAACATTTTAGAATTTGACCCTGATAACATCAAACCAGGTATGACCCTGATAGCAGGCAATGCCTTTGGAGACAACCATCCCGAGCTGGTCCGAGGTCGAGAGCTCGGTTTAGAAATCATCCGCTACCATGATTTTATCGGTGACCTTATCGAACACTTTACTTCCATCGCTATTACCGGGTCTCACGGTAAGACCTCCACAACTGGTTTGATGGCCCATGTTTTCTCCGGTATTGATAGCACCTCCTACTTAATTGGAGATGGGACCGGCCATGGGGAAAAAGGTGCCAAGTATTTTGTCTTGGAAGCCTGCGAATACAAGCGGCACTTTTTGGCCTACCGACCGGACTATGCGGTTATGACCAATATTGACTTTGACCACCCGGACTATTACAAGTCTATTGAAGATGTCCAAGTGGCCTTTGATGAATTCAGCCACCAGGTCAAAAAATACCTCTTTGCCTGCGGGGACGACCAACGTCTTCGGCAGGTCAAAGCCCAGGTGCCGGTCATTTACTACGGTCTAAATGAAGACAATGACTTTGTGGCTAAAAACATCGACCGAAGTCGTGAAGGGTCTGCCTTCGACCTTTATATTAAGGGAGAATTTTACAAACACTTCACCATCCCAACCTATGGCAACCACAATATTCAAAATGCCTTGGCGGTTATAGCAGTAGCTTACTACGAAGGGTTAGACCAAGATTTGGTTGCCCAAAGATTGGCTAATTTTGCTGGGGTGAAACGCCGGTTTACCGAGAAGGTGGTCGGGGACACTACTATTATCGATGACTATGCTCACCACCCTGCTGAAATAAGGGCAACGATTGATGCGGCCCGGCAAAAATACCCGGACAAGGACATTGTGGCGGTCTTCCAGCCCCACACCTTTACCCGGACAGTCGCCCTCCTAGATGAATTTGCCCAGGCCTTGGACTTGGCAGACCAGGTTTACTTGTGTGATATCTTTAATTCAGCTAGAGAAAAGTCAGGCGATATTTCCATCCAAGATCTTTTGGCTAAAACCAGCAAGGCCGACCAGGTGATTGAGGAAGACGATGTGTCTCCTCTGCTTGACCAACATGGGCAAGTGATTATTTTCATGGGAGCAGGAGACATCAGCAAGTTTGAAAAAGCCTATGAAAGCTTGTTGAGCTCAACCTACCACTCCCAGGTCTAAGCTAAAAATAAATAAAGTGCAAAAGGCATGTCAGACCTCCCAGAGGGGTTTAGCATGCCTTTTTGCTTGCTTGGCTTGCTGGTTTAATCTGTTTTATTCCCCTTACTTATTTGATAAACTATTGGTAATAATCAAGACCAAATTCTGAAGCAAAAGCAAGAATTGCTTAGTCATAAAACTAGGCAGATGAAGGAGATTAGAGACCATGTCTAAAAAGAAAGTCCTGTTGATCGATGGCTACAGTGTTGCCTTTAGAGCCTTTTATGGCTTACACGGCCAGTTGGAATCCATGAAAAACCGCAACGGCCTCCATACTAACGCTATTTTTGGCTTCCACAATATGCTAGAGAGTATTATGGAAAAAGAAGACCCCAGCCATGTCCTAGTCGCCTTCGATGCCGGCAAGACCACCTTCAGACACGACTATTATGAAGACTACAAGGGTGGTCGGGAAGGCATGCCCAGTGAGTTTTCCGAGCAGGTTCCTTACTTAAAAGAATTGGTCCAGGCCTTTGGGATTCAGACCTACCAACTGGACCAATACGAAGCTGATGATATTATTGGGACCCTGACGACTCGGCTTGAGGACCAGGATGACCTGGAAGTAGTGGTCTTGACAGGGGACCGGGACTTGATGCAACTAGCTACTGACAAGGTCCGGATCGCCCTTACCAAAAAAGGGGTATCGGACGTTAAGGACTATACCGCTGGACGCATACAAGAGGAATTGGGAATTGAACCCAAACAAATTATTGACATGAAGGGCTTGGCTGGTGACAGCTCAGATAATATCCCAGGTGTCACCCGGATTGGGGAAAAAACAGCCATTAAATTACTAAAAAAATACCATTCGGTTGAAGAACTTTACGACCGGATCGACGAGATGAACAAGTCCAAGCGGAAAGACTACCTAATAGACGAAAAAGAGACAGCCTACTTGAGTAAAAAGCTGGCCACCATTGATGTTCACTCCCCCATCGAAGTAGACCTGGCTGATTTGGCCTATTCCGGCAAGGACTTGGAAAAGCTGGTTCCCTTTTACAGGGAGATGGACTTTAATAGCCAGCTGGATAAACTGAACTTGGAAGGGGACTTGCCAGACCTGAAAGACCAAGAAGACCAGGTAGACTTTACTTATGTCACCGAGATCAACCAAGACATGCTTAGTCAGTCTGCTTCGATTTACTTGGAGATTTTAGAAGAAGACTATCTCCGAGCCGACCTCCAAGCCATTGCCTGGGGGAGTGAGGCAGGAATTTACGTGACAGACCCAGACACGGCCCTCCAGTCAGATATGTTTAGAGACTGGCTTGAGAATCCTGATGTCAGCTTGAATACCTATGATGCCAAGGCCCTTATTGCCCTCTTAAACCGGTCGGGCATCCAGGTAGGCCATATTGCCTTTGACATTATGCTAGCCTCCTACCTCTTAACCTCTGAAGATGCCAGCGGGGGCAACCTCTATGATCTTGCCAGCAAGCACAACTACACCGGTGTCCTGTCTGATGTGGTGGTCTATGGCAAGGGTAAAAGCAAGGGGATCCCGGATGACTTGGACCAGATGTATGCCCACTTAGCCAGCAAGGTCAAAGCTATTATGGACTTGACTGACCAATTGACCGAAGAGCTCCACGACAAAGACCAAGACAAGCTTTATTATGAAATTGAACTTCCCTTGGCCAAGGTCCTGGCTGATATGGAGATCCAAGGCATTAAGTTGGATATTGACCGGCTGGAAGCGATGAAGGAAGAATTCTCAGACCGGTTAAAAGAAATTGAGGCTAAAATTTTTGACGAGGCTGGGGAAGAATTTAACATTAATTCACCCAAGCAACTCTCCCATATCCTTTTTGAAAAGATGGGTTACCCGGTTATCAAAAAAACCAAGACCGGCTACTCTACTGCCCAGGATGTTTTAGAAAAACTTAGAAGCCAGGCCCCAATTGTGGAATACATTCTCCAGTACCGGACTATTGCTAAAATCCAGTCCACTTATGTTCAAGGCTTGATCAACGATGCGGACCCCGACACTCACAAGGTCCATACCCGCTACCAGCAAACAGTGGCCCGGACTGGACGATTGAGTTCGGTCGATCCTAACCTGCAAAATATTCCCATCAGGACCGAAGAAGGGAGTAAGACCCGCAAGGCCTTTGTCCCAAGAAAAGAAGGTTGGCAGATCTTTGCGGCCGACTACTCGCAAATTGAACTCCGGGTCCTAGCCCACATGTCCCAAGACCAAGAGTTGATCAAGGCCTACCTAAATAACGAAGACATCCACACAGCAACCGCCCTACAAATCTTTGGCTTGGACAGCCCGGATGAGGTGACAGGCAATATGCGACGGGAGGCCAAGGCAGTCAATTTTGGGATTGTTTATGGGATTTCCGACTACGGCCTGTCGCAAAACCTAAATATTTCCCGTAAGGAAGCCAAAAATTATATTGACACCTACTTTAGCCGGTTTCCTGGAGTTAAGGACTATATCGACCAGTCCATTTGCGAAGCCAAGGACAAGGGCTATGTGGCGACGATTTTTAACCGCCGTCGTTACCTGCCGGACATCAATTCCCGCAACTTTAACTTGCGGTCCTTTGCAGAGAGAACGGCCATGAATACCCCCATCCAGGGGAGTGCCGCTGATATTATCAAGGTAGCCATGATCCAAATGGCCCAGCGGATTGAAGAGGAAGGCTTAGAGGCGACCATGCTCTTGCAGGTTCATGACGAATTAATCTTTGAAGCGCCTGAAGCCGAACTGGAAACATTAGAAAAATTGGTTAGCCAGGTCATGGAAGAGGCGGTTGACTTGGATGTGCCGCTCAAGGTAGATTCCAATTCCGGCCCAACCTGGTTTGAAGCTAAATAAGGTATAAATCGTTTTTGAATTAGAAAGAGGTCATCACTTGCCAGAACTACCTGAAGTTGAATCAGTCCGCCGTGGCTTGGAGGCCCAAGTGGTGGGCAAGACCATCCAGGAGGTCCAAGTCTACTGGGACAATATTATTGAATCCCCTAAACCAGTCTCCCAGTTTAAAAGAAGGCTCCTAGGTCAGACCATCCACCAGGTCAAGCGTCGGGGCAAGCTCCTCTTGTTTTACCTGGACCAAGATGTGTTGATTTCTCATTTGAGGATGGAGGGCAAGTATGGCCTCCTAGACCAAGACGCTCCTCTCACCAAGCACAGCCATGTTATCTTTAACTTTCGTGATGGGACTCAATTGCGGTATGAAGATGTCCGCAAGTTTGGCCGGATGAGTTTAGTTGAAAAAGGTAAGGAAGCCCAGCACAAGTCCCTAGCCCAGTTAGGGCCGGAACCAACTTTTGAAGACTTGACCCTGGAGTGGATGCTTACTTTTTTGGCCCATAAGACCAGGGCTATCAAGTCGATTTTACTAGACCAAAAACTCCTAGTGGGAGTGGGCAATATTTACGCTGATGAGATCTTGTTTCAAGCCCGAATCCAACCAGACCGGCCAGGTGGGTCGCTGACTAATGAAGAAGTGGAAGCCCTTCGCCAAGCAGCCATCAAGATTCTCCAAGAGGCTACCTTAAGAGGGGGGTCCACAGTCCGGTCCTATAAAAATTCCCTGGGTCAGGCTGGGACCTACCAGGACTTCCACCAAGTTTATGGTAAGGAAGGAGACCCTTGCCCGCGCTGCCATCAACCGATTAAAAAGATCAAGTTAAATGGTAGGGGGACTCATTTTTGTCCTCACTGCCAGCAATAAAAGGAAAGGAAGTTTGTCCATGACCTATTTGTTAGGCCTAACCGGTGGCATTGCCAGTGGGAAGTCTACTGTTAGCCAGGTTTTTAAGGAAAAGGGTATCCAAGTGGTTGATGCTGACCGAGTTGCCCGACAGGTTGTTGAACCTGGAAGTCCAGGCTTAGACCAGCTTGTTGATTATTTTGGCCAGGAGATTTTGACCCAGGATGGGGGCTTGGACCGCAAATATTTAGGCGACCTTATCTTCCGGAATAGCCAGGCCAAGGAGGCTGTCAACCGGATCCTCCACCCTTTGATTAGGCAGTCTATCCAAAATCAAATTAAAACTGCCATAGGCCAAGACTTGGATTTGTTAGTTTTAGACATCCCCCTCCTTTACGAGACAGGTCAGGCAGACGACTACCAGGCCGTCATGGTGGTTTCGCTTCCCTACCAGGACCAGGTGAGTCGGTTAATGGACCGGGATGGGATTGACCGAGACCAAGCCCTGCGCAAGATTCAGGCCCAAATGTCATTGGAAGAAAAAGTGAAGTTGGCGGACTATGTCATTGATAACAGCGGAAGCAAGGAAGAAAGCCGTCAGCAGGTTGAAGCTTGGTTGGATCAAAAGGGTTTTAAAAACTTGTAAGAAGATAAACTTTGCCCCTAACTAGGCTTAGCCGGTGTTTGACCTTTACTAGCCGGCTTGTCTAGTAGACTAGTCCCTCTCTTCTCAGTCCATGAATAGCTAGCTTTTTTGCCTGAATGGCTCTAGATTGTGATATAATGACCCTGACAAGAACAAATCTACAGGAAGATAAATGATAAAGGGTGGTTCAAATGTTATGCCCAAGATGTAACCATAATGGCACTAAGGTAATCGACAGTCGCCCGGCAGATGAGGGTAAGGCTATTCGGAGGCGGCGGGAGTGTGAAGAGTGTGGCTTTCGTTTTACGACTTTTGAACGGCAAGAGCAGTCGGCTATTCTAGTTGTTAAGAAAAATGGTAATCGGGAAGAATTTTCCCGGGAAAAATTACTGAGGGGGATTCGGCGGGCTTGTGAAAAACGACCCATCTCTGCTGAGGACCAAGAGGCGATTGTCTCTCATGTTGAACGTCAGGTACGGGACCAGGGTGTCAGTGAGATCGACTCAACTGAAATTGGCAACTATGTCATGGACGAGTTAGCCCAGACCGATGATGTGGCTTATATCCGTTTTGCTAGTGTCTATCGAGAATTTAAAGATATTGACGTTTTCTTAGAAGAGATGAAGGCCTTAGAAGACAAGAAAAAGTAAGCAAAGGAGACTAAGTGTGGCGTATCCGTGGCAAGGACTGGATCCGAAAGACTATATTACTATTGAAGCCAGCCAGGCCATTTCCGACCAAGATGTGACCCTGGTGACCATGGTCTACAAACCCATCATCAAGGCTGATGCTTTTTCCCTTTATTTAACTTTGAAATCTTATATAGACAAGGCTAGCCTGGACCAGGCTGACCTCCTCCAGTCTCGACTTCTGGCTGAACTTGGACTTGGGCTAGCGGACTTTTACCAGGCTCGGGTTCGACTTGAAGCTATGGGGCTCTTGTCGGTTTACAAAAATCAAATGAAGGATTATATCTACACCCTCCATCCCCCCTTGTCTGCTACTAGCTTTTTTAATGAGCCCTTGCTCTGTGTCCTCCTTAAGGATGCTGTTGGGGACAAGGTATTTGCTTCCTACCGGTCTCGCCTGTTACCTGACTTGAGGTCAAAAGAGGGTTATCAAAATATTACCAAGTCCTTTTTGGATGTTTACCAGGTCAACCCAAACAAGGTGGATGTCAAGGCTCCAAGTTCAACCAGCCCAGAAGATCATCCCGACTTTTCGCTAAGTCAGGCTGATATGACAAGCTTTGACTGGGACTTCCTCCAAGAAGGGCTGAGTAAGCAGTTAGTTAGCCATGATTTTTTAAGCGAGGATATCAAAGAAATCATCCGTATCTACCACCTTACTTACGGCTTTAATGAACTGGAGGTCCGCCAGGCTGTCCTAGAAGCAGCTGACCTGGAAACGGGCCAAGTAGAAGCAGAGTCTTTACAAAAGGTTTTGAACCGCCAAGTCAACCGGCTAGGCAAGGCCAACCAGCTGCAAGCCCAGCTTGTTTCAGACCAAGGTCACGACCAGGATAAGGACAGGAAGGGCGGTTCAGTGGCAGGAGACCCAGTTCAGGAAATCATTGATGTGGCTAAGTCCATGTCGCCGTATGACTACTTAAAATCCATCAAAGACCAACGCCATGGGATTGTTTCTTCTTCAGAGAAGTGGTTAATCAAGGAATTAATGGACTATGCCAAATTTCCTAAAGAGGTTTTGAATATTTTAATCCACTATATCCTAGTCGTGAAAAACAATACCCAGGTCAGTAAGAATTTTGCCTTGAAAATTGCTGATGACTGGGCCCAAAAAGGGGTGACCAGCGCTGAAGATGCCCTAGAAGTGATCAAGGGCCGCTATTTAAACCGGCAAAAAAACCGCCAGTCCAAGAGAAAATCCTGGTCTAAACCATCTAAAAGAATGGGTAAGCAAGAAAGCCGGCCTGCTTGGATGGCCCAGCCCAACCGTCAGTCGCCAGAAAGTGACCCAGACCAAGAAAGTGATATGAGGTCCCGGCTCAAGGATATTATGAACCGTGAAGGAGAATCCTAATGGAAAGCATTCAAGATCAGCTAGCCAAGTTGATGAATCCCCGTCGATTAAACCAAAAATACCAGGAAATATTAAAGGAAAAGGTCTTCAAGGATCCTGATGTCAAAGCTTTTTTAGAGGCCAACCGAAAGAATTTAGACACAGAAGCGGTTTTAAAGTCTGCTTCAAAGTTATATGAATTCGTCCAGGAAAAAAAACGGTTTAAGGCTGACCAAACAGCTGGGGCTGAGAGCGTGGTCCGGGGCCACTATCCCAAGCTGGTCCTTCACAACAAGCGAATTTTAGTGGAGTATGTCCCTAGTCAGGAAGAGCTTGACCGCCAGAAAAAACAGGCCAGTCAAAACCGGCTCAAAACCTACTATATCGATAAGGAAGTCCAAGAGGCTAACTTTGACGACCTCTTTTATAACCAGGATAAAGTGAAGGCTATAGAAAAAGTAATTGACTTCCTGGAAGCTTACAAGGCTGACCCTAAAGACTTCCACCAAGGCCTTTACCTCTATGGGTCTTTTGGGGTTGGCAAGACCTATCTCTTGGGAGCCATGGCCAAAACTTTAACCGAGCTGGGTTTTGAAGTGTCCATGGTTTACTTCCCGAGTTTTACTTCCGATATGAAGTCGGCGATAGGGGATAATACGGTTAATGACAAGTTGGATGCTATTCAAAATACGGAAATTTTAATCATTGACGATATTGGGGCTGAGTCTATGTCTGCCTGGTTGCGGGATGATATCTTAGGCGTTATTCTCCAGTACCGGATGCAACACAATTTATCTACCTTCTTTACCTCTAACATTTCCATGAAACAGTTGGAAGAAGAACACTTGGCCCAGGTCAGGGGAGGGAGTGAACCGGTCAAGGCTGCCCGTTTGATGGAACGGGTCCGCTACTTGGCTGAAGAGGTAGAGATGACTGGGACCAACCAAAGACACAAGTCAATAAACAAAAATTAAGCGAAAAGTGATTGCTTTATGGTCCTAATTCTGATAGGCTACACTTAATAACAGGTTAAATCGTCAAGGAAGTTAACTCACCTTTGATATATTACCAGAGAGGGAAAGATTGCTGGAACTTTTCCAAACAAAAAGGTCGAGACCCCTTCCGAGTTCAGCTGAAAACAAGGCTGGCGTTGATCCACGTTAAGGATCTTGACAAGGGCAGGAAGCTTTAACTTCCTGCTAATTGATGGGTGGAACCGCGACTAATCGCCCCATTAACTAGGCTAGCCTGGTTAATGGGGCTTTTTTATTTTTGAGGAGGAAAAACAATGTCACAAATTAATATTACCCTGCCAGATGGGTCTGTTAAAAGTTTTGACCATGAACCGACCACACAAGAGGTAGCGGAAGGTATTGGCAAGTCTCTGGCCAAGGCTGGCCTAGCCGGTAAGTTCAAGGGGGACTTGGTGGATTATCAAACCCCCTTGACTGAAGACGGTGACTTGGAAATTGTAACTGATAAACACGAAGATGCCTTGTCTATCCTACGGCACTCAGCGGCCCACTTAATGGCCCAAGCCATTAAACGCCTTTACCCGGAAGCCAAGTTCGGGGTGGGACCTGCCATAGATTCAGGCTTTTACTATGATACAGATACCGACCAGCCCCTGACAGAAGAAGACCTTGGCCGGATTGAAAAAGAAATGAAAAAAATTGTTAAAGAAAACCTGCCTATTGTTCGGAAAGAAATTAGCCGGCAAGAGGCCTTAGACCTCTTTGCAGATGACCCTTACAAGTTAGAGTTGATCCATGAACTACCAGAGGATGAAGTGATTTCCATTTATGAGCAGGGTGAATTCGTTGACTTGTGCCGGGGGATTCATGTCCCCTCAACCAAATATATCAAGGTCTTTAAGCTCTTGTCCCTAGCAGGTGCCTACTGGCGGGGTAATTCTGACAACAAGATGATGCAAAGGGTTTATGGGACAGCCTTCTTCAAGCAGTCTGACCTGGATGAATTTCTCCGTCTAAGAGAAGAAGCTAAAGAAAGAGACCACCGCAAAATCGGCAAAGAATTGGACCTCTTCGCCCTTAACCCAGATGTTGGGTCTGGCCTGCCATTTTGGTTGCCAAAAGGCGCTACCATCCGCCGGGTAATTGAACGCTATATTACAGACAAGGAAATTAACTTAGGCTACCAACACGTCTACACCCCAATCATGGCTGATGCTAAGCTCTACAAGACTTCTGGCCACTGGGACCACTACCAAGATGACATGTTCCCACCAATGGACATGGGGGATGGGGAGATGTTGGTCTTAAGACCCATGAACTGCCCCCACCACATGCAGGTTTATAAAAACGCCACCCACTCCTACCGGGAACTGCCAATCCGGATTGCTGAGCTGGGTCAGATGCACCGGTATGAAAAATCAGGTGCCTTGTCTGGCTTGCAACGGGTCCGGGAAATGACCTTGAACGATGCCCACGTTTTTGTCCGTCCCGACCAAATTAAAGAAGAGTTCAACCGGGTAGTCAACCTGGTCTTAGAAGTCTACAAGGACTTCAATATTACTGACTACCGCTTCCGCTTGAGCTTGCGGGACCCTGACAACAAGGACAAGTACTTTGATGATGACCAAATGTGGGTTAAAGCTGAGAACATGCTAAGGGAAACCTTAGACGAAGCAGATATTGACTATTTTGAAGCGACAGGGGAAGCAGCCTTTTACGGTCCTAAATTAGACGTCCAAGTTAAGACTGCTATTGGCCTAGAAGAGACCTTGTCGACCGTCCAACTTGACTTCCTCTTGCCTGAGAAATTTGACTTGACCTATGTGGGTGAAGATGGCCAAGATGACCACCGGCCCGTTGTCATCCACCGGGGGGTTGTGTCAACCATGGAACGCTTCATTGCCTACTTGATTGAAGAATACAAGGGAGCCTTCCCAACCTGGCTGGCCCCAATCCAAACCGTCCTGATCCCGGTGAACCTGGATGCCCACCTGGAAGGAGTCAAGGAACTGGCTAGCAAGCTTCGAGCTCAAGGCATCCGGGTCCAAGTAGACGACCGGAATGAAAAACTGGGCTACAAGATCCGCCAGTCCCAGACCCAAAAAATCCCCTACCAATTGGTTATCGGTGATGACGAGTTAGAATCTGGGTCTGTCTCGGTCCGTAAGTACGGGCAAAAAGACAGCCCAACCCTCCAATTTGAAGACTTTATGGACCTCATTCAAAAAGATATCGCCAGCAAGAGCCAGGAAGTGACGGCTTAAATCGGTGAAGATAAACACAAACAACCAGGCTAGGATGTTATCCTAGCCTGGTTGTCTCTATGTGCGCCCGGCATGGGTGACAACTTGGTGGTGAAAGTCCACTGCAGGCCTGGCAGTAGGAACTGTTAGCTGAAGGCAAGGGTGTCCATCGTGAGGTGGAATCTGAAGGAAGCTGGAGGCAAACACTCGCACTGACGAACAGAAACTTCATATCAAGGCTGATTTGAGATGGATGAGCTTGCATAACAAAGTAAAGTCCAATACTGCACAAGTCCCTTTCAGTAAATGAAGCAGTGACATGAGTGGAAGGTTGTCACACCTTACTCGGGGAGGTCTCACTAGCGTTTAGTAGTAACAACGAATAGTGAGAAGTCAGCCGAGGTCATAGTAGCTACGTTGTAGCGAAGGACTGAACAATATTCATACAAAGTATAGAACGGAGGTTAAAGTTTACGAATAGGACAGAAAACAATCGAAGAGATTGGCAATCGGTGGAGAGAATAGGTGGAACCGAAAGGGTAAGCCGATGCGTCTAGTAAACTTTAGGTGAAATGACAGAAATGTATCGTAAGTCTCCAAACTTAATGGAGCAAGTTGTTGACAGAAGAAACTTGGAAACAGCAGCCAAAGCCGTTAAACGGAACAAAGGCGCTGCAGGTATTGACGGTATGACCGTTTTTGAGATAGAGGAGCACATTCAAACGTATTATCAACCCTTACGGAAGAAATTACTTGATGGAACGTATAAGCCTCAACCAGTTAAACGAGTAGAAATACCAAAGCCGAATGGAGAAAAACGAAAGTTAGGTATACCTTGTGTGCGGGATAGAGTTGTTCAACAAGCCAGACGGCAAGTAATTGAACCGATTATAGACCCGCACTTCTATGACAACAGTCACGGATTCCGACCAGGGAAAAGCACGCACAGTGCTCTCAAACAATGTGCACAGTATTATAAAGAAGGCTATCGTGTTGTAGTTGATTGTGACCTCAAACAATGCTTTGACACGCTCAATCACGACAAACTTATCTATTATCTTGAACAGTACATCCAAAATAAAATGATACTGAAAATTATCCGTAAGTTTTTGAGAGCGGGTGTAATTGATTTGACTAGCGAATTTATCGCAAGTGAAACAGGGGCACCACAAGGTGGTGTTCTATCACCGCTTTTGAGTAATGTGTACTTACATGAACTGGATAAAGAGTTGGTTAACCGTGGTCACCGATTTGTCCGATACGCAGATGACTTTGTCATCTACGTTAAATCAAAACGAGCCGGTGAACGGGTAATGAACAGCATCACACGCTTTATTGAAAAAGACTTAAAGTTAATCGTCAATCAAGACAAAAGCCAGGTTGGGTCTCCTACCCGTTTAAAGTTTTTGAGCTGTCTGATGAAGCAAGTGAATGGGGATTATCGTTTTATCCC
>NZ_JH992957.1:69251-152853 GCF_000315445.1 Alloiococcus otitis ATCC 51267
GATTCAGCCAAACGGATTGCGTATTCACGCAAAAAGTACTGGCGACTGTCATGCACACATGAATTTCATCGTGCAATAACAACAGAAAGACTCAGCAAGTGGGGCTTAGTTCCACTAAGCACTATCGCTGAGTCTGCTTACGCAAGATATTGAACCGCCGTGTACGGAACCGTACGCACGGTGGTGTGAGAGGTCGACTAGCCAATTAATGGCTAGTCTCCTACTCGATGTTGGCTCTATATCACAGGCCCATTGTCAGCTTTCAGACCTGACATGGACTTAACTGGGGATTCTATAATCGCCAAGTAATTGTAGAATTTTGGTTTGGAGATTCTACAATCGCCGAGCAATTGTAGAACTTTGAGAAAAACGTTTATCACTAGACAGATCCAAGACCTAGCCTGACTTGGCCAGAGTTTTGAACTTGACACCAAAACTTCCTTATTTTGAATTATTGTCCAGTTTCAACTACAAAACTTCCTTATTTTGAATTATTGTCCAGTTTTAACTACAAAACTTCCTTATTCTGAATTATTGTCCAGTTTCAACTTGTAGGTTTCAACTTCAAAAGTACTTTATCATTTATAAAACTGCCAAGCTAAAAAATAGATGGCTTCTGTGTTGACCAATTCTTTAGTTTACAAGAAGGACGGATTTGACCAACTAGCAGATTGACTTTTACCAGACCAAGTCTTCTATTTAATGAGATTTTAGTAAATAATTGCTTTGCTTATCTCATGAAAAAGGTGTATTATATGAATAATAATGATGAAAGTGGGCAGGTTAATGAGTCGAAAACATTTGGTCTTGCAATCCGATTTTGGTTTGGATGATGGGGCAGTTGCCGCCATGTATGGTGTGGCTTATTCAGTAGCCCCTAACATTACTATCTCTAATCTAACTCATGGGATTAATCCTTACAATGTATTTGATGGCTCCTATCGTTTAATTCAAACCGTCAATTATTGGCCCGAGGGAACAGTCTTTGTTTCCGTAGTTGACCCAGGGGTCGGCACTGACCGGCAAAGTGTGGTGGCTAAATTAAAATCGGGTCACTACATCGTAACACCCAATAATGGTACCTTATCCCATGTCCATAAATATATTGGCCTTGAATCACTGAAAGAAATTGATGAAACAGTGAACCGCCTGGCCCATTCGGAAGGGAGTCACACCTTCCATGGCCGAGATATCTATGTATATAATGGTGCTTTACTGGCTGAGGACGAGACTTATTATGACCAGTTAAAAGCCATTCCCTTAAATTCGCTTGAAAGTCTTGAACTTCTAGACCCGAACTCTGATGGCCAAACTAGGATTGAGGGGGTTATTGATATATTTGACATACGGTTCGGCTCATTATGGACTAATATTCCGGCTAGACTTTTAAAGGAACTTAGCATTCAATCAGGTGATCAAGTAAAGGTGACCATAGAACATGATGGGGTTCAAAGGTATCAGAATTATATGCGGTTTGGTCATAGCTTTGCAGATGTCCAAGTCGGTGAACCAATTGCCTATATCAATTCTTTACTTCACTTGGGCATTGCCATCAACCAAAAGAGTTTTTCGGAAACCTATAATATAGGTCGGGGCAATGACTGGCTCATTTTAATAGAGAAAGTAGGAAAGTAAATGCAAGCGAGCAATAAATCATCCTTAACCACCCTAGTAGCCATTGGTATTGGGGCAGCAGTGTTTTTTATATTGGGTAGGTTTTTATCTATTCCAGTTGGTATTCCTAATACCAGTTTTGAAACTACTTATCCATTTTTATCCTTAATGTCGGTCATATTTGGCCCTTTAGCTGGTGCACTAATCGGTTTCCTTGGACACACTATAAAAGATTTATTAACTTATGGAGCTTGGTGGTCTTGGATTTTAGCCTCAGGTGTAACAGGGATTGGCTATGGAATCGTTGGGAAAACATTAAAAGTAGAGAAAGGTACATTTACTAAAAAAGATATGGTTAAATTTAATATTGGTCAAGTGATTGTAAATATTTTATCTTGGCTTCTTGTAGCACCATTATTAGACATTCTGATCTACGCAGAGCCTGCTAATAAAGTATTTATCCAAGGTGCCGTATCTGCTTTAATGAATTCTATAGCTGTAGCTGTTCTAGGGACTATCCTTATTAAGGCCTACGCTTCTACACGTAGTCAATCCGGTAGTTTGAAAAAGGAAGATTAAAATGACTCAACCGATCATTTCCTTTGACCAGGTTAGCTTTCAGTATGATAGCCAAGCTGAACCTAGCCTAATAGATATAAGTTTTCAAATTCAACAAGGTGAAATTGTTCTGATACTTGGACCTTCAGGATCAGGCAAATCGACTATGGCTAAATGTATTAATGGACAAATTCCTCACGCTTTTCCTGGGGATTTACAAGGGAATATTCAGGTAAATGGAGTTGATCCTCGGTCAACTTCATTATTTGAATTGTCATTAGTAGTAGGGACAGTTTTACAAGACACAGATGGACAATTTGTTGGCTTGACTGTAGCAGAAGACCTAGCCTTTGCTTTAGAAAATGATAGAGTTGACCAAGCTAAAATGAAGGATATAGTACAAGGCTGGAGTCAAGCTTTAGATATGAAAATTTATTGGAAAAAAATCCTCATAATCTATCTGGTGGACAGAAACAACGTGTTTCAATCGGTGGTGTTTTAGTAAATGATATTCCTATATTGTTATTTGATGAACCTTTGGCCAACTTAGATCCAGCTTCAGGGGAAGGAACGATTGAGTTAATTAACCGTTTAAACAAAGAATTAGGTGTGACGGTTGTTATAATCGAGCACCGTTTAGAAGAGTGCTTATTAGCTGGCATTGACCAAGTAATTTTACTTAACGAAGGTAAATTAGTATCTAACACATCAGTTAGTGACTTATTAAAGACAGACCTTTTAAGTCAAGTAGGTTTAAGGCAACCATTGTATATACAAGCACTTAAATATGCTGGAGTAGACATCAACGAAATTGAATCGATCGGACACTACCGAAAAACCACAATTGACCCAAATTATTTAAACAAAGTAGAGAAGTGGGCACAATCAATACATAGAAATGACGAAAATAATTGTGGTGAAATAATATTAAAAACAGAAAATTTGACCTATCAGTATCCAAATCAAGCGACACCAGTTCTCCAGAACATCAGTTTTGAAATTCGTAGAGGAGATAAAGTTAGCTTAGTAGGTTCGAATGGTGCCGGGAAGTCTACCCTAGCAAAAGTAATATGTGGATTCCTAAGACCTAAAAAAGGAACAATAGCAATAATGGGACAGGATATTAGTAACTATTCCATAAAAGAAATTGCAGACCGAGTAGGCTACGTAATGCAAAATCCTAACTCAATGATTTCACAGAATTTAATTTTTGATGAAGTTGCTCTAGGTCTCAAAAATAGAGGAATTGCTAGTGATGAGATTATAAAAAGGGTTCATGAAACTTTGCGTATTTGTGGACTATATCCGATGAGAAATTGGCCTATCTCAGCCCTTTCCTATGGACAAAAGAGGAGGGTAACGATAGCAAGCATTCTTGTTTTAGAACCACAAATATTGATTTTGGATGAACCGACTGCTGGGCAAGATTATTACAATTATACTCAATTCATGACTTTTGTTGACTCGTTAAACCGTGATCAAAATTTAACTATTTTAATGATCACCCATGATATGCATTTAATGCAGGAGTATACTGGACGGAGTTTAGTCTTTAACCAAGGACATTTATTAGCTGACACTACTCCCGCAGTAATTTTAAGTAATCATAGGCTAATGACCAAATCAGATTTAGTACCGACCAGTTTGTATTATTTAGGTCAAGACTTAACGAGTCTTACTACTGAAGATTTTATTCAGAAGTTCATGGATTACGAAAGTAAGGTGATCTATCGTGAGTCAAGCTAGTTATTTGGGCTTTCAACCAGGTACTACCTTTATCCACAAGTTAAATGGCACGACCAAATTAATTGCATTTCTATCATTATCTTTAATTACTATGATTTCTTATGATATACGATTTTTGACCTTAGTTGGCATTATAAGTTTGTGCCTCTTTATAAAAGCTGATGTATCATGGAGGTCCATCAAAGTTCCTGTTTACTTGGTAATCGTATTTGCGAGTCTTAATCTTTTAACTATTTATCTTTTTGCTCCTGAGCAAGGTGTTGAGATTTTTGGAAGTAGAAATGTTATATGGGAAGGCATAGGAAGATATACATTGACTTGGGAACAATTAATTTATGAAGCTAATATTCTCTTGAAGTATTTCACCACAATACCATTAGCTTTTATTTTTATTTTAACGACCAATCCGAGTGAGTTTGCCTCAAGTCTAAATAGAATTGGTCTATCATATCGGATTTCTTACGCCGTTTCTTTAACACTACGATATATTCCTGATATACAGCAAGAGTTTTATGACATTAAACAATCTCAGCAAGCTCGAGGAATAGAAATGTCTAACAAAGCTCCTATATTAGATCGTTTAAAACATACAGCGGGAATAGTCTTACCCATTATTTTTAATAGTCTAGATCGGATAGAAGTGGTTAGTAATGCAATGGAATTACGTCGTTTTGGTAAAGGAAAACAACGAACTTGGTATAGATACAAACCCTTTAGTCGATTAGATATAGTCTGCATAATTATAGTTTTTTTACTTGTTCTGCTAGGTATCATGATGTTAATTCTAAATGGAAGTCGTTTTTATAACCCCATGGCCTAATAATAGCTTGAATTTAAAATCTCATTGACAACCTTTTTAACATCATCCTTGCCATGTAAGCCATTCCTGTGTATAATGTAGATAAATAGTAAAACGCTTACATACAAAACGGAGGTCCAACAATGACTAAAGAATTTCCGACTATTGACTACCATGTTGAAGACAAGATAGCCTACATTACTTTGAACCGGCCAGAGGTTGGGAATGCTTTTGCCAGCACCACTTACGGTGAAATTAGGGAAGCCATGGCCTTGGCAGACCAGGACGACCAGGTTGATGTGGTCATTATATCTGGTAAGGGCAAACACTTCTGTGCTGGTGGCGATATTCAAGAGTTTAACAAGATGCTAGAGAATAACCAAGTCATGGAAGAAGAGGATATCTTGGAAACCGGTCGCCTGGCTAAAAGTCTCTTGACAGCCAAAAAACCTGTTATTGCAGCTGTTAACGGGGCAGCGGCTGGAGCTGGCTTTGGCTTGGCCTTGGCTAGTGACTTTATTATTATGGACAAAGAAGCTAGCCTCCACAGTGCCTTTATCCACCTGGCCCTACCAGGTGATACTAGCTTAATTTACACCCTACAAAAAGCCTTGGGCACCTTTAAGGCTAAAGAACATGTTATGTTGGGGAAACCCATTGATGCTAAGCTGGCTCAGGAATACAATTTAACCTATAAGATTGTAGACAAGGAAGACCTGGCCCAAGCTGCCTTGGACTTGGCCCACGACCTGTCTAAACTATCGACTAATGGCTTAATGCTACAAAAAGACCTCTTTGCCCGCATCTTTTACCCAGAACTGGATGACTTTAACGCAGCTGAAGCCCAAAACATGCACCATGCTTCCAAGCACCCAGACCACTTAGAAGCGGTCCGCAAGTTCCTAGGCAAATAAATGCTGGCCAGTTTTATTGACCCAATAGTCCAAAAACTCTTGCCATAAAGGGCTAAAATTATCCTTGACAGTTTAAGCAGATATTGCTATAGTAGTAAACGTTGAGAAAACAAAGTAGAAGTCCCTCTTCTCGCCTAATGGATCTTGTCCATGGGCTAATATCAGATTGACGACACTTGGCCATATCTTGTGCCAAGTTTTGACAATGAAATTAATCTGAACGGGACTTCTGTATGGATTTACAGAGTTCCGTTCTTTGTTTTTTCACAAATACTTTCGGAGGTGGATCATCATAAAGGAGCTAATTATTAACGATCGCATTCGCGACAATGAGCTACGATTAATCGGACATGATGGAGAACAAATCGGTGTTGTCTCACGCCAGCAAGCCTTAGATGCTGCAGAACGTGCAGGCATGGACTTGGTCCTTGTCTCACCAAATGCGAAACCTTCTGTTGCCCGTATCATGGACTACGGCAAATACCGCTATGAACAGCAGAAAAAAGAACGTGAGCAACGTAAAAATCAAAAGACAGTGGATGTTAAAGAAATCCGCTTAAGTCCAACGATTGATGACCATGATTTCAATACCAAGTTGAAGCAAGGACGTAAGTTTTTAGACAAGGATGGAGACAAAGTTAAAGTTTCTATTCGTTTCCGTGGCCGAGCAATCACTCATAAAGATATCGGGCGTGAGGTTCTTGAGCGTTTCGCTGAAGAGACCAAGGACGTTGGCGATATCGAATCCAAAGCTAAAATGGATGGTCGTTCCATGTTTATGATGATTGCCCCTAAAAGCGAAAAATAAGACTGCGTCACAAGAGGAGGATACTGTATGCCTAAAATGAGAACCCACAAGGGAAGTCAAAAACGTTTTAAACGAACTGGCTCAGGTAAATTAAAACGAAGCCGGGCTAAAACTAGCCACTTGTTTGCCAATAAAACCCAAAAACAAAAACGTAAACTACGTAAGGCTTCAATGGTTGCCAATTCTGACTACAAACGTATTAAACAACAAGTACCTTACATGAAGTAAGCTAGTAAAGGAGGAAGAAAAAGATGGCAAGAGTTAAAGGTGGTACTGTCACCCGTCGTCGCCGTAAACGTACTTTAAAACTGGCTAAAGGCTACTACGGCTCAAAACATAAATTATACCGTGTTGCTAAGCAACAGGTCATGAAATCCCACATGTATGCTTACCGTGACCGCAAAGTGAACAAGCGGAACTTCCGTAAGCTTTGGATTTCCCGTATCAATGCAGCGGCTCGCTTGAACGGCTTGAGCTACTCTAAATTTATGCACGGCTTGAAATTAGCCCACATTGACTTAAACCGAAAAGTCTTAGCAGACTTGGCTGTTAACGATGAAGAAGCTTTTGCTTCTTTAACCGACCAAGCCAAAGAAGCTATTGCAAATAACTAAGCTTTGGTGGAGAGAGATTGAACTGTTTGTTCAGTCTCTTTTTTTGTATCAAATAAAACCACTGTCCTCTGTGTTAAATAAATTGTGTCACAAAAAAAGGATGAACAATTTTGTGTTTTTTCAACCACTTTTTAGACTTGGCTTGGCTTAAGGAAGTAAAAATTTTCGCTTTTCTTTTTTAAACCTATATTTTTTGACCAAAGTGTCTTACACTAGAGTTAACTAAAAAGGAAAGGAAAAGTGAAATGTATTACGTTAAAAATGAACGCGATGGAAAAGAAATTCATGATGCTTCTACCAACCTAGCAATCGAATACCACTTGTTAAACCATGTTCACTTGGACGAACCGATCTTGCTTTTTTACATCAATGATAATGCTATTATTGTCGGGAAAAACCAAAACACTTATGAAGAAGTGAATACTTCCTATGTAGAAGAACACGGGGTCAATGTGGTTCGCCGGTTAAGTGGTGGCGGGGCAGTTTACCACGACTTGGGTGTCTTGAACTTTTGCTTTTTGACGGATGATGACGGGGACTCCTTCCGTAACTTTAAAAAATTTACCGATCCTGTGATTGATGCCCTACAAAAAATGGGTGTTTCCGGAGCTGAACTCCGCGGCCGCAACGACTTAGTCATTGGGGATAAAAAATTCTCAGGCAATGCCATGTACTCAAAAGATGGCCGGATGACAGCACACGGTACCATGTTATTTAACTCCCAAATTGATGCAGTTGTCGGTGCCTTGAAGCCCAAAAAGCACAAGTTGGAATCTAAGGGCGTTAAATCCATTAAAAGTCGGGTCACCAACATCAAACCTTACTTGAGTGATGAATACCAAAACTTGAATACTAAAAGCTTCCGCGAAAAAATCCTACTGAATATCTTTGGTGTTGACTCAACCGAAGATGTGAAAGAATACAAGTTGACTGATGAAGACTGGGAACAAATTGAAGAATTTAGAGACGAGTATACTGGTAATTGGGACTGGAACTACGGGGAATCACCAGACTTTGACCTTGAAAGAAGTGAACGCTTGTCTATTGGCTCTGTCGAAGTTAAATTAAATGTTGATGCTGGTAAAATCCAAGACATCAAAATTTACGGGGACTTTTTCGGCATGGGTGAAATTTCTGATGTGGAAGACAAGTTAAGAGGGGTCCAATACCAGGCTAAAGCCATTGAAGAGGCTTTGAACCAGGTGGATATTGATAAATACTTTGGAGATGTTGAGCTTTCTGAACTGGTTGATTTGATCTACTAATTATTTCTTTAAAAATATTTGCTGGGGGAATTGCCATGCTTAAACTTTTTACCTATCCAGGATCAATTGAAAGCAACAAGCTGAAATCTTGGTTGGAGGACCACCAACTGGCCTACACTGAGAAAAATTTATTTGACCAATTGATGACCATTGAAGAATTAAAGCAGATTACCTCCCTAACTGAATTAGGGGCTCAGGATATTATCGCGGATGAATATTTTTCAGTCGTCAAACATGTGGTCTTAGCCGATGATATTTCGATAAAAGAATTGTACGATTATATCAGACAAGAACCCAAACTTATTAAGTTGCCCATGTTATTTGATGAAAAACGCCTATTGGTTGGCTACGACGAAAATTTCTTAAATAGTTTCCTGACTTCCCCAGCCAAATTAACAGTTGAATATTAATGGCTTGCTTGGTGACATGATTTAAACTTGTTACAAGCAGCTGGGTTCAAGTGACCTTTTTTGAGAGGGTGGTAGGAATAACCTATCACTCTTTTTTATGGCAAAAAACAAACTTTAAAGCAATATTAACTGGGCTGACTTGCTTGTTTAATGGCAATATTTTTAGTATAATGTAATCTACTTAGGACCACATATTTGGTGTAAAAGAATAAATGAGGTGCTTGAGATATGGAAATCGAACATATAAATGAGGATACCATCCGTGTTAAAATAGAAAACTCAGATCTCATTGAACGTGGTGTGACCTTCCTTGATTTACTCAGCAACCAAAAGCAAATTGAGCGGTTCTTCTACTCAATTTTAGAAGAGGTCGACTTAGATGACGAGTTTAAAGACTCTAATGCGGTTACCTTCCAGGTCATGCCCAAAAACAATGGCCTTGAACTCTTTATTAGCAAGGGGGCCAATGTTGATGACGACATTATCAACCATTTTAATGACCAGGCTAATCTTTCCTTTGACGACTATCTGACGGGGGAAGGCGACTACCACTATGACCTTGACCATCATGAAGAAGGCAGTAAGCAAGTGGCCCCAGACCTACAGCGAATTATTTCTTTTGATGACATCGAAAAAGTTATCCTACTAGCTCATGATATTGATAGTTTCTGGATTTCTTCCTCCCTTTACTACCAAGACCAGACCTATTACCTCTACTTGGCCTTTGAAGGAGAAGAAGAGGATACCAATGAAAGCTACCGTGAACTTCTCTTTGCCAAAGCCTTGGAATATGGTGAGGAAAGTCAAGTAACTAAAGATGTTATCCAAGAGCATTGCAAATGCATTATCGAACAAGATGCTCTTGGGACCCTTTCCAAGTATTTTGAAGACTAAGTAACCACTTAGCAAGCAAACCCCGGTTTTGGCCGGGGTTTTTTATTATGGGGTAGTTAACTATAAATCGCTTGAGAGTCCTATAAGCTCCTTATAAAATTAAGAAAAGGAGGAAGAATATGGATAACTTTAATATATCAAGAAAAATCGTGGAGTGTCGGCAGAAGAAAGGAATTAACCAAGAAGAGTTGGCTAATTTTATTGGCGTATCCAAAGCATCTGTCTCTAAGTGGGAAAGAGGACACAGTTTTCCTGAAATTACTTTTCTTCCCCTTTTGGCAAGCTATTTTGATATTACGATTGATGAATTAATGGGCTATGAGCCGCAAATGTCCAAGGAAAATATTAGGACATTATACCTAAAATGTGCTAAGGACTTTACTGAACTTCCTTTCCAGGATGTATTCAGCTATTGTGAGACGGTCATCAAAAAATACTATTCTTGTTACCCTCTCTTATTTCAAATGGCCAACTTATATTTGAATAATAGTAATTTAGCAGGTAGTAAAGAAAAACAGTTGCAAGTTCTTTCACGAGCAAAAGACTTGTTTCAACGGGTAAGACTTGAATGTGATGAACTCAATTTAATTAACCAAGCAACTTTATCGGAAGCCCTGTGCCAGCTCACACTCAATGAACCACAGCAAGCTATTGCCTTATTAAAAGAGATCACTAGGGAACTTGTCTCTCCAGCTCCCCTCCTTTCTCGGGCATATGAGATGGTTGGGGCGAATGAAAAAGCCATGCAAAGTCTGCAAATTGAAATCTACCAATTTTTAATTAACTTTTTACAGCTATTATTATCTTATATCCCCTTATTGGAAGGGGATAGATCGGATTTGAAAGATATGACCGAAAAATACCTAGATATCGCAAGGGCTTTCAAAATAAAAGAATTAAGACCTGACATGCTTGCCAATTTTTATCTGTTACTAGGTCAAGAATACATGAAAATAGGGATGACAAGAGAAAGTTTAGCTTATTTAAAAGACTACACCCATATCGTTACGGGCAACATATACCCACTTGAACTCAAAGGTGATGAATTTTTTACCAAGATAGAAGAATGGTTGCAAGACTTTCCAATTGGAAGAGCAGCCCCCAGGGATAGCCGTGTGATTCGAAAAAGTAATTATGAAGCTCTTGCAGATAATCCTTTGTTTTCGGGTTTGAAAGATCGGGATGACTATCAATCCATACTAAATAAATTGAAAGATAATTACAAGAATAAATAGTATACAAGGAGACTTTCTAATGGATGAATTACAAACAATTTTGTCAGAATATTGGATGTTTATACTGCCTCTTATCATCATTCAAGTTATTCTTCAAATAACTGCATTAATACACTTGTTTAAACATAGTCACTACACTCCTGCTAGCAAGTTGGTGTGGACATTAGTTATTTTGCTATTTCAAATGATAGGTCCGATCGTCTATTTTGCTTTTGGAGGGGGGAAACAGAGTTGACTGCTATCTTAGAAATGAAAGAAATATCCAAGATTTTTGGAGAAAAGAAAGTTTTAGACCAAGTTAATTTACGAGTGCCAGAAAAGTCCATATTTGGTTTTGTGGGGAAAAACGGGTCAGGTAAAACAACGACCATGAATATCATTCTTGGCTTATTAGAAGCTAGTGGAGGGGAGGTCTTTGTTTGTGGCGAAAAAGTGAAGTATGGTGAAACCAAGACCAATCGTCATATCGGTTATTTACCAGACGTTCCAGCCTTTTATGGTTATATGACGGCTAAGGAGTATTTACGACTTTGTGGTGAAATCTCTGGCCTTCATAAGACAAAAAGGGTTGAAAAGTCAGAAGAACTATTGGATCTAGTCGGTTTAAACGATGAACATGGAAAAATAATGACTTTTTCGAGGGGGATGAAGCAAAGATTGGGTTTGGCTCAGGCTTTAATCAATGAACCAAAACTTTTGATCTGTGACGAGCCTAGTTCAGCCCTTGATCCAATTGGACGTAAAAAAATACTGGATATCTTACTATCCATAAAGGGAAAAACAACAGTTTTGTTTTCAAGCCATATTCTAAGTGATATTGAAAGAGTATGTGACCGAGTTGCCTTTTTAGATAAGGGATGTATCCAGGTCCAAGGGGGTATAGGAGACCTTTTGTCTAGGACAAGCCAGAACAAGTATTTGGTTCAATTTTCAAGCCCAAAAGACTGCAATCGTTTGGATGACTTCCTAAGATCTGGCAAAGAAAAAGTATCGATTGAAAGAGACAAAACCTCACTTATGATAAATTTTGCTAACAAGCAAGTTGGGGGGACCTACCTCCTTGATTCATTTAATCAGACAGGTCTAGTCCCCTTGAAATTTGAAAAACTAGAAATTTCTTTAGAAGACTTGTTTGAAGAGGTGGTTGGATGAAACAGTATTGGGTATTTTCCAAAAAGGAATTTGTTGAAAGTGTTCGAACCAAAAAGCTCTTGGTCATCCTATTCGTTTTTGCAATAATTGGTATCTCGAGTCCCTTTACTGCCAAAATAATGCCAGACCTGATCGAAAATCTTAGCCAAACCAACATTGAAATAAACCTAGCTGAACCCAGCTCCTATGACTCTCTAGAGCAATTTTTTAAGAATACCCAACAGATGGGTTTACTTGTTTTTATCATAACTTTTAACGGGATAATCAAAAATGAGCTAACTAGCGGAAGTCTAATTAATATGCTAACGAAAGGCCTCAAAAGAAGGGCCGTTATATTGTCCAAAATTAGTATCATAAGCTTGGTTTGGACAATAGCTATCTTAGTCTCCTTTACTATAACCTGGGTCTACACGATTAACATTTTCCCTGACCAAGACCATAACTATGTTTTATTTTCGGTCTTTTGTATTTGGTTATTTGGTCTATTTTTACTAATCCTCTTGATTTTAGCTTCTTTACTGACAAAATCAAGTTACGGGCATTTGCTATTGACGGCTCTAGTTATCATTTTTGGTCTTATTGTAAATGTATTTGATAAAGTTCAAAAATATAACCCAATAACCCTAGCTAGCAAAAATATGGATATCATTAAGGGTGTGCTAGAACTAAGTTATTTTTATCCTAGTCTTTGGATTACTATCTTAGCCAGTGTCCTAATGCTTGTCATGTCGATTCTTATATTCAATAAAAAAAGTATAAACTAAAATCTTCAACTAATAAATGGATTGGGATAGTGTTATTCCATGTAAAAGCTTGCAAGCCTATCCAAGTATAATAACAACTAAGCAGCAAGCCTGGTTTTAACCGGGGTTTTTAGCATATTTTCCTCTCTTATAAAATGAAATTTCCAGAAAAATGCGTATTGTATAGGGAGGAGGTTTTTCTTATGTTACTAGCCATCAACCGTCAGGGGAAGTTAATCGATGCTGGTCAATTAGATCCAGGGCAAGGGTCTGACTATTACTGTCCAGCTTGCCGAGGCCGGGTCTTTTTAAAGAAGGGGACCAAGCGGATGGCCCACTTTTGCCACTTTCAAGAGACCACCTGCCAGGGTTTTTCGGAAGGAGAAACGAGGGACCACCTAGCAGGGAAGCGGTTTTTAGCCAATTATTTCAAGGGCTTTTTTGCCCAGGTTGACCTAGAAGCCCCCATTCAGGAAATTAACCAAAGGCCAGACCTCCTCCTCTCCCAAGAGGGAGGGAGGATAAAATTGGCCATCGAATTCCAGTGTAGCCCCATTTCTGTCCAACAAATCCTAGACCGGACGGCAGGCTATACAAGAATTGGCTATCCAGTCCTCTGGATCCTGGGGCCGCCCCTTCATTTACGAACTAAGTTACTAACCCTCCACCGGGCCATGATGAACTCCCACCTCTTTACTAGCCCCAGCCTTTTAAGTTTAGACTTAAAGCAAAAGAGTTTGCATGTCCACTATAATTTTTTGACTGGGGAGAGTTTAACCTGGCAAAACCAGGTCTTAAAAGACTTTCCCAAGCAAAAGCAGCTGGCAGATCCATTAGCCCAGGCTAGCAGAAAAGCGCCCAGCCAGCTGTACTTAAGTCAACAAAGAAGACAAGTTAAACGGCTCCACTACCACAAGGCCAAGTCTGCCCGACCATTTTTCCAACTGCTTTACAGCCACCATGACCACTTACTAGCCTTGCCAGATTGGATCTTCTACCCTTGCCCTTATGACTGGTTGATCGTGACGCCGGCTTATGAATGGAAGTACCGGGTCTTCAAATGGGTCGAATCTCTACCCCAGGCCAAGTCCATCAGGCTAAAAGACTTGGCAGACTTACTGAGGACTCTGGTTCAGGATGGGCATTTGCAGATTTATGAGACAGACGGTCTGGCAGAAAAGTTGGTATTTCAAAATTTGACTTTTTATCTGGGAATTTTAACTGACCAAAAAATCTTAGTCCAAAACAAGCTAGTCAGTTGGCAGAAAGTTTGACCTGGTAGGGATAAGTAATTTTGTGTTTAGGCTTAGGCTCTGGCATAATAGAAGAGGTGATAGCAATGAAAAAAATAATGAATCTTATGACTATCCTAGCCAGTCTAAGCCTATTAGTAGCCTGTGGCCCAAAAGAAGGGCCGGTTAACCAATTAGACCAAGCCCAAGTGGAAGAAGGGCCAGGAGCAGATCAAGCTGGGGACGACAAAGAGCTTGAAGAAGACCAAACTCCTTCCATCCAAGTCCATCCTCATAACCCCAGCCATGTCACAGCCTTGGTTAACAAAGACCATTCCTTGCCAGAAGACTATGCTCCTAGTGACCTTGTCCAGGTTCAAGTACCCACTGTCTTTGATAATTCGGAGGCCAACCAATTGCGACAAGAGGCAGCTGACCAACTAGTGGAACTTTTCCAGGAAGCCTCTGAACAGGGTTTTAAACTTTTTGCCCGGTCAGGCTACCGGTCTTACGCGACCCAGGCAGACCTATTTGCCAACTATGTCCAAGCAAATGGCTTGGAAGCAGCCCAGACCTTTTCAGCCCAAGCCGGAACCAGTGAACACCAAACGGGTTTAGCCATGGATATTACCTCGCCAGAAGTTGACTATGCCTTAACCGAATCTTACATTGATACAGAACCGGGCCAATGGCTGGCTAATAATGCCCACCGCTTTGGCTTCATTATGCGGTATCCACAAGGCAAGGAAGACATTACCGGCTACCAGTTTGAGCCTTGGCATTACCGGTATTTTGGCCCGGAACTTGCTAGCTATCTCTTTGAAAACGACTTGACCTATGAAGAATTCCTAGCAGAAGACGAAGCAGCTGACATCATTGATTAGCCCATATGGAAAACAAACACTTTTAAGGCAAGCTAAAATGATTTATGTTACAATAGGCCTATTAAGTCATGAGCTTATGATTAGAATGGAGCGAATACACTTATGAGTCAAAATGAATTACCTAGCCGCCAGGAAGTCGACCCTAAGCTGACCTGGGACTTGACCCCAATTTTTGCTAGTGACCAGGCTTGGGAAGAAGCCTTTGAAGAAGTGAAAGACCAAATTAAAGAAGTGGCCCAGTACCAAGGCACTTTAGACCAGGGACCCAAGGCCTTCCAACAAGCCTTGGAAGCTAACTTAGACCTTAGCCGCAAGCTTGAAAGTGTCTATGTTTACTCCCACTTAAAACATGACCAAGACACCAGTAATGGGGACTACCAAGCCTTAGAAGACCGAGCTCGGGGCTTGCTAGCCCAAGCTGCTACTGCTACAGCTTGGTTCCAACCTGAATTACTGGCCTTGGAAGAAGGCAAGGTGGCTTCTTACTTAGACCAAAACCCTGACTTGGAAGTATACCGTCATGAACTCAACCAGCAACTAGCCAAAAAAGACCATGTCCTAGATGCGGACAAGGAAGGTCTTTTAGCAGGGGCCTCTGAAATCTTTTCAAGCGGTAGCCAAACCTTTAATATTTTAAACAATGCAGACTTAACCTTCCCCTTGGTTCAAAATGAAGAGGGCGACCAGGTCCGGCTCTCCCACGGTTTATACGGTCAATTATTGGAGAGTACTGACCGCAATGTCCGCCGACAAGCTTTTGAAAAGTTGTATGAAGTTTACCAATCCTTCAACAACACCCTAGCTTCCACCCTCCAGACCGAAGTGAAGAAAAACAACTACCTAGCCCGGGTCCATAACTATAACTCTGCCCGACACCAGGCCCTCTCTAATAACAATATCCCAGAATCAGTCCATGAGACCTTGATTGAAGTTGTTAATGACAATTTGCCTCTTTTCCACCGCTACTTGGCCTTACGCAAAAAAGTCTTGGGCTTGGATGAACTCCACATGTATGACCTCTACACTCCGATTGCTGGGGAGTCTTCCTTGAAATATACCTTTGAAGAAGCTAGGGAAGAAACCTACAAGAGTTTAGCCAAACTGGGTCCAGACTATAAGGCTGTTTTAGACCGAGCCTTCCAGGACCGGTGGATTGATGTGGTTGAAAACAAAGGAAAAAGAAGTGGAGCTTATTCTTCAGGTGGTTACGATACCAACCCTTATGTCTTGCTCAACTGGCACGACTCCTTGGACAACCTCTATACCCTAGTCCATGAACTCGGCCACAGTGTCCACAGTTACTTTACCCGCAATAGTCAACCCTATATTTATGGGGATTACCCAATTTTCTTGGCTGAGATTGCCTCTACGACCAATGAAAACTTGTTGACCCACTATCTTTTAGAAAATGCTCAAGACCCCCTCACTCGGGTTCATGTCTTGAACCACTATCTTGATGGCTTTAAGGGGACTGTTTTTAGACAAACTCAATTTGCTGAATTTGAACACCATATTCACCAGGCAGCTGCAGAGGGACAACCCTTAACCGGCCACTACCTCAACCAAACCTACGGGGAATTAAATGACCGCTATTATGGTGATAGTGTCGTCAATGATGACCAAATTTTCTTTGAATGGTCTCGTATTCCCCACTTCTATATGAACTATTATGTTTACCAATACTCCACCGGCTTCTGTGCTGCTACCGCCTTGGCTGACAAGCTAGTTAAGGAAGAAGATGGTGCTTTAGGAGCCTACCTAGGTTACTTGAAATCCGGTGACAGTGACTACCCAATTGAAATTATGAAAAAAGCTGGGGTAGACATGACCAACAAGGCTTATATCGAGCGGGCCATGAAGGTCTTTGAAGAAAGACTAGGCCAGTTAGAAGATGCCTTGGCTGAATTAAAAGACTAGGCCCAGTACAACCAAATAGACAGCTAAGCCCTCCTTTAGTGGTAACTAAGGGAGGGCTTTTTGAGTAAAATGAGATAATTTTAAAAAGGAAAAGCAAGCCATGGCTTGGTTGAAGGCAGAGCTGATTTGAAAATTTTATCCTTTCTTGTAAGCTTGACCCAATCTATCGGCGGTTAGGATAGCTGATTTAACAGCTTGGACCGTCACATCGAAAGGCATGGACTGGATCGACCCCTTGGGATTCATTGCCTTTTCTGCTACAGCTTCTAGTTCCTCATCAGTCATATCATCAAAACCGATGTCAGATAGGGTCATGGGCAGGCCGACAGCCTCTTGGAAGGCCAGGACTTGTTCAACTTCTGCTTTTGGAGCATTTTCCATTAGCAACTGGCAAATGGTCCCAAAACTGACAATTTCACCATGCAGGGCATCACTTTTTTCGTGTAAGAGGGAAAAGCCGCTATAAATGGCGTGAACTGCTGCTAATCCTCCGCTCTCAAAGCCTAGGCCAGATAGTAGGACATTGGTTTCGATTATGTCTTCTAAAGCAGGGGTGACTTGGTTCAAATCAGAGGCAAGTTTAGCTGCCTGGCCATGTTCTAAGAGCATGTCATAGGCTAGCCTAGCTAAGGCATAGGCCGCATTAGTTCCCTTGGCTTCTTGGGCAATGCCATCTTGGATTCCATTGGGCTGGCCAGCATTCACGTTTGAGTTGGACCGGCGGGTAGCCCGTGCTTCAAAGTAAGTAGCCAAAGCGTCCCCCATCCCAGCTAGGAGGTAGCGGCTAGGGGCCTTGGCGATAACAGCTGTATCAACCAGGACGACAGAGGGGCTATCTTGAAAGTGGGCACTGGCATCAAATGAACCATCTTCATGGTAGATGTCGGCTAAGTGACTCGTTGGGGCATCTTGAGCCACAATGGTTGGGACAATTATTACATTTTTACCTTCAGCTACACATTTGGCAGTATCAATAGCCTTACCACCACCTAAACCGACCAGGCAATCGCAATGGTTTTCTTTGAAGATTTTTTGTAAGCGAGTAATCTCACCACGGGTCACTTCACCTTGGAAGTCTGCATTGACAAATTCTACTTCAAATTTGTCTTCAGTATAAGCCAGTTGGTCACTTACCCGGTCAATATCTTCTTCTTTACCAACTATTAGAGCTTTTTTACCCAATTGGGCAATGTAGTAGCCTAAATTATTGAGCTCTTTTTCACCCTGGACATATTTTGATGGACTGATAAAGGCTTTTCTCATTTTATTCCTCCTGTATTAGTCTGTTCCGTCTAGACGGTCTAGTCGGTCAGCATTTTCTCTCACAATCCCTTTTACCATTTGGTCAATTACTTGGCCTGGGTCATTGATAATCTTCTTCACAAGTCTACACCCTTTCTTCTTTGACTTACTTTTATAATAGTAGAATACGGTAACGTTTACAACGAACAAGACACAATTGTTAGCAAAAAATTAAGGCCAGCCAATTAGTTTGCAAGAGTGAGGCTCAGCCCTTAACGGAAATCACCCTTATTATGATACCCTATGAACTGTACTCATCTGAAGTAAGCTTTGACCAAGTGATCCAACTCTCTAACCAGCCCCTTGATGGATAGGTTAGGGGAGTTAGGGGCAACAGTCAGAAATCCTCTGCAAGCTTTAAGCTGGGAAAAAACAAAAAGTGTTGGTGGCTACCAACACTTTTGTTGTAAGAAGTATGTTATTTTCATTCAACCACCAGGACTTATGACAAGTAAGACTTGATGATATCGTTGTAGACATCGATAAAGTCCAAGTATTGTTGGACAGGTATTCTTTCATTCAGCTTGTGGTTAAGCTGTGGCACACCAGGGCCGTATACAGCAATATCCATGGTTGAATTTCCTTGGGTAAACTGGGCGGCATCTGTTGTCCCTGCAATAGCTATGGGGAGGATTTCATCCACTTTCCCTAGTTCAGGTTGGTCTTTAACCAGGTCGGTGCCAAGAACTTGACCCATTTGTTTTAATAGGTATTGGAAGCCTAATCTTTCATGGTCTTTAGTGACTTCCCGAATAGTTTGGATTAATTTAGAATCTTTAGGGGAATTCACTGGTGGTTGGTCGGCTGTTACTTCAACAGCTAGGTCAAAGCCATCTTTTTTGTTGAGGTCATCAATAACACTTCTTACGATATCCATGACACCATTGTTATCAAATTCCGGAATAGTCCGGGCATTGGCTTCATATTCAGCGTATTCCGGGAGAGAGTTTACCTGACTTCCTCCTTTGATAATGGTTACATTGTGGAAAGTCTTGCCCAGTTCTTCATTATTAAATTCTTCAGCCTTATCTTCAACAGCTTTTGAAATTTGAGAGACAGCTTCAGTCAAGTTTTCTACTGCATTCACACCTAATTGAGGGGCAGATGAGTGGGCAGCCTCCCCTTTAGAGGTCAAGGTATAGTTTAGTGATCCCATGTGGGTGTAGACAATCCCTACATTACATGGTTCTCCAATTAAAATGGCATCCAAATCATCCACATAGCCTTCACGGGTTAACTGATTAGACCCATACTGGCCAACCTCTTCACCAACTGTCGCTAGGAGTCTTAGGGTACCTTTAAAGTTTTGGCTTTCTTTAAATTCAATAAAGTTAATCACCATAGCTGCAATACCTGGCTTCATGTCAGATGCCCCACGTCCCCAGAGGACATTATCGTCATCAATATGGGCTGAAAAAGGAGGATATTCCCAATCGTCTTCATCACCAGCACCCACAACATCCAAGTGTCCGGTAATACCTAGGACTGGCCCTTCACCGTTCGAAATTTCGGCAACCAAGCTAGCCCGGTCGTCATCATATTGAACCAATTTAGATTCAATATCGTGGTCTGCTAACAAGGATTGGAAGTATTTCGCAACTTCTTCTTCATGGCCGTTTTCTGACTTAATTTGAATAATATCTTGTAAGATCTTAATGGACTGGTCCTTATCAATCACTTTTCCCATTGTTAAAACTCCTTTCGATATAGAAAAATTTCCTTATATCTATTTTAGTACATATTTGACAAATAGTTAAATAAAACCATTACATTCCTTTTCCCAGGGTGGCTATCTACCCGGTCGAAGCCACTTCTTACCGTGTTTTCTTACAAAATCCATCTTTTATGGATTACTTGGCTTATCATACCGCAAATCCCTTTTGCTTGTCCTGACTCGCAATTGTCATGGTCAGCTAGACTAGGATTTTGAAATTTAGCCAGGGACTGATGACATTGATATAGTCTTCACTTGTAGCAATCATTATTTTTATGCTTGATTGGACTATAAAAACCCGATTTTTATTTATGGAGTAATTTATAATTGTTATAAATTGCTTACTTAACAGGCAA
This sequence comes from Alloiococcus otitis ATCC 51267, assembly GCF_000315445.1. GTDB lineage: Bacteria > Bacillota > Bacilli > Lactobacillales > Carnobacteriaceae_A > Alloiococcus > Alloiococcus otitis. The sequence continues at coordinate 89,409 of NZ_JH992957.1, forward strand.
AATAAACTAGAAAATTATAAATAAAAAATATATTATTAAAAAATAAAGCTGGTCAAAAAATGCTTGAAAAGTGATCTTTTAGACACAAAATTGTATTTATATTATACTTTTATCAAATAGTACGGGCTATAAACACTGTCATTATAGGGTCTTTATTTTTTTACCCTTATTATGTTCAAAAATTCATTTGATTTTTCCATAAAGCTTGTATATAAGAGGGGGCTATTTTAGAATGGAATCAGTCAAAAGAAAGAAAGCCTTTGGGCAAAAAAATTGGAAAGGAACACCTATATGCAAAAAGAAGTTTTATTTCCTAAATTGAGTGAGAAGATTGAAAACGGTGTCGTCATTAGTCTGAGAAAAGAAATAGGAGAGGAAATTCACAAGGGTGAAGTCCTCTATGAGGTGGAAACGGACAAGGCTGTTCATGAAATAGAGTCAACTGACTGTGGAACTGTCCTTGAGTTTAAGGTAGAAGAAGGGGACACAGTCACTGTTGGCGATGTCATTGGAACTATTGATGAAGATGGGGTGGATAAAAATGGATGCAAAAACTAACAAAAACAATTCTGCAGCAACACCAACTAGTGTCAAACCACGTGTCCGCTTTAATCCAAATGATGTTGGTCAAGTTGACACCATGTTTAAAGACTTAAAATTAAACACCGTCTGTACAGAGGCGACTTGCCCGAATATAGGGGAGTGTTTCGCAAGCGGTACGGCTTCCTTTATGATTTTGGGTAAACATTGTTCTCGGAACTGCCGCTTTTGCGATGTAGCGACTGGTGGTATGGAGCCTGTTGACCCTATGGAACCAGAGCACTTGGCGGATGGCGTTAAGCAATTAAAACTTAACCACGTTGTGATAACTTGTGTGGCCCGAGACGACTTGCCAGATGGTGGGGCTGGACAATTTGCTAAATGTATTGAACTCATCCACCAAGAATGCCCAGACGTAACGGTTGAGGTCTTGATTTCCGACCTTCAAGGTGACCACGATAGTATTGATAAAGTTATTCAGGCTAAGCCCGATATTATCAACCACAATGTTGAAACAGTCGAACGTATTTCCCCAATGATTCGTCACCGGGCAACATATGAACGGTCTCTTGGGGTCTTAGAATACGTTAAAGAACAAGACCCTGAAATTTTCACTAAGACTGGGATTATGCTGGGACTCGGTGAGACTGAGGAAGAAATTTACCAAACCATGGACGATTGTCTGGCTGTTGGGGTTGACTTCTTTACAATTGGTCAATACCTCCAACCTTCTCCTAAACACTATCCACTTTCAGAGTATGTTAGCCGTCAAAAATTTGGTGAATACAACCGAATAGGGAGACAAAAAGGCTTCAAATTTGTCGCTTCTGGTCCCCAAGTCCGTAGTTCTTACAAGGCTCACGAAGCCCTTCATTCATAGGGAGCTTGTGGCTTATGATTTACATCGATACCCAGTCTAGGGATGCAAATTTTCACTTTGCTTTAGAAGAATATTTGATGAAAGAGCATTACTTTGATGATACAGTTTTTCTATTTTGGCGGACCCAGCCCACAGTCATGTTAGGCAAGTTCCAAAACTTGATGGTAGAACTGAATCAGGCTAATTTAGCCAAAGACAGGGTAAAGATTACCCGGCGAAATACGGGGGGCGGAACGATATACACCGATATGGGTGGTTTTCAATATTCCTTCATTATTCCAGGCAAGAGTCAAGAGATTGACTTTAAACCTTATATGGACCAGGTATTAGCCAGTCTGCGAGCACTTGGGATTCCTGCCGAGTACAATAGCCGTAATGACCTTTCCTTGTATGGGAAAAAGATTTCGGGTAATGCCCAGTGTGGGATAGAGGGGTATACCGTCCACCACGGCTCGCTCCTTTATAATACCGATTTATCTAAACTTCCTCTCTATCTCAACGCACCAAAATATAAGATTAAGTCAAAGGGAACACAGTCAGTCAAAGACCGGACGGCTAATATAAGGAATATGACCCAGATGGACTGGTCGGAGGAAGAATTCAAAAGTGCCTTCCTTGAAGTTTTCCTAGGCGAGCAGGTAAAACTGGGGCAATTAACTGAGGAAGACTACCAGGCTGTCCATAACCTGGCCCAAGAAAAATTTGAAAGCTTTTCTTGGGTGAGGGGCAAGAACCCAGCCTACACCCTTTCAAACACTTACTTGTCGGATGGTGGGTTGATCCAGGCTAGGATTGATGTGAACCACGATATCATCCAGTCTTGCCATTTTTCAGGTGACTTCTTCCACAATTCCAATGAAGGGACAATCGAAGGCATGGAAAAAGAGTTAGAAGGAGTTGTTTTTGACCGGCAAGCTGTGTGGAATTGCCTGACCCACTCACCCCATAAAAATGCCCTTTACCGCATAGGGGTAGAGGACATCCTTCACTCTATTTTTGCTCATGAAGAAGATTTCAGTAACTGACAGGATTGGCCTTAGAATGGAAATTTTTAGAAGAAAAGAAGTAAGATAAGTGTTTTGGAATAAATTACTCTTGTCTCTGGTCAAGAATAATGCTGAAAGAGGCTGAACTAATTAAAAAAGTCAAAAGGCCAAATAACCCTCGAAAGTTAGAGTTAAAGGCTAACTTTACGGGGGTTACTTTATCATTTGTGCTGGCTGATGATTTTTTCCAAGGACCTAACACAAGTCTTCCTTTCTTAAGTGTCTAGTCCAAAAATAGTATGTAAATTGTTCACTAGGGAGGACGGACGGTCTTCAGTTTAGGCTCTGGCCTAAATTTGCATAGTGGTAAAACACTGAATCCAGGTTATCGTGCAAGGTCGAAAGCCAAGCCTCTCTGACCGGGGGAATAGCTTTCATGAAAGGGATCGAAGCTAATACAGTCAAGCAATTATTGTTAAAAGAAACTAAAGGAATAATGGGCGCTTCCCAACATGGTTGGTGGTTAAGAGGCAGGTTTAATGGGACTAGAATTCATGATGAGTCGGTTCTTTATAACTTATCTTCTTGCTAGACACAAGGTCTTATCGAATAATAATTTCCAGAACTAGTATCTGAGACCCAAATTGAAGTCGTCAATGATAAGCTAGATCTGTTCCGAAGAAAGACTGGACAGTTAGAAGAAGTCTTGGATGACTTAAAAGACTAGGTTACGGCCGGCTAAAACAAAATAAACAAGGAGACTTCTTTAGTGGTGGTTAAAGGGGGGTTGAGGAAGACTTGAGATAGGCTTTAATACTAAAGATCAACCAGCCCATGCCTTAGACATGGACTGGTTGATGGGAAGCTTTATTTGAAGATTTTTATCTTTCTTTGTAAGCCTGGCCTAATTTATCAGCTGTTATGATAGCTGATTTAACAGCTTGGACCGTAACATCGAAAGGCATGGAGTGGATCGACTCTTCAGGGATCAAGGCTTTTTCTGCTACTGCTTGCAGTTCCTCATAAGTGATGTTATCGAGTCCAATGTCAGCTAAGGTCATTGGAAGACCGATAGCTTTTTGGAAGGCAAGGACTTCTTCAACTTCTGCTTTAGGTGCATTTTCAAGGACTAATTGGCAGATGGTACCAAAACTGACAATTTCACCATGCAGGGCATCAAATTTTTCGTGCAGGATAGAAAAGCCGTTGTAAATAGCGTGAATAGCTGCTAAACCCCCGCTTTCGAAGCCTAAGCCAGATAGTAAGACATTCGTTTCAATAATGTCTTCTAAAGCTGGGGTGACCTGGTTCAAGTCTGAGGCAAGTTTAGCTGCTTGGCCATGTTCTAAAAGCATTTCATAGGCTAGCTTGGCTAAAGCAAATGCTGCATTAGTTCCCTTGGCATCTTGGGCAACTCCTTCACGGACACCGTTGGGCAGGCCGGCATTAACGTTTGAGTATGACCGACGGGTAGCTCGTGCTTCAAAATACGTTGCTAAAGCGTCTCCCATTCCTGCTAGTAGGAAACGGGTAGGTGCCTTGGCTATGACAGAGCTATCAATGAGGATGACCGATGGGCTAGTCTCAAAGTAAGCATAGTCATCAAAAGTTCCATCTTCGTGGTAAAGAACGGCTGAGTGACTAGTTGGCGCATCTTGAGCTACAATGGTTGGCACAATCACCACATTTTTACCTTCAGCTACGCACTTAGCAGTATCAATGGCCTTACCGCCACCCAGACCGACAACGGAATCACAATTATTTTCCTTAAATAATTGTTGCAAGCGGTCAATTTCACCACGGCTAGCTTCACCTTGAAAGTTTGCATTGACAAATTCTAGCTCAAATTTGTCTTCAGTATAAGCGAGTTGGTCACTTACCCGTTGAATGTCTTCGTCTTTACCGACAATTAGAGACTTTTTACCAAACTGGGCAATATAATATCCTAAATTGTTGAGTTCTTCTTCACCCTGGACATATTTTGTTGGACTGATGAAGGCTTTTCTCATGTTAGCCGCTCCTTTCTTATTTTGAAGGCCTTATAAATCTTTTGTTTTCTCTGTTTTGTCTTTATTTTAAACGACATTAACAGTTTAATGATTTTCAATTTTCGCTTACTTCACAATGAGTTGGTCCAGTTCTTCTTTGATGGCACTTGTGGGCGCATCTGCTTGAAGGAGGGATGCAGCGGTGTAGACTCCTTCGATAAAAGCAACATCAAACAGGTCAATCGATTTGTCGCTGCTTTCAATGGCCAACTCTAAGTTCATCTTAGCACTACCTAAGTCATAGAAGGCTAAAATTTCATCTGCCTCATTGTCTATAATGGCTTGATTGACAGCCTCAAACGACGTACCTACTCCATCATCTTCACTTCCCCCAGCAAACGTTACGGGGACATCCCCTGCTACTTGTTCAATTAATTGCTTTAGACCTTGAGCAATTGCTTCAACATGGGATACCATGACAATTCCTCTGCTAATCAAAAACACCCCCTTTAATAAATGCCTCAAATAGGTACTTGCTTGACATAGCTCCAGGGTCGATATGGCCAATCGATCGGTCACCCAAGTAAGAAGCACGCCCCTTGTGGGCTTTCATTTCTTTGGTTTTTTCGACAATCTGATCTAGTTTTTGATAAGTTAGCTGTCCCTCCTTAATGAGGTCTAAAGCTCCTGACCATAAGTCAACCATTGTCTTGTCCCCAACTTCAGCCTTGCCTCGTTTTTGAATACCAGATAAACCGGCGGATAAAATAGATTCAGGATCAGATGCATCTTGGGCTGCCTTACTCATCTCTAAAAAGGCTGAGCCGTAAAGTGGACCTGAGGCACCTCCAATTTTTGACATAAAAGTCAGGGCAGCCACTTTAAATACATCGGCCAAATTATCTGCTTCTTTATTGGATAATTCTTGTTTTAGTGCGGTTGCCCCACGGTTCATATTATTACCATGGTCACCATCACCAATTGGGGTATCTAATTCACTGAGATAACCTCTTTGATCATGAATTTTGTTGGTGAAAATTTCTAAACTTTCAACTACATTATCTTTGCTAAACATTTTCTCTCCTCACCAGGCTGCAGCTTGTGTGTCTTCTTGCAATAAGTCTAACCAATTATCTTCTAGTTTGATTAAGGTCAGGGAAACACCTTGCATTTCTAGTGATGTCATCAGATTACCGACTTTAATGAAAGGAAGTTGGAGATCGTTTTGGTCTAGTAAGCCTAAGATATCATTTAGGAAAATATATTGTTCCATTAAAGGTGTCCCACCTAGCCCATTGACTAGAACGCCATATTTATCTTCAGCAGACCAGGAGAAGGCTTCCTTCAAGTGGCCCACAATCTCTTGGGCAATCTCAGCTGATGGTTTCAGTTCCGTCTTTTGCAAGCCTGGTTCACCGTGGATGCCCACCCCGAACTCGATTTCATTTTCGTCTAAAACAAAACCTGGTTTGCCAACTTCTGGGACAGTTGCACCAGTTAGGGCTACGCCTAAAGTATTGATATTGGCAACAGCCTTGTCACCAAGCTCTTTGAGTTCTGTTAGGCTGGCCCCATTTATTGCAGCCGCACCCAGCAATTTATGAAGGAGCACGGTACCAGCAACTCCACGTTTTCCTTGAGTATCGGAGGAGTCTTCAACAGCTATATCGTCATCGACTATAATTTTTTCAACTTGGATGTCTTCCATTTCTGCCAATTCCATAGCCATTTCAAAATTCATGACGTCACCCGAATAGTTCTTGATAATTAAGAGGACCCCCTTTCCTTGGTCAGCAGCCTTGATTGCTTCCAGTACCTGGTCTGATGTAGGTGAAGTAAAGACCTGGCCACAAACAGCTGCTTGGAGCATGCCTTGGCCCACGAAGCCGGCATGGGCTGGTTCATGGCCACTTCCACCCCCACTGACTAAGGCTACTTGGTCACCTATTTCTTTTTGCACCACAACACTCGTTCCTGCGACACGGTCCAGTCGGTCGGCATTTTCCCTAACGATACCATTGGCCATCTCGTCAATAATTTGACTCGGGTCGTTAATAATCTTTTTCACAAGTCTACACCCTTTCTCCTTTATTTACTTTTATAATAAGAGATAATGGCAACGTTTACAACGGACAAAATAAAAGTATTGTCCGGTCTGCTTTCAGTGGGGGAGGGAAGCAGCGGGCTCTTGTACATGTTTTGTAGTCTTATGAACTTATAAAATGATTCAAGTAATCAATGAAGTATCTGGATAAGTCACGACTATCTATTGGGCACTCACTTAATATCCATTCAGTTACTGTTTCGACTAATCCATTGGTTAAAATTCTACAATATAAACCATTCTCATGACTTTTAAAGACAATATTTTTATCCTTTGACTTATAGGCCGATATTAATAGGGATTGAAGGAGTTGGTCAATCTCTTCTTTTAAAAAGAATTTAAAAGCATTTTGGCCATCATAGCTTAAAACTTTGAGGTAGAAGTGACAATTGCTTTCAAAATATTCAACTAGGAGGCCTAAGATATCTTTCCAATTTCGGTAACCGATGTTATCGTTAATGATCTCTGTTAGCTCTTGTTGGAAAATCCAGTTAACTAAGTCATACTTATCCAAAAAATAATCATAGAAAGTTTGCCGTCTCATTTTAGCTTGTTTCATCAGTTGAGATACTGTAATACTTTCTAAGTCAGACTGGTATAAGACTTGCTTGAAGGCATCAGCTATTTTCTTTTGGGTAATAATGGATCCACTCATATTGCATTCCCCATCTTTGACCCTAATGTTACTGGTAAGGCAATGTGATTAATGGTTCCAACCGAAAGCATCTGTTGGTTCATTTAAGTAAGCTAGCCACTTTTCATCTTTAAGGTTTACAAAGGTTAAGGATAAACCAGCAGTGTCATAAGCGGTCAAAAAATTCCCCATCAGTTTAAAATCTACTCCTAAATGATTAATATCTAGAAAGTCCATGACTTCAGACATAAAAATAGAAAGTTCTAGTAGGGGGGTACTGCCTAGGCCATTGACCATAATGGCTAGCTTTTTGATATTATTCTTCTTATATTGCTGGATGAGTTTATTGGTGAGTTCAAGGGCTATTCTCTCTGATGACTGCATTGTTTCCTTGCGATAACCAGGCTCACCATGTATACCAATACCAAAAAACATTTCATCTTCGGCCAGCTTATATTGGGCTGATTTATTGCTAATGGTACTAGCATTTGAAAATGATACGCCAAGTGTCCGAGTTTGGTCAACAACTTGCTTACCCAGCTTAACTAGTTGAGCTAGGGATAAGCCCTTGCTAGCAGCTCCACCAAGGATTTTATGAACAAGGACACTTCCTGCTACCCCCCGTTTTCTTTGTTTATAACTAGAGGACTCGATCGAGCAGTCGTCGTTGACAATGACATGATCTACCTTCATACCAGTAGCAACCGCTCGTTTTTCGGCTTCAAGGAAGTTGTTAACATCTTTTTCGAAATTTTTAATAATAAGCAAGCTACCCTGGTTATTGTAGGTCTCTTGAATAACTTTGAATATTTGGCTAGGACTTGGTGGCTCAAAAATGGGGCCCATTATAGCTGCATCCAACATATTTTCCCCTATATAACCATAGTGGCCAGGTTCGTGGCCACTGCCTCCTCCAGAAATGAGGACTACCTTGTTGTTTGGGATTATGGATTTCTTAACGGCGTTTGTACCGTCTATCTTAATAAGAACTTGGTCATATGTTGCAACGATGCCATCAGTGATCCGGTCAATAATTTCCTGGTCGGTTTTACCATTTAAAAAACCACTCATGCAAAAGAACCTCCAACATATATTTAGTCTAACTTTACTAAATAAATTTGTTTAAGACAAGTTTTTATTAGTCGTATGGACCTACACCCACCCAAGAAGTTGTTTACTTAGCCCAGGAAACCTATCTTTTCCAAGGAATGGTAAAAGAAAATAGGAGCTTGGAGATTCTTTTACCATGGGTCAATTGTCGGATGTCTAAACAAGGTAGGATTAATCCAGCATTATTAGTAAATGTAGCTGCTAATATAGTCTATCGGGCGGGCAAAAGTTACCTTGGCTAGGGCCTTGATAAAGGAACCAGTCTTATTGATCTGTGACGAGGCAACCTCTTCTCTGGATAATGAAAGCTCCATCTTAATTAAAAATTTACTGCTATCACTAACTGAAGTCACCCTTATCATGGTTACCCACAAATTATAGTCTTCAGAAGCAAGCTTTGATCAAGTGATCCAACTCTCTATACAGACCCTTAATGAATAATGTAAGAGTATCAGGAAGCCATTAAGTTCAAAAATCCTGTATATATTTTTTAACTGAAAAAAACAGTTACCTCCAAGAGGGCAACTGCTTGCGATCGTTTAAATATGGTTAGGCCAGATGGGATTAAGGGGGAGGAGGGCATTGGTCAGTTTGGATGCTCTAGAGCAAGTATTACAGGCGTAGTGGAGGGTGTATTCATTGATCATGAGCTCCATCCTTGCCTTGTTCATATGGTCCGTGTGATAGTAGATGATACAAGTGGGCACCTTGTTGACCTCCATTTCCTTGGCTAAGTGCTTGTCCCTTTGGTAGGATTTTTTAGCCAAGTCTGAATAGAGGTCTTCTTTAAACATCTGCAAGTCAATCTGTCCTGCTTGAGCTGCTTCTAAAATGGTTTCTTCGTTAAGTTCATAGCCTTCTTCAAAGAGGAGGCTTTGTAATTTTATAAAAAATTGGATGCCCCGTTTTTTCCCTTGCATGGAAGCAGCCTGGAAGGCAAGGCAAGGGATAAAACTAGGGTTGAAGTCTAAAGATTTGCCCTTGTGTGGGGCATTTGGGTAGGAGTCGTCATTGGCTTTAATGGTGACGAAACGAACACTGACCTTTTCATGACGGGTATCCGGGAAATGAAATACAGACCGAGCAATTTCCAAGCTATTCTTATCTAGCGGATTTACAAATAGGAAAATCTCGATCATATCTTTAGAATTCAAAGCAATCCACCTTCTATTATCGTGTGACTTATCTATACTTGTATGGTATCAAATAATGCTTAGGCCGGCTAACAATTTGCCTTAAACTGTTTAAAGTTGAGAGAAGGCCCGGGCGACTTTGTTGACTTTATCACGTTGGGGAATATTATGTTCAAGAAGTATAGTATAGAATAAATCCAGTCCTTTGTCATGACTGGGGGCTTCTAATTCCAACTCATAGTCACTGGTCTGGCCATACCAACTATGGTCCAGGACTAAGAGGCAGTCTTGGTAGTTTTTTTCAAAACGTTTAGTTTTTAACCAGGTTATGAGGCTTAACTGGCTTACTTTTAGGCCTTCTTGGCTTAACTGGTCCGCAATGGATTGGGGCAGGATGACTTGGCCTGCTTTCATTATTTGTTGGGCTTGGGCTAAAGGAATGTTTTCAGTGGTTTCAACCAGTTGGTCATGGTTGTGAGAGGGGGATTTCAGGGTGATTTCAGCCTGGTCTTGCTCCTTTACAATTCTAATGCGGACAGAACAAGATTGTTCTTTTAAGACTAGGTCCTCAGTGTCAAAGTAATAATTTTCCTGGATGATGGGCTTTACTTCACTAAAGTGATAGCTGTCAAATAAATCCTGGTATTCGTCTTTGCTTAAAAGGTTCTTGAATTCAATTTCTAATTCTTGGCTCAACTTAACCAGCCTTTCTATTTTTTACTCCCATCTATGATACAATGGATGGAGGAAAAGAAAAAGAAATAAAGAGGTTATGATTATGACGAAAGACTGGGACCAATTTTTATACCCATATGAACTGGCCCTTGAAGAGCTTAAAGTCAAATTAAAAGGGCAGCGAGCCATGTTTCGGCATAAAAACCAAGCAAGTCCCATTGAATTTGTGACTGGTCGCTTAAAGCCCGTGGATAGCATCTTGTCCAAGGCAGAGCAAGTCCAGCTTCCCCTTGACCAGCTAGAAGAGATGGAAGATATAGCAGGTTTGCGGATCATGTGCCCCTTTATTGAGGACGTTTACCAAGTTGTTGCCATGGTGAGGAAGCGACAGGATATGGAAGTTATCAGAGAAAAGGACTATATCTCCAATACCAAGGAAAGTGGCTACCGGTCATATCATTTGATCTGTCGCTATCCAGTCTACATTATTGACCAAGTCTACCCCCTTTTAGTTGAGATCCAAGTCCGGACCCTGGCCATGAATTTCTGGGCTTCGATTGAACACTCCTTGAACTACAAGCATCAAGGTGACTACCCGGCTGAAATCAAGAAAGGCTTGCAGGAAACGGCAGACCGGGTCTTTCAGTTGGATGAGGAGATGTCGGCCATCCGCAAGAAGATCAGCCAGGAAGAAAAAACAGAAAACCCAGACGATGCAAGCACTTAAGGAGCAGTGTCTATGCGAGTGACAATTATCAGCAACCAAAGTGAAAAGTCAAAGCAAGTATCCAAAAGCCTGGAAGACTTGCTCCAGGAAGAAGGGGTCGTCATCGATGGCCTGGCCCCTGATATTGTGATTTCTGTGGGAGGAGACGGGACCCTCTTGTCTGCCTTTCACCGCTATGCCCATATTTTAGACCAGGTCCGCTTTATTGGAGTCCACACAGGGCACTTGGGTTTTTATACAGATTGGCGAGAATTTAACCTCGCTGACTTGGTTGATCAGATCAAAAATGACAAGCAAGAAGCTGAAGAATATCCCCTCTTAGATGTCCGAATTTCCTACCAAAATGGTCAAGAAGCCAAACACTACCTAGCCTTGAACGAATCCATTTTAAAATTAATGGACAAAACCTTGGTTTGTGACCTTTTTATCCGAGATGAATTCTTTGAACGCTTTAGGGGAGATGGCTTGTGTGTGTCGACGCCGACTGGGTCTACTGGCTACAATAAATCAGTGGGCGGGGCCGTCCTCCACCCTAGTTTAGAAGCCTTGCAAATTACGGAAATAGCCAGTTTAAACAACCGGGTTTTTCGGACCTTGTCGTCCCCCATTGTTATTTCCCCCAATGAGTGGATTACCCTAAAGCCGATCAATACCTCTTCGATCACTTTAATGGTGGACCAATTAGTCTCAGAAGAAGAGAATGTGGCTGAAGTGAAACTGAAGATAGCTAAGGAGCGGGTCAGTTTTGCCCGTTATGACCACACTCACTTTTGGGACCGGGTGGAGAATGCTTTTTTGGGAGTGAAAAAACAGAATGCAAGTGACTTGGACTAACCAAGAAGACCAACTGATCTTAAGTGACTTCCTCAAGGAAAAGGGTCTGTCCAGACGTTTTTTAACCAAACTGAAGCAAGTCAAGGGAGCTATCCGGGTTAATCATCAGCCCGTCCGGGTGACCTGGGAACTGGTCAAAGGGGACCAGGTTGAACTTGACCTGCCCAAGGAGGAGGCCAACCCCCACCTAGCTCCTAATGAAGGGGGCTTGGACATTCTTTACGAAGATGACTACTTACTGGCCTTAAACAAGTCTGCAGGTCAAACTTGCCTGCCTTCACCCCAAAACCGAAGCTCCAGTTTAGCCAATAAGGTCCTAGCTTATTACATAAAAGAAGGAGCCGAAAACCTTAAGATCCATCCAGTTACCCGGCTCGATAAGGACACTAGTGGCATCATCCTCTTTGCCAAGCACCAGTATATCCACCATTTAATGACGACTCGGTCACACTTGACCAAAAAATACTTGGCCTTGGTCCAAGGTCAAGTCACTCCAACAGAAGGGGTCATTGACCTAGCAATCGGCCGGACGGAGGATTCAATTATCAAACGCCAAGTTAAGCAAGGGGGTAAACCTGCCCAAACAAGCTACCGGGTCCTTGACCAGTCCAACCAGGCTTCCTTGCTAACTATTGACCTTTTAACGGGCCGGACCCATCAGATCAGGGTCCATTTTTCTCACCTGGGCCACCCCTTACTTGGGGATAGTCTTTATGGAGGTCAAGCAGGTATAATTGACCGCCAGGCCCTCCACTGCCAACAGGTGGACTTTGCCCACCCCTTGACTGGTCAAAGAGTTCACTTGCAGGCCCCCTTGCCAGAGGATTTGCTAGTTTTGTCCCAACGATTGAAGCTCGGTGGAGTTTAAAATACAAGGATATAGCTGTGACCCTAAAACAGACAGGGGCGCAGGCTTTTTTGCTTACAAGCCTTGTCGTCTCAGGGAGAAATTGGTATCATAGTTAGGCTAATGAATTGATAGAAGGAGTCCTTATGTCACAAACAAGTATCAGTCAAGAAGTAGATAAAAGGCGAACTTTTGCTATTATTTCCCACCCGGATGCTGGGAAGACAACCATCACTGAACAAATGCTTCTATTTGGAGGAGCTATCCGCCAGGCGGGGACGGTTAAGGCCAAAAAAACGGGGAAATTTGCCACCTCTGACTGGATGGAAATCGAAAAGCAGAGAGGGATTTCTGTTACTAGTTCGGTCATGCAATTTGACTACCAGGGCAAGCGGATTAATATCTTGGACACCCCTGGTCACGAGGATTTTTCGGAAGATACCTACCGAACCTTGATGGCCGTTGATGCAGCTGTTATGGTGGTGGATTCCAGCAAGGGAATTGAATCCCAAACGGAAAAACTCTTTAAGGTCTGCCGCATGCGGGGGATTCCCATCTTTACCTTTTTTAACAAATTAGACCGAGACGGTAGGGACCCCTTGGATCTAGTGGAAGAATTAGAAGAAGTACTGGGTATTGATGCCTATGCCATGAACTGGCCAATGGGGTCTGGTCGAAACTTGTTAGGTCTTTATGATATTTACAACAACCGGGTTCAAGTTCATGACCCCGACCAGTATGAGGATGGTAGGGATTCGCTTGATCTAGATGAAGAGGGTGAAATTTTGGGCGACCACCCCATCAAAACTGACGCCCAGTACGGACAAACCCTGGAAGAAGCCCTTCTTTTGAAAGAGGCAGGCAATGACTTTGACCGGGAAAAGATCATGGCGGGTGACTTGACCCCAGTCTTTTTTGGGTCTGCCTTAACCAACTTTGGGGTCCAAAACTTCCTAGACGCCTTTTTGGAATTTGCCCCAAAGCCTTCAGCCCAAGCAGATAAAAACCGCCGGGTCATCCAACCCAGTGATCCTAACTTTTCTGGTTTTGTTTTTAAAATCCAAGCCAATATGGATCCCCGACACCGGGACCGGATCGCCTTCTTGCGGATCTGTTCAGGCCAATTTGAACGGGGGATGGATGTCACCCTAGCCCGGGAGGACAAGGCCATGAAACTGACCAATTCCACCTCCTTTATGGCTGAAGACCGGGAGACCGTGACCAAGGCGGTTGCTGGCGATATTATAGGTCTTTATGATACTGGGACCTTTCAAATTGGGGACACCATTTACTCTGGCAAGGAAGGGGTAGAATTTAAGGACCTGCCCCAGTTTACACCGGAAATATTCATGAAGGTTGACCCCAAGAATGTGATGAAGCAAAAGTCCTTCCACAAGGGATTAGAACAATTGGTTCAAGAAGGAGCCATCCAACTCTATAAGACCTACCTGGGCAATGATTATATTGTAGGGGCAGTGGGCCAACTTCAATTTGAAGTATTAGAGCACCGGATGAAACATGAATATAATTCTGACATTGAAATGCAGCCCATTGGAAGCCGAATTGCCCGCTGGATTGATCCCGACCAATTGGATGAGAAGATGAGTTCCTCGCGAAATATGTTGGTGAAAGACCGGTTCGACCACCCCCTCTTCTTATTCGAAAATGAATTTGCCATGCGTTGGTTTAGCGATAAGTATCCGGATGTTGAGTTGAGATCCCTCTTATAGTGGGACATTGACCAAGACAAAAAAAGCGACCCAAATTTGGGTCGCTTTTCTGATTGATTGAGGCTGGTTTGTTGCTTATTCCTTAGTTTTGGTCGCTTTCTGAGCTCTTAGCTTGACTAGCTTCAGCCTTGTTTTCGCTGACTTTGATCACACCATCGTCGTTTAGGTCAACGAGTAAGTTGTGGACACCTGGGTTGTCCAAGTAGAATTGGGCAATTTGGTCTTCCACTTCTTCTTCGACGACACGGCGGAGAGGGCGGGCTCCCATTTTAGGGTTGTAGCCTAGGTCCACTAATTTTTCTTTAGCTGGACGGCTGACTTCAATGGTTAAGTCTCTTTCAGCAATCGCTTCTTGGATTTCATTGAGCATGATGTCCACAATGGAAATGAGACTTTCTTTAGAGAGAGAATCAAACTCTACAATGCCATCGAGACGGTTTAAGAACTCTGGTCTGAAGTAATTGGTCAAGCGGTTGAGTAGTTCATCATTTGTATCTTCATCTTTGCCAAAACCAATATTAGTTCCAATCTCATCGGTTGAGCCAGCATTACTGGTCATGATAATAATGGTTTCTTTAAAGTTGACTCGTCGTCCTTGGGAGTCGGTTAAGTGGCCGTCATCCAATATTTGAAGGAACATGTTCAAGACGTCAGGATGGGCTTTTTCAACCTCGTCTACCAGGATAAGGCTGTAAGGTTTCCGTCTGACTTGCTCAGTAAGCTGGCCAGCTTCATCGTAACCAACATATCCAGGAGGGGAACCGATCAAACGACTGGTGGAGTGTTTTTCCATGTATTCACTCATATCGAGTCGGATCATGGCTTCCTTGCTACCGAATAGTTCCTTAGCCAGACTTTTCGCTAGTTCGGTTTTACCGACACCAGTTGGGCCTAGGAAGAGGAAGGAGCCAATTGGGCGGTTTTTCTTACGGAGACCAATTCGGTTACGACGTATAGCTTTGGAAACTTTTTCGACAGCCTTGTCTTGGCCAATAACTTGTTCTTCCAAGGCTTGCTCCAAGTTTTTAAGCTGGGTTTGTTCTTTTTCTTTCAACTCACCGACAGGAATACCGGTTTTAATCTCAATGATATTGATAATATCTTGTTCGGTAACAGTAGGGGTGGTTGATTCAGGGTTTTGCTGGTCTAGCATCCCTTCGAATTTGGAAATTTGATCCCGGTAGTGGGCTGCTTTCTCGTAGTCTTCGACATCCAAGGCCTCTTGTTTAGCTTTTTCAGCTTGGGCAATTTTTTCTTTGAGCTCATCAGGGTTAGAGACCTTGATGGTCAAGTTTTTCTTAGAACCGGCTTCGTCAATTAGGTCGATGGCCTTGTCGGGTAAGAACCGGTCCATAATATAGCGGTTGGACAAGTCGGTTGCAGCTTTTAAGGCTTTAGGGTCGTATTTAACCTTGTGGAATTCTTCGTATTTACCTTGGATACCTTTGAGGATGGTTAAGGTTTGTTCGGGACTTGGCTCTTCTACTTTAACGGGTTGCAAACGTCGCTCTAGGGCAGAGTCTTTTTCGATTTTACGGTATTCATTTAAGGTTGTCGCCCCAACCATTTGGAGTTCGCCTCTAGCTAAGGCTGGTTTTAAGATGTTACCAGCATCCATGTTACTGCCATCTGCAGTTCCGGCACCGACAATTTCGTGGACTTCATCAATAAAGAGGATAATGTTTTGTCTTTCCTTCAATTCATTGATTAATTGTTGCATTCGTTCTTCAAATTGTCCCCGGATTCCAGTTCCTTGAACCAAAGAAGCAACGTCTAAGCGGATAACTTCCCGGTCTTGCAATTTTTGAGGGACATCGGATTGGGCAATCTTGTTGGCTAAGCCTTCAACGACAGCAGTTTTACCAACACCCGCTTCCCCAATAAGGACTGGGTTGTTTTTGGTTCGTCGGTTTAGGATTTCAATAACCCGTTCAGTTTCTTTGTCTCGGCCAATAATCGGGTCGATTTTGCCCTCTCTAGCCATCTGGGTTAGGTTAATACCATATTCATCTAAGAGTCCACCGCCACCAGCTTGACCTTGGCCTGGGCCAGCGTTTCCGCCACCCATAGCAGACTCTGGATTAATGCCTTGTCGGTTTGCGCCGTAGCCACCCAACATGGATCCAAAGAGGTCATCTAGGTTGTTGAAGTCTCCAAATGGGTCATTACGTCTCTGGTTCATCCGACCCCGTTGTTCTTGTTCTTTAATTTCGCGGTAGCATTCTTTACATAAGTCGATTTCTCTTTTTTGACCATTAATAGCAGTTGTCAAATGAATGCTAGCTTGTCTTTGGTTACATCTTTGGCATAGCATAAACGGCCTTCCTTTCTTTATACTAAATTTCGTGATAGTGGAGTGTTTGAAAGGTGTTTGACTATCTTTGACCTTTCATGAGTCTATTATACTCTGACCTTGTTTGACTTTCAACCTTTTTTATCAAGTTTATTAAATTATTTCAACCCCTTAAAAAGTCTGGTATGACAAGCAATATGCTTGTGATCTATATAATAATAGTTGTCCAAGCCCCAAAAAAATGGTAATCTTATTGTTGAAAGTCGATTAGTGCCTTGCTTAATTGTCTTTTATAAAATTGGATCGATATAAAGGAGAAATGAAATATGGAAAAACGAGACTACCACATTACTGCTGAAACTGGTATCCACGCTCGACCTGCTACCTTACTGGTTCAAACTGCAAGTAAATTTTCTTCTGACATTAACTTGGAATACCAAGGCAAGTCAGTCAATCTTAAATCCATCATGGGGGTTATGTCCCTAGGTGCTGGCCAAGGCTCAGATGTGACCATCAGTGCCGACGGGTCAGATGAAAAAGAAGCAATTGAAGCAATCGAAGAAACTATCAAAAATGAGGGAATGGCTGAATAAAATGGGAAACAAATTAACAGGAATTGCTGCTAGTGATGGTTTTGCCCACGCTAAGGCTTACCCATTAGTTCAACCTGATTTAACTGTTTCAAAACAATCAGTAGAAGATACAGAAGCTGAAGTTGAAAGATTTAAAGCAGCAATCGACCAAGCGACGGAAGAATTGCAGACAATTCGGCAAAAGGCGGCTGAAAGTGTGGGCGAAGAAGAGGCCCAAGTCTTTGATGCCCACATCATGGTTCTGGCTGATCCGGACTTAAGTGACCAGACCACCACTAAAATTAAAGAAGACCAGGTCAATGCGGCTTATGCCTTTGAAGCAGTGGCAGACAATTTTATCACTATTTTTGAAGGCATGGAAGACAACCCCTACATGCAAGAGCGGGCTTCTGATATTAAGGATATCAAAAAACGTGTGATTGCCCACTTGCTAGGTGTTGACTTACCCGACCCGTCAGCTATTGATGAAGAAGTAGTGGTGATTGCCGAGGATTTAACCCCGAGTGACACGGCTCAGTTAAACAAAAAATACGTCAAGGCTTTTGTCACTGATGTAGGGGGGCGGACTTCTCACTCAGCCATCATGGCTCGGTCACTGGAAATCCCTGCTGTGGTGGGGGCAGGTCAAATCACTAGCACGGTCAAAAAAGGCCAAGAGCTTGTGGTCGATGGGGTGGCCGGTGAAGTCATCATCGACCCGTCTGACCAAGAGATTGAAGCAAATGAGGAAAAAGCTAGTGAATACGAAAGCATGAAGGCTGAATGGAACAAGCTCAAAGATGAACCCAGCATTAGTAAGGATGGGGTTCAAGTCGAGCTAGCAGCTAATATAGGGACGCCCAAAGACCTTGAAGGGGTCAGTAATAATGGGGCAGAAGGCATAGGTCTCTACCGTACTGAATTTCTCTACATGGATTCCTCTGAATTGCCAAGTGAGGAAGATCAGTTTCAAGCCTACAAGGAAGTCTTAGAAGGGGTCGACGGCAAACCAGTTGTGGTCCGGACCATGGATATTGGTGGCGATAAGGAATTACCTTACCTTGACCTGCCAGACGAAATGAACCCCTTCTTGGGCTACCGGGCCTTGCGAATTAGTTTAGACCGGGATGAAATCTTTAGAACCCAAATTCGAGCCTTGCTTCGAGCTTCAACTTATGGCCAGTTGCGGATCATGTTCCCAATGGTGTCCAACTTGGATGAATTGCGGGCAGCTAAGGCTATCGTCCAAGAAGAAAAAGACAAGCTAGAAGACCAAGGTCAAACGATCTCTGATTCCTTGCAAATTGGGATTATGATTGAAATCCCAGCAGCTGCTATGTTGGCCGACCAGTTTGCTAAGGAAGTCGACTTCTTCTCAGTTGGGACCAATGACTTGATCCAATATACCATGGCAGCTGACCGTTTGAATGAGCGGGTTTCCTACCTCTACCAACCTTATAACCCTTCTATCCTACGCTTGATTCATAATGTAATCCAAGCGGCTCACAAAGAAGGCAAATGGGCTGGCATGTGTGGGGAAATGGCTGGAGACCAGTTGGCAGTTCCCCTCCTCTTAGGAATGGGCTTGGATGAATTTTCCATGTCTGCTACCAGTGTCTTGAAGACTCGGTCCTTGATCTCTCGCCTTGACTCAAAAGAAATGGCAGAATTAGCTAACAAGGCTTTGACTGAGTGCACAACCCAAGATGAAGTTGTTAAACTAGTCGAAGAATATACAAAATAAGGAAGTTCAACAGGGCTTAAATAAACACACCCTAACTTAGCCTAGTCAGCCAGGCTGAGGGAGTGGGTGTGTTTTTAACTTCTTTAAACTGATTTCGTTGCCCCAAAGATAAGGCCAGCCAAAGCAGGTGAAGACTGAACTTGTTTTTGATAAAATTAACTTAGTGTGTATACTGTAGAAGGGAGTTTTATTTGCATGGTTTATTCTTCAGACTTGGTGTCAATAGTTAAACGGTTGAATGCCATGCGTGAAGATAAAACAAGCGTCAGACAAGTTAGACACTTTGATGTTGACGGTCAAGAGCGGTGTGTGGTTTTGTTTGATGGCTTTACAGGGAATTTTAAACTGATCGACCCCCTGTCTGAAAAAAATAATGTATATGAATTTGACGATATTGACCACCTAGCTGTTGAAATTTTTGAACGTTTGCAGCCTAGGCATTTTAAAAAGAACGAGTGAAAAAGGACCAGCTATGTTAAGTCTATTTAAGCCTACTTATATGGTAGAATCAGTTTATAATATTGAACCCTCTGAGTTTATTAAACGGGGTAAGAAGGTGGTCTTCGCTGACTTGGATAATACCTTGATTGCTTGGAACCACCCCAAGGCAACTCAGGAGTTAATTAACTGGCTGGACCAGCTCAATGATTTTGGCATCCAGGTTATAGTCTTATCAAATAATAATAAAGACCGGGTGGAAAAAGCAGTGGCCCACACTGGCGTAACCCACATTCCATCAGCCTTTAAACCTTGTAAAAAGGGTTTTGAGAAGGCCTTTTCCTTGGTCAACCAGCCAAAAGAAAATATTATTATGGTTGGCGACCAGGTCATTACTGATATTGTTGGAGCTAATCGATTTAAGATAGACAGTGTCTTAGTCAAACCCATCCTGGCTTCAGACGCTTGGAATACCAAGTTCAACCGGTTAATTGAATACAATATCCTCAAGCTAGTAGTCAAGTATAACCCTGATATGGAATGGAAAGATTCTTTAGATGACCATTTGAAGAAATAAGATGCGAAGTTTAGTATGATGAAGAAAGGCCAAGATACAGTGAACCATGAAAACCCAGATGAAGTAATTTACTGCATTGGTTGTGGGGCCCAACTCCAAAGCCAAGATCCAAACCAACCTGGTTACCTCCCTCAATCAGCCCTAGAAGGGCGGTCTGAGGATGACCTCTATTGTAAGCGGTGTTTTAGACTGAGGCATTATAATGAACTAGCGGATGTTCAAGTGACCTCTGACGATTTTTTGAACATGCTTGGGGAGATTTCCCAAGAAGAGGCCCTAGTTGTTAATGTGGTTGACATTTTAGATGTTAACGGAAGCTTTGTGCCTGGCATTGGTCGCTTGACCGGTAACAACCCCTTGATCATTGTTGGGAACAAATTTGACCTCTTACCTAAGTCACTTAAACGGGGAAAGCTAAGACAATGGTTAGAAGAAGTTAGCTATGACATGGGGGTTAAGCCTCTAGCAGTTGACCTGATTTCTGCAGTCCGCCAAGGATCAGTAGCACACTTGCTCGACTTGATTAATGAATACCGTGGGGACCGGGATGTCTATATAGTAGGGACCACCAATGTTGGCAAGTCCACCTTAATCAACCAGATTATCAACTTGGCCAGCCAAGAAGAAGATGTTGTCACGACTTCCTACTTCCCAGGAACCACTTTAGGAAAAATTGAAATCCCTCTTGATGATGGGCATAAACTGGTGGATACACCAGGAATCTTCCGGCCAGGCCAGGTGGTCCACCAACTCAATCCTCAAGAAGTTAAGACGGTCATTCCCCGCAAGGAGTTGAAACCCCGGACCTACCAGCTGAACCCAGGACAGTCCCTCTTTATTGGTGGCTTAGGCCGGTTTGATTATGTCCAGGGTCCAGGTAAGGCTTCTATTGTGGTCTATGCAGCTCCTTCTCTGTCCATCCACCGGACAAAAAGGGAAAAAGCTGACGACTTATACCAAAGCCAGTTAGGAAAAGACTTGACCCCACCATTTGACAGCAAGGATAAAAAAACTCTAACCAAGCGAACTTTCAAGGTCGACCAAGCATCTGATTTGGTCTACTCTGGTCTGGGCTGGGTTAAGATCAATGCTTCTGGCGTTGAAGTAGAAGGCCATATTATTCAAGGAGCCGATATTTTTATCCGTAAACCCATGATCTAAAATAGTTTGACAAGAAAAGGAGGACAATAATTGTCTTTAAGTAAAAAACAAGTTAAATTTTTAAAGAAAAAATCCCACACGGTTGACCCCATTTTTCAAATTGGCAAGCAGGGGATAACCGATCAAATTTTGGCTGAACTGCATGATGCGATTGAAAAAAGAGAACTGATCAAGGTCTCAGTCTTGCAAAATTCTGCTATGACCAACAAAGAAATTGCAACCTTTATTGAAGACAATTCTGATATTAAAGTCATTGATTCTATCGGGAGGGTTTTAGTCTTGTACAAGTCCTCTTCCTATGAGAACAACCGCTTGATTTCAGACAAGGTTCGTGGAGTAGACTAGTATGAAGCAAAAAACTCAAGCGACAGCGGTCAACCAGACCCAAACAGAAGCAGAAGAAAGACAAGGAACCCGTCGGAAAATTGGCCTCATGGGGGGGACCTTTAATCCGCCCCATTTGGGTCATTTACTGGTAGCTGAACAAGTTTATGAGGCCTTGGGCTTGGATAATATCCACTTTATGCCCACTGCAAAGCCGGGCCATGCCGCTGGTAAGGAAACCATTGACGCCTCTTACCGCGTTGACATGGTCGATTATGCCATCGAAGATAACCCCCACTTTTCTCTTAACTTGACTGAAGTGAACCGGGGAGGGACGACTTACACCATCGATACCATTAAAGAATTGAAAGAGGCTAGCCCTGAGACGGATTATTACTTTATTATTGGTGAAGATTCAGTTATGGACTTGGCCGAGTGGAAGAACATTGAACAATTACTGGATTTAGTTCAATTTGTTGGTGTGAAGCGACCAGGCTACCAGGCAGAAGTAAACTTTCCTATTATCTGGGTGGACACACCAGAATTAGATATTAGTTCCAGTGACATCAGACAAAGGGTGTCAGAAGGTCAATCCATTAAATATTTGACCCCCGATAGGGTAAGAGACTATATTGAAGACAAAGGCTTGTATAAGGGTGAAGAATAAGGAAATGAAATACACAGAAAATTATATTGAGATTAGTAGAGGAGACTTAATCAAGCGCGTAGAAGATAAGCTGAGCCAGGACCGGTTCAACCATATTCTGCGGGTTGAGGCAACGGCTTTGGAATTAGCCGACCGCTTCCAGGCTGACTCGGAAAAAGTTAGCATTGCGGCCTTGCTTCACGACTATGCCAAGGAAGTTAATATGGATGAACTGAGGAATATTGTTATCAATGAAAACTTGGACTTGGAATTACTCGATTACGGCAACAGCATTTTACATGGCCCAGTTGGTTCGGTTTGTGCCTATGATGAATTTGGTGTGACCGACAAGGAAATTTTAAATGCCATTTACTATCATACCATTGGTCGTAAAAACATGTCCTTGGTTGAAAAAGTCATTTTTGTAGCTGATTATACTGAACCCCATCGTGACTTCTCTCAAGCTGATGAGGCGAGAGACTTGGCCCAGGATGACTTAGACAAAGCCGTGACTTATATTGTCAAAGAAACCCTGCTCAAGTTAATCAAAGATGACAAGTTAGTTTACCCTGGAGCTTTAGATACGTATAATAGCTTAATTGCATAAGGAGTGGATAGGTTGAATCAAGATAAGGAAAATTTACTAGCAGTAGTAATCAAGGCTTTAGATGATAAGCGGGCCAAGGATATTGTAGCCTTGGATATGGCTGGTCTATCAATTATAACAGACTACAATGTTATAACACATGGGTCTAGTTCCCGTCAGATTAACGCTCTGGCCCAGGCTGTCTTGGATGCGGCCAGTCAGGCGGGTTTTGAGGTCAACCGGATAGAAGGCAAGGGGTCAACCAGTTGGGTCTTAATTGACTTAGGCCAAGTTGTGGTCCATGTCTTTAGTGAAGAGGAAAGAGATTTTTACCAATTGGAAAGCTTATGGACGGAAGCCCCAAGTGTGGATATTGCAGAGTGGGTTAGCTAATGGTTGACTATCAAGCTTTTGCCCAGCTTTATGATGACTTAATGGACCAGACCCTGTATGACCAGTGGGCAGACTGGGTCCAAAACCGCCTCCCCAAGGGTCAGTCTATCCTGGAGTTGGGTTGTGGGACCGGCCGTTTAGCTAATAAATTGCTTCAAAATTATGAAGTGACCGGCCTTGACCGGTCTGCTGACATGCTGACTTTAGCTCGAGACCGCCAGACTAAGCCTTACTCCTTGATCCAAGCTGACATGACCGAACTAGCGGATTTACCCGTCTATGACCATATTATTGCTTTTAATGATACTCTTTGCTATTTGGAAAATCCCCAAGTTCTCTTGACTTGTTTTCAATCGGTTTACAAGCACTTGGCTCCTGGTGGTCATTTTCTTTTTGATGTTCACTCCATTAAGCAAATGAATGACTTTAATGGGTTTTCCTACCATGGGGAAAGCGACCAAGGCTTGCTGGTATGGGATTCTTATCCAGGTGACCAGCCCTATTCAGTGGAACATGATTTGTCTATTTTTTTAGCCCAAGCTGACGGCAGTTACCACCGTTATGATGAAAGGCACTTTGAGAGAACCTATGAAGCAAGCTTTTATGAGCAATTATTGCATCAAGCCGGTTTTCGCTCGGTCCAGGTGACCAGTGACTTTGAAGAGAAATTTAACCCGGAAGGCAAGCGGTGGTTTTTCCAAGCTAAGAAAATAGTATGACACGAAAGGAAGGTGACCTAGGTGAAAGCCTTGGGTATTATAGCTGAATACAATCCTTTCCACAATGGCCACCTTTACCAACTAAACCGGGCTAGGGAAGTTAGCCAGGCCGACCTTGTTGTGGTTTGTCAGTCTGGCAACTTCTTGCAAAGGGGGGAGCCGGCCATTTACGACAAGTGGCATAGGGCAAAATGGGCTGTCCAGTCTGGGGCTGACCTTGTCCTAGAACTACCCCTTCCCTTTTCCATCCAATCAGCTGACTACTTTGCCCAGGCTGGTGTAAGGCTTTTAGACCAGTTTGGTGTCGACCAGCTCGCTTTTGGGGTAGAGTCTGGCCAGCTGGAAGACTTTCAAGTGGGGGCTAGGTTCTTGGTGGACCATGCTGAAGACTTTGAATTTTTCTTGAGCCAGTCTCCAAGGGAAAAGTCCTATCATGAACTTGTCATGGACTGGTTGGCTTCCAGTGACACAACCCGGCTACCCGATTTAAGCCAGCCCAATAATATCTTGGCCTTTACATATATAAAGGCGGCCTACCAAGCAGGGCTTGATTTTCGTTTTTTCCCCATTAAACGTATTGGGGCCAACTACCACGACGACAAGGTCCAACCAGGTGGTCAGATCGCTTCGGCAACAGCAATCCGCAAAAAAATTTACCAGGGTCAAGCTGTCCAGAACTACCTTCCCAAGCCTGTCCACCAAGCTATCACTGACCTTAGTCCGGTTAAGCCGGAAGATTTCTGGCCCTTTATTCAGTATAAAGTCTGGAATATGGCTGAAGCGGAGATGGATAAAATCTATGACATGAAGCCAGGCCTAAGCCAACGCTTTAAAAAAGCAGTCTTACAAGCTAAAAGCCTGAAAGATTTTATCAGCTTGACCGCCAGCCGCCAGCTGAGTCACAACCGAATCAACCGCCTAGCTCTGTATTGCCTCTTGGACCTATACCAAGACCAAGTGGCGGAATTAAACCGTATTGGGCCAAGATATATCCGCCCCCTTGCCTTTAACTCACTAGGCCAGGCCTATCTAGGTCAAATCAAGTCGTCTCTGGCCCTGCCCCTGGTAACTCGGCTGAACCAGGATTCGGCCGATGAATTAGCCTTGGACATCAAGGCTGGGGAATTATACCGGCTAGCCAGGGTGGGGGACTTACCCAAGCAAGACTTCACACGAAAACCCTATATGAGTATTGACAAATATGGTGACAGAAAGTATACTTAATGCTGTTGCCTATGTCTATTAAAACCTTATCAGTCAAAGACATAGAGGTGATAAAATGAAAATTAAATGGGCATTGAATGAATTGCGGAAGCAAGACAATGAACCAACTCGGATCCAGGGTCAAGTTGACCTGGAGTCAAGTTTGACCAAGCGGAGCAAGTCCATTCTTGCAGCAGGACCCGTCACCATAGATGGTTGGATTATTACAGAAGGCGAGGATGCCTTTATTGTTGATTGCACTTTAACGGTTGCCCTAACCGTTCCATCGACCCGGTCTTTGACCCCGGTTGATATTGACTGCAAGGCTAAATTACAGGAGACCTACCTGGCTCCTGGGCGAGAGGCTAGCCAGGAAGACTTGGACCAAGATGAATTGGTTATCCAATTGGCAAGCCAAGAGCTTGACTTGCAGAAGCCAATCGAGGATAGCATTATCTTAGCCATCCCGACCAAGGTATTAACTGAGGAAGAAGAAGAGAAAGGGATTTTCCCTAAAGGTGATGACTGGGAGGTTATGACTGAAGAAGGCTTAAAACAACAAAGAAAAGACCAAGCCCAAGAAGATTCTCCCTTTGCTGCTTTAAAAGACCTGTTTCCCGATGAAGACGAATGAAGCCCTTACTGATAACACTTAAGGAGGTGTGTCCCAATGGCAGTACCAAAGCGAAAAACATCTAGTTCTAAAAAGAACAAACGTCGAACTCACAAAAAACTGATCGCACCAAATATGACTGAATGTCCAAATTGCGGTGAAATGAAACGTAACCACCACATTTGCCCAGAATGTGGTTACTACGGCGGCGAAAAAGTGATGGGCGAATAAAAGTAATTGAGCGTTAGGGGTAAGCACAGAACTTGCTTCTAACGCTTTTTTGTGTTTCATCATTTTTAGATCTTTCATGTTTTGAATTGCAAAGGATTAGTTTACCGGTTGAAGGGGATTCAGTCTGGTGTTATTCTCGAACAACAGATATTATGTGAAATTTTTCCAGTGTTTTCTAAAATAACAAGCATTATACTATAATTTAAAATCTCGCCAAGTCATGACCAAGACTCTAGCATTACAAGCAGTGCTAATCCATAGCAAAATTAAAAGATAGTCAAATCTTGCCTTTTATTGGGGTTGGCTTAACCTTAGCTTGGTGGCTAGGCGATATGAAAGTCGAATTTGGGATATTGGTCTGATTGCTTTTATGGTAAACTTAGGCTAAGTTTGTATTGTGAGAGGAAGAGTTTATGAATACTGTAGCCTATTTTATAGCCTTATTGTTACTCTTTATTATTCCCTTTGTGGTTATTTGCTTTAACCAATATATCAACCGGCAGTTTAAACAAGTTAACCTTCCCATTAAAACACCGGATATTTTGACTATTTACCAAATTTTTGCCATTCACTGGTTTAGCCAGATCGCCTTTGGTCGGACTTGGCTAGTTTTTTTGGCCCTCCTTTTAGCCATTGCTGGTTTAGGCATGGTGGTCTATTACTTGTCTAAGGATATTGCTATCTATTATGGTCGTTTCTTCCGAATTTGGTGGCGGCTAACTTTTTTGGTCACATTTGTCCTTTACCTTATCAGTGGTTTAGCCGCCTTGTACCAAGTTTTGGCAGGATAAAAGGATACTTGCATCCTGCAAGTGCATTTGAATACTGAAGTTAAAAGAGCTGTGTCAAAGACTTTATCTTAGGCACAGCTCTTTTTGTGTCCAATTCTTTTGGACAAGGTTTCCTTAAAAAGACCTGACCTACCTTAGACTAGAGCATATGATCAAGCTTTGACGATTTATTTAATATTTGACATTAATGTGGAGGAAAGTGGGGACTTGTGGTAAAATGTGAATGATTAAGGGGAGGAAGTGGTGACAAAGTGCTAATGGGAGAATTCCAGCATAATATTGATGCAAAAGGTCGGCTGATTGTGCCGTCTAAATTTCGTGAAAGCTTGGGCGAAAGCTTCATTGTCACCCGCGGTTTGGATGGCTGTTTATTTGGCTATCCTCAAGAAGCTTGGTCAGAATTAGAAGAAAAACTAAAACAACTCCCTTTAGCTAAGAAGGAATCCCGGCAATTTACCCGGTTTTTTTATTCAGGAGCCGTAGAATGTAGCTTGGATAAACAGGGGCGGATCAACCTACCCAAGACCTTGATTGATTATGCCAAGCTTGAAAAATCCTGCTACTTAATTGGCGTCTCTGAACGGATCGAGATTTGGAGTGAAGACCGCTGGAAAGAAGTTAGTGCCTCAGCCGGAGCATCTTTTGAAGAACTTGCTGAAGATATGATTGATTTTGGCTTTTAAGGAGGGAAGCAAGTGGCGACCTTTGACCATGAAACAGTACTTTTAGAAGAATCGGTTGAATCCTTAAAGATTAAAGAAGACGGTCTTTATGTGGATATGACCCTTGGTGGAGGTGGTCACACCAGTTTAATCTTGGACCAGTTAGGTGACCAAGGGAGTCTTTTTGCTTTCGACCAGGACCAAGAAGCCATTAGTCATGCTCAAGACAGTTTCCAAGAGGCCATTGCATCAGGCAAGTTAAGCTTGGTACATGCTAACTTTCGCAATGTCAAACAGGAATTGTCAAACATTGCTGTCAAAGGGGTGGACGGGATCTTGTATGACCTAGGAGTCTCCTCCCCTCAATTGGACCAAGCAGCAAGAGGCTTTAGCTACCACCAGGATGCCCACTTAGACATGCGGATGGACAAGAGTCAGCCCCTGTCAGCTTATACCATTGTCAATGAATGGCCTTATAAGGACTTGGTTGCTATCTTGTTTAAATACGGGGAAGAAAAATTTTCCAAGCAAATTGCCCGTAAAATTGAAGCTAGACGCAAAGACCAACCCATTGAAAGGACAAAAGAACTGGTGGAGATTATCAAGGATGCCATACCAGCACCTGCTCGCAGAAAGGGAGGCCACCCTGCCAAGCGGACCTTCCAAGCCATCCGGATTGCCGTCAACGATGAATTAGGGGCCTTGGAAGATTCACTAGACCAGGCCATTGACCTACTAAACTTAAAGGGACGGCTCAGTGTGATTTCTTTCCATTCTTTAGAAGACCGGATCGTCAAGCAAAAATTACGGCAATATTCAAGCCCGCCCGATATACCTAGGGGCCTTCCTATCCTACCTGATTTTGCAGAACCAATTTTGAAGTTAGTCAACAAGAAGCCTATCAGTCCTAGCCAAGGAGAAATAGAGACCAACAATCGGTCGCGGTCGGCCAAGCTGAGGGTTGCAGAGAAACAACGAATTGAGGAGTGAGTCTGATGCCTACAAACGATAACTTAGCCAGACAATATCAAGAGAACTATTCAAAACTCCCTGACCGGCCTAAGATTGATGTCAAACAGGGTCATGAAGCTTCAGACATGAAACATAGCCTAGTTAGACCTGGCTTAACCAAATTGGAAAAGCTAGTCATGACCCTTTTCGCAGTGGCCTTTATGGGCTTGAGCCTCTTCAGCATTTCCATGACCTCAAGCTTGACTGCTGTCAGTCAAGAAGTTCAAGACTTGCAACAAGAAATCGAAGAAACTTCTGAAATGAATACAAATTTAGAGCAAAATATCCAAGAATTGTCACGCTACGACCGCGTTTATGGCCAAGCCCGTGACCAGGGCTTAGAAAACCAAAATGACCGAGTAAGGAAGGTTGAATAATGAAACCGAATAGCCAGCCCAAAAGTCGTGGACAAAGAAATAAGAGACGGTTTGGTTATGTCATGATTGCGGTTAGCTTCTTCCTTATGGCTTTTGTGGTGGTCAGACTGGCCGGAATCATGTTGCTGGGTCGGGCTGGGGGGCAAGACCTAGAAGACCGGGTTAGCCAGTTGTACAAGGGGGGTGACCTTCTCTTAGCCGAGAGAGGGACCATCTATGACCAGAACAATAACCCCATAGCCGTGGACGCCAAGACTTATAAAATGACGGCCATTTTAACTGACCAATGGGCCCCAGATTCTCGGCCCATCCATGTCCAAGACCCTGACCAAGTTGCCAGGGTCTTGTCTAACCACCTGGCCATTAGCTATGACCAAGCTCTGGAAAAATTAGAGTCTGATGCCAGCCAGGTGGAGTTTGGAACAGTTGGCAACAAGTTATCCTATGATACGGTTGGCCAAATACAGAGCGATTTGGAAGACCAAGGCTTAACAGGCATTACTTTTGAAGAAAACCAGTCTCGTCTGTACCCGAATGGGACTTTTGCTTCAAATATTATTGGACTAGCCCAGGATACTAGCGAGTCGGACCAGGTAGATGACCAAGACCGTGATGAAAATGACCAAATTCAAGGGGTCATGGGCCTGGAAGAGGAGTTTAATGACCAATTAACGGGGGAAAACGGGGTCATTAATTACCAACAGGACCGGTATGGTTATATTTTGCCCAACCAGAAAGTCCAGGCCCAAGAGTCTGTTGACGGGGACGACCTCCATTTAACCTTGGACCGTCGCTTGCAAACTTATCTAGAAAATATTCTAGACCAAGTCCAGGCTGACCATAAGCCCAAAACAATGACTGCAACAGTAATGGATGCAAAAAATGGTGCTATCTTAGCTTCCAGTCAGCGGCCTAGCTTTAATGCCACCACCCTGGAGGGAATTGACCAATCCTGGCAGAACCTCCTAGTCGATTATGAAATAGAACCGGGCTCAACACTAAAGGTTATTACTCTGGCAGCAGCCATTGAAGAGGGGGTCTTTGACCCAAATGCCTATTTCGAGTCAGGTACTTATGAAGTGGCAGGAGGCCGGGTTAGGGACGTCAAACCAGGAGGCTGGGGAACCATTAGCTACCTGGAAGGACTTTTCCGATCTAGTAATGTGGCCTTTGTCAAATTGGTCGAGGCTATGGGACTTGAAACCTGGAAGTCTTACTTGGATGCCTTTGGTTTTGGTCAAGTGACTGGTATTGAATTACCAAATGAAAGACCTGGCCAAAATCCCTACCTTTGGAACCTGCAAAAAGTCAACACAGCTTTTGGTCAGGGAATTACCGTTACTCCTATCCAGATGCTCCAAGCCTTTACCGCCATTAGCAACCAAGGGGAAATGGTTCGGCCAAATATTATCAAAGACATTGACCAGGAAGGTGAAGAAGACCAATCCGAAGTTGAAACTGAAAACCAGGACGGTCAGGTGGTGGGCCAGCCCATTTCTCAAGAAACTGCCCAAAAAACCTTAGACTACCTACGAATGGGGGTGGAAAGTGATATAGGTACCACTAATGGCTATCAAATTGAGGGAATTCCAGTTGCTGCTAAGACAGGGACTGCCCAAATCGTTAACCCAGAAACTGGTCAATATTATTCTTCTAACGGGGACTATATTTACTCAGTTGTCACCATGTTGCCAGCTGATGAACCGGAATATATCCTTTATATTACGGTTCAACAGCCTCAATTGACTGAAGAAGTAAATTATGGTGGCCAGGTGGTCAAGCAAATTTTTGACCCCTTGAGTCAACGGTTTCTACTCGAAGAAGGGGTTGACCATGGTGGGGAAGATTTCCAAGATGACTTACAAGAAGTACCTAACTTGATCGAAAAAGATAAGGAAGAAGCCCTTGACCTAGTTGAAGAAGCTGATTTGGAATACAGTCTAGT
This sequence comes from Alloiococcus otitis ATCC 51267, assembly GCF_000315445.1. Taxonomy (GTDB): domain Bacteria; phylum Bacillota; class Bacilli; order Lactobacillales; family Carnobacteriaceae_A; genus Alloiococcus; species Alloiococcus otitis. The sequence goes on from NZ_JH992957.1 coordinate 119,883, forward strand.
TGGTCAAGGTGATAAAATTGTCCAGCAATCCCCCGGCCAAGCTGGTCAAGTTGCCAGTGGCCAGAAGGTCATCTTAGTGACTAATGGGGCCATGACCCTACCAGACTTAAGAGGCTGGTCTAAGAGTGATTTGGTACGTTTAAGTGACTTGACTGGGATAAACTTGGAAATTGAAGGGGAAGGTTATGTGACCAGTCAAGATAGTCCGGCCCAAACCACCATTGAATCTGGCGACCCAGTTAAAGTGACCATGTCTGATCCATCAGGTGAATCCAGTCAAACTAGTCAAGAGTCCAACACTCCTGACCATCCAGACCAGGCTTGGGATGAGTCAACTTTTGCTGAATAGCAATTTTAAAATCTTTATTAAAGTGATTGCTTGCTAGGGGGATTATCGCTAAAATAATCTTGGATGTGCTTTTAAACACGATAACGACATCAAAATATATGGGTCCATGGCTATTAGCCATAGACCCATTATTATCGCAATAGGAGATATTTATGATTAATTTACAACTCGTCTGGCCCTTCTTAAGTGGCCTGGTTTTGTCCCTTATCCTTATGCCCCTAGTGATTAAATACTTTAGGCGTAAACAATTAGGCCAAATCACCCGGGAAATTGGCCCAAGTTGGCACCAAAGTAAGAGTGGAACCCCAACCATGGGTGGCCTAGCCTTTATCTTATCGGTTACGGTGACCATCGCTTTGGCCTTTTTAATCGGGACGGGAACCAAAGATATCGCTTTGCTCTTAATGGTCTTTTTGGTTTACGGCTTGATTGGCTTTTTAGATGATTATATCAAGCTAGTGATGAAACGGAACTTGGGGCTCACCTCCCTACAAAAATTACTGGGTCAAATCCTAGCTGCCTTGGTATTTTATTTTATCGCCGATGTTTCGACTATCGTCAACCTGCCCTTCTCCCTTTCCATTGACTTGGGCTTCCTCTACCCCTTATTTGTCGTTTTTTGGTTGGTTGGTTTTTCCAATGCGACCAATTTAACAGATGGTATCGATGGCCTGTTAGGGACTACTAGTATCCTGGCCTTGCTAGCTTATAGTTTCATAGCTGTCTGGCAGGAACAGTATGATGTCCTCTTGTTCATCTTAAGTTTAGTGGGTGGCTTGCTAGGTTTTTTGGCCTTTAACATTAAACCAGCCAAGATTTTTATGGGAGATGTGGGATCTTTGGCCATCGGTGGCGTCTTTGCTAGCTTATCCATTATCTTAAACCAAGAATGGACCTTGTTATTCATTGGCCTAGTCTTTGTTGTAGAAACAGCCAGCGTGATCTTACAAGTGGCTTCATATAAAACAAGGGGCAAGCGGATCTTTAAGATGACCCCCATCCACCACCACTTTGAAATGAATGGCTATAGTGAATGGAAAATAGTCATTATTTTTTCAGTTGTTACCATCATTACTTCTTTAGTCACGATTTGGATGGTGGTATAATTAATTAAGTAAACTGGGGTGAGGGCTCCAGTTTTTTTGCATCTTTAACGTTACTTAGAAAGGTTTGGCAAGATGGTTGATTCGGTATTTTGCAATAAGAAGGTTTTAGTTTTAGGCTTGGCAAAAAGTGGGCTCAGTGCGGCCCATTTGTTAAAAAAACTAGGGGCCAAGGTTATCGTCAATGACAAGTTGGCCCTAGAAAATAATACGGAAGCCCAGGCCTTAATTGAAGAGGGCTTCCAAGTTATCACCGGCTACCACCCAGAGGACTTACTTGATGCAAGCTTTGACTTTGTCGTCAAGAATCCGGGCATTCCTTACACCAATCCAGTGGTAGGCCAGGCTGAAAAACTGGCTATTCCCATTTTAACTGAAGTGGACGTGGCAGGAAGCATCTTAAAAGCCAAGCCCATCGCTGTTACCGGTACCAATGGCAAGACAACTACCGTATCTTTAATTTATGATATTTTAGCCCAAGATCAAGCGGAAAGCCCTGAACCTAAACCAGTCTACAAGCTAGGCAATATTGGCCAACCGGTTAGTGACTTGGCCTTAGAAATTAAAGCTGAATCTAACCTGGTTGTCGAACTCTCTAGTTTCCAACTACAGTCACTGACCTATTTCACCCCTCATATAGCAGTTATTACCAATATTTACTCCGCCCACCTGGACTATCATAAGAGTCGGGAGGAATATGTTAGGGCTAAGCTAAGGATTACCCAGGCTCAAGGTCCGGATGATTACCTAGTCTACTACCAGGGTCAGGAAGAATTGGCTAGCCTGGTCAAAAAATACTCTAAAGCCCAACTGGTCCCCTACACGGACAAGGGTCAAGTGGATAAGGGAGCCTATATCAAGGATGGTTACCTTATCTATCAGCAAGAGCCTATCATGGCCTTAGACCAAGTCAAAGTATCCGGTAGCCACAACTTCCAAAATATTTTAGCGGCTGTTTGTGTGGCTAAAATAAAAGGCCTCTCTAACCAAACCATTGCCCAAGCTGTCAACCACTTCAAGGGGGTTGCCCACCGTAGCCAGGTGGTTGGGCGGTATGAGGACCGACTTTTTGTCAATGACTCTAAGGCAACCAATAGCTTGGCTACCCAAAAGGCTTTAGAAGCTTATGACCAAGATACCATCTTATTAGTGGGGGGCTTAGACCGTCAAGATGATTTCACCAAGCTTGACCATGCCTTAGACAAGGTTAAGGGGGTCGTTTGCTTTGGCCAGACCCAAGGCAAGCTAGCCCAGTATTTCAAAGACCGTCACATTGAAGATGTTGAGCTTGTCCAGACCGTTCAAGAAGCAGTTGAAGTGGCTTATGACTTGAGTAAGCCAGGACAAGTCATTTTGTTCTCTCCTGCTTGTGCAAGTTGGGACCAATATGCTAACTTTGAAGAGAGAGGACAAGATTATGTCGAAGCTATCCAGCAACTGGTTGAAAGACTAGAGCAAAGGAGCAAGTATGGAAACTAAAAAACAAGCATTAAAAGTTTTATTGTCAGGCGGGGGGACAGGGGGCCATATCTATCCAGCCCTGGCCCTTGCTAAGCACTTAGCCAGTTTACACTCAGATGTCGAGTTTTTGTATGTAGGAACTCAAAGGGGACTGGAAAGTAAATTGGTTCCTCAAGCAGGCCTTGACTTTATCCCAATCAAGGTAGAAGGCTTTAGTCGGAAGTTTAACTTCAAAAGCCTGAAATATAATGCGAAGAGCCTGGTTTATTTTTTAAAAGCCTTGAGCAAGTCCAAGCAAATTATCAAGGAATTTAAGCCTGATGTGGTGGTTGGGACAGGTGGTTATGTGTGTGCCCCAGTCTTATACCAGGCAGCTAAATTAGGCATTCCAAGCCTGATTCACGAACAAAATAGTGTCGCCGGGGTGACCAATAAGTTTTTGGCCCGGTATGTAGACAAGATTGCCCTCAGTTTCCAGGAAGCGGAAAAATCCTTTGTCAAGTATAAGGATAAGCTGGTTTTAACTGGCAACCCAAGAGGTCAGGAAGTCAGCCAAGTCAAGGGTGGTCTTAGCCTCCACAAGTATGGCATGGACATGTCCCGGCCTGCTGTCATTATTTTTGGTGGATCCAGGGGGGCTTATGCTATTAACAAGGCCTTTGTTGAGGCATACAGTCAACTGGCTGAGCGGGACTACCAGGTCTTGTTTGTGCCAGGGTCAGCCAATTATAGTCGGATAAAACAGGAAATTGATACCCGCTATGGCTATCTTAAGGCGCCAAACATTTTTATTGAATCTTATATTGATAACATGCCCCAAGTGTTTAAGGCGATTGACTTGGTGGTTTGCCGCAGTGGGGCTACCACCCTAGCTGAAATCATGTCCTTGGGCTTGGCCAGCATTTTAATTCCAAGTCCTAATGTGACGGCTGACCACCAAACCAAAAATGCCATGAGTTTGGTTAACCAGCAAGCTGCCTTCATGATTAAAGAAAATGATTTAAATGGCCAAAGCCTCTTGGACCACTTAGATGGCCTCATGCATGATGACGTTAAAAGAAACAAGATGGCCCAACAAGCTAAGGAAATGGGCCAGCCCCAGGCTTCAGACAAGTTGATCGCTCTCATCTTGTCCATAGTTAAGGAAGACATTAAGTCAGATCTCAATTAATGGAAGGGAGGCGGATGAATGGTGAAAACTAAGGGCAAGTTCGGTCCTCAAAGTAAAAAAATAAGTCGGATAAAGGCGACTTCTTTGATCCTGGCCTTTTCCCTCGTTTTTCTTGCAAGCTTCTACCTCCTTTCGCCCTTGAACAAGATTGAAACCATCCAAGTTGAAGGCAATGAAAAAGTATCTGATGAAGAAGTTATCCAATCCAGTGGCTTGCAGCCAGCCAGCCCCATGGTGGAAACTTGGCTAGACCGAAGCTATTTTGGCAAGGCCTTGCTAGACCGAGAAGACTATATCCAAGCCGTTACAATAAGGATGGAAGACTACCAGACCCTTGGCGTGAAGGTTGAAGAATATGACCTCTTAGGCCAAATTCATGTGGATGCTGAAGAGGGGTCAGAAGACCTCTATGATATCTTAGAAAACAAGGATTTAACACCAGCCCAAGATCCAAGAAATTCTGTCCCCTTGCTTTTAAACTTTGAGCCTGAAAGTGACTTGTTCGACCAGCTTTTAGGAGAGTTAAAGGAGACCAACGATTCGGTCTTAAGCCAGATTTCCGAAATTGAATGGCTGGACTTGGACCGCAATCCTAAGTTACTAAAATTAAATATGACAGACGGCAACCAGGTCTTAATCAATGTTCCTTACTTTGCCCGTCGGATTAACTACTATCCACAACTCACTGCAGCCGTAGACAATGTGCCAGGAATCTTTGACTTAGAAGCCGGTAGCTTCTTTAGACCCTTTGGCCAGGAAGAAGCAGGGGAGAGTGACCATGAGCAAGATAGTGGAGGCCAAGAAAAGCAAGAGGACGCTCAGGACCAAGAAGTGAATCCAGCAAATCCTGAGGACCAAGAAAGAGCCCCGGCTAATTTAGTTGACCCGCCCCAAGCTGACTCACAAACAGAATAGGACTTATAAGCTAATAGCTTTTGAAGGGAGTTAGACTCCCTTATTGGTCAATCATTAAGCCTCTTTTGTTTTTGTGACAATCCTGTAAAGATCCAGGAAGATTATTAAACAAATGCTAGTGTTTATGGTAAAATTAAACAGATAATAGAATGTTTTAGATATGGAGGTTTCAATGAATATGAAAAGTGGGGTTTATACAAGCCTTGATATTGGAACCACTTCAATAAAAGTAGTTGTCAGTGAAGTTGATAATAATCAGCTCAAAGTTATTGGAGTAGGAAAAGCTCAATCAAAAGGTTTAAAAAGGGGCATGGTTGTCGATATAGATGCTACCGTCCAGGCCATTCATACCGCAGTGAAGCAGGCTGCTGATAAGACTGGTGTTATGATCAACCAGCTCATTGTTGGAGTTCCTGCTAATGGTGTTAGTATTGAACCCTGTCACGGGGTCATTACTGTAGATGACCGGTCCAAGGAAATAGACAGCCAGGAAGTCAACCGGGTAGTCAACCAGTCCATTGCTAATATCGTTCCGCCAGATAGAGACTTATTATCCGTCAGTTTAGAAGAATTTATTGTAGATGGTTTTGATGAAATTCATGATCCGAGAGGCATGGTGGGCCAGCGGTTAGAACTTTACGGGACAGCAATTTCAGTGCCTAAAACAATTTTACATAACATTCGACGTTGTGTTGAAAAAGCGGGCTATCAAATTGCTGCCTTAATTCTCCAGCCCCAAGCCATGGCCAAGGTAGCCTTGTCTGAGGATGAGCGGAATTTTGGTACAGTTATGGTGGATATAGGCGGAGGTCAAACGACCCTATCAGCCATTCACGATGAGCAAGTGAAGTATGCCAATGTGGTCCAAGAAGCCGGAGAATATATTACAAAAGACATTTCCATTGTCATCAACACCTCACAGCAAAATGCAGAAAAGCTCAAAAGAGAAGTTGGGGCCATTAAAAGTCAGTCTGATTCAACTGTTCAAGTAGACGTTGTAGGTCAAAATGAACCTGTGAAGATTAAAGAATCCTATGTCGGTGAAATTATTGAAGCCCGGATTAGCCAAATCTTTGAAAAAGTGAAGGCTGACCTTGACCCAATTAACGCCTTCCAATTGCCAGGTGGTGCCGTTATTTCCGGCGGTTCAGCTGCCATACCAGGTATTGACAGCTTGGCTGAAGACATCTTCAAGGTTCGGTCAGAGCTCTACATTCCCGACTACATGGGTATCCGAACTCCCGCCTTCACTGTGGCAGTGGGCTTGACTCTCTACCAAGCCCAGACTTCTGATATAGAGCGGGCCATTAACCAGTCCATCTTGCAAAATATCGGTATTAATCCAGATAGCCAGCCCGCCAACCGGATAGTTGACCAGGATGATTCAGTCCAAAGTCTGGACCAAAAAACGCAAGATGAGCTAGCAGGAGACCAAGCTAGTCAGTCGGATAGTCCAGAAGAAGGCAATTTTACAGACAGAATCAAGCATTTCTTTACTACATTTTTCGATTAAATAAGGATTTCAGGAGGAATACTCATAATGGATTTCAACTTAGATAATACAGTTTCAGGTGGCGCAAAGATTAAGGTTATTGGTGTTGGCGGTGCTGGTGGCAATGCCGTTAACCGGATGATTGAAGATGGAGTCGAAGGCGTTGAATTTATTGTAGCCAATACAGATGTCCAAGCCCTTGATGCCAACCGAGCTGAGACTAAAATTCAACTCGGAGAGAAGTTAACCAGGGGACTCGGTGCCGGAGCTAATCCAGAAGTTGGCCGTAAGTCGGCTGAAGAGAGTGAAGAAACCATTGCCGAAGCTCTTGAAGGAGCTGACATGGTCTTCGTTACTGCTGGTATGGGTGGCGGTACTGGTACTGGTGGGGCAGGCATTATTGCCCGCATTGCCAAAGAACAAGGGGCTTTAACTGTAGGCGTTATTACCCGGCCGTTCACTTTTGAAGGACCAAAACGTGGGCGCTTTGCGGCCGAAGGGATTGCCCAAATGCGGGAACATGTTGACACCCTTGTCACCATCTCCAACAACCGCTTGCTAGAAATTGTGGACAAGAAAACGCCGATGATGGAAGCCTTCAGAGAAGCAGATAATGTTCTCCGCCAAGGGGTTCAAGGTATTTCTGACTTGATTACCAATCCAGGCTACGTCAACTTAGACTTTGCCGATGTCAAAACGGTGATGGCCAACCAAGGTTCTGCCTTGATGGGGATTGGGTCTGCTTCAGGTGAGAATAGAACGGCTGAAGCTACTAAGAAAGCTATTTCATCTCCACTTCTGGAAGTTTCCCTCAATGGGGCTGAAAATGTCCTATTAAATATAACCGGTAACCAAGACTTAACCCTCTTTGAAGCCCAAGATGCTTCTGATATCGTCGGGGCTGCTGCTTCTGGTGATGTTAATATTATCTTCGGTACTTCCATCAATGAAGACCTGGAAGATGAGGTCATCGTTACCGTTATTGCAACTGGTATCACTGGTAAAGACATGGGCGAGAAATCTTCTAAATCTTCAAACCGTAGCCAAGGTCCTAGTCAAAAAAATCAAGCTCGATCAACTAGTGAGTCTAGCTTCTCTAGCTGGCAAAACCAATCCAATGAAAGACCAGGGGAAGACCAAGGCCGACCAAGCTCTCAAAGACGGGAAGTCGATCGGTCCGAAAACCTGTTCAATGACGATAGTAAGGACCAGCCAGCAGACTCTGGTGATGATGACGAATTGGATACCCCTCCTTTCTTTAGACGTCGCCGCAAGAATTAGTGCCCTTTTGAAAGGATAATAGGATGAGTTTGAAAGAGACATTTTCGAATTTTTTCATGCTTGATGATGAAGAAGGTAGTCAAGACCAAGCAGTCAAGCAAAAGGAGCCCAGGCTAAAGACAGGACAAAGTCGTCAACCAGGAGGAGCAAGCTCCACCCCGCAAGAGGAAGACAAGAGTGGAGGACTCAGTTTGGTATCCATGAATAAAAATCAAAGTCAAAAGCTTCGGATTAAGGTTGTAGAGCCGAGACTCTATTCTGAAGTAAAGGAAATAGCAGATTTAGTGTTGACCAACCAGTCCGTTATCTTAAATTTTCGCCGGATGGATAAGGACCAGGCTAAGAAAGTCATTGACTTTATGATGGGAGTCACCTACGCGATCGGTGGCGACATCCAAAGGGTAGGCGACCAGATATTCCTTGCAACTCCAGCCAATATTGAAATTGATGCAAATGACATTTCAGGCTTGGACCGGGAGGAATAAACAGGTTGAGGAGAATGTAAATGTCCAATTTAATAGTGATCCTTGGTGAAATTAGCCTTCAATTGATTAACCTTTACCGTTGGTTGCTTTTGATTTACTTTTTACTATCTTGGTTGCCCGGTGCCTACCAATCGACACTTGGACAAGTTTTGGTAAAATTATGTGAGCCCTATGTGGGGATATTTAGACAGTTTATTCCCCCAATTGGTCGCATCAGTATTGCTGGCTTAGTGGCTTATTTTTCCCTCTTTTTTGTTGAACAGGGAGTAGTAGCGATTGTCAACCTCCTGCTTAGATATGTCTTTTAGCTAAAGGATTTGACCATGGAAGACTTATACCAACACTTTAGACCGAATGAAAAAGATTATATTGACCTAGCAGTGGATTGGGTAAGGCGTGTAAGTGATACTTATGCTCCTTACCTAACCTCATTTTTGGACCCCAGACAAGCTTATATCTTAGCTACTATTGTTGCCCAGTATCCTGACTTGCAGGTTTCCTATTGGGGCGGACACCCAGGGGCTGAGCGTCAACGTAGCTTGATTTATCCAGAATATTTACCCACTCATGAATTGAGCTATGACATTGCTGGTTTTGAAATCGACTACCCCCACAAATTTAATAAGCTCAGCCACGGGCAAATTATGGGGTCTATTTTAGGGACGGGTATCAAGCGGGATAAATTAGGGGACATTATATCGGATTCGGGACGCTGGCAATTTTTTATTGACCAGGGCCTGAGTGATTTTATCACCATCCAGGTCGACCGGGTGGGGTCCAGTCCTGTACGCTTATACTCCCTAGACCAGACCGACATTATCGATAACCAGGAAGATTGGACCGTAGACCAGGTTATTGTTTCTTCTTTAAGGCTGGATTCCTTTATTGCATCTTGTTTGAACTTGGCCCGGTCCAAGGCTAAAAGTCTGGTTGACCAGGACCGGGTCAAGCTTAACTTTGGCCAGGTTGACCAAGCTGGCCTGGTTTTAGAAGAAGAGGATATGGTTTCTGTTCGGGGCTTTGGTCGCTTGCAATTTCTAAGGGCGGTCAAGCAGACAAAGAAGGACAAGGTCTTGATCGAAGTCAAAAAATTATTGCACAAATAGTGAATCACTTGTTATTTTAATTTGAATTTTATAGACTAGTTTCACGCTAGGAGGAAGACGGATGTCGATTACGTCAGATGAGATTAAAAACAAAGCCTTTTCCACCCGTTTAAGGGGTTATGACCAAGCGGAAGTAGCCAGCTTTTTAAATGAAGTGAGCCAGGCCTATAGAGACCTAGACCAAAAAAACCAAGACTTAGAAGAAAAGTTGGACCGTTTAACCGAAAGATTGGATGAATATGTTGAGAAACATGATTCCCTTAACCGGTCCATCTTAGTTGCCCAGGATGCTGCAGACCGGCTCAAAGAAGATGCCCATGCAGAGGCCAACCACTTGGTTACCGAGGCCAGGGAGGAAGCTGACCGAATCCGTCAGTCATCTAAGGAAGAAGCCCGGCAAATCCTCCAAGAGGCGATTGATAATGTCCACTTCGTCCAAGAAGAAATGGAAGCCTTGAGACAAGAGAGTGTCCGCTTTAAAAAAGGCCTCCACGACATGGTCAAAACCTATCATTCAACCCTCATGGACAACCGTTGGGACAAGGTCATGAGTCTCAAAACCTTTAAGCAAATTGACTTAGACAAGACCCAAGAGGCTGTTGAATTAAAGGCTAAACTATCGGACCAAGATCAAGCTGAAGACCAAGATTCCAGTTTTGAATCCAGTAATGATCAGCCAGACCAAGACCAAATAGATCAAGATGGCCAAAGACCAGCCCAGGAAATACCGGCTGGCCAGGAAGAGGATCAAAAAGATAAAGATGAAAGAAGCAAAGATTCTGACTAAAATCTAAAGCTCCCCCCTTGCATTTCTTTTCCATTACTCATATAATTTTAACTAACAACTTTTATAAATAGAGATACCAATAGTTAGAACAGGTACGGTTTTGTCCCTAATCAAAGCGAGCCAGGTGGGGTGAGAGCTGGTGGTAACACAAAACTGTATATCATCTAGGTCATATTGTGGTGAGATTGATTTAGCCATAATCGTTCTTCTGCGTTAAAGAAGGAGAGGAGTTGGTATTTTTACCAGCTCGAATAAAGGTGGTACCACGAAGATTTCGTCCTTGGGGATGAAGTCTTTTTTTTTATAGAAAAGGAGATTTTAAGATGGAAGTTAAAGATACTTTAAACTTATTGAAAACTGATTTTTCAATGCGGGCCAAGTTATCCCAAAAAGAGCCGGCCTACCAAAAAAAGTGGGAAGAGGATCAACTCTTTGAACAAATGCTAGAGAAAAACAAGGATAAGGAGCCCTTTATCTTACACGATGGCCCTCCTTATGCCAATGGGAACATTCACATCGGCCACGCCTTAAATAAAATTACAAAAGATATTATCAACCGCTACAAGACCATGGCAGGTTACTACACCCCCTATGTGCCGGGTTGGGATACCCACGGCTTACCTATTGAGTCAGCCTTGACCAAGTCTGGGGTGGACCGCAAGTCCATGTCCGTGGCGGAATTCAGAAAATTATGTGAAGACTATGCCTGGGACCAAATTAACCAGCAAAGAAAGGATTTTAAACGCTTAGGCGTTCTTGGCCGTTGGGACGACCCTTATGTGACCTTGACCAAGGATTATGAAGCCGCTCAAATTCGAGTCTTTAGTGAAATGGCCCTAAAAGGCTACATCTACCGGGGTCTCAAGCCAGTATACTGGTCACCATCCAGTGAATCAGCCTTGGCCGAAGCGGAGATCGAATACAAGGATGTTAGAGGGCCTAGTATTTACGTTAGCTTTGATGTCAAGGATGGCAAGGGAGTGCTTGACCAAGGCGATAAAATTGTGATCTGGACCACCACCCCTTGGACCCTACCTTCCAACTTGGCTATTGCTGTCCACCCTGAAGGGGAGTATGGAGTTTACCAAGTTGAGGGCCAAAACTATGTAGTGGCCACCAAGTTGATTGATGAAGTCTCTGAAAAAGTGGGCTGGGAAGATATTGAACTCGTCCGAACCATTAAAGGGGAAGACTTGGAGAATATTATCTGCCTCCACCCATACTTAGACCGAGAGTCTCTGGTTATCCTCGGTGACCACGTTACTTTCGATAGCGGAACTGGTTTGGTCCACACTGCTCCAGGGCACGGGGACGATGACTATATTGTCTGCCAAAAATATGACCTGCCTGTCTTATCACCAATTGATGACAAGGGTTACTTTACAGATGAAGTGCCAGAATTTGAAGGCTTGTTCTACGATGATGCCAATATCAAGTCCACCGACCTCTTAAAAGAAAACAATGCCCTCCTTCATATGGAATTTAGAACCCACTCCTACCCTCATGATTGGCGGACTAAAAAGCCGGTCATTTTCCGGGCAACCCCACAATGGTTTGCTTCCATTGACAAGTTTAGACAAGCCATCTTAGATGAAGTGGAAAAAGTCGACTGGACCCAAGACTGGGGGATGAAACGTCTTTATAACATGGTTGAAAACCGGGGCGACTGGGTCATTTCCCGGCAACGGGCTTGGGGTGTTCCCCTCCCAATCTTCTACGGAGAAGACGGGACAGCCATTATGACCGAAGAAACCCTCCGCCACGTTGAAGCATTGATTGCAGAGTACGGGTCCAATGTCTGGTTTGAAAGAGATGCTAAGGACTTACTTCCGGAAGGCTTTGAACACCCATCTAGTCCTAACGGTCAATTTACCAAGGAAACAGATATCATGGATGTTTGGTTCGACTCTGGGTCTTCCCACCAGGCAGTCTTGAAGGGCCGGGGTGACCTATCTTACCCAGCCGACCTCTACTTGGAAGGCTCTGACCAATATCGGGGCTGGTTTAACTCTAGTATTACCACTGGGGTTGCTGTTAATGGTCAGGCGCCTTACAAGGCTGTTCTATCTCAAGGATTTGTCTTAGATGGGGAAGGCTACAAGATGAGTAAGTCAGTCGGGAATGTCATTGACCCTAATGATGTTGCCAACGACATGGGTGCTGACATTATCCGCTTATGGTCTATCTCAGTTGATACAGAAGCTGATGTCCGCGTCTCACATGATATCTTGAACCAAGTCGCTGAAGTCTACCGTAAGATCCGTAACACTGTCCGCTTCCTAATCCAAAATACAGAAGATTTTGATCCCAAGGTCAACGAAGTAGACTACCAAGACTTGTCTGGCTTGGATCAGTATATTCTTGTCCAGACTGACCGTTTAGTGGACCAAGTCTTGACTGCTTATGATGAGTATAACTATCTCGATATTTACAAGACTGTTAACCAGTTCTGTACAGTTACCCTGTCTAACTTCTATATGAATATTTCCAAAGACATTTTGTACATCGACCCAGAAGATGCCCAAAGCCGCCGAGCAGTACAGACAGTCTTCTACAAAATCTTACTTGTCTTGGCCAAATTACTGGCCCCTGTTATCCCCCATACGGCTGAAGAGATTTGGTCCTACTTGTCTGAGCCAGAAGACTACGTACAATTATCTGATATGCCGAAGCGACAAAATTACCAAAATGCTTTAGAACTTGAAGACAAGTGGAGTCAATTTTTAAGTATCCGAGACCATGTATTAAAAGCTAATGAAGTAGCCCGCGAGAACAAGTTGATTGGGAAAGACTTTGAAGCCAAAACCACCCTATACCTTGACCAGGCAGGAAGAGACCTACTGGATTCTTTGGACGTCAATGTTCGCCTCGTCTTGATCAGCTCCCAATTAGATGTTTTGGACTTAGCAGATAAACCGGATGACGACCGCATCTTAGATTTTGACGGCGTATCTGTCTTAGTAGAGAAAATGCCAGGTGAAGTTTGCACCCGGTGCCGGATCACGACTGATGATCCTTATGAATTACCAGAAGACAAGGGTTACTTGTGCCAACGTTGCCATGATATTGTCCAAGCTGACTACCCAGAAGTTTTAGAAAATTAGACAAAAGGTCCATACAAGAGTCTTATAAGCTTAGACCGAACTCGATTCTTTTGGCCAGAAAGCAAAAAAGCACCAGTCTAATCAGGCTGGTGCTTTTGGTCTATGTGCGCCCGGCATGGGTGACAACTTGGTGGTGAAAGTCCACTGCAGGCCTGGCAGTAGGAACTGTTAGCTGAAGGCAAGGGTGTCCATCGTGAGGTGGAATCTGAAGGAAGCTGGAGGCAAACACTCGCACTGACGAACAGAAACTTCATATCAAGGCTGATTTGAGATGGATGAGCTTGCATAACAAAGTAAAGTCCAATACTGCACAAGTCCCTTTCAGTAAATGAAGCAGTGACATGAGTGGAAGGTTGTCACACCTTACTCGGGGAGGTCTCACTAGCGTTTAGTAGTAACAACGAATAGTGAGAAGTCAGCCGAGGTCATAGTAGCTACGTTGTAGCGAAGGACTGAACAATATTCATACAAAGTATAGAACGGAGGTTAAAGTTTACGAATAGGACAGAAAACAATCGAAGAGATTGGCAATCGGTGGAGAGAATAGGTGGAACCGAAAGGGTAAGCCGATGCGTCTAGTAAACTTTAGGTGAAATGACAGAAATGTATCGTAAGTCTCCAAACTTAATGGAGCAAGTTGTTGACAGAAGAAACTTGGAAACAGCAGCCAAAGCCGTTAAACGGAACAAAGGCGCTGCAGGTATTGACGGTATGACCGTTTTTGAGATAGAGGAGCACATTCAAGCGTATTATCAACCCTTACGGAAGAAATTACTTGATGGAACGTATAAGCCTCAACCAGTTAAACGAGTAGAAATACCAAAGCCGAATGGAGAAAAACGAAAGTTAGGTATACCTTGTGTGCGGGATAGAGTTGTTCAACAAGCCAGACGGCAAGTAATTGAACCGATTATAGACCCGCACTTCTATGACAACAGTCACGGATTCCGACCAGGGAAAAGCACGCACAGTGCTCTCAAACAATGTGCACAGTATTATAAAGAAGGCTATCGTGTTGTAGTTGATTGTGACCTCAAACAATGCTTTGACACGCTCAATCACGACAAACTTATCTATTATCTTGAACAGTACATCCAAGATAAAATGATACTGAAAATTATCCGTAAGTTTTTGAGAGCGGGTGTAATTGATTTGACTAGCGAATTTATCGCAAGTGAAACAGGGGCACCACAAGGTGGTGTTCTATCACCGCTTTTGAGTAATGTGTACTTACATGAACTGGATAAAGAGTTGGTTAACCGTGGTCACCGATTTGTCCGATACGCAGATGACTTTGTCATCTACGTTAAATCAAAACGAGCCGGTGAACGGGTAATGAACAGCATCACACGCTTTATTGAAAAAGACTTAAAGTTAATCGTCAATCAAGACAAAAGCCAGGTTGGGTCTCCTACCCGTTTAAAGTTTTTGAGCTGTCTGATGAAGCAAGTGAATGGGGATTATCGTTTTATCCCCACCAAAGAAGCCAAGCAGAAATTCAAACGCAGATTGAGAAAGCTGACCAGTCGTAAACGGCCAGGTACTTTTAAAAAGATAATGACTGAAATTAATCGAGTCACCCGCGGTTGGATTAATTACTTTGGTTTAGGCTTCATTAAAAGCTTTATCAAAGAAGTTGAGCAATGGTTAAATCACCGTATCAGACAGCTGATTCTTAAACGGTGGAAACGTCCACGAACTATTATACCAAAGTTGGAACAATATGGACTGGACTTAGATTCAGCCAAACGGATTGCGTATTCACGCAAAAAGTACTGGCGACTGTCATGCACACATGAATTTCATCGTGCAATAACAACAGAAAGACTCAGCAAGTGGGGCTTAGTTCCACTAAGCACTATCGCTGAGTCTGCTTACGCAAGATATTGAACCGCCGTGTACGGAACCGTACGCACGGTGGTGTGAGAGGTCGACTAGCCAATTAATGGCTAGTCTCCTACTCGATTATAAATTCTTTTTTTGATTGGCTTTGCCAGTATAGAATTTCTAAAACTAGCGACCAGGACCAAATAAAAAAGCCACCCAAGGTGACTCTTTTTGGTGTATGTCTATTAGAAAATTAAATCATAAATCAAGACAACTAGGATGGCTCCGATGGCTGCTGGTAAAAGCGCAAAATCGGCAACAGTTGGTCCTAAATCTCCTAGGAGCCAGCCTCCTAGAGAAGACCCAAGAAAACCAACGATAATATTTCCGATCACCCCACCTGGGACATCTTTTTGGGTGAAATATTGGGCTAAAGCTCCAATCACACCACCAATGATCAGTGAAAGTATAAATCCAATCATTCTAGCACTCCTTCCTCGTCTTATTATACCCTCACTAGGGTTAATGCACAATGGAAGTTTAAGCCCTTTAAGAGGGGGAAGCAAGATGGTCTTAGAATCTACCATTCATGGTCATCAGGCTTGATCTTATCTTCCCGACTGAGGTCTAGGAGTTGGTTTTTCATCTGGTCTTCCATAACGTAGAGTCGTTTTTCGGCATCTAGGCGTTTTTGGTGGCCTTCTTTTTGAATGGCTAGGACTTCTTGTAAGGTATCAATTAAGTCTGTTTGGGTTTTTTCTAGGGTTTCAATATCAACCACGGCTCGTTCATTTTCCCGGGCAGTGTCAATCGAGGATTGTTTAAGCATCTCTGAATTTTTCTTAAGCATTTCATTGGTTGTTTCAGAGACTTGTCGCTGAGCTGTGATTGCCTCTTGCTGGCGGAGCAGGGTAAGGGAGATGACGACCTGGTTTTTCCAAAGGGGGATAGCAGTATTAGTAGAGGTTTGGATTTTCTCCGCCAAAGTTTGGTTGGTGTTTTGGATCATCCGAATTTGGGGAGCCTGCTGAATGGTGAGTTGGCGGGCAATTTTTAAGTCGTGAACTCGTTTTTCTAACCGGGATTGGAATTGGTTGAGGTCGTTGACCCGCTGGACCGTCATGGAGTCATTGCCCGACTCAGCCTCTTTCATGGCTTCAGGCAGTTGGGCCTGACTTATCTGGTCCATCTTGAGTTCGCCAGCTGCGATATAGACATTGAGGGCTTCATAGAAGTCTAAGTTTTTCTCATAGAGTTCGCTGAGCATCTCATTGTCTTTCAAGAGTTTGTCTTTTTCTTGGTCTAGCTTGCTAGCAATTTTATCCACCTGGGCCCCGATCATTTGGTACTTGGCTGTTGTTTCATAAATGGACCGGTTAATTTTTTTGAAGATCCGCTTGAAAATATTAGAATTTTTTGCGGTTAATTCTTTGGGGTCAGCTTCTTTCAGCTGGTACATGAGGTCGTTGAGAATCTCCCCAATATGGTCAGTATCTTGGTTTTGGACATGGTCTAAGACATTTTGGGAAAAATCGCCTATTTTTTTCTGGGCAGCAGCCCCATAATTGAGGACAGAGTTGATGTCCTTGTCTGAAATTTTCTGAGACAATTCCTTGGCCTTGACCTGGTGGTCGGCCGGCAATTGGTCAAAGGTTGATTGGCCTTCCTGGCTAGGGGCTAGGCTGGTGGATTTTTCTTCTGATTCTTGGTGTGACTCTTCTTCCTGGTCAGAGCTCGCAAAGGGGTCGTTTAATAAGTCATCAAAGTAGTTATTATTTTGGTCATTCATGAGCTTTCAATCTCCTTACTCCATTAGATCTCAGTGTCATGGATACTTTTCCAATTTTGAAAGGTCTGGTCATGGTCATCTAAGCTGTCTTCTGTGATATCGATACTAGCTTGGATGGAAGACAGGTCAGCTTGGCGAAAGTCTAAGTAGTCCTGGGTGATTTCCTGGCATAGGTCTTCGATGGTTTCCGATGATTTGGTTAGAATGTCAAAGGTTGCCTTGCTTTTGGCAGTGTGTCCTTCAATCTTGACAAACTTACGGGTCATATCATCCAAGGAGGGGAGGTGGATATACAAGAATTGGTCTACTTGGTGGAGGCGGTCTGGTTCTATGACAATATCTTTGAATAAGGACTTGGTAATTTCAATCGTGTTGTGACGTTTTTCAATTGCTGATAGCTTACTAGAAGACTTTATTTGTTTTTCAATAGCTAGGATATGTTTTTTGCTGGTTTGCATGGTTTGTCTAAAAAATTTGATATCGTCTGAAGACAAGCCCTTAGACCGGTAAAAATTTTCCTTATCCTTGGACAACTTGGGGACTTGGGGCGATTGGCTGTCCTTTTGGAATGATTTTTTGATTAAAAAATAGGCACCGCATGCGGCCAAAACTGCTATGATGAGGGCTAGGAGACTATTGAATTCGTCGTCAAGGGCCGCCCCAAGTACCAGCGAAAAGGCCAGGCCAGTTAAAAAATAACTTAAAAATTTCTGGGATCGGGTCATGGTCATCCTCCTTAAAAAGGCATATTCTTATAGTTAGTTTACCACATCTGTGCTAAAGTAGGAATTGGACTAAAGCTGTATTTATAAAAATCCTACAATCGATTAGGATAAATGAGTGAGGGATAAAATGGATTTTGAAGAAAAAACAATCAAGCGCCAAAAAATTTACAAGGGGAATATCACCGAATATGAAGTCTTTACGGTTGAACTCCCCAACGGTCAAGAAGCCAGTCGAGAAATTGTCTGGCACGGTGATGCAGCAGGGGTTTTGGCCTTTAAAGACGACAAATTGATTTGTGTGAAACAATACCGCAAGCCGATTGAGCGCTTATCAATTGAGCTTCCTTGCGGTTTAATCGAAGAAGGGGAGACAGCTGACCAGGCTGCCCTAAGAGAGTTAGAAGAGGAAACGGGCTACCGGGCCTTAGACCTAAATTATGTCACTGAATTTTATAACTCTCCTGGCTTCACCAATGAGAAGCTTTACCTCTATGAAAGTGAGGATTTGACCCAAGTTGAAGAGCCATTGGATCAGGATCCTGACGAATTTATTGAAGTGGTTAAACTGTCTTATGACCAGGCCTGGGATTTGGTAGACCAAGGCTTGATAAATGATTCCAAGACTATTTTTGCCCTCTACTATTGGCAATTAAAGTTGGCTAAGGGTGATTAGATGAAAAATGAAGGCAGTCAAGGTAAAATGAAGATCAATCTAAAAAAAATAAAGCAGGCTTGGACTGACTTCCGTGAAGAGAGAAAGTTAGCCAAGCAAGGCAAGACCAAGAAGAGCCGGTTAAGTGAGCGGGACCGTTACCGAAAAGTGGAACACCGGCTAAACTTAGCCATTATCGCGGTTTCCTTAGCTTTGGTCATTGTTTTATTGTTCACATTCTTTATTTAGGAAGGGGAAGTCAAGTGAAAATAGGGCTTATCGCTGCTATGGACCAGGAAGCTAGGTTATTAATTGAAGCAATAAAAGACCTGACCAAGATAAATTTAGGTCACTTAGACTTTTACCAAGGCTTGCTAGGGTCAAGCCCAGTTGTTTTAGTCCAATCTGGTATTGGCAAGGTGAATGCCGCTATCGCCACTTCCTTATTGATCAGTCACTTCCATGCAGACTTTATTATCAACACCGGTTCAGCTGGAGGGATTGGCTCAAACCTTTCCATCGGGGACCTGGTAATTTCAGACCAAGTGGCCTACCATGATGTGGACAACCGGGTATTTGATTACGCTTATGGCCAGCTGCCTCAAATGCCGGCTCGTTATAAAGTCAAACCTGAATTCTCCAAGCTGACTCAAGACCTGGGCCAAAAATTAGGCTGGCACACCCGGTCAGGCTTGATGGTGACAGGGGATTCATTTGTGGCTAGTAAGGACCAGGTTGAGCAAGTTAAAAGCCACTTCCCCAAGGCCTTAGTGACTGAAATGGAAGGGGCGGCTGTGGCCCAAACCTGTTACAATTTTGATGTTGACTACCTCATTATCCGCTGCTTATCCGATACGGCTGATGAAGAGGCTAGCCTTGATTTTGAGGAATTTATTGACCAAGCTGGTAAGGCCTCAGCAAGGCTGGTTATTGAGCTAGCGGAAGCCTTGGCGAAGCATGAAGATACTAAGTAAAATGAGTTTAAGTTATAGAAAAGGAGCATGTGTATGGAATCAAGCAAAGAATATATCCAGCAAGTGATTGATAAAGTTAAGGCCAAGCACCCGGAAAAAGAAGAATTTAACCAGGCTGTGACAGACGTTTTAACCTCCTTGGAAAAATACTTAGACCAACATCCGGAAGTCCAAGACCATAACCTTTTGGAGCTTTTGGTTGAGCCAGAGCGGGTCATTAAGTTCCGTGTACCTTGGCAAGATGACCAAGGCAATTGGCGGGTCAATGAAGGACTTCGTGTCCAGTTTAATTCCGCTATCGGTCCCTACAAGGGTGGTATCCGCTTTGACCCCAGTGTGAATGAAAGTGTTATCCGGTTTTTAGCCTTTGAACAGATCTTTAAAAATAGCTTAACTAATCTTCCGATTGGAGGAGGTAAGGGTGGGTCTGACTTTAACCCCAAAGGCAAGTCTGATAATGAGATCATGCGCTTTTGCCAAAGCTTTGTAACTGAACTACAAAAATATATTGGTCCTGATTATGATGTGCCTGCTGGAGACGTAGGGGTTAGCAAGCGAGAGATATCTTATATGTACGGTCAGTACAAACGGTTAAGAGAGATTACACCTGGGGTTTACACTGGTAAGCCTTTGACCTTTGGTGGGAGTGTCGGCCGGACTGAAGCGACTGGGTATGGCCTGGTTTATTTTGTGGATGACCTCTTAAAAGATCGCGGAGACTCACTAGAGGGCAAGCGGATTGTGGTTTCGGGGTCAGGCAATGTGGCTGGCCATGCTATCAAAAAAGCCCAAGATTTTGGCGGCTTAGTCCTAGCTTGTTCTGACCGAGGTGGCTACTTGTATGACCCTGATGGGATTGACGTTGACCAAGTCATTGCTATTAAAAGTAACCCTAACAATACCCTAGCAGAGTATAAAAGAAAAGGGGGGCAAGCCAAGTACGTCCAAGGGGAATCAGTATGGGATTTGGATATCAATTATGATATTTCCCTTCCTTGTGCAACCCAGAACGAAATTTCAGAGTCCCAGGCTCAAAATATTGCTAGTTCCGGCGTCTTTTTACTTGCCGAAGGGGCCAATATGCCGGTGGTTAAAGACGGCCTGGAGGTCTTGCTTGATCATGACATCATTGTTTGCCCCGGCAAGGCAGCCAATGCTGGTGGGGTAGCTGTGTCAGCTTTAGAGATGTCCCAAAACTCCCAGCGCCTGTCTTGGACCTTTGACCAGGTTGACCAAAACTTGCAAGTCATTATGCAGGATATTTACCAGGCTTGTAGCCAGGCCGCCAAAGATTATGGGGATGACAAGAACCTTATCTTGGGAGCTAATATTGCTGGTGCTGACAAGGTCTTCCAAGCAATGTTAGCCCAAGGATTGGCCTAGGTTTTTGACCCTCCAATAAGCTAGTTAATTAGAATAATATAAAGAAGGATAGTAACTTGCTATCCTTCTTTTATTGTTTTTATTAATAGTAGAATGGAATTTTTTACATAAAATCAAGTTATTTTAGTTTTTATTATTGCCAAAAAAAAGATTGTCCGTTACAATACATGTATAGATAATGATAATCGTTTTCAATTAAAAGAAAGGAAGACTGGTGTTGGATGAAAGAAGAAAGTCCAGCTACCTGCCGCTTATTGGGATTGCCCTAGTCTTGGTCCTATCTTTTGTTTCCTTATTTGTTGGGGTCCATGACTTAGGCGTCAACCATTTACTGTCTTTAGATGACATGCAGGTAAAAGTCCTTCTAACGACCCGGTTGCCTCGGACCATTAGCTTGGTTTTAGCAGGGGCTAGCTTGTCAGTGGCAGGATTATTGATGCAAAAGTTAACCCAGAATAAGTTTGTCTCACCCACAACAGCTGGGACTATGGCATCGGCCCGGTTTGGAGCCATTTTATCCATGGTGATTTTTGCTGGAGCTACATACTTCCAGCGCATCCTCTTTGCCTTTGTTTGTGCCAGTTTAGGGACCTTGATCTTTCTTCTCTTCTTGCGAACGGTCAAGCGGAATAAGTCGATGATGGTGCCCTTGGTCGGGATGATGTTTGGCAATATCGTCAGCTCTGTTGGTTCCTACATAGCCTTGCGTTATGACCTCGTTCAAAATGCCAACTCCTGGTTTCAAGGAAATTTTTCCCTGGTGACTTCAGATAATTACCAATTAATCTTCCTAGCTCTTCCGGTTTTTATTTTGATTTACTTGTTTGCCCATTACTTTACAGTAATGGCTTTGGGCCAGGAAATGGCCACCGAGTTAGGGGTGTCCTACCGAGTGATTGAACTGGTTGGGATCTTGTTAGTTGCCCTTGGGACCACTGCAGTCCTTTTGACTGTTGGGTCCATCCCCTTTATTGGCATTATTGTGCCCAACCTGATCTCATTGAAAGGAGGGGATAACTTCCAGAAAATGCTCCTACCAACGGCAATTTTTGGGTCAGTTTTTACCATCGTTTGTGATATCTTAGCAAGGATAGTCATAGCCCCATATGAACTGCCAATTTCTGTCGTGGTTGGAGTCTCGGGAAGCATCCTATTTTTATTCTTACTTTTGAGGGGTGAGCGTAAGCTTGCAAAATAAGAAGCCATACCTGCACTTGGTCTGGTTAGGCTTGTCAGTCCTTATTTTAACTGTCCTTTACTTGTTCTACAATACCCGGGGCAACCTGGCCTTCGCCTTAAATTTAAGGGTCAGCCGCTTACCTGTCTTTGCCTTGGTAGGTCTTGCCACGGCGGTAGCGACCGTAGTTTTCCAGACCATAGCAAAAAATAATATCTTAAGTCCCAATATCATCGGACTAGATAGCCTGTATAGTTTGTTCCAAACCCTGATCATCTTCTTTTTTGGGTCAGGTCACTTGCTAGGCCGGTCTAGCCAGCTGAATTTTATCATCAGTACTGTCTTGATGGTGGTAGCCTCATTCGGCTTGTTCTACATCTTTTTCAAACTTTACCCAGGCCGGATTTTCCTCCTCCTGATGACCGGTTTGATTTTTGGGACCTTGATGCGTAACTTAATTGTCTTCTTCCAAGCCTTGATTGACCCCAATGAATTCCAGACTATTCTTTCCCGGACCTTGGTTAGCTTTAACACGGTCGATTCTTCACTGATCTGGCTCAGCCTGGTCATTGTAGCTCCAATTGTGATTTACTTATTTTTTCACTCCCATACCTTGGATGTCTTGCATTTGGGGGATGTCTATGCCAAGGGTTTAGGAGTCTATGTCGACCGGGAATATTTTTACTTATTTATCTTGGTCAGTATTTTAACGGCTGTTTCCACAGCCTTAGTGGGTCCCATCACTTTCCTTGGCTTTTTAGGAGCTAACTTGGCCTACCGAATCATGCCTTCCTACCATCACACCTGGCTGTTTTTAACCGCATCTTTCATTACTGTTCTTTTGTTGCTTGCCAGCCAGTTTATAGTGGAACACCTCTTGCCTGTTCGCACCTCGATTGGTGTTGTGATTGAACTGATCGGTGGCATCTATTTCTTATACCTTATTATTAAAGAAAGGAAGCAAGTATCATGATGGATTTGAACCATGTCAGCAAAACTTTTGGTGAAAAAACTGTCGTTTCGGATGTAACCCTTCCCATTGAAAAAGGCAAAATGACTGCCTGTATTGGTCCAAACGGGGCCGGCAAGAGTACCCTTTTAGAGATTATCAGCCGACTCATTCCTAGAGATTCGGGTTCCGTTATCATTGACGGGTCTGAGGTCAATTCCTTTAAGCAAAATGACCTAGCTAAACGATTGGCCTTCTTGAAGCAAACCAACAACATGAATGTCCGCCTAACCGTCAGCGAACTTGTCTGTTTTGGTCGATTTCCTTATACCAAGGGTCGGTTAAATGCCAACTGCTGGGACAAGGTCAACAAGGCATTGACCTACCTAAACTTAAAAGAATTAAAAGACCAATATATTGATACCTTGTCTGGTGGTCAATTGCAACGGGCCTTAATTGCCATGGTCTTGTGCCAGGATACAGACTATATCTTGCTGGACGAACCCTTGAATAACTTGGATATGACCCACGGGGTTGCCATGATGAAGACCTTGCGCAAGTTGGTTGATGATTTAGGCAAGACAATTATCACGGTCATCCATGACGTTAACTTTGCGGCTAGCTATGCTGACAATATTATTGCCATGAAAGACGGCCAACTCTTCAAGTCCGGCCCCACTGACCAGGTCTTGACCAAGGAAACTCTAGACCAACTCTTTAACATGGATATTGAAATCATCGAAAGAAACAATAAAAAAGTCATTCTTTACTATGACTAGGAGGATATTATGAAAAAATTAATTTACCTATCATTATTATCAAGTTTAACCCTAGCTGCCTGCCAAAACGACCAGAACCCTAATGAATCCGGCCAGGAAGAAACTAGCCAAGTTGAAGACAGCCAAGAAGAGATGAACCAAGACCAGGGAAGTCAAAGTGAAGACTCTGGGGCAGACCAAGAAGATGAAGAAGGAGAAGAGGATCAAGCAGATGGAGACCAGGCCCAACTGGAAGTAACCGACCCACTAGGCCACCAAGTCAGTTTGCCATCTGATCCAGAACGGCTAGCTGTCTTTGACAACGGCCAGTTAGACATTCTCCAGGACCTGGGTTTAGCTGACCGGGTTGTCGCAACCGCAACCGATAATTTGCCTGACCACCTGCAAGAGTTTGCTGACTTACCGGTGGCTGGGACCTTGCATGAAATTGACTTGGAGATCGCCAATGCCGAAGAACCCGACTTAGCTATTGTCGCTAGACGGTCTAGTGATAACTATGATGCGGTTAGTCAAGTGGCCCCGACCTTGGATATGTCAGATGCTGACGGTGACTTGTGGGCTTCTATTCAAGAAAACCTTAGTTTATACGGGGAAATTTTTAACCTAGAGGATGAAGCAAGTGCAATTGAAAGTGACTTGGAAGCCTCCCTGTCTGACCTACAAGAGCAAAATGAAGCCTCTGATTTATCCACCCTGGTCTTGATGACCAACGAAGGAGCCTTGTCAGCTTTTGGTAGTGGTTCACGCTACAGCTTTGTTCATGATTTGTTTGGCTTTGAACCAGTTGACACTGGAATTGAAGCTTCCCGTCACGGGATGGACGTCTCTTATGAATACGTGGTTGACCAAAACCCGGATTTGATTTTTGTTATTGACCGGACAGCAGCTATCGGGGGCGACCAAGAGGCTGGTGAATTTTCCGACAACCCACTGATACAAGAAACAGACGCCTACCAAAAAGACAATATTGTCTACTTGACACCAGACGTTTGGTATCTCAGTGAAGGTGGGACCCAGGCCTTAGCCCAAATGATAGAAGAAGTTTCAGTTGTCTTTGACTAGACTTGAATTCTAATAGCGTTTTTCCAGATAATGAAGCTAAAAAAAGCGATCAGACAAAAGTCTGATCGCTTTTTTAAAGGTCTTTATCAATTAGATTAATCGAGCAATCGGTTTAATTCAGTGTATTCCAAATCAAAGGCATGGGCCACAGCCTCGTTTGTTACTTTACCTTGATAGACATTGACACCAGTGTAAATGGTTTGATCTTCTTTAGCCGCTTGGATTCCGTCATTAGCCAAGTGACGGGCATATTGCAGGGTAGAGTTGGTTAGGGCAATGGTAGAAGTTCGAGGAACGGCACCAGGGATGTTAGCAACAGCGTAGTGGATGACCCCATGTTTGATGTAAACTGGGTCACTGTGTAGGGTAGGGTGAGTTGAAGTTTCCACATTTCCACCTTGGTCAATCGCAATGTCCACGATAACTGACCCTTCATCCATTGATTTAACCATTTCTTCGGTTATGAGGACTGGCGCTTTAGCACCTGGGACAAGGACCCCGGTAATAATAAGGTCTGATTCTTTAACGGTGTTGGCAATAGTAGTTGGGTTAGAGATAAGGGTTTCGACTTGACCGTTGAAGATATTGTCTAATTCTGACAAGCGTTCAGGGTTTAAGTCTAAGATGGTCACGCTAGCCCCCATACCATGGGCAACTTTAGCAGCATTTTCACCAACGACACCCCCACCGATAATCCCAACTTTTGACCGTTTAACAGTTGGAACAGCACCGATAAGGACCCCTTTCCCACCGTTGATTTTTTCCAGGAATTTGGTCCCGGCTTGAACCGCCATCTTACCTGCAACCTCACTCATTGGGGTCAGGAGAGGGAGTTTGCCGTTTTTAACCATGGTTTCATAAGCAATAGCAGTGACACCTTTGTCCGCTAAAACTTTGGTTAATTTTTCTTCATTAGCTAGGTGAAGGTAGGTAAATAGGATGAGGCCATCGTAGAAGTAGTCGTATTCTTCTTCTTGAGGCTCTTTAACCTTGACGACCATTTGAGCTTTCCAGACATCAGCTGGGCTGGTTTCAATTTTTGCCCCAGCTTCTTCATAGGCTTGGTCATTAAAGTTTGAACCTACACCAGCCTGGCTTTGGACCAAGACAGTGTGACCATCATCTACTAAAACCTTAACGTTATCTGGTGTTAAGGCAACACGATTTTCTAGATTCTTAATTTCCTTAGGTACACCAATTATCATAAAATATTTCCTCCTTAAAATAAAACTACAGAATTATTATACCATTATTGCCCGCTTCCACAAATGTAAATTAGAATAAGGTTAAGTCCTGTCTTTTATTGTAAGGGCTTAAGAGATAAGGTTTATAACAATTCAGACGGCTTAACCTTTAATTACCTAAAAATTAAGTTTACTTTATTCAAAGAATATTTTATAAAATGACAGAATAAAATTTTCGTCTTTCGGCCCTAATTGGAATGACGATTCGGTAAAATGTTCAGGTCTTTGCTATAATCAAGTTAAAGAGGTGAAAACATGGAATTATTTAAGCAAGAGATGTTTGATATTTTTCAGGTTCAAGGATTGGATGACCGGATGGACCAGATACGGTCTCAGATCCAACCCATCTTCCAAGGCCTACAAGGAGAATTTCAAGACTATATTAATAACTCTACTGGACGTGACCTGGGCTTTCATATTGCCCAACACTTAAGACGTACTGTTAACCCCCCAGAAGCGACTTGGTGTGCCTTTGGTGGCAATAACCGAGGCTATAAGAAATACCCCCACCTTCAAGTTCAAATCAACGCTGACCATATTTTTATCGGTCTAGCTTTGATCGACAACCCAAAATATAGAAAAGAAATTGGCCAGGAATTTCAAGCTAATCCGAATCACTGGCAGAATTTAAGCGGAGACTTTTATATCTCCCAAGACCACACGAAAACAGACCTTCTTGACCTCAATCAAGACAATATGGAGGAGACTGTGGACCGCTTAGTTAACGTTAAAAAAGGAGAAATCATGCTTGGGAGAATCATTAGACCAGACAGTCCCTTGTTAGAAGATGACCAAGGTCAAGAAGATTACATTAAGGAAACTTTCGACAAGATTTTACCCCTATACAAGCAAAGTCTAGACTGTTATTTTAAATTAGACCGGTAAATTTTGATTTTTAAAGGGAAAAGAATTGACACTAGCAGGATTATAAGGTATGATAAATTCTGTGTAAAATAATGCAGCGAGGAAGGGTGGAACCGTCAACAGTTCCTTGCACAAGATGTGCGAATGAGTAGCTAGCGGCTGCAATAAGTGAAAATTAAAAGGAAATGTACGACCACTGACTTCCATACTCTTATTTTACTCCAAAAAAATTTATTGGAGGAATTTTCATGTCAAGATATACAGGACCTTCCTGGAAGAAATCCCGTCGCTTGGGTATTTCCCTTTCAGGAACCGGGAAAGAATTAGCTAGAAGACCCTACGCGCCTGGTCAACACGGCCCAACTAGCCGTAACAAGTTGTCAGAATACGGCTTACAATTGAAAGAAAAACAAAAATTACGTTATCTCTATGGAATGAACGAACGACAATTCTTGAACTTGTTCAATAAGTCAGGCAAAATCCGTGAAGGTAAACAGGGTACCAATTTTATGATCTTGCTTGAGCGACGTTTAGACAACATCGTCTACCGTCTAGGTCTTGCTTCAACTCGGCGCCAAGCCCGCCAATTGGTCGTCCACGGCCACATTACAGTTGACGGCAAACGGGTAGATATCCCGTCTTACTCAGTTGAAGTTGGTCAAGTCATTGGAGTTAAAGAAAGTTCAAAAGACCTTTCCGTTATTACCGAATCAGTTGAATCTCTTTACGGTAGACCGGACTTTTTGACTTTCGATGAAGATAAGTTAGAAGGTAGCTTGACCCGGTTGCCATTACGTGAAGAAATGCCACAAGAAATTGAAGAATCCTTGGTTGTTGAGTTCTACAACCGTTAAGGATTATTTGGCAAAGCAAAAAGCCCGCAGTTTTCAAGCTGCGGGCTTTCACTTTGCTTACTTGTCTGGAAGTCATCTTTTGGGTTCGTCGGGAAGCTTGACTCATGCTTTACAAGTAGGGGTCCAAAATTTTGGCACAAGCTTCCACTAATTCTTGGTCTTCCTGGCTAAAGCGGTTGACTTGGGCCGAGTCAATATCGATAACCCCGATGACTTCACCCTTCCGCGTTAAGGGAACCACTAATTCTGACTTAGAATCTGGGTCACAGGCAATATGGCCCGGAAATTGGTGGACATTTGCCACCCGGATGCTGGTTTTCCGACTAAAGGCCGTGCCGCAGACACCCTGCTTGGTTTTTATTCGGTAGCAAGCCACCTTGCCCTGGAAGGGCCCGACTAGGAGTTCTTGCTCGTCTTCCTGCCAAAGATAGAAACCTAACCAGTTAACATTGGGCAAGTCCTGGTATAAAAGGGCACTGGTATTACTGAGAATGGAGACAAAGTCACTTTCACCCCGGATAAGGTCCTGGAGTTTTTTTAAGATAGATTTTGGATCAGACACTTTTTCACCAACTTTCTGGGCAGATTAATGTAAAAATTAAGAACAGTATAACATACTTGCTACATTTTTGATATACTAGTTTAGAGTATAAATTTCTAGTTTTTAACTAGCTTGAACGGAGGAAAAACATGCCTATCGAACTCACTATCATTTTAGTGCTTTTGGTTATCCTAGTGGCCTTTATTGGTTTTTTTATTTTAAAGCGACAAAATTATAATAACATTGTGGAATTAAAAGACCGACAAAAGGCTCTCATGGAAGGCTTGCCCACCCAGCGTTTAGAGAAGGTCCGTCAAATGGACATCAGTGGCCGGTCTCAAGACTATGCCGATAGCTTGGAAGACATGTGGGAAGACATTTTGGCTGGAAGGAATATTACGGTTGAGAACCATCTCTTCCAAGCCGAGCAGATGAATGAACGCTACCACTTTAAGCAGACCAAGGACCAGCAAGATTTAGCCCACCAGGAACTAGAAGCTATCGAGGGGGACATGGTGAAATTATCTGACTCCTTAGAGGAGCTTATCAATCGAGAAGAAGCCAATGCCCACCGAATAAATGAGATTGAAAAGTCTTATGAAGGAGTCCGGAAAAACTTACTTGAAAATTCCTTGTGGTATGGCCAAGCCGTTGACGCCTTGGAGGATAAGTTAGCGGATATGGAAGAAGAATTCAAGCATTTTGACAAGGTAACCAGTTGGGGTGACCATGAAGAGGGTCGGTCCGTTATCTTGCACCTCCACGACATGTTGGAAGAGATGCAGGCCTACCTGGATGATATCCCTAAAATCATTGACCAAATCAACCAGGACTTTTACCCTCAAATAGAAGAAATTGAGTCTTCTTTTGACCAGCTCATCAATGAAGGCTTTGTTTTTAATGGGCCGCCTATTCCCCAGGAAGTGGAGTCTGTCGAAGACAGGATCCAAGAACTAGACCAGTTAATTGGTGGTCTGCAACTTGCCCAGGCCAAGGAATTAGCGGGGACCATTTCCTTGGATATAGACCAGATCTATGAAAGAATGGAAGTCGAAATTTCTGCTAAAAATGAAAGTGACCAGTTGATTCCATCGGTCCAAAAAGCCTTATACTACTTAAGGGAAGAAGTCCGGGTCCTCTTTTTTGAAATTGACCGGGTGTCCCAAAGCTATGTCCTAATACACAATGAAGCAGACCAAATCCGCGAGTTAAGAGATTCAGTTGAGTTCCTAGAAGGCAAGTTTGACAAGATTGTCGATAACCTAGACAATAACTTCACGGCCTATTCCGAAGCTCTTAAAAACCTCAATTTCATCAAGTCTGAACTGATTTCCTTAAATGATGTCAAGAATGCTGTGACTGACCAGCTATATGGCTACCGAGATGAAGAAGTTCAATTGAAGGACCAGCTCAACAAAATGGAAAGGAAGGCTAAGGGGCTTCGGCGCCGGATCCTCCGGGAAAACTTACCCGGTGTTCCGGCTAGCTACAGTGAGTACTATACCTATGTAATGAAACTCTTGGCCAACTTGTCTGAAGAGTTAAACCGGCCCCGGTTAAAAGTCGAAAAAATCCATGACTTAATCCGAATTTGCCAGGAAGAGGTTAACAAGTTAGACCAAGAGACCGAAAAGCTCTTGGCCCATGCTAATTTAACTGAATTAATGGCCCAGAAGCTTTACCAGTACAAGGACCAAGAAGGGGATGTGGACCAGGCCATCGCCCAGAGTGAGAAACTTTTCAATGAGGACTATGACTACGAGTCTTCCTATATGGTTGTCCGCAACAAACTCAGTCAAATAAATCCTGACCTAGTCCAGTCTATCCAAGACGATTACAAAGAAGACCAATAAGTATTTATCAAGCAGGACTCCAAAGCTAGCTTTTATTTGGGGTCCTTTTGCCTTAGTGGAAGCCGAGTAGTCCGGTCAGATTAACAATAGCAGTTTTAAAGAAAGGAGAGGCAAATGATTTACTTTGATAACAGTGCTACAACCCCCATTTATCCTCAAGCCTTGGAGTCTTATGTGAAGGTTAGTCAAAATTACTTTGGCAACCCCTCCAGCTTGCACCAGTTGGGGGAGACAGCTTCCAAGCTCTTGAACCAAGCCCGCTACCAAATTGCCAAAATTATGGGGGTTATGCCTTCAGAAATTTACTTTACTTCCGGAGGGTCTGAAGGGGACAACTGGGTCATCAAGGGGACTGCCCGAGCGAAGTCTTTCTACGGCAAGCACCTGATTACTTCTAAGATTGAACACCCGGCAGTCATGAACACCATGAAAGAGCTAGAAGACCAGGGCTTTGAAGTTACTTATTTGAATGTCGACCAAAAAGGTTACATTGACCTAGAAGAACTTAAAGATGCCTTGCGTCCGGATACCATCCTCCTCTCCCTTATAGCTGTGAACAATGAAATGGGGGTTGTCCAGCCCATTGAAGCTATTTCAGAGATCCTAAAAGACTATCCGAGTGTCCACTTCCACCTGGATGCTGTGCAAACAGTGGGCCAGGTTGACCTTCACCTAGGAGAGGAGAGCAGGGTCGACATGGCTGTCTTCTCTGGCCATAAATTCCACGGTCCAAGAGGAGTGGGCTTCGTCTACGTGAAGTCCGGTAAGAACTTGACCCCTTTAGTTGAAGGAGGCGGACAGGAAGGAAATAAAAGAAGTGGGACAGAAAACCTGCCGGCTATTGTTGCCATGGCTAAGGCCTTGCGGATGGTCACAGACCAAGCAGGCCAAAGTCAACTTCCGAAACTCCGGGACAAACTCCTGAAGGGACTAGTCAAATATCCCGATATTGACCTATTTTCCCCACAAGAGGGGGCGCCCCATATCTTGACCTTTGGCATTCAGAATGTCAGGGGGGAAGTGACGGTCCATGCCTTTGAGGAAGAAGATATCTACCTGTCCACGACTTCGGCTTGCTCTAGCCGGTCAAACCGAGAGTCTTCCACCCTCCTAGCTATGGGAGTGAAGCCGGGCCATGCGCAAACGGCTGTTCGGATCAGTTTATCTTTTGATAATAACCTAGAAGAAGTTGATGAATTTTTAAGGGTTCTAGATAAAGTTTACCAGCAATTTGAACCCGTCAGACAAAGCAAGTAAAGGAAGGTCTTATGCAAATTGATGAAATATTAATCCGATACGGCGAATTATCCACCAAAGGGAAAAATATTAAAGACTTTATAAAAACCTTGGCCTCGAATGTTAGCCAGGCTGTTGCTGACTTAGACCGGGTTGAGCTGACCTGGTCCAGGGACCGGATGCATGTCAAGGTCAACAATTCTGATCAAGGCCCGGAAATTATGGACCGCTTACAAAAGGTCTTTGGTATCCAAAATCTATCTCCAGCCATTAAAGTTGGGAAAGACTTGGACCAAGTGAAAGACCAGGTCGCTAGTCTGGCCCATGATAAGTTTCAGCCGGGGATGACCTTTAAAATTGATACCCACCGGGCGGATCATGACTACCCCTATAACTCCATGGAACTCAACCGGATTTTAGGCTCTGCCGTTATCCAGGCCCAGCCCGGTTTCAAAGCCCAAATGGAAGAGCCTGACTTACGAATCCGGGTTGAGTTTAGGCAAGATGCTGTTTATCTTTCAACTGACACCCTACCAGGTGCCAAAGGACTTCCGGTCGGGACGGCTGGCAAGGGAAGTTTAATGCTGTCAGGCGGAATTGATTCACCAGTTGCCGGCTACCTGTCCATGAAGCGGGGCATGACAGTTGAAGCTGTCCACTTCCACAGCCCACCCTACACCTCACCTCAAGCCTTGGCCAAGGCCAAGGACTTGGCTGGGAAAATCGCCAAGTTCGGAGGGCCTGTTACCTTTATCGAAGTGCCTTTTGCCCACATCCAAGAGGCCATCAAGGAGCATATACCCGAAGGTTACACCATGACCATCACTAGACGGATGATGCTCCGGCTCACAGACCGAATTCGCCAAGACCGGGGCAGTCAGGCAATTATAACGGGTGAATCTTTAGGCCAGGTGGCTTCCCAGACCCTGGAAAGCATGCAGGCCATTAATGCTGTCACCACCACCCCGGTCTTAAGACCCCTGGTTGCTATGGACAAAAATGAAATCATTGACCTGTCCCGGGTGATTGACACCTATGACTTGGCCACCCTCCCTTATGAGGATTGTTGTACCATTTTTGCCCCGACTAAGCCAAAGACCAAGCCCAAGGTTGACAATGCCATCCGCTATGAACAAGCCTTAGACATTGAGGATTTAATGGACCAGGCCTTAGCTAGTCTTAAAATTGAGACTATCTATCCTGGACAGCTGGTTGAAGACCAAGAAAAAGAAGAATTTGACTCTATTTTATAAGCTCTGACTTTGCACAAAAGTTAAAATATGGTAAACTGTCTTTAATAACGATGCGTAAGACAAGTAGAAGGTCAAGTCAGCGAGCAAGTGGTTGGTGGGAACTTGCATGGACTTTTGAAGTAACTTACAAGTTGGTTGGGTGAAGTGAGTAGCCTGACCTGGTCACTAGGCCATTAACCTGTTTGAGCGATGCCAAAATTGGCATAAGTTAGGTGGTACCGCGAGTTTAACTCGTCCTATAAAGATAGGACGAGTTTTTATGTGCGCCCGGCATGGGTGACAACTTGGTGGTGAAAGTCCACTGCAGGCCTGGCAGTAGGAACTGTTAGCTGAAGGCAAGGGTGTCCATCGTGAGGTGGAATCTGAAGGAAGCTGGAGGCAAACACTCGCACTGACGAACAGAAACTTCATATCAAGGCTGATTTGAGATGGATGAGCTTGCATAACAAAGTAAAGTCCAATACTGCACAAGTCCCTTTCAGTAAATGAAGCAGTGACATGAGTGGAAGGTTGTCACACCTTACTCGGGGAGGTCTCACTAGCGTTTAGTAGTAA
>NZ_JH992957.1:154863-168941 GCF_000315445.1 Alloiococcus otitis ATCC 51267
GCTTAGTTCCACTAAGCACTATCGCTGAGTCTGCTTACGCAAGATATTGAACCGCCGTGTACGGAACCGTACGCACGGTGGTGTGAGAGGTCGACTAGCCAATTAATGGCTAGTCTCCTACTCGATTTTGTTTGACTAATGTAGAAAGTAGGGATTATGATGACAAGTGATAAAGCAAGTCAGATGCCAAGTAAGTATAACCCCCAGGCTGTAGAGGAAGGACGCTACAAGGATTGGGTAGATGCAGGCTTATTTAAGCCTAGCTCCGATGGGGACGTTGAAGCCTATTCAGTAGTTATTCCCCCACCCAATGTAACTGGCAAGCTCCACCTAGGTCATGCTTGGGATACCAGCTTGCAGGATATTATTGTCCGTCGTAAACGAATGCAGGGCTATGATACCCTCTGGCTCCCCGGCATGGACCATGCTGGGATTGCGACCCAAGCCAAGGTAGAAGAGAAAATCCGGAATGAAGAAGGCTTAAGCCGGTATGATTTAGGCCGGGATGCCTTTATCGATCGGGTTTGGGATTGGAAAGAAGAATATGCTAAAAATATCAGGGACCAGTGGGCTAAAATTGGCTTATCAGTGGATTATTCCCATGAACGCTTTACCCTTGACGAAGGCTTGAACAAGGCAGTTAACAAGGTCTTTGTCGACCTTTACAACAAGGGCTTGATCTACCGTGGTGAGTACATTATAAACTGGGACCCAGTAGCCCAAACAGCTTTAAGTGATATTGAGGTCATCCACAAGGAAGTCCAGGGTGCCTTTTACCACATGACCTATCCTCTCTCTGATGGGTCAGGCCAGGTTGAGATTGCCACTACCCGGCCGGAAACTATGCTAGGCGATAGCGGGGTCGCTGTCCACCCCGATGATGAACGTTACCAATCTTACATTGGCAAGACCCTGACCCTGCCTTTGCTGGGCCGGGAAATTCCGATTGTCGCAGACCGCTATGTTGACATGGAATTTGGAACTGGGGTCGTCAAGGTGACCCCAGCCCATGACCCAAATGACTTTGAGATTGGAAACCGCCATGACCTTGAACGCATTAATGTCATGACTGCTGACGGGACTATGAATAAAAATGCAGGGGCCTACCAAGGCTTAGACCGCTTTGATGCCCGCAAGCAGGTTGTTGCTGACTTAAAAGACCAAGGCAAGCTGGTGAAGGTAGAAGACTACACCCACAGTGTTGGCCACTCGGAGCGGTCAGATGCAGTTGTGGAACCCCGCTTGTCCACCCAGTGGTTTGTTAAAATGGACGGCTTGGCTGACCGGGCCTTGGCCAACCAAAAAACAGACGATAAGGTCAACTTTGTCCCTGGCCGGTTTGAGAAAACCTTTACCGATTGGATGGAAAATGTGCATGACTGGGTTATTTCAAGACAACTTTGGTGGGGCCACCAAATTCCTGCCTGGTACCACAAGGAAACGGGTGAAGTTTATGTGGGCGAAGAGGCACCAGAAGATAGTGAAAATTGGGACCAGGACCCCGATGTCTTGGACACCTGGTTCAGTTCAGCTCTTTGGCCTTTTTCGACCATGGGCTGGCCGGAAGAAGACAATCCAACCTTTAAACGTTACTTCCCAACCAATACCCTAGTGACTGGTTATGACATTATCTTCTTCTGGGTTGCCCGGATGATCTTTCAGTCTCTTGAATTTACTGGTCGCCGTCCCTTTGAACATGTTTTGATCCACGGTTTAATTCGGGCTGAAGATGGTCAAAAAATGTCCAAGTCCTTGGGCAACGGAATTGACCCGATGGACGTGATTGACCAGTATGGTGCCGATTCCTTGCGTTGGTTCCTCACCAATGGGTCGACCCCAGGACAAGACATCCGCTTCTCATACGAAAAAATGGATGCGGCTTGGAACTTTATCAATAAGATCTGGAATGCTTCCCGATACGTGATCTTAAACTTAGGGGATATGGCCTACCAAGACATTGACCTTGATGGAGACCAGACTGTGGCTGACCAATGGATCTTGGCCCGGCTTCATGAAACCATCGCCGTGGTTAACGACCATGCCGATAAGTTTGAATTCTCTCTGGCAGGCAAGGCTCTCTACCGCTTCATTTGGGATGACTACTGCGATTGGTATATTGAAATGACCAAGGAAATTTTGGATGAGGGGAGTCCTGACCAAAAAGACATGGCCAAAAGTGTCTTAGCCTATGTCTTGAATGCAATATTGCGACTTCTCCACCCCTTCATGCCTTTTGTGACCGAAGAGATCTACCAGCATGTCCCCCACCAAGGGAATTCGATTGTGACTGCTCCTTATCCTGAGGCAGATGGCCAGTTCAGTAATCCAGAAGCCATTTCCAATATGAGTACCTTGATTGATTTAATCCAATCCGTCCGGTCGATCCGGGCTGAATCAAACCGGCCCTTATCGCAAGGAATTGACCTGTTGATTAAGGCCAAAGATGACCAAGTGGAAGACTTCTTAAAAGCCAACCAGTCCTTTATCCTCCGCTTCTGTAACCCCGATAACTTGGAGATCAGTCAGGACCCACAAGTCCCTAAAGAAGTGAAGTCGGCTGTCGCTTCCGGGGTTGAAATTTTTATTCCCCTAGCTGGCTTGGTTGATTTTGACCAAGAAATTGCCCGCCTAGAGAAAGAACTTGCTAAGTGGCAAGGCGAGATCGACCGGGTAGAGGGCAAACTAGCCAATGAGAAATTTGTCAATAACGCGCCCGAAAAAATTGTCCAAGAGGAAAGAGACAAGGGAGTCCAATACCAAGAGCGGTATGAAGCGGTCAAAGACCAATTAAGCAATATGAGAGAAATGAAAGAGGGTTAGGATGACAGATTTTAAAGCAGTCATTTTTGACATGGATGGATTGATGTTTGATACCGAAACTATTTATTTCCAAGCCAACCAAAAAACGGCTGACCGGGTCGGTTTAAACTTTAGCAAGGACTTCTACCTGGACCATGTTGGGGGGAGCGAGCGGGATTTCTTCCAAGCCATGTACGACCATTTTGAAGAAAAAGACAAGGTTGACCGCTTTATGGAAGAATCTCAAAAAGATGTTTATGACCTCTTAACCTCTGACCAGGTCCCTAAAAAAGAAGGCTTAATGGACCTCTTAGACTACTTGCAAAAAGAGAGGATTAAGATGGTCGTTGCTTCCAGCTCAGATAAATGGTTGGTGGACAAGGTAGTCACCATCAATGGGGTCAAGGACTACTTTGTCGACTTGGTCGGAGGCGATGAAGTGGACCAGACCAAACCTGAGCCAGATATTTTCCTGATGGCCCTAGACAAGCTAGGAACAAGCAAGGATGAAACTTTGGTCTTAGAAGACTCCTTGAACGGGGTCCGGGCTGGTCACGCAGCCCGCTTGGCCACCATTATGATTCCCGACCTAATCCAGCCTGGGCCGGAAGCCAAATCGAAAAGTCTGGCCATTGAAGAAAATTTAAGACAAGTTATAAAATATTTTAAATAAAAAAATAAAAAAGTCCTTTCTTTGCGTATCTTATAGTAAGACCAAAGAAAGGACTTTTATTATGTCAAAAACAATTTTTAATGTTATGCCAGACAATGATAAACCTAGAGAACGTCTAAAGGAGTGTGGGGCCCATGCCTTGTCCAACCAAGAACTTCTAGCCATCCTTTTAAGGACAGGGACCAAGGAGTTTGATGTCATCCACTTGGCCATGCAGGTTTTGGAAAGAGTAGGAGACCTTTCGGAATTGAAGGCCATCTCCATGGAAGAATTGATTGCCATCAAAGGGATTGGTCCTTCCAAGGCGGTGGAAGTTTTGGCTGCTATTGAGCTGGGTAAGCGAATCTACCGTTCCAAATCGGCTAAAGGAGCCACCATTAACTCTAGCCAATGGGTGGGCCAGTATATGATTGACGAAATTGGAGGTCTTCACCAGGAAAATGTCCTGGCCTTGTATTTGAATACTAAAAATCAAATTATCAAGCAAGAGTTAGTCTTTAAGGGGTCCTTAACCAATAGTATTGCCCATCCCCGGGAGATTTTCCGGATCGGTATCCGGTCTTCAGCAGCCAGTATCATTATTGGTCACAACCACCCTAGTGGCAATCCGGAACCCTCCCAAGCTGATATTGCTTTCACTAGGAGGATGGAAGAAGCAGGTGACTTAATCGGGATTCAATTGCTTGACCATATTATAGTGGGGGAAGATTCTTTTTGTTCAATGAGAGGGGAGGGATACCTTTAATAAATTAGAGAACCGGTTCTGACCGGTCCTCTTGTGGGTTTATTTTTATCGGTTTATAAATAGTGTAAACCTTCCTGGTAGAAGGCCTCCATCTCTTCTTGGGGGACCATGCTACCCCCAGTCGCCCAGGCAATATGGCTGGCTTGGTCCATTTTATCGTATAAATTGTTTTGGTCTAGGTAGGCTTGACCAGCTTGGCTAGCGAAGAGATAGGCCGGACCTGGCAGACCAGCTAGGGCAGCCGGTTCTAGATGAATGTCTTCTAAGTCTATCATTTTGCTTAAGAGGGCTTTTTGGTCTTCTTCTGATACTGTTAAGCCGCCGTTAAAGTAGTGGTGCATGAGTTCTGCCACAAAACCGGATGTTCTTGGAACTGCCAAGCCGTCCATGTTGGTCTTGGCATCGAGACCAAAGTCTGCCACTGACACCTTATCGTATTCTTTAGTCAAAAGACCCACTAGCATGGAAGGCATGTGGGTGGGTTGAGCAAAGAAAGAATGGACATGGTCGCCAAAAACTTGCTTAAGGCCGAAGTTAATCCCACCCGGACTGCCACCAATACCACAAGGGGAATAGATAAAGAGGGGGTGGTTTGCATCAACGGTCACGCCAGCTTCTTCTAATTGCTTTTGCAAACGAAGGGCAGCAACCGTGTAGCCCAAAAAGAGGTCGACTGAATGCTCATCGTCTACAAAGTAAGATTTAGGGTCTGCTTGGGATTGGTTTCGGCCGTGTTGGACCGCTTCAGTAAAGTTGGTCTTGTGTTCGACAACGGTTACTCCTTTTTCCCGCAAGTGGTTTTTCTTCCATTCCTTGGCTTCGTCAGACATATGGATGGTTACATTAAAACCTAAAGCTGCAGCCATAACACCCACGCTGATGCCCAGGTTACCCGTAGTTCCTACCATAACCTTGTAGTCAGCAAAAAAGTCTTTAAATTCTTGACTGCCAAACTTGGTGTAGTCATCCTCATAGCTGGTTAAGATCCCTTGTTCCAAAGCTAAGTCTTCGGCATGTTTAAGAACCTCGTAAATGGCCCCTCTTGCCTTGATGGTACCTGCAATGGGAAGGGTGTCATCCCGCTTTAAGTAGAGGTCACCTTGGATCTGGACATCATAGTAATCTTCTAAAAAGCCCTTCATATGGGGAATGGCATTTAGTTCAGACTCAATGATTCCATCATTATCTTGGGTCTCTGGAAAATATTTTGCAAAATAAGCAGCAAAACGGTCTAATCTTGCCGAGGCGTCTTCGATATCATCCATTGAATAAGGGGACTTTTTATTGGCGGCTATGACCCCATCGTAGTTATCATTGACCCAGAAGAGGGGCTGGTAGTTCCTAATTTTAGTGATTTCTGGTATTTGATCAGTCCATTTTTGCAGACTCATTTGACAAACATCCTTCCTCGAAATGATTTTTACAATAATAAGTTTAAACTCAAGTGAAGGCAAGATCAAGCTTTTTTAGAAAATGGTCTAGGTGGGAAAATATCGGAATCAAGGTGATTATAGACATCTTTAAGAAAACGGTTTAGTTAATTGTGAATTTTAATGGGACTTTTTGTCTTGTTTTCTCTTAGGAAACATGCTAATATTATTCTAGCATTTTGTTTTAAGTTAGCGTTTTGTGAAATGTATTTCCAAATCGAGCTTTAGCAAGAATGTTAATATCAAGTGCCCTAGCACGAGGAGGAAATGACTCATGGAAAATGGAAGAGTAAAATGGTTTAACGCCGAAAAAGGTTTTGGCTTTATTGAACGTGAAGGTGCAGATGACGTCTTCGTTCACTTTTCAGCTATTAATGACGAAGGTTTCAAAACTTTAGAAGAAGGCCAAGAAGTGACTTTTGAGATTGAGGAAGGCGCTCGTGGTCCACAAGCTGCTAACGTTAACAAACAAGCACAATAATTCATTAGACTATCCGGACGGGGTTAAACTCCGTCCTTTTTTAATGGATTTTTAGGGGCTAGATGGTCCGAGACCAATAAAGCTTTTATTATAGTTAGAAAAAAGAAGAGCTGTTTTACCTTTTTTCATTCTATTAGATGATTTGTATATTTATGTTCGATTTTACACCTGCGTGTGATAAAATGGTTAAAGGTTAAAAATACGAGGTGCAAGTTATGAATCGTTTTTTCACAAACAAAAAATTAATCGGACTTCTGATCGGGGTTATCGTTTTTATTTCTTTGATAACCTTGTCTTTAAATAGTTCTGCTAGTGGTCCTATCCAAGGCTTTGGTAATGATGTCACGGCTTTTTTTGGCCAGGCCTTCTCCAAACCGATGAATGCCATCACGACTGCCTTTGACTCGGTAGAAGACATTGAAAATTCTTTTGAAGAAAACCAAGCCTTAAGAAGACAGGTGGACCAGGTTTATGAAAAAGATGCAGAAATAAATAATTTAAGAGAAGAAAACGAGCAGTTAAAAGAGGAGCTAAACTTGGACGAAAGCTTGAGTGACTACACCACTCTGTCAGCTAATGTCATCTCCCGTAACCCTGACCGCTGGGTTGATAATTTAATTATTGACGTTGGCTCTTCAGATGGGATCAGCCAAAATATGGCGGTCATGAGCCAGAACGGTTTGTTGGGGGTCATAACTGAAGTTAACCAAGCCTCTAGCAAGGTGACTCTGATCACCAATATTGAAGCAACTTCCAACCGGGTCTCAGCCCAAATTGTGTCCGATGAAGCTGAAGACGAAGCCATCTACGGGGTTGTATCAGACTACCTAGTGGACGATAATGAGCTCTTGATGACCCAAATCACTTCCGATGAAGGTATTGAAGAAGGGGACTTGGTGACAACATCGGGCTTGGGAGGCTTATTCCCAAGTGGCTTAGTGATTGGGCGGGTGACAGAAGTAGCTCTAGACAACCAAGGCTTAGGCCACATTGTCCACATTGAACCGGAAACCAATTTCAATACCACCAAGTTTGTAACGGTCATTGACCGGCAAGCTGAAAGCATCTTCCTCGAAGATGAAGCAGACCAAGGAAATCCGGAAGATGAAGAAGATCCAGACAACCTGGAAGATGATGTTGACCAGGATAACTCGGAAGAAGCAGATCCTGATCAAGCCCAAGAAAGCGAGGAAGGATAGGATGGAAAAGTGGAAGACCTACCTATTTCCCTTTCTAAGCTTGTTGGTTTTTTTCTTGTTGGACGGCCTGCTAGCAGCCTTTTTTAACAATACCCTACAATTTAGCTTTGGCTATGCGGTGCCTCGCTTGACTCTTCTTGGCCTCATCTTTTTTTCCTTCCATTTGCCGGGGAAAGTCCTAGCCATTTTGGCGATTCTTTTTGGTCTCTTGTATGATTCTTACTACTCCGGTATCTTGGGTGTTTACCTGGCCTCTTTTTGCTTAATTGCTTACATCATTATCCAATTGAAAACTTATTTCCAACCAGGTTGGGTGGCCTATTTGTTCTTAGGGATTTTGATGCTTTTACTGAATGAATTCTTTGCTTTTTCGGTCTTTAATGTGATTGGCTTGGTCCAGTCGACTTATGCTTACTTTTGGGCCAACCATGTGGGGGCCAGCCTTATCTTGAACACCATCTTTTTACTTGTTTTAATACCTATTTTGACCGAGATAATGAAAAGAATTGAAGAATAAAAGGGGGTTAGCTTGAGTGAAACACATAAAATTAAAGGCTTCGAGCAATGTTTACCGGCTGATTTTGTCACAAGACGCTAGCCTAGAGGACCTATTTGAAGAAGTGAAACTTTTTACCAACCAACTGATTAATGTTGACCGTGACAAGGACCAAGCCAAGCTAGTCATTGAAAGCCCCAACCGAATCCTGCCCGAATCATGGCGGGCTGAAGTTCAAGCTTTAATCCAACGGCGGGCCCAATGGGAGGTTTCCTTTACTAGTAACGTGATGAGTCATGAAAGAGCTGTTGCTTGGCACAAGAAGGTTAGCCTGCAAGTTGAGTTCAGATCGGTTCTGCCTGGGGAAATCCTAGAAGTAGATGGTGATATCCTCTTGGTGGGGGATATTCACCCAGCTGGCTATCTTAGAGCAGGAGGGAATATTTTTATCATTGGTCGCTTAGAAGGCATTGCCCATGCTGGGGTGGATGGTGACCAGGAGGCAGTCATTACGGGAACTTTTTCCGATAAGTCTGAACTCCGGATTGCAGAAGGCTCCTACTCGATTGACCACCTCTTAGATGACAAATCAACTTATACCCCAAGGAGCTACTACATAACTGAACGTGGTCAAATTGACTTTACTTCAGTTGACCAAATCCAAAAAATACGGCCTGGCATTGACCGGGTGGTGAACCAGCTTCCTTCCTATGATGATTTTGTAGAAGAAT
Source organism: Alloiococcus otitis ATCC 51267 (assembly GCF_000315445.1). Taxonomy (GTDB): domain Bacteria; phylum Bacillota; class Bacilli; order Lactobacillales; family Carnobacteriaceae_A; genus Alloiococcus; species Alloiococcus otitis. The sequence continues at coordinate 163,418 of NZ_JH992957.1, forward strand.
AGGACGAAGTATTTTGGACCTAAAGTCAGGGTCCTAATTTTTGCTATTTTAAATTGACGGCTAGACAAGAGACTGGTATAATATGCCTGTTGTATTTGTGTGCACCACAGCTACAACCGCTCGTTCATGAGTACAAGTGCTTTGAGCCACTTATGACGGCGAGTCTGAGTAGGGCAAATAGACTTTAAACCCTTGCCCAAAATATTTTAGGAGGTGCAACACGATGTATGCAATTATTCAAACCGGTGGTAAGCAATTGAAAGTTGAAGAAGGCCAAGAAATTTTTGTTGAAAAATTAGATGGTCAAGCAGGTGACACTGTGACTTTTGACCAAGTCTTACTCCTTGGCGGTGACTCAACCAAAGTGGGCGAACCCTTTGTCGACGGAGCTAGCGTAGAAGCCAAGATTGAAAAACAAGGACGGGGTAAAAAGGTCACAACCTACCGCTACTTGCGTCGTAAAGACTCCCACCGTAAAGTTGGCCACCGTCAACCTTACACTAAATTAACAGTTCAATCGATCAAGGCTTAATAGGAACTTACCATGATCCAAGCCCAATTTGACTTCAACCCTGAAGGAAAGATCCTTTCTTTCACCTTGCAAGGCCATGCTGATTTCGATGAGTCAGGTAAAGATATTGTTTGTTCAGCTGTATCGGCCCTATCTTTTACCAGCTTAAACAGTATAGAAGCCCTGGTTGGAGTAGACTTTAACCTAAACCAGGCTGACCAAGAAGGGGGCTATTTAAAGGCTGATTTCAGCCAGTCTTGGGATAACCCAGACTGTCAACTTCTTTTAAACCACTTACTGTTAGGCCTGCAGGGAATTGAAGAGAATTATGGTGAATACCTAAAAGTTAACAAAAATACAAACAATCCTGGAGGTGGAAATCATGTTGAAAATTGACTTACAATTCTTCTCTAAGAAAAAGGGTGGCGGTTCAACTACTAACGGTCGTGATTCCGAAGCCAAACGCTTAGGTGCTAAAGCTGGTGACGGCCAAACCGTAACTGGCGGATCTATTATCTTCCGTCAGCGTGGGACCAAGATTTACCCTGGTAACAATGTTGGTCGTGGTGGCGACGATACCTTGTTTGCTAAAGTTGATGGCGTTGTTAAATTTGAACGCAAGGGACGAAGCAAAAAACAAGTATCTGTTTATCCAGTCGCTAACTAATTTAAAAGAGCAGTGGCAAGCACTGCTCTTTTTCTTTAGCATTTAACTTGAGATTGTGATCGGAATCGTCTACAATTAAAGCGTTCGCATCTTATCATTTCACAAATTGAAAGGATGATGCTTGCTTGACCCAAAAAAGTCAGGAGCTTTTTATGCAAGTCGACCAGTCCATTGCCTTACTTCAAAGTGGGTCTGAATTTTCCTACTTAGAGTCCTTGCTGGAAACAGGGGAGAACCTCCTAGACCATGGCCAGGTCCTTGTCAGGGATGGCTACCCGACTGAGTCGATCAAAAAAGACCTGGAAGAGCTTTATGCAAAGATTAACCTGGAAGACTTTGAGGCAGAGGAAATCCGCCAAGCCTTTCAGCTAGCCCTCATCAAGGGGATGCGGGAAGACTATGTCCAGGTCAACCACCAAATGACACCAGATTCGATCGCCAGTTTTATCGCTTACCTAATCGAAGTCTTAACAGACCCGAGATCGAACCTGTCACTAGGCGACTTGTCAATCGGGACGGGGAATCTAATCTGGACCATTTATCACTTTTTAAACAAGGATGGGCGGAAGATCCATATCACTGGTGTGGACAACGATGAATTACTCATTTCTTTAGCGTCAATGCTGTCCGCCTTGCAAGATATTCAAGCCCAACTTGTCCATGGCGATAGTCTGCAAAACTTGTTAATCGACCCAGTGGATGTCATGGTGAGCGATTTGCCTGTTGGTTATTATCCCTTAGACCAACACGCCCAGAAATTTGAGACGGCTAATAGGGAGGGGCATTCTTACTCCCACCATCTCTTGATTGAACAAGCTTTTCACTATTTAAAAGATGGGGGCTTTGCCTATTTTATTGTCCCCTACAATTTGTTTGAAAGCCAAGAAGGTAAAGACTTACTCCAATTCATCCAAAAACATGGCTACCTTCAGGGAATGATTCATTTAAACAAGGCCATGTTTCAAAATGAAGAGGCAAGAAAATCGATAGTAATACTGCAAAAACATTCCAAAGATTCGAAACAAGCTGAGGAAGTTCTTTTGGCAACTGCACCAGAATTCAACCAAGCTGAAGCCATGAAAGACTTTTTAGCTGATATTCATCTTTGGTACCGGGAAGAGTTTAAGTAATTTTAAAGGAGAGAAGAAATACATGTCAAAAACGATTTCAATTAATGCAGGAAGTTCTAGTCTAAAATGGAAGCTATTTGAAATGCCAGACGAAGTGGTTGTCGCTTCCGGTATCGTTGAACGGATCGGCCTACCTGATTCCATTTTCACGATTAAATACGGAGATGGCCAAAAGTATGAAACCACAGCCGATATCCAAGACCACGAAGTTGCGGTTGAAATGCTCTTGGAACAGTTGACAGAGTTAAATATCATTGAAAGTTTTGATGAAATAACCGGTGTCGGGCACCGTGTCGTTGCTGGTGGTGAAAAATTCAGCGAATCTACCTTGATCGATGATGATGTGATCCAAGCTATCGAAGACTTGGCAGAATTTGCCCCCCTCCACAATCCTGCTAATGCTACCGGGATCAAGGCTTTCAAGAAAGTCTTGCCTGATATTACTAGCGTGGCTGTTTTTGACACTTCTTTCCACACTTCTATGCCGAAGAAAAACTACCTCTACAGTATTCCAATGCAATACTATGAAAAACACAATGCTAGACGGTATGGTGCTCATGGAACTAGTCACCGCTATGTTTCTAACCGGGCAGCTGAAATCATAGGCCAGCCGATTGAAGATTTGAAAATTGTGACAGCCCACTTGGGGAACGGTGCCTCCATTACAGCTGTGGACGGGGGCAAGTCCGTTGATACTTCTATGGGATTCACTCCACTAGCTGGTGTTACCATGGGAACCCGGTCAGGGGACATTGACCCATCCTTGTTGCCATTTATCATGCGCAAAGAAGGAATTGCCGACATCAATGAAATGGTCCGTATCTTAAACAACGAATCTGGCCTTAAAGGCTTGTCTGGTGTTTCCAGTGACATGCGTGACATTGAATCAGCTGCTGCTGAAGGCAATGAAGATGCCCAAGTTGCCTTAGACATCTTCAACGACCGTGTCCGGAAATACATTGGCCAGTATGCTGCAACCATGAATGGGATCGATGTATTAGTCTTTACTGCTGGTATTGGTGAAAATGCGGCCAATGTCCGTCAAGCTGTAGCAGATGGCCTTTCCTTCTTAGGCTTAAAAGTTGACCCAGACAAAAATGATGTCCGCGGTGAGGAAAGAATTATTTCAACCGATGATTCTAAAGTCAAAGTTCTCTTGATCCCCACCGATGAGGAGCTAATGATTGCCCGCGATGTGGAAGCTTTAAAAGACTAATAAAGCTTTTACTTTTTAAGATAAAATCACTAAAGCAAGGAGCATTGACCCAAGCTCCTTGCTTTATTGCATAAAAAAGCCCCTCCAAAATGGAGAGGACCTTTTTTAATATACGATTATTTGGCTTACTTACTGGCGGATAATCAAGACATCGCATTCTGCCCGGCGGACTACGTATTCGGAAACGGACCCAATAAAGAAGCGTTCAAAGGTGTTCAGCCCTGTTGCCCCTAAGATGACGATATCTATTCCCTTTTCACTAATGACTTGTGGGATGGTCTTCTTAGGTGAGCCGTATTTCAAGACAGTTTGGACATCTTGGATGCCTGCATCCCTTGCTTGTTTTTCATATTGGTTTAAGATGGAATCAGCCTCGATCCGCATACTGTTGGAGACTGACTGGTCAAAAGCTTCATATGGTTTGGAGGCCCGGGTATCAACGACGTGTGTAATGTAAAGGCTTGCATTATTTTGTAAAGCAAAATTGATCGCTCGCTTGAAGGCTAAGTTGGCTGTTTCGGATCCATCTGTCCCTACTAGAACTTTTTTGTATTCTTGCATTTGCGACACCCCATTTCTATTTCTAAGTATATTTTAACACAAAAACCGGGCAAAAGGGTTAATTTCTTATAGGATTTTTTAATAAACTCGGTAAAAAAGGCATGCCCAAATCGGACATGCCCACCATAAATAGTTATGATTCGAATTCCGTTATGTGCCGTTCCATCGTCTTAATGGTTGTACCCGCTAATTGCAGGTGGGTTTCTCCGATGGTACATCTGACTTCCAAGTGAAAAGGCTTGTCATGAATACCATCTTTCGAATCCCAGTGTATAAATGTTCGGTCAACTCGATTGAAAAGACGATTCGAACACTACAGAATTCTTAAGATTATGGTAGCACTTACTTTTATGTGTGTCAACCGGGAGTTTGACAGTTTTAAATGACAAAAAGTGCCACAAAGCCTATCAGGGCTTTATTTTTTTGCCAAAATTTTATTAAATAACATTGCGTACTATTACGTACTGTGATATAATAAAGTTATCCTATCCCTGAGGTGATCAGCTTTGCGTATCAAAAAAAGTCGTTCAAAAAATTCGGTTTCTTATGCCGTTATTAAAGATATTACTCGTAACGGTAAGCGCACCACTAAAATTGTCGAAACACTGGGCAATCACGAAGAAATCAAACAAAAACATCCCGAAATGGATCCAGAAGAATGGGCCAAACAGCGAGCCGCCGAATTAACGGAACAGGAAAAACAGAAAAAGCAAAAGATCGCCATTCACTACGATCCAACCAAGAAAATAAAAAAAGATAAACAACAACTTTTTAATGTTGGTTACCTCTTTTTACAATCCATTTTAGCTCAGTTGAAACTCCCCACCATGACGAAAAAAATCGCCAAGCAGCATCAATTTAAATATCCGTTGGATCAAATTTTATCTTGTCTCATTTACAATCGGATTTTGAGTCCGGCCTCCAAAAAAAGTGCCTTTGAATTTGCCCAAACCCTATTAGAACCGCCTCAATTTCAGTTACAAGATATTTACCGCAGTCTTGATGTCTTAGCTGAACATACCCATGATATTCAAGAACATTTTTATCGATTAAGTCAGAAAGTAGCGAACCGGGAAACTGCCGTTCTCTACTATGACTGCACCAATTTTTTCTTTGAAATCGAAGAAGCCGAAGGCCTGAAACAATACGGGCAGTCCAAGGAAAATCGGCCGAACCCCATTGTGCAAATGGGATTATTTATGGACGGCTCGGGCATTCCACTTGCTTTTAATATCACAAGCGGCAACACCAATGAACAAACCACCCTGAAACCTTTAGAGAAAAGAATCCTTAAGGATTTTCGCTTATCAAAATTTGTCGTCTGTACCGATGCCGGTCTCTCTTCAACAGCCAATCGCAAATACAACACCTTAGGGGAGCGTGCCTTCATTACCACTCAATCGGTCAAAAAAAACGAAAAAACATTTGAAAGACTGGCT
>NZ_JH992957.1:169046-381569 GCF_000315445.1 Alloiococcus otitis ATCC 51267
ATGTTAGAAGTTCAAGATGATGCCTATGTTCCAGCCTACAAACGCACACGGTTAACGGATCGCTTACATGATCTTTTTGGTTTTGAAACGGACCTCGAAATTCTCTCCCAAAAAGAAATGAAAAAAATTTTACGCCAATCAAAAAAAGCCAATTAGTACGTCTTTTTTTGAACCATAAAAAACCCTTCTAAAGACTGTTATATCAGCCTTCGGAAGGGTTTTGCTTTCAAAAAAGTGTCAAACTCAGGATTATGGTAGCACTTACTTTTATGTGTGTCAACCATTTATATTATTTTATGAGTCTTTGTCATACTTATCATATTGGTGTTTGAGGGCGGACTCAAATTTGCTATTTTCCTTGGGTTGGTAGTAACGTCTCCCTTGTAAGGCGGTAGGCAAATAGGCTTGGTCTACCCAGGCCCCAGGATAGGAGTGGGGGTAGAGGTAGTCCTTGCCCCGTCCTAATTTTTTGGCTCCAGCATAGTGGCTGTCTTTGAGGTGGTCAGGGACAGACTTGTCCTTGGCTTGGTTGAGATCTTTTAGGGCAGCATTAATAGCCATGTAAGCTGAGTTGGACTTGTCTGATAGACAGAGTTCCACGATAGCATTGGCTAGAGGGATCCGAGCTTCAGGCAGGCCCAACCTTTCCCCTGCCATAACTGCTACAACCGCTCTTTGGGCTCCTGCAGGGTTTGCTAGGCCAATATCTTCATAAGCTGTGACCATCAAACGTCGGCTGAGAGTCTCCAGTTCATCTGCTTCAATCAACCGGCCGGCATAGTGGAGGGCAGCATGGACATCACTACCCCGGATAGACTTTTGTAAGGCTGACATGACGTCATAGTGGGAGTCCCCATCCTTGTCATGGCTAATGGCCTTGCGCTGGGTGCATTCCTCAACAGTTGCTAGGTCAATGTGGACTCTGTCGTCTTGGTCTTTTTTGGTCGACTTGACGGCTAGTTCTAAGGCATTAAGGCTACTTCTAAGGTCGCCATTGGTAGCCTGAGCCAGGTGGTTGAGGGCTTGGTCACTGATTTCGACCTGAAAAGCGCCTAAGCCGTTCTTCTCATCATGAAGGGCCCGGTTCAAGGCTGACTTGATATTGTCTTGACTCAAGGCCTTTAATTCAAAAATATGACACCGACTTCTGATAGCAGGGTGAATAGAGATATAGGGATTTTCAGTGGTAGCTCCGATTAAAATCACCCTGCCGCTCTCCAGGTGGGGGAGGAGGAAGTCTTGCTTGGGTTTGTCTAGGCGGTGGATTTCATCTAAGAGGAGGATGACATTGCCACTCATTTTTCCCTCTTCGACTACCACCTGTAGGTCTTTTTTAGTGTCGGTTGCCGCATTCAATTTGCGGAAGGCATGCTTGGTGGTCCCGGCGATGGCACTGGCGATACTTGTTTTGCCGATGCCGGGTGGGCCATATAAAATCATGGACGAAAGTTGGTTGGCAACCACCATCCGCCAGATAATTTTATTTTCACCAACCAGGTGGTCTTGGCCAACAATATCTTCAATGGTATTGGGTCTCATACGGTAAGCTAAGGGTTGGTCCATCCTTGTCCTCCTTTAACTTTTCCACCAGTATAGCACGAACCTGGTGAATAATCAGTTGCATACTTAGATAAAAAAGACTTGCTGTGGTAAAATGAAAATGCAAAAGATTGAGGATGTGAGCGGAATGAATTTTAGCCAAATGATAAAGGACCAAGACTTGTTTACTGCCTTCAAGGGTCTTGGCCTAGGAATTGAAAGAGAATGTTTGCGGACTGCAAAGGACAGTCAACTGGCCCAGACCATGGCTCCTAAAGCCTTGGGGAAGAGGGCAGACCACCCTTATTTGATCACCGACTTTGGGGAAGCCCAGCCGGAGATCATTACTCCCCCAGCTTCTAGTATCAATGAGACGGTCCAATGGCTTCAAGCCTTGCATGATGTTTACCTTCGTTCCTTGGAGCATGATGAGTATTTGTGGCCCTTTAGCATGCCCAATGTCCTACCCCAAGATGATGAAATTGACATTATCCAAGTCCCTGAGCAGTTTGAATTAGACTACCGGAACTTTTTAGCTGACCAGTACGGCAAAAAGTTGCAAATGATTTCTGGCATCCACTTTAATTTTTCCTTTAGCCAGGACTTTTTAGACCGGCTCTACCAGGCCTATTCTGGTCCAGATACTTTTAAGGACTTCAGGGACGAGCTTTATCTTAAATTGACCCGGAACTTTTTACGCTACCACTGGTTGATTACCTACCTCTTTGGGGCAGCCCCTTATGCGGATGGGTCTTTCTATGAATCGACCACCCACCCCAAAGAACCACCTGCCTCTTATATGCGGAGCTTGCGGAATAGTTCATATGGCTACCACAACTTTACCAATGTCCAAGTCCCCTTGACTTCCGTTGAGGACTATGCCCACAAAATCCAAGATTTGGTTCGTGACCAAGTTATTATTGAAGAACGGGAGTTTTACGGCGATGCCCGGCTTAAGAATAGTCAGGGGTCAAGCCAGACTTTGTTAGATGAAGGAATTGAATATGTTGAGCTTCGCTGCATCGATATCGACCCTTATGCTGAATTTGGGATCAGCCAGGATGAGTTGGAATTTATCCACCTCTTTTTAATGGCCATGGTTTGGATCGATGAAGATGCAGATGAGGAAGCCGTTGCCAAAGGGAATGACTTGAACTCAAACATTGCCACCCTCCATCCCCATGAAGAAATCCCAGCTGAAGCAAAAGAAGAGGGATTTCGAATTTTAGATGCCATGACCTACTTGGTTAAACATGCGGACCTGCCCGCTAGCTACCTCAACCAGGTTGACCAAGCCAAGGCGGCCTTAAAAGACCCTAAATTGACCCTGGCTAGCCAGATCATCAAGGACCTTAAAGAAAAAGATTACCTGGATATGGGACGAGATATTGGTCAGGCTAACCTGGCCAAGGCTTGGGACAAACCTTTCTTGCTCCGGGGTTTCCACCAGATGGAGATGTCCAGTCAACTCCTTCTTTTTGATGCCATCCAGCGTGGGATTGAAGCGAGAGTTTTGGATGAAGACGACCAGTTTCTAGAATTAAACTACAAGGGCCATGTGGAATATGTCCGTAATGGTAACCAAACCAGCAAGGACAATTATATTTCCCATTGGATTATGGCCAACAAGACGGTGACTAAACTGATCTTGGCTGAGTTGGGTTACCAGGTCCCTTCCGGCAAGGAGTATAGTTCCTTGGACCTAGCCATTGCAGACTACCCGGCTTATAAAAACAAAGCCCTAGTCGTCAAGCCCAAGTCCACCAATTACGGCATAGGTATTTCTATATTTAAAAAGCCCTTCAGCCAGGAAGCCTATGAAAAAGCCTTGGCTATTGCCTTTAAAGAGGACTCATCCGTCTTAGTAGAAGACTATATTGAAGGAACAGAATACCGCTTCTTTGTTATTGACGGCAAAACTCGGTCGGTCCTCTTGCGCAAGCCGGCTAATGTTTTAGGAGATGGCAAGCATACGATTAAGGAACTGATCCAGGCCAAGAATGACGATAAATTGCGCGGGGACAACCACCGGGCCCCGCTCACCAATATCAAAATGACTGAACTTGAAGCCCTCATGCTGGACCAACAAGGCTATGACTTTGATTCGGTGCCTAAAGAGGGAGAAGAAGTTTATTTAAGGGAGAATTCCAATATTTCAACTGGTGGAGACTCTCTAGAGGTTAGTGACCAAGTTGATCCATCTTACAAGGCGGTGGCGGAGGCTATGGCCCAAGACCTTGAAGTGAAGGTTTCTGGCATTGACCTTATCATACCGGATATTCACCAGGCCACAACACCTGACCAGCCAGGTTATACTATGATTGAAATGAACTTTAACCCAGCTATGAACATGCACGCTTATGTCTATGAAGGTTTGGGTCGCCGGCTAACCCAGGACGTGTTAAACATGCTTTATCCTGAACTACCTAAGCGTCCCAACCATTAGACACTTAAAGGAGATGTAAGTTTGAACCGAATTTATTTAGACCATGCAGCCACAAGTCCCGTTCATCCTGAAGTCGTGGAAACTATTTCCGATACCCTAGCCCATACTTTTGGCAATGCTTCAAGTAGCTATCAAAGGGGCCGGGATAGTCGGGCCATCATTGACCAAGCCCGGCAAGTTTTTGCTTCAAGCTTGTCTTGCCAAGCTGACGAAATTGTGATCACCAGTGGGGGTAGTGAGAGCAATAATACGGCTATCATAAAAACAGCCCAAGCCAATGCAGACAAGGGCAAGCATATTATTACGACAGCCATCGAACACCAGTCAGTTTTAAAACCTATGAACTACTTGGAATCACTTGGTTTTGAGGTGACCTATTTACCAGTTAACCAGGATGGGGTGGTGGACCTAGATGACTTTGACCAAGCCTTGAGGGACGACACCATTTTGGTTTCTATTATGCATGGCAATAATCAAATTGGCTCCTTGCAACCTATCAAGGCTATCGGGGACCGCTTGGCCAACCACCAAGCCTTCTTCCACACCGATGCCGTCCAGTCTTATTGCAAGGTTCCAATTGACGTTAAGGACTTACAAGTCGACTTCCTGTCAGTTTCAGCCCACAAAATTAATGGCCCCAAAGGGATTGGTTTTTTATACCAGAGACAAGGGATTAACTTACCAAGTTTAATCTTAGGTGGAGACCAAGAAAGCAAAAGACGGGCAGGGACCGAAAATATCCCTTACATTGCAGGTTTTGCCAAGGCGGTTCAATTGCGACTGGACCACTTTGATGACTATCAAGAACTGGTTAAATCCTTGAAGCAAAGATTTATCCAGGATTTAGACCAAGAAGGTATTGACTACACTATTAACGGGAATTTAAACCAGTCTTTAGACCACATCCTCAATGTCCACCTCAAGGGCGTTGAATCAGAAAAATTGTTAATCCAACTTGACCTAGACGGCGTCGAAACTGCTGCTGGATCAGCTTGTACGGCCGGTAACTTGACAAAAAGTCATGTCCTAGTAGCCCTCTTGGGTTCTGACCACCCTGCCTTGTCCCAAAGCCTGCGCTTTAGCTTTGGCTACGGTTTAAGTTTAGAGGACATTGACCAGGCTGTTAGTGACCTGGCCCAGGCTATCCAAAGACTTAAAGACAATAACCACTAGGAGGAAGAGATGAAGTCAAACACTCAAAGCTTGCCAGGTGGCACAACCCGCTACGGGATTTCCGACCAGGCTGTCCGCTATACCTTAAGGGACAATGCCTTTTCTGTTACCAAAAACGGTAACTTTCAATATGAACGTCACTTGTCCAAACAATTGATGGACAAAAGAGCACCCAGGTTAAAAATATCTGTCAGCAAGGACTTAACTGATCTGACTATATCTACGGTAGCCCCCAACGGTTTAAAGAAGATTGACCTCTACAAGAACGATCAGCGCCAGGATGCCCGGATCTTTGCCGAGCAAATCTTGGATGACTTGGTAGCCAACCGGGTCCTTGAAAAAGTAGACCCATAAATGGTTTGGAAGCAGGCTGAAAGGCTTGCTTCTCTTCTTTTTTGTTAGTATACTAGTCACTATTGGAAAATGATCAAACCTTCAATTTGATAGATTTTTCAAAATCTAAACAAGAAATGATGGTGGTGTCATGAAAGACAAAGTACAAACCCGTGTTGTTGTCGGCATGAGCGGGGGCGTTGACTCTTCAGTAACAGCCCTACTTTTAAAAGAAGCCGGCTACGACGTGGTTGGTATCTTTATGAAGAACTGGGATGACACAGATGAAAATGGTGTCTGTACCGCGACTCAAGACTATAATGATGTTGCCTTGGTAGCCAACCAAATCGGCATCCCCTATTATTCAGTTAACTTTGAAGAAGAATACTGGGACAAGGTCTTCCAGTATTTCTTAGATGAATACAAGAAGGGGCGGACCCCTAACCCAGATGTCATGTGCAACAAGGAAATCAAATTTAGAGCCTTCTTAGACTATGCCCTAGACTTGGGGGCAGATTATGTGGCAACCGGCCACTATGCCCGTTTGCTCCGGGACGCAGACGGGACTGCCCACCTCTTGAAGGGCTTGGATGGCAATAAAGATCAGACCTACTTCTTGAACCAATTGTCCCAAGACCAATTATCCAAGGTCCTCTTTCCCCTAGGTGACATGGACAAGAAAGAAGTCCGGGCTATTGCTGAAAGAGCCGGATTAGCGACTGCTAAGAAAAAAGATTCCACTGGTATTTGCTTTATCGGTGAACGGAACTTTAAAGACTTCCTAATGGACTACCTGCCAGCCCAACCAGGCAATATGGAGACCCTGGACGGGGAAGTTGTCAACCAACATGACGGCTTGATGTACTATACCATTGGCCAACGCAAGGGTTTAGGCATTGGTGGGGGAGTCAACCACCAAAATGAACCTTGGTTTGTCATTGGTAAAGACTTGGACCGGAATGTTTTATTGGTCGGTCAAGGCTATGATCATGACCACCTCTATGCTAGTCACCTAGAGGCATCTGACTTTTCCTTTACCCAAGAAGCCAAACCCCAAGAGACCTTCCGTTGCCAAGCGAAGTTCCGCTACCGGACTAAAGAAGTTCCGGCCACAGTCCACTACAATGCCCAAGACAATACGGCTAGGGTCGACTTTGACCAAACTGCCCGGGCAGTCACTCCTGGCCAGGCCATTGTCTTTTATGACGGAGATGAATGCTTGGGTGGCGGAACCATCGACCAGGCCTACAGCGAGGACAAGCAACTCCAATATATTTAATGAAGTAACCATGCTTTTGAAGGGCATGAGGATACAGGGAAAGCTTGATTAAACCTGCCAAGCCCCCCTGTATCCTTTTATATATGAAAGTAGCGGTAAACTGACTATTTAAGACAAGAAAGGCAAAGGACAGGGGAAAATGACCTTATATGAATTAAAGAATTTTCAAATTGACCAGGCTATCCAGCTAGCCTTAAAAGAGGATATTAATTACGAAGATGTCACCAGTAATGCCATCTACACAGAAGATAGGCTGGCCGAGATTTCACTCCTAGCCAAGGGAGAGGGGATTTTAGCCGGTTTAGCTGTCTTTAAGCGAGTCTTTCAATTGCTTGACGACCAGGTGACCTTTAAAGACTACAAGCAGGAAGGGGACTGGGTGAAAGATTCAGACCTGGTTTTGGAGGTCCAAGCCAGGGTCTCTACCCTCTTATCTGGGGAAAGGGTGGCCTTGAACTACTTGCAGCGAATGAGTGGAATAGCCACTAATGTCGCTCGGTATGTGGCAAAACTTGATGATGACTCAATTAGTGTGGTCGACACCCGTAAAACTACCCCCAATATGAGGGTTTTCGAAAAATACGCCGTCAAAGTAGGAGGTGGGTTTAACCACCGCTACAACCTGAGTGATGGAATCTTGATTAAGGACAACCACATTGACGCCGCCGGATCAATAAAAGAAGCTGTAGCCAAAGTCAGGGACTATACCCGCTATGTCAAAAAAATCGAAGTGGAAGTCGAAAGCTTAGAAGGTGTTCAAGAGGCCTTAGAAGCCCAAGCTGATATTATTATGCTAGATAATATGGCGATCGATTCCATTCGAGAAGCCGTTAAGCTCATTGACAAGCAAGCTATTATTGAGTGTTCAGGCAATATCGACCTCAGTAATGTTAAAGACTACCAAAATCTTGGCATCGATTATTTGTCTAGCGGTGCCATGGTCTACAATGCCCCAGTTTTAGACTTATCCATGAAGAACTTGACCTACTTAAAGGACTAGTTGGCTAAAAGTTTGACAAGGATTATTTTTCTTGCAGCTGGTTTTCGCTATAATGAAGACAGAAAAGCTTGCCAAGCAAAAAATGCCTACTTTAGCCGAAAGGAGGAGGAAGGGATGCAAGAGGAGGAAAATTATGTTACCGGACGAGTGCTTGCGATTTTCTTCACCAGTCCTGATAACTATTACAAGGTTTTAAAAATTAAGATAAAGGATCAAGATATGCTTTATGATGAAGGCGATATTGTCGTGGTCGGTCACTTTGGCCGAGTCCAGGAAGGAGAAGACTATACCTTCTATGGCCACCTGACCAGCCACCCCAAGTATGGGCTCCAGTTTGCAGCTAACCGCTATGAAGACCAGAAACCTTCTAGTGAGGAGGCCCTTATTAGCTACTTGTCAAGCTCGAAATTCAAGGGGATTGGTCCCAAAACAGCCCAAAACATTGTGGATGAGCTTGGCATCAATGCCTTAGACCTTATCTTGGACGACCCTAGTTATTTGGACCAGGTTAGCAATTTAAAGCAAGACAAAAAAGACCTGATTGCTAAAAACGTCCATGCTGAAAGAGGCGTCCAGAAAATCATCTTGAAATTGAATGAATATGGGATTTCCAATGAATTGGCCTACCGGATCTATGCGAAGTATGAGGAAAAAACCCTAGCCACCATCCAAAATAACCCCTACCAATTAATTTACGACATTAAAAATATTGGCTTCAACAAGGCTGACCAAATTGCATATGAAATTGGAATTAAGCCCGATTCCAAGGAGCGTTTGTATGCCGGGGTGGTCCATAGCTTAACAGAAGACAGCCTTAACCAAGGGCATACCTACCTTGAAGGAGAGACTATGGTGGAAGCAACCATCCGGACCTTAGAAAAGAGTCAAGACTATATCATTGACCCAGGCGACTTGGCTGACCGAATTGGGGAAATGGTGGAGGCTGAAATGATTTTTAAGGATCAAGACCACTATTATCTTCCGTCTCTCAATAACTCTGAATGGGGAATTGTCTCGGCCATTGAACGAATCAAGTCCCAAAGTAGCCAGGCCTTGTCCAAGGGTTACTTAAGCGACTGCTTAGCAGAGGTCGAAGCAGACAATGACTTGACATATGATAAAGGACAAAGGGAGGCCATCCTCCAGGCCATCATGTCTCCCCTTTTTATTTTGACCGGAGGGCCAGGGACAGGGAAGACAACGGTCTTAAAAGGCTTGATCCAACTATTTGCCCAGGTGCATGACTTATCTCTTGACCCAGCTGACTACCCAAACCAAGCCTTTCCTATTTTAATGGCTGCTCCAACTGGACGGGCAGCCAAGCGGATGGGGGAGACAACAGGTCTCCCTGCTTCCACCATCCACCGCTTATTGGGCTTGACAGCAGACATGGACCAAGAAGACCAAGACACCCAGCTAGAAGGCCAGCTCCTGATAATAGATGAGATGTCTATGGTCGACACCTGGCTGGCCTACCAGCTCTTTAAGGCTGTTCCCAACCAAATGCAGGTGGTCCTGGTGGGAGACAAGGACCAACTGCCTTCCGTTGGTCCGGGCCAGGTTTTTAAAGACCTGATTGATAGTCAAGAGATCGACAAGATTGAGCTTACCGAGATTTACCGCCAGAATGATCAATCATCGATCGTTTCCTTGGCCCACCATATCAAAAATGAGGTTTTACCAGCTGATTTTGCTAGCAAAATGGCTGACCGGTCTTTCTTACCAGCTGAACCTAGCCAGGTTGCCCAAGTGATTGAACAAGTGGTGACCAATGCTATTGCCAAAGGTTTTACGGCTGAAGATATCCAGGTACTTGCCCCCATGTACAAGGGACAAGCAGGCATTGACCGTTTGAATAAGTTAGTCCAGGAACTAATCAACCCGCCTGGCCCCGGCAAAAAAGAAGTTCAATTTATCGACACAATTTTCCGGATTAACGACAAGGTCCTCCACCAGGTCAATGATCCGGACCAAAATGTCTTCAATGGCGACATTGGAAAGATCACAGGTATTATTCCTTCCAAGGAATCCCAGGTCAATAGTGATGAATTGGTGATTGACTTTGATGGTAATGAAGTGACCTACATGCGCAATGAATGGAATAAAATCGCCTTGTCCTATTGTTCTTCTATCCACAAGTCCCAGGGTAGCGAATACAAGATGGTCATCCTACCCTTGACTTTTGACTATTGGCGGATGCTTCGCAAAGACCTTCTCTACACAGCCGTCACCCGGGCCAGTGACTTTCTGATCTTATGCGGACAAAAAGCAGCCTTTAACAAGTGCCTGACTACTGGGGTAAATTTGAGGAAAACCAGCTTGAAAGACCGGCTATTAACCGATAAGACCAGCTTCCAGCTACTGGATGAAAAAGACCAGACCCAAGCCAGCAAGACAGAGGCCGGGGAAAAAGGGCAACAGCCAGGTGGTCCAAAAGATTACGTCTTGACTCCTGACTTGGTTGATTCACAGGCCATCAATCCTATGATTGGGATGGAAGGAATCAGCCTTTATGATTTTTTAAACTAAACCCCAGCCACTTGGTCTAGCCCACTTAGTCAAGTTAAGCGCCTAGATCCAATAGCTTTGTTTTAGGCTACTGAGCTTATAAGTTTGCTGGTTTGAACCCAGGCTCTCTCCATCAGCCTGCCAGTATTCATTGGACCGAACTTGAACCTCTACTTGCTTAGCTCGGACTTGGTAAACCTTAGGGTGGCTGAGTTGGTCTTTTGAAGTGAAAATTTTAACGACTAAAGTTAACAAGTCCCAAAATGATAAGTCCTTAGCAAAGATGATGTTCATAAAGCCATCTGTCGGATCTGCCTGAGGGTTGATTTGGATTCCGCCTCCGAATGACCCATGGTTCATAAATAAGATGATGGGAGTCTTTTTTACCTCAATTTCTCTGCCTAATATTTTAATCCTAGCGTCAAAGGGAGACTGGTAGAACAAGGCCTCAACGGCAGGCGCCAGATAGGTCAGGGGGCCAAATTTTTGTTTTGACTTATCCTGGCTGATACTGGCGATGACCCGGCCGTCGATCCCCGCCCCAATACTGTTGACCACGTATGCTTTGTCTTTGGCATTTTCAACCAGGATTAAGTCGTTAACAACTGGTTCTTGGACTTGTAGCAGGTGGTCAAAAGCCTCTTCGAACTTGGTGGAAACCTGGTGGGCTCGGATAAAATCATTGCCTGC
Organism: Alloiococcus otitis ATCC 51267; assembly: GCF_000315445.1. Classification (GTDB taxonomy): domain Bacteria; phylum Bacillota; class Bacilli; order Lactobacillales; family Carnobacteriaceae_A; genus Alloiococcus; species Alloiococcus otitis. The sequence continues at coordinate 180,015 of NZ_JH992957.1, forward strand.
CCCAGCAGGCAAGACTCCAACTGGGTTAGACAGACCGGCTTCTTTTAGGGCTTGTACTAAGTCCCCCAAAGACCCGTCCCCACCGACAGAAATTATAATGTCACGATTATGTAAAGAGTCTTGAATTTTTTGGACAATATCTTTAATATTGTAGTGCCTAGACGTTTTAAATAGTTTATAGTCTAGCTTACTTTGTTTTAAGAGTCGACTTAATTTATCACTTGCTTCTGAGCCACGATTAGCAAAGATATTGATGATGAAATAATAACGTCTGTCAGCTTGCTTCATATTTATCCTCCTTATCCAAACTTAATCTTATTATACTGGAGAATAAATTTTTTAAAAATAATGAAAGGATGAGTAAATTGATAGAATTAGCCAAGCGGTATTCTTTTTCTATCGCAGACTACGTGTACATGCTAGTGGGCACCTTTATTGTAGCAGTTGCCTTCCAGCTTTTTTTACTGCCAAATAATATCGTATCCGGAGGCGTCACCGGTCTTTCCATTGTCTTTTCGGACTTGTTGGGTTGGTCTCCAGTTTTTATCCAGTACTTATTTAATATTCCCTTACTTTTAGTTGCCTATATTTTCCTCGGTAAGGAAGCCGGTAACCGGACTATTTTAGCCAGTTTAATCCTGCCTCTCTTTATTTCCTTAATTGGCAACTGGCAGCCGGCCACTACTGATATCTTCTTAGCAACTGTTATCGGGGGTATCGTCAATGGAATAGGTCTGGGGATAGTTTTCCGGGCCAAGGCTTCAACAGGTGGAACCTCTATCCTAGCCCAAATTCTAAATAAATACACAGGCTTGTCCTTAGGGGCAACTACTATGTTGTCTGATGGTTTGGTAATCTTGCTTTCTCTCACAACCTTCCAAGTCAACACTGTTTTGTATGGTTTTATCAACCTTTACATTACCACCCGGTCTATTGACATGACCCAGGTCGGGATCCGGTCCCACAAAAATGTACTTATTATTTCGAAAGAATCTGAAAGCATTAAGAAACTCATTATGAACACCATCAACCGGGGGGTCACCAATATTGGGATCCGAGGTGGCATGGCCAACCAAAACCGGGACATGTTGATGTGTGTCATTCCCGAGCGTGAGTTCCCTTACCTCAAGGAAATGATCCTCCAATATGATGAGGAAGCCTTTGTGGTTGTGATGAGTGCTTCTGAGGTTATGGGAAGGGGCTTCTCTCTTGCTAATAAATTTGAGTCTTATGGGAACTCCCAATTTGTCGAAGAAGTAGTTGACAGTAAGGAATAAAAGAAAAAATTGACAAGACCATTGATAAAAGGTATATTAAGGCTTGTATAGGATATACAATAGGTTGATTGAACAAGTAGAGACGTATTGGTTGCTGTAAAATACGGTCAAGGCCTAGTGTGCTCCCTATCGGAAAGATTTGATTAAGAAATTAATCCGCTCCTCAGCGTTAGCGAGTTCAAAGATGTAATAATGGCAATATTATTGCAAGTAAGGTGGTACCGCGATTGACGCCCTTACATGCAGTGGTATTGCCTTTTTTTCATAACTTATAGTTAGGAGACCGATAGAATAGTGAAGACAGTAATCTAGCTTCTTCGGATTGATCATAAAAGTAAAAAGGATGGTTAAAATGAAATACTTAACTGGGTCAGAGCTCAGACAATTGTTTTTAGACTTTTTTAAAGAAAAGGGCCATGAAGTCAAGCCAAGTGCCTCCCTCATCCCCGTAAATGACCCTAGCTTGCTTTGGATTAACTCTGGTGTCGCAACCTTAAAAAAATATTTTGACGGAAGTTTAACCCCCGACAATCCTCGCATCGTCAATGCCCAAAAGAGTATCCGGACCAATGATATTGAAAACGTGGGACGAACTGCCCGCCACCACACCCTCTTTGAAATGTTGGGCAACTTTTCAATTGGGGACTACTTTAAAGAAGAAGCCATTGTTTGGGCCTGGGAATTTTTAACAGGGAATAGATGGATGGCCATTGACCCAGACTTGCTCTATGTCACTATCTATCCGGATGACACTGAAGCTCACCGGATTTGGCATGACGTTGTGGGCTTGTCCGAAGACCACATTATCGGAGAAGAAGGTAACTTCTGGGACATAGGTCTTGGCCCATCTGGACCCAATACTGAGATCTTTTATGACCGGGGGCCGGAATATTTAGAAGCAGATTTGCCTGAAAAAGAAAACTATCCAGGTGGGGAAAACTCCCGTTGGTTGGAAATTTGGAACCTCGTTTTCTCCCAATTTAACCACAAGGAAGATGACAGTTATGAACCCCTCCCCAACAAGAACATTGATACAGGTATGGGCTTAGAACGGATGTTGTCCATCGTCCAAGATGCTCCTACCAACTTTGAAACTGACCTCTTTATGCCCATTATCCACAAGGTTGAAGAGATATCCGGACAAAGCTACGACGATGAAGCGAATAAGATGAGCTTTAAGGTCATTGCTGACCACATCCGGGCTATTTCTTTTGCCATCGGGGATGGGGCCTTGCCATCTAATGAAGGTCGGGGTTATGTCCTCCGCCGACTCTTGAGAAGGGCAGTCATGCATGGTCGTCGTTTGGGCATCTACCACCCCTTCCTCCACCATCTTGTTCCCATTGTTGGTCAGATTACAGCTAGTCACTACAAGGAAGTCGTTGACAAGGCAGACTTGATTCAAGATCTTGTCCTTAAGGAAGAAGAACGGTTTTTTGAAACCCTTACAGAGGGGTCGAGCCACTTGAGTACAATCTTGGAGAAATTGCAGGAAGAGGGCGAAAACTTACTTTCTGGTCAGGATGCCTTCTTACTTTACGATACCTATGGCTTTCCAGTTGAATTAACAGAAGAGATCGCTAAAGAAAAAGGAGTCCAAGTGGATTTTGAAGGCTACCAGGCAGAAATGGAAAAACAAAAAAACCGGGCCCGGGCTGCCAGAAGTGATGACCAGTCCATGCAGGTGCAATCAGACCTCTTGACCAAGTTAGATGTCTCCGATGACTTTTTAGGTTATGACCAACTTGAAAGTCAAGGGCAACTTGTCACCATTTTGGCAGACGACCAAGTCCAGGAAGAAGTCGGTCAAGGGCAAGCCCGTTTGATTTTTGACGCAACCCCTTTCTATGCCGAAAAGGGAGGACAGGTCGGTGACCAGGGCACCGTCCGTAACTTAAACCAAGAAGTAGTTGCCCATGTAACTGATGTCCAGTCAGGTCCTGGCGACCAACACCTCCACCTAGTCGATGTGGTCCAACCCCTTAAAGTTGGGGAGACTTATCTCTTGACAGTAGACGCCAAAAGAAGGTCCCTTGTCGAGAAAAACCACACAGCTACCCACCTCCTCCACCAAGCCTTGAAAGACGTCTTGGGTTCTCATGTCAACCAAGCGGGGTCTTTAGTGAATGAAGACTTACTTCGGTTCGACTTTACCCACTTTTCGCCACTTGAACCCGGTGAATTGAAGCAAGTTGAGCGGATTGTCAACCAGAAAATTTGGGATAATATTGGCTTGGAAACCAAGGTGACTAGTCTTGATAAGGCTAAAGAAATGGGAGCCATGGCACTTTTCGGTGAAAAATATAGCCAGGAAGTCCGAGTGGTCTTGGTCGATGACTACTCCAAGGAACTATGTGGTGGAACCCACGTGAAGACTACTGGGGATATTGGCCTCTTTAAAATTACCAGTGAATCTGGGATTGGAGCAGGGACCCGGCGGATTGTTGCCGTCACTAGCCGGGCAGCCTATGAATGGTTGGACGAAAAAACCCAGCTCTTAGACCAGGCCCAAGACCAGTTAAAAGCTCAGACCAGCCAGGATGTATTGCAACGCATTACCAGCCTCCAAAACGACTTAAAGGCCCTAGACAAGGAAAATGAATCCTTGAACGCTCGTTTAGCCAACCAACAAGCTGACAATATATTCCAAGATGTCCAAGAAGTGGCAGGTTACCAAGTGATCGCTCAAGAAGCTAAGGTTAAAGACATGGGACAACTCCGGCAACTAGCTGATAAGTGGAAAGAGTCGGACTATTCTGATATCCTTGTTCTAGGCTTGCGTAAGGGTGGGAAGGTCAATCTTATTGTGGCTTGTCAGGAGTCTGCTATCGCAAACGGCATCAAGGCTGGGGACTTAATTAAGCACCTGGCCCAATTTGTCGGTGGTGGCGGTGGAGGCCGTCCTGACTTAGCCCAGGCAGGGGGATCTCAGCCAGACGGATTAGAAAAAGCCTTACAAGAAACCTTTACCTGGCTTGAAGATAGAGGGAACTAAGCTAGAATGTTAGAGTATAATACTTATGTGACACAAAACCATTAAAAAAGAGGATGCTTCTGCTATACTGAAGTTAGCACCCAACAGAAAGGAAGCATCCTCGTATGGCTATTATAACAGAAGAAATGCGTTATCGCGAAAAAGTTGTAAAATATGCGATCAAACAGGGCAACAATGCCCAAGCAGCCCGCCGTTACCACACCAACCGGATGCAGGTCAAACGGTGGCGAGACCGTTATGATGGCACGGTCGAAAGTCTGCGAAACCAGTCCACTCGGCCCCATAGCCATCCTCGTCAGCACCAAAAAGAGGAGCTGACCTTGATTAAAAAAGTTTATCAACGCTATGGCCATGAAGGGCTTGCCCAGGTTTACGTTGAATGTCAGAAAAGGGGCTATCGTCGGTCCTATGGCAGTATGAGTAAGCAGATTAGAGACCGCAAATGGGGGATGTCGGAAGAAGCTGCCCCCAAACGCTATCCCAAATCAAAATGGCAAGCGGACCCGGTGTCTTATCCCGGTGAAAAAGTCCAAATTGATATCAAATACGTCCCTCATGAATGCATTCAGTTTGAGAGTTATGACCGTCGTTACTACCAAATCACGGCCATTGATGAGTTCTCTCGCAAACGACACTGTACCATCGTCGACGAAAAAAGTGTCACGCATACGGCCCAATTTCTGCTTGATTTACAAGACCAGCTGGGCTTTCAAATTCAGATGGTTCAAACTGATAAAGGGGCTGAGTTTGTTAACGATCCCGATAAAACAACGAAAAAGACCTTGTTTGAACAACGCTTAAAAGAGCTTGGCATTCAGTACCGAAACACCCGGCCCTACTCCCCTTGGCAAAACGGAAAGGTCGAAAGAAGCCACCGGGAAGATCAAGTTCGTTTTTATAGTAAGCGCGTTTTTACATCGGAAGCGGATATGAAGAAGCAACACCAGCGGTATATGAGTCGCCATAATAACATTGTCCGAAAAGTCCTCAATTTTCGAAGTCCTAATCAAGTGGTCGATCAGTATAGGGCAGAAGTCGCTTCTTAGCCTTCATCAGTTTACATTTTTTCTTCTCCCGGTCAAGGACCGCTACGCTTTCCTCCTTGACCGGTAGGGCGAAAAAATGAGTTGGTTGTTTAGGCTAACAAGCGTTATTCCTAGAAGCGGGTGTCACATATGTTTGATTACTCTAGAGAAGATAGAGGGAACTAAGCTAGAAAGTATTGTTAAATTTTTGTTTTTTTAGTAAGATAGTTAGTAGGTAGTTCCATGAAGAATAGGAGGAAGAAGTATGTCTAACACTGATCATGGCGATCGTACCATGCGCTTTAACTTTGAGATTGATGGCGAACAAGAAGTGAGTCAAACACTTAAAACCGTTTATCAATCTTTAGAAGAAAAGGGCTATAATCCAACCAATCAAATCGTAGGTTATTTATTATCAGGGGACCCAGCATACATTCCTCGCCACAATGACTCACGTAATTTGATTAAACGTCATGAACGAGACGAAATCTTAGAAGAACTCATTACCTTTTACATGGACCATATCGACGAAAAATGAGGGTAATGGGTCTTGATGTGGGATCCAAGACAGTTGGCATCGCAGTGAGCGACCCTTTGGGTTGGACTGCCCAGTCCTTGGAAACCATCAAAATCAATGAAAATAGAAAAGAATTTGGCCTGGACCAAGTCTGTGCCTTGGTTGAGGCATACGAGGTCTCTAAAGTTGTTGTAGGCCTGCCTAAAAATATGGATGGGTCAATTGGAGACCGGGCCCAAGCAAGCTTGAATTATGGCCGCATGCTCGAGGAAGCCTGCGGGGTAGCAGTGACTTACCAAGATGAACGCTTGACCACCATGCAGGTTAACCGGATGATGATCGAAGAAGGCGACCTTTCCAGGAAGAAGCGTAAGCAACTGGTTGACAAGCTGGCTGCTCAGGCTATTTTACAGACTTATATGGATAGACAGAAATGAGGATGCTTATGTCGAGTAACAATGACCATGACTACTTAAACTTGATCGACCAAGACGGCAATGAGGAATTGCACGAAATCTTATTTACTTTTGAATCAGAAGATTTTGACCGATCTTATGTCTTACTTTACCCAGCCAAGGAAGCTGACAATGAAGAGATTGAACTCAAAGCCTTTGCTTACCGGGAAGAAGATGGAGGATTAGAAGGCCAACTGCTTCCGATTGAGTCTGACCAAGAATGGGACATGGTTGAAGAAGTCTTGAATACCTTTTTAGAAGAGGAAGAAGACTAGGATTAATATTTTAAAGAAGGAGGCTTGTAGGCCTCCTTTTATTTATCTGGTTAGTACATTGCAGAAGAAGATCTTTCCGGCTGACAAATCAATAAAAAAATAATGATTTTATTTGACTTATTTTCTCATTTTATTTAATATGATAGTCAAGCTAAGAAATAAAGCTAAAGCAAACATTTAAATATTTTATAACACTATTGATGAGGCGCACGGATCATAACTAGCCTAAATAGACTGCCTGTAAGCGGGTTTAGGTGAAAGGGTGACGTGCCGAGATTCGTCTAAGTTACAGCTTAGAAGTTTTGGACCTAGAGGTTAAGAGCTATGGGTCTGTCATTATTTTAATAATGGAGTGCATCACTTGTTTTATACCACTGTAGTTAATTTTTGGGACAAGTTCGGCCACTCGAACTTGTCTTTTTTCATTGTTTGATTAAAGGAGGACTTATGTCTGTTTCAGTCTTAAAATACGGTGGGTCGTCCGTTAGTAATTTTGACCAAATTAAAGATATTGCCCGCTACATCCAAAAGCGGGTAGACCAAGGCGACCAATGTATCGTAGTCGTCAGTGCCATGGGCAAGACCACGGACCAGCTATTAGCTTCGGTGGCTAGTTTGACACCAGATCCTAAAAATGAAGACTTGGCTTTGCTCCTATCGACCGGAGAGCAACAATCGGTTTCCTATCTTTCTTTGGTTTTAAATGACTTAGGTGTCAAGTCTAAATCCTTGACCGGCTACCAGGCAGGCATTAAGACCTCAGGCCATGTTTTAAAAAGTAAGATCAAGACTATGGACCCGGGTCTCTTTCAAGACAAGTTGAAGGACTATGATTGCCTGGTTGTGGCCGGCTTTCAGGGGGTCAACCAAGACTCAGACATGACCACCCTCGGTCGGGGCGGTAGTGATACAACGGCAGTGGCCATTGCAGCTTCACTAAAGGCCCCTTGCGAAATATATACTGACGTTCCAGGTGTGTTTGCGACTGACCCCCGGGTTTTTCCTCAAGCTCCCAAGCTAGACTTGATCACCTATGAAGAAATGATGGAATTGTCCGCCTTGGGTGCAGGCGTTTTGGAGAGCCGGAGCGTGGAGATAGCCAAAAATTATGGTGTCAAGATATACCTGGGGAAAACATTATCAGACCAAGGAGGAACATGGGTAGTGGCTGAAGAGGAATTATTTGAAAAGAAAGCAGTAACGGGGGTAGCCTTGGATATGGACATGTCCCATATTACCATGACCTATCCCGATCAAAACATCAATCTTTTAAGACGGTTGTTTGAATTTTTACAAAAAAACGAAATTAATGTGGACATGATCTCTCAGATTAATAACGACCAAGCCTTGCAGTTTTCCTTTACCTACCAGTCGGATGAATCCAATACCCTGTCACACTGGTTACAAGGCCTGAAAGAAGACTATCCTGCCTTATCTTACGTGATTAGCGACCATTATGCCAAAATTTCCTTGGTTGGGTCCGGGATGCGTGAGATGTCCGGAGTCGCTTCCAAAGCATTTATGGCCTTGATCAACCAGGCTATTCCTTTTTACCAGACCACCACTTCAGAAATTAGTATTTCTTATGTCATCGATCGTAAGAAGGCAGACCAAGCAGTTGCTAGCTTGTGCCAGGCTTTTGGAATAACAAAGGAGGATATAAATGGTTAAATTAGCAGTTGTAGGTGCTACAGGTGTTGTTGGCCGTAAAATTTTAGACGTTTTGGACCGAAGAGGGGTGGAAATTGATGACCTCACCCTCTTTTCTTCCAGTCGGTCAGCTGGTAGGGAACTTGTTTTTAAAGACCAACCATTGACAGTTCGCGAGCTGACTGATCAAGCGGCCCAAGAAGGCTTTGATTATGTTTTAATGAGTGCAGGCAGCTCAGTCAGTGACCAATTTGCTCCTATTTTTGAAGCCAGTGGAGCCATTGTGATTGATAATTCCAGTCGCTTTCGAAACGAAGATGACATGGACTTAGTCGTCCCAGGGGTCAACCAGGCTAAATTGAACCGCCATATCATCGCCAACCCTAACTGCTCCACTATACAATCAGTTGTTCCCCTCAAAATATTAGATGAGGCCTACCAAGTCACTCGGGTAGCCTATACAACCTATCAAGCTGTTTCCGGGTCAGGTAAGGCAGGTTTGGAGGACTTGGCTAATGGACCAGAGGGTACCCCACCTAAGGCTTATCCTTATCCCATATACAACAATGTCCTCCCCCATATTGACCAGTTTTTACCAGATGGCTACACCAAAGAAGAACAAAAGATGATTGACGAAACCCAGAAAATCCTAGGCAAAGACATTCCGACCACCGCCACCTGTGCCCGGGTTCCGGTATCGGATGGACACAGTGTTCATATCAATGTTAGTTTAGACCAACCGACTGACGTGGCTTCCATTCAAGCCCTATTCGACCAGGACCCCAGAGTGGTCTTAAGAGACCAACCAGACCAAGAGATTTACCCCCAAGCCTTAGAAGCCGCTGGTAGTGATGATATTTATGTTGGCCGGATTCGGTCTGACGCCACCCTGTCCAACACCTTCCATATCTGGTGTACAGCAGACAACCTGCTCAAAGGAGCAGCTTTAAACACCGTCCAAATCTTAGAAGAAGTAATGAAAAGCAGAGGCTAAAAGATAGGAGGACATCATGAGTCACTTATTCACAGGTACAGGTGTAGCCCTTTTCACCCCCTTCAATGACTGGGGACAGGTGGACTATACTAGCTTAAGTCAACTGGTCAATTTTTTAATCCAGAACCAAAGTCAGGCCCTTATTGTCAATGGTACAACTGGGGAAAGCTCCACCTTGACCAAGGATGAAAAGGAAAAAATCTTAAAAACAGTGGTGGACTTGGCTGATTCCAAGGTTAAAGTTATTGCCAATGTCGGTACCAACAATACGGCCCAGTCCATTGAAAATGCCAAGGCAGCCCAGGCACTAGGAGCAGATGGTCTCTTGCTAATTACCCCTTACTATAATAAAACCAACCAGCGAGGCTTAATCAAACACTATGAAAGTATTCTAGGAGAAGTCGATTTGCCAGCCATCCTCTATGATGTGCCAGGCCGGACAGGGATGCGAATTGAATTAGCCACCCTAGAAGAGTTAAGCCACCACCCCCAAATCATTGGTTTGAAAGATGCCACAGGGGACTTGGACTTCTTTAAGCAAGCCAAGGAAAGGGTTCAAGACACCTTTAGTTTCTACAGTGGCAACGATGGCAATATCCAGTCCTACTACCAACTGGGTGGCCATGGGGTAATATCGGTCTTGGCCAACGTTCTCCCTAGCGACTTCCAACAAGTCTATGACCAACCAGAAGGGAACTACCAAGCCTTGTTTGACTTGGTGGAGGCCTTGAATGTTGATGTCAATCCAATTCCGATTAAGGCCTTAGCCCACCACCTCAACTTGGCCCAAAACAAGCTTCGCCTACCCCTTGTTGAATTGGGACCGAAAGAAGAGATTGAATTGATTAAAGCTTACCAAAGATACCATGAAGGAGTGCAATCATGAATATTATCTTAAGTGGATACGGGACCATGAATCAGTTAGTGGCTCAAGTCGCTCAAGACCAAGGTCATACTATTGTCGGGGTAGTGGCCCCAAACCAGCAAGAAGACTATCCTAGTCTGGATTCCTTTAACCAGGCTTCAGCAGATTTGATCATTGATTTTTCTCACCCTGACCACCTTCTCCCCTTGCTAGAAGAGGACCTCCAAGTGCCTATAGTAGTAGCCACCACAGGGGAAAAAGACAAAATTCAAGCAGCCTTACACCAGCAAGCAGACCATGTTCCGGTCTTTTTCGAAGCCAATATGAGTTATGGGATCCATGCCCTAAGCCAAATCCTAGAAAAGGCGCTTAGTCTCCTCCAGGATTACGATGTTGAACTTTTGGAAGCCCACCACAATCAAAAAGTGGATGCCCCAAGTGGAACATTGGTAAAATTGTTAGACCTAGTCAGTGAGGCTAGACCTGACTCTTACCCTAACTATGATCGGCATGAAGCTTCAGGCAAACGGAACCCCGATGAGATTGGGATTCATACCTTAAGAGGGGGCAGCATTGTGGGGGACCATGAAGTTCTATTTGCTGGACCAGATGAAAGTATCAAGATTTCCCACCAGGCAGGGTCCAAGGCTATTTTTGCCAGAGGGGCTCTCCGGGCTGGGGCGAAATTGATTGACAAAGAACCCGGTTACTACAGCTTTGACAACTTATAGGAGGCTTTTATGACTGACAATATCCAAGAAAAGAATGCCCAAGAAATTATCGAGTATATCAGCCAGGCTAAGAAGTCAACCCCGGTAAAAGTTTATGTTAATGGAGACTTTTCAAAGACAACTTTCCCAGATTCTTTTAAAGTTTTTGGGACAGACCAATCTCTTGTTATTTTCACTGAGTTAAAAGATTGGCAGGCCTTTATCGCTGACCACCGGGACTTAGTGGACCAATCTGAAGTGGAGCTGGACCGACGCAATTCAGCCATTCCACTCAAGGACCTGACCCAGGTCAATGCCCGGATTGAACCCGGTTCCTTTATTCGGGAAGAGGCTGAAATCCACGATGGAGCTGTCGTTATGATGGGAGCCGTTATTAATATCGGTGCCGTCGTCGGCCCAGGGACCATGATTGACATGGGAGCCTGCCTGGGTGGCCGGGCGATTACGGGTAAAAATGCTCATATTGGAGCGGGTGCTGTTCTAGCAGGTGTCATTGAACCCCCTTCTGCTGACCCAGTTGTGGTCGAAGATGATGCCTTTATCGGGGCTAATGCGGTTGTTTTAGAAGGAGTCCGTATTGGCCAAGGAGCGATTGTGGCAGCTGGGTCAGTCGTGACCAAAGATGTGCCTGCCCACAAGGTCGTAGCTGGAACACCGGCTAAGGTTATAAAATCTGTCCAAGATGTGGACGACAATAAAAAAGAAATTGCCCAAGCCTTAAGACAATTAGATGACCAGCAATGAAAGATGAAGGGAGACAGGTTAGAATATGGACCAGGGTCAATTTGTGGTAGAAACACGCCGGAAGCTCCACCAGTTAGCTGAAGAGAGCCTGGAAGAACACCAAACTACCCAAGCTATTATTTCCTATTTAGAGGAGTGGGGCATTCAGTATGTCAGACCTCTGGATACAGGGGTCTTGGCCTATATGAAAGGAGATAGTGATAGCGACAGCTTTATTGCCTTTCGGTCAGATATCGACGCTCTGCCTATTCAGGAAAAGCAAGACCATGACTTTCAAAGTAAAACACCAGGTGTCATGCACGCTTGTGGTCATGATGGCCACATGACAGCTCTTCTCTTATTTGCCAAGCGGTTAAGCGACCGCCACCAGGCAGGAGACTTGAAGGCCAATGTTATATTCATCTTCCAACCTGCAGAAGAAAGCTATGGTGGGGGCAACTTACTGCTTGAAGCAGGTGCCTTTGATGATTTTAATGTAGAAAAAGTTTACGGAGTCCACCTCTTGCCTAGCCTAGAAGAAGGCCGGGTTATTTACAAGGATGGCCCCATTACCGCTTCCGCTACAGAATACCGGATCTACTTAAAGGGACAATCTGCCCATGTAGCCCACAAGGAAGAAGGACATTCGGCTATTGAAGCCTTGTCTATCCTCTTAAGCCAGATCCCCCTTATCAATCACTACCACTTGAACGGACTAAACCATAATATTATCCATATTGGCCAAGTGAGAGCAGGTGAGGCCATCAACACGGTCGCCCAAGATGGCTACTTAGAGGGCACCATCCGGACTTATGAAGCCAGTGACTTGCAAGTCATTAAAGAATCCTTAAGTAAACTGGTTGAGTCAGTCCAAAGCATGACCGGGGTGGAGGCTGATTTGACCTACAACCAAGGTTATCCACCCACTGACAACCACCCAAGTTTGAAAGCAGAGGTACAGCAGGCCATTGACCAGGTAGGCTTAATCGGGGTGGAGGCAGACCGACCCTTCCTATTTGGTGAAGACTTTAGTTTTTACAAAAGACTAGCGCCATCTTATTTTGTTTTTTTTGGAGTCCAAAACCTGGACAAAAACTTTACTGCGGGTCTTCATACACCTGAATTCAATTTTGACGAAATGAACCTAATCAAAATAGCGGACTATTATGAAAAGCTACTGGACTTGGATATAGCTAGTAAGGAGGAGGGATAAAATGCCAGGAAGATGGACTGTCGACAGCCAGGTTTTTCAAGAAAATGCCGAGAAATTAGTCCAAAAGGCGGACTGCTTTGCTGTGGTTAAGAATAATGCCTATAATTTCGGTTTGGATTTTGCTGTAGACCAGTTTTTACAAATCGGCATCCAGCATTTTGTCACAACCTCTTTACATGAGGCTATAGCCGTCCGGAAAAGGGCGCCCCAAGCGACGATTTTACTCACTAACCCGACCAGAGAATTTGACTTAGCCCGAAAATACCATATTCAATTGACCCTAACCTCTTTAGATTATTTTTATACTTTCAAAGACCAGCTTGAAGACCTTCCCCTCCAGTTAGAGTATGAGAGCCACTTGCACCGGTCTGGCTTAAAAAACCGGGAGGAAATTGACCAAGTCCTAGCTCACCGAAACAAGCTAGACATCCAGGGTATTTGGACCCATTTTGGCTATGCCGATGACCTGGATGGACCAGGAGATGAATACAGTAAGGAAAGAGAAGAATGGCTTGACCTTTTAGAAGACCTCCTCGATGATGGTTACCAGTTTCACTACATCCATGCCCAAAATTCGGCCAGTTTCTTCAGGGAAGGAGGACTCTTACCCCACCATACCCATAGCCGACTGGGGATTGCCTTGTATGGGGCCAAACCTTATGATGACTTGGCCAATGACCGGATTGATCAATCACTGACAGTGTCAGCTTCTGTGGTCCAGGTTAGACAGCTAAACCAGGGCCAATATGCAGGCTATTCCTTCAAATACCAGGCATCCCATCAACCGACCCAACTGGCCATCGTGGATATTGGCTATGGGGACGGCCTATTGCAAGCTCGGGCCGACTACCCCTGCCAGATCAGGGGCAAAGATTACCCCATCGTTGGTTTAATGATGAGCCACCTCTTGGTTGAAGTAGATGACCAGGTTCAAATTGGGGACCGGGTCTACCTTTATAGCCCCGATCCGAACCTTCGGATAGACTACTTCACCCACAAAGGTGTAGGGGCCAATTCCCAGCAGTTGTCAGCCTTGAATTTAAACAGCTTGATAAAGGAGTATGACTAATGTCGCTTTATTATAACGATGACCAAAAATTGTCTATGGGCCAGCTTAGCTTAGATAGTCTTGCAGACCACTACCAAACCCCCTTAATTGTTTACGACCAGGAGGAAATCGAAGCCACTATTCACAAGTACCAGGAGGGTTTCCGCCAGGGTTTAGACTTAAGTGACCAGGCTAAGGCAGATGACTTTTACAGTATTTCCTATGCTAGTAAGGCTTTTAGTAATGTCTACTTATTGAGGTTGATGGCTGATTGGGGCTTAGACTTAGATGTGGTCTCTTATGGGGAATTATACCTAGCCCTTAAAGCGGGCTTCCCGGCAGACCGAATTCACTTTCATGGCAATAATAAGAGCCTGGAGGAAATCAAATTTGCCTTGCAAGCCGGCATTGGTCACTTTGTAGCTGATTCTTTTGAAGAAATTGACCGGATCAATGACCTAGCCCAGGATGAAGTGGATGTGATGGTCCGGCTTAATCCAGGTATAGCTGTTCAGACCCATGCCTACATCCAGACAGGTCAGGAAGATAGCAAGTTTGGTTTTTCGCTTCGAGAGGGCTTGGCCAAGCAAGCCATTGATAAGGTTATAGCTTGTCCTAAGTTGAATTTTATCGGTCTCCATTTCCACTTGGGTTCCCAGGTCCAAGATCCAAGTGTGATGCTTGAAACGGCTCAGTTGGTTTTAGACTGGGCCCATGACCAAGAGATTCCAGTCCAGTTCTTAAACATGGGTGGAGGCTTTAGCATTCAGTATCAGGAAGAGGATGTGGCTTTTGACGTCCAACCCGGCATCGCCAAACTAGCTGGGGCTATTATGGACTACTGCCAGGAAAAAGATTACCAGCTACCCAAATTAGGTATTGAACCAGGCCGGTCTTTGGTGGGGCACACTGCTGTAACCCTTTATGAAGTCGGTACCATCAAGCAAGTTCCAGGCTATCCGTCTTATGTTTCCATTGACGGAGGAATGAGTGACCATATCCGGACAGCCTTATACGGTGCTGAGTATACTATCTTGCCCACCACTAAAGCCCCATCCAATTCCTCCTGGAAGCCCAAGCAGGTAGTAGGCAAGCTATGTGAAAGTGGCGATATTATCGGGAAAAACAAGCCCCTCCCCCAGTCATTACAAGTAGGAGACAGACTGGCTGTCTTAGCTACCGGGGCCTACCATTATTCCATGTCTTCCAACTATAATCTCATGCTTAAACCAGCTGTGGTCTTTGTCAAAGGCAAGGACCACAAGCTGGTAACCAAGAGACAGGACATTGACCAAGTCTTGCAAAATGAAGTTTTTGACTAAACTAAGATGTTAACGAAACGAATTACTAAAATCCCCTAGCCGTAAAATGAAGCTAGGGGGTATAAAAGGGGGAAGTTTTCTAGCTTCCTCCTTTGTCATAAATAATATCGATTTATTGGATTCTTCTTGCCAGACCTAATCTCCAGTAGAGTAAGTGGACAGGAATGTTTCTAGCCGGTCCATCCCTTCTTCAAGTTGGTCAAGGGAAGTGGCAAAGGAAATTCGGATATAGCCTTCGCCAGCTTGACCAAAAGCAGAGCCAGGAACCACAGCAAGATGCTGGTCTTCTAGTAAGTTTAGGCAAAAGTTAAAGGCATTGGGGTCATAGGACTTAATTGAAGGGAAGATGTAAAAGCTTCCTTGGGATTTGCTATAGTCGAGGCCCATCTTATCCAAGCGCTGAACCAGGTATGCTAGTCGCTCCCGGTAGGCCTGGTTCATTTTTTGAGGAATATGGAGGCCATGTTTGAGGGCAGCCAGACCAGCGTATTGGCTAGGAAGGCTGGCACAGATAGTATTGTTGAGGTGGGGGATGAGGATGGACTGGGTAAGTTTTTTAGAACTTAAGAGGTAACCGAGTCGCCAGCCGGTCATGGCATGAGACTTGGATAGGCCATTAATGATAATTGCCTGGTCCTTGATTTCAGGAAATTGACTGAAGCTGACATGGTCTTGGGTCAAACTGTTTTCACCATAAATTTCATCGCTCAAGAGGAAAATATCATGGTCTTTGATGACCTTGACCAAGGCTTGGGCCTGGTCTTGATTTACAGACACACCAGTGGGGTTGGTCGGATAGTTTAAGATGATAGCTTTGGTTTTTGGAGTGATTTTTTCCTCTACTTGTTGTGGGCTGAGGACAAAGTTAGTCTCTGAGGTGTCGATTGGGATGACCTCACCGCCTAACATGGTCACAATTGCCTGGTAGGCAGGATAGGCTGGTTGGGGGATAATGACTTGGTCGCCCTTTTCCAAAATAGTTCTTAAAGAGGAGTCAATGGCTTCACTTCCTCCAGCAGTCACAATGATTTGGTCTTCAGGGTCAAAGTGGACCTGGTATTTGTTGAAGTAATAGTCGCTAATGGCCTGTCTCAGTTCAATTAAACCCGCATTGTGGGAATATTTCAGGGACTTCTTGTCAACAAAGGCATCGACTAGAGCTTGCTTAATAAGGGGGTCGGTGTCAAAGTCGGGAACTCCAAGTGTGAGGTTGACGGCATCATCATAGTCACTAGCCTTATTAGAAAAGTACCTAGTTTGTGGAATGGACATGGATGCAATGGTCGAATTTATCTCTGGCATAAGAACACTCCCTGATCTAATCTTTTAATTTCCATTATAGCAATTATTTTAAATCTTTTATAGGCCAGCCTAGCTTTATCCTTGCCTACATGACTTTACAAATGTTACAGTGTTTTTAAAACCACAAAAATCATTCGCTATATTTTTGCTTTTATTGATAGATTCGGTATAATGTTTCCGAGTATGTATTTGTGATAGAAGGTAGGTTAAGTTATGGTAAAGAATGGTTCGGATAGGACTGTCAAAAAAATAGTGACCATCACCTTATCGGTCTTGGTCGTCCTTTTGCTTGTTTTTTTGGTATCAGGCTACTTTTTTGTCAATTCAGCCCTTGGACCCAAGGATGAAACAAGTGATGAAGTTATTGAAGTGGAAATCCCCCAGGGGACTTCCCGGTCCAATATTGCCTCTATTTTGGAGGAAGAAGGGGTCATTGACAGTGCCTTTGTGTATAATACTTATTTAAGAATGAATGATGAGCAAGATTTCCAGGCTGGGACTTATGAAATGTCACCGTCTATGTCTTTAAAAGAGATTACGGACTATCTCCAAGAGGGTGGGCAACCGATTGGGGTTGAAACAGCAACCTTCAATGTCCCTGAGGGCTATATGTTAGAGCAATTTGCTGAAATCATCGGCAATGAAACCCAGTACACAGAAGAGGAATTTATGGACCTAGTCCAGGATGAAGACTTTATCCAAGGCCAAGCTGAAAATTACCCTGACCTCTTAGGGGAGACGGCTGACCGGGATGATACCCGGTATAAGTTGGAAGGTTATCTCTATCCGGCTACTTATGAGTACACTGAAGAGGACTCACTGGAGACCATCGTTGGCCGAATGATTAGCCAAATGAATGCCGTTGTGGAACCTCACCTGAGTGATATTGAAGCATCTGACTTTACCGTCCATGAAATCCTTACCCTGGCTTCCTTTATTGAAAGGGAGGGAATCACGGATGAGGACCGGCAAGTAATCTCCGGTGTCTTCCACAACCGCTTGGACCTGGGGATGATGCTGCAAACCGATGTCAGTGTCACCTATGCCCTAGGACAGCACCAAGAGCGGATTAGTTATGATGACTTAGAAGTTGATTCAGCCTACAATACCTACCAGCATACTGGACTGGGACCTGGGCCAGTTAACAGCCCTTCTGCCAATTCCATTGATGCAGCTGTAAACCCAGTTGAAACAGACTATCTTTACTTCCTAGCTGATTTGGAAACCAAGGAAGTCTACTTCTCAGAGACCTATGAACAACACTTGGAATACCAAAACCAATACTTGAGAGACAATGGGGATGGTTCAGAAGAAGGCCAAGAGACTGAAGAAACTGAGGCAGAACCAGAAGAATAGGATTTTATTCCGATTAAATGAATAGAAAAGCCACAAAACATTGGGCCTCGGTCCAATGTTTTATGGTGTAGGGATGAAGGTGAAAAAATGGATGAAAAGGAAAAGCCCTTGGTCATAGGGGTAACCGGTGGGTCGGGCAGTGGGAAAACCAGTGTTACCAAGGCGATTTACAACCACTTCCCCGGTAAGTCCATCATGATCTTAGAGCATGATTCTTATTACAAGGACCAGAGTCATTTGGACTTCCAAGACCGACTCAAGACTAATTATGACCACCCCCTAGCCTTTGATACAGAACTCATGGTCGATCAACTCAAGGCCCTCTTAAATAACCAGGCTGTCGATGTACCTGTCTATGACTATAAACGTCACACCAGGAGTTCAGAGGTCATCCACCAGGAGCCTAAGGAAGTTATTATTGTGGAAGGTATCATGGTTTTAGTGGACCAAGCCTTGCGTAACTTGATGGACATTAAAATTTATGTGGATACTGATGATGACATCCGGATTATCAGGCGGATTAAGCGGGACATGCAAGACCGGGGTCGGAGCTTGGACTCCATCATTGACCAGTATCTTAGTGTGGTCAAGCAAATGCATGAACAATTTATTGAACCCTCTAAACGCTATGCCGATATTATCATCCCAGAAGGGTCGCAAAACCAGGTGGCTATTGACTTGGTTACGACTAAAATTCAAAATATTTTTGATGAAAGACAATAAAAGAGCTTGGAACCAGGTAATTTCTTTACATTTTAAGGAGACCATGGTATCTTAGCCTCATTGAAATAAAAAGTAAAGGTGATAAGTATGTCAGATGAAAAAGTTTACCCGATGACACGGGAAGGTAAGGAAAAATTAGAAGCAGAACTGGAAGACTTAAAGTCCAATAAACGCCCGCAAGTGGTTGAGCGAATCAAGATCGCCCGGGGTTTTGGTGACTTGTCAGAGAACTCGGAATATGAATCAGCCAAGGATGAACAGGCCTTTATCGAGGGTCGGATCAGCACCTTGCAACACATGCTACAAAATGTGGAAATTATTGAAAAAAAAGATAACGACGGCCGAGTCAGTTTAGGCAGCCTTGTCCGCTTTAAAGAGTTGCCAGATGGGATTGAAGAAGAATACACTATCGTCGGCAAGGCGGAAAGCGACCCCTTCGCTGGCAAGATCTCCAATGAATCTCCAATTGCCCAAGCCCTTTTGGATAAACAAGTAGGGGACCTGGTTGAGATTCAAACCCCAGGTGGAGCTATGAATGTCGAAATAATAGAAGTAGCCTAGGAAAAAAGCTGGATTTTATTCCAGCTTTTTTAACTTATCCAGTGGTGAATGGGACCTAAGACTGATCTTGCCTATAAAAGCTATAAATCGGCTCTTTTAACCAGTATAATAAGGGTATTAAAGAATAGGAGCCAATCTCATGGACAGAATAAATAAAGATGTCGTCATTTTCATCCTAATATTGGTCCTAGTCGCTAGCATGGGCCTTGAGCTTGCGGCCAGTCCCTTCCCCTTGATATTGATCCTAGCAGGGATCGTGGGTTTATACCTAACCCAAAGCAAGGGGAAAGAGTCATATAGTTTAATGTTCATCATGAGCTTGGCTGCCATCAGCCTGGCCTTGCTCAATACCTATTCGGCTTGGATTATCTTAGCCATCCTTGTTATCATTATTTTTACTCGGAACCAGTCTTTCTTTCAATCGCTGAAAGATAGCTTGTTTGAAACAAATTTTTCCTGGACGGGTAGTGAATATATCTCAGTAAAATTTGACCAAGACCACGAAAGATCCATCAAGCGGACACGGCGTAAGTGGATTGGTCGCGAAAGCGATGAAAATTTGGTTTATCAATGGGAAGATATTGTCTATACCAAGTTTGCAGGGGACACCTTCATTGATTTGGGCAACACCATCATGCCCAAGGATCAAAATGTTATACTAATCCGCAAGGTTTTTGGGGACTTGAAGATTTTGATTCCCCAAGAGGTCGCTGTTTCTTTGGACATTAGTATTTTGCTAGGCAAGGTACGGATTGGGGAGGACGAGTTAACCTTAAACAATGAGGTGGTCACTTACCGGTCAGACCATTTTGACCAGACCGACCGCAAGTTAAAAATTATGACAACCAGTATTTTTGGAGATGTTGAGGTGGTCTTCTTATGAAAGATCATATCAAAAGACTTATCTTAACCAATATCTTGGTCATCATCATCTTGATTTTGGCTATAGCGGTCACTCTCAGATACTTTACGGAATATAGCCTAGTGGGTTTAGTAATAGATGACTATTACTCCTTTCCCTACTTAATGGTCTTGCTTATTTTTTCCTTTATTTTGACCCTGGCTTTTTACGGGATCCCCACCCTTTTAAAATACCGGCGAGACCGAAAAATTGAACAAGCCTTGAAGTCGCTCATTGAAGGAAATTATTCTTCCAACTTAATAGCCCGGATGACTTATGCCCCC
This sequence comes from Alloiococcus otitis ATCC 51267, assembly GCF_000315445.1. Lineage (GTDB taxonomy): Bacteria > Bacillota > Bacilli > Lactobacillales > Carnobacteriaceae_A > Alloiococcus > Alloiococcus otitis. Next base: position 200,232 of record NZ_JH992957.1, read on the forward strand.
AAGGCTCAGATCAGCCCCAAAATTGACCAGGCCTTTTTACAGCTCCAGAAAAAATTGATCAGCATTTCCAATGAAATCCTTTTAACTAAGGAAGAGCAGGCCCAGTTGGGGACGGAGACCCGGGAAGAAATTTTGGAGGCTGAACGCAAACGGATTGCCCGGGAGCTCCACGATTCAGTCAGCCAGCACCTTTTTGCCTCTTCTATGATTTTATCGGCTATAAATGAGCAAGACCTCTTGGCTCAAGACTATCCGGCTATCAGCCAGCAGTTGGCTAATGTGGAGCAGATAATTAACAACTCTCAATTAGAAATGCGGGCCCTCTTGCTGCACTTGCGGCCTGTCCAACTCAACAATAAGTCTCTAAAAGAAGGCATCAGTCACTTATTAAAAGAGTTAGCCAGTAAGGTTAAGATGGCTATCAAGCAAGATTTAGACGAGGTGACCTTACCCACCAGTATAGAAGATGACCTCTTCCGAGTGGTCCAAGAACTTTTATCTAATGTCTTAAGACACTCTCAAGCTGAGGAAGTGGAAGTCTATCTCAAAGAAAGGCCTCAAAAGATTGTCTTAAGGGTAGTGGATGATGGCCTAGGCTTTGACCTAGACGAGGACCGGTCTGGCTCTTATGGCTTGGCTAATATTGAGGAGAGAATTTCTGGCATGGGGGGCAATGTCAAGATTGTCTCCCTAAAAAATCAAGGGACCAGTGTGGAGATAACGATTCCGATAGATTTGGAGGAAGCTAATGATTAAAGTAATGTTAGTCGATGACCATCCCATGGTCCGACTGGGTTTATCGTCTTATTTTTCCATCCAGAGTGATATGGAAGTGGTCGGTGAGGCTGACAATGGACAAACAGGCGTGGAGATGGCCTTAACCCAAAAACCGGATATTATTTTGATGGACTTGGTTATGGATGGGATGGATGGCATCCAAGCCACCAAGGCTATAATGACAGAATGGCCCCAAGCCAAAATTATTATCCTAACCAGCTTTATTGATGATGAGAAGGTCTTCCCGGCCATGGAGTCCGGGGCAAGTGGCTATTTGCTCAAAACTTCTTCTGCTGCTGAAATAGCCAATGCTATCCGGGCCATTGACAAAGGGGATAGCGTTTTTGAAGAAGAGGTGACCCAGAAAGTTATTCAAAGGCACAGCCATGACCAGGCAAGCCAGCCTCATGATGACTTGACCAAAAGAGAGCTGGAAATCCTTTCTTATATTGCTAAGGGCTATAGTAACCAGGAAATTTCTGATGCTTGCTTTATTACCTTGAAGACGGTTAAAACTCATGTTTCCAATATCTTGTCTAAGTTAGATGTGGTGGACCGAACCCAGGCTGCTATCTACGCCTACCGCCATGGTTTAGCTGAGTAAAAAAGCCGAGACAATTGTCTCGGCTTTTTTGTTTGATTTTTTATTCAGTTTAATTACTGGTTAATACAACAGGTAGGATAATGGGTTTCCGTTCGGTTTCTTCAAATAAGAAGGATTTAACGGCTTCTGTCAGGTTATTGCGGAGCTTATATTCATTGACATGCTTGTATTGGAAGGAGTCTTGGATGGACTGGTAGGCGACTCTTTGGGCCTGCTTGATCAAATCTTCTGACTCCCGCATGTAAATAAAGCCCCGGGAGACGATATCCGGTCCAGCAATAACCTGTCGTTTTTGGGTATCGATGGTTGCGACGACTACAACTAAGCCGTTATCAGATAGGTTCTTCCGGTCTCTTAATACCACACTGCCAATGTCCCCGATCCCACTGCCGTCGATGTAAACTGACCCGGCTGGGAAATCACCAGCTAAGCGGGCTGAATCTTCGGTCATGGCTAGGACCTGACCGTTATCCAAAATGAAGCAGTTGTTTTTTTCTACTCCGGTTTGGATAGCTAAGTTGGCGTGGATTTTTTGCATCCGGTGCTCTCCGTGGATAGGAATGAAGAATTTCGGTCGCATGAGACTGAGCATCAATTTTTGCTCTTCCTGGCTACCGTGACCGGAAGTGTGGATGGTGTTGACCTCGCCGTGGATAACCTCAGCGCCAGCCTCCATCAATTGGTTGATGACATTATTAACGGAAGTGGTGTTGCCTGGAATCGGCGAGGAAGAGAAGACCACGGTATCACCTGGCTGGATGGAAATTTGCCTGTGGCTTCCATTGGCAATTCGACTCAAAGCAGCCATGGGTTCACCCTGAGACCCTGTACAGAGGATTAAAGTCTCTTGAGGATCTAGCTGTTTTAAGTCATGGGCATTGACGAAAATATCCGTATCAGATTCAATAATCCCCATTTCTTGGGCCACTTCAACGGAGTTGTTCATGGACCGACCAAAGACTGCAATTTTCCGTCCGGTTTGGTGGGCGGCTTGGACCACCTGGTTAATCCGAGAAACATTAGAAGCGAAGGTGGCAAAAATAATCCGACTATTAATATTTTGCAAAAGTTTTAGGATGGTTTCCCCCACTACTTGTTCTGACTGGGTAAAGCCGGAAACCTCAGCGTTGGTAGAATCAGATAGGAGGGCCAGGACACCTTCTTCACCGATACGAGCCATCTTGTGGAGGTTGGCGCGTTGACCAACTGGGGTAAAGTCAAATTTGAAGTCACCCGTTTGGACAATGTTGCCGTTAGGTGTTTTGACAACAATCCCGTATGATTCAGGGACAGAGTGGGTCGTTTTAAAGAAGCCAACTGATGTCTTGTCCAACTTAATAACTGTATCTTCATCGATTTCGTGAATTTCAGTTGACCGCAAGAGTTTGTGCTCGCTGAGTTTGTTGCGGATCATAGCAGAAGCTAGGTGACCGGCATAAATCGGGACATTGATCTCTTTTAGTAAATAGGGGATGCCCCCAACGTGGTCTTCGTGGGAGTGGGTAATAAAAAGCCCCTTGATCTTATCTTGGTTTTCGACCAAGTAGGTGTAGTCGGGAATCACATAGTCGATCCCCAGCAAACTGTCTTCTGGGAACTTGATCCCTGCATCAATGATGATGATTTCGTCTTGAAATTGGACGCCATAGGTGTTTTTACCAATTTCATCTAAGCCTCCGATACCAAATATGGCAACTTCATTGTTATTTATGTCGACTGTCATCTTGTCTTATATCTCCTTATCATAAAAAATATTTTCCAGTTCTATTTCTAATTGGCGTCTTGGGCCCAATTAGAGCTACTTTATAGTTTATCACAAGTCTATCTTCAAGTATAGATTTACATATGCTAGGATGAGAATAGATTGTGACAAGGAGACTTTGCATTAAGGTCTAACGCTTTAGTAAGCTGGCCTTCATTTACTATAAATTCACAAAAGAAAGCTCAAAGCTTCGTACTATGGACAAGCCTTGAGCGTTTTGTTTTATTAATATGGGATGATCAAGGTAAGTTAGGTTAGTTAACCCCTAATAATTCCACGTCATCTGGTAGGGCCAGAGGGTTATCGGGATCAATCCGGTCAAAGAAGAGAACGCCATTTAAGTGGTCGATTTCATGTTGAACCACAATAGCTGGGTAGTTGCGCAAGCGTTCTTCATGCTTCTGGCCATCTTGGTCAAAATACTGGATTTTAACCCGAGCAGCCCGGGGCACGATTCCCGCTACTTTGCGGTCAACTGACAAGCAACCTTCACCAGTTGGTAGGGCCGTCTTGCCAGCAGAATGGCTAATAATTTTAGGGTTAAACATAATCCGGCTAAATTCCTGGCCGTCATTTTCTTCTTCAGACAAGTAGACAGCGATAAAACGCTTGGAGATATCGATCTGAGGGGCTGCTATCCCAACCCCGGGTCTAAGATCGTATTTTTCCGCAAGCTCAGGGTCTTGACTGTTCTTGACAAATTCTAACATATCTTGAGCCGTTTGCTTGCTAGCGTCATCGAGAGGAAAGGTAACTTCTTCAGCAACCTTTCGTAAGGTGGGGTGACCTTCCCGGATAATATCTTTCATTGTGATCATTTTACCACTCCTAATCAATAGTTTAGTATAGCAATAAGATAAAAATTAAGCAATTAACTTGTTTGAGGATAAGGCTTATAAAGAAATTGCATAAGAAGCAAATTATAACAGTTTTGAAATGGTGTTATAGGCTTAAAGCTTGCTCGGACTAGCCAGGTTTCATTTCAGAGTGAGTCAAAGCAAGTCGTATAATTATCATGATGAAATCGATTATAATAAAAAGCTTGAAAAATGGTTCGTTCCATGCTAAATTTAAATCGACAGACGAAGTGTAACAGCCACTAAGCCTGTATTACAATTACCATAATGAGAGGAATGGGATTATTTATGGCGAAAGAACAAAGCGATCAACGTGTGCAAGAAAGCTCAGTTGAATCTTTGAACTCAGAATCAACACAGCCAGTTGATTATGAGGCAATCTTAAATAATTACAAGGCAACTTTCCCAACTGTTCAAATATTGGATAAGGAAGGGGAAGTTGTAAATGAGGATATTATGCCAGACTTGTCAGATGACCAATTAGTTGACTTAATGGAGAAAATGGTCTGGTCAAGAACCTTATTTGACCGGTCTATCGCCTTGTCAAAACAAGGGCGCCTAGGCTTTTATGCCCCAAGTAAGGGCCAAGAAGCTTCCCAAGTAGCTTCCCACTATGCTTTTGAAAAACAAGACTGGCTTTTTCCTGGTTACCGGGATGTCCCACAATTGATTCTCCACGGCTTACCTATTTCCAAAGCCTTTTTATGGTCTAGAGGCCATATGGAAGGGAACCGGTATGATGACCTAAGAGCTATGCCACCCCAAATTATAATCGGTGCCCAAATGGTACAAGCTATGGGGAACGCAGTTGGTGTCAAGTTAAAAGGCGAAGAAAATGTTGTCACCTTTGCCTACACCGGTGACGGCGGATCTTCACAAGGGGACACTTACGAAGCGATTAACTTCGCTTCCCGCTACAAGGCTCCAGCTGTCTTTTATATTCAAAACAATGGTTACGCTATTTCAACCCCAAGACATAAGCAAACCGCTGCTGAGACCCTAGCCCAAAAAGCAGCAGCTGCTGGTATTCCGGGTGTTCAAGTTGACGGAATGGACCCACTCGCCGTTTATGCAGTTTCTAAACAAGCAAGAGAATGGGCAGCAGCTGGCAATGGTCCCGTCTTGATTGAAACACTAACTTCCCGTATGGGGGCCCACTCTACTTCAGGTGACGACCCTTCCATCTACCGTGACCAAGAGTCTTTTGACTATTGGGATGACCGTGACCCAATCAAACGCTTCAAAGCATATTTAGAAGCTAAAGGTTTATGGGACGACGAAAAACATGAAGAAGTCGTCGAAAAAGCCAAAGAAGAAATCAAGCAGGCAGCCAAAGAATCTGATTCAACTCCAGACATGACGATTACTGGCTTACTTGAAGCGATGTACGAACACCAACCTGCTAATATCAAAGAACAAATCAAAAAATACCAAGAGAAGGAGAGTAATTAACCATGGCTAGTAATCAATTGACCATGATCAAGGCGATTACCCAAGCCCTTGACCAAGAGATGGAACAAAATGACAAGATGATTATCTTTGGTGAAGACGTCGGTAAAAACGGCGGGGTCTTCCGGGCAACTCAAGGACTCTTTGACAAATATGGTGAAGACCGGGTTAACGATACTCCTCTTGCTGAATCTGGTATAGGGGGCATGGCTTTTGGTTTAGCCCTACAAGGCTTTACACCAGTTATGGAAATCCAATTCTTTGGTTTCGTGTTTGAGACCATGGATGAAATTTCTGGTCAAATTGCCCGCCAACGTTACCGTATGGGGGGAGACATTAACTTCCCAGTCACCATTCGTTCACCATTTGGCGGAGGTGTCCACACGCCAGAAATGCACGCGGACTCTCTAGAAGGCTTGATGGCTCAGTCTCCTGGTTTGAAAGTCGTTATTCCATCCAACCCTTATGACGCAAAAGGCCTTCTAACCGCAGCCTTACGCGACCCTGACCCAGTTGTTTTCCTCGAACACATGAAACTTTACCGGTCTTTCCGCCAAGAAGTGCCGGAAGAACAATATGAAATCGAACTTGGCAAGGCCAATGTAGCCAAAGAAGGAAGCGATGTGACAGTTGCCGCATATGGATACATGGTCCGCGAAGCCTTGAAGGCAGCTGAAGAATTAGAGAAAGAAGATATTTCGGTTGAAGTCATTGACTTGCGAACTGTTTCACCGGTAGATTACGAAACCATTACCGAGTCAATTGAAAAAACCAACCACTTTGTCTTTGTCCAAGAAGCCCAAAGACAAGCAGGAGTGGGCGGTCAAGTGATCGCAGAAGTTGCCTTGCGGTCAATCCTATCACTTGAAGCACCCCTCAAATATGTTTCTGCCCCAGATACCGTCTTCCCATTTGGCGAAATTGAAAATGAATGGTTGCCTGGTGCAGATGACATTATTGAAGCAGTGAAAGAATCCATTAACTTCTAAGCAAGTTAGATGATTTATGTCAAGCAGTGAGTCGGAATGGTTTCCTCATTGGCAAGGGCCATTCCCTCTTTGCTTGAGACCACATCCAATCACACACGTTTAAAAGGAGAGCGATCAAATATGGCATTCACATTTAAACTACCTGACGTCGGCGAAGGGATGGCTGAAGGTGAAATTGTCAGCTGGTTAGTCGAAAAAGGGGATACCGTTGAAGAAGGTGACTCGGTAGCTGAAGTCCAAAACGATAAGTCAGTGGAAGAGTTGGCATCACCAGTTGACGGGACTATCCAAGAATTTATCGTTGAAGCTGGAACTTTAGTCGGAGTTGGTGACCCTATCCTTAAAATTGACGATGGGTCAGAAGACGATGAGGAAGAAGAAAGCAGTCAAGACCAGGCAGACCAAGACAGCCAAGAAAAAGAGGAAGATCAAGAAGCCAGTCAGCCCGCTGCTAGTGGTGGGGTAGTTGAAAAAGCTGACCCTAACAAGCAAGTCCTAGCCATGCCATCTGTTCGACAATATGCTAGAGACAAAGACGTCGACATCAGCCAAGTCCAAGCAACTGGTAAGGGTGGACGGGTCACTCGAGAAGATATAGACAACTTTGACGGCTCTGCTAGCCCACAAGCCCAAGATCAAACAGGTCAAGGGCAAACCATTAGCCAAGAAGTCAAAGCTTACTCTTCACCATTTGAAGACCAAGAAACTCGCGAACCAATGTCCATGACACGCCGGGCAATCGCAAATGGTATGTCTTACAGTTCCAATACCATCCCATCCTTCGCCCTCTTTGACCAAGCCGATGCGACAAAACTCATTGCCCACCGTAGTCGGTTTAAAGAAGAGGCTGCCGAACAAGGGGTAAAATTGACCTACTTGCCTTATATTGTTAAGGCCTTGGTATCAACCTTGAAAAAATATCCCGTATTAAATACATCTTTAGATGACACTACAGATGAAATTATTCACAAAAACTATTATAATATAGGTATAGCCACCGATACCCCAAGTGGATTATTCGTTCCGGTTATTCGAGATGCAGATAAAAAATCAATGTATGAAATTGCTGACGAAATTGAGGAGAAATCTGAAAAAGCTAAGGCTGGCAAATTAAGTTCAGATGACATGTCCGGTGGCTCAATCTCAGTTACCAACATTGGTTCCGTTAACGGTGGTTTCTTCACACCAGTCATCAACCACCCCGAAACTGCTATCTTAGGAATTGGCCGAATTAAGAAAAAACCGGTAGTCGATGAAAATGATGAATTGGCAGTTGCCCCTGTTCAAGAATTGTCATTGATCATTGACCACCGCGTGATCGATGGGGCTGATGGACAAAGAGCCCTAAACCACTTGAAACGTGTCATTGAAGATCCTGACCTATTACTCATGGAAGGATAGGGTCTTGTCAGCTGGCTTAGCAGGTTATCCAAACAGCTGTCTTTGTAAATCCAGACCAGACAAAAGGAAAGGACAAGGTGTTCATTAATGGTTGTTGCAGACTTTACTGAAGAATTGGATACAGTAGTCATCGGGTCAGGACCCGGCGGTTACGTTGCAGCTATCCGGGCTGCCCAAGAAGGTCAAGATGTTACTGTCATCGAGCGAGAATTCATTGGCGGGGTGTGCTTAAACGTCGGATGTATCCCATCTAAAGCCCTCATCAATGCTGGCCACAAATACCACGATGCGGTTGATTCTAAAGACTTAGGTATTACAACTGGAGACGTTGAGATTGACTTTACCAAGACTCAAAAATGGAAAGACAACCGAGTCGTTAAACGCTTGACCAAGGGTGTTGAAGGATTACTCAAGAAAAATGGTGTCAATATCATCATGGGCGAAGCTTATATCAATGGCCCTAACAAGTTAAGTGTTTCGACTGAAGATGGTAAACAATCTTACAGCTTCAACAACTTGATTGTCGCAACAGGATCTTCCCCAATTGAAATTCCTGGTTTCAGCTTCAAATCTGACCGGGTATTGGACTCAACTGGTGCTTTAAACTTGGAAGAAATTCCAGAAAAACTAGTAGTTGTTGGTGGGGGTTACATTGGCTGTGAATTAGCTGGTGCTTATGCCAACTTTGGTACTGAAGTGACTATCTTAGAAGGTGCAGACACCATTCTTGGCGGTTTTGACAAAGACATGGTTAAAATTGTCGAACGCGACTTCAAGAAAAACAAGGGCGTTGATGTCGTGACTAAAGCTAAAGCAAAATCAGCTGAAGAAACAGATTCAGGTGTCAAAGTCACTTACGAAGCCAAAGACGAAGAAAAAACCATCGAAGCTGACTATGTTCTTGTCACAGTTGGCCGTACCCCTAACACTGATGAACTTGGCTTAGAAGCTGCAGGCGTTGAATTGGACGACCGCAACCTAGTCAAAGTAGACAAACAAGGCCGAACTAGTGTAGACTCCATTTGGGCTATTGGGGACATTGTGGCAGGTGCTGCTCTTGCCCACAAGGCTTCTTATGAAGCAAAAGTTGCTGCTGAAGCTATCTCAGGCAAAAAAGTCGAAGTGGACTACAAGGCAATGCCTGCTGTTGCCTTTACAGACCCTGAAGTTGCTATTGCTGGTTACTCTGAGCAAGAAGCCAAAGATGCTGGCCTAGACGTTAAAGCAACTAAATTCCCAATCGGTGGGAACGGTCGTGCCCTATCTCTCAATGCGACTGATGGCTTCATCCGCTTGATCACCACCAAAGAAGACAACGTCATCGTTGGTGGCCAAGTAGCAAGTGTTGGGGCTTCAGACATCATTGCGGAAATTGCCTTGGCAATTGAATCTGGCATGAACTTAGAAGATATTACCCTTACTGTTCACGCCCACCCAACCCTTCCTGAAGCTGTCATGGATACTGCTGAAGCAGCCCTAGACCAAGCAATCCACATCTAAGTTTTGACTGAAGATAGGAATCGAAAACCACTGGGTTTAACCCAGTGGTTTTTTTACATTCATGTGAGTTTAGATGACAAGTTTTTTTCTAAAGGATAGCTGTGGTAAAATTGCTAGTAAATAGGCTGTATAGAGTTTCTAGAGAGGTGGTCAATTGTGACAAATTTAAATAAAGTACATGATCTGGCGACTGCTTGGGTCAAAGAGGCAGGAAGTCAAATCGCTAGTCAATTGAACCAGGATTTGTCGGTGGAGACGAAAACGGGCCCCAATGACCTGGTGACCAACTTAGATGTCCAAACCGAAAAATTCTTGACCGGGAAGATCAGGGCAAACTTCCCCAACCATAGGATTGTAAGTGAGGAAGGTTTTGGCGACAAGCTGAGTGACTTAAAGGGGCCAGTTTGGTTTGTTGACCCTATTGACGGGACTTTAAACTTTGTCAAGCAGAGGGAAAATTTCTGCATCATGTTAGCTTTTTATGAAGACGGGGTGGGGCAATTGGCTTACATCTATGACTTAGTGGGGGACCGCTTTTATCATGTCATCAAGGGCCAGGGTGCCTACTGCAATGACAATCCTATTACAGGGCTTTTAGACCGAAGACTGGACCAAGGACTTTTGGCCTTTAATTCTAAGATCTTGATCGACTCTTCTCGGACCAAACTCCAAGGTCTGCTCGACCAGACCCTAGGCTTAAGGCTCTATGGGTCAGCTGGCATGGAGGCCATGGAAGTTCTCATGAGCCGGACGGTAGCCTATATTGCCTCTCACTTGAAGCCATGGGATTATGCTCCAGCAGCTGTATTTATGGCTGAAATGGGGGGCAAGCTAAGTGACTTCCAAGGCCAAGATCCAGATTTTCTAACGGAAAGTGAGATTATCATCGCCAACAAGCTGGCTCACCAAGAAATACTGGACCACTTGCATCAAAAATAATTTTGCAGTCCTTTGACCTAACTGATATAATATTCTTGCTGTTTTATGACAGGTTAACAAGTAGTAGAAAGACATTGCCAAGATAAGTTGGAGGAAATTGTGTGAAAAAACGAGATGATATTAGAAATATAGCCATTATTGCCCACGTTGACCATGGTAAAACGACCCTGGTTAACCAACTCTTGGAACAATCCGACACCCTAGATAGCCATACTGAAATTGGTGAACGGGCCATGGATTCCGATGACATTGAAAAAGAACGCGGAATTACCATTCTAGCAAAGAATACGGCGGTCCAGTACGGGGACACCTTGATCAATATTTTGGATACCCCAGGCCACGCCGATTTTGGTGGCGAGGTAGAACGGATTATGAAAATGGTCGACGGGGTTATATTGATTGTAGATGCCTATGAAGGGACCATGCCCCAGACCCGGTTTGTTTTGAAAAAGGCTTTGGAACAAGACCTGCAACCCATTGTGGTGGTGAATAAAATTGACAAACCAACGGCTCAACCGGAAAAAGTGGTTGATGAAGTCTTAGACCTCTTGATTGAACTGGAAGCAGATGAAGACCAATTGGAATTTCCAGTGGTCTATGCTTCTGCCTTAAATGGGACTTCCTCTTTTTCAGACCAAGCTGGAGACCAAGAGGAGACCATGGACCCTATTTTCCAAACCATTCTCGACAAGATTCCAGCTCCAATCGACAACAGTGAAGAGCCTTTGCAATTTCAGGTTTCTCTATTGGACTATAATGACTACGTTGGTCGGATTGGGATTGGCCGGGTCTTTCGGGGAACCATCAGTGTTGGGGACAATGTTAGCTTGTCCAAGTTAGATGGGTCGGTCAAAAACTTCCGGGTGACCAAGCTTTTTGGCTACTTTGGCTTGGAAAGACGGGAGATCCAGTCTGCCAAGGCCGGCGACTTGATTGCCGTCTCTGGCTTTGAAGATATCTTCGTTGGCGAAACAGTTACCCCAACTGACCAAGTAGACCCCCTCCCAGTCCTCCATATTGACGAACCTACCTTACAGATGACCTTCCTAGCCAATAATTCGCCTTTCGCTGGTCGGGAAGGCAAGTGGGTGACCTCCTCCAAAATTGAAGAGCGGCTTTTTACCCAGCTCCAAACCGATGTTTCTTTAAGAGTTGACCAAACCGATTCGCCGGATGTCTGGAAGGTTTCTGGACGAGGGGAACTCCACTTGTCCGTTTTAATCGAGAATATGCGACGGGAAGGTTATGAACTCCAGGTCTCCAAGCCTGAGGTCATTACTAAAGAAATTGACGGGGTTAAGTGTGAACCCTTTGAACGGGTCCAAATTGACTCGCCTGAAGAGTACATGGGCAACATCATTGAAGCCCTAGGACAACGCAAGGGCGAGATGCTCGACATGGTACACACGGGCAATGGCCAAGTCCGGATTGTCTTCCAAGTGCCGGCCCGGGGATTAATTGGCTTTAGTAATGAATTTATGTCTATGACCCATGGCTACGGCATCTTAAACCACAGTTTTGATGAATATGCCCCAATGGTCGAAGGCAATACCGGCGAACGTAAAAACGGGGCCCTGGTTTCCATGGAAAACGGCCAGGCGACCACCTACAGTATCATGAACCTTGAAGACCGGGGGACCATTTTTGTTGAACCGGGGACGGAAGTTTATGCGGGTATGATCGTTGGGATGAATAACCGGGACAATGACCTGACCGTCAATATTATCAAGGAAAAACAAAAAACCAATGTTCGGTCAGCTACCAAAGACCAAACTAGTGTTATTAAACGACCGAAGATTATGTCCCTAGAAGAATCTTTAGAATTTATTACTGACGATGAATATGTGGAAGTAACTCCCGAATCCATCCGGCTCCGCAAGAAGATCTTGGACAAAAATACTCGAGAAAAAGCGAACAAGCGCAAGGGTTAGACTTGTCCCGAGGACTCGATATGGTATAATGATTTCAAAGAGTAAAAAAGGAGGGCATGTGGTGTGGATAGTGTAAAAGTGCAATATACAAAGGATATTTTAATGGAAGATGCCAACCGCATTTCCAAATTAATCGAGAACCAGCGTCATTTGTGTGTTTCATGTCCAGCATTTGAAGAAGTGATCGATACACAATTGTTTGGCTTTTCTAAAAAAATTGAATTCGCCGTTCAAATGGATCTACTCCCAGAAGAAGACGGGCACCAAATGATGGCTGACTTGGAAAAACATTTAAATGATGTCTACAACCATGCCGTTGACCAAGACGAGTAAACACAAGTTAAGAGAGCCCTCATGAACAGAGGGCTTTTTATTATATTAGAAGTGGGCTGGAGAGGAGTTTGGCGACATGGACAATATAGAAAGAAAGCGCCAGGGAATTATTGTATGGCTGTACACGCCCAAGTATTTAAACCAATTAAGTCAGTATGGGACCTTGCATTATGTTTCCAAGAAGATGAAGTATGCCCTCTTGTACGTGGAGAAGAAGAAGCTAGATAAGGTGAAGTCCCAACTCATTAAACTGCACTTTGTTAGAAGTATCGAAGACTGCCACTACCAGGACTTGACAGCAGACTATAGTGGCTTGTTGGAGGAGTTAGACCAAGAGGCCAAGGCCAAAAATGAGGAAGATAGTGGACTGAAGTTGTTCTCACAATTAGATTATTGAGGTGGATGTATGCGAATTATTGCTGGAAAATATGGTGGACGGCCACTCAAGGCTGAGGTAAGTGAAGAGACCCGGCCGACCAGTGACCAAATTAAGGAATCGGTTTTTAACCTGATCGGCCCTTATTTTGAAGGAGGCTTAGTCTTAGACCTATATGCAGGGACCGGGGCCCTTGGCATTGAGGCAGTCTCTCGTGGCATGGATAAAGCCTACCTGGTTGATGCTGACGCTAAGGCAGTCAAATCAATTCAAAAAAATATCACCATTACCAAGGAAGAAGACAAGTTTTATCCGTATCGTTCGCCAGCAGCCAAGGCTTTAATGACCTTTAAGCACAAGCAATTGGCCTTTGACCTCATTTTCCTAGACCCTCCCTACCAAGACGACCAAATCATTGGCGATATCGAGGAAATGGTCAAGCAAGAAATGGTTAAGCCTGGTGCCTTGATTGTCTGTGAGACCAAGTATGACTCCCAAATGCCAGAGACCATTCGAGATTTAACTATTTACAAGCAAAGAAAGTATGGGACCACCCTTATCACTATTTATGAAAGGAAAGCTTAAATGAATCGCGCAATCTATGCAGGCAGTTTTGATCCGATTACTAAGGGGCATATGGATATTATCAAGCGAGCGTCAAAAATATTTGATGAAATAATAGTTGCAGTAGCTAATAATACTTCAAAAAACAGTATGTTAGATCTTGACACTAAGTTAGTATTAATTAATCAGTCAGTACGAGGTCACAAACTAGAAAATGTATATGCAACTAAATTAGAAACTGGTTTAATTGTAGATTTCGCTAGAGAAAAAGATGCTAAAATCCTCATAAGAGGTCTTAGATCTGTTAAAGACTTTGACTATGAGTCTTCTATTGAGGATTTGAACAAGGTTCAAGATCCTAACATTGAAACAGTCTATTTATTATCATCAGCTAGACATCGTTCAATAAGTTCTACAGTAGTTAGAGAAATTATTCAATTTGAAGGACAAATTGAACAATTAGTACCTAAGCCAGTTGTAGATTACTTTCAAAAGAATAAATAATAATAATTGGAATTAATGCTCGCCATACTAGTGTGAAATAGTTTGGTAATTTTAATTCCATTATATTAATCTCTTTAAACCATGATGTAAATTATCACAATATAAGACGGTTTTCCTTCACTTTTTTAGATTTATAGTTAGTAGTGAACAAAAGAGCTAGTACTTCTTTGTTTTTGGGAGGCTTATATTATCTTTTTAGATTTTTGGAACTTTATTTTTATTTGAGTTAGCTCATTAAAAAGGCCAGATCGAACATTATTAATCCAATGTTTGATCTGGCTTTTAGTATTATCTTTAACTTTATTATTACATTTCAATACGTTAATTTTACAATTTCAGCTGTTTGATTTACCTTACGTTAAAAATCATATGCTATATTGAATTAGTCAAATATAGGAGGTATGAAAAATGAAAGAAAACTTGAAAACTTTATTGTTAGTCACGGTGCTTCTTAGTACATATGGATGTAGTAATAATTCAGATCAATCACAAGATCAACAAGCCGATCAGACTCAAGACGAACAAACTGAGCAAACTGAAGACCAACAAGCTGATCAATCCCAAGAACAGCAAATAGTAAAAATATCAAATTCTTCAGAAATCGATTCACTAGACAATCATAGATCTGAAGCAACTGAAACAGGAAAAATGTTAGACCAAATACATGACGGTTTAGTTGATTATGATACTGCCGGTGATATAATACCAGCTTTAGCTGAAAGCTGGGAAATTTCTGAAGATGGTTTGACTTACACTTTCCATTTAGTAGAAAATGCAACTTTTCATAATGATGATCCTGTTACTGCCCAAGACGTTGTAGCCTCTTATAGCCCATTGGCAGGTTTAGATGGCGAAGAACCATTAAGTTCAAAATGGGAAGTAGTTGAAAGTGTAACAGCAGTAGATGATTTTACTGTGGAAATAGTTTTAGAAAGTCCTGATTCTGGATTCTTAGCTCGAACTACTTCAGGTATTCGTCCTGAAGGATATGAAGATCAGGCTAATCATCCAATTGGTGCCGGTCCATTTAAGTTTGTTGAATGGAATCAAGGAGAAAAATTGGTTATGGAAAAATTTGACGGGTACTACGATCAAGAAAATATGCCTTCTATAGACGGGGTCGAATGGTACTTAATGGAAGACTCTTCAACTGCTATGTTAGCCTTACAAACCGGAGAAATTGATATTACTAATGTTTCTTTAGAAGAAAAAGAAACGCTAGGTGAAGAATACAACTATATTGAAGGTCCAATGAACATGGTGACAGTTTTTGGTCTAAACCATGAATTTGAACCTTTTTCTGACGAGAGAGTTCGTCAAGCTATGAATCATGCCATAAATAAACAAGAGTTAATAGACATTGTTTTCCAAGGAGAAGCTACTGAATTAGGCTCCATGTTTTCACCAGTTATGGAGTTGTACTATCAAGAAGGTCTTCAAGATAAATGGCTATATGATCAAGATAAAGCCAAAGATTTATTGGCCGAAGCCGGTTATGAAGATTTAGAATTCACATTGAAGGCTCCTAGTCATGCTCAAATGTATGCAGATATGGCTCAAGTAATTGCAGATCAACTAGGTCAAGTAGGTGTGACAGTGAATATTGAAATGATAGAATGGTCTACCTGGTTAGAAGATGTTTATACCGATTTTAATCATGAAGCTACAATAATTGGTTTGACAGGGAAAATTGATCCATATGATGTTCTAATTCGCTTTGTAGATGGCTATCACAGAAACTTCATAAATTATAATAATGATAACTATAATCAAGCTATGGAAGATGCTGTACAAGAGATTGATGATGATAAGCGTATTGATCACTACAAAGAAGCTCAAACTTTGCTAGCTGATGATGCTGCTTCAGTATTTTTGGCAGACCCATATCGTATTACTGCTACAAAATCACACATTGAAGGGTTAGAAATGTATCCCGATGAAAAATTAAACCTTGAAGATATTGAATTCGTTAATACTCAATAATTTAAAAACTTTAATTAAGAGAGTAGCACCAAGATCAATGTATTCATTTCAGGGATTTAAACTAGCTGTCGTCTCAACTGGAAGCATTCAAGCATACTAATGTTAGAGAAAATGAAAGTGATTTTTGATATAGGGACTTGCCGAGTGTAAGTCCCTATATCATTACAAAAAATAAAGAATAAATTATATCCTATTTGTTTAGCATAATATCTTTATTATTCATTAGATGGTCTAAAGTTATAACTTTTAGCAGATAAGTTTTATATTAGTTGGGGGTTATTATGAAAATTATTGTGAAGAAAATTATGACTACTATAGTTACCTTGCTTTTAGTATCTATTATAATTTTTCTTATGTTTAATGTTCTACCAGGCAATCCAGCCCAGTCTATATTAGGCATTGATGCAGATCCAGCACAAATTCAAAATTTGGAAATTGAACTTGGCTTAGATAGGAATTTACTTGAGCGTTATTTTGAATGGTTAGTAAACTTATTCAGTGGTGATTTAGGTATTTCTTATCGTTATCAACAACCTGTAGCTGACATAATTTCTTCTCGATTGCCAGTAACTGTTTCTTTAACAATTTACTCATTTGTTATCACTTTAATATTTGCTATTCCCCTTGGACTTTTTATTTCTCGTTATGAGGGTACAATGATGTCTACTATCGTTTCATTAATTACTCAATTAGGAATTTCTACACCATCCTTTTGGTTAGGATTCTTACTTATCTATTTTTTTGCATATAAATTAAATCTTTTTCCCACGTTTGGGTACATCCCATTTCGTGATAATTTTGTTGGAGGATTACAATCTCTTTTTCTACCGTCACTTGCGATAGCTATTTCCAATATTGCTGTTATTATTCGCTACTTATCAAATTCTGTATCTGATCAACTTAGTCAAGATTATGTTACTACTGCTATGGTTAAAGGGGCTTCAGACGGACGAATAATGTATCGGCATGTATTGAAGAATGCATCTCTTCCTGTAATAACGATTATAGGATTAATGGTTGCCGATACTCTTGGAGGTTCTATCATAATAGAAAATGTCTTTGCTTTACCTGGATTAGGGTCTCTACTTAATGCATCAGTAGAATCAAGAGATTTTCCGTTAATTCAATCACTAGTAATGTTTATATCGATAATTATCATTGTAACTAATCTAGTGGTAGATATTGTTTATAATCTAATTGACCCACGTATTAAACTAGGAGGCAAGTAATGAAAGGTACTCGTGACTATAACCTTTATATTGGTACAATTATTATTATTGGCTTACTTATTATTACACTTGTTAGCTTTGTTTGGACCCCGTACCCTCCTAATACCATAGGAGTCGGGCCTCAGTTACAAGGACCCTCATTTGATCATTTGCTTGGGACTGATAACTTTGGTAGGGACATTCTTAGTCGTATTATGGATGGATCCCGTACAGTATTTTTGATTGGAATATTGTCGGTAGCTATTGGTCTTATTGGTGGTCTAATTATAGGATCCATATCCGGCTTTTTTGGAGGTTGGGTAGATGAAGTTATTATGAGGCTTAATGATGCTATGATGGCGATTCCTGGTATATTATTTGCAATTATGCTAGTTTCAATTTTTGATGCTGGGCTATCTAACACAGTTCTTGCTTTAGGAATACCAAGAATTGCAACGTTTACTAGAGTAATTCGTGGAGGCTTTCTCCAAGTCAAAAATTATGATTTTGTAAAATCAAGTCGTATAAAAGGGGCAACAAACTGGCACATAATTAGCCAACATCTATTACCTAATATTATGACTCAAATTATCGTAGCGACAACTTTGTCTTTCTCTGGAACAGTACTGTCAGAAGCAGGTTTGTCTTATTTGGGCCTTGGAGTGCAACCGCCTGATGCATCGTGGGGTAGAATGTTATCCGAAGCTCAACCTTTTATTGTATCTGCACCCTGGTATATTATTTCAATTGGTATTATTATCACTCTCTTGGTATATGGCTTCAATCTTCTAGGAGACGGGATCCGTAAGTTGCAAGATAAGAGAGGTATCTAAAAATGTCTGAAATATTAAACATAAAAAATCTTTCTTTGGATTTTAAAATACAAAATCAGTTGTATCCAGCAATTTCCAATGTTGATATGAGCGTGAAAAGTAAAGAAATAATTGGCATCGTAGGTGAGTCAGGATCAGGCAAGTCATTAACAGCTAAAACTATTATGGGCATTGCACCTAACAATGCCCATATCGATTACGAAATTCTTAATTATAAAGGTAAAGATATTAATCAAACCTTGAAAAAAAACAGAAAAAATATTCAAGGCAAAGAAATTTCTATGATTTTTCAAGACTCTGGGTCAGCACTCAATCCTTTAACAAGAGTGGGAAAACAGATTCAAGAAGTTTTAAAGATCCATAAAATTAACAGTAAAGATCAACGTAAGAGGATGACTATGGATCTTTTGGGAGATGTTGGATTTCCAGATCCCCAAAGTATTTACAGAAGTTTTCCCCACGAATTATCTGGGGGAATGAGACAAAGAATTATGATATGTATGGCTTTAATTGCTGAACCTGATCTCATAATTGCTGATGAACCAACAACTGCATTGGATACTACTATTCAAAAACAGATTCTTGATATTTTATATCGTTTAATTCGTGAGAAAGAAAAGTCTATGATTATTATAACACACGATTGGGGAGTAATTAACGAGATGTGTGATAGGGTGTATGTTATGTATGCAGGTAAAGTAGTTGAAGAAGGTTCAGTAGAGCAAATAGTTCACCATCCACGTCATTCATACACTAAGGCACTTTTGAAAGCTATACCTTCTCTGAAAAGTAAAGGTCACCCTTTATTTTACATTCCTTTTAAAGTTTCATCAATAACCGACAGACGTCATGGAGAGTGGCCCTACTTGGAATTTAGTAAAAGTAATGAAGAGTATATACGAAAGAATTTTCCTGAATTTATAATTGAAGAGTATAAATCTTCAAAAACTGCTAGTGGAAATTCCAAAGATGATAATAAAGACAAACTTACTAGAAGTTTAGCCCAAGATTCGAAAGAAGAAAAAAGCAATGGCCATGCTTCTTTACCTAACTATTCTGATAAGGCCAAAGCAGATACAATAATTCATCAAGTTCCTGACCTACCAAATTTAAATAATAAATCAGTTAAAGAAAAGCGGGATCTAGAGGAGGATTAAGATGGATAAAATACTACAAGTGAAGAATCTCAATAAAACATTTACCTCAAATTCCTTTTCACTTTTCAGTGCTCCAAAAGCAGTAGTTGCTGCTAACAATATTACGTTTGATATTAATCGTGGAGAAAGTTTCGGATTAGTGGGTGAGTCTGGTTCTGGTAAATCTACAATAGCAAACATTATAGCACGTTTACTTCCGCCAGATTCCGGACAAATACTATTTAACGGACAAAATATATTTAAATCTAAAGGGAAAGAAGCTCGGAATTATTATCGTAATTTACAAATGGTTTTTCAAGATCCCTATGCTACACTAAATCCCCGTAAGACCATTGGTTGGAGTATTGGAGAAGCATTAAGGAATTTTGGGGATATTTCTCGGGAAGAAGTTAAACAACGAGTTGTAGAAGCATTAACCGATGTGGGACTCAATAGTTCATACTATGACCGTTATCCTCATAATCTAAGTGGGGGACAGCGTCAACGTGTGGCTATAGCTTCTACCATAATATTACGTCCTGAATTAATTTTAATTGACGAAGGTGTGTCAGCTTTAGATGTGTCTATTCAAGCAGCAATTTTAAATCTTTTAAATGATCTAAAAAAGAAATATAAATTAACCTATTTATTTATTTCTCATGATCTAAATGTTATAGAGTACTTTTGTGATCGAGTTGCTGTAATGTATCGTGGAGACCTTATAGAGGTTTTTGATCCTTCAGTGACATCTGTTGAAGATAGATCTGACTATACTAGAAAATTATTTGATTCTATCCCTCAGATTTATCTTTAGAGAGGAATTTGACATGCGTATAGGATTCGTTTCAGATATACACATTGACCAAATACCTCTCGAAGGTACTGAAGTATTAAAGCTATTTGGATATTGGATTAAGAAAAATAACCTTTCTCACTTTGTTATCGGCGGAGATATTTGTCAAGGGCAGTTTAAAATTGTAGGTTTTCGGCAAGATAAAAATGTAGGTTTTTGGCAATTCAATTGTAGGTAATCGGTAGTTTTTTATTTCATTCGGTATGATTTTCCAGTGATCTTGAATACCTTCACGTGATGTACCAGACGGTCAAGTATCGCTGCCGCAATCTCTGAGTTCTGAAATAATTCCCCCCAACGGGATAACACAATGTTGGTTGTTATGACAGTTGAATTCTTTTCATACCGCATCGTCATTAGTTGAAAGAATAAGTCTGCTTCAATCTTTTGAATAGGTAAGTAGCCAATCTCATCAATGATAAGCAAGTCATAACGTGCATAACGTTTTAATACGCGCTCTTCTGTCCCTTTTTCAAAAGCTGAACGAAGACGTAAAAGTAATTCATGACAACTAATAAACAATGTACGATAGCCTTGGTGGCAAGCTTCAATCCCTAAGGCAATTACCAGGTGGGTCTTACCCACACCTGGATTACCAATAAATACAAGGTTTTCTTTCTTTTCCATAAAAGCCATATGTTTGAGGTCAATGATTTCGTTTTTATTAATACTTGGTTGGAAATCAAAGTCAAACTCCTCTAAAGAAGTTCTTTTGGGGAAATGAGCGCGCTTAATCACACGTTCAATCTTTTGGTTCTTTTGATAGTGTAGTTCTTGGTTTGTCAGTTCTAATAGAGCCTCAGTTAAAGAAATTTCATTTTTGTTTGCGACATCGATATAATTGGGCACATATTCTCGCATATGGTTTAAATTGAGTTCTTCTAGATTATATAAGAGTTTTTGATAAGCGCTACTCATTCGTTGGCTCCTCCAAAAAGTCATACTGTTTTAAACTATTTTCAATATAGGACTGAATATCATCTTCATCCTTATGACTTAGGACATCAGATTTTAGAATTTGAACCATATCATCATAGTTATAATTCAATGGTTTCTCCGTTAATAAGTGCGAACGGATGCGTTCTCCGTTATAATAGATGTGCACGTGCGATTCGTTATCGGAAAGGGCTAATTCAACTTCTTTTCCAATATAACGAGGATCTACCGAGTACCTACATTTGCGGAACAGAACCATCGCTTCCTTTGTGACTTTACGGCAAATAGAGTCATTGAAATATGGCGTTAATAGGTTTTCTGGTAGCTCATGTAGGTGCTCTTTTTCTTTATCCTTCCATAGGAAATAGGGTGTTTCTCCTGTAGCTTGAGACACTTCCCGATTAAGGTCGTGGCAAAGCATATCTACGATGTGGATAAGGTCTGTACTATCATGGAATTCATGATTATAGACACGTAATCGTTCAACTGTTCGGGCAAGTGCTTCCACACTTCCTTTTGTTTGAGGGCGAAATGGACGGCAGACCATCGTTCTAAACCCTGCATCTTTACTAAATGCATAGAATCGTTCATTCAATTGTACTTTTGAAAACTGAGTTCTTGATTGATCGACAACTGTTTTCATATTATCAAACCAAATTTCTTCTGGAACGCCACCGGTATGTTTAAAAGCCTCATTTAAACACTGAAATAATGTATCTTGTTTGCGGTCAAACGTCAGTGTTATAAACTTCATTTTTGAAAATGGCAATACATAGAGAAAAATATTAAAGCAAATAATTTCTCCTTGTTCACTGATAAGATGTATGTTTTCTTTCCAATCAACTTGAGCAGAAAGACCCGGCGTATGTTCAACACGGATCGTCGCTTTCTTGACTCGCTCTTTCTTTAACTCACGACAGTAAGTTTTTACCAAACTATAGCTGCCATCAAAACCTTTCTTCTCAATAAATCGGAAGATACTATAGGCACTACAGTGGCCTTCTAGCTTTTCGTGAATCATGTTTTTAAACGGATCCAGTTTGCTTCCACGTTTCTTACGAGGAGAGGTTGAGCTTTCTCCTTTCAATGCTTCATGATAGGCTGCCTTAACCGTGCGGTAATCGCACCCAAATTGTTGAGCTAAAGCAGAAAAATTAGGTTTAATACCGTCTATCATATATTTTTTCACTCCTTCTCGAATATCTCTTCTCATCCCAATACCTCCATTTCTAAAGGGATAAGAAGAGTATATAAAAAATGTAGGAAAACCAACAATTTTAAATTGCCGTTTTCCTACATTTTATAGCTGCCGTTTACAATATTTCAAATAATTGGAAAGTCTCTTGTCATTTTGTTCAAGATCTTCAAGATACAACAGGTGTCCAAGTTTATTTTATTCCCGGTAACCATGATTATTGGTCCCAAAATACGGAAGAACCACAATTATATGATCAAATAGATACTTGGAGTATTTATAGAAAATTATCTAAACACCCACAATGCTTGTTAGAGAAATCTATTTGGCTTAGCGATCAACTTGTCTTGGTAGGACACTCTGGTTGGTATAATCATGCATATAAAGGATCCAAGGATAATGGAAATATCTTTACAGAGCAAGAGTTGGAGAAAGGTGAATATAATGAACGAACATGGCAAGATAAGATATTTGTGAATTGGAAAATGTCTGACCGGGATACTTCAAAGATTATGACTAATAAAGTTAGAAACCAACTTGAAAGGTTAAAAAATGATTTTACTAAATCATTCGAAAAAGAAGAACTTCAAGTTATTCTTGTGACACATATGGTTACAATACCTGAATTTTGCGTTCCAATGCCTCACCAAGAATTTGACTATTTTAATGCATTTATAGGTACAGACGATTTTGATGAATTAATTAAGGACCATCCAATCCTGTATAATTTTATGGGACATGTTCACTATCGAAGTGAACTAATTGTAGGGGGGGATTTCATTTATTGTTAACTGCTTAGGTAACTATGAGGAATGGAGAAGCAGCGATTTAATAGCGGAGCTCCAAGATGCAGCTTTTATTCTAGAAATTGATTAAGTAGATAATATTAATAGCGAAAAAATAATATCATTTTTATTTAGAATTATAATGATATGTATTCCCTAAATATAAAATTTTAAAATATTAACTAGTAAATTTAAAGTATATATAATATGAATCAGATCAAACAAAAATTTACACAATATTAACTTGTATAAGGTAGTTGCTTTCATAATCATTTAGTAAAATAAGGTTATTAAAAAGGAGTGATAATATTGAAAAACAAGAAATTCATTATTTGGTCGACAGTTACCATTGCTGGGCTTTTAAGTTTAAATGCTGTAGAACAAGTTTCTGCCGAAGACTTAGGCCAAGACCAAGGACAAATGCCGGATTCAGACTCCGGAGCAAGCTTAGATCTTCCTCTAGAGGGCCAAGCCATCGACCAAGGTCAATCAAACCAAGTCGAAGAAAGTAATTTAGAAGTAACCATTTACCCAAGTGACCAAGGTGAAAGTGGTGGGGTAGAGGTAGAAACGGTCCAACTTAGTCAACCAGATAAACCAGATGATGTAAATACAGCTGATGATTCATTTGAACTTAAAGATAATCCGGCTGATAGCAAAGTTGTCTCAGGTCAGTCAGAAAACTCTGAAAATAGTGACGAGGTAGAAGAAAAAAAGAGAGAAATTCTAGAATTCTCTGCCCCAATAGATGAAGAAAAAGCTTACGTTGAAGCCAACACCCCTGACCCACAACCAGGCTTTAGGGTTCTTCCTTACTTACAGAAACCTTCTAGCGATTCTATGAGAATATCTTGGATTTCTGAACTAGGCTCTCCAGCCCGTATAACCTTGAAAGCCGGGGGGAAGCAAGTTTCACAGCAAGTTATTGAACCCCAGTACATGGAGATCATGGAATATACTCGGGCTGAAGTAGACGAAAACATCTCACATGCTGGCAAAACACTACCAAAAGGTGAGTGGTTATATTCTAACAGTAACTACAAGTACGATGCTGACTTTGATAAGTTAGTCCCTAACACCGAGTATACATATATGATTGAAATGGATGGGCAAAAATATCAAAACACCTTCAAAACCTTTCCGACCAAGGATGATTGGGACCACATCCGACTAGCAGCATTTTCAGATACTGAAACTGAACCTAAGGGTGCTATTGAGCAAAGAGAATGGGAGCTTCACACCACTAATCCTTACACTTCTGAGTCTGAACCCCGTCCAGGACAGGGATCTGACTTTGCTGAGAAGCATGGTGCTTCAACCCGTAACGATATGTTCTTGGTGAACTACCCGATTGACCAGCAAACAGCTTTGAATGAAAACTTGGCCCACCTAGCTGAAGCTAATTTGGATGCCCTCTTAATTGCAGGAGACCTTACCCAGGGATCTGGTTACCAACCTGCCTGGGACGAATTTTGGCGCCATTTTGCGGGAAATTTCAACGACTTTGCTTCCAATGTTCCCCTAATCACTGCCTTGGGTAACTGGGAGACTACTGCCGCCCTAAGTGGAGACTACGGGTCACAAGCTGACCGAAGTCCTGTGGTAAAAGCTAGAAATAGATACCACGCCTACATCTCTACTCCTGACTACCCAGGACACGAACAACATAAGTCTTCTTACTACCGGACTGACATTGGACCAATTACCATCTTGACCCTTGATTCTACTAATGGCTTGCCAGATGAAGATGTCAACCAAGGCATGCTGACTGGTGAGAAATACACTGGTGATGACAGTATCTTGCAAGAAGAATTATGGTACAAGGGAAAGGAGTATGATCCTTACATTACAACTGATACCCAAGGATCCTTTACAGCTGAAGAATATGCCAATGCCTACCCAAAAGTTTTTCCTGGAACTAGTCCGGAAGATTCTGACCTTCCAGCTTTCAATCCAGGTAGTCTTCAGTGGAAGTGGGCTGTTGAACAATTGCAAGATGCCCGAGAAAAAGGTCAAATCATCGTTGTCCAATTCCACCATGCTCCGTATTCTTCTGGTGTCCACGGTATGGCTCCAAACTTCTCCGAACCAGACAACCAGTCAGGGGTTGCCATGCGGG
The DNA here is from genome assembly GCF_000315445.1 of Alloiococcus otitis ATCC 51267. Lineage (GTDB taxonomy): Bacteria > Bacillota > Bacilli > Lactobacillales > Carnobacteriaceae_A > Alloiococcus > Alloiococcus otitis. Next base: position 225,266 of record NZ_JH992957.1, read on the forward strand.
TTTACTCGCCACTATTCGAAAAATATGGTGTCAGTCTAGTTATCGCCGGTCACGATGAAATGTTTGAACGGTCATTTGTAGACCTTGATGGTGATGGTCGAGGCTTCCATGTTTACGATGTTGGGGTAGCAGCGGATGGTCTCCGCGGTGAAAAAGTTGTCAGGGATGAGGAAGGCAAGCTAGTTCCATTGAACTTCAACACCTACTCCCAGTGGTCTGCAACTGCTAATGAACCTGAGACTTGGCTAACCAATGAAAACGGGGTTAAGCACCTAGTGGATGGCGGCTTACACTATGGTCACCTACAAATTGATTTAGTTCGGACAGACTACGGTTCTAAAATGATCCTCCAACCGGTCTACCTTTTCCCAATCTTAGATGATGACTACAATTTTGTCAGAACTGAACGTCGAGTATATGACGATGTAGTAGTGATGCACTTTGACCACGATGGCCTAGAAATTATCGATTTCCAAGAAGAGTTCACCTTTAAATTTATCAACTCAACTACTAAAGGCAGCACTAGTTTTAAGTCTCCTAGCATTGGAGAAGCCAAAAAATACTTCGACCAGTACGCTAAAGAAAGTGGTTTAGGTGACCTAGTCTGGACCTTTGATCCTGACAGTAGAACTTTTACAGCAGTTGGTCAAGATGTAATTGGCAAAACGATTGCTGACATAGACGAATCCGTTTACAACTTCCTTGCACCAACTCCTGATTGGTCTCCTTCAGAAGAAGATCAAGATGAAGAAGATAGTATATATCCAATTGAAGGAGAGGCTTCAGTAGACTCAGTCTACGACTTCCAAGCACCAAGCTTTGAATGGAACACTGATCAAGAAATTCCAGATCAATTAAAAGTTTATACACTAGTTTACATTACCCAAAATACTAGGGGCAAAAATGGAGCGACAACTGTTAAAGCGGGTAATCCGGAAGAAGCTGAAAAATACTTCCGCAACTGGGCTAGTGAAAATGGTTTAGGTGACTTAGATTGGGCCTATGACGAAAGTAGCCGAACCTTCACAGCGAGAGAAAAAGTTGAACAAGCTACTACCATTGAAGGAGAAAGTTCAGTTGACGCGGTTTATGACTTCTTAGCACCAGACTTTATATGGAATACTGACCAAGTGGATTCAGGAACAAACCAACCGGGTCAAGAAAGTTCTGACCAAAAAGATCCTGAAGCAGATCAACCAGGTCAAGAAAGCCCTGAACAAGAAGATCCTGAAGCTGACCAACTAGATCCAGGAAATACTGACCAAGAAGATCCTGAAGAAGAAAAGCCAAATTCAAAAACTTTAGACAAGGAGTTCTCTGGTCAAGGGCAGACTAAACAGGAATCTCCTGACCAAAAGTCATCTGACCAAAATTCACCTAGTAAATCAAAAGATTTTAGTCAAGGCAGTCCTGCTAGCGGGGATCAACCAGCCAACCAAGCTCTGCCAGATACTGCCACAGGGACTTGGGCTTTAGGTTTACTTGGATTAACCACTTTATTTACCGGATTCTTAACCAGTAAAAACAAGGAAAATTAACCAGATGTATAAAATTTTAGCCTAACGAGTTACTTTCTATTAAAGATTGCTAGCTACCAGTCATGGCCTTATCCCAAGATAGGTCTATGGCTGGTTTTTTATCGCATTTTGAAAAGGATTAATGACAAATTAATAATTTTAATTTTCTAGCAAAAAATAAAAAATGGATTTTTTTGCGTATTAATAGTTAGGACAGAAAAGGAGGGTGATCCATGGAAAAAGTAAAAGAATTTTGGCAGGACTATTGGCAAATCATCTTAGCTGTCCTAGTTCTTAGTTTTATGACTCTTTTTTTCCTCTTAAACCAAGTCAAGGGTCAGGACCAGGAAGAAGAGAGTTTTGCTAGCTTAGTAGAAGGCAAGGAAGAGATGGGGGACGAACTTGACCAGGAAGATCTGGAGGAAGTAGCAGAAGAGGAGCCTGGATGGATTATGGTAGACATTAAAGGCCATGTCAAGTATCCAGGGGTCTATGAAGTTTTGGCTGATTCTAGAATTCAGGATGTCGTCGAACTTGCTGGGGGCCTCAGTCCTGAAGCCAACCCCTTGACCTTTAACTTAGCCCAGAAAGTTCGTGATGAAATGGTCATCTATATCGGGGGACCGGATGATCCAGAAGTGACCAGTCAAGCTTTTGAGACCAGTGAAGAAGGGGAGAGCCTGGTCGTTAATCTAAATGAAGCCAGCAAGGAAGAATTAATGCAATTAAATAGTATTGGGCCAGCCAAAGCGGACAATATCATCCAATACCGAGAAGACCATGGTGGTTTTAAAACAATTGAAGAACTGAAGAATGTGTCCGGCATCGGAGACAAAACATTTGAAAACCTTAAGGATAATCTTTCAATCTAAAAGTTAAATGTAGTAGAATAGGCTTTGTGAAGCAATAAATGAGTAAGGAGGTTAGGCCATGACGACCAAACGCATTCCTTGGGACCAATATTTTATGGCCCAAAGCATTTTAATTTCCATGCGGTCTACCTGTCAAAGACTAGCTGTCGGGGCAACCATTGTCAAAGACAAGCGGGTTATCTCTGGCGGCTACAATGGGTCGGTCAGCGGGGAGCCCCACTGTATCGATGTTGGTTGCTATATAGAAGATGGCCATTGCCTAAGGACTATTCATGCTGAAGAAAATGCCATTTTACAATGCAGTAAGTTTGGATCTTCTACTGATGGTGCAGCTATCTACGTCACCCACTTTCCCTGCCTGCAGTGCACTAAGCACTTAATCCAGGCCGGTATAAAAGAAATTTACTACTTGAAAGATTACCACAACCATCCTTATGCCATGGAATTAATCGACCATGCAGGTATCCATCTCAAAAAAGTTGAGATGGATGACCAGGTTTTCAATGCTATTCAGTCCTTCACTCCAGACCAGCCCTAAGCAATAAGCACTTGCATGAAGTATAAGTGGTTACTGCTAGCCATTATGGTCTTAGCCCTGGCCTGTCTTCTAGGGACTGGCCACTTCCTAGCTTGGCTTGTGACAATTTTTTGGTTAGGCCGACTACTATCTTTTAATAATAAAAAAGTCTTAAGCCTGGCCTTACTTTTATCTGCTCTTTTAGTCTTCCGTTACAATTTCATCAAAAATGAGTCCAGCCTCGCTACTGACTTAGACCAGGCGCAGGGTCTAGGCTTGCCGACCACAACCAGGCTTGACGGAGACAAGTTAACCTTTGAAGCCTACCTTCCTGACTACCAAGAAAAAGTGATGGTCCACCACCTTTTTGCTAGTCAAGCCGAAAAAGAAAGCTTCCAGATTGACGCCATTCAATCCTTTACCATCCAAGGTAAGCTTGAACAAGCCCAACCCAATACCAATATTAACCAGTTTAACTACCAGTCCTATCTGGCTCGACAAGGGATTTTTTATATTTTCAAGGCTGAAAAACTCCAGCCCCTACCTGATTCAGGAGGCCAACTGCCACTATTCCTTTACCTAGACCGGGCTAGACACCAGATTTTGCAAGGGCTGGAAGACGTTTTTATTGGCCCTGTTTTGCCCTATATCCAAACCTTGGTATTTGGCCATCAAAAAGCTATGGCAAGAGACCAGGTTAACTTGTTTAAAGAACTCGGTATTATCCATATTATCAGTATTTCAGGGCTCCATGTAGACTTATTGGTTCAAATTTTATCTCAAATTTTGTCCTTTTTCCGGGTCAGCCGAGACCGAAGCCTGTTTTTCCTTATCTTAGTCCTGCCTCTCTTTAGCCTGCTGGCAGGCTTGGGGACAAGTGTCTTTCGGGCAGTCGTGTCAAACCTTTTGTACTTTATTTTTCGCTTAAAGGGGGTCAATTTAGCTAAAAGTGATGCCTGGTCCATAACCTTGATCTTAGCCTTATTGCTTAACCCTTTAGTTATTTTCGGGATTGGCTTTCAATTAAGTTATGGGATCAGTGGCCTTCTTCTATTAATTGAAGAAAGGCAGCTATTGAAGACCTATAAACCAGTCAACCAGCTTTTGGTCCTTAACTTATTAGTGAATATGTTCGTTATCCTTTTTGTTAGCTACCACTATTTTGAATTTCCCTTGATCTCTTACTTCTTAAATATCGTTTTTGTCCCTATCTTCTCCCTAGTTATTTTTCCCATGGTTTTGGTCACTCTTTTCCTAGGTCTAGTTCTGCATCAGACTGGTTTTGGGGCCTGGATTATGGCTTACACCAATTTTGTTTTAGAGTCCATGGAAGACCTATTATCCTGGGTTCATAACTACGGATCTTTTACCATCACTCCAGGACGCCTATCATGGCCGGTCTACCTCGGCTTGGCTGTCATTTTTTACCTGGTCTTGGTATACTTGCAAGCCAAGAGGAAGAAAATCTGGGCCTTATTGGGTTTAGCTACACTTTTTATTTTAGGTCTGTCTAGTCAGCAATTCTCCCCTCTTGGTCAGGTTTATGTCTTTGATGTTGGCCAGGGGGACGCGATCTTGGTCAAACCTCCAATGTCAGCTTCCGGAATTATGATTGACACAGGGGGTCAGTTCAAATGGCAGGAAAAAGAAGACTGGCAAAAGCGGGAAAGAGATTTTTCCTTAGCCCGGGATGAAATTGTCCCCACTCTAAAATCCATGGGCATCAGTCATTTAGAGGCCCTTTACCTGACCCATGGTGATTATGACCATGTGGGGGAGACCCAGGCCTTACTTGACCATTTCCCTGTTTCAGAAATTCGGGTCAGCCAAACGACTTACCAGTCAGATATCATCCAGGCTTTTGCCCGGGCTGGAATCGACTTTAAGTTAGTTGAGGCTGGTCAAGTTTACCGTCATCATTCCTTGACCTTGGCTGTTCTTCACCCCAAAGAGCTAACAGAAGACAGCAATGATGCTTCCCTGGTTTTGTATGGCAAGCTTGGGGGTGAAGGTTGGCTTTTTACAGGGGACATTGAAGCCGGTGGGGAGGAAACGATTATGGCCTCCTATCCCAACTTACAAATTGATAACTTAAAGCTAGCCCACCATGGGAGTAAAACTTCCTCAGGCCAGGCCTTTATCGACCATTACCGGCCTAAGCGGGCTTATATTTCTGCCGGTCGCTTAAATCCCTACGGCCATCCCCATTCTGAGGTCTTGGACCGTTTAGAGGGGGTGGGGACTCAGGTCTTTCGGACTGACCAAGCCGGTGGTTTGATTTATACTTACAGTGACCTAGAATGCTTGATTCAGCTAGTTAAAAAATATGACCAAGTAATAAAAGAAGAAGGGAGGAAGACTGATGAAAATTGAAGACCAACTCAAAAAAATTAAAGACCAAGACTTGGCTCCCCTCTACCTGGTCCAGGGAGATGACCAGTACTTGTTAGACCAGGTTAAAAAAAGTTTGAGCCAGGCCCTTTTGGACCAGGATGAAGCTTCTATGAATTTTGGTCAATTTAATATGATGGCAGATAGCCTAGACATGGCCTTGTCTGATGCGGAATCTTATCCCTTTTTTGGGGACAAGCGCCTGGTTTACATCCAAGACCCCTTTTTCCTAACAGGGGAGAAGCGGAAAACAGATCTGGACCATGACTTGGATCGCTTGCTGGCTTACCTCCAAAACCCAGCCGACTTTACTGTTCTCGTCTTCTTTGCTCCTTATGAGAAACTGGACAAGCGGAAGAAGGTCACCAAAGCCCTATTGCAGGAAGCTGAGATTATAGATGCCAGTTCCCCAGACCAAAGAGATCTAAAAGATATGGTCCAGAAAAAAGTAAAGGCTCGAGGCTACCAGTTTGACAAAGGAGCTTTAAAGGCCCTGGTTGAAAAAACCAATGCCAACTTAAGTCGGGTCATGCAAGAGTTGGACAAGTTATTCTTGTACCATTTAGATGACAAAATCATCACCGTCCAGTCAGTTGACCAGGTCGTATCACCAAGCCTGGAAAGTAATGTCTTTAGTATTAATGACTATATTTTAAGCGGGCAAAGCCAGGCTGCTATACGGGCCTTTAATGACTTAATTCAACAAAAGGAAGAGCCAATTAAAATCATCGCCATTATGATGAACCAATTCCGTTTATTATTGCAGGTTAAAATATTGCGGACTAAGGGCTACCAACAAGGAGAGATCGCTAAAATCTTAAAAGTTCACCCCTACCGGGTTAAGCTAGCCATAGAGAAACAGGAGATTTTTTCCAAGCAAAGTCTATCGACCGCCTACCGCTACTTAATTGAGTCAGATCATTTGATTAAAACGGGCAAGGTGACCTCGCAATTGCAATTTGAACTTTTTGCCCTACAATTTAAAGATTCTGTCATGAATTAACTTGCTTTTTACTTGTATTTTTTGTAAACTGATTGAGTTAGCAAGCTAGCAACTAGCTCAGTTAGATTAGACAAGGAGTGTTACAATATGGCAAATAATCCACAAACTTTTAAACGTATTCGCCAAGATGAGAAAAAACGTCAACTGCATAAAAGTCAAATTACCGGGATGAGAACTGCTAAGAAACGATTCTTAAAAGCAGCTCAAAATAATGAGGACAATGCCCAAGACCTATACCGACAAGCAGTTTCTGCTATAGACCGGGCTGTGACAAAAGGGCACATCCATAAGAATAAAGCTGCCCGTGACAAGTCACGTTTAGCTAAAAAATTAGGTTAAATAAAGTCTCCTATATTATGGTCTACCCAGCCAGTCAACTTGCTTGCTGGGTAAGCTAATAATATAGGTTTTTCTTTTACTTAGTCTTGAAATCAATCTGAAAGGGCAGGGACCGGACCTGGCCCTTGTTAGCTATACAAGGAGAGGACCAAGCGAAGACCACCCTTCCGGCTTTGTATGAAGATCCACTTGCTCGCTTTCGGTCATTTGGTCCTAGCTGGTTTACGTAAGCCGATATAGAGAGATAAGTAAGGAGATTAGCCATGACCAACCCAGATTCAGTTTTTGATTTACAGTCAAAATACCAACCTGCAGGTGACCAACCCCAAGCTATTAAAAAAATTGCTCAAGGTATCTTAAACCACCAAAAAGAACAAGTCCTACTAGGGGGGACAGGGACAGGTAAGACCTTCACTATCTCCAATGTCATCCAGGAAGTCTCCAAGCCCACCTTGGTTATTGCTCATAACAAGACCCTAGCCGGACAGCTCTACACGGAAATCAAGGAACTATTCCCTAATAATGCAGTAGAGTACTTTGTTAGTTACTATGACTATTATCAACCTGAAGCTTATGTCCCTTCAACGGACACCTTTATTGAAAAAGATGCTTCTATTAATGACGAAATTGATAAATTGCGTCACTCTGCCACATCTTCCATTCTGGAGCGACGGGACACCATTGTTGTTGCCTCTGTTTCTTGTATCTATGGTTTGGTCAATCCTCTCGACTACCGTGACCATGTCCTTTCTTTAAGAGAAGGAACTGAAATGAGCCGGGATGAATTACTGGCTCGTTTGGTTGACATGCAATACGAACGGAATGACATTGACTTCCAACGGGGACGGTTCCGAGTCCGGGGCGATATCGTGGAGATTTTCTTGGTTTCCCGGAGTTCAGAGGCCATCCGGGTTGAGTTTTTTGGGGATGAAATCGACCGGATCCGGGAAGTGGACGTTGTAACAGGTGAAGTAAGAGAATCCCTCAAGCATGTTGCCGTTTTCCCTGCCACCCACTTTGTCTCAAGCAAGGAACAAACGGAAGAAGCTATTCACTCCATCCGGGTGGAACTCAAAGAACAATTGAGCAAACTGAATGATGAAAATAAATTGTTAGAAGCCCAAAGACTAGAGCAAAGAACGGAATACGATATTGAAATGCTCAAGGAAATGGGCTATTGTTCAGGTATTGAAAACTACTCCCGTCACATGGATGGCAGAAAGCCGGGAGAACCCCCTTACACCTTGCTTGACTTCTTCCCAGAAGATTCGCTTTTTATCATCGATGAGTCCCACATGACCATGCCCCAGATTCGGGGTATGTACAATGGGGACAAGGCCCGGAAGGAAATGCTGGTGGACTACGGTTTCCGCTTACCCTCTGCCTTAGACAACCGGCCCCTGCGCTTGGAAGAATTTGAAGACCGGGTGCCCCAAATTTGCTATATTTCAGCCACTCCAGCCGATTATGAATTAGATCGGTCCTCCCAAGTGGTGGAACAAATCATTCGTCCAACTGGCCTCTTAGACCCAGAGATTGAAGTGCGGCCGATTGAAGGTCAGATCGATGACCTCATTAATGAAATTCAAAAACGGATTGACTTGAATGAAAGAACCTTTATCACAACCCTAACCAAGAAGATGGCAGAAGACTTGACCGACTACTTGAAAGAAGTAGGGATCAAGGTCCGCTACCTCCACAGTGATATCAAAACTTTGGAGCGGACTGAAATCATCCGGGACCTCCGCCGTGGGGACTTTGATGTCTTGATTGGGATTAACTTGCTACGAGAAGGGTTGGATGTGCCGGAAGTTTCCTTAGTCGCCATTTTGGATGCGGACAAGGAAGGTTTCTTAAGAGGCACCCGGTCTTTGATCCAAACAGCAGGCCGGGCAGCCCGGAATGCCAGTGGTAAGGTCATCATGTATGCCGACCATATGACGGATTCCATGAAAACTACAATCGATGAAACGGAAAGAAGACGGGCCATCCAACAGCAATTTAACGAAGACCACGGCATTACTCCTCAAACCATCCGCAAAGAAGTCCCTGACCTCATTAGTATTGCCAAGGTGGAAGACGACGATGGCCAAGGTTTGACCGAAGAAAAAATCAAAAAATTGTCCGTAGACGAAAGACGGGACATGATCGACAGTATGGAATATGAAATGCAAGAAGCAGCTAAGAACCTTGAATTTGAGAAAGCAGCTAATTTAAGGGATGTTGTCATGGAAATTAAGAGTAAGTTTAAAGCTTAAGTCTCTAGGCAAAGTGCTAAGGGTCAAAGGCTTGATTTTAACCATTCAGTATAGTATGATATTTACCGTGTTGAACAAGCCAAGTAAGCACAGACCTTCGCTTGGATGGGCGATTCACCAACGCCATCTCAGTGAATGGATTCAATGAAGAGAAAGAGGTGGAACTTATGGCAGTTTCTCAGGAAAGAAAGAACGAAATCATTAAGGAATATGCACTTCACGAAGGAGACACTGGGTCTCCAGAAGTCCAAATTGCCGTTTTAACTGAGGAAATCACGGAATTAAACGAGCACTCTAAAGTGCACAAAAAAGATTTCCATTCAAAACGAGGCTTATTGAAAAAGATCGGTCGCCGTCGTAATTTGTTAGCATACTTGCGAAATAAAGATATTACACGCTACCGTGAATTGATTAATCGTTTAGGATTACGTCGTTAAAATAAAGTAAAGATAAGCGGGGTTCGGGTGAATCTCGCTTATTTTTTAAGCAAACAAGATAGCATTACACAAGCTACTATACAAATATGAGTATTTAGGCGAGAATATTGATATTTGTAGAGTAGCGGGTAATGTTCAGAAAGGGAGTAGACTATGACCAAAAAAGTATTTACCAAAGAATTTGCTGGACGAACCCTCCAAGTCGAAGTGGGCCAGCTTGCTAAGCAGGCTAATGCAGCAGTCTTAATCCGGTATGACAACACTGCTGTCTTGACTGCAGTAGTCAACGGGGATGAGCCCAGCACCATGCCCTTCTTCCCCCTCATGGTGAATTATGAAGAGAAAATGTACTCAGTGGGTAAAATTCCAGGTGGCTTTATTAAACGGGAAGGACGTCCGTCAGAACACGCCACTCTAACTGCCCGCTTAATTGACCGTCCTATTCGTCCCCTCTTCCCAGAAGGCTTTCAGTATGAAGTACAAATTTACAACACGGTGATGTCCGTTGACCCTGACTGTTCGCCTGAAATGGCCGCCATGTTTGGCTCTTCTCTAGCCCTTTCCATTTCTAGCCTGCCTTTTAATGGCCCCATAGCTGGTGTTAATGTCGGTCGGGTTGATGGGAAATTGATCATCAATCCAACTGAAGAAGAGGATGCAGCCTCTGATATCCACTTAACTGTAGCTGGTACTAAGGAAGCTATCAATATGGTAGAATCTGGAGCTGACCAGGTTTCTGAAGAAGATATGCTAGAGGCCCTCTTGTTTGGCCACCAAGCCATCCAAGACTTGTGTCTTTTCCAAGAAGAGATTATCGCTGAAATTGGCCAAGAAAAAATGGACTATGACCTGGTCTTGCCGGATCCCGAATTGGTAGCTGAAGTGAAAGACCAGTTTAACGACCAAATGACCCAGGCCATCCAGACCAAGGACAAACAAGAGCGGGGTGCCAAGATTGAGGCCGTTAAAGAGGCCATCTTGGCTTACTACGAGGAAAAATACCAGGACCAAGACGAGGAATTCTTGGCCGACTTAGCCTCTGATGTCAAAGAAATAGCTGATGACCTGGAAAAAGAAGAAGTTAGACGCTTGATCACTGAAGAAAAAGTGAGACCAGACGGCCGGAAAGTCGATGAAATCCGTGACCTAGAATCAGAAGTAGGCCTCTTTGCCCGGGTTCATGGATCCGGTCTCTTTACAAGGGGGCAAACCCAGGCCTTGTCCGCCTTAACCCTAGGCCCATTAAATGAACACCAAGTGATTGACGGCTTGAGTTCAGAAGAAGAAAAACGCTTTATCCACCACTATAACTTCCCAAGTTATTCAGTCGGGGAGACCGGTCGGCCGAAGTCACCAGGCCGGCGGGAAATTGGCCACGGTGCCTTGGGTGAGCGAGCTTTAGAACCCATCATCCCAAGCCAGGAAAATTTCCCTTACACTATTCGACTGGTAGCAGAAGTCCTTGAATCCAATGGATCTTCTTCCCAAGCTTCCATCTGTGCCGGCTCCCTTGCCTTGATGGACGGTGGGGTTCCCATTAAGGCGCCAGTAGGTGGGATTGCCATGGGGCTTGTTATGAATAGCCCTGAAGAATATACTGTCTTAACAGACATCCAAGGTTTGGAAGACCACCTAGGAGACATGGACTTTAAGGTAGCTGGGACCCGGCAAGGTATTACAGCCTTACAGATGGACATTAAAATTGAAGGGATCACCGAGGCGATTTTAAAAGAGGCCTTGGCTTCTGCTAAAGAGGCACGCTTGTCCGTTTTAGACAATATGGAAAAAGCAATCGCCCAGCCTCGCCCAGAACTCAGCCCTTATGCGCCTAAAATCAAGTCGATTAAAATTAAGCCCGACCAGATTAAAATTGTCATCGGTAAGGGCGGGGACCAAATTAACGAAATCATTGATGAAACTGGTGTTAAAATTGATATCGACGATGACGGAAATGTTTCTGTTTATGGTCAAGACCAGGCCATGATTGACCGGGCTATTGAAATTATTGAAGAATTAACCGAAGAAGTGGAAGTCGGCAAAATCTACAAGGGTAAGGTTGTTCGAATTGAAAAATTCGGGGCCTTTGTTGAAATTATCAAGGGAACTGATGGCTTAGTCCACATCTCAGAACTAGCAGACGGTTTTGTGAGAAATGTCGAAGATGTTGTTAAGTTAGGAGAAGAGCTGGAAGTCCTAGTGACTGAAATAGACAGCAAGGGCCGGGTCAACTTATCCCGTAAACAGGCCCTTCATAAACTCGAAAAAGAGTCATAAAATAAAACCAATCTGAAAAAAGCAAAAAGCTTGACTAGGAGTCCTAGTCAAGCTTTTTCAAGTTAAGATTCTTGTGACTTTTCCCGCTTTTTTATCCATTTAGTCTGGTGGAGGCGGGAGATCCGCATCAGGTTTTGGTATAAGTCTGCAATCTCTTCCTTAAGGCTGTCATCACTCAGGAAGGATTGGACCTTTGCAATCACTTGCTTTTCCCGGTCTTGGTCCAGAACAGCAATCTTGTTTTTTAGCTTGAGTTCGGCAATGGCTTCGATAGCTTGGCACCGTAATTCGAAGAGCCTGACAATTTCTTGGTCAATCCGGTCGATTTCCTTGCGTTGGTCTTCTAACATGGCAGTTCACTCCTTTAAGGTAGGTTTGACAAGAGGGTAGATCCAATGGGGTAGGCGACAAAGCTAGCGGATAAGATGCTGATTAAAAGTAGCCACAAACCATAGACAAAGCAGTCTTTGGCATTCGTCCAGCCTGATCCGATGGCAATAGCTACATAAGGCATAGAGAGTGGGGTCATAAAGGCAAGAGATGCCATAAAACCAATTAAAGATGCGATTACTCCGGTATTTACTGGGAGTCCTTCTCCTGTTCGGGCATTTGTCAGTATAATTGTTGTGACTAAAGATACTGTCACCAGGTTTGAGGAAAAGTTGGTTTGGAGTCCAGCCCAGGTGACAAAAACGAAGACCATGACCAGAGGAGATAGTTGACCGATGATGGGGGCCAGGGCATGTTCAATTAGAGAAACAACTCCTAATTCTGGCATGGCCATGATGCTCCCTAAGGCTAAGCTAGCAGCAACCAATAACATACTAGGCCAAAAGACCCCTTTTCGAATAGCCTGGTCCAAATGAATAAGGGACTGGCCTTCAATCCGGATGAAGGCTAGGAGGAAAGAACCAAGTAGAGGGGGGAAGGCTATCCCAGCCTGACTTAAAAATAGTCCAGCTTGAAGATCAAATAGCTTTAAAACTTCTGGGAGAATCCATAGTATGACCACCAAAGCAAAAATAGAAACAGTCCACTTTTCCTTTCTATCCGCTTTAGGAATATTAGTTAGCAAACGAACGCTTGTTAAATATACTCCACTTAACTTCAATTTCCACACCCATCTTAACGAAAGGTAGAGGCAGATAAAGATAACTAGGCCTGCTGGGACAGCAAAGCTCATGTACATGCCGTTGGTCAATTCTACATTGAAAGCCGAATTGTAAAGACCCATAGCTGTGAGGGCAGAGATATGATTAATGGGGGTCATAGCTGTTCCTATGGCAATGGTCGAAAAAAGAGCAATGAGTAATTTGGAAGCATTTTTATCCCCTCTATTAAAGCCGAATTGGTCAACAATTTGTTCATAAACCGGAAAGGCAATCATGAATAAGATTGTGGGTGAAATAAAAGACGCAATAACTAAGCTAATTGCCAAGAAGGCAGTGGTAAACCGCCAAGGATTGGCCTGGGCCCACTTATTGTTAATGGCAAGTGAAGTTAACCGGTTAAGAAAGTGGGTCTCTTGTAATGCATGAGTGACTAAAAAGGTGAAAAACAAGAAAACGAAAGTAGTATTTCCGAATGATAACTCAAATACTTGGTTATAACTAATCTCTGGTAGAAAGCCCAAGCAAATTAAGCAGACTAGACTTGGCCAGTCAATGGCCACAAAGAGCCAGAGGATTATGCTAGCTAGGAAAATAGCTAGACTTGCATATGTATAGGTTGGCAAGTTTAAAAAGTTGGCAGAGGTCAAGCTGTTAACTAAGCTGGAGAATAAAATCATAAAAGCCAGGAATAGGCTGACCACTTGGCCTAGTGTCAATTGATTGGCTTGCTTTTTTGAGTCATATCTACAGGCCTCCAAACTTTGCCCGCTTCTGTTGGCTTAAGTCTACTTTAAATTAGAGTCTACCTGGTCTTACTTAGGATTGCAAGAAATATATTAATTTAAATTAATAAAAATCCACCTTGGAGGCTGACCTTTAAGGTTAGACCCCAAGGTGGTAACAAAAAAGATTAAAATTGTGTAAATGTCAACTAAAGAAGTATTACTTGCTTGGTTAAAATGAAAGGAGGATCTCGGTCTAATTAGCCAAGTCTTTCCTAGATTAACTTTGATAGAGACTGGCCTAGATATAGTGACCATACTGAGTTCGGATGGAAATCTCACTAGACAAGAGGACTTCTTCTTGCCCGCTTTTTAAGTCCTTGACTTTTAGGCCGCCATTGGATGCAATATCTAGCACTTTAACCTGACGGGCCGGCTTATCTCCTTCATAGCTTAGGACTTCCTTGCCGATTAAAAGGGATTTCTCCCGACAAATAGCTAGAAAGGCTTGACCATCTTGCCTGTCTTTAAAGGCCTGGATTGCCCGAACTAAATCCTCGATCAGCTTAGCTAAGAGCTGGTCGATATCTATCTCAAAGCCGACAGCCATTTTAAGGGAACCAGCCTTGTCTTGGAGGTCTTTAGGGAAATCTTCCAGGTCTTGGAAGAGGTTGAGACCAATGCCTAAGATGACATAGGAACGACCTGTTTCATCCTGGTCAAAAATAGGGAGAATGCCAGCGATTTTTCGCTGGTTTGCAATAAGGTCATTGGGCCATTTAATGCCTAAGTTGTCAAGGTAGGGGTCTAAGGACTGGCAAAGAGAAGCAGCTGTAATTTGGCTTAGAAGATAAACAGGTAGGTCTTTGGGGAAGTCTGGCAGGAGTAAGGATAAGGACAAACTTTTACCCATGGGGGACTGCCAAGGACGGTTGAGCCGGCCGACACCCGCTCTTTGACTGTAGGCCATAAAGGCGGTTGCCTCCTGAACGTGGTTTGCTGCCTGACGGGCTAAGGTGTTGGTGGAGTCGGTTACTTCTTCTAACTGGATAGGCAAGGAAAAGTCCGGCGAAAAATGTGCTTCAATTCCAGCTTGAGAGTAGAGGGGGTGGCCTAGGAATACTTGCTTATCTCCTGTCACAAGGGGGAAGCCAAGGTTTTTGGCCTCTAGGATAAGGTCTTGAATTTGACTTGGGGAATTAGAGCTTGCTTGATTGAGTTCTTGGATGGTTAAGCCCTCAGGAAAGGCCTGGTTGAGCCGGTAGATAAGTGTTTGCTGGTCCATTTTGCTCCTCCTTTTTGTTTGTAGTATACAAGATTAATGACTAGTCTACAATATTCTAGTCCCAGCCATTAGTCATGCTCCAAGACTTATGCTATAATAGCTATTAGCTTTTAGAACTGAAAAAATAAAAACATAAAGGTGAGAGATTTGTCGAAAATTAAAATCATCCCCTTAGGCGGGATCAGAGAAAACAGTAAGAGTATGTATATTGTTGAAGTAGAAGACCAGATATTTATCCTGGACGTCGGCCTCATGTACCCGGAAAATGAATTGTTTGGTATTGATGCTGTCATCCCAGACTTTACTTATTTAAGGGAAAATGCAGACCGGATTGCCGGGGTCTTTTTATCTCACGGCCACGAGGATGCCATCGGTGGTTTGCCTTACCTCTTGGATGAGTTTGACCTCCCTGTTTTTGGCTCTGAATTGACCATTGAATTGGCTAAGTTGCAAAACCAAAACCATGGCAACAGCAATTTTGATGACTTCCATGTGGTGGGTCAGGATACAGAAATTGATTTTGACGGGATCTTGATTAACTTTTTCCAAGTGACCCACACCATTCCAGAATCAATGGGGATCTCTATCCGGACTGATGAAGGGAATATTGTCTACACTGGTAACTTTAAGTTTGACCAGAGTGCCCATGGGCCCTATAAAACGGACTTTAACCGGATTTCTGATATCGGCAAGGAAGGGGTCTTTGCCCTCTTAAGTTCCTCAATTGAAGCCGAAAGTCAAGAAGAGAATGTGTCGGACAAACGGGTTCAAAAAGTGGTCAATGAGTCCTTCATCCAAACCGATGGCCGGATTATTGTTGCAGCGGTGAAAAGTAATATATTACGAATCCAGCAAATCCTCAATGCCGCTAGTTTAACCAACCGGAAAATCTTTGTCACTGGTAACCAATTAACCGACATTTTAGATACAGCTGTCAAATTGAAAAAACTTTTCTTACCCGAAAAGAACTTGATCAAGCCAATTTCAGAAATTGACAAGTACAGAGACGACCAGATTGTGGTCTTAGAAACTGGGTCCAGTGGGGAGCCTATTAAGACCCTCAGACGGATGGCTACCAAGCAACACCAGCACGTTAACCTCAAAGAAGATGACCTGGTCTATATTGCTACCAGCCCTTCTATTGCCATGGAAGTTACCGTGGCCGAAACAGAAAATTTAATTTACCGGGCTGGGGCCAGGGTGGAGAAAATTTCAGATAAAATCAAGGCGTCAGGCCATGCTACCCCAGAAGACTTACAGCTGATGATCAACCTCTTAAACCCTCGATTCTTTATCCCGGTCCAGGGCGAATACCGGATGTTGGCAGCCCATGCTGACTTGGCCCATGAAGCCGGCATCAATTATAGCCACATCTTCCTCTTGAGTAATGGGGAAGTCCTTGAATACCATAAAGGTAAAATGTCATCAACTGGAGAGGTGCCAGCTGACGATACCCTGGTAGATGGGATCGGGATTGGCGATGTCGGCAATATTGTCCTCCGTGACCGCCGACTCTTGTCGGATGATGGGATCTTGGTTGCCGTGGTTACCATTGACCGGAAGAAACAAAAAATTGTGGCCGACCCCCATATTGTGACCCGGGGCTTTATCTTCGTTAAAGAAAACTATGATCTTATTAACGAAGCCAATGCTATCGTCAAAAAGGTTGTCAAAAAGAACCTCAAAGACAATGATTTTGACTGGTCTTCCATCAAATCAGACATCCGAGATGACCTGAGCGACTACCTCTTCAAGCAAACCAAACGGAACCCTATTATCCTCCCCGTTATAATGGAGGTCAACCAAAGACGTTGGTATGACAACTAGTTAAGAGAACTTTTTTCTAAATAATTAAAATTTCTAATGAAAATTGAAAAAACTAAAGAGCCCCATGGACATTCCCTCCATGGGGCTCTTTACTAGGTCAATTTTTTACAAAATAAAGCTAGTATAGGAAAAATAATGAAAGGGCATTAGTGGCAGGAAATATTTTTAATATTACATTTTCCCATTATGTCCCTATTTAGGCTCTTAAAAGTTGATTGTTCCCTTAATATTTGTAATAATTATAGTGTTGTTGAAATGTAACGATGTGAACATTACATTAAAATATTTTACTAGACTTTAATGGAGGAGTGGCAAAATGATCGAGTTCAAAAATATCAGTAAAGTCTACGGCGATGGGACCCGGGCTGTTGATAATTTGAATCTTACCATTGAATCGGGTGAACTAGTTGTCTTTATTGGTACATCCGGTAGTGGGAAAACGACTAGCATGCGGATGGTCAACCGGATGATCGACCCAACTGAAGGCGATGTCTTGATTGATGGTGAAAACATCAAAGACAAAGATCCAGTTGACCTTAGAAGAGGAATTGGTTATGTGATTCAACAAACCGGTTTAATGCCCCACATGACCGTCTATGAAAATATTGTCTTAGTTCCTAAGCTTTTAAAATGGGACGAGAAAGACATGCAAGACAAGGCAAGAGAGCTACTAGAAGCTGTCGATATGAACCCAGACGACTACTTAGACCGCTATCCTTCTGAATTATCTGGTGGACAGCAGCAGCGGGTTGGAGTCATCCGGGCCTTAGCAGCTGACCAAGAAATCATCTTAATGGACGAGCCTTTCGGAGCCTTGGACCCGATCACGAGGGAGGCTTTGCAAGACTTAGTCATTCAACTGCAAAAGGATTATGACCGAACTGTTATCTTTGTCACCCACGATATGGACGAAGCCTTGGACTTAGCAGACAAGGTGGCAATTATGTCAGAAGGGAAGTTAATCCAATATGATACCCCCCACAATATTGTGGCCAACCCTGCCAATGACTTTGTCAAAGAATTGATTGGGGAAGACCGGCTCAGCAAGGCTGGAAATGACCAACTGGTAGCTGATGTCATGTCGACAGACCCAGTGACTGTTCAATTGGGGACTTCCATCTCAGATGCTGTCGCTGTGATGCGGGATAAACGATTAACCAACTTGATTGTAACCGACGACAACAATATTGTTTACGGTGTCTTGTACTTAGAGAAAATCAACCAAGCTAATAAAGACAAGTTGGTTGATGACGTTATGGAACTGCCTAAAACCTATATCAAGCCTAACTCTTATATTAGAGAAATTGCAGAAAAAATGCTCAAACGTGGTGGCAAGTTCGAACTTGTCTTAGAAGATGATTACTCTCTGCAAGGCTACTTAACCCACACTGACCTGGTTGAAGTCGTCTACCATTCTATTTGGGGCGGAGAGAGTCCGAAAGACCAAGGCAAGGACGGACTTCAAGACTACAATGCAGCCAAACTAGAACAAGCATAGGAGAGGGGATACGATGCTTTCAGCTATACAAGAGTTTTTCGCCCAAAATGGGCCGACCATGCTTCGCTTAATTTGGGAGCACATTTATTTATCATTCATTTCTATCCTTTTGGGGATTATCGTTGCTGTCCCGCTTGGCATTTTCCTAACCAGGGTGAATGACCGGGCAGCTAATGTGGTGATTACCATAGCCTCAATCTTACAATCCCTACCTTCCTTGGCCTTGCTTGCCTTGATGATCGTTTTTGTAGGGGTTGGTCAAGTACCAGCTATTTTAGCCCTCTTCATCTACTCCCTATTGCCAATTCTCCGCAATACCTATACCGGGATTAAGTCAGTCGATGACAACTTAGTGGATGCAGCCCGGGGAATGGGGATGAAAAATGGCCAAATTTTGACCAAGGTCCAACTTCCTCAAGCGGCCCCCGTTATTATGGCTAGTATCCGCTTGTCCACTACTTACGTCATTGCTTGGACCACTTTGGCATCCTATATTGGGGCAGGTGGCCTTGGTGACTATATTTTCGGTGGACTCAGTCTATACGTACCTGAATTAATTATTGCGGGTATTGTGCCAGTTACCATCTTGGCCTTACTCGTTGATTTTCTCCTAAGCTTATTGGAAAAACGCGTTACACCGGTGAACTTAAGATAGGAAGGATGTCAGGATGAATTTTAAAAAGATGATCAAAACAGCTAGTTTAGGTCTATCAGCCCTGGTACTTTCAGCTTGCACTTTTCCCGGCCTGGGTAATGTTGAAGCAGAAGATGAAAATACCATCCGGGTTGCTGGCCAGGCTTCAACTGAAGCAACGATCCTAACTTATTTACTGGAAGACATGATTGAACACTATATTGACACCGACGTTGAAACCATCATCAACCTAGGCTCATCAACCATGGTCCACCAAGCTATGTTGTTAGGGGATGCTAATGTAGGGGCTGCAAAATATACCGGGACCTCCTTAACCGGGGAAATGAACCAAGACCCCATTACCGAACCGGACAAGGCCCTTGAAGTTGTGGTGGAAGGCTTTGACCAAGAATTTGATATGGAATGGTATCCAACTTATGGTTTTGCTAACACCTATGCCTTCATGGTGACCCAGGATGTTGCGGATGAATACGGTTTTGAAAAAATTTCTGATGTCGGTCCTTATGCTGACGAATTAACAGCAGGTGTTGACTCTTCTTGGCTAGCCCGGGAAGGGGACGGCTATGATGACTTTGTTGAAGAATACGGCTTTGACTTCGGGACTGTTTACCTCATGCAGATTGGTTTGGTCTATGACGCCGTTGAAACCGGAGAGATGGATATTGTCCTCGGTTATTCTACAGACGGCCGGATTGCCAGCTATGACTTGGTGGTTTTAGAAGATGACTTGAACTTCTTCCCACCTTATGATGCCAGTCCAGCTGTCAACCAAGACCTCTTGGAAGACTATCCTGAGCTCAATGAAATCATGCTCAAGTTGGAAGAAAAAATCTCACCCGAGCAGATGCAGGAGATGAACTATATTGCTGACGACATGTTGATTGAGCCTGCTATTGTAGCCCAAACCTTCTTACAAGAGCACAATTATTTTGAAGATGCTGAACCTTACCTAGAACCCCAAGGAGGCGAGTAAGATGGACACAATCATTCAAAACTTTGAAGGTTTGGAAGATGTTGCCAACATGTCGGTCTTCCAACAGTTCTTCTACTATTTTCAGCAAAATGGAGCCTATGTTTGGGACCAATTTGCTAGACACTTTTTAATCTCTATTTATGGTGTCTTACTGGCAGCTGTTATTGCCATTCCCTTAGGCTTTTACATTGCCAGAAAGTCCAAGTTGGCTGATTGGGTGATTACTATTGCCAACTTGATCCAAACCATTCCTTCTATTGCTATATTGTCCCTCTTTATGCTGGCAATGGGTTTGGGACCCAACACTGTTATTGCAACAGTTTTTGTCTACTCTCTCCTTCCCATTTTGAAAAACACTTATGCCGGGGTTAGAAATGTAGACCGGGCCGTGATGGACTCAGCGAAAGGAATGGGGATGACCCGTTGGCAACAAACCTACAAGGTTGAACTTCCCTTGGCACTTTCCGTTATTATGGCAGGCGTCCGTAATGCCCTCGTTGTTGGGATTGGGATTGCTGCCATTGGGACCTTTATCGGTGCTGGTGGTTTAGGCGACATTATCCAGCGAGGTGTCAATGCAACTGATGGGGCAGCCATCATTCTAGCAGGAGCTATTCCTATTGCCTTAATGGCCGTTATCATGGACGTTGTCTTTGGCTTGATTGAACGTTACCTTGACCCAGTTAAAGGGAAGACCAATTAACTAAAAGTAGGGCTAGGAAAAAGTCCAATTCCACAATCAAAAACCGGCGATTTCATGGAAAATCGCCGGTTTTTTCCTAGGGGCTAGTTTTTCTAGCCTCTTTTTTATAGCAAAACATGTCTTGTAGCTTGCCTTATAGGTAGCGGATATGGCGGATTTGACTGCCTGAGATTAGGTAGAGGGTCTTATGTTTTCGTCCCTTTATGACCAGGTGGTGGGACTGTTTAGACCTGCTAGGAGTGCCGACAAGTTCACTGATAATGCCGTCTCCTTGGTTGATTTGGATAGCAACCAAACGACCCTGGCGGACAGCTTGCTTGACAAAGTGGGAAACTTGCTTCTTAGGCATTTGCGGTTTAATATCAAAGGACATAAATTCTGACTGGTTCATGAGACGATCTTTTAGCTTAGATAAGTTACTTGGTCCGTAACTTCTATCGATTGGCTTTTCCATATTTCTTCCTCCCCGAACAAATGTTTGCAAAGATAGTTTACCGAACTTTCGTTCCCGTGTCAATAAAAAATATCTTGTTAAAAATTGAACTAGTAAACCTGATTCGGTCTTGGTCGTCACAATATAATTGACAAATACTGTCAGATTGATAAAATTAACTTATAAGTGAAGACTATATCTGATGGATATTTTAGCTTCTAAATGTCGATTTGATAAAGTAGTCATAATCGAAAGGGGGGGCTAGTAGTGAACCAAGATGCAATTGATCAGGTTAAGGATGTTGAAAAACGTGCCAAAGACCTGCGTCAGGAAAGTGACCAGTCTATTAAAGAAATAAATCAAGAAAAGGACAAGGAACTTGACCGTATTCAAAAAGATTTGGATCAAGAATTGGAGGATTATCGGTCAGAACGTAAAGACCAGGATAGCAAGCGTTTGGATGACAAGCGCGACCAATCCCAAAAAAATATAGACCAGGCGAAAGAAAGCTTTCGGTCTAGTTATGAAGACAAGGTCGACCAATTGTCACAAGAATTAACAGAGGAGGTGCTCAAAGCATATGGCAATTTCTAAAATGAAAAAATTGACCCTTCTTGCGGAACAAGAAAACAAAGACCAGCTTTTGCAATCCATTCAACAGTTGCAAAGTGTTGAAGTGATTCCTTTGCCTAAGGTGGTTGAAGAATCCATTGTCGATGATTTTGAAGTCACTAGCTCTAGGGACGAACAATCGGACAATGACCAATTTTTTCAAGATGCAGAATATGCTTTAGACTACCTCAGTCAATTTGTTCCCAAACCGGGTTTAATTGCCAGTCTGAAAGCTAAAAGGGAAGTCTTGACCTTGAAGGACTTGCAAGATCAAGTTGACTTGGATGAGATCCAAGCCATCATAGACCGGGTATCTGAAAAAGAAGATCAATTAAATAAAGTGGAAGAAGACCTCAAAGCCTTGCGAGAGGAAGAAGCCTTCTTTAGAAGATGGAAGAAACTCAGCCACCACCCCAAGGAATTGAAGGAATTTGACCTCCTAGAAGTGATCTTAGGTTCGGTGGATGAGGACTATATTAAGCCCTTTAAAGAAGCTGTTGAAGACCTAGATGATACCACTTGGCAGGAAGTATACTCTAGCAAGGAAAGTCTTGGCTTGTATGTAATTACACCCAAAGACCAGGCCAAGTCAGTCCGGAGTGAACTAGCCCAATCTGGTTTCAGAGAATTAAATTATAAATACGACAAGTTACCCGAGGAAGAACTGAAGGACAACCAAGACAAGCGGGTTCAACTTGTTGAGGAACGTAAGGCCATTAAAAAAGACTTGAGAACTTGGAAGGACGAAAAACGGTCTTTAGAATTAGCTATTGAATTCCTTTATAATAAGGGACAACGGATTAAGGCCAAAGACCTGGTCTTAAATAGCCAGCACCTCTTTTTGGCAAGCGGTTGGATTGAAGCTGACCAGGTTGATCTCGTAACCGACCAACTCAACCAGGACTTAGAGGATAATGTGGCTGTGATACCCGAGGATGTCATGGAAGAAGAATACGATGATGTCCCTGTTGTTCTGAAAAATAATGGCCTAGTCAAGCCATTTGAAATGCTGATTGAGATGTTTAGCTACCCCAAATACGGGGGTCTTGACCCAACGCCTTGGATTGCACCATTTTACTTCATCTTCTTTGGCATGATGTCAGCTGATGCGGGTTATGGTTTGCTCTTATTCTTGGTGACATTTGCAGGCTTGAAGATTATGGATTTAGGCCCTGACCAAGAACAAAATATTCGGTTCTTTATGTATAACACAGTGGCCACCATTATTTTAGGTTTAATATTTGGATCCTTCTTCGGATTTGAATTGCCTTTCCAAGTCTTAAACCTTCAAGATGATGTTATCACTGTCTTAATTATTTCGATTATCCTGGGTGTCATCCATATTATCCTTGGTTTCCAGTTGGATGCCTACTTTAAACACAAGGATGGCGACCACCTCCAAGCTTATATCGATGACCACTCCTGGTCCATGATCATAATTGGAGCTGTCGTCTTTGCAGCAGGTTTAATGTTAGGCTTGCCTTCTATCGTGGAAAACATCGGCATTGCCCTCATTGTCATCAACGCAATCGGCATTGTTATAGCCTCTATGATAACCGGTAGCAATATCTTCGTTGGCTTCGGCCAAGGCTTGCTCGGTTTAACCGATGTAGCAGGGATTACAGGGGACATAGTCAGTTATTCCCGTATCATGGCCTTGGGTGTGGCATCGGCTAACATTGGGATGGCCTTTAACTTACTGGTTAGTGTCTTCCCACCAGTCGTCCGGTTCACACTCGGTATCATCGTCTTTATTGCCCTACACTTCTTAAACATCTTTATTGCCTTCCTTGGGGCATACGTCCACTCCCTCAGACTCCACTTCGTTGAAATGTTTGGCAAGTTCTATACTGGCGGGGGACGTAAGTTAGAGCCTCTAGGAACCTTACAAAAATATATTTGGATTAAAAAATAACCATAAAAAATAGGAGGAAAAATAATGGATATTAGTATTTTAGAGCTATTTGGTGAAAACACAGGTATGGTCATGGCAGGTTTGGGTATTGCCCTAGCTGTTGTCCTCTCAGGTACCGGGTCTGCTAGAGGGGTTGGTGTTGCAGGTGAAGCGGCTTCCGCCCTCTTGAAAGATAACCCAGAACTTTTCGCAAAAGCCTTGATCTTACAAGCTCTCCCTTCCACCCAAGGGATTTATGGATTCGTTGTTGGTTTCTTTATCTTGTTAAACATTGAAGCAGGTATGGACCCATCAATGGGTTGGTACTACCTTATGTCTGGTTTAACCGTTGGGATTGCTGGTATTACATCTGGTCCAGCCCAAGGTAGAGTTTCCGTTTCTGGTATCCAAACCATTGCCCAAAGAGAAGAAGTCAACATCCAAACTGCTATCTACTCTGCTATGGTTGAAACCTACGCTATTTTAGGCTTCCTTATCGCATTATTCATGATTCTATTTGCTTAAAAGCCTGATTGATAGTCATGATAAAGGAGGATGACAATGGCTGACTTAAAGCAGATTACCCAGCAGGTTATCGACAAAGAAAAAAAATCTTTAGATAGCAAGGTTGAAGAAGCGAAGCAAGCTGCAGATGAAGAAATTCAAGCTGCCAAGGAAAAAGCGGCTCAAGACAAGGAAAGACAATTGGAACGCCTTGACCAAGAAGCCTCCAACCAATATGACATTGAGGTCAATTCCATTGCGATCAAGGAACGAAACGAGAAGTTAAAAATCAAGCAAGACTATATCAAACAAGTCTTAGCTAGCGTTCAAGATAAGTTGGACGACTTGAGTTCAGAAGATTTCCAAAAGTTTGCCCAAGGGGTTTTGAGTAACTTTAGTCAAGAAGGGGATGTGAAGCTCTACCTAGGCGACAAGTCTCAAGGCTTAGTGGACCAAGCATGGCTTTCAAACTTGGACATTCAAGGACTAAATGTGACCTTGGCTGAGACCACCATCAAGGGTGAGTCTGGTTTTACCCTTTCTAAAAAGGGGATTGAATTCAACTACTTGTTTAGCGAATTGATTGCTAACCGAAGAGATGACTTTGTCAGACAAATTAACCAAGAACTATTTTCTTAAGGAGGAGAGGACATGAAAGACAATGATTATGGATCATTGAACGTCACCATACGTGCTCAAGAAAACAAACTCCTTAAGCAAGGCCATTTTGACCGGATGATTGCGGCAGAATCTTATGATGATGCGGTGAATATCTTGCGTGAGACGGTTTACCGGAATGACGTGGACGATATAAAAGAAAGTCGGGACTACGACTTGATGCTGACCCATGAATTAGAGCGGGTCTACCAAGAGATGTTCACTTCAACCCCCAATCCAGAATTGGTTGAATATGCAGCTTTAAGATACACCTATCATAATTTAAAAGTATTATTTAAAGAAGAATTTGCTGATCAAGACTTTTCAGACCTCTATATCAATATTGGTCGCTTTAGTATCCAAAGCTTGCGACGGGCCATCAAGGAAGGGCAATCAGATCTCCTACCTGAAGAATACTTGCAGAGTATTTCAGAGGTCAAAGCCCAACTTGAGGAAAGCAAGCAAGCTTATGCTATTGATGTAATTTTAGACCGCCATTACTTTGACCACTTGAAAAGCTTGGCTGACCGCCTGGGAATTGAAGATATCATAAATTTGGTTAAGCAAGAAGCTGATTATTTCAATATTTCAACAGCCATCCGTGCCAGCAAACAAGGCCACAACCGTAATTTTATAGATGGTATTTTAACGGAAGTTGGCTACTTGGATAAGGAAAAATTAGTATCCAGTGCTGGTTTAGGCCTGTCAGAGCTAGAACGCTACTTGCGGACCAGTTCTTACCGGTCCCTGATTGAATCAGCTACTGACTCAGATAACAATGAAGTATCTGCTATCAAGGTAGATCAGTTGACAGACGATGCTTATATGAAGAAAATGAGAGAGGCTAAGTTACAAGCCTTTGGTCCCTTACCAACTATTGCTTATATCCATGCTAAAGAGGTAGAGGTTACTAACTTGCGGCTTGTCTTAGCTGGTAAAGAAAACGGTATTGATGCCGATACAATTAGAGAAAGGATGAGACTGAATTATGGCCAGTAAAATTGGAGTAGTTGGCGATAAAGACTCAATCCTTGGCTTTAAGATGTTAGGCTTTGATGTCAGATTCGTTAATGATGGTCAAACAGCCAAAAAAACAATTGATGAAATGGCTAAAGAAGATTTCGGTGTGATTTTTTTAACCGAAGAATTGGCCCAAGAAATCCCTGAAGCGATCGATCGTTATGACACAATGATGACACCGGCTGTTATTTTAATCCCGAACCACAATGGCTCACAGGGTATAGGGAGATCACGGATCGAGAAGAACGTCGAAAAAGCTGTGGGTCAAAACATACTTTAGGAGGGTGATGGATTTGAGTAAAGGTACGATTGTTAGTGTCTCAGGTCCTTTAGTAACAGCTAAAGGAATGGAAGAAGCAGATATTCAAGATATTTGCCGTGTCGGTGAATTCGGCCTGATCGGCGAGGTAATTGACATGAGAGGCGACGTCGCTTCCATCCAGGTATATGAAGAAACTTCCATGGTTGGACCTGGAGAAGATGTTGTCATCACTGGTGAACCCTTGTCAGTTGAATTAGCACCGGGCATGATTTCGCAAATGTTTGATGGGATTCAACGTCCCTTAAAATCATTCGTTGAAAAAACAGAAAGTAGTTTCCTACAACGCGGGGTAGAGGTGCAAGCCTTAGACCGCGATAAAAAATGGGAATTTGAAGCCAAGGTCCAGCCAGGTGACCAAGTCGAAACTGGCGACATTATTGGGGTTGTCCAAGAATCTGCTGTTATTGAACACCGGATTTTGGTTCCACATGGCATCAGTGGCAAAGTGAGCTCGGTCGAGTCTGGTGAATATACAATTGAAGATGACTTGTACACCATTGAAACAGAGGATGGCGAAAAAACCTTCAATATGATTCAAAAATGGCCTGTTCGTCAAGGCCGTCCAGTGGCTCAGAAATTAAACCCGATTCAACCTTTAATTACTGGCCAAAGAGTTATTGACACCTTGTTCCCAGTAGCAAAAGGTGGGGCGGCAACCGTTCCAGGTCCTTTCGGTGCTGGCAAAACGGTTGTCCAACACCAAATTGCTAAATTCGCCGACGTCGACTTAGTTGTCTACATTGGTTGTGGTGAACGAGGTAACGAGATGACCGAGGTTATTAACGAGTTCCCTGAATTGACTGACCCAGAAACTGGTAAGTCTATTATGGAGCGAACCATCTTGATCGCCAACACCTCTAACATGCCAGTGGCAGCCCGTGAAGCTTCTATTTACACCGGTATTACCATTGCTGAATATTACCGGGACATGGGCTACTCTGTGGCTGTCATGGCGGACTCCACCTCTCGTTGGGCCGAAGCCTTGCGTGAGATGTCCGGTCGTTTGGAAGAGATGCCTGGGGATGAAGGGTACCCTGCCTACCTTGGATCTCGAATTGCTGAGTACTATGAACGGGCGGGTATGGTCCAACCTCTTGGCAGTGATGAAGAACGTCGCGGTAGCATTACAGCCATTGGAGCCGTTTCGCCTCCAGGTGGGGATACTTCTGAACCGGTTACCCAAAACACTCTTCGTGTGGCGAAGGTCTATTGGGCGCTTGACTCTTCCCTATCTCAAAGACGGCACTTCCCTGCCATCAACTGGCTAGATTCCTACTCCTTGTATTCTGACCGCTTGAACAAATATATCGGGGAAGACAATGACTTAGACTGGAATGACATTGTCAAACGTGCCCGGGTCATTTTACAAGAAGAGTCTGAATTAGAAGAAATTGTCCGTTTGGTTGGGGTGGATTCCCTATCCGAATCTGACCGAATCACCATGCTTGTAGCTTCCATGATTCGTGAAGACTACCTCCAACAGAACGCTTATGATGATGTGGATGCTTACACTCCGCTATCCAAGCAATTAAAAATGATGCAGATTATCATGGACTTCGAAAGCCAGGCAAGAGAAGCGCTTGACGTAGGTTCTTACTATGATGAAATAGCCAAGGGGACTGGTGAAGTCAGAGAAAAAATTGGTCGGATGAAATATATTGAAGCTGACGATATGGACAGCTTTGACGAAATCCACAATTCTTTGGAAGATGTTATGAAATCACTTGTTGAAAAAGGTGGTGTTGACTCCAATGCTTAAAGAGTATAAAACAGTCTCAGATGTTGTTGGTCCCTTGATGACCGTTGAAGGCGTTGAGGGAGTTAAATTTGATGAGCTGGTAGATATCGAGCTCCAAGATGGGTCCAGACGACGGGGCCAAGTCCTGGAGATAGATGGTGACCGGGCAGTCGTTCAAATTTTTGAGGGGTCTTCAGGGATTAACCTACCAGAAACCAAGGTCCGCTTTTTAGGCAAGCCCTTGTCCCTGGATGTTTCCGAAGATATGATTGGCCGGATTTTTGATGGCATGGGCCAAATCAATGATGGGGGACCAGAGTTAATCCCAGAAAAATCCATGGATATCAATGGCCAGGCCATCAACCCAGTAGCCCGTAACTATCCTGATGAATTTATCCAAACAGGTATCTCAACCATCGACCACCTAAACACCCTGGTTCGAGGCCAAAAATTACCGGTTTTCTCTGCATCCGGACTCCCTCACGAGGAGTTAGCGGCCCAAATTGCCCGCCAAGCTCAGGTTGTGGGAACGGATGAAGAGTTCGCGGTTGTCTTTGCGGCCGTTGGGATCACTTATGAAGAAGCTGAATTCTTTATGAATGACTTCAGAGAAACAGGGGCGATCGACCGGTCTGTTGTTTTCATTAACCTAGCCGATGACCCGGCAATTGAACGGATTGCGACCCCTCGGATGGCCTTAACTGCAGCGGAATACTTGGCCTTTGAAAAGGACATGCACGTTTTAATCATTACAACAGACATGACCAACTATGCCAACGCCTTGCGTGAGGTTTCAGCCGCTAGACGTGAGGTCCCTGGCCGTCGTGGTTACCCAGGCTACCTCTACACCAACTTGGCTTCCCTATATGAACGGGCAGGTCGTTTGGAAGGAGCTAAGGGGTCTGTCACTCAAATCCCTGTCTTGACCATGCCTGAAGAGGATATTACCCACCCTATCCCTGACTTGACCGGTTATATTACCGAGGGGCAAATTATCCTCTCTCGTGAGCTAGAGAACCAAGGAATTGAGCCTCCGATTGACGTCCTCCCTTCCTTGTCTCGGTTGAAAGATGAGGGGATTGGTGAAGGCAAGACAAGAGAAGACCATGCCCCAACCATGAACCAAATCTTCTCTGCCTACGCACAAGGGAAAGATGCTAAGGAGTTGGCCAATGTCTTGGGTGACTCAGCCTTGTCAGAATCAGACAAGAAATATGTTGAATTTACCGACCGCTTTGAACAAGAGTATGTCAACCAAGGGAACTATACTGACCGGGCCATCGAAGAATCCTTAGACTTAGGCTGGGACTTGCTCAAAATCTTGCCTCGTGAAGAATTGAAACGGATTAAAGATGACTTACTAGACAAGTACTTGCCTAAGGAAGAAGGGTGAGACTAGATGGCTGATTTACTGAATGTCAACCCCACCCGGATGGAATTGTCCAACTTGAAAGACCGGCTTGAGCTAGCTAGTCGGGGTTATAAACTCCTCAAAGACAAGCAAGATGAACTCATGCGGCAATTCATTGAACTTGTCCGAAAAAACGACCAATTGCGCAAGGAAGTAGAAGACGATCTGGAAGAAGGGATGAAATCCTTCTCTGTCGCTAAGTCACTCTTGCATGAAAATTACCTGGAAGAGATTATGGCCATTCCTTCACGGTCGGTGGAGATGAACATTAACCGAAAAAATATTATGTCAGTTCAAGTTCCGCAAATGAACTTTGACTATCATAATAAGTCTCAAGAAGATGAACCACTCAAGTATGGTTATCTCAACTCCAACAGTGAATTGGATGCTACCTTTGAACAGTTCAATAACGTCATGTCCAAGATGCTGGACCTAGCTGAAATCGAAAAAACTTGCCAACTGATGGCAAGTGAAATCGAAAAAACGCGACGTCGGGTTAATGCCTTGGAACACTTGACCATCCCTCAGTTAGAAAATACTATTTACTTTATTCAGATGAAGCTGGATGAAAGTGAACGGGCTGAAATTACCCGCTTAATGAAAATTAAGGATATGGGCCAAGCGGAAGACCAAGAAGCTGAGGAAAAAGAATAATGATTTCCATTATAAAAGACCTTGTCAAACAAGGTCTTTTTTTAATATTCAGGTCAGTTAGATAGTCGTAAGATTGCAAAGGCTAAAAATAAGTGAGTCAGATTATCTTACCAGAGAAGTAGATAAAGCACTTAGCCTTCCAACGGTAGACCTTATTTGACCATCCATATAAGTCCGGTCTAAAGTTTAAAGGTGTTATAATAAGGGTAACCAAGCTGATAGAGAGTGGAGGAGGCTAGGTTATGGATAAAAAGAAGGAAGAAGGCAAAAAACTAGCCTTAGTTTTAGCAGGTGGCGGAAGTCGGGGAGCCTACCAAATAGGCGTTTGGAAGGCCATGCGCAAGCTTGGCTTATCAATTGACTTGGTGACTGGAATATCAGTTGGGGCTTTAAACGGGGCCTTTGTCATGCAAGATTATTTCGACCAAGCGGAGAAGATGTGGTCGACCATTTCCACACCAGACGTTATTGACTATGACCCTAAAAGTTCAGAGGACTTTACAGATTATACCAGGAACTTAATTTCCCTAGCGGTCAAGGCCTTCAGCCAAGGAGGAATCAAGACCGGTCCTTTGCGTCGCTTGATTGACAATTACCTGATGGACCAAGACCAACTGGACCAATTGCCGGTTCAATTTGGTTTGGTGGTGACCAATGATGAGACAAAAGAAAGAGAAGAATACTTTGTGAATAACCGACCGCGCCAGGAAATTTGCGACCTCCTGATGGCTTCGGCCTCCCTCTTTCCCCTCCTGAAAAAAACTAGAATTGGACAGGAAGACTATATTGACGGGGGGTACCGCAACCATATTCCCCTTTCCCTAGCCCAGAGTCAAGACCCTGACATTATTGTCGTTGTCGACATCTTTCCAGAAAAGAAAGCGGAATTAGAGGGTAGGCTAGACAATGTCCTCCTTGTCAGACCGACCTGGCCATTAGGAGATATGTTGATTTTTGACTGGAGGCGGAGCCAACGCAATATTAGACTAGGCTATAATGATTTTATGAAGGCTTGTGGTCATTACTACGGCTATTATTACAGTTTTTACGACCAGGGGATCTTCCTCAAGCAAAACTTGGTTAATATACTAGTCGCTGCCAGAAAGCAGGAGGGAAGCCGGGCCCAACTCCTCCTAGCTATCCTAAAAAATGCTCGAAAAATCCAAAAACAAGTTGAGTCCAAGTGGGATTGGAAGATAGGAAGGAACAATTACCACCTAGCCCTACTAGAAGTTTGCGGTAAACTATTCTCTCTACCTCCAGAGCCGGTTTATACAGTCAAAGGCTTTATCCAAGTATTGGTCAGCCGAATTAAGCAAGTCCAACAAATGGACAAGGATAATATAAGCCAAATCTACATGCCAAACTATCAATTGAGCTACCAAGAGTGGCTGACTTATTTTTACCAACGCCTGGCTCCCTTGCCAGACCAAGACCGGATTTTGACCTTGGTTGAGCAATTTAAGCAAGGGGATTGGGCCTTAGACAGCCTGGCCAACCGCCTGTTTTTCCAAGTAGACCCGACTAGTTTTGCCTTTGCTGTCTTTATTTATGAACTAATGGAAAATGAAAGAAATCTAATACAAGAATCCTAAATTTATGTTACACTTGTCAATAAGTAGTTTGTATTGTGAAAGGAAATGTACTGTGGAAAGAGGTTTACTCATTGTCCTATCCGGTCCCTCAGGCGTTGGCAAGGGTACGGTAAGGAAGCACTTATTCGAGCATTACAATAATGATTTTGATTACTCCATTTCGATGACCACCCGGAAACAGAGGGCTGGGGAAAAAGAAGGAGTGGACTATTATTTTCGGACTCGGGAAGAATTTGAAGACCTGATTGAAAATAATGGTCTCCTAGAGTATGCTGAATACGTTGGCAATTATTACGGTACACCTTTACAATACGTCCAAGAAACTCTTGATTCCGGCCGGGATGTTTTTTTGGAGATTGAGGTCCAGGGTGCCTTAAAGGTTAGGAAGCAGATGAAAGAGGATGGTATCTTTATCTTTCTTTCACCGCCGGACCTTGGAGAACTGGAAAGCCGGCTAATCGGTCGAGGAACCGATAGCGTTGAAATGATCCAAAAAAGAATTCAAAAGGCTGTTCAGGAACTTAAGTTAATCCAATATTATGATTATGTTGTCGAAAACAACAGTGTGGACCAGGCAGCCCAAAAAGTCCGTCACATCATTGAAAGTGAGCACTTGAAAGTCCACCGCAATCTTAGACACTTTACAGAAATTATTGAGGAGATGGAATAATGTTATTAGAACCTTCATTAGACCGCTTGATGGACCGGATTGATTCTCAGTATTCTCTGGTCATGCTAGCAGCCAAACGGGCCCACCAGTTAGATGAAGCGGAAGACTTGGCTGATGAGCGCTTACTTGACCACTACAAGTCTGAACGGAATATCGGCAAGGCCCTGGAAGAAATAGAGTCAGGTGATCTTGTGATTGACTCAAGCAAGTTAAAAGGCGAATAAGATAAAGGCCCTTTACCAACCAGTTGCCTGCCTTGGTAAAGGGTCCTTTCTTTTTAATTTAGCCAATCACAGGATAGAAGATGGGTCTGGCCACTTTTCTAACTGAGCAAGATAAGGTAAATTTTTCTTATTTTTGTTAAAATAAGCAGTGACTATCATATAAAGGGGTAGACTAAGATGCTGAAAAATAAAAAGATAGCCTTATATGTTACTGGTGGTATAGCAGTATACAAATCACTTTATTTACTTAGGGAAATCATCAAACAAGGCGGGGAGGTCCGGGTTGCCATGACTCAAGCAGCCTGTCAATTTGTTAACCCCTTATCTTTTCAGGTTTTAAGCCAAAAAAAGGTTCAGATTGACACTTTTGAAGAAGGTCAGCCCGAATCGGTCAGTCACATTGATTTGACGGACTGGGCCGACTACTCCATCGTGGCTCCGGCAACTGCCAATATCATCGGCAAGCTGGCCAATGGGATTGGGGACGATTTTGTTTCAACAGCCTTGTTGGCAACGGACCACCCCATTTTTTTAGTCCCAGCCATGAACACCAAGATGTATGAAAATCCCGCTCTTAAGCACAACAAGGCCTTCCTTATTGAACAGGGTCATTACTGGATGGAGCCGGATATTGGATTTTTAGCAGAGGGCTACGAAGGCTTGGGTCGTTTTCCAGACCTAGACCGGATTATGGCGGAATTTAACCATTTCATTATTGCAAGGAATCCAGGTATCCTATCAGGTAAAAAAGTCCTCGTCACAGCAGGTGGGACGGTGGAGCGGATTGATCCAGTCCGGTATATTTCCAATGATTCTTCTGGTAAGATGGGCCATCAACTTGCTCAAGCGGCCTATGAAGCTGGGGCCCAGGTTAGCTTGGTAACAGCCAGTGACTTGCCGACCAGTCCCTTTATTGACCGCTTTCAGGTGGAGTCCACCTTAGACCTGTACCAAACAGTTAGTGACCTTTATGACCACCATGACATTCTCATGATGGCCGCAGCGGTGTCTGACTACCGGCCAGTCAACCGGTCAGATAAAAAGATGAAAAAGCAAGATGATTTAACCATTGAACTGGAAAAAAATCCTGATATTTTGGCCGAAATGGGCCGGCGGAAAGACCAACAAATCAATGTCGGCTTTGCAGCAGAAACCCATAACCTTGAAGAATATGCCAAAAAAAAATTAGCCTCCAAACAAGCTGACTTGATCGTAGCCAATGAAGTGGGCCGGGGAGACCGGGGCTTTAATGCGGATGAAAATGCGGCCCTTGTTTTTTCTAGGGGCCAAGATCCGCTTGAGCTTCCCCTCCAGTCTAAAAAAGAAATGGCACAAAAGATTATTGAAGTGGTGGCCAGTAAATTGCCTGCTTCTCCCAAATAATCAACTTGGAAAGG
This sequence comes from Alloiococcus otitis ATCC 51267, assembly GCF_000315445.1. Classification (GTDB taxonomy): domain Bacteria; phylum Bacillota; class Bacilli; order Lactobacillales; family Carnobacteriaceae_A; genus Alloiococcus; species Alloiococcus otitis. Next base: position 258,780 of record NZ_JH992957.1, read on the forward strand.
AAAGTTTGAATGACCGACCTAGCAGAAGTAATTGTGGACGTTCCGGTGATGCAGACCAACCATCCTTATACCTACCGGGTTCCCCAAGACCTTGAAGCCAATATTGAGCCGGGCATGCGGGTGGTGGTCCCTTTTGGGAAGGGGAACCGACTAGTCCAAGCTTTTGTCGTCTCCTTGCTAAGTGATCAGGCCGACTTGGACCTAGACCCGGGCCAAGACCTTAAAGACATTGCTTCCGTAATGGATTTTAAGCCCCTTTTAAATGAAGAACTCTTGCAATTGGGCCAATATATGAGTCAAACTACCTATAGCTTCCAGATTAACTGCTACCAAACTATGCTGCCTGCTGTTTACCGAGCCCGGTATAATAAACGGATCCAGCTCCTAGACACTGAAGATGACAACTTGCTTTACGACCTTTTCCAAGGCAAGGAAAGCATAGACTGGCAGGAAGCTGAAGACCGGGGGATCCTATCCCACTTAATGAAACTAGAAAAAGAAGGACAAGTGGCAGTCCACTACCTAGTGACGGATAAGCAAAACAAGAAAAAGGAAAAGTATATCAAGGCATGCTTGTCTCCGGATGCCTATCAGAACATTCTAGCAGACTTGCCAAGCAATGCTTACCGCCAAGCAGAGCTCTTAAAGCTTTTGGCTGACCACCCTGACCCCCTCAACTGGCAGGAAGTGCGGAAAAAACACAAATTAACCAATGCCCAGGTCAAGACAGGCCAAGACCGGGGCTGGCTGGAAGTGACCTATAAAGAAGTCTTCCGCGACCCTCTCAAAGGTAGGGAAATAAAAGAGTCCAAGCCCTTGCCCTTAACTGAAGAACAAGCGACTGCCTTTGAAGCCATTAACCAAAGCATTCAAGACCACTCCCATGAAGTTTTCTTACTGGAAGGGGTGACTGGGTCCGGTAAGACCGAGATTTACTTGCAAACCATTCATGAAGTTGTTCAAAAAGGCAGGGAAGCCATCGTTTTAGTGCCTGAAATTTCCCTTACCCCCCAGATGGTAGAACGATTTAAAAGTCGCTTTGGGGACCAGGTCGCCATCCTCCACTCTGGCTTGTCAGACAATGAAAAATATGACGAATGGCGCCGGATTGAACAAGGGTCAGCCAAGATTGTGGTCGGGGCTCGGTCCAGTATTTTTGCCCCCATCAAGGACTTGGGAATTATTATCATAGATGAAGAACACGAATCTACCTATAAGCAGGAAGAGACTCCCCGCTACCATGCCCGAGACATTGCCATTTGGCGCGGGGAATACCATCAAGCCCCGGTTGTCTTAGGCAGTGCTACACCGAGCTTGGAATCCCGGGCCCGGACTTTAAAGAATGTTTACACCCTATTAAGCCTAACCAAGCGGGCCAATGCCCAGCCTTTGCCTGACATTGATATTGTAGACATGAGACAAGAAGTCAGCCAGGGCAACCGGTCTTCTTTTTCCTTGAACTTACAGGAGAAAATCAAAGACCGGTTAGCCAAAAAGCAACAAGTGGTCCTCTTGCTCAACCGGCGGGGCTTTTCATCCTTTGTCATGTGCCGGGACTGTGGCTTTGTCTTAGAGTGCCCTAATTGCGACATTTCTCAAACCCTCCACATGGATACCAAAACCATGAAGTGTCACTATTGCGGTCATGAAGAAGCCATTCCCCAACAGTGCCCTGAATGTGGCAGCCGGTCCATCCGCTATTACGGAACTGGAACGCAAAAAATAGAAGAAGAATTAGGCCAAGTCTTCCCTGAAGCCCGGATTATTCGGATGGATGTGGACACCACTCGGAAAAAAGGGGCCCATGAAAAACTCTTGGCCAAGTTTAGAAATCAAGAAGCAGATATTTTGCTTGGAACCCAGATGATTGCCAAGGGCTTGGACTTTCCCAATGTCAGCCTGGTTGGGGTGATTAATGCCGACACTGCCTTGTCCCTACCAGACTTTCGGGCTCCAGAGTCTACTTTTGACCTCTTAACCCAGGTCTCAGGCCGGGCAGGGCGAGGTCAGGTGACTGGCCAGGTGGTTATCCAGTCTTACAACCCGGACCACTATGCCATCCAGTTAGCCAAGCACCATGATTATGAAAGTTTCTTCAAAAAAGAGATGGTCTTGCGCAAGGCCAGCCAGTACCCGCCTTTCTACTTCCTGGTCCGGATTACGGTTAGCCATGAAAATGAGGCCAAGGCTAGCAAGACCATGGGCCAAATTGTTCATTTTATCAAACCTGCCTTAAGCGACCAGGCTATTGTCCTAGGCCCTACACCAAGATCGATTGCCCGGACCCATAACCGCTACCACTTCCAGACTATCATTAAATACAAGCACGAAGACCGGATGCAAAACCGCTTGCACCAGCTTTTGAAAGCTAGCCAAAAGCAAGTGGCTCAGGGCTTGTTTATTTCGATCGACCCCAAACCCATGAACTTTATTTAAGGATGTGACTAACTTGTACCGAGTTGTTTTTATGGGGACACCCCAATTTGCAGTTCCGATTTTGGAGGGTCTCCTAGCTAATGAATCCCTAGAAGTAGTTGCTGTCGTGACCCAACCCGACCGGAAAGTTGGTCGCAAGGGAAAAATAACCCCGCCACCGGTCAAAAGACTAGCTCAAGACCAGGCTATCCCAGTCCTTCAGCCTGAGCGACTAAAAGGATCAGACCAGGAAAAAGACTTACTAAAACTTGCACCAGACTTGATTGTGACAGCTGCTTTTGGCCAGTACCTACCGCAAGAGATCTTGGACTTGCCAAAGTTTGCCAGTATCAATGTCCACGCCTCCCTCCTGCCTCGCTACAGGGGGGCTGCCCCCATCCATTATGCCCTATGGAATGGGGATCAGGAGACTGGGGTGACCATTATGCATATGACCCAAGAAATCGATGCTGGCAATATCATTAGCCAGGCTAAATTAAAGATTGGACCAGAGGATGATACCGGGATCTTGTTTGAAAAATTAAGCTATCTCGGCCGGGACTTGTTAGAAGACACATTGGTCAAGATTTTTAAAGGGGAAGGACAGGGGGTCAAACAAGACCCCAGCCAAGTCACTTATGCCCCTATGATTAGCCGGAACCAAGAAGAGATCTCCTGGCAAGAACCAGCTCAAGACCTCTACAATAAGATCCGGGCCTTTAGACCTTTTCCTGGAACTTACACCTGGTTTGAGGGCGACCGGTTCAAAATTTGGGATTCTCATCTGGTTGACCAGAAAACGGACAAAAAGCCTGGCCAAATCGTGGAAGCTAGTAAAAAACAACTCCTGGTTGCTTGCGGGGACCAGACAATTTTAGCCTTAGACCAGGTCCAACCTGCTGGCAAGAGTCAGATGCCCGTTAAGAGCTACTTGGCTGGAGCAAAATTAGAAGAAGGGATGGAATTTGGCCAAATCAATGAAAGAAGATGACCCAAGACAAGTGGCCTGCCAGGTTTTAGAGAAAGTCGACCAAGAAGCAGGTTACGCCAATCTGGAAGTAAATGCGAGACTGGACAAGATGAATGCCAGCCAGGAAGATAAGAACTTAATGACTGCCTTAGTTTACGGAGTCCTCCAACACCAATACCTCTTGGATTTTTATTTAGAACCCTATATTAAAAAGCCTAAAAAGCTCCAGGCTTGGGTCCGGCAAGTCCTCCGCCTAGCCGTTTACCAGCTGGTATTTTTAGACCATATTCCTGACTATGCAGCTATCAACGAAGCAGTTCAGTATGCCAAAAAAAGAGGCCACAAGGGGGTGTCTGGCCTGGTCAATGGAGTTTTACGGAACTTCCTCCGCCACGACTTGAGGAACCCAAAAGACCTAGCAGACCCAGTAGACCGAATAAGGGTCAGTTATAGCCTGCCCAAGTGGTTGGTTGACAAATTGATTACCCAATACGGTCAAAAGACCGCTATAGACATGGCAGCCTCTTATAATAAGCCGGCCAAGTTAAGCCTGCGGGTTAACTTGGACAAGGTCAGCCGGGAAGAGGCCTGTACCCAACTTGAAGCGAGTGGTTACCAGGTTCAAAAGAGTGACCTGGCTCCTTGTGGCCTTATTGTGGCAGGAGGATTGCCTACCAGCCACCCGCTCTACCAGGCAGGAGCTATCCGAATTCAAGATGAGTCGGCAATGCTGGTGGGCCTAGCCTTGGATTTAAAGAGCCATTATAAGGTGGCTGATTTGTGTGCTGGACCCGGAGGCAAATCAGGCCACATTGCTTCTTATCTTAAAGCTGAAGCGGGTGGTCAACTCTATGCCTCAGATATTTATGACCACAAGCTGGACTTAATTGAAGACAGCCTAGAAAGTCAAGGCTATGCTAGCTTGGCCCAAGTCAAAAAGCTGGATGGGCGTATAGCTGGTCAGGTATATCCAGACAACTACTTTGACCGGATCCTAATTGATGCCCCTTGCTCCGGAATGGGCCTGTTGCGTAGGAAACCGGACATGCGCTACAGCAAGGATGTAGCCAGCCTGACTGCCTTGCCTGAGCTTCAATTGGCTATTTTAAATGCAGCCGGTCCCTTGTTGAAAGAAGGAGGCAAGCTGGTTTATGCCACTTGTACCATTTTGCAAGAGGAAAACCAGGCAGTCACTCAAGCTTTTTTAAAGGAAAATCCTGAATTTTTCTTGGAAAAAATTCCTTTTGACCAAAGCCAGTACCTAGATAATGAAGGCCAGGTGACTATTTTGCCTAGTGACTTTGATTCAGACGGCTTTTACCTGGCTCGTTTGGTAAAAAGAAAAGAGGCAAGTGGGAGTAGGCAGAGAGAAGATGAAAAGAGGTGACTCATATGCAAGTCGTTTTTAAATCCATCAAAGGTAAAAGGGAGTCTAACCAGGATTATATTCGGGTGACTAAGAGCCAAAGTAACTTATGCCTAGCAATCTTGTGTGACGGCATGGGAGGACATCAGGCAGGGGACTTGGCCAGCAAGATAGCAGCCGAGAACCTGGCTAAGTTATGGCAAGAATCCTACTTAACTTCCAAAGAGGATATCATTTTATGGTTGAAAGACAAGCTTAACCAGACCAATCAACTGATTTACCAAGAAAGTTTGAAAGACCCATCAGTTTTTGGCATGGGAACGACGGCGGTTTTGGCGGTTTTCTTAGATAAAGAAGTTATTTTTGCCAATGTTGGAGATTCTAGGGCCTACCAGGCTAGCCAGAACGGAGTTGAATTAGTCACTGAAGACCACTCTTTTGCCTATGAATTATACTTAAATGGTCAAATCACAGAAGAAGAGGCCCGAACCCATCATCAGAGAAACATGCTAACCCGATGTTTAGGTTTGCCCCAGTCCCCCCAAGTCGATATTTTTGACATTCCCATCCAAAACAAGTACTATGTCATGCTTTGCTCGGACGGTTTGTCGGACGTATTGACCAACCAGGCGATAGGAGAAATTTTGGGACAAGAGTCAAAGTTAGAGGATAAACTAACCAAATTAGTTGAAACAGCTTACGATGGAGGGTCAACCGATAACATTACAGTAGTCCTAGTTGACCTATTAGCTCATGGAGAGGAGGAAGACCAAAGTGAGCAGGAACAAGATTGATAACCGCTACAAGATCAAAAAATTAATTGGAACAGGTGGTATGGCCAAGGTCTTCCTAGCCCGTGATATGTTTTTGGACCGAGATGTGGCGGTTAAATTACTGGCTAGTTCCTTTATTGATGATCAAGAAAGTTTGAAACGTTTTCAAAGAGAAGCCATCTCGACAACGGAATTATCCCATGAAAATATCGTCAGCATTTACGATGTTGGCGAAGGAGCCCATCCCTTTATCGTGATGGAGTATGTGGACGGAACCGACCTCAAGACTTACATAAAAGACCACTATCCTATCCCCAATGATACGATTATCGACATTATGAGCCAGATCCTAAGCGGGATTGAATATGCCCACAGCCGGGGCATCATCCACCGTGATATCAAACCTCAAAACATTTTAATGGATTCTAATGGCCAGGTGAAGATTACGGACTTCGGTATTGCCCTAGCTGTTTCCCAGCATTCCATTACCCAGACCAACTCCCTTTTAGGAACGGTTCACTATATGTCGCCAGAACAGGCTAGGGGAGGGATGGCGACCCAAAAGTCCGATATTTATTCTTTAGGGATTGTCTTGTATGAGTTGTTGACGGGCCAAGTTCCCTTTAGAGGCGAATCTCCGGTATCGATTGCCCTCAAGCACTTTCAAGAGGACTTACCGGATATTAGGGAGCAAAATCCCAATGTGCCCCAGTCCTTGGCCAATGTTGTCCTCAAGGCTACCTGTAAGGACTCTGACTTACGCTATGACTCTGTTTATGACATGAGACAGGACTTAATGACAGCTTTAGACCCAAGCCGGCAAAATGAGCCAGTATTTGTTCCCGAGTCCCGGGAACAAGAAGATACTATTGTTATGTCACCCATAGGAGACCAGCCTAGCATGAGCCAATCAGGAGCTAGTCATGATGACTCACTAGGCCCCCGACCGAGCCCAGCCCCTAAGAAAAAAAGGCGCTGGCCCCTTGTCCTAGCCCTTATCATCTTGGCCCTTCTCCTAGGGGGAATTGTTTACTTTATCATGAATGCTGCTCCCAATCAGGTGGACCTGCCTGACTTGGAAAACCAGACACTTGAAGAAGCCGAGACTATTTTAGAAGACCTGCAGTTGCAAGTGGGTGAAGTGATCGAAGAGCCTAGTGAGGAGATAGAAGAAGGTCATGTGACCCGGTCTAACCCTGGTGCTGGCACCAAGGTCGACCTTGATTCGGAGATTGACCTCTTTGTTAGCACCGGCAGTGACTTGTTTAGCCTTGAGGATTTCACCGGCAGGAACTATGAAGAAGTCAGGGCCATTTTAACGGAAATTGGCTTTACGGTTGAAAGCAGGGAGGTCAGCCATAATGACATTGAAAGTGGCCAAATTGTTTCCCAAGACCTCTCACCCGGCCAGGAAGTTAAGCCAGAGGATACGACGATCACATTTGACGTTTCTACAGGTCCGGAAGGCTTTGCCTTTAGGGACTTAACAGGTTATACCCGGGTTGGGGTTGACGATTATATTGCTGACAATAATCTTAACCTGACCGTTGACTATCAATCGTCAGACCAGATGGAAGAAGGCCTGGTGGTGGACCAGAGTCCGGAGCCAGGGACCACCTTGTTTGAAAATGATAGTGTAACTGTTATCTTCTCAACTGGACCTGCTGACGGTCAGGATGAAGAAGACGAAGGAGAAGAGGAAGAAGACCAGGAAGAAGACCAAGACCAAGCTAACTATGAGAGCTTCTCCCGCCTGGTTCAAATCCAGTACCAGCCAAGTGGACAAGAGGATGACCAAGAAGATCCTGTCCCGAATGAAATAGAAGTTTACATTGATGACGAGGAAAACAGTATGGATGAGCCTGTCTTATCCTTTGAAATTACAGAGGATGTTACCCGGACCCTTAACTTTGTCGTTAAGGAAGGGGAGTCTGCCTCTTACCGGATAGTGAGGGATGGGCAGGTCATTAAGGAAGAAGAAGTTCAAAATATTTAAAAGGAGCGGTTTATGCTAGAAGGGCAGATTACCAAAGCCTTGAGTGGATTTTATTATGTAACAACTCAAAAAGGACAAACTTACCGGACCAAGGCAAGGGGACTTTTCCGCAAAAAAGAGCTAACCCCCTTGGTTGGGGACTATGTGACCTTTGACTTAGAGGAAGGGCAAGACGGTACCATCCTTGAAGTCAAGGACCGGAAAAACCTTCTGGTCCGGCCTCCTATTGCCAATATTGACTTGGCCTTTGTTATCTCATCTGCGGTCGACCCTAAATTTTCCCAGCAGCTTTTGGACCGGATGCTGGTTGTCCTGGAGTCTATCCACATCCAACCAGCCATCTATATCTCCAAGCTGGACTTGGCCCCCCATGACTTGGTTCATGAAATCAAGGTCCTGCAAGATTATTACCAGAACCTTGGCTATGACTTCCTCTGCCCGGAGGACGGCCAGGTTAACCAAGGCCAAATGCAAGCTATTATAGGTCACAAGCGGGTGGTTTTTATGGGCCAGTCAGGGGTTGGTAAGTCAAGACTCCTCAACCAGCTTAATGACCAGTTGAACTTATTGACCGGTCAAACGTCAAAAGCCTTGGGGCGGGGCCGGCACACCACCCGGCATGTGGAACTCCTGCCTATTTTTGAAGGCTACATTGCTGATACCCCAGGTTTTTCTTCCCTCGACTTGGAGGGGATCGAAAAGGAAGAATTAAGCCAATACTTCCCAGAATTTTGGGCAAGAAGGGCCCAATGCAAGTTTTCGGGTTGCCTCCACTACAAGGAACCTAAATGTGCCGTCAAAGCAGGTGTCGAAACAGGAGATCTGGATTCAAACCGCTACCGCCACTATGTCTATTTTTTAGAAGAAATAATGACACGCAAGCCAAAATACTAGACCCTAGAGGAGGCTATTATGAAAATCGCACCATCCTTACTCAGTGCTGACTTTGCCAACTTGCAACGGGATGTCCAGGAAGTAGACCAAGCTGGAGCAGACTGGATTCATATTGATGTCATGGATGGGTCCTTTGTTCCCAACTTGACTTTCGGTCCCAACTTGGTCCAAGCTATCCGGCCTCATACCAACTTGCCCTTGGATGTCCACCTCATGGTTAACCAACCGGAAAAATTCATTGAAGCTTTTGCTGAAGCCGGGGCGGACTGCCTGTCGGTCCAAGTGGAGTCGACCCAGCACATCCACCGGGCCATCCAAATGATTAAAGACCAGGGCTTGAAGGCTGGTGCTGTGATTAACCCGGGAACACCCAACCAAGCCTTGACCCCCCTATTAAGGGATCTCGATTATGTCTTGGTGATGACCGTTAACCCGGGCTTTGGCGGTCAGGCCTTTATTCCTTCTTGCCTGGACAAGATAGATCAATTAGCCCAAGATAGGACTGAGCTTGGGTTAGACTTTGAAATCCAAGTGGACGGGGGCATCAATGACCAAACGGTTAAGCAAGCCCGGGATGCTGGCGCTAATATTTTTGTGGCTGGGTCTTTTATTTTTACCCAAGGGAAAAGCCCCAAAGACCAAATAGACAAGTTAAGAGAAGGGTGAGTCAAGTCATGACGGTTCATATTGTTTTAGGAGCCCCCTTAAAGGCCCAAGATTTGGATTTAGATTACCAAGAGGGGGACCTAGTTTTAGGAGTTGACGGAGGAAGCCTCTTAGTTAAACAAGCCGGTTACCCCCTAGACCTTGCCTTGGGGGATTTTGATTCTTTGACCCAGCAGGAATTAAAAGAGGTGGATGCCTACGCAAACCAGCGTTATGTCAAGCCAGACCAGGACCATACTGATTTTGAACTGGCCTTAGACCTAGCCCGGGACTACAGCCGGGACGATTTAATCTATGTTTATAACTTTCAAGGAGGTCGAGTGGACCATTTTATCAGTATCAGTTATGTGGTTTACCTAGACCAATATGAAGACCTCATCCCACGTTTGTACTTGCTTGATCCTGCTAATACCGTTTCCTTTTGCCAGCCTGGGACTTACCAGATAAAAAAAGAGCCAGACAAAGACTACCTATCCTTTATAGCCATGACGCCAGTATCAGGTTTATCCCTGTCGGGGGTTAAATACCCCTTGGAAGATGAGGATTATGCAGTCCCTAGAGCCCTTATCTCTAACGAATTCGCTGGGGGAGAGGACATGGTCTTAAGCTTCAGAAAAGGTTTAGTGATGGTCGTTCAAAGTAAGGGATAATAGGTATAAAAAAATCGAGGGTGTTTTCCCTCGATTTTTTTATACGCGTTTAACTTTACCTGATTTTAGAGCTCGGGCAGAAACCCATACTTTTTTAGGTTTGCCGTCAACTAAGATTCTAACTTTTTGTAGGTTAGCACCAAAGGTCCGTTTAGAGTGGTTGTTGGCGTGTGAACGTTGGCCACCCCGTGATGCTTTACGTCCTGTTACATGACATTTTTTAGCCATGGTCTTCCCTCCTTTATTCCTAACAGCTTGTTGACTGGATCAAAACAAGCCTGCGAGCTAGTTTTCATACCTTGTTAAGTTACCACATATTTTAATTGGGATCAAGCTTTTTTTGTTGGATGTGGTATAATAAGCTCAATTAGCCTTGTACTTTTATACAGACCATATATATGGTAGAATGCAAGGGTATTTATCTATTTGCATAGCAATGCTTTCCCCTGACAGGGTTCGGGGAGTTGAAAGGGGCTAGGATATGTCACTCCTAATTAACAATGAAAATGGTAATATTGAAGTTTCAAATGATGTGATAGCAACTATCGTTGGCGGTGCTGCAACCGAGATCTTCGGCATTGTGGGCATGGCTAGTCGCAAGCAGGTCAGAGATGGCTTAAACGAGATCTTAAAGCGTGACAATTACGCTAAAGGGATCGAAGTGCGACAAGAGCGAGACCAAGTCATCATTGACGTCTATATCATTGTCAGTTATGGCATTAAAATTACTGAAGTATCTAAAAACGTTCAAGAACGGGTACGCTACCAGCTGAAATCGACTTTAGGGATTGAGGCTTCTTCTGTAAATGTCTTTGTCCAAGGTGTCCGTGTGTCAAATCGTTAGTCAGAAAGGGTATGAAAATATAAGATGAATGAGATAAAAGCAAAAGATTTCAAAAATATGGTCAATACCGGCCGCAAGCGCCTGGATGATAATGCGGAATATGTCAATTCACTCAATGTTTTCCCGGTACCTGATGGCGATACAGGCACGAATATGAACTTGACTTTTTCAACTGGGACAGAATCAGTCAATGAATCCCAGTCCGACCAGGTAGGGGACCTTGCTAAGTCCTTATCTAAAGGTCTCTTGATGGGGGCCCGGGGGAACTCGGGTGTTATCCTTTCCCAGCTTTTTAGAGGTTTTTCTAAAGCGGTGGAAGACAAGGAAACGTTAAGTGTTCAAGACTTTGCCGATGCCTTTAAGGCTGGTGTGGATTCAGCCTACAATGCGGTCATGAAACCTGTTGAAGGGACCGTTTTGACAGTGGCTAGGGAAGCGGCAGAAGCTGGCTTAGAAGCAGCCCAAAGTCAAAAGGATATTATTGGCTTGATGGAAGCGGTCTTGGAACAAGGCAAGGCCTCCCTCAAAAAAACACCAGACCTATTGCCTGTTTTAAAAGAAGTCGGAGTCGTTGACAGTGGGGGTCAAGGCTTAATCTATATTTATGAAGGATTCTTGTCAGCCCTAACTGGAGAAGAGATTGTTGAAGATGACAACAAGGCTGACTTAGACCAGTTAATCAAGGCGGAGCACCAGCAAAGTGGTGTCCATGATGCAGTTAAGTCAGAAGACATCCAGTATGGTTACTGTACAGAAATTATGGTGCGAATCGGAGAAGGCCGGACTGTAGACAGTGAATTTGATTATGACGAATTCCGGTCTTACTTGGACGGCTTAGGGGACTCCCTCTTGGTTGTGGCAGACGACGAAATTATCAAAGTCCACGTTCACACTGAAACCCCAGGTGAGGTCATGAATTACGGCCAAAAATTTGGGTCCTTGATTAAGATTAAAGTTGACAATATGAGAGAGCAACACTCTCAATTATCCGGCGGTTCATCTGCTGGACAAGATGGTTCAGCCAAAGCCCAAGAGAAAAAAGACCTGGCTGTAGTTGCTGTGGCAGCAGGTGAGGGTGTAGCAGACCTCTTCCGATCTATCGGGGTCGATTGTGTTCTAACTGGGGGCCAAACCATGAACCCAAGTACCCAAGACTTGGTGAAGGCCTTGGACCAGGTTCCTGCTGACAACTACATCATCTTGCCTAATAATAAGAACATCTTCATGTCAGCCAAGCAGGCAGTGGATGTTGCCTCAGCCAATGTCAAGGTGGTAGAAAGCCGGACCATCCAGCAAGGCTTATCGGCTATGTTAGGATATGACCCTAACCAGAACCTAGAGGCTAATGCAGAAGCCATGGCAGAGGAATCTTCCTATGTCGTATCCGGTGAAATCACCTCGGCCACCCGCGATACCGAAATAAATGGAGTCGCTATTAAGAAAGATGACTACATGGGAATTGTGGATGGCGACATTGTCTTAGCCAAAAGTGACCTTGAAGACTGCTTGCAGGCCACCATTCAATCCATGCTGGAAGAAGACAGTGAGATCATTACCATTATCTACGGTGAAGGTATCGACCAAGACACCGCCCAAGCTACGATCGATCGCTTGGTTGAAGCCTTCCCGGACTATGAAATTGAATCACACCAAGGCGATCAACCGGTCTACCCTTACCTTATCTCAGTAGAATAGTCAGACCAGGTGGTAGAAGAGTGGGAATGACTTGTTCATTTCCGCTTTTTTCATTTATAAAGGAGCAAGACCATGTCAATTTATGACCCGGTAAAAAACTTATCTGGAGTAGGGACCAAGCGTATGGAGGCCCTAAAGCAACTTGGCATTGAGACTATCATGGACCTCTTGACCTTTTACCCTTTCCGCTATGAAGACTTAAGGGTCCGGAACATTGAGGAGATTGAAGATCGCGAAAAAGTTGTCTTAAGAGGGCTTGCCGTTTCCGATGGGGTAGTAAGTTACTTCGGCCGAACCAAAAGCCGGTTAAAATTTCGCCTCAATGTTGACCAGGCCATTATTCCGGTAACTTTTTTTAACCAGCCCTATTTAAAAAAACAAGTCAAGGCCAACCATGAACTAACGGTCTTTGGGACCTGGGATTTGAAGCGCCAGTCCCTAACCGGGATCAAAATATTAAAAGCTGGAGAAAGTGATAGTCAAGAGGCTGTTTACCGGTCCAATAAGCAAATCAAGCAGAATACAATTTTTAAGTTAATCAAACAGGCTTGGGACAAGTACCAGGACCAAATTCCCCAGCTGATTCCCTATGACCTGACTCAAAAATACCAGCTGGATGACTTTCCCACTGCTATACGGAAAATCCACTTTCCAAACCAGGACGATGACCTCGCTCGGGCTCGTACCAGTCTTATTTTTACTGAATTTTTTACTTACCAATTAAGCCTGCAAAAAATTCGTCGGGACCATTCCCAAACCAATCCTGGCTCAACCCTCCATTACAGTTTGCCAGACTTAAAGAATTTTTTTAAAAGCCTAGATTTTGACTTAACGGGGGCCCAAAAAAGGGTGGTCAATGAAATTTGCAAGGACTTACTCCAGCCCAAGCAAATGTTCCGACTTTTGCAAGGGGATGTCGGTAGTGGTAAAACGGTAGTGGCAGCAGCAGCTATCTATGCGGTTTTTACTGGTCGCAAACAGGCGGCTATCATGGCACCGACTGAAATCTTGGCCGACCAACATTTTGCAAGTTTTCAGGACTTGTTTGCTGGCACTGACCTCAAACAAGCCTTACTCAAGTCTTCCACACCCGCCAAGGAAAGGGAAAAAATCTTACTTGATTTAGCCCAGGGAGAAATAGACTTGTTGGTGGGAACCCATGCCTTAATCCAGGATGATGTCATCTTTAAAGACCTTGCCCTGGTTGTCATTGACGAACAACACCGTTTTGGGGTCAAGCAGAGGGGAAAATTACGGGAGAAAGGCCAGGATCCAGATGTCCTTGCCATGACAGCTACCCCCATCCCCCGAACCTTGTCCATTACCGCTTATGGAGAGATGGATACTTCTATCATTGACCAGATGCCAGCGGGTCGCTTACCGGTTAAAACGATTTGGTTGCGTAATCAAAATTCCAGTCAAATGGTTAACTTTATCAAAAGAGAATTGGACCAAGGACGGCAAGCCTACGTAGTTTCCCCCTTGATTGAAGAGTCTGACAACCTGGACTTGCAAAACGCCTTAGACCTCTTTGACCTTTATAACCAGGTCTTTACTAGCTATCAAGTGGGCCTTCTACATGGCCAGATGAAAAAGGAAGAAAGAGACCAAGTTATGGCAGCCTTTAAAGATAACCAGGTTCAAATTCTTGTTTCGACAACGGTAATAGAAGTTGGGGTTGATGTCCAAAATGCAAGCATCATGATCATCCATGATGCTGACCGTTTTGGCCTAGCCCAGCTCCACCAATTACGGGGTAGGGTTGGTCGAGGAACAAGTCAAGCATATTGTATCCTTATTGCTGACCCCAAGGGAGAGAATGGGGTGAAGCGGATGCAGGTAATGACCGAATCCAATGATGGCTTTTTCCTCAGTGAGAAGGACCTAGCCATGCGGGGGCCAGGAGATGTCCTTGGGAGTATCCAGTCGGGCCTGCCCCAGTTTAAAATTGGTGACCTAGTGGAAGACGCTCCCATTCTGGAAAAGGCCAGGATAGAAAGCATCCACTACCTCATCCAGGACCCAGACTTGTCCCAGAATATTGATTTAAAAACCTATCTTTTATATAATCAACCAAATAGCAAAGGATTGTTAGACTAAGGAGGCAAACATGAGAATTGCAATTGACGCAATGGGCGGGGATAATGCCCCCCAAGCTATTGTAGCTGGAGCTATAAGGGCTGCCAGTGAACTGGACCAGGTAAACCTGGTCTTGTACGGTGATGAAGCAAAAGTAAATGAATTATTGGGTGAGAAACCTAGTAATATTGAAGTGGTAGCAACCAGCCAGGTTATTCAAGGGGACGACGAACCCGTCCGGTCAGTTAGAAGAAAAAAAGATGCATCTATGGTTCGGGCCGCTAGAGATGTGAAAGACGGCAAGGCTAATGCCTTGATTTCTGCTGGCAATACCGGGGCCTTGCTGACAGCTGGGACCTTAATTATTGGACGAATAAAAGGTTTAGACCGACCAGCCTTGATGGGGACTCTCCCTTCTTTATACAGTGACAAGGTCTTTCAACTGATGGACCTGGGAGCCAATGCCGACTGCAAGCCCCTAAACCTGGACCAATTTGCTGTCTTAGGTAGCTATTATGCCAAAAATATGCGGGGGGTTGACCAGCCTAAGGTAGCCCTTTTGAACAATGGGACTGAAGACAGCAAGGGCAATGACCTATCCAAGTCTGCCTTTGAACTTTTGTCAAAAAACCAGGCTATTGATTTTATTGGAAATATTGAAGCCAAAGAAATCCTACAAGCACCGGCAGATGTTATTGTGACAGATGGCTTTACCGGAAATGCTGTCTTGAAGAGTATGGAAGGAACAGCTAAGGCAGTGATTGACCAGATCAAGTCCACCCTCAAGTCAGGTAGTGTCAAGACTAAACTAGGCGGTTTCTTGATCAAAAAAGACTTATCCAGCTTAAAAGACCTCCTGGATTATTCTAAAATTGGTGGCGCTGTCTTGTTTGGCACTCGGGCACCAGTTATTAAAACCCATGGATCGGCTAATGCTGAAGCTCTCTACCACACGGTCAAACAAGCCAGAGACATTATTGACAGCCAGGCTATTCAAGCTCTAAGTCAATATTTTGAACAAGAGAAAATAAAGTGAAAATTCAGTAATCTCTAGCCTAAAGTATGGAAATAGTGTACAATACATGTATTAAATTAAGCCCTTTAAGATATGAGTAAGAATTAAAAACGGAGGTAATGACCAAATGGAAGACCAAGAAGTTTTTGACAAAGTTCAAAGTATTATTGTAGACCGCTTAGGTGTGGATGAAAGTAAAATCACTCGAGAAACCCGCTTCCAAGAAGACATCGGAGCCGACTCCTTAGATATCGTCGAACTCATCATGGAAATGGAAGACTACTTTGGCCGTGAAATTTCGGATGAAGAAGCAGAGCAGATGACCACAGTTGGTAAGGCTGTTGACTTCATTTCAGAAAATATTGACTAAATCCTCAAAAAAACTTTTATTATTTTAAAGTTTTACTTGCTTTTTTAATTTTTATAATTAAAATAATAAATATAACCTTTAAGAAATGAGATTAATGAGATGGATATGATATCTTAAATTATTTCATTTTGCTAATTTGGAAATGATTTAAGGAGGAAGGAAAGTGGCCATTGAAAACCGCTTATTAGAAGTCAATAACTTAGAAGTTGGTTTCCGCTTTGGGGAAGTCTACCATAACGCAGTTGATGGTGTGTCGATCACCTTGGACAAGAATGAAATCCTAGCTATCGTTGGCGAGTCCGGTTGTGGTAAGTCCACCTTGGCAACTGCTATCATTGGCTTGCATGACCCCCTCAACACTAAGATTTCTGGGGAGATCATCTACAATGATTTAGATTTAACTAACTTAAGCGAGAAACTCTACAACAAGATCAGGGGTAACGACATCGGTATGATTTTCCAAGACCCGCTTGGATCCTTGAATCCCGTGATGACCATTTATGACCAAATCGCCGAGTCTTTGATTTACCACTCTGAATTAAATGAAAAAGAAAGACGGGCCCGGGTTTTAGAACTCCTGAACCAGGTTGGGATTCCCCGACCAGAGCAAGTGATGAAGTCTTACCCCCATGAATTATCTGGTGGGATGAGACAGCGGGTGGTGATCGCCATCGCCTTGGCCAATAAGCCACCCGTGATTATTGCTGATGAACCCACTACTGCCTTAGACGTGACTATCCAAGCTCAAATTTTGGACTTGATGAAGGAAATCCAAGCAGAGACTGAATCAGGCATTATCCTCATTACCCACGACTTGGGTGTTGTGGCCGAGACAGCTGACCGGGTAGCAGTCATGTATGCGGGCCAAATTGTGGAAGAAGCACCAGTCGATGTCTTGTTTAACGAACCTAAACACCCTTATACCCGGTCCTTACTCAAGTCAGTTCCCCATGAATTAGAAGAAGGGGAAGAGTTGCACGTGATTCAAGGGAGTGTCCCCCCTCTAGAAGAATTGCCACGGACAGGTGACCGCTTCCGTAACCGGGTGCCTTGGTTGCCAGATGAAGCCTTTGACGAGAACCCGCAATTAACTGAAATTGCACCTAACCACAAGGTCAGAGGGAATTCCTGGAAGCATTTCTACTTTGAAGGGGAGGAGGACCAAAAATGAGTTTAATTCAATTAGACAACCTCAAGGTCCACTACCCGATCCGGGGTGGCATTTTTAATACCATCCAGACCTATGTCAAGGCCGTTGATGGAGTATCCATCACCATTGAATCTGGTAAAACATACGGCTTGGTAGGGGAATCCGGATCTGGCAAGACAACCATTGGGAAAGCATTAATCGGTTTGGAATCCATTACCGACGGCCACATTTACTATGACGGCAAGGAAGTGACCAATAAGGCCAGAAGCCGGAAGAAGGAATATGCCGATTACAATAAAGATGTCCAGATGATTTTCCAAGACTCAACCTCTGCCTTAAATCCTAAAAAACGGATCCGGGACGTCATCGCTGAACCCATCAATAACTATTTCGACTACTCCAGTGATGAAGTTACTAGACGGGTGATTGAGTTACTTGAGATCGTCGGACTAAGTGAAAATGCCATGTACCGTTACCCTCACGAGTTCTCTGGAGGGCAAAGACAGCGGATCGGTGTAGCTCGGGCCGTAGCTTGCAATCCTAAATTAATCATAGCAGATGAACCTACATCAGCCCTAGACTTATCGGTCCAGGCCCAGGTCTTAAACTTTATGAGACGGATCCAGACTGAATATGGTTTGAGTTACTTGTTTATCTCCCATGACCTAGGGGTTGTCAAACACATGTCAGATGATATTGCCATTATGCACCGAGGACGGTTTGTAGAGCAGGGGGCCAAGGACAAGATCTACAATAACCCTCAACACATTTACACCAAGCGTCTATTATCGGCCATTCCTGAAATGAATCCCAATACTCGGGAGGAACATAAGGCTAACCGCCAGCGGGTAGAGGCTGAATATAGGGCCCAAGAAGTAGAATATTACGATCCTGACGGAAGAGTTTATGACTTGACCTACTATGAAGACAACCATTTTGTGGCCTTTAAACCAGACGCTAAGGATAGTGACCGTCAGGCGAAAGAAGTCGAAACTGCAAAAGGGGGACAAGCATAATGTGGAAAACAGTTGTTAGACGGATTTTAATTATGATCCCCCAGATCATTTTGTTAAGTCTATTAGTCTTTATCGTTGCTAATTTTATGCCTGGGGATCCGTTTACAGGCCTAATCGACCCGAATATGGATGCTAAACAGATTGAACAGATGCGTGAAGCTGCTGGATTAAATGACCCCTTGCCAGTTCGGTATTTTAACTGGGTCACCAATGCCTTGCAAGGAGACTTTGGACGAAGTTTTACCCACCGGGTACCGGTCGCTACCATTATTGGTCAGCGGGCCGCCAACTCCATTCGATTGGGGATTGTATCGATCTTCTTCTCCTACCTGATTGCCCTACCATTTGGACTTTTTGCCGGCCGGTACAAGGATTCCTGGTTTGACTCACTTGTCTTGATATATAACTATGTCTCCTATGCCATCCCAGTCTTTGTCCTAGCCTTGTTAATGGTCTACATATTTGGCTACCGACTTGGTTGGTTCCCAACGCGTGGGACGGTTAATGTCAACTTAAGACCAGGAACAATAGAATACTATCTCGATATGATCTACCGCTTGATCCTACCTGGCTTTACCAGTGGGGTGTTAGGGACTGTCTCCATTACCCAAACCCTAAGGAGTGAGGTTATCGACACCAAGAGTCGGGATTTTGTCCGCACAGCTCGGTCCAAAGGTGTTCCAGTCAATAAGGTTTACACTAAACACATTTTCCGGAATTCCTTCTTACCGATTGCCTCTTCCATTGGTTTCATCATTGTTACCTTGCTAAATGGTTCCATCTTTATTGAACAAATTTTTGCTTACAATGGTATGGGGGTCCTCTTCCTTAACAGTATTACTGGTCGTGACTATCCAGTCGTTGTATCCTTAGTCCTACTTTACGGGTTAATTGCCATTGTCGGTTCATTGATATCCGATATCATCATGACCATGGTTGACCCAAGAATTAGGATAGATTAAAGCTAGAAAGGACGGAGCATATGCCGAAAGTTGATAGTAACTATGCGGAGTCTGTGGCCAGTGACGTTGAAAAATCGACACCACCTTTAGGCTTTAAAGTTATCATCCGTGAATTTAAAAAAGATAAAGTTGCCTTGACCGCCTTAATCATCTTAATCTTGATTGCACTTTTTGTCGTCGCCTGGACCATCCGCTTAGATGTTCCAGAAGTTATGCGGGTTGATGTCTTCAACCGCTTCCACCCACCGGTAGAATTTGAATGGTCTAACTTCATCGATGCCTGGAACGGGGAGCGAACCTACCTCCTAGGGGCTGATGAAAGTGGGATTGATGTTTTTCACCAGCTAATTGTAGGGACCGGTAATTCTGTTATAATTGGTTTCTTGGTAACTACTATTATGGCCGTTATCGGTATTGGACTAGGGGTCATATCAGGTTACTATGGGGGAGCTGTTGACAATGCCATCATGCGGTTCACTGACTTTATCATGATTTTACCGACAACGATGATCGTTATCGTATTTATTGTTATTATTCCAGAAGTAACAATTGCATCATTTGTTTTTATTATGAGTATCTTCGCTTGGACCGGTTTCTGCCGTACCATCCGCAGTCGGGCCTTGTCAGAAGGGGAGCTGGATTATATCTCTGCTTCTAAGACCATGGGGACACCAACTTGGAAGATTATCCTAAGTGAAATGTTACCTAACTTGGCATCCTTAATTATGATCCAGTTGATTTTATCTTACGCAGCTAATATCGGCTTAGAGACAGGGTTGACCTTCCTAGGCTTTGGCCTACCGCCAGAGATCCCAACTTTGGGCACCTTGGTATCTGCTGCAACTTCTCCAGAGAACCTGGAGCTTAGACCTTGGGTTTGGTTGCCAGCATCATTGACTATCCTAACCTTGATGCTGTGTATAAACTACGTCGGACAGGCTCTTAAACGGTCAACCGACGCTAAACAACGTTTAGGATAAGTATATTGACCTTATAGGGGGAATTATTATGTCATTAAGAAAGAAATATGCCATGCTAGTCGGATCAGCCAGTCTAGCTCTACTCTTAGTCGCTTGTGGCGGCGAAAGTAATGACGGGGGCAACGGGGGCGCAGATACTGAAGAAACTACCAGCGAAGAGACTGGTGAGGAAGCAGGTCAAGAAGGCGAAGGAGAAGGTTCAAGTGAAGACTCCGGTGAAGGTGACCAGGCTGCTTCTGTACCGGAATTTGAATCCACTGTCTCTAATGAAGGCGACCCTATCGATGGCGGTGTAGCCCAGGTTGGGATCGTTTCAGACACAGCTTGGACTGGTATCTTTGACCACCAATTGTATCAAATTAATACGGACTCCACCATCGGAAGTTACTTCTTAGGTAATCTATTAACCCAGGATGAAAACTTCGCCTTAGTGGGTGGAGAAGAATGGGGAACAGCTGCGGATATCGAATTTGACGAAGACAATGCTACCGCAACCATTACCGTCCGTGACGGAGTCTACTGGCATGACGGCGAGCAGGTTACCGCAGACGACGTAGTCTTTGCCCACGAAGTTATTGGGGACCCAGACTACACTGGTATCCGGTATGGGGATGAATTTACCAATATTGAAGGGATGGAAGAATTCAAGGCAGGAGAAGCTGATTCAATCTCAGGCTTGGAATTGTCTGAGGACCAAATGTCCGTTACCATCCACTACAAGGACTTTAACCCTAAAATGACCCAGGCCGGCGGGGGCGTTTGGTCTTATGCTGCCCCTAGACACTACTTGGGTGATATTCCAGCTGCCGACCTAGAATCCCACCCTAATATCCGTGAGAACCCAATCGGCTTTGGTCCTTTCAAAGTTGACAACGTGGTCCCTGGGGAGTCCTTAGAGCTATCCGCTTTTGAAGACTACTATGACGGAGCGCCGAAGATCGACGGGATTACTATTGAACGGATTCCGGTATCAGGAGCCGTCGAAGCCCTTAGAGCCGGGGAATTTGACTGGGTTGATTCCATGCCGACCGACCAGTTTGATACCTTCCAGGACGGCATTCCTGGCTACACTACCCTGGGCTATCCAGGACAGTCTTACGACTACCTTGGCTTTAAGATGGGTGAATGGGACAGTGAAAGTCAAAGTGTTCAATTTAACCCAGATGCTAAAATGGCTGACAAAAACTTGCGTCAAGCCATGGGATATGCTTTGGACATTGACCGGGTTGGGGAGACTTTCTACAACGGTCTACGACGCCGGGCCAACTCCCACATTGTACCGAACTTTGCTGACTTCCACCGGGATGACTTAGAGGGCTACCCATATGATCCAGACCGTGCCAACCAATTACTGGACGAAGCCGGCTATGAAGACACTGATGGGGACGGCTTCCGGGAAGACCCGAATGGTGATCCATTAGAAATTACCTATGCCGCTCGTGCGGGGTCAGAAGTGGCTGAACCAATTGCCCAATACTATATCCAAGCTTGGGAAGAAATTGGCCTTAACGTTTCCCTCTTGGAAGGACGACTCCACGAAGTTAATGCCTTCTACGACCGAGTTCAAGGGGACGATCCAGCTATTGATGTCTATGAAGCGGGTTGGGGAGTTGGATCCGACCCTACACCAGATGGTCTATACGGACCAAATGCGCCATTTAACTACCCACGTTACGAAAGTGAAGAAAACAACCAATTCCTAGCAGACCTGGTATCGGATGAATCCTTTGATGATGAATACCGCACCCAAGTCTTCTATGACTGGCAAGAATTCTTCATGGATGAAGCCCCAACAATCCCGACATTCTGGCGAACAGAGTTGCAGTTGGTTAACGACCGGGTATCCCAATTCGTACACAGTTCAGTCCCTGGTGCAGACCCTCAAGAATACGGGCTCAACCAAATTGAATTGTTAGCAAATCAACCTGTAACAGAATAAGGTCAATATCAAGTAAAAGCTTGCAAGCCAAAACGGACTTGCAAGCTTTTTTTATGTGCGCCCGGCATGGGTGACAACTTGGTGGTGAAAGTCCATTGCAGGCCTGGCAGTAGGAACTGTTAGCTGAAGGCAAGGGTGTCCATCGTGAGGTGGAATCTGAAGGAAGCTGGAGGCAAACACTCGCACTGACGAACAGAAACTTCATATCAAGGCTGATTTGGGATGGATGAGCTTGCATAACAAAGTAAAGTCCAATACTGCACAAGTCCCTTTCAGTAAATGAAGCAGTGACATGAGTGGAAGGTTGTCACACCTTACTCGGGGAGGTCTCACTAGCGTTTAGTAGTAACAACGAATAGTGAGAAGTCAGCCGAGGTCATAGTAGCTACGTTGTAGCGAAGGACTGAACAATATTCATACAAAGTATAGAACGGAGGTTAAAGTTTACGAATAGGACAGAAAACAATCGAAGAGATTGGCAATCGGTGGAGAGAATAGGTGGAACCGAAAGGGTAAGCCGATGCGTCTAGTAAACTTTAGGTGAAATGACAGAAATGTATCGTAAGTCTCCAAACTTAATGGAGCAAGTTGTTGACAGAAGAAACTTGGAAACAGCAGCCAAAGCCGTTAAACGGAACAAAGGCGCTGCAGGTATTGACGGTATGACCGTTTTTGAGATAGAGGAGCACATTCAAGCGTATTATCAACCCTTACGGAAGAAATTACTTGATGGAACGTATAAGCCTCAACCAGTTAAACGAGTAGAAATACCAAAGCCGAATGGAGAAAAACGAAAGTTAGGTATACCTTGTGTGCGGGATAGAGTTGTTCAACAAGCCATACGGCAAGTAATTGAACCGATTATAGACCCGCACTTCTATGACAACAGTCACGGATTCCGACCAGGGAAAAGCACGCACAGTGCTCTCAAGCAATGTGCACAGTATTATAAAGAAGGCTATCGTGTTGTAGTTGATTGTGACCTCAAACAATGCTTTGACACGCTCAATCACGACAAACTTATCTATTATCTTGAACAGTACATCCAAAATAAAATGATACTGAAAATTATCCGTAAGTTTTTGAGAGCGGGTGTAATTGATTTGACTAGCGAATTTATCGCAAGTGAAACAGGGGCACCACAAGGTGGTGTTCTATCACCGCTTTTGAGTAATGTGTACTTACATGAACTGGATAAAGAGTTGGTTAACCGTGGTCACCGATTTGTCCGATACGCAGATGACTTTGTCATCTACGTTAAATCAAAACGAGCCGGTGAACGGGTAATGAACAGCATCACACGCTTTATTGAAAAAGACTTAAAGTTAATCGTCAATCAAGACAAAAGCCAGGTTGGGTCTCCTACCCGTTTAAAGTTTTTGAGCTGTCTGATGAAGCAAGTGAATGGGGATTATCGTTTTATCCCAACCAAAGAAGCCAAGCAGAAATTCAAACGCAGATTGAGAAAGCTGACCAGTCGTAAACGGCCAGGTACTTTTAAAAAGATAATGACTGAAATTAATCGAGTCACCCGCGGTTGGATTAATTACTTTGGTTTAGGCTTCATTAAAAGCTTTATCAAAGAAGTTGAGCAATGGTTAAATCACCGTATCAGACAGCTGATTCTTAAACGGTGGAAACGTCCACGAACTATTATACCAAAGTTGGAACAATATGGACTGGACTTAGATTCAGCCAAACGGATTGCGTATTCACGCAAAAAGTACTGGCGACTGTCATGCACACATGAATTTCATCGTGCAATAACAACAGAAAGACTCAGCAAGTGGGGCTTAGTTCCACTAAGCACTATCGCTGAGTCTGCTTACGCAAGATATTGAACCGCCGTGTACGGAACCGTACGCACGGTGGTGTGAGAGGTCGACTAGCCAATTAATGGCTAGTCTCCTACTCGATTTGAGATATTTAACTACACATTGAAGTAATCTTCTAGGTACCTAGCCAGACCATCTTCATCATTGCTGTAGGGGGTAATGTCGTTAGCAATCTCTTTTAGCGGTAAAATAGCATTATTCATGGCTACCCCAATGCCGGCATACTGGATCATTTCATAGTCATTGTTTTCATCGCCAAAAGCTAAGATGTCATCCCGGTCTATCCCGTAGTACTTAGCCACTTGTTCCAAACCCATTGCCTTTTGGGTGCCGGAGGAGACAATTTCCAGGCAAGGGGCAAAGCCACCCCAAGTCCGGACTTCCACAAAATTACCGTAGTCTGCAATAATTTCTTTTTCCAACTTCCGCTGCAAGTACTTGTCTTGGGTAAAGACATTCACACAGGTGGCTTCTTGGTTAAAGACCTGGTTGCCAAGATACTTGGCTTGACCTGGTCCATGTGGGAAAAAATCAGGGTAGGGGATATAGTGACTTGACGTATAAACTGAATCATCCACTTCAGCTGAAACTAGCTTGACCTTGTCATTATGCTTCAGCCGGAATAATTCACTAACCACATCGCTAGGCAGGGTGATTCGGTAGCCAGGCGACCAGTTTTTTTCTTGGGGGTGGTGGCAGTAGGCTCCGTTAAAATTAACCATGGGGGTTTTGAGGCCCAGGTCTTGGTAATAGTTAAAGCTTGTCCGGTAGGGCCGCCCAGTCACAATGGTCACAAGGTGTCCCGCCTCTTGGAGGGCCTTTATAACCCGGATGGTCCGTTTGGAAATTTTTTGCTGGGTGTTCAGGGTCGTTCCGTCCAAGTCAATGGCAATTAATTTTTGATTCATCTTATCCTCCTAGTCAGGGTATTTTTACCAATATTACCACAAACGAAGCAAAAAGCTAAGTTGTCTAGACTAGACAAGAGACATGGTTATGGTAAACTAAAGATAAGTTTAGATAGAGGGGGATTGAAATGGCTGAACAAGAAGAAGTATGGTCGCAAGAAGAGATCGACCATATCAAGGATAAAATTATGCAGGCCATGGAAGCCGTCATCGACCCGGAATTAGGGATTGATATTGTCAACTTAGGATTGATTTATGAAGTTAATGTTTTTAACGGTGGTTATTGCGAAATGAAAATAACCTTGACCACTATGGGCTGCCCCTTGGCTGATGTGATCACAGAAGATATCCATAAGGCCATGGAAGAGATTGATGAGATCAATGAACTGGATGTCAAGCTCGTCTGGTACCCTGCCTGGGATACTTCTCGCATGACCCGGTATGCCCGTATTGCCCTAGGTATTCGGTAAAACAAGATTTTAAAAGAAGAGGGCCATGACCACGTCGTGTCATGCGCCTTTTCTTTTTGCTTGCAACAGGCTTCTAACGAGCTAGCGAGATAAAATAAAAGATTGAAACAAATATGTCTTAGACGAAGAGGTGACAAGATGACTTTTACCCACTTACAAGTGACCAGTGCTTACACCTTGATGGCTTCGACCATCCAATTGCCCCTCCTGATGGACCGCCTGAAGGAGCTTGGCATGGAGGCTGTTGCCTTGACCGACCACAATGTTATGCATGGAGCGGTCGAATTTTACCAAGAAGCCAAAAAGCATGGCATTAAACCCATTATGGGACTACGGGCTGACCTAGACGAAGGAATAACCGTCACCCTCCTGGCTAAAAACAAGGCTGGCTACCAGGCTCTCTTAGCCTTATCGACTGACCTTCAAGTTAACAAGCAGGCTATCAAGCTTGACCAAGTCCGTTCTGTGGCCCAGGACCTCTATACAATATTCCCAAGCTCTGACCCAAAAGTGAAAGCAGACCTCTTAGATAAGCAGGCAAGCAATTTGACCGCGATGACTCAGAACCTGCCCCATGCATATTTGGGTCTGGTGCCAGACCAAGATCAAAAAATTTACCAGTTAGCCCGGACCTTGTCAGAATCTGGAGGTTTGAAAGTCTTAGCCTTAGCTGACGTCCGTTGCTTGGAAGAAAGCCAAGTCTCCACTTTGGAAATCTTAAGCCACATCAAAGCCAACCAGAAAATTCAATTTGACACCCAGGCTCGGGAAAATTATGCCCTGCGCAGTCCCCAAGAAATGGAGTCTTTTTTTAACCAGGTGGGTTTAGGTCAGGCCCTTAAAAATACTGAAGATGTAGCCCAGTCAGTAGACTGGTCCCTGGACCTCGGTCAGGCTAAATTGCCTGCATTTGACCTGCCGGAAGGGGAGACCAAGGACTCCTACCTTGGCAAGCTTGCCCAAAAAGGACTCCAAGAACGGGTTCCAGGCTACGGCCAAGACTACCAAGACCGTCTAGACAAGGAACTAGCGGTTATTTCTTCCATGGGCTTTTCGGACTACTTCCTGATTGTTTGGGACCTGATGCAATTTGCCCGCCAGGAAAAAATTGAGACTGGTTTTGGCCGGGGGTCAGCTGCCGCTTCTTTGGTATCTTATACCCTCTACATTACGGGGGTAGATCCCATACATTATGACCTCCTCTTTGAACGTTTTTTGAACAAGGACCGCTTTACCATGCCTGATATTGACCTAGATTTCCCAGACAACAAGCGCCAGGTCATCTTGGACTATGTCTACCGGAAGTATGGTCCTGACCATGTGGCCCAAATTTTGACCTTTGGGACCTTTGCGGCTAAGTCCTCCATCAGGGAAATTATGCGGACCTTGGGTTACAAGAATGAAGACATGAAGACCTGGTCCCAGGCCATACCAGATACCGTCAACATCAGCTTGTCAAAGGCCTATGACGAGTCGAAAGACCTTCAAAAACTGGTCCAGCAAAGCCATGAAAATGAGCGGATCTTTGCCATGGCCCAGGATATCGAAGGCCTGCCAAGGAACTATTCAACCCATGCGGCCGGTGTCGTCATGTCAGACCAGCCCTTGGTTCAGTCCCTGCCCCTACAAGTAGGTAACGGAAAGATCCCCAACACCCAATTTACCATGGGGGATGTGGAAGCAGTCGGCTTACTCAAGATGGACTTTTTGAGTTTAAAAAATTTAACCATTCTAGCAGACTGCTTGAACTTTAGCCAGTATGAAGGGCAGGGAGGGGGTATAAGTAAACAAGATATACCAATCGACGACCCTAAGACCCTGGACCTTTTTGCCCGGGGAGACACAAATGGGGTCTTCCAATTTGAAAAAGAGGGAATCAAAAAGGTCCTCCGCCAGCTTCAACCCACTTCTTTTGAAGATATCGTCGCCACCAACGCCCTCTACCGCCCCGGTCCCATGGGGCAAATTGAGAATTATATTAACCGTAAACATGGTCAAGAAAAAATTATCTACCCCCATGAAGACTTAAAGGACATCCTTGAAGTCACTTATGGCATTATTGTCTACCAGGAACAAGTCATGCAGGTAGCTACCCAACTAGCTGGCTATAGTTTGTCGGAAGCTGACCAATTGCGGCGGACCATGTCCAAAAAAATCCAGTCAGAAATGGACCAGGGCCGGGAAAAATTTATAAGAGGGGCCTTGAATAAGGGCTACAGTGAGTCAGTAGCCCGAGAGGTTTATGACTATATTGCAAAGTTTGCCAACTACGGCTTTAACCGGGCCCATGCGGTTGCCTACTCCATGCTGGCCTACCACATGGCCTACTTTAAGGCCCACCAACCTAAGTCTTTTTTTGCGGCTGTGATGAAGGCAGACTGGGGCAACAAGGCTAAAATTTACAAGTATGCCCATGAAGTCCGGGCTAGAAAAATCAAACTACTAAAACCAGACATCAACCAAAGCCTTGGATCTTTTACGGTCCGGCAGGAAGGCATTCAAGTGGGGATAAAGATGGTCAAGGGGGTGGCTAGTCCCTTTGTCAACCACATCCTTGAAATTCGGAAGGAAAAAGGGGCCTTCACTAGCCTGCGGGATTTTTGTGAAAAAATTGACAGCCAATTCTTAAACCAAGACCCCATTGAAGCCTTGATTTTGGTGGGGGCCTTTGACCAAATAGGCCCTAATCGGCGGACCATGTTGGCAGGCTTGGAAGCAACGATTGAATTCGTGGCCAAAAGTTCGGGAAATATCACCCTTTTTGACACCCTCAAGCCCCGCCAAGAAGACCTGGAAGAGTTTAGCCCAAAGGACCTCATTCAATATGAAGAAGAATTAACCGGTTTTTACTTCTCCAGCCACCCCTTGAGCCGGTATGACTCCTTGCGACAGGACTTAAAAACGTCCTTTATAGCTGATTTAGAAGAGGGCCAATCCTGCCAAGTCTTGGGCCAGCTGGTTCAAGTCCGGAAAACCCAGACTAGAAACCAACAACCCATGGCCTTTGTTAGCCTGGCTGACCAAACAGGACAAATTAGCCTGGTAGTCTTTCCGAATGTTTACCGACAATGCCTACCTTACCTCAAAGAAGGGGAGGCCCTGGTCGTCTCAGGCAAGGTAGAAGTTAGGAAGGGAGAAATCCAGCTAAAAGTCCAGACCATGGAAGAAGCCAACCAGGTCCAAAAAGAGTCTAAGAAGCTTTACCTGAAATTTGCTGACTTAAACCAGGAAAGAGACAGTTTTAGTCAAGTGCAAAAGATCTTGGCCCAACACCCTGGCCAGAAGCGAGTGATTGTTTACGACCAGGCCAGCCAGCAAGCACTCCAGCTCAAAGCAAAATTTAATTTCGACGGACGGACGGATACCCTAACCCAGCTCCAAGACCTCCTAGGCCAAGACTCCTGTATCTTAAAATAATGACTGCTATCCACAATTCTTACTGAAAATAAAAGAAAGTTTTTCAATTTAATGTTACTATAGAAGTGACAGATAATGACCAAAAAGTAAAAAGGGTGATGATTAACCATGAAAAGGATTGCCGTTTTAACGAGTGGTGGTGACGCACCAGGCATGAACTCTGCCATACGGGCTGTGGTCCGTAAAGCCCTCTATGAAGGTATTGAAGTCTATGGCATTAACTATGGCTATGCTGGATTGGTGGCAGGAGACTTTAAAAAATTAACCCGGCAAGATGTCGGCGATATTATCCAAAAGGGTGGAACTAGCTTGTATTCAGCCCGCTACCCTCAATTTGCCACAGAAGAAGGCCAACTCAAAGGGATTGAGGAACTGAAAAAATTTGGCATTGAAGGCCTGGTAGCCATCGGGGGAGATGGAACATACCGCGGAGCCCATGCTCTAACCCAGCATGGTTATCCTTGTGTTTGTATTCCTGGAACCATTGACAACGATATTGCCGGAACCGACTATACAGTCGGTTTTGACACGGCCATCAACACCGTTTTAGATTCCTTGGACAAGATCCGGGATACGGCTACCTCCCATGTCCGGACCTTTGTCATTGAAGTCATGGGCCGGGATGCAGGTGACATTGCCCTTTGGACCGGGATTGCCAGTGGGGCTGAACAGATTATTATCCCAGAAGTTGACTTTGACATCACTAAAATTGCTGAAAAGATCCGTCAAGGGCGGGAACACGGAAAAAAACACACCATTATTGTCTTAGCTGAAGGTGTTATGGGGGGCAATGAATTTGCCGAAAAACTTGATGCCATCGACAACTTCCACGTCCGGGTAACGGTCTTGGGCCACGTCCAAAGAGGCGGGTCGCCAAGTGCCAGGGACCGGGTCTTGGCTAGTCGTTTTGGAGCAGCAGCGGTTGACTTGTTGAAGGAAGACAAGGGTGGTTTGGCCCTTGGGATAAAAAATGAAGCCATTGTATCCAACCCGATTGAAGATGTTTTAGACAAGTTGGAAACAACTAGCAACTTAGCCCTTTACCAATTAAACCAGGAAATTTCTTTCTAAATTTAAAACAAAAAAGGATTGTGAGTGAATTGATGAAAAAAACCAAGATCGTTTGTACCATAGGTCCTGCCAGTGAATCTCCTCAGGTTCTCGACCAATTAGTTGCTGAAGGCATGAATGTTGCTCGCTTGAATTTTTCCCATGGGGACCATGAGGAGCACCTAGCACGAATTAAAAATATCCGGCAGGCTGCCCAAAAAGCCAAAAAGCACATTGGAATTATGCTAGATACCAAGGGACCTGAAATTCGGACCCATGATATGAAAGACGGTTTGGTGAATATTAATAAGGGCGACCAAATCCGGATAGCCATGGAGGAGGTGGAAGGGACCAAGGAAAAATTTTCCATCACCTATCCAAACCTCATCCAGGATGTTCACGTGGGATCGAGTATCTTACTGGATGACGGCTTGATCAACCTACAAGTGACTGACATTGACCAAGACAAGCAAGAAATTGTTACCAAGGCCCTCAATAGTGGAAATTTAAAAAATAAAAAGGGTGTCAATGTGCCGGGAGTTTCCGTTAACTTGCCTGGGATTACCGAAAAAGACCGGAAAGATATTATCTTTGGTTTGGAAAACGGGATAGACTTTATTGCTGCATCCTTTGTCCGCCGTCCTTCTGATGTGTTAGAAATCACTGAATTGCTAGAGGAATACGATGCCATGCATGTGCAGATTATTCCAAAAATTGAAAACCAAGAAGGGGTCGACAACCTGGAAGAAATTGTCAATGTATCAGATGGTTTGATGGTTGCCCGGGGGGACTTGGGAGTTGAAATTCCAGCTGAGGAAGTACCAATCGTCCAAAAACAAATGATCAAACACTTAAACTCGGTTGGCAAACCCGTTATCACAGCTACCCAAATGTTAGACTCCATGCAGGTTAACCCCAGACCTACCCGAGCTGAGGCATCTGACGTGGCTAATGCTATTTTTGATGGAACGGATGCCATTATGCTCTCAGGCGAGACAGCTGCAGGGGACTACCCTGTGGAAGCTGTCCGTACCATGGCTAATATTGCGGTCCGGACCGAAACAGCCTTGGTTGGTCAAGATGCTTATTCACTCAAACAATTCGACAAGTCAGACTTGTCCGAAGCCATTGGGCAAGCAGTTGGCCACACTGCTAAGAACTTGAAGATTAAAACCATTGTGGCAGCAACTGAATCTGGCCACACTGCCCGGATGATTTCCAAATTCCGGCCCCAAGCCATTATTTTAGCTGCAACTTTCTCAGACCAAACAGCCAAAAGCCTTTCACTCAAATGGGGGGTTGTTCCAACGGTTGTTAACAAACCCAAGTCTACGGATGATATGTTCAACCTAGCTACCCAAAAATCGGTCGAGGGTGGCTTTGTAGAAGAAGGCGATTTAATTTTAATCACAGCCGGCGTCCCAGTTGGGGAAAGAGGGACAACTAATGTCATGAAAATTCAAATGGTTGGCTCCAAGCTAGTAGAAGGCCAAGGGGTTGGCAACAAGTCTATTGTCGGCAAGGCTTATGTAGCAAATTCAGCTGACCAAGCCAATGTCAAGATGGTCAAAGGTGGTGTCTTGGTTGCCAAAACCACCGACAAGGACTACTTGAGTGCCATTGAGCGAGCTTCTGCCATCGTGGTCGAGCAGGGTGGCTTGACCTCCCATGCCGCAGTTGTCGGTATTGCCATGGGGATTCCGGTTGTGGTCTCAGCTAAAAATGCCACTAAATTAATCAATGATGAGGAAGTCATCACAGTTGACGGCCGGCGGGGAATTGTTTACCGCGGGGCAACGTCAGCGATTTAAAACCAGAAAAAGCTGGGTGATTCACTAGGGTCACCCTTTTTTCTTTTAGGAGGACTGAACTGATGAAAGATCTTGGTAAAATTGTAAAAGCCCTCATTGTAGACCAGGTTGAGGGAGTCTATTTGGCCCAAAAGGAGGGGGAGACCTACGAGGTCAAAAGCGATAAACCTCTCCAACTAGGCCAAACGGTAGATGCCTTTGCCTACCTTAACCAGGACAAGCAAAAGGTGATGACGGTGGATTTACCTATTGTGAGCTTGGATGATTATGGTTGGGCCCGGGTGGTTGACCGCAAGCGGGGCTTGGGCGTTTTTGTCGATATTGGCCTAGAAGACAAGGATATTGCCATTTCCTTGGATGACTTGCCTGAAGAAGTCAAGTATTGGCCCAAAAAAGATGACCAGGTCTATATTAACTTGTGGACCGATAAAAAAGATCGGCTGTGGGGCAAACTGGCTAGTCCTGACTTGTTTAAGACCATGACCAACAAGGGGACGGCCAGTTTGCACAATAATGATGTGACAGGTCGGGTTTTGGACTTGAAAGCTGCGGGTGATTATCTTATCACTGGCGATAATTACCTGGCCTACCTGCCCCAAACTGAAAAAGAAGAAGAAACCAGGCTAGGCCAAGAAGTTAAAGGCCGGATTATTGGCTTAAGAGAAGATGGGGTCTTGTACTTGTCGACGAAACCGAGGGCTCATGAAGTGATTGATGAAGATGCCCAGATGATTTATGCAGCCATCTTAAGAAGCCCCAACCAGGCAATTCCCTACCACGACAAGAGCGACCCCCAAGCTATTCGGGATTATTTTGGGATCAGTAAGGGGCAATTCAAGCGGGCGGTGGGCCACTTGATGAAGGATAATTTAGTGGCCCAAGACCAGGAAAAGACCTATTTGCTTCATAATAAAAATAAATAATCAAGTGAAAACTATTGTTAAATCCCCACAAATATTTTATAATTGTTACAAATAAGTTATTATCAATATTTATATAAGATATCTAGTTTGTAATTAATATAAAGTGAGGGGCTAGGCATGAGTCAAACATTATTAGATCAAATCAAAGATACCCTGTCTGAGGCTGGTTACAAGTTAACGCCTCAGAGGGAAGTTACGGTTCAAGTGATGATTGACCAGGAAAATGAACGATTGAGTGCTGAAGAGATTTACCTAAAGGTTAAAAATAATAACGTGGGCATTGGCCTGGCCACCGTTTACCGGACCTTGGAAATTTTGACAGATTTGAATATTCTAAATAAGGTCACCTTCCAAGATGGTCTGGCCCGGTATGACCTCAATAAGCACCCCAACCAGCATAAACCCCACTATCTCTTGTGCCTATCCTGTGGAAAGATTGAAGAGGTAGCCAGTGACCATTTGAAAGGGGTCGAGGAAGAAATTGAAAGCCAGTACCATTTTAAAATTAAAGACCACCGTCTGATTTTTCACGGCATCTGCCAGGAATGCCAAATGAAAGAATCGCAAGATGAATTAGAGTAGGGACAAGTGTGGAAACAGGAATTTTACAAGACTATCTTTATTTTTTACGGGTTGAGCGTGGCCTGTCCGAAAACTCCATCAAGAGTTATGAAAGGGACATTCGGCAATTTATCACTTTTTTGCAAGATAAGAACCTAGTTAGCTTTAATCAGACAGACCGCTATACCATCTTGTCTTTTTTGCAGGACCAGCGACAAAAAGGCAAGTCTAACAATTCCATGGTCCGGATGGTGTCTTCTTTACGTAAATTTTTCCAGTTCCTCAAGCAAGAATCTTATATTGACCAGGACCCCATGACCCTCATTGACTCGCCCAAGAAAGGCAAGGTCCTCCCCCAGGTGATCAGCCAGGAGGAAGTAGAGCGGTTAATTGAAATGAGTGACACTAAGACGGTACTGGGCTTGAGAAACCGGGCCATCTTAGAGGTCTTGTATGCGACAGGCTTGAGGATTTCTGAACTGATACACTTGAAACTAACGGACCTCCACCTGACCATGTCCTTGATCCAAACCAAGGGAAAAGGGGACAAGGAACGGATTGTTCCCATTTCTGACACGGCCATTTATTGGTTGCAAGACTACTTAGAAAACAGCCGTGAAAGACTTTTGGCAAAGTCAGGCCAAGAGACCAATATCGTCTTTCTTAATGCCCGGGGACGGCCCTTGAGCCGGCAAGGTTTATGGAAGAAAATCAAGCAACTGGTCAACCAGGCGGGCATTAAAGCCCAAGTGACCCCCCATACCCTCCGCCATTCCTTTGCCACCCACTTACTGGAGAACGGGGCTGATTTGCGAATTGTCCAAGAACTACTGGGCCATTCGGATATTTCGACCACCCAAATTTATACCCATATTACCAAGCAAAGACTCCAGGATGTCTACAATGCCTACCATCCTCGGGCTAAAAAGAATAAAGAGTGAGCTCATGAGCTCACTCTTTTCTACCTTAAGGCTTATTGCTTCCTATGAATAAAGCTTAGTAAGGGGATTTCGCAATGAAGTCTCTGCAAGAATACTTGCATTTTTAGCCTCACTCACTTATGATTTACTAAAAAGCAACTTGTATAAAAGTAATAAATGTAATTTTTATAAAAAGGAGAAGGGAAGACCATGAAATTTAACCGTATCCACTTACTCGTCTTGGACTCAGTTGGGATTGGCCAAGCTCCAGATGCTCAAGATTTTGGCGATGAAGGCAGTCATACCTTAGGTCATATCGCTGACCAGGTGGGCTTAACCATCCCCAACCTAGAAAAACTAGGCTTGGGTAAGATTGAAGACTTAAAAGGAGTTGCCAAGCCGGACCAAAGCCAGGCTTACTATACCAAACTGGAAGAAGTATCAGCCGGCAAGGATACTATGACTGGCCACTGGGAAATTGCTGGTTTGAATATCCAGACTCCTTTTCGAGTTTTTCCGGATGGTTTTCCCGATGACTTAATCCAAAAGATCCAAGACCACACCGGGCGAGACGTAGTGGCCAATAAGCCGGCCTCTGGAACTGAAATTATTGAAGAATGGGGTCAGCACCAGCTGGATACGGGCGACTTAATTATCTATACTTCAGCTGACCCAGTCTTGCAGATTGCAGCCCACGAGGAGGTTATTCCCCTTGAAGAATTGTATGATATCTGCGAATATGTGAGAAGTATAACCAAAGAAGAGCCTTATATGATTGGCCGGATCATTGCCCGCCCCTACATTGGGACCCCTGGCAACTTTGAGCGGACCAGTAACCGCCATGACTATGCCTTGAGCCCCTTTGGCAAAACTGTTCTCAACTATTTAGAAGAAGCGGGTTATGAGGTGAAGGCAGTTGGTAAGATTTGGGATATCTTTAATGGGTCAGGGATAACTGATGCGGTTCGGACCCAGTCAAATGATGATGGGATCACCAAGCTACTAGAAGTGATGGACCAGGACTTCACCGGCCTTAGCTTTACCAATCTGGTGGATTTTGATGCCAAGTTTGGTCACAGAAGAGATGTTCAAGGCTACGGCCAGGCTATTGAAGCCTTTGACCAACGTTTGCCAGAATTGCTGGACAAGTTAAGAGAAGATGACTTACTCTTAATTACAGCTGACCACGGCAATGACCCTACTGCTTCAGGGACCGACCACACCAGAGAATACGTCCCCCTTTTAGCTTATTCCAAGTCCTTTAAGGAGCCAGGTCAACTTAGTCAAGGCTACTTTTCTGATATTGCTGCCACAATTGCTGCTAACTTTGACCTTGACCAGGTTGAAAACGGCAAGAGTTTCTTGAACTCATTAAATTAAGGGGGAAGCTATGACACTAATAGATGACATTAACCAAGCCCAAGCCTATTTAAGGGACCAGGGAATGGGCCAGGCTGAAATTGGCCTGGTATTAGGATCAGGTCTAGGAGACTTAGCTGACCAGGTAGACAACCGCCTGGCTATTCCCTACCGAGATATTCCCCACTTCCCAACTTCTACCGTATCAGGCCACCAAGGGCTCTTGATTTTTGGTGACTTGGCGGGCAAAAAAGTCTTGGCCATGCAAGGACGGTTTCACTACTATGAAGGCTACACCATGAAAGAAGTGACTTTTCCCATAAGGGTCATGAAGGCACTAGGAGTTCACAGTCTCTTAGTCACCAATGCTGCTGGCGGGGTAAACCCTAACTTTAAGCCTGGAGACTTGATGTTGATCAAGGACCAGCTGAATCTGACCGGAGACAACCCCTTGATAGGTTTCAACCATGACCAACTTGGTCCTCGTTTTCCAGATATGAGTCAAAGTTATGACCAAGATTACCAAGAACTTATTTTGGGCCAAGCAGAAAAGTTGGGCATTTCTCTACAAGAAGGGGTCTATGCCGGTTTGTCAGGACCGACTTATGAAACACCAGCTGAAGTCAAAATGGTGGGTATTTTAGGCGGGGATGCCGTGGGGATGTCAACGGTGGCTGAAGCCATTGTTGCTAAACACAGTCAAATGAAATTGGCTGGCCTATCTTGTATCACCAACTTAGCTGCTGGCTTACAGGAGAGCTTGAGCCATGAAGAAGTGATTGAGACTACCCAGGCAGTCAAAGACAAGTTTAAATCCTTGGTCTTAGCCTTTTTGGAGACTATTTAAGAATATTTTGAACCTGGCCAGTATTGCCAGGGACTTCAAGTCTGAGGATGGGGCTCAGTTCATAGGCTTCGAGATTGAGGCTGAATTTGTTTAGCAAAAGATTGTTTAAAAAGGAGTAACAAGATGTTAACTGCATTTAAATCAGATTACGAAAAGATAGCAATGGGTTTGTTATCTTATATTGATGATTTAAAAGTAACCTCCCGTCTTAAAGAGGAGATGGACCTCTATACTGATGAGGATAACCGTCAGCTTTTTTTGTGGAAAAGTGACGAAACGGATGACTTTTGTGGGGTCATTGGAATTGAAGAAAACGATGATTTGATCTTGGTTCGCCATATTGCTGTCAATCCCTCTTACCGGAATGAGGGAATTGCCTACCAAATGATTGACGCAGTGGCGGAAAAATATGACGTGCAAACCATGATGAGCACTTTGGAGACCAGTGATTTGGTGACCAAGTGGCAAAAGAAAAAGAACGCTGAGTCTGATGCAGAGTCTGAAGGAGAGGCTGGCTTGGATCAAGAAAAGTTAGACGACTAAGGAGTAAGTGATATGAAAGGGTCCCAATTTCCACAAGCAGAAGACAACCAAGCTAGTCAACCGAAGCAAAACTGGCAGGTCAATTTGGCTGTGTTTGAAGGACCCTTGGACTTGCTTTTGCACTTAATTCAAGATTTGGAAATTGATATTTATGATATTCCCATAGCCCAGATTACCCAGCAATATTTAAGCTATATCCATTCTTCCAATGTGATGGTTTTAGACCAGGGCGGGGATTATTTGGTCATGGCAGCGACTCTTATGGCCATTAAAAGCCAGATGCTTCTACCAAGAAATGACCAGGTTCAGGCTAACTCTGCAGAAGAGGATGACCAGGGCCAGGATCCAAGAAACTACTTAATGGCCCTGCTCATCCAATACCGCCGTTTCACTGAAATTTCCAAGTATCTCTCCGGTCGAGAAGACCAGCGCTTGACTTATATTTCTAAGCCCAAGGAAGACCTGTCTGACCTAGAAAGTGACCCAACTTTAAAACCAGGCCAGGTTTCAGTCAGTGACCTGCAAGCGGCCTTTAACCGCGTCTTGAATGATTATGCACTAAGACAACCCCAGGCAAGCCAGGTCAAGGCTAGTCGAGTTTCCGTTTCGGATAAGATGGAAGAGATGGTGGCTGACTTGCGAGACCATCCTGGACCAGTCAGTTTTAACCGCTTGTTTGACCACCAGTCCCGGTATGAATTGGTGACCGCCTTCTTAGCCCTCCTCGAATTGACCAAGTTGAACCGAGTTAAGCTTAGTCAAGATCACTTAGATGATGAGATTATAATTAACTGGAATGGGGAGGATTAGATGACGGACTTAGGAGAAATAGAGGCCTTGCTTTTTGTGGCCGGGGAAGAAGGCATGTCTAGCCAAGATTTGGCCCGAGCCTGTAAAAGTACCAGCCCTCATATCCAAACCTGTTTGAACCAATTAGCCGAATCCTACCAAGCGAATAGGGACCGGGGCATCACCCTGGTTAAAACTGGCCCCAATTACCGGCTAGTGGCTAAAAACAACTACAAGCAGCTAATTAAAGATTATGCCCAGTCACCTGGCTATCAAAAACTCAGCCGGTCTATGGTGGAGACCTTGGCTATCATCGCTTACAAGCAACCCATTACCCGGATGGGGGTTGAAGAAATCAGAGGTGTCAGTGCTTCTAGTGTCTTACAAAAATTAAAAGCCCGGTCTCTGATCAAGGAAATGGGACACCTAGAGGCACCGGGCAAACCTCTTTTATATGGGACAACAGCTGAGTTTTTGGACTATTTTGCCCTAGAGAAATTAGAGGACTTGCCCCCCCTAGATGATATTCCCTTAAATAAAGAACTAGATTTGTTTGATTTTAACCAGAACCGAAAAGAAGAGGAGTGAGAATGTGGACCGATTGCAGAAGGTAATGGCTCATGCCGGAGTGGCTTCCCGAAGAAAGTCAGAAGACATTATCAAGCAAGGCCGGGTGACGGTTAACGGCCAAGTGGTGACGGACATGGGAGTCCAGGTGAAAAAAGACGACCTGGTTAAGGTGGACGGCATTCCACTAGAAAGAGAAGTCCTCGTTTATGTCTTGATGAACAAACCCAAAGGGACTGTTTCGACTGTGGATGACCCCAAAGGCCGGCCAACTGTGGTGGACTTACTCCAAGATCTAGACCAGCGAATCTACCCGGTCGGTCGCCTGGATTATGATACAACAGGTGCTTTGCTTTTAACCAATGATGGGGACTTAGCCAATAAGTTGATGCACCCCCGCTATGAATTCGAAAAAACTTACCGGGCCAAGGTCAAGGGGCTCATCAGCCAGTCAAGCCTGGCCCAGTTGGAACAAGGCCTGGTCATTGATGGGGAAAAAACAGCCCCAGCCAAGGCTAAGTTGATTGAATATGATCAGGCCAGTGACAAGTCCATGGTTGAATTGAGGATCCATGAAGGTAAAAACCACCAAGTCAAAAAAATGCTTGACCGAGTTGGTCACCCGGTAGTCAAGTTAACCCGGCTAGCTTATGGTTTTTTGCGGGTTGATGACTTGGACGGAGGCCAGTGGCGGGAATTAAAAAATGCTGAAGTCAGAAAGCTTTACCAAGCAGTCGGCAAATAAGGTCTTTGTGTAAGCCTTGACATCAATAGGTGCTAGGTGTAAACTATGCTTAAGTTAATAAATTGATTCGTCTTCAGGGGCAGGGTGGAAATCCCGACCGGTGGTAAAGTCCACGAGCGTTAAGCTGAACTGGTGCAACTCCAGTACCGACAGTAAAGTCTGGATAAAGAAGATGAGGCTAATAGGATATTAGTACTCTGTTTATTTCCCCTGGAAATAAACAGTTTTTTATTGGCCAAAACCCTCATGATGAATCCTATTGTTACTTGCCAAAAGTACAAAATATAGGAGGATTTTTATGGAAAATACCAAGACAAAACGTCTAGTAGGGGTTGCAGCAATGGCTGCGATTGCATTTATTATCTCCCGCTTTGACTTCCCTATCTTTCCCACAGTACCTTTTTTGAAAATTGATTTTTCGGACATACCTATCTTCTTCGGCATGTATGTCTTTGGACCTGTTGCTGGTGTCTTTATTGCCTTTATCCGGTCCTTGTTGGGCTACGTGGTTACTGGGGGCGAAGCAGGCTTTCCTGTAGGGGCTATCGCTTCCTTTGTTGCTTCAGTTTCTCTCACCCTACCTTTGTATTACTTTACGGTCAATAAAAAATTGAATTTAAAAACAAAACTATTAGCCGGTCTCGTGGCTTCTCTTGTTCTGGCCTTCATGTTGACCTTGTCTAATTACTTCTTTGTACTCCCTGCCTACTTAACCGTTATGGGCTTTGACATTACCGAACTCACTGGGTCAGTGGCTAATTATATCATCTACTTCTTAGTTCCTTTCAACTTGATCAAGGGTGCCTTGGTCTCTAGCCTAGTCTATATTGTTTATGAACGCATGGCTACTTGGCTGAATAAGCAGAGAAAACGCTACTTTAAAGACCCTATAGACCAACAACCCGGTGCTTCTGTCTCAAATTCCTAGTTGTTAAGGTTTTGGATCCTTCTTGGAAGCTTGCTTCCAAGAAGGATTTTTTGATGCAGTAGATTCATATTTTTAGTATACTGGTTCTGACTTTAAAGGGAAGGGGGCAAAAAAAATGGATAACTACCTGATGCATATCTTGCTGTCCATGTATCAAAAACCAGCCAATACCGGTCAAATTTATAATGTGACCATTGGCCGGTCGACACCGACCATCTTGTACCTGACTGAGGTCAATGGTTGGAAGGTATACTACGGAACCCTGCCTGGGTTAAAACGAAATCAAGTGGAGGCTTGCCAAAAGATTTTTTTGAAGCAGGGCTGGCTCAAGCCCACGCCTCATGAGGACAAATTTATCGTCTCAAAACAAGGCCAAACCCAGCTTGACCAGTATTTTGCTGACCACAGCTCGCTAAGAGACCAAGGCACTTTTTTAACTTTTCCTTTCTACCACTATTTTTGGCAAATGGTCCAGTTTATGACCCAAGTCGTGTCTGAAAAAAGTTATGCCAACAAGCACTACCTGCCCTTGAAAAGTGATTTGAAAAGTCAAATCTTTGTCAAATCAGTCAAGTCTAGTGTACAAGACTTTGAAGCAAGCTGGATGAAAGAGCAAGGACTCTTGCTGAGCCAAGTCCAAGACCAAGCGGCACGAATCTTAGCGAATACTTTAACCGGGCACGACCTTTTCGGGCTTACCCTTGACCAGCTTGCAAGATTTTTGTCTTGGGAAAAAGGGGAAATCTATTGGGTCTTTCACCAAGCCTGTGCCTACTA
This sequence comes from Alloiococcus otitis ATCC 51267, assembly GCF_000315445.1. GTDB lineage: Bacteria > Bacillota > Bacilli > Lactobacillales > Carnobacteriaceae_A > Alloiococcus > Alloiococcus otitis. Next base: position 299,010 of record NZ_JH992957.1, read on the forward strand.
TCTGTCCTTACTTGACCAGGAAGGCCAGTCTTTTCCACTCCACCGCAAGCTTTTAAATTACACCAACCAAGTCCAAACTTACGGCTTGACCCAGTCCGCCTACCAAACTTTTCGCTTAATGGTTAAAAGGAAGTCTTTGGATCAAATCGCCCAAATCAAGGGAGTCAAGCTTGGTACCATTAAGGAGCACTACCTTGAGATTGCCTTTAAATTACCCCAAGTAGAGCTGACCTATTTAGTTCCGAACCAAATTCGTCGGGAACTCTTAGACTTTTTTGCCCAAAATCCAACCCCGCGATATGCCCAAGCCAAAGACCAACTTGGCGAATTAGAATTTTACCACTACCGTTTGATAGAACTGGAGTTGATCCGGCAATGACCATGGATTTACAAGCTGTATTAAAGGAACACTTTACCTTCGATTTCTTTAGGCCAGGCCAAAAAGAAAGTATTGAATCAGCCCTCAAAGGCCAAGACACCTTAGTTATACTGCCAACAGGGTCTGGTAAGTCTGTTTGCTATCAATTATTTCCATATCTGCTAAGAGGAACGACTTTAATCATTTCTCCTTTAATTTCCTTAATGCAAGACCAGGTTGATAAAATCCGCTTAAGAGGGGAGAAGAGGGTTTGTGCCCTTAATTCAAGCTTGACCAAAATTGAGCGGGCTTACATCCGGTCTAACATAAAAGCCTATAAGTTTATTTACCTGTCTCCAGAAATGCTAGCCCAATCCTATGTCTTGGACTTATTGCAACAAATCCATATTAATTTACTAGTCGTGGATGAAGCCCACTGTGTCAGCCAATGGGGGATGGATTTTAGACCAGACTACTTGCAGATTGCGAGTTTTCGTCAAGCCTTAAATAACCCAGCTCTGATGGCCCTAACGGCAACTGCTCGACCGGCTGTCCAGGACCAAATTATGTCGCTTTTGGACTTTGACCCTGACCAAAGCCAGGTAATCAAGGCAAAAATTGACCGCCCTGAGATAAAATATTCTTTTGAAGAGGTAGAAGACAAGGATCAGCGCTTATTTGAATTAGTCAAGAACTTGAAAAAGCCTGGTCTAGTCTATTTTTCCAGTAAAAAACAGGCTGACCGAATTGCCCAAGCTCTAGTTCAAAGGGGCTTTCGTGCTGAAAGTTACCATGCAGACAAGTCCGACTATGATAAAAGAGTGATTCAAAACCAATTTTTAGCCCAGCAGATCCAAGTTGTCTGTGCGACTTCGGCTTTTGGTATGGGGATTGACAAGAAAGATATTCGCTTCGTTATCCACTATCATATGCCAGGGGATCCGGAAGTCTATCTCCAAGAAACTGGCCGTTGCAGCCGGGACGGTCGGGCTGGGTTGGCCCTCTGCCTTTATCAAAGAGGAGATGAAAAACTCCAAGCTAAGTTGAAGTTAAAATCGATTCCCCAAGCACAAACGATCCAATTTGTTTTTCGCAAGCCTCAGCAAGTCAAAGACAAGGATGATAACCAGTATAAGTTAATTAAATACTTTTACGACCAAGGATGGTCGCTGGAAGATACCCTCGCATTTTTTTACCGACGTAAGCAATATATTTTAAACCAAGTCCAATTTATGCGAAGTTTAGTGGACAGTGACCGATGCATTCGCCAGTCTCTATTGGCTTATTTCGGGGACCAGTCAGTTCATCATGATAGTTTTTGCTGCAGTGTTTGCCAGCCGGGTATTGAAAAACAATTCTATGGCCAAGAAAGTCAAGAAGGGGATAATTTAGAGATCAGGCCAGTCGACAAAATTTTAAGGTCTTTATATAATCCAATGTATAATCAGTAAAGAATATGTTAAAATTAATCTTAAGGACGAGGAGGGAAGTTATGTCTGACGAGCAAAATAATGAGCATGAAGATAAACAAAAGCAAGAAAAAGATGAGGAGTTATGGTCAAAAAAATTTGACGAAGAATTAAATGACCAAAATAAGGAGAAGGAATCCCGAACTAGCCAAAGAGGGAAGTCGGGTGTCTCTCCTATTTTAACAGTAACTGTTGTTCTGCTTGGTTTATTGATTGCAATTATCGTCTTCTCCTACATATTTACCCGAGGGAGAGGCCCATTAGATCCTAATGATCCTAACCAAGAAGTGGCCCAGACCCAGGTGGAAGAAGATGATGATCAAGAAGATCAAGAAGGTGAAGAAGACCAGGAGGACCAGGAAGACGAGGCTGAAGCGGATCCGGAAGAAAACCAAGAAGATCAAGAAGAACCGGAGCCTGAGCCGGAACCCGAACCTGAACCAGAACCGGAGCCTGAGCCTGAGCCTGAACCGGAATCCGAACCTGAACAAGAGCCTGAGCCGGAAGCCGAACCAGAAACAGAGCCTGAGTCGGAGCCCGAGCCTGAAGAAGACTATAACACCTATGTGGTTCAGCCCCAAGACAATCTCTATCGGATTGCTGTTAACCATGGGATGACTTTGGATGAGTTACTGGAGTTAAATGGTCTATCAGTGAATTCATCGATTCATGCCGGAGACGAACTGTTAGTTTATTAAATGTCTAGGAGAGAGTTTTTGAAAAACAAGTTAGCCCTTGCAATTGATGGCCCAGCCTCATCAGGTAAGAGTACGGTGGCCAAGTTAATTGCAGACGAGAAAAACTTTATCTACATTGACACGGGGGCCATGTACCGGGCCTTGACCTACCATGCCCTAGACCAGGGAGTGGATATCCATGATGGCCTATCCTTATTGGACTTACTCGACCAAAGCAAGATTTCTTTTGCAAAGAAAAATGGAGACCAATTGACCTACCTGAACGGACAAGATGTGTCTTTGGCTATCCGACAAAATGATGTCACCCAGGCCGTTTCTCAGGTCTCTAGTCATAAAGAGGTTCGGCAAGAAATGGTCCGGCGTCAGCAAGAGTTGGCTAGTCAGGGTAGTGTGGTCATGGACGGACGGGATATTGGCACAGTCGTTCTGCCAGATGCTGAAGTCAAGATTTTTTTGGAAGCTAGTCCGGAAGAGCGGGCGAGACGTCGTTACCAAGAAAACCAAAGCAAAGGCATCAGTAGCACTTACCAGGACTTGCTTGAAGAGATAAAGAAACGGGACCAACTAGACTCGACTAGGGAAGTCTCTCCTTTGAAGCAAGCCCAAGATGCCGTGGTTATTGATACCACATCCTTGACTATTGAAGAAGTTAAAGATAAAATATTACAACAATTTTAAAATAAAATGCGGTTTACACTGATTTGTCAGTATACTATTGGCAATTTTTCTTTATATTCTGTATAATATAACTGTATGTAAATATCGCATTGGGAGGACAAAGTAAGATGTCAGAAGAGAATAATAATTTAGATCAAAATGCATCAATGGATGATGTTTTAAAAGAAGTTGTCGATGTGAAGCCTGGAGACCTTGTTTCTGGTGAAGTACTAACAATTGACAGCGATAAAAACGTTGTCGTTGGTTTAGGTGGCGGCCAAGAAGGTATTGTGCCTTTACGTGAAATTTCTGCTTCTCGAGTTGATGATCCTAGCGAAGTGGTTGAAATTGGCGACAATATTGATGTTGTCGTCTTGCGTGACGTGAAAGATAAAGAACAAGGGAGCTTGATCTTATCTAAACGAAATGTTGACCAACAACGTATCTGGAACGAATTGAAAGAGAAAGCAGATAATGATGAAGTCATCGAAGCACCTGTTTCTCGCGTTGTCAAAGGCGGGGTTACCGTTGATTTAGGTGTAAGAGGTTTCGTACCTGCTTCTCTCTTAGATACTAAATTTGTCAATGATTTAAGTGAATTCGAAGGCAACACCTATGAATTCAAAATCATTGAAATTGACCCGAATGACCACCAATTGATTCTTTCCCGAAAAGCAATTTTACAAGAAGAGGAAGCAGAAGAACGGCGTCAAGCACTCGAAAGCTTGGAAGAAGGATCAGTTGTAACAGGGACTGTTGTCCGCTTAACCAACTTTGGTGCCTTCGTAAACTTGGGTGGCGTTGACGGTTTGGTTCACGTTTCTGAAATTGCCCATGAACGAATCAACCACCCAGGGGACCGGTTAGAAAAAGGTCAAGAAGTTGAAGTAAAAATCTTAAAAGTGGATATTGAAAGAGAACGGGTTTCCCTATCCATTAAAGATACCCTACCAGGCCCTTGGGAAGATGCTGAAACAGAATTCCCAGCAGGTAGTGTTGTCAAAGGGACTGTTAAACGGATCACCGACTTCGGGGCCTTTGTGGAATTGAAACCTGGTGTAGAAGGTTTAGTCCACATTTCTGAACTAGCCCACAAGCACGTTGAAACCCCACATGAAGTTGTTTCAACTGGTGAAGAAGTCGAAGTGAAGGTACTGGACGTTGACGCTGACCGTGAACGGGTCTCCCTCAGTATCAAGGCCTTAGAAGATGCCCCTAAAGGAGGCAACCAGTCTAATAACTCAGGAAATTCTGGTAAACAAAGACGACAAAAAGATTCATCTGTCAATGTGAAACAACCGTCTTTACGTGACGAAGAAAATGAATCAACTTTCTCCTTAGGTGACCAAATTGGGGATCAATTGTCAGACTTCTTTAATGATGATGACGAATAAAGCTTGCTAAAGGAATAAGCTTACCCATCTAACAGACCGGTTTGAGGCCAGTTGTTAGGTGGGTTTCTTTTGGATTAAAAGAGAAAGAAAGAAGGTGTACTGATGGCTAATCCTTTAGTAGCCATAATCGGCCGGCCTAATGTCGGCAAGTCAACTATTTTCAACCGGATTATTGGAGACCGCTTAGCCATTGTCCAGGATGAACCCGGGGTCACCCGGGACCGTATTTATGCCGATGCTGAATGGTTGGGCAAAGACTTTTCTGTTATAGATACGGGAGGAATCACTTTTGATGATTTGCCCTTGCATGAAGAAATAAAAGTCCAAGCTGAAATAGCCATTGATGAAGCAGATGTCATCGTCATGGTAACCAGTGTCAAAGAGGGCATTACAGACTTGGATGACCAGGTAGCCTTAATTTTGCAGCAGTCCAACAAACCCGTGGTCCTTGCTGTTAATAAAACAGATAATCCTGAGCTTAGAAATGAAATATATGAGTTTTACGGTTTAGGCTTGGGTGATCCCCTTCCGGTATCCGGGTCTCACGGCCTAGGCTTTGGGGACCTCTTAGATGCAGTAGTGGCCAACTTTCCTAATGAGGCCAATATGGCTTATGACCAAGATATCATTAAGTTCTGCTTGATTGGTCGTCCCAATGTTGGCAAATCTAGCCTAGTTAATGCTATTATTGGGGAGGACCGGGTCATAGTCTCTGAACTAGAAGGGACCACCCGGGATGCAATTGACACTCCCTTTATGACCCAGGATGGCCAGGACTATGTTATGATCGATACTGCTGGGATCCGGCGTCGGGGCAAGGTCTATGAAAAAACTGAAAAATATTCTGTTATGCGGGCACAGCGAGCTATCGACCGGTCTGATGTGGTCTTGTGTGTCCTGGATGCTGAAACAGGCATTAGAGACCAAGATAAGAAGGTTTTCGGCTATGCCCATCAAGCCGGCAAGGGAATTATTATTTTAGTCAATAAGTGGGACACGATTAAAAAAGAGACTAACACCATGCGAGACTTTGAGTTGCAAATTCGCGACCAATTCCGCTACCTCCACTATGCCCCAATCCTTTTCGTCTCAGCCAAGACCAAGCAGAGACTGGAAGTCATCCCGGAATTGGTCGACCGGGTCTATTATAACCGCAATCAACGGGTCAAGTCCTCCCTCTTAAATGATGTGCTGAGTGATGCACTAGCCAGCAATCCTGCACCTAGTAAGTCAGGGAAGCGACTCAAGGTCTTTTATGCGACCCAGGTAGCCACTAATCCACCGACTTTTGTGGTTTTTGTCAATGATCCTGACCTCATGCACTTCTCCTATGAGCGCTTTTTAGAAAATCGATTCCGCGAAAGCTTTGACTTCTATGACACTCCGATTCAGATAATCCCTAGAGCAAGGAAATAACATTTGAAATTTAAAATGAATATGCCTTAAAATGATTGCAGTATCAAGGTTTATATGGTACATTACTAATGTATTGTCGCGATGACAATGTCTTTTATTTTAAACGAAAATAATTTATTTTCGTTAATTTAACAGGAGGTGTAACAACGATGGCTAATAAGTCAGAGTTAATCGATAAAGTTGCACAAGCAACTGATTTAACTAAAAAAGATGCTTCAGCAGCAGTGGAAGCAGTCTTTGATTCAATCACTGAAACTTTGTCAAATGATGAAAAAGTTCAAATTATTGGCTTCGGTACTTTTGAGGTTCGTGAACGCGCTGCACGCAAGGGACGTAACCCACAAACAGGTGATGAAATCGAAATACCTGCAAGTAAAGTACCTGCTTTCAAAGCCGGTAAAGCATTGAAAGAATCAGTTAAAAAATAAAGAAATAAAAGATCGGACTGAAGAGTTCGGTCTTTTTTCACATTATCACAAGCAAAAAGGGAGGACTTTTAGTGAGAGCTGTCAAAATGGCCAAGGACACGGATGATATCAATCTGGTCGATATAGACCAACCGGCTATCCAAGCAGACCAAATTTTAGTTGAGGTTCAGGCTTGTGGGGTCAACCGACTCGACTTAATCCACCGCAAGTCTAAGGCCGACCAAGTCTTGGGGGTAGAAGTAGCTGGTCGAGCGGTGGAGGTTGGAGACCAGGCCCAGACAAAAGTAGGGAGCCGGGTCATGGGCCTCGGTCAAACAGGAGGCTATGCGGACTATGCCGTCTTAGATGACCAATTGGCCATGCCGGTGCCAGAACATCTTTCCTTTGTTCAGGCGGCAGCTATTCCGGAAGTCTTTTTAACTGCCTACCAATGCCTCTTTACCATAGGCCAGTTGAAAGCAGACCAGAAAGTTTTAATCCATGCTGGGGCTTCCGGTGTGGGGACGGCAGCCATCCAATTAGCCCGTCAAGTTAGTCCTAGCCGGATTTATGCCACAGCTGGCTCTTCCAATAAAATTCAATTCTGCCAAGATCTTGGGGCAGACCTGGCTATCAATTACAAGGAGGAAGACTTTGCCAAGCTTGTTTCAGCTGACAGCCAAGACCAAGGCGTGGACTTGATCCTTGACTTTGTTGGAGCAAACTATTGGCATCAGAATATAGCGACTTTAGCCACTGATGGCAAGCTTGTTTTGATTGGCCTTTTAAGTGGTAGCCAGGTTAAAGACTTGGACTTGGCTGAAATCCAAAGCAAGCGGCTGCAAATTGAAGGTACCCTTCTATCTTCCCGGTCCTTAGCCTATAAAAGAGACTTGGTTGCTTCTTTTACCAGCCATGCCTTAGATCGTTTTCAGTCAGGCCGATTAGAACCAATCATTGACCAGGTTTTCCCCTTTGAAAATGTTGAAGTGGCCCACCAATATATGACAGATAATAAAAATATTGGTAAAATTATTTTAGACCTTTCCCAGTAATATCTAGTCAGAGCAAACTCATAATCTGCTTGACAATCTGGTGGTGTATTGGTAAGATATATCTTGTCGTTACAAATAGGTACCCGTAGCTCAGCTGGATAGAGCACTCGCCTTCTAAGCGAACGGTCGGAGGTTCGAATCCTCTCGGGTACGTTTTATATTGGAAGGCAAGATAATTATTTAAAGGGCCCAAGCTTCTTAGGAAGTTTGGGTCCTTTTGCATCCTCTTTACTTTCTTTGCCAAGTCCTTATTTAAAGAATATTTTTAAGCAAATAACAGACGATATTTTGTTAAAAAATGGTAAGATAGGGATAATAGCTGTAAAGATTAAATTGCAAGTTTATCATTTGATTTTTTAGAGCTACTGTAGCCAACCAGACAAGTGACAGAAGAGGAGCAGGTGGTCTTATCAAAGAATTGAACCAGCAAGGGAAGTCTTTCGTTCCCAATTACTTAGCAGGTATCCAAGAACTTTCAATAAAGAACAAAACAATTGATATTAAGTATAAAAATGCTTACCGAGGCAGAATTCAAGTTTGGACTCCCACTATATTTCGTCTTCAAGTGGAAAAAGAAGGGCATGATTTTGCCGACCGGCCAGAGCCTTCGCAAGCAGATAAGCCGGCCCATATTTTGATAAAGGATTTCACTGATACAGAGGATTTTGAAGTCAAACTAAAAGAAAGCGATCAAGACTATCAAGTACTGACCTCAGCCTATACCGCTTCCTTAGACAAGAACCAGGGGACCCTGAAAGTCTATCAAAAGGGGGCAAGCCGACCAATTATTGAAGAGCTTCACCCCCTTAGCTTGAGCCCACAAGGGACGAGCCAGACCTTGAAAGCTAATGAAGACTCATATTACTTTGGTGGAGGGATCCAAAATGGTCGTTTTTCTCACAAGGGTCAGACGATTAAGATTGTCAATGAAAATAACTGGGTAGACGGTGGGGTCGCTTCCCCCAATCCATTTTACTGGACTACGGACGGCTACGGTGTCCTCCGCCATACCTTTAAACCTGGCCATTATGATTTTGCCAGTAGTGACCAAAATCAGGTGGTAGCTAGCCACCAGGAAGATCGTTTTGATGCCTTTTATATCATGGGAGAAAGGCCACAAGATATTTTAAAAGGCTACTTTGACCTGACAGGGGCTCCGATTGTCCTGCCGGCTTATTCCCTTTATGAAGGTCACTTAAATGCTTACAACCGGGACTTTTGGGTTGAAGTTGCCCCAAACCATCCAGACGGGATTTATTTTGCTGAAGTAGACAAGTGGTATAGGGAAGTCCACCCAGACCAAGTGAGCCAGGTCAAGGGTAAAGTTAAAATCAAGGAAAGCTTGTCGGGGCAGCCAAAAGATAAAAACTATCCTTTTACCGCGTCTGCCTTAGTCAACCGCTACCGTCGCCATGATATGCCACTGGGTTGGATCTTAGTCAATGACGGCTATGGGGCAGGTTATGGCCAAGAAGACAGCCTGGAAGGGAATATCAAAAACTTAGAAGAATTTACCAAAGAGGCGGAAGGCAAGGGGATTGTGACGGGTCTGTGGACGGAATCTGAACTGACACCAGATGAGAGTCTGACTGCCTTATTACAAAGGGATTTGGTCAAGGAGGTAAACCAGGCCTCTGTCCGTATTCTGAAGACGGATGTTGCCTGGGTAGGTCCTGGCTACTCTTTTGGCCTCCACGGAACCCAGGAAGCAGGGGACATGATGGAGCGGGCCTCAGGCGGGAGCCGGCGTTTTATAATCAGTCTGGACGGCTGGGCAGGGTCTCAGCGGAATGCTGGGTTTTGGACGGGAGACCAAAACGGTGGGGAGTGGGAGTATATCCGCTTTCATATTCCCACCTACATTGGTACTGGACTTTCCGGCAACCCCAACATCTGCTCTGACATGGACGGTATTTTTGGTGGAGGCAATCCCATTATCAACATCCGGGATTACCAGTGGAAGACCTTTACCGGGATGCAACTCAATATGGACGGTTGGGGAGCAAACCCAAAAGGCCCCTTTGTCTTTGACCAGACGACTTCTGATTTAAACCGGACCTATCTCAAGCTCAAGTCTCAGTTAATCCCCTATGCTTACACTTTGATGCACCAAGCCCTTGAGGGAGACCCGATCGTACGGGCCATGTTTATCGATTTTCCCAAGGAGGAAGTAAATTATAGCCAGGCCGTTAACTACCAATTTATGTTTGGAGATAACTTTCTAGTGGCACCGGTCTACGAGGATGTCAAGATGGACCAGGAAGGCAACGATGTCCGCAACCATATCTACTTACCTGAGGGAGAGAAGTGGATCGACTACTTTACCGGTCAAGTGTATGATGGAGGCTATTTCTTGCATAACTTTGAAGCCCCTATTTGGAAATTGCCCCTTTTTGTCCGGGCAGGAGCTATTATCCCCATGGCCAAGCCAAGTAATAATATGAAAGAATTTGACCCAAGTTACCGAATTTTTGAAATCTATCCCTTTGGTCAAACTAGTTTTTGCTTAATTGAAGATGATGGTTACTCCACTGACTACCAAGCAGGCCAAGTTGCTAAAACAGACCTAACTTGCTGGGAAAAAGAAGGCCAGGTCACGGTTGAACTAGGCCCTTGCCAGGGAAGCTTCCAGGGCCAGGTAGAAAAGAAAGTTAACCAATTTAACCTGAATGTGACCGAACGTCCAAATGTACTTCAACTAAGCATTGATGGGGTACAGCAAGACTTGCTTGAAGTGTCTAGTCTAGAGGACTTTGAAAAAGCTAGTTTTGCTTTCTATTATGACCCTTGCCCAAACCTAAACCATTATTCCAGCCAAGACGGGGACTTTTATGGGGAAAAATGGATCAAAAACCCGGTCCTCCGGATTAAAACAGGCCCTCTTTCCATCCGGTCTAGGGTCAAACTACAGGTAAATGGCTTTGTCTATGACTATCCAGCATCAGCAATAGACCAAGTAGATGAAGTAAGCGGAATCGGACCTGACCTAGCCTTGGCAGAAGATGGAGTCAAGACGAACTCCCTTACCCTGACTTGGGAAGATCAAGCTGGGGCTTTACGTTATGACTTGTTAGTAGACGACCAGGTCCACCTGAATATTCAAGAGCCGATTTTTATCCAAGCAAACCTACAAGCCGAAACTTCCTATAGCTTCCGAGTTCGAGCTGTTTTTAAGGACCACATGACAGACTGGTCCAATCCCAAAACGCTTACAACGGCCGAAGATGACTTTTCTTGGACTGTATCCGTTCAAGAAATTAAAGGTGACTTTAAGGGCAAGGTCAACCAGCCACTTGTATCCTTAGTTGACGGCAAGCCTGGAACTTACTTTTTAGAGCCATTAGACCAAGAGGACCTTCCGGGACAGATCCAACTAGACTTGGGCCGGGTTTACACTATTGACCGCTTAGCCTACCAAGGACCAAGGCATGGGGGGTTAAGAGGAGTAATTCGCCAATTTGACCTGGCTTATTCGATCGATGGAGTCAACTGGCACACATTGGAAGATAGGATTAGCTTAGAAGAGACTTCGGCATTACAAGTCATCGAACTTGACCAGGCAGTCCAGGCTAATTTCCTAGCCTTAAAGGTCCTTGAAACAAGTGACAATGAATTTATTGCAGGCAGTGGCCTATATGTTTTTCAAGTCCCACATACGAAAGCCTTACTAGCTGGAGACGTAACTGGCGACGGTAGGGTGGACGACAGTGACATCCGGTCCTTTAAAAATTATGCTGGTTTAAGACGGGGCGACAGTGACTTTGAAGGCTACATTGAAGTAGCTGACTTAAACCACAATGGCTACATTGATGCCTACGATGTTTACCTGGCGAGCGGGCAGATTAATAAAGGATCTGGCCAAAACTCCGGTCAAATTCAAGACCTAGCAGGTAAACTCCGATTATCCAGCGACAAGGATCAAGTTTCGTCTGGTGAGACCTTTACCCTTTCCCTAAAAGGGAAAGACTTAAAAGGCGTCCATGCCGTAAACGGCCGCCTTCCCTTAAGTTCCAACCAAGTCACACCGCTTGCTAGCATGGAGACGAATACCAACTTTAGGGATACGGAAAACTTCTCTCGGATTAGACAACACAAGAGTGGTGACCAAGTGGCCTACCTGATCCTAGCCAATTACAAGGACAGCCCTGGCCTTCAGGGAAACCACTTCCTTGCTAGCTTATGTCTCCAAGCCCAAGCAGACCTTGACCTAGACAAGCTTATAGCGAGACTAGATGGAACTGACTTTTTCCTAGTGGGCAAAGACAAGAAGGTTAAGCAAGGTTTGACCCGACCTTAGGCTTAGATTGAAAAAGAAGGGTTGACCAGAGTCCGAACTAGTAAAAATGAAAGAAGTGAATGGATAACAAGCCTTCTTAAGCTAGAAACTGGAAAAATCACCTCACTTATGCTATCATTTACCTGTTACAGTTCATTTGGTGAGGAGAATCTATATGGCTGACATGAAAATTACCGATGAAATTCAAAATCTTGTCGAAACTGAATTACGGAAGGGTGCATCCAATTCCCGGATCGCTAACTTGCTTGAGCTCGACTATAAAGAAGCCGTTAAAATTATCGATACCATTAAAGAAAACCTCCGTCCTGATGTGGGGGACAAAATTATCTTTTCTTTCCGAGACGAACCCATGGAAGGGGAAATCGAAAAACTCTTAACCAATAGTGCTATCGTCAAGATCAATTGGCGTAATTCATCCAAAAGTATGTTGGACTTAATGGAAGAAAAAACGGTCGTTAACTTTAAGGATATTGAAGGTTTTAAATACCAAGTCAGTGAAGATGAAGACGCAGACCAAGAGGCATAGCCCAAGAGAAGGCGATAAGCGATAGGCTACTAGGGATTTTGCCCTAGTAGCTTTTTTAAGGAGTGGCTAGAGATGGCTGACATAATTCCCTTTCCAGATGATTATACTCGGCTAGTCCAGGCTGGCAAACAGGCTGAAAATAGTGGGAAGTTAAAAGAAGCCTACCAAGTCTATAGCCAGGCCTATAAGGTCAATCCCAACCTGTCCTTAAACTTGATCATGGCTAGGCTGTCCTTTGACTTGGAAGACCCTGACCAGGCCCTTTTTGTTTTAGAAGACTATCTAGATGACTATGTCAAAGCCTATCAGTTGGGTCAGGATAACCAAGAAGGACTGGCCCTTTATCTGAGAGGGCTGGCTGAAGAAAACCGATATGAAGACTTTATCGCCCTAGTGGACGGGCAGTTGGTTGATTATTCCTATGACCAAATTGAAGCAGACTTAAACTTGGATCTCAAAGACTTTATGGCTCGCTATCAGGGTCATCTTAAAAAGCTTAACCAAGATCTTTTTAGCCTGGGACAGTTTCCCCCAAGTCAGCAAATTGACATTGCCTCGGCTTATTATGCTTTTGATCGAGACGATTACTTTCAAGCCTGTCAAATTGCCTTGCCCAACAGATATGTCCATCCCATTACCAAAACAGCTTTAATCCAAGGACTCTTGGTCAAGGACTTTGACCAAACCATCAGCTACCCCTTTTTAAAGGAGACCTACCAAGTTGATTTGAGCCAGCTTGCTGGGGTCAAAGAAGACGCATTTGGCAGGCAGTTGGAGGGCCTGGCTGAAGACTTGTTTCAGGCCGACCCCACAAAAGTTGCCCTGGTTAAAAATGAAGGTTGGCTTGACTACCTTATCCTCTATCCCTTGCACCGGAAGCTGATCACGGATCCAGCGTCTTGGGTCTTGTCCTATCAAGGCTATTTTGACCTTGAAGCAAGTGGGGGAGAGGAGTCGGACCAAGGCCGGCTTTTTAGCCAGATTCAAAGGCTCAAGCTTTCTGACAGCTAAGCATTTACATTGGAATTTGCGTATTGTATAATAACAAGGTATGCTTATAAACGATAAGATAATATAAGTGAATGAAATTGAAATAGATAAATTTGGAGGGTCTCAATAGATGACTACGAAGTTTGAAAAGATTGGTCCAACAACTGGTAAATTATCTTTCACCATTGACAAGGATACCGTTAAGAGTGGCCTAGACCGTACTTTTAAGAAAGTAAAAGGGAATTTAAACGTCCCAGGTTTTCGTAAAGGGAAATTACCTCGAAAAATGTTCGATAAAATGTATGGGGAAGAAGCCTTATACGAAGATACCCTAAATGACATTCTACCCTTTGCCTATCAGCAAGCTTTAAATGAAGAAGGAATCGAACCAGTTGGCCAGCCACAAATTGATGCTGAATCAATGGAAAAAGGTCAAGACTGGGAATTGGTGGCTGAAGTGACCCTTAAACCTGAAGTTGAATTGGGTCAATACAAGGGCTTAGAAGTTGCTAAACAAGAGCGTGACGTTTCGGATGAAGAAGTGGAAGAAAGCTTGAAACGTCGACAAGAACGAGCAGCTGAATTAACCATTAAAGATGGCAAAGCTGAAGAAGGCGACACTGTCGTCATTGACTTCAAAGGCTTTAAAGATGGCGAGGAATTTGAAGGGGGCCAAGCAGACAACTTCTCTCTTGAACTCGGCTCAGGCCAATTCATTCCTGGTTTTGAAGACCAATTAATTGGTGTTTCTCCAGAAGAAGAAGTAAAAGTTGAAGTAACCTTCCCTGAAGACTACCAAGCAGAAGACTTGGCTGGTCGAGAAGCGGTCTTTGAAGTGACCGTTCACGAGGTTAAGTCTAAAGAATTGCCAGAACTCGACGATGAATTTGCCAAAGATGAAGACGAAGATGTCGAATCTATAGATGAATTACGGCAAAAAATCCGCCAAGAATTAGAAGAGGGCAGAGCTCAAGCGGCTGAAGAGGCTCGTGACGATGAAGCTATCCGTAAAGCTGTTGAAAATGCTGACATTCCAGAAATCCCTCAAGCTATGGCGGATGAAGAAGTGAACCGACAAATGGAAATGTACTTGGGTAATATGCAACAACAAGGGATTTCCCCTGAAATGTACTTCAGCATGACCGGAACCAGTGAGGATGACTTGCGCGAGCAATTTGAAGATGGGGCTGAATTTAATGTCAGAACCAATCTCGTTTTGCAAGCCATTGTCGAAGCTGAAAACATTGAAGTCAATGAAGAGGAAATGGACGAAGAAATTGCGGACTTAGCCGAACAATACAACATGGAAGAGTCCCGTGTCCGGGATGTCTTGTCTCCTGACTTGTTGCAAAACGACATTTCCTTGAAAAAAGCTATTGACTTGATTACCTCGACTGCTAAAGAAACAGAAGAAGCCACTGCAAGCCAAGAGTCTGAAGCAGACAAAGAAGCGGAAGAGGCCGAATAGTACCGCATCGAAGACCTAACTTGGATAAGGAAAAAAAGAGGGATGCCGGGCATTCCTCTTTTGACACACTGAACATCATTAAAGAAGAATTAATTAAACCATGAAATGAGGTGGATCAATGGTTGACCAAAACAAGCAGACGGAAGATATTTCTTGCTCCTTTTGTGGTAAGTCTCAAGATGAAGTTAAACGAATAGTAGCCGGACCTGGTGTTTTTATCTGTAATGAGTGTGTAGACTTGTGCCAAGAAATAATGGAAGAAGAGCTGCAAGCAGAAGAAGATTCCTATACCATTGACGAATTGCCGACACCAGCGGAAATTCGCGATATCCTAAATGAATACATCATCGGCCAAGACAACGCCAAAAGAGCCCTCTCGGTTGCAGTTTATAACCACTATAAACGCGTCAATTACTTGCAGGAAACAAGAGATGAAGAAGATGTTGAATTACAAAAAAGTAATATTTGTTTGATCGGGCCAACGGGGTCAGGGAAGACCTACCTTGCCCAGACCTTGGCAAGGATCTTAAATGTCCCTTTTGCCATTGCTGATGCCACTAACTTGACAGAGGCAGGCTATGTGGGGGATGATGTGGAAAACATCTTATTAAAACTCCTGCAATCGGCAGACTATGACGTGGACCGGGCCCAACACGGCATTATTTATGTTGATGAAATCGATAAAATTGCCCGAAAATCCGAAAATGTCTCTATTACTAGGGACGTCAGTGGGGAAGGGGTTCAACAAGCTCTTTTAAAAATTTTAGAAGGGACTACAGCTTCTGTTCCCCCTCAAGGTGGGCGGAAGCATCCTCAACAGGAAATGATCGAAATTGATACCACTAATATCCTCTTTATCGTTGGAGGAGCCTTTGACGGAATTGAGTCTATTGTCAAAGAACGCTTAGGTGAGAAATTAATCGGTTTTGGAACCTCCAACCGCAAGAAAGAAATTGATGATAGCCAGTCCATTATGCAAGAGATTATACCCGAAGACTTGCTTAAGTATGGTTTGATTCCAGAATTTATCGGTCGCTTACCCATCACAGCCGTCTTAGATAAATTGGATGAGGATGACCTGGTTCAAATCCTTACCAAACCAAAAAATTCATTGGTCAAACAATACGAAAAACTCCTCGAAATGGACCAAGTTGACCTTGAGTTTGATGAAGCTTCTCTCAGAGTCATTGGCAAGAAGGCAATCGAAAGAGATACCGGGGCTCGGGGCTTACGGTCTATAATTGAAGCCATCATGTTAGATGTCATGTATGACGTTCCAAGCCTGGATCAAGTTAAAAAGGTCGTGGTTACGGAATCAGCTGCCTTGGGTGAAACCAAGCCCGATTACCTGGATGCAGATGGCAAGCTTGTTTCTAGTGATAATTAGACATTGACTAGACATCACACAATAGCCATAAAGACTCCTTGACTGAGGAGTCTTTATTTCTTTTAGGTTCTTATAAAAAGCTGTGGTATAATATTGAAGTAATCAAGCCAGTAAGTTTTGAAAAATAGATTCTTGCAATGAGGTAATTTATGGATCCAAATCATATCCAAAAAGCAGACATCTTAATCTCAGCGGTCAGCCAAGACCAATACCCAGACCAAGGCCTCCCAGAAGTGGCTTTGGCTGGTCGGTCCAATGTTGGCAAGTCATCTTTTATCAATAGTATGGTCAACCGGAAAAAACTGGCCCATACTTCCAGCAAGCCGGGAAAGACTCGGACTCTTAACTTCTACCAGGTTGAAAATGAGCTCTTGCTGGTGGATGTGCCGGGATATGGCTTTGCTAAGGTATCCAAGGCTGAGCAAAACCGCTGGGCAGCTATGATGGAAGAGTACTTTGCCAGCCGGGAAAGTTTGGTCTTGGTCATCCAGTTAGTTGACTTTCGGCATAAGCCTAGCCAACTAGACATCCAAATGTACGAATACCTGAGTCATTTTAACCTGCCTGTTTTGGTGGTAGCGACCAAGGCTGATAAGGTCAAGCCTTCCAAACGAGACAAGCAAATACAAGATATCACCCAAGCCTTGAACCTTTATGATGGTGACCAGTTTATGGTCTATTCGGCCGAAAGCAAGGAAGGCAGGGACCAGGCTTGGCAAATTATTCGGGAATTTTTAAGGGATGACCAACTATGAAACTTTTAATGTATGGCATCGATACAACACTGTTAGACTCGGATGCCCAAAGCTTTTTCTTAACCAGCTTTCAAAACCAAGAAGGACTGGTCAAACAAATCAAGTCTTTCCAAGGTGTCTTAGAAGTCTACCTGCTCAATATTAGTCAAGAATTTGAGATTTACCTCTTTATTGATGAAACCAGCTTTAGCCATGGGGACTTGCTACGCTACCTGGCCCAAGAGAGCCAGTTGGACTTAAATGACCTTATCAACTTCTCCTATTCCCTTTACAATGAAGAGGCCATTAATCATTTGTTTAAAAAGAGTTATGACTTTAGTTTGCTCTTGCCTAGCCAATACTTCCAGGACATGATCGAGTCTAGTTTGTCGACCAGACGTTTATTTCATTTGGGACCCCACTTTAAAAAGCTCTTCCGTAGTCTCTATAATTTTATGTTTGAAGACTCTGAAGAAGCCTTGAGTTCTTATAATATCGTCAGCCAGCTTTTATTTATCATGAAGTCTTGCCAGTATATCAATGCAAAAGAAAGTGACTTGGTTATCTTGGGGGCTAATATTGAGAGCTTGTACATTTCTTACCGCTTGAAAAAATACGGAATAAAGTCGATTACCCTGGCGGCTGCTAATGACTTTGAATTTGACCAGATGCAAGCCTACCTGGCTGATTTAAATCCAGGCCTTTTTGAATTGGACCCCCATTTCCATTTAAAAGTCATTAAGCTGGATGAGATGAACTACCGGTATGGGGCAGCGGACATTTTCGTGAACTTATTGGTTGGTTTTTCCGACATGCGTCAAGCCTTATTAGAAAGAATCAGACAGGTCCGCCTAACCCCAAAAGCTGTGGTTTATGCATCTTTTTACGCTGAAGAAAACACACCATTTATTGAATATAAATTGACCTTGACCATCATTTCCAAAGACCACTATTTAAGTGAGGAAATGCAAAAGGCCATCCGACTGGCAGCAGAAAAAACCTACCAACAATTACTAGGAACTTAAAAGAAAGGAGGACTCAATATGTCTATGTTTGTCGACTACACCAAAGTTAACCTGAGAGCCGGTAAGGGCGGTGACGGAATGGTGGCTTTTAGACGAGAAAAGTATGAGCCCAATGGTGGACCAGCAGGCGGCGACGGTGGCAGTGGTGGTAACATCATCTTCAAGGTAGATGAAGGCCTCCGTACCCTGGTAGACTTCCGCTACAACCCCCATTTCAAGGCAGATAGTGGCCAAAATGGTATGCCTAAAGGAATGAATGGCAAGAAGGCAGAGGACTTAATTATCAGTGTCCCGCCTGGAACCATCATCCGGGATGCCCAAAGTAAGGCCGTACTTGCTGATTTACAAGGAGAAGGGCAAGAAGTCTTGGCAGCCCAAGGTGGCCGGGGAGGTCGAGGCAATAAACGTTTTGCTACGCATAAGAACCCAGCTCCTTCCATTGCCGAAAACGGCGAGCCGGGCCAAGAGCGGGATGTCGAATTGGAATTAAAAGTCATGGCCGATGTTGGCCTAGTGGGTTATCCTTCTGTCGGGAAATCGACCCTTTTGTCGGTTGTCTCAGGCGCTAAACCTAAAATTGGAGCCTATCACTTTACTACACTTGCCCCTAATTTAGGTGTAGTGAATGCAGTGGACGGCAAGGAATTTGTCTTGGCGGATATTCCTGGCTTAATTGAAGGGGCTTCAGAAGGGGTTGGTTTGGGGATTGACTTCCTCAAGCATATTGAAAGAACCCGACTCCTCCTCCATGTCCTTGATATGAGTGGAATGGAAGGCCGCCAGCCAATTGATGATTTTGACCAGATTAACCAAGAACTAAAAGACTACAATGAGAAATTATTGGACCGCAAACAAGTCATCGTGGCCAATAAAATGGACCTGCCCCAGTCAGCGGACAATTTAGCCGAGTTTAAAGCTGAATTGGCCAGCCGGGGTCTCGACTATGAAATCTTTGAAGTGTCTGCTGCCACCCAGGCTGGCATTCAGGACCTCGTTGTCCGTCTGGCTGACTTAGTCGACCAACTGGACAAAGTCCCAAGTTTAGACCAGGAAGAAGCTGGTGCAGACGAGCAAAGAGTGGTCTACAAGTTCCAGGCAGACCAAGAAAGCTTTGACCTTGACCGGGACCCAGAAGGGGTTTGGCTAGTTTCTGGTCCCAAGGTCGAGCGTTTGTATGCCATGACCAATTTTGATCATGAGGAAGCCATTATGCGGTTTTCCCGCCAGCTAAGAGGGATGGGGGTTGACCAAGCCTTAAGGGACAAAGGCGCTCAGTCTGGTGACCCTGTCCAGGTTGAAGATTTTGTCTTTGAGTTCATGGATTAGATAGGAAGTTTTATGGAAATACAATTTTTAGGAACCGGGTCTGGCGTTCCCTCAAAGCACCGGAATGTTTCCAGCCTGGCCTTAAAACTCTTAAATGAATTAAATGAAATTTGGCTTTTTGATTGCGGTGAAGCCACCCAGCACCAAATTTTACGGACGAATATCAAACCACGCAAAATTTCAAAGGTCTTTATCACCCACCTTCACGGGGACCACATTTTTGGCCTGCCAGGCTTTTTAAGCTCACGAGCCTTCCAAGGAGGAGCTTCACCTCTGACCTTGTATGGTCCTCCAGGTATTAAGTCCTTTGTTCAAACGGCCTTAACTGTCTCTAAGACCCACCTCAAATTTCCCATCAATTATGTCGAATTCTGTGACGGGGACCGGGTCCTATCCGACGACCACTTTCAAGTGACAGTCAAAAAGGTCAAGCACGGAATTGATTCTTTTGGCTTTCGGATTGTTGAAAGGGATAAAAAGGGGTCCTTAAACAGCCAAGCCTTAAAGGAGGCCGGTGTGCCATTTGGTCCCCTTTATGGCCAGTTAAAGGCTGGCAAGCAAGTGACCTTGGAAGACGGCCGGATCATTAACGGGAAAGATTATATTGGCCCTGACATACCTGGCCGTAAAATTACCATTATTGGGGACACCAGGCCATGTCCCAACACCCTTGACCTGGCCCAAGACGCAGACGTTTTGGTCCACGAAGGAACGTTTAGCCACCAAGAAAAAGACTTGGCCAAGGCTTACAACCATTCCACTAGTGTGGAAGCAGCCAGACTAGCCAAAGAGGCCCAGGTCCAGGACTTACTCCTCAACCACATTTCGGCCCGTTACCTAGGTCCGGACCTGGAAGAATACCTCAGCCAGGCCCAGGAAATTTTTGCCAAAACCCATATCATGCATGACTTTTCTTCATTTTCCATACCAGCTAAGGGTTAACGATAGTCGATGAAAGCATTTGGGGTGAACTTTTGTTTACCCTTTTTAACTAGGGAGGACAAGTTTATGGCAAAACAAGTATTAATCACAGGTGCTTCCTCAGGCATTGGCCAGGCTTGTGCCTTGGAGAGTGTCCGTCAAGGCTACCAAGTCCACCTTGTTGCTAGACGGTGGGACTATCTCAAGGCTGTCCAGGCTGCCTGTGACCAGGTCTTTCCAGGTTCGGCCTTTATTTACCAAATAGACTTAGCCGATATGGCAAAAACGGACCAAGCCTTAAGTGACCTCTTAGCTAAACACCAAATTGACATTTTGGTGAATTGTGCTGGTATCGGTCTGGCCAAGCCCTTGCTGGAGACTTCTTATGAGGAAATAGTCAAGTTATTCCAGGTCAATGTCCTAGCCTTAGCTTACTTGTCTAAACGCCTGGCTAGTCATATGTTAGTCAAAGGGTCGGGTCACATTGTAAATATTGGGTCTTTGGCAGGAAAAGTTCCGACTGCTTCCACTAGTATTTATTCAGCTACAAAGGCTGCCGTCATTTCCCTGTCCGATGCCCTACGCTTAGAATTGAAAGACTATGGGGTTTATGTAACTTCAGTCAACCTAGGGCCGGTTGATACAGACTTTTTTGAAAAAGCTGGCGTCTCTTCATCTTACCTGGCAAAGCTTTCGTCCCTCACCTTGGATCCAGACCAGGTGGCCAAACGAATAGTCAAGATCTATATGAAGCCCAAACGTCAGGTCAACCTTCCCATTATTATGAGCCTAGGTGTTAAGCTACATAACCTTTTTCCTAGCCTGTCAGAGGCATTTATCTATACATTTTTCAAGAAATAAACTAAAGGTGGATCCAGATTGAGCCAATTAAATTGGAAGTTAAATACAGAAGTAGACAAGGACTTAGTCAAAGACCTAGGGGGAGACTTGCCTTATTCCGATCTTTTCTTAGAGCTTTGTCTGTCTAGGGGCCTGGATACAGTAGAAGCTATCCAATCCTTTACCGCCAAAGATCCAAGTCAATTTCACGACCCAAGCTCCTTGTATGAGATTGACAAGGCAGGGAATCGGATTTTCAAAGCAGTAGAAGCTGGCGAAAAGATCCTGATTTACGGGGACTATGATGCCGATGGAGTGACGTCAACGGCTATTTTATACGAATGCCTCCTGACCTTGGGAGGGCTGGTGACCTACTATATACCCGACCGCTTTAATGATGGCTATGGGCCTAATGCAGATCGCTACCAGGAATTTATTGACCAGGGAATTGACCTGATTATAACCGTTGACAATGGAGTGGCTGGCCATGAGGCGGTGGACTTGGCCATGAGTCAGGGAGTTGACGTCATCATCAGTGACCACCACGGCCTGCCAGACCAGCTACCGGATGCCTTGGCAGTGGTCCATCCAGCCCACCCCCAAGGAGACTATCCTTTCCAAGACTTGGCTGGGGCTGGCGTGGCATTAAAATTAAGCCAATATCTATTGGGGGAAGTCCCTCAAGAAATGTTGGACCTAGCAGCAATTGGGACCGTAGCAGACATGGTCTCTTTGACCGGAGAAAACCGAACTTTGGTCCAGTTTGGTCTGGACCAATTAAAAGAGAGTCAACGGTTGGGCTTGAGACGGTTGATCACAGACTTAGCTATTCCTTTCTCGGAAATTGACGAAGAGACAATTTCCTTTAAACTTGCCCCTGTTCTGAATGCAGTCGGTCGTTTGGAGGATGCCAACCAGGTTGTTGAACTCTTGACTAGCTTTGAAGAAGAAAGGGTTGCTAGCCTGTCCCAGCACTTTATCCAGGTCAATGAAGACCGCAAGACCTTGGTCAAGGAAAGTGTAGCAGAAGCCTTGACCTCCTTAAACCCAAACGATCATATTCACATCGTCAAGGCTGACCACTGGCACCAGGGTGTCCTTGGTATTATGGCCAGTCGGATCGTTAATGAAACCGGCAAGCCTGCTATAGTCCTTAAGGAATTTAAGAAACAAGGCATTGTCAAAGGATCAGCCCGGTCAGTGGAAAATTTTGACCTCTTTGCTGCTTGTAGTGAAGTGAGAGAGTTATTTGTCAGTTTTGGTGGCCACCAAATGGCTGCTGGAATGACCTTAGAGACCAGTCGTTTAGATGAATTAAGAGACTTCCTCAACCAAAGGCTAGCCCAGCTGAAAGAAGAGATAGACATCAGGCCTAGCCTGGCCATTGATGGTGAAATAAGTCCTGACCAGGTCACCTTGGCCACCATTCGCGAACTTAACTTGCTCAAACCTTTTGGCCAAGACAATCCAAAACCTCAATTTATTCTTAAGAATCCGCCGATTAAAGAGGTTAGACGAATCGGCCAGGATAAGAGCCACCTGAAATTAATCCTTGACGATCAAGATCGGAAGCTAGAAGGGATTGGCTTTTCCCTAGGACATTTGGCAGATTTCCTTGATTCAAAAGCCCAATGTCAGCTTGTGGCTAACCTGGATAAAAATGTCTGGCAGAACCAAGCCAAGGCCCAGCTGATGATTCAAGATATTCGGCTCTTGTCTGCAAGAATCATTGACAAAAGAACCAACCAGCTGAAAAAATCTCTTTTTACCCGAACTAAAGCCTCTTATATCTGCTTTAACCAGGCTATTGCCAGCCAGGTCAAGCCTTATCTTCCAAGCCAGGCCCAGCTTTTAACAGCTCAAGAAGCGGAGGCAGGTCAATCCTTGCTGGAAGAGGTCTACTTGGTAGACTGTCCTCAGTCATTGGGCCAGTTTAAGGAACTCTTGCCCCAGATAAGCGATAAGCAGGTTGTTCTTTACTTTTTCAAACCATCCAGCCTCTATTTTAACGGCCTACCCCAGCCAGAAGAATTCAACCGGGTTTACAAGTACTTAATTGGCCACAAAAGTCTTCCCCTTGCCCAGGCTCAGTCCCGCTTGCCAAACTATCTTCAGATGACTTCTGTCACTTTTAATCTTGTCATTCAGGTGTTTTTGGAAGTAAACTTTGTTAAAATAGAAAGTGGACGCTTACTCTTTGAAGGTAGTCATCAAAAGATTGACCTTGAAGCAACGTCTACTTACCAGTCCATGCAAGCGGCTATGGAGGCGGAAGAAGCCTTACTCTTTAGCCCAAAAGACCAAGTGCGGTCTTACTTTGATGCAGAGTTAAATAAAGAATAAGGGGTAAATAAATGAACTATAAAGATTATATTGCCAATGTTCCAGACTTTCCTGAAAAGGGGATCATTTTCAGAGACATTTCTCCACTGATGGCTAATGGCCCAGTCTTCCAAGAGGCTATCCAAGATATTGTCGACTTTGCTCAGGATAAGGAAGTCGAAGTGATCGTAGGTCCAGAAGCCAGAGGTTTTATTGTCGGTTGTCCGGTAGCCTATGAATTGGGGATTGGCTTTATACCAGCCCGCAAAAAGGGCAAGTTACCCCGAGAAACCATGGAAAAATCTTACGGCCTAGAATACGGGGATAGTGTCCTACAAATTCACAAGGATGCCATCCAACCCGACCAAAAAGTTTTGGTTTGTGACGACTTGTTGGCCACTGGCGGGACCATCGCTGCCACTATTGACTTGGTTGAAGACTTAGGAGGTCAGGTTGTCGGTACTGCCTTTTTGATTGAACTCTTAGGTTTAAAGGGCAGGGACAAGATCAAAGACTATGACCTCTTAAGTTTAACCCAATACGATTAACAGACAAGAGCAAAAGGCCTGGAGTGGTAATGTGAAAAAGCAAATCTTGCCGAAATTTGATAAAAAAAAAGGATTAGAAATTGGCTTATACACCATTGGCGACCACTTGTTTCAAGCCGGACTCAGCCACTTATCCGTAAAAGACCGGATCGACCAGATCCTTGACTTAGGAAAGATGGCTGACCAAGCAGGTTTGGCTATTTTCCAAGTGGGCGAGTCCCACCAGGAAGACTTTGTCTCTTCCGCCCACCTCATCCTTTTGGCAGCCATTGCCAGTCAAACGGGCAGGATTAAACTGGCTTCTGGGGCCACCACCATTAGCACAGGAGACCCAGTCCAAGTTTTTGAGCAAGCGGCTACCATCGACCTCCTGTCCCGGGAGCGGATGGAGTTAGTTTGTGGGCGGTCAGCCCGGGTTGGTAATTTTAAAACACAAGACTATGATTTAGACCAATATGAAGAATTGTTTGAGGAAAAATTTGACCGCCTACTCGCTATCAACACCCAAGCCTTTCCAAGCCAGGTAGATAAAAAGGAGGGAGGTCAATCCTTGGTATGGCCTCGACCAGACCGACCTGAAGGGGGTCTTCCCATTTGGCAGGCTAATTCCGGCAGCCTCCAATCGGCCCTTCAGGCGGCCCGGAGGGGGGTCCCCCTCCACCTGATGCAGGTCAGTGGCCAGGTTGACTACTACCAAGACTTATTCCAGGCCTACCAAGAAGAAGCCAAGGCTTATGGCTATGGCTACTTGCCCATCGCAACGGCTAGTTTCATGATGGTCAAAGCCCAAAGAGACCAAGCCATTAGCAAGTACCTGCCCCGGATTAAAGAGGGCATGGCTCGAGTGCGGACGGCTTATCTAGATCAACTGGATGGCAAGGATGTCGCAAGCGTCGACCATGTTTTAAACATTGGGTCTCCTGCTTCTGTTGTGGAGAAAATCCTCAACCAATATGAGCACTTTCACCATGACCGCTATGTCGCCCAAGTAGACTTCGCTGGGGTCTCCTTAGATGATATCAAGGAAACCATTGACTACTTAGGGGAGAAAATTATCCCTGAAGTACAAAAATATACCAAAAAATAAAAAAGAACCGGTTAGCTAGACTGCCTGGCTAACCGGTTCTTTTGGTATAGATTCTTACAAGTTAATAAAGCTTTTAATATCGGCTTCACTCATGCTACTGTCGCTAACTGATTTGACACCATCTGTTGAATCATCAGAGTAGAGGAGGGCAGGGACAGTTGGGACCTCGTATTTTTCCCTAAAATCTGAGATAGCTTCCAAGTAGTCAGGATGTTGGGAGTGGAGGAAATTGATGGTCAAGTCCTGGTCTTGAGCAACTTGGTGTAGACGAGGAATAAATTGGCAACAGAAAGGGCAGGTTTCCCGGCCCACAAAGACGATGCTGCCTTGGCCTGCTTCTAAGAGTTCTTCGGCTTTTTCTGGGGTAACTTCATTAAAGCTTTCAGCTAATTGCAAGAATTCTTGTGGACTAACTGACATAAAAATCTCCTTCTTTCCAGTCGTGAATTACTATCTTTTAGTAAGCTAACTACTATTATAGGTAAAAAGAATTCAACTTGTCCACTAAAAGACCTGGCTGCGGTAGAGGGAAATGACCTTACCCAGGATGGATACTTGGTTTAAAATGATAGGGTCGAGCCGGTCATTTTCGGGTTGAAGGCGGATATGGTCTTTTTCTTTGTAGAAACGTTTGCAGGTGGCTTCATTTTCCTCAGTCATTGCGATAACGATATCCCCGTTAGAGGCGTCTGCTTGCTGGCGGACAATGACCTGGTCACCGTCAAAAATTCCAGCATTGACCATACTATCCCCAGATATGGTCAGCATAAACAAGTTCCCCCGCTCTAACTCCAAGTCATGCGGCAAGGGGAAGAAGTCATTGGCTTCTTCATAAGCTAAAATTGGCTCACCAGCTGTAACCACACCCAATAGGGGGATCTGCTTGTCATCTTGTCCTTCATCGATACCTAGTTTATTGAGACCGAGAGGGGTGACCTCCATGGCCCGGGGCTTGGAAGAGTCGCGGGTGATGAAACCTGCCTTGGCCAGGTTAGCCAGGTGGCCGTGGACTGTAGAGGTAGAAGACAGCTGGGTGGCGTTGCCGATTTCCCGGACAGTCGGTGGGTAGCCTTTTTCACTGACTTCTTGGTAGATATAGCTGAGGATTTCTAATTGTTTTTCTCCTTTGCGCCCACGTTTAGCCATGCTGGCACTTCCTTTCTCGTTTGTAGTCACTATCAGTATACCATATTAAAAAAAGAGATCAAACATAAGTTCGGTTATCCTAGTAGGAAATAAGCAGGTTTCTACCCAAAGCCTTTTATAAATGTTATAATGAACAAGTATCAGTTTAATAAGGAGGACTTAGCGTGTTATCTCAAGACAAACTTGACCGGATTAATGTTTTAGCTCGTAAGGAAAGAACCGAGGAAGGGCTAAGCCCAGAAGAAAAAGAAGAACAAGCTTCCCTTAGACAAGAATATATCAAGGCTTTTCGGGCCAATTTCAGAGGGACTTTGGAAAACACTAAAATTATTGACCCAGAAGGCAAGGATGTGACACCCGATAAAATTAAAAAAATTCAAAAAGATAGAGGACTCCATAACCGTTAATAGAAGGGGGTTAACACATGTTTGATCGAACTGACCAATTAGCCGTTGACACCATCCGCTTGTTGAGTGTAGACCAAGTTGAAGAGGCCAATTCCGGCCACCCAGGTTTGCCCATGGGTGCCGCTCCCATGGCCTATACCTTGTGGTCCAAGCACCTATCCCTTAACCCAGCCAATCCCAGCTGGATTAACCGTGACCGTTTTGTCTTGTCGGCAGGACACGGGTCAGCTATGCTTTACTCCTTGCTTCATCTGTCAGGTTTTGACGTTAGCCTAGAAGACTTGAAGAATTTTCGCCAGCTTGGGAGTAAAACCCCTGGCCACCCCGAAGTCCACCAGACGCCAGGTGTGGAAACTACTACCGGGCCTTTGGGTCAAGGATTTGCTAACTCGGTTGGCATGGCCATGGCCGAAGCCCACTTAAGAGAGCTTTACAATGAACCAGACTATCCTATTATCGACCACTACACCTACTGCCTGGTTGGAGATGGAGACTTGCAAGAAGGAATTTCCTATGAAGCAGGCAGTTTGGCAGGACATTTAAACTTAAATAAACTCGTTGTCCTCTATGACTCCAACGATGTCCAATTGGATGGACCGGTCAGCAAGGCCTTTTCCGAAGACATCAAAGGCCGGTTTGAGGCCCAGGGTTGGGACTATATCTTTGTGGAAGATGGGACCGACCTTAACCAGATCCATGCGGCCATTGACAAAGCCAAGCAGGTGGACAAGCCATCCTTGATTGAAATCAAGACCGTAATTGGTCAAGGAGCTCCGGACCAAGGGAAAGCTGCCGTTCACGGTTCTCCGATTGGCAAGGAAGGCCGGCAAAAAGCAGTTGAATCCTATGCTTGGCCTTACCAAGAGAACTTTTATATTCCTGAAGAAGTAAAAGACCGGTTTGATGAGACCATTATCAAAGAGGGCCAGGCTAAAAACCAGGCCTGGGATGATTTGTTTGCCCGATATAAAGAAGAATACCCCGAAAAAGCCCAAGCCTTAGATAAAGCCTTGGCTAGAGACCTACCTGACAATTGGGAGCAAGCCTTGCCGACTTACTCAGCTGGAGACGATAAAGCAACCCGGGCCTTGTCTAATGAAGTCATCAATGCCATCGCTCAATCCTTGCCTAACTTCTGGGGCGGGTCAGCTGACTTGTCCGGGTCTAACAAAACCGTTATCGACCAGGGCGAAGACTTCGCAAAAGACAATTACACAGGCCGTAACATTTGGTATGGGGTTCGAGAGCATGCCATGGCTTCAGCCTTAAATGGTATTATCCTCCACGGCGGAACTTATTCCTTTGTTTCAACTTTCTTTGTCTTTTCAGACTATCTCAGACCAGCTGTCCGCTTGGCGGCCCTCTCCCATGTCCCGGCCATTTATGTCTTAACCCACGACTCCGTAGCGGTGGGGGAAGACGGGCCGACCCACGAGCCAGTCGAGCAATTGGCCAGCTTCCGGGCCATGCCTAACCTGAATGTGATCCGTCCAGCTGACGGCAATGAGACGGCCGCTGCCTGGAAGATTGCCATTGAGTCCAAGGACCGACCAACCATGATCGTCTTGACCCGGCAAGGTCTACCTGGTTTGAACCAGACCAAAGAAGACCGGTTTGAACATGTTAAACACGGTGGCTACGTTATTTCTAGCCAAGAAGGCAACAAGCCAGATGGTATTTTACTAGCCAGTGGATCTGAACTTGCCCTAACCTTACAAGCGCAAGAAGCGTTAAGACAAGAGGGGATTGATGTTTCTGTAGTCTCTATGCCATCTTTTAACCTTTTTGATGAACAAAGTGAAGCTTATAAAGAAACCGTCCTACCAAGCAAGGTGACCAAACGCCTCGCTATTGAAATGGGGGCTTCCTTTGGTTGGGACCGCTACACCGGTCTTGAAGGCAATAGTTTAGCTATCGACAAGTTCGGCTCGAGTGGGCCAGGTAAAGAAGTGGTTGCTTCTTACGGCTTTACTGTTGACCAAATTGTCAAAGCCTATAAGAGCTTGTAAGGAAGATCAAATTTGAGGTCAATCAATCTCTTCTTTTATTTCCTTATCTTTTTGGTACAATAAGTAGGGTAGATTAAGTCAAAGAAGGGATGAAAGCATGAATTTAGCACTAGCCATTATCTTAATTATCTTAGCCTTAATTGGGGGGTTAATTGGGGGCTTTTTCCTAGCCCGGAAGTATATGATGGATTATTTCGAAAAAAATCCGCCAATTGATGAAGACATGTTAAGACTCATGATGCTTCAGATGGGGCAAAAACCATCTGAGCGGAAGATTAGACAGATGATGACCCAGATTAAGTCCAAGTCCAAAAAAGATAAATAAGACCAAAAAACCGCTAGGGCGAATGCCCCAGCGGTTTTTAAGACTTCATTTAGCTTTCAGAGTGTGAAGCCCGGTCCTTTAATTCTTGGTCTAACTGGTCAAAGGATGCCTGCATTTTGTCCATGTAGTATTGGTCCAGGTCCGAGACTCCTTCCACTCTTCTTTGGACCTCAAATCCTTGGCCGAAGATGACCCGGGTTTTCTTTCTTTTTAACAGGTCTTTGATGGTGCGCGGGCCGTCGTAGACCGCTGTGATGACTGGCTTCTTGCTCAACTTCGCGATGGTAGTGGCTCCGCCCTTGAGTTCAGTGGAATGTCTTGTACCAGTCGGGAAGATCATAAGAGCCTGGTCACTTTCTTTCAAGGCCTTGACCGGGGTTTTAATGACAGAAGGCCCTGGCTTGTCGCGGTTGACCGGGAAGGCTCCGATTTTTTTGATGATCCAACCAAAGATAGGGACATTGAAAAGTTCTTCCTTGGCCATGATGACAAATTCCCGCGGCCGGGTAGCGATGGCGATAAAAACAGGGTCCAACCAAGTCCGGTGAGGGGCAACCAGGACATAGGTATCCTTGTCCGGTAGGTTCTCCTTCCCGATGACTTCTAGGCGACCGTTCACGATGATCAGTAATCCATAAATCAAATTGACAAGAAATCTAAATAACATAAAAGTGACTCCTTTAAATTGTTAATATTAGTATGGTGTAAAAATCCTATCTAATCAAGGAAAAACTTGCTATTGCTGAAAATCTATAGTACACTTATAAACGGTTAATCAGACCAAAATCAAACACACCAATGGATTGGCCAGAGGGTGCTTTACTTGTAAAGTGTCTGGTCACTCGAAGTTGGTGGAAGAAAAACCAAAATGGAGGAATTTATTTATGTCAGTTGTTACCATGAAACAATTACTCGAATCTGGTGTCCACTTTGGCCACCAAACCCGTCGTTGGAACCCTAAGATGAAACCATATATCTTTACTGAACGTAACGGTATCTACATTATCGACTTACAACAAACCGTTAACATGATTGATGATGCTTATAACTTTATCCGAGACATCGCTGCTGATGGTGGTAATGTCTTATTTGTTGGTACCAAAAAACAAGCTCAAGAATCCATCAAAGAAGAGGCTGAACGTGTTGGTGCCTTTTACGTTAACAACCGTTGGCTCGGTGGGACCTTAACCAACTGGGACACCATCTCTAAACGGATTGACCGCTTGAAAGAGCTTGAAGAAATGGAAGAAGATGGTACTTTCGAAGTCCTTCCTAAAAAAGAAGTTGGTATCTTAATTAAAGAACGCGAAAAATTGCAATACAACCTAGGCGGTATTAAAGACATGCCTGGCTTGCCAGATGCCATTTTTGTTGTTGACCCTCGCAAAGAGGATATTGCGGTTAAAGAAGCACGCAAATTGAACATTCCAATTGTGGCTATGGTAGACACCAACTGTGACCCAGATGAAATCGATGTCATTATTCCATCAAATGATGATGCTATCCGTGCCGTTAAATTGATTACTAAAACCATGGCTGATGCCTTCGTTGAAGGTAAGCAAGGCGAGGAAGAAGTAGAAGAAGAAATCGCTAGTTCAGAAAGCTTGGAAGAAATGGTTGAAGCCGTTGAAGGTGACAACGAAGAATAATTAACCGTTAAGCGAATTTTGAACACTTTATTTCAGTAAAATAATTTAGGGGGCAAAAACATTGGCTAATATTAAAGCAGCTCAAGTGAAAGAATTACGAGACAAAGTCGGCGTCGGAATGATGGATGCCAAAAATGCACTGGTCGAAACAGACGGCGACCTAGACAAGGCCGTTGAATACCTGCGCGAAAAAGGTGTAGCTAAGGCAGCTAAAAAAGCAAACCGAATTGCTGCGGAAGGCTTAACCAAGACTAAAGTGAACGGCAATACAGCTGTCTTGGTCGAAGTAAACTCTGAGACAGACTTTGTTTCTAAAAACGACAAATTCTTGCAACTGGTTGAAGACATTACCAATGCGGTTTTGGAAAACAAACCAGCTAACATGGAAGAAGCCATGCAATTGGACATCAAAGGTCAAACCATTGAAGACACCATCACTGAAGCTACAACTACTATTGGTGAAAAAATCACCTTTAGACGGTTTGAAGTTGTAGAGAAAAATGATGACCAAGTCTTCGGTGACTATGAACACATGGGTGGCCGTATTTCCGTCTTAACCCTGATTGACGGATCAGATGTTGAAGTGGCTCGTAACGTTGCCATGCACGTGGCCGCTATTAACCCGCTTTATGTTACCAGTGAAGATGTGCCTAAAGACAGACGGGATGAAGAACAAAAAATCTTGACTGAACAAGCTAAAAATGAAGGCAAACCTGACCACATCGTTGAAAAAATGGTGGAAGGTCGCCTCAACAAATGGTTGTCTGAAATTTCCTTGACTGAACAAGATTATGTGAAAGACCCAGACGAAACTGTCAAAGACTACTTGGATAGTCATGACTCTGGCATCCAAACCTTCTTCCGTTATGAAGTTGGGGAAGGTATTGAGAAAAAAGAAGAAGACTTTGCAGCTGAAGTCCAATCACAAATTAACAATTAAAATTGACCAGCTGAAAGCTAACCACCAAATTCGCTTGAATTTGGTGGTTTTTTGCAAGGCTGGCTGAGATTTTGATGCAGGTTGGGCTGAAATATGTTACCATTAATCCAGATTAATTCTTTTGTTAGGAGAAGTATACATGAGTGAACCAATCTACAAGCGGATTGTCCTAAAGCTAAGTGGTGAAGCCCTGGCTGGGGACAAGGATTTTGGCATCAACCCGCTCACCATCCAAAAGATTTGCCAGGAAATTAAAGACGTCTATGAACTGGGAATTGAAATTGCTATTGTTGTCGGTGGTGGCAATATCTGGCGGGGCCAAACCGGGTCAGAAATGGGCATGGAGCGGGCCCAAGCTGACTATATGGGCATGATTGCTACCATTATGAATGGTCTAGCCCTCCAAGACAGCCTGGAGAATGCCGGCGTTCCCACCCGGGTCCAAACCTCCATCGAGATGAAAGAGGTGGCCGAGCAATACATCAGACGACGAGCGATCCGCCACTTGGAAAAGGGTCGGGTGGTTATCTTTGCAGGTGGTACCGGCAACCCTTACTTCTCAACCGACACCACTGCTGCTTTAAGGGCTGCTGAGATCAAGGCTGATGTCATTATGATGGCCAAGAACAATGTAGATGGGGTTTATTCGGCTGATCCAATGAAAGATGATGCAGCGGTCAAATATGACAAGCTCACCTATCTTGATATTATCAACCAGTCCCTTGGGGTTATGGACACCACAGCTTCAACCTTAAGCATGGACAATGATATTCCCTTATTGGTCTTTAAGCTCAATGAAAAAGGCAATATCAAGCGGGCGGTCCTAGGTGAAGCAATCGGAACAACAGTAAAGGGGAAGACAAATGAGTAAAGAATTGTTGCAAGATTTAGAAAACAGAATGACCAAAGCCATTGACTCTCTAAACTATCAACTGGGGGGTATCCGGGCAGGACGTGCCAATGCTAGCTTAGTGGAACGGGTACAGGTCAACTATTATGGGGCACCAACTCCCTTAAACCAATTGGCTCAAATTTCAGTTCCTGAAGCCCGGGTTTTATTGATCTCACCTTATGACAAATCGACCCTCAAGGATATTGAAACAGCCATTCAAAAGTCTGATATTGGCATCCCACCTGCTAGTGATGGGGAAGTGATCCGCTTGGTTGTACCAGCCTTAACAGAAGAACGGCGGAAAGAAATTGCCAAAAAAGTTGGCGAGGAAGAAGAAAAAGCCAAAGTTTCCATCCGAAATATTCGCCGGGAAGGCATGGACAGCTTAAAAAAATCAGAAAAAAACAGTGAAATCTCTGAAGACGAAAAAAAACGTTACGAAGACCAGGTCCAAAAACTGACCGACAAGTATACCGACCAGGCCGACCAATTGTCTCGTCAAAAAGAAAGAGAAATTCTCGATAACTAATACAAAAGACCCCCAAGCTAAGCTAGCTTGAGGGTTCCTTTCTATTATAATTCTTCATTCATCAAGTACGACACAATTTTAGTGACAAGGAAGCTAACAATTAAGGTCAGAATATATTTTTTGATTCGTTTTTTCAAAGTGCGTCCTCCTAACATCTTTACTAAGCTTATTATAGCATAGCACAAAAGTAAATAGTTATTAGAGGTAGATGTTTGAATACTGTTAGAAAAGTGGGAAGTGGACTTGGGCTATAATCTCCTTATTGATTGTGATATGATTGATTTAAATCATTTTTAAAGGGGAGTTGATTTGCTCCCGTCCATATTAGTGTTTAAACAAAGTGAGGTAAATAAAGTGGCAGATGTAAGTAAGGTGAATGGTCAAGCGACCCAAAGAGCGGAGCTACACCGGCGAATTTGGGCTATTGCTGATGACGTTCGAGGGGCAGTAGACGGCTGGGATTTTAAGCAGTACATATTAGGTATTTTATTTTACCGGTTTATTTCAGAAAACATTACTGAATTTTCAACTTTGCTCGCTAGGAAAAGGATGATAAGATCAAGAGTTTAATAGAAGAGGAGAAATTGAAAGAAGATTCCACCCGTTTTATCCATAAGTCCATCGACTAGGGCTATGTGGAATATGTTGGGAATGAACTCGATAATATTCTTCCTCCAACCTCCCGTAGGAAAGGAGCTCGGGAGCGGAAAAAAGAGACCGTCTTAGAAAAAATAAGAAAAGTAGTAGAGGTCTTTGTCGGGATTTAATGACGGACTGACCAGGTAACTAGCCCCAATCCAAGGCGAAAGATTTCTGTTATTTTGCAAAAAAACTGTTTGACAGTCTATGATAACTATGATAGTATAACTTTAATCATTAAATAAGGCAATGAAGTGATAAGTAGCTCATGGCGTTTTCTAAGAGAGCCTACGTGTGGTGGAAGTAGGTAAAGCTAAGTGAGTGAATATGGTCACTGAGCATGAATAATTCAAGCAAGTGTGAGAGTTATTCGGGACCACCCGTTACAGTGGCAGAGTTTGATAGAACTCGATGAGTGTTGGCTTTAGTCAACGAAAAAAGGTGGTACCGTGAACTAGCTTCGCCCTTTCAGTCTATAAAGAGACTGGGGCGGAGCTTTTTTTATTGCTACTTATTTCAATGGTAAAGACCCTAGCTTACTTGACCTAGGGGAATTTAGTAGGAGGAGTGAAGACCGATTGATCGAACTGACAGAAGTTTCTAAGATTTTTAAGCAGAACAAGTCTGAAGTCAAGGCTGTTGACAATGTTTCCTTGTCCATTAAGACAGGGGAGATCTTTGGGATTATTGGTTATTCTGGTGCCGGCAAGTCAACCTTAGTCCGGACCATCAACGGCCTAGAGAAAGCTTCTGGAGGCCAAATTTCCATTAATGGCCAAAACTTGTCCCAAATGTCTAACAAAGACTTGCGGAAGGCGAGACAAAAGATCGGCATGATTTTCCAGCACTTCAATATTCTTTGGTCCCGTACAGTCAGGGAAAACATCATGTTTCCCTTAGAGATTGCGGGCGTTGGCAAGGAAGAGCGGATCAAGCGAGCAGACGAATTAATCAAGTTGGTTGGTTTAGAAGGTAAGGAAGATACTTATTCAGCCCAATTGTCCGGTGGGCAAAAACAAAGGGTAGGGATCGCCCGGGCCTTGGCCAATGACCCAGATGTTTTGCTTTGTGACGAGTCCACTTCTGCCTTGGACCCTAAGACAACTGACGATGTTTTAAACTTACTACTTGAAATCAACAAGAAGTTTAGTTTAACCATCGTGATCATTACCCACGAAATGGAAGTAATCCGGAAAATTTGTGACCGGGTCGCCGTCATGGATGCGGGTGCTGTTGTGGAGGCTGGAGATGCTGACGAAATCTTTAAGAATCCGCAAAAAAACATTACCAAACGCTTTATTTTACAAAGTGAAGATGACGACACAGAAAAAGCCTTGAAAGACTTTATTGCAAGCCAGCCCCAAGGCCATGTCTTCAGTATTCACTATGATAGAGACAAGGTCCAGGCTCCTTTAATTTCCCAGGCCAGTCGCAAGTTTGATATTGATATCAATATTATCTCGGGATCGATCTATTCAACTAAGGCTTCGCCTTCAGGTACCCTCTTTGTCCAAGCCTTAGGAGATGATGAGGCTATCGAGGCGGCCGAAGAATTTATTAGCCAGTCAGCAAAAGTGGAGGTGATCTACCGTGCCTAATCTTTTTTTAGCAAGTGTGGACCTGTCAGAATTTGTTGCTTTTGAAAATGTCAACTGGCCAAATGTCCAGCAAGCAACGGTAGAGACCATCTACATGACCCTCTTGTCCATGATCGCAGTCTTTGTCTTTGGACTCTTATTGGGCCTGCTCCTCTTTGAGACTCAAAACAAAGAAGGTAAATTCTTCCAGGTTTTCTACTACATCGTTGCCGTTATCGTTAATATTTTTAGGGCTATTCCCTTTATTATCTTAATTGTCTTACTTATTCCCTTCACCCGGTCGCTTTTAGGGACCATGACGGGACCCAATGCAGCCTTACCAGCCTTGATACTCTCCAGTGCTCCCTTCTATGCCCGCTTGGTGGAAACCAGTTTTAGGGATGTAGACAAGGGGGTCTTAGAGGCAGCCAATGCCATTGGAGCTAATGAGTTCCAAATTATTTACAAGGTTTTGATCCCAGAATCATCACCTGCTCTCATTGCTGGCTTGACCACCACTAGTATTGCTGTTTTAGGCTTTACCGCTATGGCGGGAGTCATCGGTGCTGGTGGTTTAGGGAACCTGGCCTACTTGCAAGGTTTCCAGCGGTCCAACCCAGCTGTTACTTTAGTGGCAACCTTAGTTATTTTAGTTTTAGTTTTTATCATTCAAGGTCTTGGTGACCTGACAGTTAAATTATTAGATAAACGTTAATTGAACAATAGGAGGAATTATAATGAAAAAAGCAAATCTATTAGCAAGTTTAGCCGCGTCAACCCTACTTTTAGCTGCTTGTGGTAATGGTGGCGAAGAAGACGCTAACCAAGAAGCTGAAAACGAAGAAGTTACCAACCAAGAAGAAAACGACAACGGTGAAGAAGCTGCTGAACAAGAAGCTGCTGACAGTGGTGAAGACGACGATGAAGAAGGCGAACCAGTCACTCTGACAGTTGGTGCTTCCAACACCCCCCACGGTGAAATCTTGGAATTTGTCCAACCCCAATTAGAAGAAGAGGGCATTGAGCTTGAAATCGTCACCTATGACGATTATGTCCTCCCGAACGAAGCCTTGGACGGAGGGGACTTGGATGCCAACTATTACCAACACATTCCATTCCTAGAAAACTCTATTGAAGAAAATGGCTACGACTTAGTTAGTGCAGGCGGCGTCCACGTTGAGCCAATTGGGGCTTACTCCCATGACTATGACAGCTTAGCTGACTTGCCAGATGGGGCAGACATCCTAGTCTCCAACAACTTGGCAGACTACGGCCGTATCCTCAAAATGTTTGAAGACCAAGGTTTAATTGAAGTTGACGACAATGTGGACATCACCGAAGCAACCTTTGATGATATTGTGGACAACCCACATGACTTTAACTTCGACTATGAATACGACCCAGGCTTGATGCCTACCCTATATGAAAACAATGAAGGTGACGTTGTTTTCATCAACGCTAACTTTGCCGTTGACTCAGGGATTGACATCTTAGAGGAAGCCATTGAATTGGAAAGCACTGACTCCCCTTATGTTAACGTCATCGCCATTCGTGCAGAAGACGAAGGGGACGAAAATATCGAAAAATTACTCGATGCCCTCCACTCCCAAGAAACCAAAGACTTTATCAATGACACTTGGGAGGGAGCCGTTATCCCAGCCGATGAATAAGGCTATAACTGAATAAAGCGAATGCTTAAGCCAGCTAGTGTGCTTGCTAGCTGGCTTGCTTTTTGTCTTTATTGAGCAAATCGGGCTAACTTTCCTTTATTCAGGATAAATTTAAGAATTAGCGTGGCACTCTTTAGTCATTTTTCATATAATAGGACATGGTATAATGTTTTTTATTGGAGGAAAACCAAGTTATGAAAACTGATAAGGAAGCGAAAGCCCTACAAGTCATTCCCAACCATGTAGCGGTTATCATGGACGGCAATGGGAGGTGGGCCAAGCAAAGAGGTTTGGTCCGGACTGAAGGCCACCGGGAAGGCTTGGAGGCAGTCAAAAGGGTAACCAAGGCTGCCAACAAGTGGGGAGTCAAGGTGTTAACCTTGTATGCTTTTTCCACGGAGAACTGGAAGCGACCTCCCCAGGAAATTAAATACTTAATGAACTTGCCTATCGCTTTTTTTGACAAGTTTATGCCAGAATTGATGGAAAATAACATCAAAGTCATGACCTCTGGGACGGAAGAAGGCGTTCCTGGTCGGACCATCAAAACGGTTCAAAAGGTAATCGACCAAACCAAGGACAATGATGGCATGGTCTTGAACCTGGCTTTTAACTACGGTAGCCGGGAAGAGATTACCCGGGCGGTCCGATTGATTGGCCAGGACATTTTAGACCACAAGTTAGAGCCCAAGCAAGTTGATGACAAGCTGATTGCTAGCTACTTGTATACCAATCCTTTAGGCCAGTATGCGGATGTCGACCTCATGATCCGGACTAGTGGGGAAGAGCGGTTAAGTAACTTTCTCCTTTGGCAAAATGCCTATAGTGAATTTTACTTTTCTCCGCTTTATTGGCCTGACTTTAATGAAGAAGCATTTGATGAGATACTAGAGGAATACCAAGGTCGCAACAGGCGGTTTGGAGGCCTCTAACCAGGTTCAAAAGGATGATGAAATTGTTTCAAAGAATCGAAACAGCCATTATACTGGTTGTAATCTTAATTCCCATATTTGTCTACGGGTCCTGGCCCCTTCAACTGGCCATCCTATTTTTGGCCTGCCGGGGTTTGTTTGAAATCTTGCGGATGATTGACATCCCCTTCTTTAGCCTGCCTTCTCTTTTAGCCCACTTATCGATCGCTTTTATTGTTTTTTCGGACCGGCTAGGCCCCAAACTTCCGACCTACCTTGAGGTCCACCATATGATCGCCTTGATGACCCTATTAATGTTGATATCGGCGACAGTCCACCAGTCCTTTACCTTTATCGATGCCGGCATTGCTGTTTTAGGGATTATTTATATTGGTTACGGCTTTTATTCTATGTATTATATTCGGGAGCAAGACGGCTTCCTTTTAATCTTGATTGTCCTAGCAACGGTCATCTCGGACACTGGCGCTTACCTGATTGGGAGTTTCTTTGGCAAACACAAGCTAGCTCCCATCCTCTCGCCCAATAAAACAATTGAAGGGTCCTTAGGAGGCGTTTTGGCATCTGGCTTCTTGATCTTTATTATCGTATCCTTATTTCCCTTCCTACCCATGACACCAGTGGTCGGTGGCTTCATTGCTATTATTATTGCCATTGCTAGCCAATTTGGTGACTTGATTGAATCGGGGATGAAGCGGGAATTTAATGTCAAAGATACGGGAACGATCCTGCCAGGCCACGGTGGTATTTTAGACCGGTTTGACAGCTTAATCTTTGCGACAACCCTAGCCCTCATCTTGGGCATTGTTTAGCTGAAAGGAATTTTTATATGATCGAAAGTATACTAATATTTATTGTTGTCTTTGGGCTTTTGGTCTTTTTCCACGAATTAGGCCACTTTTACTTCGCTAAACGGTCAGGGATCTTAGTCAGGGAATTTTCCATTGGCTTTGGCCCTAAAATTTTTAGTGTTAAAAAAGGGGAGACGGCCTATGTCATCCGCCTCTTGCCCCTGGGTGGTTATGTCATGATGGCTGGTTATGAAGAGGAAGAAGACTTAAGACCGGGCATGCAGGCCTACTTGACCCTGGACGAAAACGACCGGGTGACCTTGATTAATTTAAACGATGACCTAGACCAGGTGGATAAATTAGTGATTCAGATGACTGACTTTGACCTGGAGCAAGACCTCTACCTCAAGGGCCATGTCTTCGGGGAAGAAGAGGAGACAAGATTTAAAGTAGCCCGGACTGCTAGTATCAAGCGGGAGAATGGGGTGGAAGTCCAAATTGCCCCCCTAGACAGGCAATTTAACCATGCCCCTTTGATGGCCCGGATTTTAACCAACTTTGCAGGTCCCTTAAACAACTTTATCCTGGCTATTGTTGCTTTTATTCTTTTAGGTTTTATCCAGGGTGGGGTCTTAAGTAATGATCCTGTTGTTGGGGACGTTCAAGCTGATTCTCCTGCTAGCCAGGCGGGGCTACAAGCAGACGACCGAGTTCTATCCGTTGATGGCCAGCCGGTGGAATCCTGGTTGGACTTGACGGCAGCTATTACTTCTAATGTGGAAGAAGAGACCGAATTGGAGGTCCAACGGGAGAACCAGACCTTGCAAGTTAGCCTGACACCGGAGTATGCTAGTCTTGAAGATGGGAGTCAATATGCCCGGATTGGGATTTTGCGGGACATGGAGACCTCCATTTCCTCCATCTTGGCTTTTGGCTTTACCGAAACCTGGACCATTATCCTAATGATTTTTGAAGCCTTGGGACAGATGTTCACCGGTAGTGCCGGCCTAGACCAACTCGGTGGGCCAGTTGCCATTTTTGCGGTTACCGGGTCAGCCTTCCAGACTGGGGGCTTCTTGGCCGTTTTAAACCTTTTTGCAACCTTGAGTGCCAACCTTGGTTTAGTGAACTTAATCCCTATCCCAGGCCTGGACGGTGGGAAGTTGCTGCTTAACTTCCTTGAAGCCATCCGGGGTAAACAGTTAAGCCAGGAAAAAGAAATTGTCCTCACCCTGGTTGGGGCAGGTTTCTTGGTTGTCTTGATGTTGGTCGTTACTTGGAATGATATTACGCAATTTTTCTTTTAAATACTGAAGGAGTGTTTGGCAATAATGAAGCAATCGAAATTATTCTCACCGACTCTAAGGGAAGTGCCTAGTGATGCCGAGGTGAAGAGCCACCAGTTGATGCTAAGGGCGGGCTACATCCGCCAAGTGGCAGCAGGTGTTTACGCTTATTTGCCCTTGGCACGCCGGGTCTTAGACAAGGTTGAGGCTATCATTCGGGAAGAGATGGACAAGGTCGGGTCAGTGGAGATGACCCTACCTGGCCTCATCCCGGCTGATTTATGGAAAGAAACTGGCCGGTATATTTCTTATGGAGAGGATTTAATTAAGCTGAGGGACCGTCACGACCGGGACTTTATCTTAGGCCCAACCCATGAAGAGACCTTTACCGACTTGATTCGCAACACCATCGATTCTTACAAGAAATTGCCCCTCTCCCTTTACCAAATTCAAACCAAGTTTCGTGACGAAAAACGGCCTCGGTCAGGGCTTTTAAGAGGACGGGAATTTATCATGAAAGATGCCTACACCTTCCATGAAGACTATGCTAGTTTGGATGAGTCTTATGAAGCCATGAAGCAGGCCTACCACAATATTTTTACCCGGGTTGGCTTAAACTACCGGGCTGTCATTGGGGATGCAGCTGCTATGGGGGGACGAGACTCCATGGAATTTATGGCCCTATCTGATGCCGGTGAAGACATTGTCGTTCACTCCGACCAGAGTGACTATGCAGCCAACTTGGAAATGGCAGAAAGCTACTACCAAGC
Source organism: Alloiococcus otitis ATCC 51267 (assembly GCF_000315445.1). Taxonomy (GTDB): domain Bacteria; phylum Bacillota; class Bacilli; order Lactobacillales; family Carnobacteriaceae_A; genus Alloiococcus; species Alloiococcus otitis. Next base: position 339,494 of record NZ_JH992957.1, read on the forward strand.
TGAGCCAAGTCAAGCCCATGCCTTAGACCTGGAATTAGTGGAGACACCCGGTGTGACCACTATGGAAGACCTTGCTTCCTTCTTGAAGCTGAGCCTCAAAGATACCTTGAAGAGTGTCCTGTTTATAGTGGACGAAAAAATTCCGGTCCTAGCCATCACCCGGGGGGACCATACAGCCAATGAGGTGAAGGTCAGAATGGCCTTGGATGGAAAAAAAATTGACCCGGCTAGTGAGGATCAAATCAGAGAACTTTTCCAAACAGTCCCAGGCTACGCAGGTCCAATTGGCTTGTCTGACCAAGTAACAGTGGTCTTGGACCATCACGTGAAAGACATGGCTAATACGGTCACTGGGGCCAACCAGGAAGGCAAACACTATAAAAATGTCAACCCCGACCGGGACTTTGACGACTGTACTTATGCTGACATCCGGATGGTAGAAGAAGGCGATCCTTCTCCAGACCAAAAAGGTCAACTTGTCTTCCAAAAAGGGATTGAATTGGGCCACATCTTTAAACTGGGCACCTTTTACAGTGAAGCCATGCAGGCAACCGTCTTGGACTCCAACGGCCGACCAACTCCGGTCATTATGGGAAGTTACGGGATTGGGGTTAGCCGACTCTTGTCAGCTGTTGTTGAACAAAATTCGGATGACAAGGGTATTGTCTGGCCAGAACAATTAGCTCCTTTCCAGGTCCACTTGGTGCCCATTAAATGGACCAACGATATTCAAGGTCAGCTGACAAAAGACATCGAGGCGGCCTTGACTGCCCAGGGCTATGAGGTCTTAATTGATGACCGGAATGAAAGACCGGGGGTTAAATTTACCGATGCCGAATTAATCGGCATTCCTTATCAAATCACCATTGGCAAAAAAGCCAAGGATGGTATAGTGGAAGTTAGCTCAAGACGGACCGGTCAAATGAAAGAAGCTAAGTTAGACCAAGTATTGGACGCTATTCAATCTTTTAAAGAAGACTAAGAAATCATTTGCAAAATTAGCTTTAAAAGGGTTCAGGACTTTCGTATCTGGCCCTTTTTGGCTCATTAGAAAGCAGGGCAAAGATGTCACTCAATCAAAAAGAAATGTATCAAGTATTGATGCAGCAAGTCCACTTAGAAGAACACCTACAAGACCGACCCCTTCTTAAAGCCGGCAGTTTGAAGCAAATTGTTGTTTACAAGGCTCAACAAGCCTGGGACCTGACCCTCCAATTTCCTCAGATCCTCCCTTTTAAGGACTTCCAAGTTTTGGAGTCTGCCCTCTTGCAGCATATCCCAGAAGTCAACCAGATCCATTTAAGGGTTGATGCCCAAGATGACAGTTTTGACCAGGACCTCCTCCAGGACTATTGGCCTAAGGCGGTGAAGTTTAGCGGAGTCGATTCTCCCCTTTGCAATGACTTACTAGACAAGACCCTCCCTTATCTAGATGGGAAGCAAGTTTACTTTGACCTGGACCATGAAGTGACCCGGGACAAGTTTGACCATGACTTCCTACCTCGGATCCAAGCTGGCTACCAGCAAGTGGGCTTTCCCAACCACTTTAAAATCAAGGCTAGGGTCGATGCCCAGAAAAATTCAGATCAAATTGCCGCCTTCCGTAAAGAAAAAGAAGAAAAAGACCAGGCCTTGTCTCAAGAGCTAACCAACCAATTTATCAAGGCCAGCCAAAAGAAAGAAGAAGGGGGATCCAAAGCCAAGTCGGAGGCCTTGAAGATGGGCCGGGCCATCCCTGACCACGAAACGATTACCCAGATGGTTGATGTGGAAGAAGAAGAGAGCCGTCTGACCTTTGAAGGATACGTTTTTGATGTGGAGATCAAATCCCTCCGGTCAGATAGAAAGCTCCTTCTCTTTAAAATGACCGACTATAGCTCTTCCTTCCTATTCAAAAAATTCTCTAATAATTCTTCTGACGAAGCCCTATTTGACCAAGTCCAAGAGGGAATGTGGCTCAAGGTTAGAGGCAGTGTTCAAGAAGATACCTTTGTCAAAGACCTAGTTGTCATGGCCCAAGACATCCAAGAGGTCAAAAAAGAACCCCGGCGGGACCTGGCTAAGGAAGGGGAGAAGAGGGTGGAACTTCATGCCCATACCACCATGAGTCAGATGGACGGTTTGGTGCCGGCCAAGGATTTGGTCAAGCAAGCAGCCGCTTTTGACCAACCGGCTATTGCCATCACTGATCATGCTGTAGTCCAATCCTTCCCAGAGGCCCATTATGCTGGCTTAGACACTGGTGTTAAAATTCTTTACGGTGTGGAAGCCAATTTGGTTAGTGATGGCGAATTGGTAGCATACAATCCGGCCGATATAAAGCTGGAAGAGGCAACTTATGTGGTCTTCGACGTGGAAACAACCGGACTATCGGCTCGTTATGACCAAATCATTGAATTGGCCGCTGTGAAGATGGAAAATGGGGAAATCGTTTCTGAATTCCAAGAATTTATTGACCCAGGCCAGCCCTTGTCTGAGACTACGACCAATTTGACCGGGATCACCGATGACATGGTCCAAGGATCCAAAAGTGAAGACGAAGTCCTCCATGCCTTTCAAGCCTTTTCAGAAGGCACTGTCTTGGTCGCCCATAACGCTTCCTTTGACATGGGCTTTATCAATACGGCCTACCAACGACATGGCCTAGGACAAGCTGACCAGCCTGTGATTGATACCTTGGAATTGTCCCGCATGCTCCACCCAAACTTGAAAAGCCACCGGTTAAACACTCTGGCTAAGCGGTATGACGTGGCCTTAGAACACCACCACCGGGCCATCTATGACTCGGAGTCAACGGCTAAACTCTTGTGGATCTTCTTAAAAGAAGCCAAAGACCAATATGACATGACTAGCCACCAAGACTTGAATAGCCAGGTGGGGGAAGGCGAGGCTTACAAGCAGGCCCGGCCAACCCATGCCAGTATTTTGGTCAAGAATCAAAAAGGCTTGAAAAACCTCTTTAAAATTGTCTCCCACGCCCATGTCAACTACTTCTACCGGGTTCCCCGTATACCTAAGTCTATCTTGAGCAAGTACCGGGAAGGCCTTTTGGTTGGGTCTGGTTGCGGACAGGGAGAGCTCTTTGAGGCTATTATGCAAAAGGGCTATGACGAAGCCTTGGCAGTTGCCCAGGACTATGATTATATTGAAGTTATGCCCAAGTCAGCCTATATTGACCTCTTGGACCGGGACTTAATCAAGGATGAGGCAACCCTTGAAGAAATGATTGAAAACCTGGTTAAAATAGGCCATGAACTTGATATACCCGTGGTAGCTACAGGGAATGTCCACTACCTAAACCCAGAAGATGCCGTTTTACGGGATATCCTCCTGGAAACTGCCAAAAAGGGCGCCTTCTCCAAAGCCCGGAACCCAGAAGTCCACTTTAGAACAACAGATGAAATGTTAGAAGAGTTTTCCTTCCTAGGCCAGGACCAGGCTTATGAGATTGTGGTCACCAACACCCAAAAAATTGCTGATTCTATCGAATCAATCTCTCCTGTCAAGGAAGGCCTCTATGCCCCGAAAATGGAAGGGTCGGACCAAGAGATACGTCAGATGAGTTACAAGCAAGCCAAGGCTCTCTATGGCGACCCCTTGCCAAGTATTGTAGAGGAAAGGCTCGAAAAAGAGTTGAAGAGTATTATTGACAACAATTTCTCTGTCATTTACTTAATTTCCCAGAAATTGGTCAAAAAAAGTGTTGAAGATGGCTATTTGGTTGGTTCCAGGGGGTCGGTTGGGTCAAGCTTTGTGGCCACCATGACCGGGATCACAGAAGTCAACCCACTACCGCCCCACTACCGCTGTCCTAACTGCCAGCACACCGAATTCTTCACCAATGGGGAAGTGGGGTCCGGCTTTGACTTAGAGGCCAAAAAATGTCCGGAATGTCAAAGCCTAATGGAATCAGACGGCCACGACATTCCCTTCGAAACCTTCCTTGGTTTTAATGGGGACAAGGTGCCAGATATCGATTTGAACTTCTCAGGTGAATACCAGGCCAAGGCCCACAACTATACCAAGGTTTTGTTTGGAGAAGACCATGTCTACCGGGCTGGGACCATCACGACGATTGCTGACAAGACGGCCTTTGGTTTTGTCAAGGGTTATGAAAGGGACAAGCAGATAAACTACCGGTCGGCTGAAGTGGACCGGCTGTCAGATGGTTTAACCGGAGTGAGACGGTCAACCGGCCAGCACCCAGGAGGGATTATCGTCATACCGGATGACATGGATGTGTTTGATTTCACCCCCATCCAGTACCCGGCTGACGACCAGACGGCTGAGTGGCAAACTACCCACTTTGACTTCCACTCCATCGACGAAAACGTCTTGAAGCTGGATATCCTGGGACATGATGACCCGACCATGATCCGAAAACTCCAGGACTTGTCCGGCTTTGACCCTCAAGAAATACCGGTAAGTGATGAAGATGTTATGAAAATTTTCTCAGGCCCGGAAGTTCTAGGGGTGACCCCAGAGCAAATTTTCTCCAATACCGGAACTCTCGGAGTACCTGAATTTGGTACCCAATTTGTCCGAGAAATGTTAGAGCAAACCCACCCCTCTACCTTTGCTGAACTCTTGCAGATCTCAGGCCTCTCCCACGGGACAGATGTTTGGCTGGGCAATGCTGAAGAATTAATTCGCAACCACAACATTCCCTTGTCCGAGGTGATCGGCTGCCGGGATGATATCATGGTCTACCTTCAACACCAAGGTCTTGAAGACAGCCTGGCCTTTAAGATTATGGAATTTGTTCGTAAGGGTCGGGGCTTGCAAGATGACTGGATTGCTACCATGAAAGAAAATGATGTTCCTGATTGGTATATTGAATCCTGCAAAAAAATCAAGTACATGTTCCCTAAAGCCCACGCAGCTGCCTATGTCTTGATGGCCCTTAGGGTAGCTTACTTTAAAGTCCACTACCCCCTTTACTACTACGCTGCCTACTTTTCCATCCGGGCTAGTGATTTTGACCTGATCGCCATGGTCAAGGGCAAGGAAGGCATTAAGTCAGCTATGAAGGAAATCAAGGACAAGGAAAGAGAACAAACTGCCACAGCTAAGGACAAGGCCTTACTTACCGTCCTTGAAGTAGCCAATGAAATGGTTGAACGGGGTTTTGACTTCAAGATGGTGGACATCGACAAGTCCCAAGCCAAAGACTTTGTCATCGAAGACAATGGCCTTCGTGCTCCATTTAGGGCAGTCCCTTCCTTGGGGTCCAGTGCCGCCCAGGCTGTCATTGATGCCAGGGAGGACAGCGACTTCTTGTCCAAGGAAGACCTATCAAAACGGGGCAAGTTGTCGAAAACGGTCATGGACTACCTGGACAATAACCATGTTTTAGACCATTTGCCGGACGAAAACCAACTTTCTCTCTTTGACTTTGAGGGGGAATAAGAGAAGAAACCAGTTAGGATCAGCTTTTGGTCCAAACTTGCATCAGGCTAGGAGACCTGCTATAATAGGTGTCGTGCCAAAGGTAAATAAAGGAAAGGAGTGAGCGAATTATTCGCTCACTCTTTTTGATGACAAATTTTTGATTAAAGAGGTGAAGGCTTTGAAGATCCAAGATAAAGTTTTGGACTTGGCGAAACCCTTAGCTGAGGACCTAGGTTATCAGATTGTTGACGTTGAATACTTAAAAGAAGGTCAGAATTGGTTCTTGCGGGTCTATATTGACCAAGCTGGTGGGGTAAGCTTGGATGACTGCACCCAATTCAGTGAACAATTAAGTGGACTCCTGGACCAGCAAGAGACTAACTTTATCCCTCAAGCATACTATTTAGAGGTGTCTTCTCCTGGTGCTGAGCGCCCCCTTAAAACGGCAGAAGACCTCAAGCAAGCAGTCGGATCTTATATTCATGTTAAATTGTATGAAATGATTGGGCCTGACAATGCATTTGAAGGACACTTAAAAGAAGTCGATCAAGACACCATTACCCTGACTGTTAAGGTCAAAACTCGTAAAAAAGATGTTGTGATTAACCGAGATAATATCTCAAAAGCTAGACTAGCAATTGAATTTTAGACTGAAGGAGAGAACTATGAGTAAAGAATTGGCTGGCGCTTTGGAAGTTTTAGAGAAGGAAAAAGGAATTTCAAAAGATATTGTCATTGAAGCCTTGGAAGACGCCTTGGTTGCAGCATATAAAAGAAATTATGGGACCTCTCAAAATGTGGAGGTCAATTTCAATGATGCTTCTGGGGATATTACTGTCTACCAGGTCAAGGAAGTGGTGGAAGAAGCAGAAGATACCAATAGTCAGATTGCCTTGGTGGATGCTAGAGAAATCAACCGGGCTTATGAAGTGGGGGACAAGATCAAATTTGAAGTCACACCCAAGTCTTTCGGTCGGATAGCAGCCCAAACAGCCAAGCAAGTTGTCCTGCAAAGAATGCGGGAAGCAGAGCGGTCCATCATTTACAATGAATATATTGAATACCAAGATGACCTCATGACGGGTACGGTTGAAAGACAAGACAACCGCTTTATTTACATTGACTTGGGCAAGGTGGAAGCTGTTTTGTCTAAGCGTGACCAAATCGAAGATGAAAGTTACAATTCTCACGACCGGATTAAGGTTTATGTTAGCAAGGTGGAAGATTCTACCAAAGGCCCCCAAGTCTTTGTCAGCCGGACCCACCCCAATTTAATCAAACGTCTTTTTGAACAAGAAGTTCCTGAAATTTATGATGGGACTGTTGAGATTGTTTCTATTGCCAGAGAAGCAGGAGACCGGTCCAAGTTGGCTGTGACTTCCCACGACAGCGAAGTTGATGCTGTTGGGACCTGTGTCGGTGCCAAGGGAGCCCGGGTCCAGGTTGTCGTTGATGAATTAAACGGGGAGAACATGGACATTGTGGAATGGGACAAAGATCCCCGCATCTTCATCGAAAATGCCTTGAACCCAGCTCAAGTTTTGGCTGTTCAATTTAGTTCAGATGACCATTCCTGCCGGGTTGTCGTCCCAGATTACCAACTTTCCTTGGCCATTGGTAAGAAAGGGCAAAATGTTCGTTTAGCTGCCAAATTGACAGGCTACAAAATTGATATTCTACCTGAAAGCCAGGTTAATTTGGAAGATGGGTCCTTTGAAGACGGCGGAACTTACCAGGTTGACGAAGAAGTAGAGCCAAGTGAAGCTGAGCCAGGAGATGAACCAGTAGCGGATAGCCTTAACCAAGAAAGTCAAGAATTAGGAGACCAAGCAGAAAATCCGACAAATCTAGAAGGTTTGGACGAGTTAGAAGATGGTCAAGCCAGTGTAGGAGAGGAAGAAGATTTGGACTCGAGCTCGGCCGAGCTAAGCCAAGATGATGAATCTACCCTTGACGTAAACGAAGCAAGTGACCTAGACCTAGATGAATAGGCTAAGTACCTGTTTAGAATAATCGATCAGACCCAAGCTTAAGGAGCTGGTAGCTTGAAAAAGAAAAAAATCCCGATGCGGAAATGCGTTATTTTAAATGAAATGAAACCCAAAAAAGACATGGTCCGTATTGTTCGCGACAAGGAAGGTCAAGTTTCCATTGACCCGACCGGAAAGAAAAATGGTCGAGGAGCTTATGTTTCAGTTGACCCTTCCATTATCGAAGAAGGCCGGAAAAAAGATGTCCTAGCCCGGGCCTTAAATACGGAAATTCCAGATGATTTTTACCAGGAACTCAAAGAATACGTTGAATACACTCAGGCAAGGGCAGAATTATTAAATGAACAATAAAGACAAGGCCTTAAATCTTTTGGGCCTAGCCCAAAGAGCAGGCAAGTTGGTGACCGGTCAAGGACCTGTTTTAGAATCCATCCGGTCCAAGCGGGGCTACTATGTCATCCTGGCCAAGGATGCTTCGCCCAGGTCCATTAAACAATTTACCGACAAGTGTCACAGTTATGAAATAGCCCTGAATTTAGACTATACAAGTGAAGAAATTTCCCGAGCAATTGGCAAAAACCGCAAATCTTGTTCACTCACGGATAGGGGGTTTGCCAAGTCTTTTGCCAGTTTACACAGATGATAGAAAGGTGATTGTATGAGCAAAATGCGTGTTTACGAATTTGCCAAAGAAATCGACCTCCCTAGCAAAGAGGTATTAGAGTTAGCCAATGAAGCCGGCTTGACCTTTAAAAGTCACATGGCCTCTATTAGCGACCAAGATAAACAAACGATCAAGAATGCCTTAGCCGATAGACAAAATCAGAGTCAAAAGCAAAACAAGCCTGACAATAATTCGAAACAAAACAAGACCGAGAATAACCCTAAGCAAGGTAAGACAGGCCAAAATCAATCTAAGCAAGGCAAGGGCAAAAGCAAAAATACTTCCAAAAACAAGCCAACTAAGGGAAACAAACAAGGCAAAGCAAATAACAAAAAAGCAAAAAATAAACCTACTCCTAAGAAAGAAGGCAAGCAAGATAAACAGGGAAAAGGCAAGGAAAACACCAAAATGAACCCGCGTAAAAGAACGACAGACGAAACCGAAAAAGGCGAACAAGGCAAGAACCGTAAGCAAAAACGGAGTTCTAGACAGCACCGTGGGATCCACGGCGGACCAGCTGGCAACCGTAAAAAACAAAAACGAAACAAGCAAAAACAGGGCAACCAGCAAGCAAATCCAACCCCCCGCAAAAATAAACCTCTACCAGAGTCAGTTGAATATTCTGAAGGGATGACTGTTTTTGAACTGGCTAAAAAACTCCACCGGGAACCAGCCGAAATTGTTAAAAAACTCTTTATGATGGGAGTTGTGGCCAACCAAAACCAATCATTAGATGCGGATGCCATTGAATTGATCCTAGCTGACTATGGGGTGGAAGCCAAGGAAAAAGTTGAAGTGGATATTGCTGACTTTGATAATTACTTCGACCAAAAGCCGGTTGAAGAAAACCTCAAAACCCGTCCAGCCGCTGTCACAATCATGGGACACGTCGACCACGGCAAGACCACCCTCTTGGACACCTTACGGGAAGCCAATGTAGCTGAAGGCGAAGCTGGGGGGATTACCCAGCATATTGGGGCCTACCAGGTAGAAGTTGACGGTAAGTTAATCACCTTCCTGGACACCCCTGGCCACGCTGCCTTTACCACCATGCGGGCTCGAGGAGCAGATATTACCGATGTCGCTATTATTGTAGTGGCAGCTGATGATGGAGTGATGCCTCAGACAGAAGAAGCCATTAACCACGCTAAAGCAGCAGGAGTTCCGATTATCATAGCCGTCAATAAGGTTGATAAACCAGATGCCAACCCCCAAAAAGTCATGCAAGAACTAACCGCCTATGAATTGATTCCAGAAGACTGGGGCGGGGATACGATCTTTGTTGAGATTTCTGCTAAGTTTAACCAAAACCTTGATGAGCTTTTGGAAATGATCCTTTTGGTGGCTGAAGTAGAAGAACTTAAGGCAGACCCAAGTCGGAATGCTATCGGTAGTGTGATCGAAGCGAGACTGGACAAGGCCCAAGGACCAGTAGCAACCCTGCTTGTCCAAGAAGGAACCCTCCACCATGGGGACTCCATCGTGGTCGGCAACACCCATGGCCGGATTCGGACCATGACTAATGACAAGGGACGCCGGGTTAAGAAAGCTTTGCCATCCACACCCGTTGAAATCACCGGCTTAAACGACACACCCCAAGCTGGGGACCGTTTTGTCGTCTTTGAGGATGAAAAAACTGCCCGTCAAGTTGGTGAACGCCGGGCCAATGCAGCAACTGAAGCCAGTCGTAAGGCCAGCCAAAAAATCACCCTGGACAACTTGTTTGATAGCTTAGAAGAGGGCGAGTTAAAAGAAGTTAATGTCATTGTCAAAGCCGATGTCCAAGGGTCAGTTGAGGCCTTGGTTTCCTCCTTAGAGAAAATTGATGTGGAAGGAGTCAAGATTAACATCATCCACACAGGGGTAGGAGCCATCAATGAAAGTGATATTACTCTTGCTTCTGCTGGGAATGCCATTATTATCGGCTTCAACGTTAGACCGACCCCACAGGCCCAAGAAAGTGCCGACCGGGAAGAAGTTGAAATCAGAACCCACCGTGTGATCTACAATGCCATTGAAGAAATTGAACAAGCCATGAAAGGGATGCTTGACCCTGAGTTTGAAGAAAAAGTCACTGGGACAGCTACTGTTCGTGAAACCTTTAATGTCTCCAAGGTTGGGACCATTGCCGGCTGTTTCGTTTCAAATGGCGTGATTAAACGATCCAGCTCAGTCCGTTTAATCCGAGATGGGGTAGTCATCCATGAAGGAGAACTATCTAGTTTGAAACGCTTCCAAGACGATGCTAAAGAAGTTTCCAATGGCTTTGAATGTGGCCTTACCATCGAAGGCTATAATGATATTAAAGTTGATGATGTTATTGAAGCTTATGAAATGGTTGAATTACCAAGATAGACAAGGAGTGTGACCCTATGCCGAGCCACAGACAAGGACGTGTCGCCCAAGAGATCAAGCGTGAAGCAACGGATATTTTGCGAAATGAGGTCCGAGATCCTCGTGTCGATGGGGTGACCATCACGGATGCTGAAGTGACGGCTGATCTTCAACACGCTAAAATATTCTACTCCACCTTGTCCGATGATGACCAAGTTAAGACTGAAACCCAAGAAGGACTTGACAAGGCAAGTGGATTGGTCCGAAGTGAAATTGGCAACCGGATTAAGTTGTTTAAGACACCTGAAATCCGTTTTGTCCGGGACGAATCCTTAGAATACGGCAACCGGATTGACCAAATTATCAATGAATTACACCAGGAAGATTCAAACTAACTTGTTTGCCTTAAGTAAGTCTTTGGGTTGGGCCAGGTCAAATACCTGGCCTTATGCCCTTACATAGTCATTTATTCAGCAAGAAAAAAGGAAGTGAGATTCGTGGATGGCCTCTTAGCCTTGTGGAAAGAAAGAGGAATGACTAGCCATGATTGTGTCTATAAAGTGAGGAAGATACTGGCCACTAAGAAGGTTGGCCACTCTGGTACTCTAGACCCAGATGTCGATGGCGTTCTCCCCCTTGGAATTGGCAAGGGGACCAAGATGTTAGAATATATGGTAGAGTCTTCTAAGACCTACCAGGGGCAAGTGGAACTTGGTCAGTCAACCACAACCCAGGACGGGAGTGGAGACATCCTATCCCAGGCTCCAGTCACAGCTTCCGACTTAAATAAAGAACAAGTTGACCGTGTTCTCAATCGCTTTATAGGGGAGGTCAGTCAGGTCCCACCCATGTATTCCGCTGTTCGGGTCAAGGGACGTCGTTTATACGACTATGCCCGTAAGAATGAAGCCGTAGACCGGCCGGAGAGGAAGGTAGTTATTCAGGCTTTAGACCGGACTTCTGACTTAGCCTTTGACCCAATGAAGCAGACTGCTAGCTTTTCCTTTAGGGTGCTTTGCAGTAAGGGGACCTATGTCAGGACCTTGGCTGAAGATATTGCCCGAGAGTTGGGATATCCTGGTTATATGAGTGACTTGACCCGGCTAGGGAGCGGGGGTTTTACCAAAGAGGACTGCTTGACCCTCAACCAGCTAGAAGACCTGGTAAACCAGGGGCAAGTTGCTGACTGCTTAGAGCCCATCGAAAGAGCCCTTAGTCACTTGCCCTCCCAGCAGCTGTCAAGTGAAGAATGGTCCCGGGTAAAACATGGGGCTTTATTGAGCCGAGCTGACTATGCCCAGACCTATCCACTGGTTTTGTATTACCAAAACCAGGCGGTAGCTATTTACCAGGCTCATCCAGAAAAACCAGATCTTTTGAAACCTAAGAAAGTATTAAGGACAGAAATGTAGGTGTCGAATTGCAAGTTAAGAAAATACATCACCCTTACCAGCCAGCTGACCTTCACAGGGATGAGATCGTTTTGATATTAGGCTTTTTTGACGGTGTTCATAGAGGACATGCCAAAGTGATCAAAGAAGGGGTCCAACTAGCCCAAGACCAGGGCTTAACGAGCGTGGTCATGACTTTCAACCGTCATCCCTCCTTGGTTTACCAAAAATATGATCCCAGCCGGCATGCCTACTTAACTACCCGTGAACGTAAGTTAGACTTGATCGAGCGACTTGGGGTGGACATTTTATATGAAATGGATTTCACCTCTAGTTTGGGAGCCTTGACACCGGAAGAATTTGTCCAAGACTATATGGTAGACTGGCATGCTAAATATGTGGTAGCCGGTTTTGACTATACTTATGGCAAGAAAGACATTGCCAATATGGAAAGACTGCCTAAACTGGCACAAGGCCGTTTTGAGGTCAAGACTGTCCAGATGTATTCCGATGACCAAGGCAAAATTTCCTCGACTAGGATTCGGCAATTGATTGCAAACGGCCAGGTCAAAGCAGCCAACCAGCTTCTGGGTTACTATTATGAAACAAGCGGGTATGTCATCCATGGCGAAGCCAGGGGACGGGACTTGGGTTATCCAACAGCCAATATTGAACCCCATCCCCAAGTCTTTCTGCCCGGAGTCGGTATCTATACCGTGGCTATCCAAGTCAATGGCCAGTGGTACGGCGGCATGGCTTCTATTGGCTACAATGTAACCTTTGGCTTTCGCAACAACCAGTCTATTGAGGTAAATATTTTTGATTTTGACCAAATGATCTACGGGGAAAATGTTAGAATTAAGTGGTTGGACTACCTTCGTTCAGAAGAAAAATTCGACTCTAGCCAGGACTTGATTGACCAGCTGGGTAAAGACCAAAAGGACTCGGAAAAGAGACTAGCAGACCTAGACCCTGACTGCTTATATTAAGGGCTTTTTTGCTAAATAATTGGAACATTATTGTTGACAGCTAGCCGGTCTTTTATTAAAATAAGAATTGAAGTTAGCACTCGGGTCTTGTGAGTGCTAATTTTAATGATAAGTATTAACCAAGTTAAACCGAAGCTTGTTTAGGGGAACTTGGTGGACTGTTTTGCTGAAAGGATGAGTAACATGCTAACAGCAAGACAAATTTCAATTTTAGAAAATATTATCCATTTTTTTGCCAATACGGGTGAGGCAGTTGGCTCCCAAACCATTGCCCAGCAAACCGATATTGAAGCCAGTCCGGCGACCATCCGCAATGAGATGAAGTTGTTAGAGGAGAAAGGTTTTATTCAAAAAAACCACCTGTCTTCGGGCCGGGTACCTTCCATGCAGGGCTACCGTTTTTACCTAGACCATATTATGCAACCGGAACAGCCACCTCAGGACTCCATTGCCCGGATTGCCCAGGAGTTGTCCAAGCAGTTTCAGGAATTGGATGACATTGTCAACCAGTCAGCCCAGATTTTGTCAGACTTGACCAACTATACAGCCATTGTCTTAGGCCCTAAAGCCCTAGAATCCCGGCTGACAGATCTCAAACTGGTTAAGGTCAATGCTAACCAGGTCATGGCAATTGTGGAAACAGACGGGCAAACCATTAAGAGTAGCGTTTTCCGGGTGGGGGGCCGAGTCAGTCGTAGCCTCATTGACCGGCTGTCTGACTTACTCAAGCAAGAGCTACAAGGCCTTCTCCTTAGCCAGGTTCATGACAAGCTAGACCGGGAGATTCCCTTTCTTGTTCGTCGCTCACTAGGGGATATATCCAGCCTACTCAGCCCGGTTATTAACAGTATTGAACAAGCCGACCAAAACCAAGTCCACATATCTGGTAAGAACAAGTTGTTCAACTTTACCGAGGATTTAGGGATTGACCAAATCAAGGGCTTGTTTGACTTGTTTGAAGACCATGAACATGACTTAAGCCGCTTGGTCAACTTAGCTGACCAGGGGGTTAACATCCGGATTGGTGAGGAATTAAATGATGAGCGTTTTAATAACCTGAGCCTGATCACGGTTGATTATTCAGTTGGTAATATTGGGTCAGGCCTGATTGCCATCCTTGGCCCAACCAATATGCCTTATTCCAAGACACTTGGCGTGATTGAAGGTTTTAAAATTGAGCTCGTTGAAGCGCTCTTGAATTATTATATCCATTAGAAAAGAGGGGTTTTCTTGAGTCATGAAGAAGAAAATGTGAACCAAGAAGAATCTGTTGCCTCCAGTGAGGACAAAACAGAAGACCAAAATCAAGACGAAGGACTAGACCAAGACTCAGACCTAGCTAGTTCCGACCAAGGTCAAGATGAGGGCCTAGACAGCCGTATAGAAGAATTAGAGGCTGAAAAGGAAGATTTGGAAGAAAAAGTTCTTCGTCTCCAGGCCGAAATCCAAAACTTGCAAAGACGGCATGCCAAAAACCGGGAAGAGCTCCAACGCTTTCGAGCTCAAGATTTGGCCAAGGATGTTTTGCCATCCATCGATAACTTAGAAAGGGCCTTGCAAATTGAAGTTCAAGATGAATCGGGCCAAAACCTGAAAAAAGGTTTAGAAATGGTCAAGGACAGTCTCTTGCAGGCCTTGGCTAACAACCAGATTGAAGTGATCGATCCAACCGGAGAGGACTTTGACCCCAACTTCCATGAAGCCTATGCCCAAGTGCCTGGCCAAGAGGGTCAAGAAAGTAATCAAGTAGCTGAAGTCTTTGAAAAAGGCTACAAGCTTCATGACCGGGTCTTGAGACCTGCTAAAGTTACCGTTGTTGAATAAATGGGCTAACTTTTAAAATACCTTGTATCCATTTCACTAAATTAAAATTTGTACGAAGGAGATTGATAATATGGCTAAAATTATTGGTATCGACTTAGGGACAACTAACTCTGCTGTTGCTGTTTTAGAAGGTGGCGAACCCACCATTATCCCAAACAAAGAAGGGAACCGAACCACCCCTTCTGTAGTTTCCTTTAAAGATGGGGAAATTCAAGTGGGAGAAGTTGCCAAACGTCAGGCGATTACCAACCCAAACACTGTCATGTCGGTTAAACGTTACATGGGTGAAGATCGCAAGATAGAAGCTGAAGGGAAGGAATACACCCCTCAAGAAATTTCTGCTTATATCTTGCAACACTTAAAATCTTACGCTGAAGACTACCTTGGTGAAAAAGTCACTAATGCGGTTATTACTGTTCCAGCTTACTTCAACGACTCCCAAAGACAGGCTACCAAAGATGCTGGTAAAATTGCCGGCTTGGAAGTGGACCGTATTGTCAACGAACCGACTGCTGCTTCCTTGGCTTACGGCCTCGAAAAACAAGACTCAGAAGAAAACATCTTGGTCTTTGACTTGGGTGGGGGAACCTTTGACGTTTCCATCCTTGAGTTAGGTGATGGCGTTTTTGACGTCCTCTCGACTGCTGGGGACAACCAGTTAGGTGGGGACGATTTTGATAACAAAATCATCGACTACCTGGTCGAAAACTTCAAAAAAGAAAACGGCATTGACTTGTCAACTGACAAGATGGCTCGTCAACGCTTGAAAGATGCGGCGGAAAAAGCCAAAAAAGACTTATCCAGCACCAGCCAAACTCAAATTAGCCTACCTTTCATTACAGCAGGGGATAACGGCCCACTCCACTTGGAACAATCCCTAACACGGGCTAAGTTTGATGAATTGACCTTGGACTTGGTCAACCGGACTAAAGAACCAGTCCGTAAAGCATTGTCAGATGCAGGTATCGACAAAAATGAAATTGACCAAGTTGTCCTAGTAGGTGGGTCTACCCGTATCCCAGCTGTTGTCGATGTGGTCAAAACTGAAACTGGTAAAGAACCGAACCGGTCAGTCAACCCTGATGAAGTGGTTGCCTTAGGTGCTGCCATCCAAGGTGGGGTTATCTCTGGTGATGTGAAAGATGTTGTCCTTCTTGACGTTACCCCACTTTCACTTGGGATTGAAACCATGGGCGGTGTCTTCACAACCTTAATTGAACGGAACACCACCATCCCAACCAGCAAGTCCCAAGTCTTCTCCACTGCAGCCGACAACCAGCCAGCTGTTGACATCCACGTCTTGCAAGGTGAGCGACCAATGGCCAAAGATAACAAAACTCTTGGCCGTTTCCAATTGACTGATATCCCTGCAGCCCCACGTGGTGTCCCTCAAATTGAAGTCTCCTTTGACATTGACAAAAACGGTATTGTCAAAGTTTCCGCTAAGGACCAAGGAACTGGTAAAGAACAAAACATTACCATAAAATCTTCTTCTGGTCTTTCCGATGAAGATATCGACCGTATGGTGAAAGATGCGGAAGAAAATGCCGAAGCCGACAAAAAACGTCGGGAAGAAGTGGACCTCCGTAATGAAGCCGACCAACTTGTCTTCCAAGTTGACAAAACATTAGATGACCTTGAAGGCAAAGTCGACGAGTCTGAAGCCCAAAAGGCGAAAGACGCTAAAGAAGAACTGAAATCAGCCCTTGAAGGCGATGACCTTGATGCTATTAAAGAAAAACGCGATGCATTAAGTGAAATTGTCCAAGACCTAACTGTTAAGCTTTATGAGCAAGCCCAACAACAGCAACAAGCTTCCGGCCAAGATGACCAAGCTGGGTCTGATGATTCCGGCTCAGACGACGATGACGTGGTCGATGCTGATTTTGAAGAAGTTGACGACGACTAATTGCATCTAACTTGACATCAGGAAAAAGCCAAGACAGAGTGCTTGGCTTTTTCTATGATACTTACTTTATAGTATTGGAGGAAAACTATGCCAGAAAAAGAAGACTTGTATGACATTCTAGGTGTCTCCAAAGATGCATCCCAGGCAGACATCAAAAAGGCCTACCGGAAACTCTCTAAAAAATATCACCCCGACATTAATGATGAACCTGGTGCGGAAGAAAAATTCAAACAGGTCTCTGAAGCCTATGAAACCCTAAGCGATGAAGACAAGCGGGCTGCCTATGACCGTTATGGCCATGCTGCTAATGATCCGAACTTCAGTGGTGGCTCAGCAGGCGGTGGCTTTTCTGGAAGCTCTAGCTTCGGCGGCTTTGAAGATATCTTCGACCAGTTCTTCGGTGGTGGCGGAAACAGAAGACGGGACCCTTCTGCCCCCCGACCTGGTGATGACCTGCAGTATGTCATGGACTTGGACTTTGAAGAAGCCATTTTTGGCAAGGAGACCACTATTAAATATAACCGCCAGGAAGAATGTGACAACTGTGGCGGGACCGGTGCCAAGCCAGGGACCAGTCCCCAAACCTGCTCACGGTGTGGGGGGTCTGGTAGTATTCAAGCAGAACGGAACACTCCTTTTGGCCGGATGATGACCCAGCAAACCTGTCCCAACTGTAACGGAACAGGTCAAGAAATCAAGGAAAAATGCTCAGTGTGCCACGGCAAAGGATCGACTAAAAAACGTCACAGTGTCAAGGTGACAGTTCCTGCTGGTGTGGAAGACGGCCACCAAATGCGGTTGCAGAACCAAGGTTCTGCTGGTAAAAACCGTGGTCCTTATGGTGACTTGTTTATCGTCTTCCGGGTCAAACCGTCCGATATCTTTGACCGGCGCGGTTCTGAAATCTACTACAACCAAGAAATCAATATTGTCCAGGCCAGCTTAGGAGATGAAATCCAAGTTCCAACTGTCCACGGTAAGGTCAAGTTCAAAATCCCAGCCGGTACCCAACCTAACACCACCTTCCGGATCAAAGGCAAGGGGGCACCCAAGCTTCACGGCAACAGCAACGGTGACCAGCACATCACAGTCAAGGTTGTCGTGCCGAAAAAATTAAATGAACGCCAGTCCGAATTGCTGAAAGAATTTGCCCAAGAAGGCGATATTGGCCAGGTCAAAGAGCAAGACAAGCAGGAAGGTTCTTTCTTCTCAAAGTTTAAAGATGCTTTTAAAGATAAAGATTAAACCCATGACCCCTCAAGTGGAAGCTAACTTGGGGGGCTTTGTCTGTCTTGCTTGGGAAAAACCAATAATTGTAATCCCGGTTTAAGATTGATATAATTGTAAAGACTGATGTCTAGAAAAGGGGAATGACATGGACAAAGACCAAGCGCGAAAACGTCAAAAAAACATCCGTAACTTTTCCATTATTGCCCATATCGACCATGGGAAATCCACTCTGGCTGACCGGATTCTACAAGTCACTGAAACGGTTGCTGAAAGAGAAATGCAAGACCAGCTCCTGGATTCAATGGACTTGGAGAGGGAACGTGGCATTACCATTAAATTAAACACAGTGGAGTTGAAATACCAGGCCAAGGACGATCAAGAATACACCTTCCACCTCATTGACACACCTGGCCACGTCGACTTTACCTATGAAGTTTCCCGGAGTCTGGCAGCTTGTGAAGGGGCAATTTTGGTCGTCGATGCTGCCCAAGGGGTGGAGGCCCAAACCCTGGCCAATGTTTACTTGGCCTTGGACAATGACTTAGAGATCTTACCTGTAATTAATAAAATTGACCTCCCGGCTGCTGACCCAGACCGAGTTGGACAAGAAATTGAAGATATTATTGGTTTAGACTCAAGCCAGGCCGTTCGCGCCAGTGCCAAGTCAGGGATTGGAATTGAAGAAATCCTAGAAAAAATAGTGACAGACCTGCCAGCCCCAAGTGGCGATATTGACAACCCCCTTAAGGCTATGATCTTTGATTCCATTTATGATTCCTACCGGGGCGTTGTCTTGAGCGTTCGAATCGTAGAAGGTAGCGTAAAAAAAGGCGACCGAATTAAATTAATGAACAGTGGCAAGACTTATGAGGTGTCTGAACTGGGGATTTTCTCCCCCAAACCCATTGAAAGAGATTATTTAATGGTAGGCGATGTTGGCTATATCACGGCCAATATCAAGTCAGTCCGGGATGCCCGGGTTGGGGATACCATTACCTTGGAAGACAGACCGACTGACCAAGCCTTGCCAGGTTACCGCCAGATGAATCCAATGGTTTACTGCGGGATGTACCCGACCGATTCAAGTGATTACGAAGACTTGCGGGAGGCCTTAGAGCGCCTCCAGTTAAATGATTCATCTCTTCAATTTGAAGCAGAAACCTCCCAGGCCCTTGGATTTGGCTTCCGCTGTGGCTTCTTAGGCATGCTCCACATGGATGTTATCCAGGAACGCTTGGAGCGGGAGTTTGACCTAGACTTGATCACAACAGCTCCGTCAGTTATCTACCATGTCAATAAAACAGACGGCCAGCAAGTGGAAGTTTCTAACCCATCTGAGATGCCCGATGCTGGCGAAGTTGAATCCATTGAAGAGCCCTACGTGAAAGCCACTATTACTGTGCCAAATGACTATGTAGGACCTGTCATGGAGATCTGCCAGCGCAAAAGGGGAGACTTTATCACCATGGAATACCTGGACGATATCCGGGTCAATGTGATTTATTCTATTCCCTTGTCTGAGATAGTTTTTGACTTCTTTGACAGGCTCAAGTCCATGACCAAGGGTTATGCTTCCCTGGACTATGAAGAAGACGGCTACAAGGTCAGTGACTTGGTTAAAATGGATATCTTGATCCACGGCGACCCGGTCGATGCCTTGAGCTTTATCGTACACAAGGACTTTTCCTATGAACGGGGTCGGGCTATAGCAGACCAGTTGAAAGCCAAAATTCCCCGCCAACAATTTGAAATCCCCATTCAAGCTGCAGTGGGCAACAATGTTATTGCCCGGTCCACTGTCAAGGCCTACCGTAAGGATGTCACCGCCAAGTTATATGGTGGGGACGTGACCCGGCGGCAAAAACTCTTGAAAAAACAAAAAGAAGGTAAAAAACGGATGAAAAGTGTGGGGAATGTTGACATCCCCCAAGAAGCCTTTATGGCCGTTTTGGACTTGGATGAAGACTAGCCCAGCTTTCCCTTAACTTTTAATGCTGAACAAGACTAGCCCTAGCAAGCCCGCTTGCCCCAATCTTTGGATAAAAGAAGGTTGGGGAGAAGCCTTGCTAGGGTTTTGGTCTTGCGGGGGACTTATGTGGCTTTTCACTTTTGACTCTTTATTTTTGACCTTTGTGGTCTTACACTAAGGTGGCCGACTTGATTTTTACAATCCATCTCCTGTAAAGAAAGGATACAGGCTCTTAAAAACTAACAGCAAAAGATTTAGCTTAGTTTGTTTGCTGTTTAAATAGGTTAGGAAAAGCAAACCCCATTTTATTTACCAAGTAAAAGTGACCTCAGCCTTGGCATGAGGTCACTTTTTAAAATTATTTTACTTGGATTGACTCACGATTTGATAGTAAGTCCGTGAAGTTAGCCAGTAGATGAAGCCATAAACCAGGCTAAAGAAGACGATAACCAGCAGGTAGCTAGTGATAAATTGCCCCCAATCTCGAACATTAATCAGGCCTAAGATATTAAAGATAATAGTGGAAGAGACAGCCATATGGGTGATCGCAACCAACAAGGGGAGGAGAAATAACCATATAATTTGTTTGTTAATGGCTTTTTTAATAGTTTGCTGACCTAAGCCAACAGCCTGCATAATTTGGTAATTATCCCTGTCCTGTTGGCCCTCTGAGATTTGCTTGAAGTAGATTATAAGGAAGACCCCTACTAAAAGAACTACACTGACGAGGATTCCCAAGAAAAGGGCCCCACCGTTAACAGCATAAATGATCTGACTTGCTCCAAAACGACTGGTAATGTCAACACCATACCTAGCTTGTAAGTTAGCTAGGCTTTCTTCTATGCCTGCTTGGTCAGCTTGGTCACTTTGCCCGTCAATATTGGCGTGCTGGCCCACTACAAGGGGAAGGGGTTCTTGGTCATCTCCGGCATAACTAGGGTAGGCTTGACTTGCTGCTTCAAAGGATAAATTGGGCGGGAGGACAATCTGCATAAAGTCAATGGCAATATTGCCCATTCCATGATCGGGGAGGGGGACGACTTCATAGCTTTGGCCTGCGAAGATTACCTGGTCAAATTGATTCCAACGCTCAGCATTAGATACCAGGCCAATTTGCTGGTTATTGACCTGGATATTTTCATCGAAGGCTGCATTAAAATCTTCTTGTCTAAATATATTGGCTTGCCCTGCATTTTGGGGAGAGCTCTTATCTATATCGAGGGGTCGAAATTCTCTGCCCTTTAGTTCGAAAAAAATCTGACTAGAACAATAAGTCCGAACAGATTCAATTGCTAGCTCTTGGTCTAAGTCCGCTACAATATTGTCCACTATACCATTAAAGTCTTTTTGGTCTTGGTTATCAAAATTATAATAGGAGACGTGATAGTCAGCTTCTAGGGCCTGGTCAACCTGGTCTTCCATTCCCCGGTAGGCAGTGAGGGTCATACCAAGCATAATCATTAAGCCAGTACATAAAATACTAATACTGGTTAAGCTAATGGCACTAGCCTTCATCCGGTAAAGCATCCCAGATAGAGATAGGAAGTTTTCTGCCTTATAGTAATAAGAATCATTATTCTTTAAGCCTTTTAGGATAAAAATACTTAAAGAGCCTAGTAAGAAGTAAGAGCCTACAATGACTAGCAGGACAGCAACAAAAATACGGTAGAGAGACTGGACTAAGCCAGCACTAGTCATGGCCAAATAATAACCGAAGCCAACCATTATAAGGCCTACAATAAGGGCTAAGAAGTTGTTGTTGGGCTCTTTTCCACTAGTCTTGGCTGCTTGAATCAGTTGAATGGGATTGGCTACTTGGACTTTAAAGTGGTGGATGCCATAGACAGTTAAAAAGATAAGGCCTGTAATGATAATGACAGCTAGCATGGCGGTTAAATCAAAAGGATAGTTCATGTATTGGAAACCAGTGTCTTGCATTAAGCGGTTGAGGAAGATGAAAACCAAATGACCAAAGAGGTAACCACCCGGGATAGCTAAGACTAAGGTCAGTAGCCATTGAATGAGCAATTCTTGCCGGGTCATCTTTTGAATATGCTTCTTGCTCATACCTAAAACACTGAATAAGCCTATCTCTTTATGCCGCTGTTTGTAGATAAAGAGACTGGCATAAATGATAAATATGGCAGTAAATATTGTGGTTAGGACCCCGGCCATAACCATAAGGGTCTGCAAGACTTCATGGCGGCGGATAACATAATCGTTGTTGACTAAGGAAATGATCAAATAGAGTAAACCGGATAAGATAGCCGAAGATAGGACAAAGGGGACTAGGGTTTGACGGTGGGCTTTCAAATTTTGCCAGCTAAGCTGTCGCAATATTTTATTTTTCATTTTATTCACCCCGACTATTGACGACTGCTAAAGAGTCAGCAATTCGGTCTTGGAAGGTCTGCAAGCCTTGATTTGACCGGTAAATTTCATGGTAAACAATCCCGTCTTTGATGAAGAGGACTCGCTTAGCATAAGCAGCTGACCGAAGCGAGTGGGTCACCATTAAGATGGTTTGGCCGGCACCATTAATCTTTTGGAAGAGCTCCATAATCACTTGTGATGACTTTGAATCCAAGGCTCCTGTCGGCTCATCGGCTAGAATTAAATCGGGCTGGCTGATCAAGGCACGTCCAATGGCTACCCGTTGTTTCTGACCACCTGAAATTTGGTAGGGATACTTGTCTAGCAGGTTAGTAATGCCGAGCGATGGGACTAGAGCTTTGAGTTTATTTTTCATATCTTTAGGCCGGGTATTGGATAAGACCAGGGGCAGGAGGATATTATCTTGGTTACTTAAGCTATCTAAGAGGTTAAAATCTTGGAAAACAAAGCCTAAGCGTTCGCGCCGGAATTGAGCTAGTTGACTTTCATTAAACTGACTGGTATCTAGGTTATTAATTAGGACTTGACCTTCAGTGGCCTGGTCCAGGGTGGCTATAATATTTAATAAGGTAGACTTGCCCGACCCGGATTCCCCCATGATAGCAACAAATTCTCCTTCTTTGACACCAAATTGGATGGACTTTAGGGCTTGGGTTTGGTACGACTGGCTACCATAAACTTTCTTCAAATGATTAACTTGCAGTAGCATTTTGACTCCTTCTTTCTAACTTTGATAAGTTTATGATAACTACTTCCAGTCTTTTCAGCCTTCATCTAATCTAACAGTAAGCTGACAAAACTGTAAGTTTAGAAATTGGCTTGGGGCTGGTCTGGGAATTCGATCTGAAAGCGACTGCCTTGGCCTATGTTTGACTCAACTTGAATGGGGTGGTTGAGCCGGCGACTAATGCTTTGGACAATAAAGAGGCCCAGGCCAGTTGACTTTTGGTTCAATTTGCCATTAAAGCCGGAATAACCCTTGTCAAATATTTTAGGCAAGTCTACTTCACTGATCCCCACCCCCCTATCTTCAATAAAGAGACTTTTGTCTTCAAAATAAATATGGACGGAAGTGCCTGCCGCATATTTCAAAGCGTTGTTCAAGACTTGCTCAATCATTAATTGAGACCAATTGGCATCGGTGATCACCTTCTTTAATATAGGTTGGTAAATTAATTTTGTTTTCGTCTGGATAAATTGACTGGAGTACTTTCTTAGCAATGGCTTCATAAGGTCATCCAGACTAACACAGGCAATATTTAAGTCTGTTTCAGGCTTGTTTAATTTTAGGAAACTCATGGCTAATTGGCTATAATTTTCTATTTTTAAAAGGAGGGGGTCCAACTCTCTTAACTTTTGATCTCTTGCTAGGAGTTTGGCTGCTGTTAGGGGTGTTTTGATTTGGTGGATCCACAAAATGAAATAGTCTTCTAGCTTTTGATAGTCTTGAGATTGAATGTTTTTTAACTGCTTGTAGGCTTGGTCTAGCTCTTGGTAAGCCTTTTTTAGTTTTTCCTCCTTTTGATACTGACTATATTTGACCCCGAAAAGGACTAGGCTTAGGAATATGATTAAGCTAGTGGCTAGCAAAAAGCCGTAAATGGGTAGGTTTAGGAGCCAGTAAACGAGTCCAAAAACCAGTATACTAAGAGTTAAGATACTTAATGATAAACTTTCTCGCTTTAGGAAAGATCCCATTAGCCCTCCTCCTTAATTCGGTAGCCCACATTTTTCTTGGTTTGGATAAAAGACTCTGCCCCCAATTTCTTTAATTTTTTGCGCAAGCGGGATATGTTGACAGAAAGGGTATTTTCATCAATGTAGTCATCTCCTTGCCAGCAAGCTTCCATCAGAGATTCCCGACTAAGGTAGTTGGGATGGTTTTGAAAGAGCTGGTACAAGATCACTAATTCGGTCTTGGTTAAATCCACCTTACTACTCTTGCTTTCAAGTTGACTCTTTCCTAAATTTAAGCTAATCCCATGCAAGATTACTTGGGTTGACTGGTTTATTTGAAAATCATAGGTCCGTCTCAAAAGCGCTTGTATTTTAGTGATAAGAAGGGGGATATCAAAAGGCTTAACGACAAAGTCATCAGCTCCCATTTGCATAGCCATGATTTGGTCCATGTTATCACTGCGGGAACTGATAAAGATAATGGGGACTTTGGAGCTTTGACGAATTTCCTGACACCAATAATAACCATTATAACTGGGGAGATTGATATCCAACAGGACTAAATGGGGGTTGATCTGGTCAAATTCTTGCTTAATATCAGTGAAATTTTGACAAGTAAAAATTTCATAGCCCCAAGATAAGATTTGCTTGGCCAAAAGTCTGCGGATAACTTGATCATCCTCAACGATCATAATTCTCATACTTGAACCTCCTCTATAGTCTTCCCAATTATAGCACGCTTTATGTCTTGGCTATTATAACTTTTTGACTCAAAGTCCTATGTTCTAGCCCTGGTCTTGCTTTTCCTGCCGAGAAAATTACTTGCTAGTACCAACAAATAGTAAAATCAGATTTTAACTGCTGATTTATGCTATTTTAAAAGGAATAATTTTGTTGCTATATACAATCACTTGCAAAATCAGCTGACTCCCCCTTGGCTTGGTTGTATTTAAAAGGGTATGTTATCATAATAAGGAAGAGATGGGCTTTCTTGCAGGACTAGTTTTTACTTGACTGAAACTATAGCTAGTCTGCAAGAGGCTAACTAGGAGGTAAAGCAATGGATGAAAAAGTCCAACAATTACAAGCTATGATCGATTCATCTGACCGTATTGTCTTCTTCGGTGGGGCAGGGGTGTCAACCGCCAGTGGCATCCCAGACTTCCGGTCTTCTGAGGGCTTATACATGCAGGAGTTAAACTACAGTGTGCCGGCTGAAGAAATTATTTCAGACCGTTTTTTTGCCAACCACCCCAAGGAATTTTTTGACTTTTATTTTAAGAACTTGGTCTTTGAAGGTGCCCAGCCCAACTATGCCCACACCTATATTGCTGACTTAGAGAAGAGGGGCAAGTCGGTGGCTGTGGTGACCCAAAACATTGATGGCCTTCACGAAAAAGCAGGTAGCCAGGAGGTTTACAAGTTGCACGGGTCAACCCTAGATAATTACTGCCTGGACTGCCAGCAGTATTATGCCTATTCAGACCTCCAGCTAGACCAGGAGGGGGTACCCCGTTGCCCCAAAGACGGGGCTATTGTCCGACCTGACATTGTCTTATATGGCGAACAACTCGATTTATCTACCCTCCAAGCAGCCATCTACCAAATTTCCCAGGCTGACTTATTAGTCATACTCGGGACCTCACTGGTGGTTTATCCAGCAGCTGGCTTGGTGGACTACTTCCAAGGTGACAAGCTAGCTGTAGTTAATAAAACAACCATCCATCCTAGACGGACAGATGGTTTAATCATCCAAGAAGATATTAACAAGGTCTTCAAACAGTTGACCTAACTGGGTCTTTGTTAGTCTGCTATCTTTAAGGAGCTTGGGATCCAGGTTTTTGGTACCAGTCTAAGGGGTCCATCCATTCAATATGGCGGATGTCATCCAGCTGGCACTTGCTTTTTTGGCCAGCTTGGTTGACTAGGTAAATAAAGTTATCCTTATAGCCCTTTACCAGATAGGGGAGGCTAGGGTAGTGGCGGTCCCTTTGGATGGTGTTGGCCTGGATCCGAACCGGTTTTTGGTCGATAAAGGCTTCATATAAATATTGACTGATTTCTGGCAAGTCTTGCTGGTCATAAATTTTTTGACTAGCTAAGGACTTGTCAGTTTTTTTGACTTGCTGGAGG
The DNA here is from genome assembly GCF_000315445.1 of Alloiococcus otitis ATCC 51267. Classification (GTDB taxonomy): domain Bacteria; phylum Bacillota; class Bacilli; order Lactobacillales; family Carnobacteriaceae_A; genus Alloiococcus; species Alloiococcus otitis. The sequence continues at coordinate 365,390 of NZ_JH992957.1, forward strand.
GCTTCGGTGTGGTCTGACAGCATCATCCCCATCCATTTCAACTTGCCCCGGTCCTGGTAGCCCAGTTCATCTGGGGTGTAGTAGACCTTGCCATCGTCGTGGTGGGCCATCTTCCTTCCTCCTTTCAAACTTGGTCCTTATTTGAATAGCCGGTAAGCTAGTGACCTTCACTTTCTGTTTTTTTGGGGTTGTCACCTGCCCGGTGGCCACCGACTAAGCTGTCCCGGTAGATAGCCATGCTACCGTCTAGCAGGCTATTGGCTGGCAGGATAGCGGTATTGCCAAAGCGACTTTTAATATGGTCAATGACGGCCATTTTCTTCTCCTCCCGGACTTGGTCCTGATTATCTTCAAATAAGCTGAGTTGGACCCCTTGCTTGGGAGCAATCTGGCCGAAAGTGACATTGACCACCCGGACTGGTTGGTAGTCATAATACTGGTCAAAAATATGGACTAGGTAGTCTTGTAATTTTTTGGACGAATCGGTCGCCTCGATGGTGACCTGGTGGCTAAAGCCGGCTGCCAAGATGTCTCTGGAATAGCCAATCGTCAGCTTAACCAAGCCTGCTGTTTGTTGGTGCTTGCGCAGGCGCATGGTGTTTTCTTCCCCCATTTCTCGGATGACTACTTTAATCTCATAGGGGTCGGTATAGTCTTTTTGTAAAATTTGATTTCGGGAGTAAGAAGAAGACTGGGGTGTGTAGTGGTCGGAAAGCTGGGTCCGGTCAATCCCGTGAGCATGGAAGAAGAGTTGCTGGCCGATAATACCGAACCGGTCTTTGAGCTTGGCCAGGTCTGCCTGGGCCAGGTCGTAGACAGTCTCAATCCCCAACTTATTGAGCTTGGCCTTGGTCCGAGACCCAATGCCCCAAAAGTCAGCCAAGTCCTCAATTTTCCAGACAGTATGAGGGACGTCTTGGTAGCGCCAGTGGGCAATATAGTGGCTAATAGCCTTCTTCTTAGCCTGGTGGTCCAAGGCCAGTTTGGCTAAAAGGGGGTTGTCACCAATCCCGACGGTGACTACCAAACCCATCTCTTGCCAAATCTTATCCTGGAGGGTTCGGGCAATTTGGTAAGTCGTCCCGAAAAGGCGGTGGGAGTGGCTAACATTTAAAAAGGATTCATCGATACTGTAGGGGTGGAGGTCTTGGTCGCTAACAAACTGGCGAAAGATGTTTAGGATCTCTAGGTTTTTCTTGAGGTAGAGGGCCATCCTCGGCTCGACAATTTGAATATCTGCCTCTTGGGGGATATCAAAAACCCGGGTGCCTGTTTTGACCCCATATTCTGCCTTGATTAGGGGGGAGGAGGCTAAAACGAGGCCCCCTTGCCGGTTGGGCCGGCTGACTACGCAGATCCGGGCATCTAGTGGGTTCAGATTTCGTTCCACCGCCTCTACGCTAGCAAAAAAACTCTTAACATCAATGCATAGGATGTCCTGCCGGGGCTCATTATCATAGTTCATATGAATTTCTTCTTGTTTTCTATACATAAAGACCACCTAAAGGGAACTAACGTTTGCTTAATTCGTATTATAGGAACATACGTTCGAATAGTCAAGTCTTTCATCTCCTTATAGGACTCCCTTGGGATATGTGGTAAAATAAGACCTAACACTGATGCTTTTATAGGAGGTTACTTTGTGAAGCAAGATTTAGCAGCATATATTGGTCATGGGTTGCGTGATTTGAACCCCTTTTTCCAGTGGAAGGTCCAAAACAATTCCAACCGGCAAACAGTGGAAGTTTTGGTTAGCTTCCGCATTGATTTAGAGGATAAAGCCCCGGGAATCCAAGATCAATTTGGGACCACCCTTAATACCAATTACCTACAGTTTGAAGATGTTATTGCCTTTTATGACCCCATCCAATCGGACATCCAGCCTGGCAATTACTTACGGGCCATTCCCTTTGACAACACTTTGGGCATAGACCGGGGTCAGGTGGATGTGACCTTGAAACATTTGAACCGAGTCCTGTCAGCTGGGAAAACAGACCTACAAGACTTTGTCCAAGACAGCCAGCGCCATGACTTTAATTTGAACTGGGACCAGCACAACTTAGACCAGGCTCTTGAGACAGCTAAAAGTCTCGACCGCTTCGGCCAGGACAAGTTATTTATGGACTTTGAAAAACATGAATCACTCATTAAGACATTTACTGAAGGGAAGCAAAATGACGGAGTGGAACGAATTTAGCGTATGGATTAACCGTGAGGCAGCCGATGCCGTTTCCAATATTTTGTTGGATCTAGGGTCATCTGGCCTGTCCATCAATGACCGCCAAGACTTTGCCAACCTACCCGAGTATGGTTTTGACGGCTTGTGGGCCTTAGATGAGTCCAAATTTCCCGAAGGCCAGGTAGTCATCAAGGGCTACTTCCACCAAGAAGACCGACTAGACCGCCTCAAGCAAGAGATAAAAGACCGGGTGGACAAACTGAAGGACTTTGACTTAGAGGTGGAAAACTATCAGGTGCACTACGCTCAGGTCAATGATGAAGACTGGGCGGATACCTGGAAAAAATACTACCACCCGGTGGCAATCAGCCACTTTATAACCATTGTTCCCAAGTGGGAAGACTACCAAGCCCAAGATGGCCGGGAGATCACCATTAGCTTGGATCCGGGTCTAGCATTTGGAACAGGAACCCACCAGACCACCCAACTCTCCCTCCAGCTCTTGGAACAATGTGTCCGCAAAGGGCAAACAGTGGTGGACGTTGGAACGGGGTCTGGGGTCTTAAGCATTGCCAGTGCCTATATGCAAGCCGGCCAGGTCTATGCCTATGACCTGGATGATATTGCAGTTGCTTCAGCTAAAAGTAATATTGCCCTTAACGGTTTCCAGAACACTATTTCAGTTCAAGCTGGCGACCTCCTCCAAGGAGTTGACTTAGAAGCTGATCTGGTGGTAGCTAATATCCTAGCTGAGATCATTGGACCCTTAATCCCCCAAGCCATGCGGGTATTAAAAGAGAATGGGAAATTTATTTCCTCCGGCATCATCAAAGAGAAGAAAGACCACATCATCCAATGCCTAGAGGCGGGGGGCTTTGTTGTCGACCAAGTCAACCAGATGGACGACTGGGTAGCTATTTTAGCCCGCAAACCCTTTGCTGACCCAGGCCAGGATGATTAAAAAGGAGAGATCAAGATGGCAGAAAACTTAGCAGCAATCATCGACCACACCTTACTAAAACCAGAAGCTAGTGAAGCAGATATTCAAAAACTTTGCTTAGAAGCCAAGGACCACCAGTTTAAATCCGTTTGCATTAACCCAGCATGGGTAAAGTATGCCAGCGACTTATTGGCTAACACAGGTGTTGCCGTTTGTACCGTGGTGGGCTTTCCCCTAGGGGCTAACACAAGCCAAATTAAGGTCCAAGAAGCCCAAGCAGCTATCAAAGATGGAGCCAGCGAAATCGACATGGTTCTTAATATAGGCCGGTTAAAAAGCGAAGACTTTGCCTATGTCTACGATGACATAGCAGGTGTGGTCAAGGCTTGTCAGGGTCAGGCCTTGGTTAAGGTGATCATAGAAGCTTGCTTGTTGGACAAAAACGAAAAGGTCCGAGCCTGCGAAATTGCCAAACGAGCTGGGGCAGACTTTGTTAAGACCTCAACTGGCTTCTCCATCGGTGGAGCGACCGTGGAGGATGTCAAGCTTATGCGAGCCACTGTGGGACCCGACATGGGGGTCAAAGCCTCTGGGGGTATCCGGAGCTTAGAGGATGCCCAAGATATGGTCCAAGCTGGAGCAAGCCGGCTGGGTGCTTCCAGCGGGGTTGAAATTATCAGCCAATCTTAGTTGGAATGTCCTTATTTTATTGAAAAGGGACCTAAAAAAAATTATAATAATAGTTACTACAAGGACTGTGACCAGGGTCATGGTCCTTATTCTTTAATGGATTGCTAGAATTAATTAGAAGGTGTTAGAAATGGCTGTGCAAAAAAATTACTCCCCCCAAGAAGTCTTTGCCCTCTGCTTAACCTATATGACCAGTGACCATGTTGCCTTTGTCAAACGTGCCTATGACGTAGCAGAAGAAGCCCACCGAGGTCAGATGAGAAAGTCCCAAGAAGAATACATTACCCACCCAGTCCAAGTTGCTGCCATCCTAGCCGAAATCAAGATGGACCCGGTGACCGTAGCAACCGGCTTTTTGCACGATGTCATTGAAGATACCCTATATAGCTATGATGATATCGCCGAAATGTTTAATCCCAAGGTAGCTGACCTGGTAGACGGGGTCAGCAAGCTGGGTAAGTTTAAGTTCAAGTCCAAAGAAGAACACCAGGCCGAAAACCACCGGAAAATGCTCCTGGCCATGGCCAAGGATGTCCGGGTAGTCTTAGTCAAGTTAGCAGACCGTCTGCATAATATGCGGACCTTGAAATACCACCGGCCCGAAAAGCAAAGGGAAATTGCCAGGGAAACCTTAGAAATCTATGCCCCCTTGGCTGACCGTTTGGGGATTAGCCGGATCAAGTGGGAGTTAGAAGATACCGCTCTCCGCTATATTAACCCCCAGCAATACTATCGGATTGTCCACTTAATGAAGTCCCGGCGTGAGGATCGGGAACGCTACATTGAAAATGCCCAAGAATTGATCCAAGAATCAGTGGATGACTTGGACATTGAAGCCAATATTACCGGCCGGCCCAAACACATCTACTCCATTTACCGGAAGATGAAAAACCAAAAGAAACAATTTGGGGAAATCTACGATCTCTTAGCCATCCGGGTTATCGTCCCTTCAATTAAGGACTGTTATGCCGTCCTTGGGGCCATCCATACCCGGTGGAAACCAATGCCTGGCCGGTTTAAAGACTATATCGCCATGCCTAAAGCCAATATGTACCAGTCCCTCCACACCACCGTCCTTGGACCAGATGCCACCCCACTAGAAGTCCAAATTAGGACCCAGCAAATGCACGAGGTGGCTGAATACGGGGTGGCTGCTCACTGGGCTTACAAGGAAGGTAAGACCCAGAAGGTAAAGGAAGATTCTGACAACAAGCAATTGTCTTGGTTCAGAGATATTATTGAGCTTCAAACGGAATCTAACAATGCCAGTGACTTTATGGATTCCATCAAAGAAGATATCTTCCAAGACAAGGTCTATGTCTTTAGTCCAAAAGGCGATGTTATGGAACTGCCTAAGAATTCTTCTACCCTAGACTTTGCCTACCATGTCCACACCGAAGTAGGGAACAAGTCAACCGGTGCCAAGGTGAATGGCAAGATTGTCCCTCTCAACTACAAATTAAAAAATGGGGATATTGTGGAAATGCTGACTTCTTCAAATTCCTTTGGTCCTAGCCGGGACTGGCTCAACTATGTCAACACATCCAAGGCCAGAAACCGGATCAAACGTTTCTTCAAGACCCAGCAAAGAGAAGAAAATATTGAACTCGGCCGAGACTTGCTAGAGAAGGCCATCAGCAAGCATGACTTTGACCCGGCTGACTTTATGACCAAGGACAACTTAAGTAAGTTAGCTGAACGATATAACTACACCAATGAAGAAGACCTGTTAGCAGCCATTGGTTACAATGAATTGAAAGAAGCTACCGTCGCCCTTCGCTTGACCCAAGAGGCAAGGAAAGAAAGGGAGGAGGAAGAACAGAAGCTGGCTGTGGACTCCAATGAAGTAGAGATGTCCAAAGAGCCAGAAAAAATGAAGATCCGGCACGAAGATGGGGTGGTCATCGAAGGAGCGGACAACCTCCTCATCCGCCTCAGTAAGTGCTGTAACCCTGTACCGGGTGATGATATTGTAGGCTACATCACCCGTGGTCGAGGAGTTTCCATCCACCGCAAGGACTGCCCAAATATCCAGCAAGGCGAAACTGAGACCAGTCGCCTGATTGAAGTGGAATGGGAAGATGCCAAGGTTGAGGATAAAATCTACAATGCCCAATTGCAGATTACCGGCTACAACCGTAACGGCTTGATCAATGATATTTTAAATGTCGCTAATGCCAATTCCATCCAGTTACGTAATGTAGTGGGCCGGGTCAATGCTGAAGATATCGCCACCGTCAAGTTGGTGATCGGAATCCAAAACTTAGCCGATTTGAAAGTTATTGTCAGCAAGGTGAAAAAGGTACCCGATGTCTACGCTGTCAAACGGGTAACCAATTAAAGAGAAGTCAGGAGGATTTGATGCGAGTTCTTATTCAAAGAGTGTCTAAAGCCAGTGTCCGGATCCAAGAAGAGGTTATCGGTAAAATTGACCAAGGCTTTTTAGTCTTGGTCGGTGTGGAAGATGAAGATGGGCCAGAAGATGTGGACTACCTGGTTCGCAAGGTGAGCCAAATGCGGATTTTTGAAGATGAAGCAGGGAAGCTCAACCTGTCCATTGACCAGGTGGGCGGGAGCATTTTATCTATTTCCCAATTTACCCTCCATGCCAATACTAAAAAGGGCAACCGGCCCAGCTTTGTCCGGGCAGGCCAACCAGACCATGCCGAAAAACTCTACCAAGAATTTAACCAAAAATTAAAAGACCAAGGTCTCCCAGTTGAGACTGGCCAGTTTGGGGCAGATATGGCGGTCAGTTTAGTCAATGACGGCCCCGTCACCATCTGGCTGGATAGTAAGAACAAAGAATATTAAACACCATGAAAGACCAGCTGGCTCAAAACCAGCTGGTCTTTAGTATATAATTTATTCAAAATAGTCTAAGAGTCCCTGGTAGATGGCTTCCGCAACATCCTCTTGGTATTGGCTGGTTGGGATAATTTCCAAGTCCCTGTCATGGTCCATATAGCCTAGTTCAAGAAGGACGGCCGGTCTTGGATTGTTTCGCAAGACAAAATAGTCAGCCGTCCGGACCCCATTGTTGGGTAGGCTAGCTTGGTCAGCTAGGCTAGCACTAATGGATTCAGCTAGGCCTTGGTCACTTGGGGCATGATAATAAGTGGTGGTCCCACTCATAGAGTTGGGGGTCCCAGTTGCATCAAAGTGGAGGCTGACAAAGACATCAGCATATTCCTGGATCGATTGGTCAACCCGATCTTCAAGGGGTATAAATTCATCTTCTGACCGGGTTAAAATGACATCGGCTCCGGCAGAAGCCAGGCGTTCTTGTAATTTAAAGGCGGTGGCCAAGGCCAGGTCTTTCTCGTAGGTGTCCCCAGAAACAGCACCTGGATCCTTGCCTCCGTGGCCAGCATCTAAGACAATGGTAGCTTGAGAGATGGGAATATTGTTATCAATACCAACTTGACTAGCTTGACCCTCCTGACTTGAGCCTGCCTCCTCTGCTAAAAAGTCGGCAATATAGCCCACCCTATCCTCACTGTATTGGACCTTGTACCAACCTTCCTGGCTATCAAGGTAGGGATAGGTCTGGTAGGCTGGGGCTGTCCCAATTTTTTCTGATTGGCTAGAAGGTTCAGCCCGGACATTGGCATCCACATCGTTGACTTGAACCAGTCTTTGACCTTCTCCTTCTTGGTCTTCATCTTGGTCTTGAAAGTCAAGATAGTAGCTAGACAGCCAGGCCACTTGGTCGTCAAAGACAATCTGGGACCAGTTGCCTTCTTGGTGGACAACACTGACATGGTCCCCTTTTTCCACCTGGCCTAAGATGTCACCATCTGTTGAAGCCTGACTTCTGACATTGACCGTTTCCCCGGTTACAGTAGCAGGGACTTGGGCTTCAGAAGTAAGACTAGCCTGGTGGACCAACCAGCTGGCTACCCAACCCACTTGGTCACCGTCTAAGGAAACCTTGAGCCATTCATCTTCTTGGTCAATAACTTGCAAACGGTCATTAACTTCAGCTTGGTCAATAATATCATGGGACATGCCAGGGCCCTGGCGGATATTTAAAGTCTGACTGTCGACAATAACAGTATTTTCCTGGGCCATAGCCACAAGTGAAGCAAAACTCAAGCATAAAATAAAAATAAGGATAATTAAAAAGGTTCGTTTTTTTGGTAATCGTTTTCGCAATTCAGAGGGAAGTTGGGTCATCTTGGCACCCTTCCTTTAGGATATTCATTGCCTAATTATAGCAAGCCGGAAGAGAATCTACAATAAAGAGAAATAATTGATAGGAGAATGTAAACCGACCTTATCTTAAAATTTACAAGGAGGTAAAAGCTATCTCCTATAAACAAGGGAAGAGGTTTGACTCTTTGAGGGATATTTAGTATCCTAGTAGCAAGCAAATAATCTTCCGAAGAAAGAGCAAGAAACTTGCCCGGCCTATAGAGATGGTATTCTTGGCTGTAAAATACCAATTAGGGGTAAGGCTGAACACTCTGGAGGAATGGTAGTGCAAAGCTACCACGTTTGAGGCGTTAACGATAAGGGAAAGTAGCGATACTTTCTAAACTAAGGTGGTACCACGTAAATGAGCGTCCTTTCTTAAACAGTCAATGTTTGAGGAAGGATTTTTTCTTTGCATTTAAAGCCACTAAGCAGACTGAAAACAATGTGCATGAGGAGGATGGCATGAAATATCAAAAGCAAAAGGGGACTAGTGACCTCTTTCCTGACCAGTTAGACAATTGGCACTATATTGAATCCCTGGCCCAAGATTTGATGCAAAAATACCGGTTCAAAGAAGTCAGGGTTCCAATTTTTGAAGACGTGGAACTTTTTGCCCGAGGCGTTGGGGAGACTAGCGATATTGTAAGCAAGGAAATGTATGACTTCTACGACAAGGGGGACCGCCATATTGCCCTGCGACCTGAAGGGACGGCAGGGGTAGTCCGGGCCTATGTCGAAAATAAAATGTATGGTCCAGAATACCACAAGCCCCAAAAATACTACTATATGGGTCCTATGTTCCGCTATGAAAGACCCCAAAGTGGCCGGATGCGCCAGTTCCACCAATTGGGGGTAGAGGTTTTTGGAAGCAAAAACCCTGCCACGGACCTGGAAGCCATGGCCCTAGCCTTGGACTTGTTCCAAACTATTGGAATCAAGAATTTAAAATTGGTTATCAATTCCCTAGGATCTAACCAGTCGCGCAAGACTTACCGCCAAGCCTTGATTGACTTTTTAGAACCCCATTATGACCAGCTTAGCCCCGACTCCAAAAACCGCCTTTACAAAAACCCTTTAAGGGTCTTAGACAGTAAAGACCAAAAGGATAAGGAGATCGTCCAAGATGCCCCATCCATCCTGGACTACTTAGACGATCCCTCCCTTGACCACTTCCAGGAAGTCAAGCAAGGTTTAGAAGATTTGGGAATTGACTACCAGGTGGACTCCAATATGGTCCGGGGACTAGATTATTACAATGACACGATTTTTGAAATTATGACGGATGACCCTAACTTCGGGTCTAATACAACTATTGCAGCAGGGGGACGCTATGACAAGCTGGTCGAGGAAGTGGGCGGTCCACAAAGCCCAGCCTTTGGTTTTGCCGTCGGTTTGGAACGTTTGGTCATGTTAATTGACCAGTCTGATATTCAACTGCCGAACCAGGACCACTTAGATATTTACTTGGTCACCATCGGCCAAGCTGCCAATCGACAGGCACTCAAGCTAAGCCAAGTCTTGCGTCAGGCAGGCTTACATGTTGAAAGAGAATTTATGGACCGCAAACCTGGCAAGCAGTTTAAGTCAGCTGACAAGCTCCAGGCTGACTTGGCCATGACCCTGGGAGACCATGAAATCGAACAGGGAACGGTTACAGTCAAGCGCTTGTCGACCGGTAAGGAAAAAGAAATAGAAGTGGCCAAGCTTTACCAAGAGGACCTAAGCGACTATTACCAAGACCTATTGGCATCACTAGGATAAAAGGAGAGAGACGAATGGACAAAACAATTTACTGCGGGAAAGTAACAGAAGATTATATTGATCAAGAAATCAGCCTGTTTGGTTGGGTTCACAAGAGACGGGACCTGGGCGGTAAGATCTTTATTGACTTAAGAGACCGGAGTGGCCTGGTTCAGGTGGTCTTTGATGGTGAGGAAAACAAAGAAGCCCTAGCGACTGCTGAAGACATTCGGAAAGAATATGTCATTGAAGTGACTGGCAAGGTGGTCTACCGCCAGGAAGGGGCTAGCAACCCAGACCTGGCAACCGGTAAGCTAGAAATAGAAGCTGGTCAAGTTCATATTTTAAACCAGGCCAAGACCCCACCCTTTGAAATTAATGATGATAAGTCAGTATCTGAGGAATTGCGGCTCAAATACCGTTATCTCGACCTACGCCGGGAAAAGATGACCCAAAACCTAGTCTTGCGCCACCAGGTTAAAAAAGTTTTCCGTAATTACTTAGACCGAAATGATTTTATCGATGTCGAAACACCTTTCTTAACCAAGTCCACCCCAGAAGGAGCCCGGGACTACTTGGTGCCTTCCCGTATCTACAATGGTAAATTTTTTGCCCTACCCCAATCGCCCCAACTCTTCAAGCAATTGTTGATGGGGGCTGGCTTGGAACGTTACTACCAAATTGTCCGTTGCTTCCGGGATGAGGACTTACGTGGGGACCGCCAACCGGAATTTACCCAAGTTGATATTGAAACCTCCTTTATGGATAGCCAATCCATCCAAGACTTGATTGAAGGCTTGCTGAAGGAGATTACCAAAGAAGTCAAAGGCATAGAGATTAAAGACGACTTCCCCCGCCTAACTTATGCGGAAGCTATGGACCGGTTCGGCAGTGATAAACCGGATATCCGCTTTGGCTTGGAACTAGAAGATGTTAGTGGTATCGTCAAAGACAGTGACTTTAAGGTCTTTGCTTCTGCCATTGAAGCAGGAGGTTTAGTCAAAGCCATTAATGCCAAGGGTGGGGCAAACCACTATACCCGCAAGCAAATCGATAAGCTCCAAGAGACTACCGCCGTTTATGGGGCTAAGGGGCTGGCTTGGCTGAAGGTCAATGAGGATGGTTTAGCTGGCCCAATTGCCAAGTTCTTTAACGACAGTCCAATTGGCGACCAAGTTTGCCAAAAACTGGGGGCAGAGCCTGGTGACCTCCTCCTATTTGTCGCTGACCAATGGAAGGTTGTCCATGATGCTTTAGGAGCCCTCCGCCTCCAGCTGGGACAGGACTTGGGCTTGATCGACCAGGATCAACTAGCCTATGTTTGGGTTGTAGACTGGCCTTTACTAGAGTTCGATGAAGAAGAAGGGCGCTATGTGGCAGCCCACCACCCCTTCACCATGCCGGTTAAAGAAGATGTCGATAAACTAGCAGATGACCCCCAATCAGTAACTGCTAATGCCTATGATATTGTCTTAAATGGTTATGAAATCGGAGGCGGGTCTATCCGTATCCATGAACGTGAATTGCAAGAAACCATGCTCAAGGCTTTAGGCTTCAGCCAGGAAGAAGCCCAAAAGCAGTTTGGCTTCTTGCTAGATGCCCTAGACTACGGCTTCCCTCCTCATGGTGGCATTGCCTTTGGTTTAGACCGGCTTGTCATGATTTTAGCTGGTGAAGCCAATATTCGTGAAGTTATCGCCTTCCCTAAAAACAAAAATGCCAAAGACCCTCTAACCGACGCTCCAGCTTCGGTATCCGAAAAACAGTTGGAAGAGTTAGGCTTATCTGTAACTTCTATTGACCAGGAAGAGTCCAGTGAGGAAAACTAGTTGGATCTATCAGACCACACAAAAAGAGACCTGGTTGCCAGGTCTCTTTTCCTTAAAAGTGCTAGACTCAAAGTAGGTTATATTTCTTAGCCATGCAAAGGAGAGACCATGAAGGAAAAAATTATTGTTATAGTTGGTCCTACCGGGGTTGGGAAGACCAAGTTGAGCCTAGAATTGGCCCAAGACTTGGCTGGCGAAATCATTAACGGGGACTCCATGCAAGTCTACCGGGGCTTGGATATTGGGACCGGCAAGGTGACTGAATCAGAAAAAGCCGGTATTCCCCACCACCTCCTGGATATCTTGGAGGTCCAAGAAGATTACTCTGTCTCTGATTTTCAAAGCCAGGGCCGGATGAAGATTGAAGCCGTTGCAAGTAAAAATCGACTCCCCATTATCGTTGGGGGGACTGGCCTTTACATTGAATCCTTGATTTATGATGTCAGCCACGGCAAGGATGCCCAGCCTGACTACGAATACCGGGCTAAATTACAGGACTTGGCTGACCAAGAAGGACGGGAATACATCTGGCAACTTTTAAACCGACTAGATCCTAAAGCTGCAGCCAAGATCCATCCCAACAACTTAGTCCGGACCATCCGGGCATTGGAGGTCTACCATGTAACGGGGGAGACATTCTCTAGCTTCCAGGACGAAAAAAAGAAGGGGCCAGCTCTCTACCAAGCCTTTATCATTGGCCTGAATACTGACCGGTCTAAATTGTATGACCGGATTAATACCAGGGTGGACCAAATGGTAGACAAGGGGCTTTTGGAAGAAGTAAAATGGCTAAAAGCTAAGACGAAAGAAGATGCCCAAAGCCGGCGGGGAATCGGCTATAGAGAAGTTCTGTCCTACCTAGATGGGGACCAGACTTTTGAAGAAGCCATCCGTGACATAAAGCAAAATTCTAGGCACTATGCCAAACGTCAGCTAACCTGGTTCCACAACCGGACCCCAGTTGACAAGTGGTATGACTTAATCCAAGACCCAGGTCAACTTGAGGAAGTAATAAAAGATGTTAAAAATTTCTTGGAGGAAGACTATATTGAGTAAAACAGGATTTGAAGATGTCGTAATTGTCGGTGTTCAAAAAGAAGAAACAGACTATGACTTCCACTACTCCCTAGACGAACTTGAAAATTTAGTCAACAATGCTCATGGCCGGGTAGTGGGACGGATAAGCCAAAAACGGGACAGTCTGGACCAGAAGACCTTTGTGGGCAAGGGGAAGTTAAAAGAGATTAAAGACCTGGTGGAAGCTAAAGATGCGACTTGCCTTATTTTTAACCAGGAATTATCCCCCAGCCATGTCCGCAATATCCAGGACTTCATCAATGTCAAGGTTCTAGACCGAATTCAAGTCATTTTAGACATTTTTGCCATGCGGGCCCAGTCCAAGGCGGGCCGGCTCCAGGTTGAGTTAGCCCAGCTTAACTACCTCCTGCCAAGGTTAGCCGGTCAAGGGGAGAACTTGTCCCGACTAGGTGGGGGGATTGGTACCCGGGGGCCAGGTGAGACGAAGTTAGAAACTGACCGGCGTCACATCCAGAAGCAGATTTCTGATATCAAAAAGGAACTCGTCAAGTTGGCTGACCATCGCAAGAGAAGCCGGCAAAAGCGCCAGGAAAGTCAGATAGTCCAAATCGGCCTGATTGGCTACACCAATGCCGGCAAGTCCACCCTCCTCAATAAACTGACTGGTAGTCAAAGTCTGGAGAAGGATATATTATTTGCCACCTTAGACCCTATAACTCGCCAATTGACCTTGCCCAGTGGCTTGCAAGTAACCTTGACCGATACAGTCGGCTTTATCAAAGACTTGCCCACACAGTTAATTGAGTCCTTTAAGTCAACTCTAGAAGAAAGCAGGCAAGCAGATATTTTGCTTCACTTGGTTGATGCTTCTAGCCCCAACCGTGTGAGTCAAGAAGACACAGTAGTGGCCTTGCTGGAAGATTTGGATATGGAAGATATTCCAAGACTAACTGTTTACAATAAAAAGGATAAACTAGACCAAGCCTTTACCCCCTTGGCTTTTCCCAACCTCCTTATCTCAGCCTTAGACGACCAGGATATCACTTACCTTAAGTCCAGTATTGAAAACTTTTTGATGGACCAAATTATGGCCACCTACCAAGTCGACCTACCGGCCAGCCGGGGGGATATTTACTCAGCCCTCCAACAAGGAACCATTGTTAAGAAGGAAAAATTTGACAAAACTAACCAGTCCTATAAAATTGAAGGCTATGCCAAAAAAGACTCTTACTGGCAGTCTTTATTAGAGGAGGGAGTCGATGGATAAGGATAAGTTAATCCGGCTAGGCCCCAGAAAGCCTGACCCAGAAAAGGGGAGCCCAGACCAGGACCATAAACCGTCAAGAGGAAACCCTGAAGATAAGCCAGACCAGGCAGGTGACCAGGGGCCAAAAGGGGAAACTAGTCAGGCTAAGCTACATGACCAAGCAAAAAACCAAGACCAGGAAAGAATTATTACGAAAATCCAGCCCCAAAAGAAAAAGGGCCGTTATAATATCTACCTAGATGGAGACTATGCCTTCCCCATCAGTGAAGGGAGTTTGGTGAAGCACTTTTTGCGCAAGGGGATGGTGGTTTCCCAGTCCCTGCAAAAAGACCTGGAAAAAGAAGACCAATTTTCCAAGGCCTACAGCCGGGCCTTAAATTACCTGTCTTACGCCTTGCGGACTGAAAAACAAGTCCAAGATGACCTTGAAGACAAGGGTTTTAGCCAAGATAGCCAGGCAGTGATTGCCAAGCTAAAAGACCAGGCCTTGATTAATGATTTAGAATATGCCAAGTCCTACATCCGAACGGCAGCTAAGATTAACCGCAAGGGACCTCGATTAATTCAAAATGAACTGGTCCAAAAGGGGGTAGGAGACCAGGACATTGAAACAGCCATGGTTGAATACCCCTACCAAGACCAAGTGGACAATGCCAGCCAGCTGATGGAAAAACAATTTAACAAGTCCCGGAACAAATCACAAAGGCAGCGACTAGCCAAGGTTAAATCCTACCTATTTAACAAAGGCTACCTCAGTCAAGTGATTGACCAGGCCTTGGCGGAGGTTCAACCCCAACTAGACCAGGAAGAAGAATACCAGGCCTTAATCAAGCAAGGGGACAAGGCTTATAAGCGCTACCGGAAAAAGGCTAGCGGTTATGAACTAAGGCAAAAAATCAAGGCCTTTTTATTCAATAAGGGCTTCTCCAGTGACCTAATCAACCAGTATCTTGAGAATAAGGAGGACGAAGAAGACTAGTGGACCGGAAAGACTTAGAAGAAAAGTATGGTATTGACCTCTGGGATGACCAAACAAGGCAAGACTTCCGTGAGACCCTTTTGGCTTGGTACGACCAAGAAAAGAGAGACCTACCTTGGCGGCAGACCAAGGATCCTTACAAGATCTGGGTTTCAGAAATCATGCTCCAACAAACCCAAGTGGCCACCGTTATCCCTTACTATGAAAAATTCATCCAAACTTACCCTGACATCAAATCTTTAGCGGAGAGCAATGAAGATGACCTCCTCCGTCTGTGGCAAGGACTCGGTTATTATTCAAGGGCCCGGAACATGCGACAAGCTGCCCAGCAAATTATGGAAGACTACGGGGGTCATTTTCCAAAAGACCCTAAAGAGATCAAAAAACTCAAGGGGATCGGCCCCTACACCAGTGGTGCCATCGCTTCCATGGCCTTTGACCAGGCTGAGCCAGCTGTGGATGGCAACTTAATGCGGGTTTTAGCCCGGGTCTTTGAAGTAGACCTTGACGTCAAAAAATCTTCAAACCGCAAAGTCTTTGAGGCTTTGACCAAGGAGATCATAGATCCAGACCGTCCTGGTGACTTCAACCAGGCCATGATGGACTTGGGGGCGACCATTTCAACTCCCAAGAATTATAATCCAGAATTATCCCCCATCAAGGAATTTGACCAGTCCTACCTGAACGATACCTGGCGCCGTTACCCCGTTGCCAGTTCGAACAAGAAGGCAAAAAAAGAGGTTTATCTAGCCTTGCTGGTCAAGGATAAGGATGGAGACTACTTGGTCGAAAAACGGCCAGCTAAGGGCCTCTTAGCTAACCTCTGGCTCTTTCCCATAATTAATTTGGAGGACTTAAAGCAAGCTAGCCAGGATCCAGAATCTTGGCAGGTCAAGCAGGGAGCTTTGCAGGAAGTTTTAGACCAAGACCAAGTCAACCAGGTCCAAGCCTATTTCAAAGACCACTACCACTTGCCCAGTCAATTTAACCAGCAAGTCCAAGGCCAGGTAAGCCACGCCTTTAGCCATCTCAACTGGTCCATTTACTTGTTGGAAGGTCAAGTTGATTCTGGCCAAGCCATTCCCGACCAGTGCGAATGGCTGAGTCCCGACCAGAGAGAGGCCTATGCCTTCCCGAAAGTCCAGGAGAAGATCTGGGAGACTTATTTTAACCCTTCCTTATTTTAAATTAGGCAAATTGTCCCTATAAGATAAGCTATTTTATGATATAATCTTGAGTTTGACACTTTTTTGAAAGCAAAACCCTTCCGAAGGCTGATATAACAGTCTTTAGAAGGGTTTTTTATGGTTCAAAAAAA
>NZ_JH992957.1:381674-478102 GCF_000315445.1 Alloiococcus otitis ATCC 51267
TCTTGAGTGACATGAGTTGATTTGATGAAGCGATTAACATCATTCGCTCCTTTTTGGTGGAGCCGGGAAGGCTCCTGAACTTTTTTGAGAGCTCGATCAATTTGCCCTTGTCGAACAGAAGCTTGATATTGGCGATATTTTGGGGAATAACTCACGATGAAACGTTGCTCGAGTCCATTTTCATGAATCCATCTTTCTTTATAAAAGATATCTGAAAAATGAGCGGTTTCATCAATGTCGTCTAAGTGATAGCTTTCCTTGCCATGACTAAGTCGCCAACCGCTTTTATCTAAAAGCCAGTCTTTCAAATGTTTTTTCGTTTTTTTGACCGATTGAGTGGTAATGAAGGCACGCTCCCCTAAGGTGTTGTATTTGCGATTGGCTGTTGAAGAGAGACCGGCATCGGTACAGACGACAAATTTTGATAAGCGAAAATCCTTAAGGATTCTTTTCTCTAAAGGTTTCAGGGTGGTTTGTTCATTGGTGTTGCCGCTTGTGATATTAAAAGCAAGTGGAATGCCCGAGCCGTCCATAAATAATCCCATTTGCACAATGGGGTTCGGCCGATTTTCCTTGGAACGACCGTATTGTTTCAGGCCTTCGGCTTCTTCGATTTCAAAGAAAAAATTGGTGCAGTCATAGTAAAGAACGGCGGTTTCCCGGTTCGCTACTTTTTGACTTAATCGATAAAAATGTTCTTGAATATCATGGGTATGTTCAGCTAAGACATCAAGACTGCGGTAAATAGCTTGTAACTGAAATTGAGGGGGTTCTAATAGGGTTTGGGCAAACTCAAAAGCACTTTTTTTGGAAGCAGGACTCAAAATCCGATTGTAAATGAGACACGATAGAATTTGATCCAACGGATAGTTAAATTGATGCTGCTTGGCGATTTTTTTCGTCATGGTGGGGAGTTTCAACTGAGCTAAAATGGATTGTAAAAAGAGGTAACCAACATTAAAAAGTTGTTGTTTATCTTTTTTTATTTTCTTGGTTGGATCGTAGTGAATGGCGATCTTTTGCTTTTTCTGTTTTTCTTGTTCCGTTAATTCGGCGGCTCGTTGTTTAGCCCATTCTTCTGGGTCCATTTCGGGATGTTTTTGTTTGATTTCTTCGTGATTGCCTAGTGTTTCGACAATTTTAGTGGTGCGCTTACCATTTCGAGTAATATCTTTAATAACGGCATAGGAAACCGAATTTTTTGAACGACTTTTTTTGATACGCAAAGCTCATCACCTCAGGGATAGGATAGCTTTATTATATCACGGTACGTAATAGTACGCAATGTTATTTAATAAAATTTTGGCAAAAAAATAAAGCCCTGATAGGCTTTGTGGCACTTTTTGCCTTTTAAAACTGTCAAACTCCCGGACTACTACCACTTGCCCAGTCAATTTAACCAGCAAGTCCAAGGCCAGGTAAGCCACGCCTTTAGCCATCTCAATTGGTCCATTTACTTGTTGGAAGGCCAGGTTGAATCTGGCCAAGCCATCCCCGACCAGTGTGAATGGCTGAGCCCTGACCAAAGAGAGGCCTATGCCTTCCCGAAAGTCCAGGAGAAGATCTGGGAGACCTATTTTAACCCTTCCTTATTTTAAGTTAGGCAAATTGTCCCTATAAGATAAGCTATTTTATGATATAATGTTTATTGTGCGACTGTAAAACTTACAGAATAAAAGGAAGGATACTGATGCAATTTCCAAGAGAAGGAGATTTCATCACAATCAAAAGTTACAAGCATGATGGGTCACTCCACCGGATATGGCGGGATACCATGGTCTTAAAAACCAGCGACCATTCCTTAATTGGTTGCAATGACCATACCCTAGTGATTGAATCAGACGGCCGAAAGTGGCGGACCAGAGAGCCTGCCCTAGTCTACTTCCATAAAAATTATTGGTTTAATATTGTGACCATGATTAGACAAAAGGGCATTTCTTACTATTGCAACCTAGCTTCGCCTTTTTTGATCGATGAAGAAGGTCTGAAATATATTGATTATGACCTGGATGTCAAGATTTTCCCAGATGGGGAAAAGCGTCTGTTGGATGTCGATGAATACGAAGACCACGGTAAGAAGTGGGACTATCCAGACGAAATTGACTACATCCTCAAGGAGCATGTTAAAATTCTAGTTTCTTGGATCAAAAATGAAAGAGGTCCCTTTTCAGAAGGCTATGTTGACCTTTGGTTTAATCGTTACAAGCAATTAACCGGTAAGTACTAAGCTTAGTGGCAAACCATAGTAAACTTGTGATGAAATCAGTTTAAAAAGCAGGAATGCTGATAAAAAGACTACAAGCTAAAAAGCTTGTAGTCTTTTATACTTTTGATTGCCTAGCATACTTTGAAGCAAATCTTGTGTCTAACTTAGATGGGTTTGTTAAAGTTGGTTTCTAAAATGTCACTTTCATTGGCGTGATTTTTAACATAAACAGAAACTAGGGTGTTGAGGTGGATCAGGCTTTCTTCGTATTCCAAAATAGACGACATGATTTTAAAGACGGTGTTGCTATCGATGTAATCTTCACCTAGCTTGTTGTCGATGCTAGCTTCATGATAGAAGCTGTCCATAAATTCCTTGCGTAGACTTCGTTTGTGCTTCATAAACTTAACTTCTTCTGGTAAGACTCGGCCGTTCCATTTTTGTAAGATTTGTTCGTGGGCAGACATCAGGACTTCAATCCTTTCCCTGACTGATAGTCTCAAGTCTTCATCAAAGTGGTTAAAAATATTTTCTGACCGCTGGAGGGTGAGGGCTAGTTTCAAGGCTGACCGGGTTACCTTGATAAACTGCCGGTAGACAACCAAGAGTCTTGAAATAGAATACTTGCTTTGGATGCGGAAGGGGTTGATGTGACCTTCTTTAATATATTTAAAGAATAATTCCATGGTATCGATGTCTTGGTCAATAGTTTTCAGGTCTTTTTTCATAACCCCGTATTGGGTGTTTTTTCGTAAGGCGATCCGGATATTTCGCATGATATTATCGCTGACATGGTTGGTTAATTCAAACAACTTGTGGTCATACTTGGGAGGCCAGACAAAGGTATTGATGACAAAGGCGATGATAACCCCCAAGACGGTAGCGGAAACCCGGGTGACAGCAGTATACAAGGGGGCCTGGCCGGATTCCACCATAACAATGATCAAGGTCATGACAGCCAGGGAAATCACCCCATCTAACTTGAATTGGTGGAGGAGGGCAATTAAGAACAAGGAAGCCAGGCCGATCAAGAAAGGAGAGACTCCAATTTGGGTAGCAGTTATGTAAGCAACTAGACCCCCAATGGCATTGGAGAGGACCCGGTCCCTTAGGGTAATGTAAGATCGCTTGACGGAGGGTTGGATCGATGCTACAACAGCCAATCCGGACAAAACGGTTAATTCTGGTAAGTTAATGGCGACTGGAATGTAGACAGCGATAAAGATAGCAATAGCAGTTTTAAAGGTACGGGCACCGATTTTCATAAAATGTCATCTTCCTTAGGTATAAGTCCCATTTATCTCTTTCACATAGATTTTATTATAAGGGTAAATACTGTATAATGAAACCAAATTAATGTTAATTTCAATAAATTTAGGAGGTTATGGTGACCATGGACCAAGAGATTGAATATCTCCAAAAGTTAAAAAATGAATACCAAGCATACTTAAAAGATCCGGTCAACTTAAATATTGCCAGGGGGATTCCATCCAAGGACCAGCTCGACCTGTCTCAAGACTTGCTTAGCCTAGACTTAAGCCAGGACTATATGTCCCAAGATCAAGTCGACCTTAGAAGCTATGGTGGAATTGACGGAGTTTTAGAAGCCCGAACCTTATTTGCTGAACTTTTGGAGACGGAGATAGAAGAAGTTATGGTGGTCGGTAATGCCAGCTTGCAAGTGATGTACTTAAGCCTGGACTACTTTATGAACCACCAAGACCATCCTTGGTCCCAGCAAGGTCCGGTCAAGTTTTTATGCCCAGTACCAGGCTATGACCGCCATTTTGCCATGCTAGATTATTTGGGCTATGACATGGTGCCCGTGCCTTTGACTGGGTCAGGGCCAGACATGGATGTGGTAGAAGACCTGGTCAAGGATGACCCTAGTATCAAGGGGATCTTCTGTGTCCCTAAGTATAGCAATCCAACCGGTGAGGTTTATTCGGATGAGACGATTCACCGCCTAGTCAAAATGGAGACAGCTGCTTCCGATTTCAAGATTTTGTGGGACAATGCCTACATCGTCCACCACTTGACTGAAGACCAGGTGGAAATCCCCAACATCCTAGACCTAGCCAAGGAAAACCAGGTGGCTGACCGCCCTTTTATCTATACTTCGACCTCTAAAATGACTCTGCCAGGAGCAGGAATAGCAGCCATAGCAGCTTCAAGGAACAACCTCCAAGCCTTTCAGAACTTCCTGTCCAAGCAACTGACTAGCTTTGACAAGTTGAACCAAAAAAGGCAGACCCTGTTTTTGAAAAACAAGGCCAATATCTTAGACCATATGGCCAAACATGCGGCTATCTTGAAACCCAAATTCGACTATATTCTAAACCGCTTGGAAGAAGCCTTCCCAGACCGTAAGCTCCTTGACTGGACTAAGCCCAAGGGAGGGTATTTTATCCACTTAACCACCCAGGAGGGCTGTGCCCAAGAAATTGTCCAAAAGCTGGCGGATATTGGCCTGGCTGTGACCCAGGCCAATGCTACTTATCCTAAGGGGGACAACCCCAAAGACAATAGTATTCGGCTCGCCCCAACCTTTGCTTCCCTAGAAGATTTAGTCAAGGCCATGGATGCTATTATCCTCTGTGTTGAATTAGTAAGTTTAAGTAAGGAAAGGAAGAATGAAAATGAATAAAGTAACTGCTAGTATTGGTATTGCCTTTGGTGCTGGAGCCGGCTATGTCCTAGCTCACCTCCTAGCCCCCATGCCAGGAGAGGAATTTCAAGCCAAGTTGGACCTAGAAGGTAAAAAATTAAAACGTCGAGCCTTACTCAAGGCTGACGATTTAATTAAGCGTCTGAATTATGCCATCGGACGGCAGGTAAGCAAGGAAGAGGCCAGACGATTAAATGACCTCAGACGAGATATTGACCAGGCTAGTGACCAAACAGATGTGGCAATTGGTGCTGGTTATGGGGATGAACCCATTATTCAGTTGGAAGATTCGGATTTAACCGATTAAGGAAAAGCTGGAGCCCCGTCTTATGCTAGCCTCTAGCAAAATTTTTTCTGTAAAAATATTTTGTTAAAAGAGAACTTGCAAAGAAAAGAAAAATGGCGTACAATAGTTTTCATAAGTTCATTAAGTTCATTGGTTTATATCAGTTAGCCATCAGATACTGATATAAGTAAATGAATATGGATGACTTAATAACGTATCATTTCGCTGTTGCATGACCGAAATGATACGTTTTTCTATTTTACCAGACTTAATAAAATGGCCAAGACAGACAAAGGATGTTGCATAAATCATGACTAATCATATAGTTTTATACAAACCCCTTATCCCACCTAACACCGGCAATATTGCCAGGACATGTGCAGGGACCAATACCAAGCTCCACTTGATTGAACCCTTAGGATTTAAAACGACAGACAAGGCACTTAAGCGGGCTGGCCTGGACTATTGGCATGAGTTAGACTTAACCTACCACCGTAATCTCCGGTCTTTTTTGCAGGCGATTGATACCCGCCACTTGTACCTAGTCTCTAAGTTCGCCTACCATACTTATGCTGATATTGACTATAGGGACACAGACAAGGACTATTATTTCATTTTTGGGAAAGAAACCACTGGCCTGCCGGAAAAATTTATGCACGATTATGCTGACAAGTGTATCCGGATCCCAATGGACGATAGCCATGTCCGGTCCTTCAACCTGTCGAATTCAGCCAATATTGTTTTATTTGAAGCCTTGAGACAGCAAGACTTTGCTGGACTGGAGAAAGTGCATGCCTACCCCCATGACAAGTTAAAATAAAAAAAGCCTACTAGTTGCTGGGACAGGCGGTCTTGGAAAGGCCAAGCCTTGGCTAGTAGGCTATTGCTTTGTATTTAAAAGATCCAGTAGTGACCGTCTTGCTCCAGGAGTTCCTGGGCTTCTTTGGGACCATCAGAGTAGACTTCATAGCTATAGAGGGCTTCATCTTGGTCCCGCCAAATCTTTTGGATTTTATCTACATATTTCCAAGATGCTTCGATTTCCTCATACTGGGCAAAGTTCACCTGGTCTCCATGCAAAGCATCATAGATGAGGCTTTCATAGTCGCTAGGCCAAGCCAGGGACCCATCTGTGGCAACAATGGCTAATTGTTGTCTGGCAAAAGCTTTGGGATTCCCCCGCTCCTTGCCGTTGATTAAGAGCTGTATGGTCCGGCTAGGGTCTAGGTAGACCGTTAAAACGTTTTGGTTGTTATCAAAGAGTGAGGGGCCTTGGTCTTTAAAGACAATGTCTAAGCGGGTCTTTTTACTAGCTAATTTTTTACCAGTCCGGTAGAAGACCGGGATGCCAGCTAGGTCTCCTTCTAGGATATTGATTCGGCCGGCGACATAGGTTTCAGTAGTGGAGTCATCTGCCACCTTGTCATTTTGTGTGTAGGATTCTTCACCAGGCATGGAATGAGCAGCGTATTGGGCCCGGACAGTTGACTTAGTCAAGTGGTCGTCTCTAAGGTCGATCCGGTCTAGGGCTTCTACCTTGGCCTCTAAAATGGCCTTAGTAGTGAGAGCTTCTGGCTGGTCCATGGTGAGGAGGCTAAAGCATTGGAGGATATGGTTTTGGACCATGTCTTTTAAGGCGCCAGTCTTGTCATAAAAG
Organism: Alloiococcus otitis ATCC 51267; assembly: GCF_000315445.1. Taxonomy (GTDB): domain Bacteria; phylum Bacillota; class Bacilli; order Lactobacillales; family Carnobacteriaceae_A; genus Alloiococcus; species Alloiococcus otitis. The sequence goes on from NZ_JH992957.1 coordinate 388,492, forward strand.
CTGCCCCGCTCTTCTACACCGACTTTTTCGGCCAGGGTAATTTGGATATTGTCAATATGGTCCTTGTTCCAAATTCCCTTGAAGAGGGGGTTGGCAAAACGCATGGTGAGAATGTTTTGGACGAGAGGCTTGCCTAGGTAGTGGTCGATAAAGAAAATATCATTTAAGTCGACTACCTGGCCCAGGTCGGCTTTTAATTGGGCCGCACTGGATTGGTCATCGCCGAAGGGTTTTTCGACAATGATCCGGCTAAAGCCACCACAATCAAAAAAAGCGTGTTGGTTGAGGTTTTCAACAATCACCTTGTAAAAGCGAGGAGACATGGATAGGTAATAGAGGCGGTTGCCACCGATCTTGTGTTTGGCGGCTATTTGGTCTGAATAGGCCTTAAAATCTGGGTACTGGTCCAATTTGGTCACATCATGGGACCGGTAGTAAAAGTGTTTGGCAAAGTCAGTTTGCAAGCTGGTATTTTGGTCCATATCTTTGATGGAATCTTTAATAACAGACCGAAAGTAGTCGTCTGACCAGACCCTTCGACCTGTCCCGATCAAGGCGAAATGCTTAGATAGGTAGTTTTTCTTGTATAACTGGTAAAGGGCAGGGTAAAGTTTTCTAGCAGCTAAGTCACCTGTTGCACCGAAAAGGATTACCAGGACCTTGGTGTTTAATGTCATCTATCTCTCCACTCCATTCTAGTCAGTCACATGATGAATTATACCATAAAATAACTGGTTTATAAGTGGCAAGTCCTTTATACTATGGTCTAGGATCAGACAGGTTAGTTCTTGAAGTTTTAAAAAAGATTCGAATAGAAAGTTGAGGCCAACCATGCCCAATCAATTTACAGATTATCATTTTAAGCCCTTTATTAATCATGCCCTGGCAGATATGGGCTTTGTCCATACCAGGGAAGTTCAAGCCAAGGTAATACCGGAAATCAAAGCTGGGAGAGACCTGGTAGTTAAAGCCCAAACTGGTTCAGGCAAAAGCCACGCCTTTCTCTTGCCCTTGATTAATGCTATTCAGCCAGACAAGGATGAAGTACAGGTGGTCATCACAGCCCCCAGTCGGGAGTTGGCTGACCAGCTCTACCAATTTAGCCAGGACCTTATCAAGCCTGCTGGTGAAGCGATCCGGATTGAAAATTATGTTGGTGGGTCTAACAAGGAAAAACAGGTTCAAAAGTTAGAACAAAAACAACCCCACCTAGCCATCGGGACACCTGGCCGGATGCTAGACATGGTCAGCAACCACGGTCTTAATATTTATACAGCCCAATACCTGGTAGTGGATGAGGCAGACATGACCTTGGACCTGGGATTTCTTAGGGAAGTGGACCAACTGGCCAGTCGGGTAGGTCAAAGCAGTCAACTATTAGTCTTTTCTGCTACCATCCCTGACAAGCTCAAGCCCTTCTTTAAAAAATACCTCAACCATCCTAAATTTATTTATACTGAAAGCCAATCTTTGATTCCCGACCAGGTCGAAAATTGGCTGATCGCAACAAAAAGTAAGGACCGGGTTGATTTAATCTATGACCTCCTCACCCTAGGCCAAGCCTATTTAGCCTTAATCTTTGCCAATACCCAGGACCAGGTAGAAGCCATTGCCCAGGCTTTGGAAGAGAGGGGACTGGACTGTGCCACACTCCACGGTGGATTAGAAGCCCGAGAGAGAAAGCGGGTCATGCGACAAATCCGCAATTTAGACTACCAATATGTCGTAGCCACCGACTTGGCTGCCAGAGGGATCGATATTGAAGGGGTTTCCCATGTCATTAATGCCGAAATCCCAAATGACCTGGACTACTTTATCCATCGGGTGGGCCGGACTGGTCGTAATGGCCTAGCAGGACTGGCTGTTACCTTCTATGGTCCTGACGAAATTGAAGCCGTCCAATACCTAGAAGACCGGGGGATAAACTTTGTAGCCAAAACCATCAAGAACCATGAAGTGGTGGATGATAAAAAACACGACCACCGCCAGGCCAGAAAGCAAGTAGGGAAGAAAAAGACCTATGACCCTGAGATCGCTGGCATGGTGGAGAAGGCTAAGAAGAAAGTTAAGCCCAATTACAAGAAAAAAATTAACCGCTACAAGCAAAGAAAAAACCGCCGGCGCAAGTAAGCTATTTCTCCAGGTTTTTTAACCATGAGGGCCAATTTAAGTTAGCTAGTTAAAATAAATTTCTATCGCGCCCCCCAAAAGCTGTTATAATGGCATAAAATGATTTTTAAGTAGAAAGGAAGACTTGACCATGAGTCAGAAAGCAATTCAAGTCCAGTCAGAAATTGGAAGGTTAAAAAAGGTCTTGCTCCACCGACCAGGCAAGGAATTGGAGAATCTGATGCCAGACTATCTCGACCGCTTACTCTTTGATGATATCCCCGATTTACAAAATGCCCAAGCCGAACACGACCAATTTGCTAAAGTCTTGCGACAAAATGGTGTCCAAGTTCTTTACCTAGAAAAATTGGTGGCTGAAGCCATTGACCACGCTGGAGTAAGAGAAAAATTTATCCAAGACTGGCTTGCGGAGGCTGGTATTGCTTCTGACAATGCAAAAAACCAGGTCAAAGAAATTTTACATGGCCTTGATACATTTGACATGGTCCTGAAAAGCATGGAAGGCTTTAAAAAGGCGGAAATTGACCAAGGCTCTTACCAGTCTTTGGCCGACTTGATCGAGACTGACTACCCTTTCTTGGTGGACCCCATGCCGAACCTCTACTTTACCCGGGATCCTTTTGCTAGCATGGCAAATGGGGTGTCTGTCAACCACATGTATTCTGACACCCGAAACCGGGAAACCCTATACGGCCAGTATATTTTTGACTACCACCCGGAATATGGTGGCGACAAGGTGGACCATTTTTACAATCGATTTGAAGAAAGTCGCTTAGAAGGTGGGGATGAGCTCGTTTTATCCAAAGACGTCTTAGCTGTCGGCATATCGCAACGCACTGATTCCCGGTCTATTGAAAAACTGGCTAAAAAGCTCTTTCAAGCTGGTGTCTTTAAAGAAGTTTTGGCCTTTTTAATCGGTAACTACCGCAAGTTTATGCACCTGGATACTGTCTTCACCATGGTCGATTATGACAAGTTTACTATCCACTCCGAAATCCAATCTGGTCTCCGGGTCGTCTCTTTAAAACCAGGTAAAAATGGCCAGATTCAAATGGAAGAAAAAAAACAGCCAGCAATTGGACAGGGTTTTGGCCGAAGCTCTCGGTTTAGATGAAGTCACCCTGATCCCTTGTGGGGGAAATGACCCTGTGGCTGGGGCTAGAGAGCAGTGGAATGATGGATCCAATACCCTAGCCATCGCCCCGGGTGAAGTAGTGGTTTATGACCGCAACCGGGTGACCAATGCCTTGTTAGAAGAAGCTGGACTTAAACTCCATAAAATCATGGCCAGTGAACTGGTCCGAGGACGGGGAGGCCCACGTTGCATGTCTATGCCTCTCTTTCGAGAGAACTTATAGGAAATAAAGAAGTGATTGTCATGTATCAAGTTGAGAACAATTGGAGTTGGCTAAATGGTTAGGCAAGACAAGCAAAAGTACATTAAAGATTTGGCCCAAAGACCCTTTTTCCAAGTCTTTGACAGCCAAGATATTAAGCAAATAAAGGACCAGTCCATTCTGCGAAACTATAATAAAAACCAAGTGGTCAGCTATGAAGGAGACCACAAGCACTACTATTATTTTGTCCTGCAAGGCTTAATTAAACTTGAGCGGACAACCTATAACGGCAATTATAGTTATGTGGATTTTGTAATTGAAAACCGCTTTGTGGCTTACGGAGATCTTTTCAATAATGATTACTATAGTTACAATATTATAGCTGAAACACCAACTCGCCTGCTCATGATCCCCACCGACTTATTTGAAAGCATCATTAGCCAAAATAGTGACTTGCTGATCGAATTTTACCGTAGCTTGTCGGATGACTTGTTTTTCCAAGAAAAGAGGATCCAACTAGCTGCCGTCTCCAGTGCCAAAGAAAGGGTTGAATTGATGCTTGCCTTGTGGATGCTTGACCTGGGAACCCGGCAGGGAGAGGCCGTACTAATCCCGTATCCCTTGACCATCATCCAATTGTCGGAAGTGGCCGGTACTAGCCGGGAGACGGCGGGCAAAGTGGTCAAGGAACTGACCCAAAACAAACGACTGGAGTACAGTCGCAAGGAAATTAAAATTTTAGACACTGATTATTTCAACCACTTGTTGGAAGGGTAGTCTAAAAGATTGCTTATTGTATTGTGTAATACAATTATGTATTTGCAAACACCAACTAATTGCTTTAAAGTTTATCACAACCTGCTAGGTTGAGCATTCTAGTGGGCTTTTAGGGTGAATCTGAGGACTAAAAACGAAGTCTAAAACCAGCTAGCCATATGGCTAGCTGGTTTTAGTTTATATTTAACTAAGATAAGGAGGCTACATTTCACTTGGGGAAGACAGGCCTAGGAGGTTGAGGTTGATTTTAATTAAAATTTCAACTGCCTTGACCAAGGCTAATCTGCTGGTCAAGTCTCCATCTTCATCCAGGACCCGGACATTGGCATAATACTTGTTAAAGGCTTGAGACAGGTCGATTACATACTTGGCAATTAGGGATGGATCATAGTTTTTGCAAGCTCTGGATAATGTATTTGGAAATTGTTCCAGTAATTTTACAACTGACCAGGCATGGTCATCTTCTAAGCCTTGAACTTGGTTAGGATTGAGGTCAGCTTGGCTATTCTCTAAAATGCTGAGGGCTCGGACCCGGGAATATTGGACATAGGGACCAGTTTCTCCTTCAAATTGGACCACTTCTTCAATCGTGAAGTCAAAGTTATTCATTCGGTCATTTTTTAAGTCATGGAAGACTACAGCCCCAACCCCAACCTGGTCTGCAATTTCTTCCTTGTTAGCTAGGTCTGGGTTTTTATCTTCAATTTGTTCCAAGGCCCGCTTGCTAGCCTCGTCTAAAACATCTTCCAGTAAGACCAACTTACCTTTACGAGTGGATAATTTTTGTCCGTCCTTGGTAATCAAGCCAAAGGGAATGTGGTGGATGTCTTGGGCCCAGTCAAAGCCAAGTTCTTGCAAGACTCCCTTGAGTTGTTTAAAGTGGTTAGCCTGTTCTTGGCCTACCACATAAAGGGCTTGGGCAAAGTCGTATTCCTTTTTACGGTAAATGGCTGCTGCAATATCTCGGGTAATGTAGAGGGTGGACCCGTCTTTTTTCTTGATCAAGGCTGGGTTTAAGTCGTATTTGTCCAGTTTAATAATCTGGGCCCCTTGGTCTTCAACCAGCTTACCGGAATTTTCAATCAGCTCGAGGGTTTGGTCCATCTTGTCGTTGTAAAAGGCTTCCCCATTGTAAGAATCAAATTCGACATTTAAGCGTTGGTAGATTTTGTTGAATTCTTCCAGGGAAAGGGCCCTAAATTTTTTCCAAAGTTCTAGGGCTTCAGAATCACCTTGTTCTAGCTTAGCAAACCACAACCTGCCTTGGTCTTCTAATTCAGGATTGTCTTCAGCCTCTTCATGGAATTTGACGTAAATCCGCAATAATTCCGGAATAGGGTCCTCTTCGATTGCCTGGGGATCGCCCCAAGTTTTATAAGCATAAATCAACTTCCCAAACTGGGTACCCCAATCACCCAGGTGGTTGATTTTGATCGGGTTGAAACCCATCTTTTCCATTATATTCGCTAGGGCATTGCCGATAACAGTCGACCGTAAGTGGCCCATGGACATGGGTTTGGCTATATTAGGGGAGGACATGTCAATAGGAACATTTTGTCCTTGTCCGACACTCTGATCGCCGTAGTTTTCGTCTTGGTCTAAAATTTCTTGAATGATGGCAGACGAGACCGTTTTTCGGTTTAAATGAAAGTTGAGGTAGGGCCCAACTGCTTCGACTTGGTCAACCAAGTCAGAAGAGATTTTACCTGCTAGGTCACTGGCAATTTCCTTGGGGTTCTTTTTAAAAATACGGGCCAGCTGAAAAGTCGGGAAGGCGAGATCCCCGTGTTCTTCCAACTTAGGCCGTTCCAAGAGGGAGTAGATATCTTCTTTGGTAAGATCCTCTTGTAAGACCTGGTGGATACTTTCAGCTATCTTTAATTTATAATCCATAAGTAACCTCCTAAATACTATACTTTACAATTCTACCGAAATTGACTGGAAAAATCTATACGGCTAATTGGCTTTCTTGGCTTTTTTAAGACGGCGGATGGATAGGAAGAAGATGAGGATGGAAAAGATGGTAAAGAGAGGACCGCTCAAACTGGTTTGTAAACCGACCGCACTAGCAATGGATAAGGCTAGGGTGGGGAGGGCAATAGCTAGGAGGGAAATTTTAAAGACAGCTTTAAAACCCAACCCTTGTAAATAAAAGATACTGATAAAATAATTGGTTAGGGCAACTAAAATGTATTGGTAGATTAGAATGATGGCTCCAACCCCGAAAAGAACAAAGAAGGCAAGTAAGATGACGGGTAGGTTGATTTGGGTCATGGAATTTAAAAGAAAAGAAAATTGGTCCTGGTTAAAGTCAGGCAAGTTGGCATAAGAAATTGACTGGCCACTGCCATAGACGTAGAGGGTCATTTGGTCCTGGCTTAAAGCAATATTGATTGGGGAGAAGTTCAACTCCACATTCCGGTCAATGGTCTCATCTTCCGTCATTTGGTTGTCAGGGTCAAAATATAGGGAAATTGTATCTGTAAAATGAATGTAGTCTTCTTGGTCTGTTTTTATCTGGTCGTCTTCGATGGCAAAATCCGGCAATTGACCTTCCACTTCACTCACATCAGACCTAAATTGCTGGTATTCTGGGACTAGGGTGAAGAGGGGAGGGATGAGTGAGATGATGACTAAAGCAATAAAAAGGGCAAAAAAGGTATTTTTAGTCATTTTTCTGCCTTGGTGGATTTCCAAGGGAGAACTTAGGCTGAGTTTTAAAAAGTCAAACAAGTTAATCGGTCCTTTCATCTACTAGTAGACATGAAATCATTCTACCTAATTTTAATAATATTTTACAATTAAAAAGTCAGATAAAAAATCTATATAAGCACTTCTATGGACTTTTTTTAATCAGATGTTAAAATAAGTTTAGATTCGAAATATTAGGAGGAGTAACTTATGACTTACCAATTAGAAGACTTACCATACGCATATGACGCATTGGAACCTTATATTGATGAAGAAACCATGAAACTTCACCATGACAAACACCACCAAACTTATGTGGACAAGACCAATGTAGCTCTCGAAGGTCAGGAAAAATATGCTGACCTGTCGATTGAAGACTTAGTTGCTCAATTAAACTCGTTGCCAGAAGAACTTCAAGCACCAGTCTTAAAAAATGGTGGGGGCCATGCCAACCATAAACTTTTCTGGACCGTTCTTTCGCCAAATGGTGGAGGCCAGCCAGAAGGCGATTTAGGTCAAGCTATTGAGGAAAAATTCGGTAGCTTCGAAAAATTCCAAGAAGAATTTAAAGCTGCAGCGACTGGTCAATTTGGGTCAGGCTGGGCTTGGTTGGTTGTTAACAATGGCACATTGGAAATTGATGCCACTCCTAACCAGGAATCCCCACTTACTTCAGGCAAAACACCTATCTTGGGTCTAGACGTTTGGGAACACGCTTACTACCTTAACTACCAAAACAGACGACCTGACTACGTGGATGCTTTCTGGAGTGTCGTAAACTGGGATGAAGTTGCAAGAAGATACCAAGAAGCTAAATAATTTTGACCAGGCTCTATCTAGTTAAAATATAGCCCTGACCTTAAAACCAGTTGCTAGACGATTGACTCGTTTGGCAACTGGTTTTTTAATTTGGTCGCGAGACAATCTTTAGAAAAGTTTAGGGAAAACCCCATGCATTTCCTGGTCGGATTTGATAAAATTAGGAGTAGATTATTTAACGGAGGGGTAGGCTTGAAATTGCCTAACAAGCGAAGAAGAGAAAAGTTAAAATCGCAAATTCCATTTCGATTAAATTTGCTGTTTTTTGTTGTCTTTATTTTATTTGCAACTTTTATCCTGCGTCTGGCTTATATGCAAATCATTAAAGAGGAAGAATACCAAGCTGAAGTTGACCGGACGGAAAGCACGGTTATCAGTGGCCCGGTAGCCCGGGGTGAAATATACGATAACCAGCTCAACAAATTAGTGGGCAATGAAGCCCACAATACTATTACCTATACACGGGGGCAGAACGTCTCCAACCAAGCCATGGCCAATGTTGCCAACCGATTGGCTAATATTATCGACTTGCCAAATGCCGACCCATTTGAATCTGATGACCCAGATATTACCGAAAGGGAAATGAAGGACTACTACTACGCTATTCACCGGGACGAAATTGATGATCAAGTTGAAGCTTACATGGAAGCCAATGACATTGAAGAAATGGAAAGCAGTGACCGCTTGGATTTTATCGATGAAGACCAACTTAAGTCTTTTTCGGATGAGGAAAAAACCGCTACTTCAATTTTTTCGACCATGACTTCAGCCTATGCCCTGAGTACGGTTAATATCAAAAACCAAGACGTGTCTTCCCAAGAGCTAGCCCAGGTCAGCGAAAACTTGGATGACCTACCAGGGGTCGATACTGGAGTGGACTGGCAACGGGTTTATCCTGAAGGCAATATGCTCAAGTCCATTCTCGGCCAGGTCTCCAGCGAGGAAACGGGTATCCCAGAAGAGCGGATTGGTGAATACCTAGCTAAGGGTTATTCCCGTAATGACCGGGTTGGGATTTCCTATTTGGAATACCAATTTGAAGATGTCTTGAGTGGTAGCAAGTCTAAAGTCGAAACGGAAACCAACAAGCTGGGAGAGATTATTTCCCAAAATGTCCGCTATGCGGGTAGCAAGGGGGACAACCTGGTTTTAAATATCGATATTGATTTCCAGGAAAAAATGGAAGGCATCGCCATTGACTCCCTCAACAAGAGACGGGGCCTCAATGATTCTATCTACCTGATAGCCATTGACCCAAGGGATGGGGGAATCCTTGGCTTTACCGGAAAGCGGGTGAACAGTGACGGAGAAATTGTCGATGACGCCATGGGAAACTTAACTAAATTCTTTGAAATGGGGTCCAGTGTCAAAGGGGCGACCGTCCTATCAGCTTACATGGATGGGGTCTTAGATGATTCCAACAATATCATTGTCGATGCCCCCATGAATTTCACTGGAACTAGCAGTATTTCATCCGTCTTTAACCAAAGTGGGTCGGTTCCCCTCAATGAAACTCAGGCCATCCAATATTCCTCCAATATCTACATGTCCAGGCTAGCCATGCGGATGGGAGACAAATGGGACTATGAACCAGGTGAGCAGTTGAATATGGACTATCAAAAGTCCATCGACAAGATGCGCTACTACTTCTCCCAATTTGGTTTAGGGGTACCCACTGGGGTAGAGTTACCAAATGAAATGATTGGCCAGCAAAGTCCGGTTGAAAGCCCTGGCTCAGCTCTCTACCAGTCTTTTGGCCAGTTTGATACCTACACCCCCCTCCAATTGGCCCAATATATTGCTACTATTGCCAACGGAGGTACTCGGTATGCACCACGCTTCGTCTCCGAAATCCGGGGAACTCATCCTGAAACAGGGGAAGTGGGTCAGTTGAAAACCAAGATTGAACCAAAAATTTTGAACCAAATCGATGTAACACCCGAACAGATGGACCGGGTCAAGGAAGGGATGTACCTAGCAGTCAATGGAGACTATGGGACCTTGCCTAAAGTCTTTGGTGATGCGGAATATGTGGCAGCCGGTAAAACAGGGACTGCCCAAGCCTCTTACTGGAGTAATGACCCGGACCTCCGCGGAACCAGTGTCATTAACATGAACTTTACTGGTTTTGCCCCTTACGACAATCCTGAAATTGCCGTCGCTGCTGTGGTGCCTTACCTGCCAGACAATATCAATAATATTGAAAACATGAATGCCAGCAAACGAGTGATGGATGCCTACTTTGGCGTTGGCGAATTTGCTGAGGATGCAGACGACCAAGAAGATGAAGGCGATGAAGAAGAAGCCCAGGAAGAAGTCGTTCAGGAAGAGGAAGACCAAGCTGACCAGGCGGCCTAGGTATTTGGCCAATAAAAAAGAGTAGCTGGCTTTTCAGCTACTCTTTTTTGATTCTATAATATTTAGTGTTGGTGGGAGCATCCCACCAACACTTTTTTACTTTAGTTTTTACCCTTTGTTTCTCGGTGTAAAGTCATTTTACGCAAACGAGGGCAGTATTTTCTTAATTCAAGTCTTTGTTCATCGTTACGTTTGTTTTTAGTTGTAATGTAGTTACGGTCGCCACATTCAGTACATTCTAAAGTAACCTTAACGCGCATGTTTCAACCTCCTAAATCTTTCTTAATTACTCTTACACCCGACTAGGATACCATGTTTTTCATGAAAAATCCAATGAAAATTAACCAAAGGGCCCGGAATTTTTTCCTTATTAGGAGCCAGGTATGTTATACTTTATGATAGCTTATGTAAAATTGAGGAAGATGATATGGTGCAAAATCGAAAACTAGCTAGCATTCAAAACAAGCCTTATGTTACCTATGCCATCATCATTATAACTGTTATAGTCTATATTATGATGACACTGAGTGGTGGGTCGCAAAATACAGAGGTTTTAATCCAGTATGGGGCCAAGTTCAACTTTGCTATTATTTATTTTAACCAGTGGTGGCGGCTAATCACCCCAATGTTTCTCCACATTGGCCTGGCCCACATCCTCTTTAATCTATTGATTGTTTATTACTTAGGATCAAATTTGGAGTATTTCTTCGGCCACTTTAAATATGCCTTACTTTACCTGCTAGGAGGTATAATGGGGAATATCTTCTCATTTGCCTTCAACATTTCCATTTCAGCTGGGGCTTCAACTGCGATTTTTGGCTTATTTATGTCTACCATAGCCCTGTCTCGCATCTACCCTAACCGGATTCAAATCCAAAATATTGCCAGCCAGTATGGTCTATTAATTGGACTTAATATTTTTATTGGGATATTGTCAACAGGCATTGACAATATGGGCCACTTGGGTGGTTTAGTCGGAGGATACTTGGCAACTTATATGATTACCAAAACTCACAATCCTGGTAGTCAATTGAAATACACCTTAATTTATATTGCAATAGCCTTATTGGGTATTTTTTGGGGCTATAATGAAATTTTCTATATCAACTTTTAACGAGGAGTTACGTACTTATGGCACAAGACAAGCTAATCGGAATTGACCTGGGTGGGACCACGACTAAGTTTGCCCTACTCACACAAACTGGCAAGATAGTGGACAAATGGTCGATTAAGACCCAGACAGAAGACCATGGGAGTCAGATCCTGCCGAATATGATTGCTTCGATTCAGGCCAAGTTAGAGGAATGGAAGTTGACTAGCCAAGACATCTTAGGCATTGGCATGGGATCTCCTGGCTCTGTTGACCGCAAGGCAGGGACAGTTGTGGGGGCCTATAACTTGAACTGGCAGGAGGTCCAAGCAGTTAAAGCAACCATGGAAGAAGAGTTAGGCCTAGACTTTTACCTGGACAATGATGCCAATGTGGCCGCCTTAGGTGAACAATGGCAGGGGGCTGGAGACCAAGACCCCAACCTGGTCTTTATGACCCTTGGAACAGGAGTAGGCGGGGGGATCATCTTGGACAACCAGCTGGTCCACGGCGCCCATGATACAGCTGGTGAAATCGGCCACTTAACTGTATCCAATGACCGATTTGACTTCCCTTGTACTTGTGGCAAGTCTGGCTGCCTGGAATCCATCGCCAGTGCCAGTGGTATTGTTAAGGTGGCCCAACAAATGTTGGCTGAAAATAAGGGTCAAAGTCAGCTCTACCAAGTGGCTGACCGGGGAGATTTGGAGGCCAAGGTCATTTTTGACCTGGCTAAGCAAGGGGACGACTTAGCTTTATTGATCGTCGACATTGTTTGTGATTACCTAGCCTTCGCCGCCGGCAATATTGCCAATATTGTCAATCCGTCTGTTATTGTGATTGGTGGCGGGGTATCTCAGGCAGGAGCTATTTTAAAGGAAACCGTGGAAAAACACCTGGCCGACTACTTGTTTCCGCCCCTAAGGGATAAGACCAGGGTCAAGATTGCTCAACTGGAAAGTGATGCCGGGGTGATCGGGGCAGGATCTTTAGTTTTAAAAGAAAAATTAGCTTAAAGGATGATTGGATTGGATATAAATAATGCTTTACGATTGTTAATCATTGTAGTTGGCTTGGGCTGGGCAATTTATGAGATTGTCCAATTTGTCCGGCGCAGGAAGGCTGCGACTCCTTTGACCAATGAGGAATTTAAAGAGGACATCCGCAAGGCCCAAGTCATCGACGTCCGGGAGAAGGATGAATTTAAACGCAAGCATATTTTAGGGGCAAGGAGCCTCCCTTATTCCCAGTTTAAACAAAGAATGAATGAATTACGTAAGGACCAACCCATTTATTTATATGAAGAAAACAAGATGCTGAGCTTGCGGGCAGGCTTGAAATTAAAGGAAAACGGCTTTGAAGATATCTATTACTTAAAAGATGGCTTTTCCAATTGGGATGGCCGGACAAAAAGTGACAGGCTTGACAATTAAGACTCGATTCAGTAACATGTCTATGTTACTTTAATCAGTGGAAAACAAGAGGAGATCATTGTGATTTCCTCTTTCTATTTAGTAGGAGTCTTGAGATTGAGTAGTGAAAATAAATTAACCTTCAAACACTTCCTTGCAAACCAGTTGACCAAAAGGGACAATTTACAAATCCCCCGTTGGCAAATTTTTGCCGTTTTATTTACAGGAGCCGTGATTGTGGTTCTCAACCAAACGGCCATGTCTACCGCCTTGCCTAATATGATTGAAAGTTTGGGCATTGACCCTAGCCTAGGCCAGTGGATTGTCTCGGGTTATACCTTGGTCAAAGGGATTATGGTCCCCATAACCGCCTTTGCCATGACCAAGTACCGGACACGGAACTTTTTTATTTTAATGTTGGCCCTCTTCTGTACCGGTAGTTTTTTGACTGGTCTGGGCTTTAATTTTCCGGTTGTGGTCATGGGGACAGTCATCCAGGGTATAGCGGCTGGGATGATCATCCCCTTGATGCAGACCGTCCTCTTGACCTTGATGCCGGTTGAAAGCCGAGGCACTGCTATGGGGGTAATGAGTGGGGTTATTGGTATTGGTCCAGCACTGGGTCCCCTTGTCGGTGGGGTCATTGTTGATGCTTTCACCTGGGAAATTTTATTCTACATCTGGGCCTTAATCACCCTTTTATTGGTTCCTTTAACTTGGCTGGTCTTACCCGATGTATTGCCAAATGCAGATTTAACCATTAATTGGGCCAATATCCGGGACTCCCTCATTGGTTTTGGCCTCCTCCTCTTTAGCTTGTCAGTCTTTGGTTCTTCCGGTTTTTCTTCGGTCATTGCCTGGGTCAGCTTGCTTATCGGTTTAGTCTTTGTCGCCAAGTTTATCCACTTCAACCTCAAGGCAGACCAACCAATCTTAAATCTTAGACTCTTTAAAAAAACCTATTACCGTCGGGCTGTCTTGGTAGCCACCTTGGGGATTGTCATTATTTCTTGCCTATCCAATGTTATCCCTATTTATGTTCAAACTGTTAGGGGCTTGGGGGCTTCCATAGCAGGCTTAATCTTAATGCCAGCTGGTATCATCAAAACCATCTTAGCTCCTATCTCAGGCAAACTTTATGACAAGGTTGGAGTGGCTCGGATTGGCCTTATCGGTGGTATCTTACTTTTAGTTGGGTCCTTATTACTAGTTACCCTCAATGAAGCTAGCTCCCTTTACTTACTGATGATTTACTACGGCATCTTATCAGCCGGTTTTGGCTTGTTTAATATCCCTATTACCACTGCTGGCATGAATATTATGGCCAAGGAAGATATGGGACATGCGACTTCAGCCCGGCAAACGGTCCGGCAAATCTCTTCAAGTTTTGCCGTTTCCCTCTCCTTTATCATCATGACCCTGGTGACTATTGCCACTTCCGGCCAATCGGTGGGGGTTTTCCAAGATGGCGGTCCGACAGACTTAAATATGGCAGGAGTCCGAGGCGCCTTTATCTTGGTGGCTATATTTTCAATCCTAGCCATGATCTTGATCTTCTTTTTAAAAGACCCTAAAGAAAAACCAGACCAATAGACTTTAATAAGGCACAAGTCCTGTGCCTTATTTTAATGGTTTGCTAGACCTAATTGCCTGTACAACTTTACTCCTGTCCCTTTACTCTTCCTGGCTTAAGTAGTCCTTGATGATGGCCGTTGTTTCTTCTATGGACTTGTTGGAGACGTTGATGGTGAAGCAACCCAGGTCTTGGTAGAGCTGGTTGGCAAAGTCCAGTTCAGCCTCTATTCGCTCTTGGGTAGAGTAAAGCATGTTGTCATCCAAGCCATATGCCCGCATCCGTTCCTTGCGAATGGCCAGTAAAAGGTCTTTGCTGTTGGTGAGGCCAATAATCTTCCTTGGGTCAACCTGATAGATTTGGTTGGGAATGGTGGATTCCGGCATAACAGGGAGGTTGGCTACCTTAAAGCCTTCATTGGCCAGGTAAATAGAAAGAGGGGTCTTGGAAGTTCGGGAAACTCCCAATAAGATAATATCCGCCTGCAAAAAACCATTGGGGTCTTGGCCGTCATCATATTGGACGGCAAATTCCATGGCATTGATCCGGTCGAAGTAGGCTTGGTTTAGTTGGTGGTTGGCCCCAGCTTCTTGGCTAGGGGCATGCCCAATCCGGTCTGCTAGGTATTCGGTCAAGGGGGTCAGGAGGTTAAAGGCAAAGAGGTCATGTTCCTCTTGAAAGCTCTCCACCAAGCTGACATGGTCTAGCTTGGCAAAGTTATAGATAACCATAGCTTCCCTGTCTTTGGCCCGGGTTAGGATAGCCAAGAGTTCTTGGTCGTCTTTGATAAAAGGAAAGTTTTTAATGGGGACCTTGTGGCTAGGGAACTGGGCTAGAGCACTTTTGGCTACATTGATGGCCGTATTGCCGACTGAATCGGAAAGGGTATAGATGATAAGACCAGGGTTCATTGAATCATCCTCCTTTGTTTTTCTGTCTTGAACCTAGTATAATTATACAATAAGTAGTAGCTGAATACATGAGCTAGAAGGGGTGGAGAAGTTGACAACTTATGAAGAAGCACTTGACATCTTAAAAGACAACAAGTTAAAACTAACCTCCAAACGAAAAAGGATGGTTGAAATTCTCTATGATGAAGATAAGTACCTGTCAGCTAGTGACGTCCAGGCCAAGATGAGCCAAGACTACCAGGGGATCAGCCCAGACACCATCTATCGTAACCTTTATACCTTTTATGACCTCGGTATTATCGAGAAGACCGAGTTAAAAGGAGAAAAAGTCTTTCGGTCTCACTGTGATGTCCATGACCACCACCACCATTTTATTTGCAAAAACTGTGGCCAGACCAGGGAAATTGATGCCTGCCCCCTAGACTACTTCCAGGTCCAACTCCCAGGATGTGAGATCCAGTCCCACCGTTTTGAAGTCTACGGCCTGTGTGAAAAATGTAATCAAAAACTCAACCATCAGGCATCTTAGTCCGGCTTAAGCCCATCAATAGCTAGCTTAGGCGTATCTTTTTTGTGAAAAATGTAAAAAATAAGTGAAGCCGTTATTGACTGATTTGGTCATGTTTTATATAATGAAACTTGAATTGAATAATCATTCAATTAATATTGTTTTTAGGCTTTTGCCCAAGGTAAGGAAGTTCGTAATGAAATGTGTTTTCATCTGCAAACGGAACTACCTGAACGAACGAGGGGAGGGGAACTGCATTGACTAAAACAAATGTCAAAAAAGGTGAGTCCATTGATGACGCTCTTCGTCGTTTCAAACGTTCTGTTTCTAAAAGTGGTACGTTAAGAGAAGCACGTAAACGTGAACACTACGAAAAACCAAGTGTTCGACGAAAGAAAAAATCTGAAGAGGCTAGAAAACGTAACCGCAGAAGACGTTAAGTGAATAAGTAGCGAGGGAGATCGTCTTGACCATTCTAGAACAATTAAACGATGATATGAAAAAGGCGATGAAGGCTAAGGATAAAGAATCCTTGAAGACCATTCGGATGCTCAAATCATCGCTACAAAAAGAACAATTGAACAAGCAGGCTGACTTGTCTGAAGACGATGAGATCGCTGTTATCTCTAGCGAGAAGAAACAGCGCCAAGATTCTTTAAAAGAATTCCAGTCAGCTGGCCGGGATGATTTGGTGGACCAAGTTAAAGGAGAACTGGAAGTTGTTGACCGCTACCTACCAGAGCAGTTAACAGATGAAGAAGTCGACCAACTTGTCCAAGAAACCATCCAGGAAACTGGAGCCAAGTCCATGCAAGACATGGGCAAGGTTATGGGAGCCATCATGCCCAAGGTTAAAGGTAGGGCAGATGGTGGCCAGGTCAATTCAATTGTCAAACAATACTTATCATAGATCGAAAGGACCAGGCTAACCTGGTCCTTTTCCTATCCCAAGATTTTTAAATAATTTTCCTTTTTATCACCACCAAAATGGCAAGGCCCCCTTTTGTATGCTATTATAGGGGGGAATATTGATAAAAGGAGCGAATCATTTTTGACAGACCAAACATTTCAATCGGTAAGGACATTTGAGGATCCCGAGGCGGCTATCGCCATCTTTGGATCCCAAAATAGCTACCTAGCCTTGGTGGAAGAAGAGCTGGACATTACCCTCTCCACTAGGGGTAATAAGATGATCCTCAAGGGTGAGGAAGACCGGGTCACCTTGGCAGGTGAGATCATTTCCCAATTGGAATTTTTGTATGAAAAGAACAGTCAAATTACCGAGTCCGATGTCCTAAGCGCAATTCGTTTGGCTAAAAGTGGGCAGATTAACCAATTCATTAAAATGTACGAAAATATTATTGGTCGAGACGTAGACGGCAAGCCTATCCGGGTGAGAAATGTTGGCCAACAGCGGTATGTAGATACGGTGAGTCGCAACGACATTGTCTTTGGCCTGGGACCTGCCGGAACTGGGAAGACTTTTTTGGCTGTCGCCTTGGCAGTCGAAGCCCTCAGACGTAACCAGGTTAAGCGAATCATCTTAACCCGTCCAGCAGTAGAAGCCGGAGAAAGCCTGGGTTTTTTGCCAGGGGACTTGAAAGAAAAGGTCGACCCCTACCTCAGACCCTTGTATGATGCCCTTTTTGCTATCTTTGGGGTGAGCCATACCAATCGCTTGATGGAAAGGGAAACCATTGAAATTGCCCCCCTAGCTTATATGCGGGGCCGAACCCTGGATGATGCCTTTGTGATCTTAGATGAAGCTCAAAATACCACCATTCCCCAGATGAAAATGTTCTTAACCCGGCTGGGTTTTGGGTCCAAGATGATTATCAACGGGGATGTCAGCCAGATCGACTTGCCGAGAGGAGTAACTTCAGGTTTGGTTCACGCGGATAAAATACTCAAGCAGACACAGGGTATTGGCCACGTTAAATTTGAAACAGCTGATGTGGTTAGACACCAATTGGTTACTCGGGTTATTGAAGCTTATGACCGCCATAAAAAAGGTCAAGTAACCGATGAAGAAAGCCAGGAGAAAGAAGAGGACTAGGAAATGGAGATTGAAATTATCGATAAAAACGATGCCCTATCCTCAAATTTTCGAGACTTGGTTCATGATTTGCTGGTTTTTTCGGCCCAGTATCTTAACTTAAGTGACCAGGTTGAGGTGTCGGTTACCATCGTAGATAATGAGGAGATTCGGCAAATTAACCGGGACTACCGGGGCAAGGACTATGCGACTGACGTTATCTCCTTTGCCATGCGGGATGTTATCGAAGACGACCCCTTATGCCAAATGGATATGGCCCCTTTACAAGCCTTTGACCTTATGTTGGGGGATTTAATTATTTCCATAGACAAGGTTAAGTCTCAAGCCAAGGAGTACGGTCACTCCCAAAGAAGAGAATTGGCCTTCTTGGTCGTCCATGGCTTCTTACACTTGAATGGCTATGACCACCACAGCCAGGCTGAAGAAGAGGAAATGTTTCAACTCCAAGAAAACATCTTGGCTGAATTTGGGGTTGGGCGCTAATGGCCGGACCGAATAAGAACAATAGTTTTCGCCAGTCATTTAACTATGCCTGGCAGGGCTTAGTCACAGCCTTTAAGGAGGAGCGAAACTTTCGCTTCCATCTCTTGGCTAGTTTAGTGGTTTTTATCCTAGCTTTTCTTTTCTCTTTTTCAGGGCCTGAATTTTTGTGGTTGGGCCTTGCCTGTTTTAGCGTGATCTCGGCTGAGACGACCAACACCATTGTTGAGAATATCGTGGACTTGGTCATGCCCAACTACCATCCCCAGGCCAAAAAGATCAAGGATTTGGCAGCAGGTTTGGCTCTGCTTGCAGCAGGTTTTGCCGTTTTTATTGGCCTCTTTCTCTTTTTACCCAAGTTGATCGCCCTAGTTTTTTAAAAGGATGACCCATTATGATAGATGGAGACAAAGTAAAAGAAATGATTAAACAGGCAACTGTCATGTTGGACCAGGCCTATGTACCTTACTCTCATTTTCCAGTTGGAGCAGCCATTTTGACCCGAGAGGGAAAGATTTTTGCTGGATGCAATATTGAAAATGCCTCCTATGGCCTCAGCAACTGTGCTGAACGAACGGCTATCTTTAAGGCTATCTCCAGTGGCTACCGCCAATTTGACTACTTGGTCGTCATTGGCCAAACCGACCAGCCCATTACACCTTGCGGGGCTTGTCGCCAGGTGATGAGCGAATTTTGCCAGTCGGATATGCCTGTTTTAATGGTCAACAGCAAGGGCGATTGGGTAAGCCAGACAATCGGACAACTATTACCGGACAACTTTAAGCCAGGGGACATGGAATATGGAAAACAATGAAAACAATGAAAACAAAGATAGCAAAACATTTAAATCAGGTTTTGTCACCCTTCTTGGCCGGCCCAATGTGGGCAAGTCAACCCTGCTCAACCAAATATTAGGCCAGAAGATTACCATTATCAGTGACAAACCCCAAACAACCCGGAATAAAATCCAGGGTATTTACACCGACCAAGCGGGGCAAATTGTCTTTATCGACACACCTGGTATACATAAACCCAAGCACCGCCTGGGCCGGTTTATGGTGGATTCGGCTATGTCGACCATCAATGAGGTGGACCTGGTCTTATTTGTGGTCAATGTCAGGGAAAAGATTGGCCCGGGGGACCGGTTCATTATCGACAAGTTGCGAACCATCGATACGCCAGTTTTTTTAATTATTAACCAGATTGACCAGGTCGATCCAACAGACCTCCTACCGGTTATTAGCGACTACCAAGAGGAATTCGACTTTGCCGAAGTGGTTCCAACTTCAGGCTTGGAAGGGGAAAATATCCAGGAGCTCATTCAAACCATCAAGTCTTACCTACCTGTTGGACCCCAATTTTACCCGGACGACCAGGTCTCGGACCACCCCGAATACTTTATTATTTCAGAACTCATCCGGGAGAAGGTTTTAGACTTGGCTAGAGAAGAGATTCCTCATTCAGTAGCAGTAGTAACTGAGAAGGTAGACCGAAACCAAGATGGTAAAGTCCAAACCTATGCCACCATTATTGTCGAACGCAAGAGCCAAAAGGGGATTATTATCGGCAAGCAAGGGTCCATGATTAAAAAAATTGGTAGCCTAGCTCGGCGAGATATTGAGAAACTACTGGGAGATAAGATTTACTTGGAACTCTGGGTTAAAGTCCAAAGAGACTGGCGGGACAAGCCCAGTCGCTTAGAAGACTTTGGCTACAATGAAGACAACTATTAGGGGATTTTATGGCAGAATTAAAAGAAGTCCAGGCGCTTGTCTTATCCAAGCGCAAGTACAAGGAAAGAGACTACCTGGTTAAAATCTTCTTAAACCATTACGGCAAGATGATGTTTTACGTTCGGGGGTCCAAAAACCCCAACCGGTCCATGGCTAGCCTGATCCAACCTTTTACAGCCGGGCGCTACATTGTTGATATTAGAAAGACAGGACTGTCTTTTATCCGGGATGCCAAGTCTGTTCAAGCTTTTAGCTTAATCCAACAAGATATTTTTAAAAATGCTTATGCCACCTATATTTGTGGTTTGGTGGATGCCTGTATGGGAGACCGGCAACCAGCAGACGGTCTCTTCCGCCAGCTTTACTACGGCTTAAGTAAGATCGAAGCTGACATAGACCCAGAAGTCATTATGTTTATCTTTGAAATCAAACTTCTCTACTATTTTGGGGTAATGCCTGACTTTTTCACTTGTCAAGTATGTGGCAAAAGCCAAGGCCCCTTTGATTATTCTGGGGCCTATGCTGGCCTGCTTTGTCCAAACCACCTGGACCAAGATGCCCACAGGTTGCAACTCCACCCTAAAACCATCTACCATGTCCAAAACTTTTTGCAAGTCAACTTAAAAAATATTGAAAGCATCACAATTGCCCCAGAGATTAAGGCCTCATTGGAGAAATTGACTGACACCATCTATGAGGACTTGGTTGGAGTCCGCTTAAAGAGCAAAAAATTTATCAAGCAGATGAAAAAATGGGGGTCAATGCTAGATGGTGATTGACTTTTTCTTGTGATTTAGTACAATGAAGTTAATTCAATAAGCAAGTACGATGACAGAAGAAGTAGACTAATGAGCTTTCAAAGCGAGCCTGGATGAGTGGAAGCTAGGCAAAGCTTGTTATATCGAAAGGCCTCTCGAGTACTAATCAAGGGCTAGTAACGACTGTTGCTAGAAGTAGGGTGGAACCGCGAATAATCGTCCCTATACTGACTCCAAGAGTTGGTATAGGGGCTTTTTTATTAGAAAGGATAGGATTATGGAGCAGACAAAAGCTTTATCCTTACAGGGAATTATTTTATCACTGCAGAATTATTGGTCTGATCAAGGTTGCATTATTTTAAATGCCTATGATACCGAAAAAGGGGCAGGGACCATGAGTCCTTACACTTTTTTACGGAGTAATGGACCGGAGCCATGGAATGCCGCTTATGTGGAGCCTTCCAGAAGGCCCGATGATGGACGTTACGGGCAAAACCCCAACCGTCTCTTCCAACACCACCAATTCCAGGTGGTCATGAAACCGTCTCCTAGCAATATCCAAGACCTCTACCTAAAAAGTTTAGAAGCTCTGGGGATTGACCCCTTGGCCCATGACATCCGCTTTGTAGAAGACAACTGGGAAAACCCTTCCCTAGGCTGTGCTGGTTTGGGCTGGGAAGTTTGGCTGGATGGCATGGAAGTCACCCAATTTACCTACTTCCAGCAAGTTGGGGGGATGGAAGTGGACCGGGTGACTGTCGAATTGACTTATGGCCTGGAGCGCCTGGCTTCTTATATCCAGGAAGTGGCCAGCGTCTATGACCTGGAATGGACCCAGGGCGTTTTATACGGGGATATTTTTAAACAGGCTGAATTTGAACACTCAACCTATTCCTTTGACCAGTCAGACCCCCAAGTCTTGATCCAGGAATTCAAGGTTAATGAGAACCAGGCCCTCCGCTTAATTGATGCTGGCCTAGTCCACCCCGCATACGACTATGTCTTAAAGGCTAGCCACACTTTCAACCTTTTGGATGCCAGAGGGGTGGTATCAGCCATTGAGCGGGCTGACTACCTGAAACGAATTCGGAATATGGCTCGGAGCATCGCCAAACAATTTGTGGCCGAACGCTACAAGCTCTCTTTTCCTTTAATAGAAGATGACAAGCGACAAGAGTGGTTAGACAAGTATGAAGGAAGGTTTGAATAAGATGAGTCACCAGTTTTTATATGAAATTGGCCTAGAAGAGTTGCCAGCCCGTTTCATCACTGACTTAGAAGCCCAATTAAAGAATTTGGTCAGTCAATTTTTAAATGACCAAGGCTTGGCTTACAGCAAAATCAAGTCCTATTCCACTCCCAGAAGGCTAGCAGTTCAAGTTTGGGATTTAGCTGACAGCCAAGAGGACAAAACAGAAAGCTTCAGAGGACCGGCCAAGAAGATTGCCCTAGACCAAGACGGCCAGTGGACCAAGGCTGCCCTTGGTTTTGCTAAGGGGCAGGGGATGAGTGCCGACGATATTGTCTTTAAAGAAGACAAGGGCCAAGACTATGCCTTTATTGAAAAATTCCGACCAGGTCAAAAGGCTGACCAGGTCTTAGAAGATATTTCTCAAGTAGTTTCAGGATTGACGGCCCCTGTCAGCATGAAGTGGGGCGATAACCACTTCCGCTTTGTCAGACCCGTCCACCAGCTAGTCTGTCTTTTAGACGACCAGGTTATCGACAGCTCCTTATTTAACGTGTCCAGCGGCCGGAAGACTGATGGCCACCGTTTTCTAGGGGAAACTCTTGAGCTGGCTTCAGCCGAGAACTATGAAAAAGCCTTAAAGAACCAATATGTTATCGCCGACAGACAGGATCGGCAAGAAGATATTGCTAGACAAATTGAAGCCTTGTGCCAAGACAAAAACTGGCAAAGTCCCCTCTACAACCAGGCCCTCTTGGATGAAGTCACAGACCTGGTTGAATACCCAACCGTCTTTTTCGGGGAATTTGACTCCTCCTTCTTAAGTGTACCGGAGCGGATTTTAGAGACTTCCATGGCTGACCACCAGCGTTACTTCCCTGTCCGGTCCAAATTAGGCGACTTCCTTCCCTACTTTATCGGGGTCCGGAATGGGAATGAGGCTGGTTTAGAAAATGTTGTTGCCGGCAATGAAAAAGTTTTAGTGGCCCGGTTAGAAGATGCCAAGTTTTTCTACCAGGAGGATAAGGACCACTCCATTGACTACTTCCTAAACCAGCTAGACCAGGTCACCTACCACGACAAGTTGGGGTCTATGCAGGATAAACAGGACCGGGTAGGTCAGATTTGCTTGGACCTCCTAGACTATGTCTCCTTGACCCAAGCTGAAAGAGATGACCTCAGCCGGGCAGCAGCCATCTATAAATTTGACCTGGTTACCGCTGTGGTCGATGAATTTTCTTCCCTTCAAGGCTATATCGGCGGGGTCTATGCCCAAGAATTTGGCGAGTCTCAGGCGGTTGCCCAGGCCATTGGGGAACAGTATTTGCCAACCAGTTCAAGGGGCGACTTGCCAGAGTCCAAGCTCGGTTCCATCTTGGCCATGGCCGACAAGTTGGAATCCCTCTTGATGTTCTTTAGCATTAACTTAATTCCAAGTGGGTCAAATGACCCTTACGCTCTAAGACGGGCAGCATACGGTTTGATCCGGATCTTGGATGACCAGGACTTATCACTTGATTTAACGGACTTTTTCTACCAGCTGGCCCAAGACCTTGGGATAGAAGACACTCACTTTATCGAAAAGCTTGACCAGTTTATCAAGGAGCGGGTTGATAAGTATCTTGAAGCCCAATACCAAATCCCCCACGATATTCGTCAGGCTGCCATTAGTGGCCTCCACTTAAACCCAGTCAAGGCCATTAAGGTCGGGCAAAAACTGGCAGAAGACCGGGGAAGCCAAGACTATAAATTTATGGTGGAATCCCTGTCCCGGGTAGCCAATATGACGCAGCAAGAAACCAGCCATGCAGAAGTTGACCCTGACCTGGCCCAAAGCCAGTCAGAAGAAGACTTAATCAAGGCTTCCGTCTTCCTCTTGGGCTTGTTCCAAGAATCAGATGATATCACTGCCCAGTATGAAGCCCTCAAGGAGATCAGTCCGAAAATCGAAGCCTTTTTTGACAACAATATGGTTAACACTGAAGACGACCAGGTCCGGGCTAACCGCTATGCGATCTTGGATCAGATCACCCAAGCTTCGCACAGCTTTGCCGACTTTAACCAATTATTGACCAAGTAAGTGTTCCATGACGATTGAAAAGACCATCCTAGCTTTTGTGCTTTTTAAGAGCCGGGGTGGTTTTGCCTGTCTGTTTGCCTTAGTTAGGTTTTGAAAATTTAAGTCATGACTACAGGTTGATTTTAAACCATATGATTGGCTTTCAAGCCATTCCTTGCTATAATTAATGGATGAGAATAAGAGATAAGGACTGAAGCGAGTGTTTAAAAAACAGTTTTTTCCTGAGGCAACTCTAAGATCTTTGGCAACCAACTCGACTGTCTATGACCGGGGCGTCAGACTCTTTGAAGAAGGTCGAGTGGAATCTTGTGAACTCGATGAGGACAACCACTTAGCTATATCAGATGTAAATGGCAACCAAGACGATTACACTACCCAGATCAGTTTTTTAAAAAATGGGGTAGCCAGACGTTACCACTGTACCTGTCCAGCCTTTGAACAATATGCTGGTGCTTGCAAGCATGTCATTGCCAGTATGTTGAATTTAAACCAAATCGATCTTTCAGACCAAGACCAGCCGGCCAAAGAAGACCCAAGAGCAGGTAAGAAAAGTCAGCTCGATTCCTACTTAGCTGACCTGGAGGAAGATTTTCAAAAACTACAAATTAATAAGTATTCCTCTAGAAGTCGTAACCGGCTCTTTTTTGACTTTATCCTCAATGTCAGTCCCTATTATTATGAGAATGCCTTTGAAATTTATATGAAGGTGGGGATTGACCATATGTACGTTATTAAAAATGTGCCAGACTTGGTCCATACCCTTCTCAATAACGATGACTATGTTTTTGGTAAAAACTTAACCTACCACTATAAAGACCACTTCATTGCCCCAGAAGACCGGGCTGTTTTGCAGGAATTAGCCGATATCCATGCCAATATGGAACAAGTTAAAGCTTCTAGCTACCAGTCGCTCACAAATAAAAATGAATTGATGATACCTAACCAAATGGTGGGTCGGCTCTTGCGTCGACTGAGACAGGTTGACCATGCTTCTGCCCACTTTGGCAGTTCACCGACTTCCATCACTGCTATCAGAGACTTGGAGCCCATACAATATTCTAACAGCCTAGCTGATTTCCCGCTTGACTTCAGTTTGACAAGGGAAGGGAGCCATTACTATTTCAATATGGACGGTATCAAGATGAATACCCAACCCATTTCCTTCTTTCCTGAAAGTCGCTTGGTGGTTTATGACCACGTCTTTTATGACCTGTCACAGGAAGATTACCAAGTTCTCTATAGTTTGGTTAAATTCTTCCATGGCTTGCACACCAATGAAATTCCCATGAAGCAAGATGACTTAAGCCACTTCATGTCCACGATTTATCCTACTCTTAGCCGGTACTTTGACCTAGCACTTGATCCTGATATTGAAAAAACCATCTACCAAAAAGAACTAACTGCTGCCTTGTATATCGATTATAAAAATAAGGTCCTAAGCTTAGAACCCCGTTTTAACTACGGCCAAGTGACCGTCAACCCCATAGTAAACCAGACTGACCAGGCTGGGGAGGGACAAGTCTTAATCCGAGATACGGTAGAAGAAGCCAGCCTCCTTGACTTGCTTTACCAGGTCTTGGACGGCTTAGAAGAAGAAGAGGACCATTTTGCTATCAGTGACTTCCAAGCAGTTAGTAAGGCCATATATGACGGTATGGGCCAGCTCTTTGAGTCCTTTGACCTCTATTTAACCGATGCTGTCCGCAAGCTTTACTACCAAAGACCCAACCATAAGCCGGTTTCCATCGATGTGGACTATGATGCCAACCTCCTCCAAGTTGATTTTGAAATGGAAGACATGGCTAGCGATGATATTAAACAAATTCTTACCCAGTTGAAGGCAGGCAATGACCGTTTTTACAAGTTGTCGTCTGGTGCTATTTTAGACTTGGAGCGAGATGAGTTTAAAGAATTGAAGGAAGTGGCAGACGACTTATCGCTTGACCCGGACCAAGATGACATCTCAAACTCCTTTAATATCCCCCTCTACCAAGGCTTGTCGCTACTTGAAAACAATAATGTCGACAAAAGTGACCAGTTTATGAGCCTGGCCAAGTCCCTTCTGGAACCCAAATCAATTTCCTATGAGGTCCCAGACCAAGTCCAGGCTGATTTAAGACCCTATCAAAAGACTGGCTACAACTGGCTGAAGGCCTTGGATGCCTACAAATTTGGTGGGGTTTTAGCTGACGACATGGGCTTGGGTAAAACCCTGCAGTCCATTACTTTTATCCAGTCCAAGCTAAACGAGTTAGGGGGCAAGTATCTGATTGTCTGCCCATCCAGTGTCTTATACAACTGGCAGTACGAGTTCAACCAGTTCACACCGGAAATTCAACCAACTGTTATTGCCGGGACGGCCCAAGAACGGGAAGAGGTCATCGACCAGGTCAAAGACAAGAAAAATGGTGTTTGGATCTCATCCTACCCCTTGATTCAACGAGACAGTGACTTTTACCAGGGTATCCACTTTGAAACCATCATCCTGGATGAATCCCAAGCGGTGAAAAATGATTCGGCCAAGACAACCCGGGCTGTCGCCCGCCTGCAGGCTAAGAACAAGTTCGCCTTGTCGGGAACCCCAATTGAAAACAATTTAAATGAACTCTGGACCCTCTTTTCCATTATCCAACCGGGCATGTTCCAAGATAAGAAGAACTTTAAGCAGATGGACCAGTCCGTCATCGCTAAAAAGATCAAGCCCTTTATCCTCCGCCGGCTCAAAGGTCAGGTCTTAGATGACTTGCCTGAAAAAACGGAGACAACAGAATATATCGAACTCAGCAAAAAGCAAAAACAAATTTACCAGACCCAACAGGCCATGATCCAGTCCCAGGTCCAAGAACTGTTGGATAACAATGAATTTGAACGCAATAGTGTTCAAGTCCTGGCTGGTATGACAAGATTGCGGCAGATCTGTTGTGACCCTAACCTGGTGACTAAGCAATATGATGGAGATTCAGCCAAGCTCGACCGCTTGATGGAATACCTAGCTGAAGCTAAGCAAAATGGCAAGCGAATCGTCCTCTTTTCCCAATTTACCAAGATGTTAGATATAATCAGGGACCGGCTTGCTGAAAATGACTATGACTACTTTTACCTGGATGGCCAAACCAAGAAAGAAGACCGGCTCGACCTCACCCATCGCTTTAATAAAGGAGAGAAGGACCTCTTCCTTATTTCCCTGAAAGCAGGGGGGACCGGGATCAACTTGACGGGAGGCGACACAGTTATCCTCTATGACTCGTGGTGGAATCCGGCCATTGAAGACCAGGCAGCTGACCGGGTCCACCGCTTTGGTCAGAAAAAACACGTCCAAGTCTTGCGTTTAATTGCCCGAGGAACCATCGAAGAGCGGATCAACGAACTCCAAGAAAAGAAAAGGGACTTGGTAGACTCCGTCATCGATTCCAAAGGCAACCAGGCCATTACCAGTCTCTCCAAAGATGAAATCTTGCAACTTTTAGATGTTTCTGCATCTGTGTAATGTTGTTTTGGCTAAAAGGAGTTTTAAATGGTTAGAATACCTGAAGAGACCATTAATCAAATACGAAGCCAGGCAGATATTGTCGATGTCATTGGCCAATACTTGGACTTAAACAAGTCTGGGGCCAATTACTTTGCCCACTGCCCCTTCCATGAAGACAGCACGCCTTCTTTTTCGGTCAACAGAGACAAGCAAATTTATAAGTGCTTTTCTTGCAAACGAGGTGGCAGTGTCTTTAGCTTTATACAAGAGAAGGAGGGACTTTCCTTCCCAGAATCGGTTCTTAAAGTGGCAGACTTAGCTAATGTGGACCTTGATCCGGCCTTAAAAGAAGCTGTCCAAGGCCAACCTGACAAAGCCGATTCTCCCTACCGAGACCTCTATACCATCCATGACCAGGCCAAGGACTACTACCAGTATATCCTCTTAAAGGCCCAGGTGGGAGAAGTTGCTTACGACTATCTCCAGAATCGTGGGATTTCCAGAGAGGTGATGGAAGAGTTCGAACTGGGTTATTCTCCCAGCCAAAGGGAGTCGCTCCACCTTTATTTGCAGTCCCAAGACCAGGCGGACTTGACAGATGACTTACTGGAAGAAACCGGCCTTTTTTCCAAAAGAGAAGTGGAAAGTGATAGTTTTAAAGACCGCTTTGCCAAGCGGATCATCTTCCCCTTAAAGAACTTACAAGGGCAGACGGTGGGCTTTTCGGGCCGGTATTTCCAAGATGAGCCTAACCAGGACTTCCATCATGCCAAGTATTTAAACAGTCCAGAAACCAAAATATTCAATAAACGGCGGACCCTCTTTAACTACCACCAGGCCAAGGCCTACATTCGTCGGGCCAAGGAAGTTGTCTTATTCGAAGGTTACATGGATGTGATTGCTGCTTGGCAAGCGGGGGTCAAAAATGGCTTAGCTTCCATGGGGACCAGTTTAACAGCTGACCAAGTCCAGACCATGCAAAGGATTGCTGACACCTTAGTCTTGGCCTTTGACGGGGATGAAGCTGGCCTTGAATCCAGCAAAAAGATCCTGGATGACTTAAGCTTGACCAGCAAGCTTCAAATTGAAGTGGTCATTTTCCCTAAAAAAATGGACCCGGATGAATATATTAGAGAAAATGGACCAGAAGCCTTTCAAAATCTCATCCAACATGGTAGGATGACTGTCTACCAATTCTTAAAAGAATACTTTAAAAAATCCTACAATCTAGATAACGACTCGGACCGGTTGAAATTTATCCAAACCATGACCAATAAAATTGGCAAGCTAGCTTCCCCCTTGGAAAGGGAAGTCTATGCCAAGGATTTGGCAGAAGAATTTAACCTGTCTTATGATACGATTATAAGCCAAGTTCAAAGTGAAGCCACTCTAAACCAGCAAGAGGCTTTGAAAAAGGACCGGCATAAGGAATTTTCTCAAGCAAGAGTGGAAGTCAAAGCCCCAAGTAGTCAAAAGACTAAGATTGACCGGGCCCAGGAAAAACTTTTAAACCGACTCTTTTACTATCCCCAAGTTCAAGAGATCATCGATGCTTATAATCCGGACTTTGAATTTAAAACGGAAGTCCACCAGCGGATTTACCTCTTGTTTTTAGAATACAGCCAGGAAAATGATAGCATTGATTCTTTCATCGATTTTGTCAAAGACAAGGAGACGAAAGAGGTCATATCTGATATAATGTGGACATCCATTGAGGTCGAACCCTCAGATGAAGAAATCCTAGACTACTTGGACTACATTGACCAAACCTACCCCCTGGAGCAAAAACGCCAAGACTGCTTGGAGGAAGTCAAAGCAGCTAAACAGTCCGGTAATAAGAAGCGAGAGCTGGAATTAACCAATCAATTAATTGAAATAAACCGTATGCTAAAACAATAATTGGAGGCTGAATAATTAGTGGTTGAGACAAAATCAAAACTAGAAAATGCAGTAAACACCCTCATTAAAGACTTGAAAAATAAAAAAGAGTCGACCATTTCTTATATTGACCTCAGCAACAAAATTGCTGAACCCTTCGAACTTGAAAGTGAAGCCATGGACAAGTTAATCCAGCAATTAGAAGATGATGGGATTGGTGTAGTTGACCAAGACGGTAATCCCTTGGCCAAGCAACTAGCCAAGCAGGAAGAAGAAGCAGAAAAAGCCAAGGATGAAGAAATGATAGCCCCACCTGGGGTTAAAATTAACGACCCTGTCCGGATGTACCTAAAAGAAATTGGCCGGGTAGATCTTTTAGATGCTGAAGAAGAAGTGGCCCTAGCCAAGCGGATTGAAGAAGGCGATGAAATCGCTAAACAAGAACTAGCTGAGGCTAACTTGAGACTGGTTGTCTCTATTGCTAAACGGTACGTTGGCCGGGGCATGAGCTTTTTGGACTTGATCCAGGAAGGGAATATGGGGCTAATGAAGGCAGTTGAAAAATTTGACTACGAAAAAGGTTTCAAATTTTCAACCTATGCCACCTGGTGGATCCGTCAAGCCATCACTCGGGCCATTGCCGACCAAGCCCGAACCATCCGGATTCCGGTCCACATGGTCGAAACTATTAACAAGCTGGTCCGAATCCAGCGGCAGCTCCTACAAGAACTAGGCCGGGAACCAACCCCAGAAGAAATTGGGGCAGAGATGGATTTGCCAACCGAAAAAGTCAGAGATATTTTGAAAATTTCCCAAGAACCCGTCTCCCTTGAAACCCCAATTGGGGAAGAAGAAGATTCCCACCTGGGAGACTTTATTGAAGATGATGGGGCCTTGTCGCCATCTGATAATGCAGCTTATGAGCTGTTGAAAGGGGAACTCAAAGGAGTCTTAGACACCCTAACTGACCGGGAAGAAAATGTCTTGCGCCTCCGTTTTGGCCTAGATGATGGCCGTCAACGTACTTTAGAAGATGTCGGTAAGGTCTTTGGGGTCACCCGGGAGCGGATCCGTCAAATTGAAGCGAAGGCCCTCCGCAAACTCCGCCACCCTAGCCGGTCCAAACAATTAAAAGACTTTTTAGAATAGTTGATCCAAACCAGAAAATGCTTTACAATGCTAGCTATAATTTGCTATAATGGCTCTTGGCTTGTAAAACACACTGAAATTTAACGACTAATCAGTTATTTTGATGATTTGGAAGGTGAAATGTATGAAAATAAGTGCACAAAAACGTACACAAACTGGTACTAGTGCCTCCAAAAAAGCACGTCAAGAAGGTTACCTACCAGCTGTTGTCTACGGTTCGAAAGTGGATTCAACCCCAATTTTATTAAAATTAAAAGATGTAGAAGATACTCTGAGAGAAGTTGGGTCAAACGGTGTCTTTGAAATTGACTTAGACGGGGACAAACTACAGGTCTTTGTTAAAGATGCTGTTTATGAAACCTTTAGACCTCAATTGCGTCACATTGACTTGCTTGCCTTTACTTCAGGGGAAAAAGTTGCTATGTCTATCCCTGTTTATGTTGAAGGTGAAGAGTCAATCGAAGTGGGTTATGTTTCCCAATCTATCTCTGAGATTGAAATGGAAATTGCCCCTGCTAAGGCCCCATCTGAATTGACTGTTGATGTCAAAGGGATGGAAATTGGGGATTCCCTAACGGTTGCAGACATCGACGTTCCTGAAGATGCTGAGATCTTAGACGAATTAGAAGCAACCGTCTTGTCCATCTCAGCACCAGATGATGTTTCTGATGACCTTGAACAAAGTGATGAAGGTGAAACAGAAGCAGATATGCCTGAACCTGAAGTAATTACTGAAAAAGAAGATGAAGAGGAAGACTCAGAAGAGTAATGGCCTAATAAGTCACACGAACAAGAGGAGGGTGGTCCCCTCCTTTTTTTGTACTTAAATTCCCAACTCTGACAGGTGGGATATTGTCATTTGTATTGACATTTTGCTATCATTAAAATATAAAATTAAAGGATGACCTTATGGAATTATCAAACCGTTTGCAAGTTATAGCTGACCTGGTCCCCCTAGACACCGCTTGCCTGGCTGATATTGGTTCGGACCACGCCTACCTACCAATTTACTTAATCCAAAATAATCGGGTGGGTAAGGCTATAGCTGGCGAAGTGGCCCCCGGACCCTTACAAAACTCCCAAAAAGAAGTGGCCCAGGCTGGGTTAAGCCAGGTCATGGAGGTCCGGATGGGGGACGGTTTAAGTATTTTACAAGATGAGGACCCGGTGGACTTGATCACCATCTGTGGCATGGGGGGGAATTTAATCACCCGAATTTTGGACCAGGGACTAGACTTGGGCAAGTTACCGGCCCAGGCCAAGCTAATCCTTCAAGCCAACAATGGGGAGCCTGGCTTAAGAAAATGGCTAGTTGACCACCACTACGAGATTGACTGCGAGCTTTTAGTAAAAGACAAGGGGATTATTTACTCCATTATTTTAGCTAGTAAGGCCCAGGAAGCTTTTAATTATAGCCAAATCGACTTGGAGTATGGTTTCTTCGACCACACTAAGCCACCCCAACTAGCCATAGAAAAGTGGCAAAAAGAATTTGATAAGTGGTCAAAAATCCTGGCCCAGGTCCAACAAAGCAAAGGGGACCAGGCAGACCGGGTGAAAGAAGTCAAAGAAAAGGTCAAGCAATTGGAGGAATTACTCAACCATGACCAGCATTAAGGAATTTGTCTCAGTTTACGAAAAATTTGCCCCTAAAAAATTAATCATGGGAGGGGACCCAACCGGCCTTCACTTTGGCCACCCTGACCAAGAAATCACTAAAGTCATGACTACTTTAGATGTTAGACCTGAAGTGGTCGATGAAGCTGTGGCTAGGGGGGTCGACTTTATCTTGGCCCACCACCCTCCTATCTTTAAGCCTGCCAAAACCCTGGTGGAAGATGATCCTCAAAATCATATGTACGCCCAGCTGATCCGCCACAATATTGGGGTATATGCTTCCCATACCAATTTGGATGTCGTGGCTGGTGGAATGAACGATTGGCTAGCAGACGCCTTAGACCTGACCAATCTCCAAATTTTAAGCCCGACCTACCAGGCAGACCAGTACAAATTAGTGGTTTATGTCCCCCAAGAAGCGAGCGACCAAGTCTTATCGGCCTGCCATGACAAGGGAGCAGGACAGGTGGGAGACTTCTACCAGGATGTTTCTACTTCTATCCCTGCTTTAGGTCGCTTTACCCCTAAAGCTGGTGCCAAACCAGCTATTGGCCAGGTTGATCAGGCAGAAGAAGTCCAGGAAGACCGGCTTGAAGTCTTGGTAGACGAAGACGATTTGGACCAGGTCATTTTGGCCCTACTTGAAGCCCATCCTTACGAAGAACCCGTTTACGATGTCTTTAAGCTGGAAGGGAATTGTAAAAGTCAGGGAATTGGCCGGGTTGGAGACCTAAGCCAAGTTATGACCCTGGAAGACCTCCTGGCCCATATCAAAAAAAGTTTTGACCTCCAAGGCTTGAGATATGTCCAAGTTCCCAATACCAAGCAAAAAACCTTCCAAAAAATAGCCATCTGTGGTGGAGATGGGTCTTCCTTTATCCAAGATGCCATCAATTCGGGAGCTGATGCCTATATCACTGGTGATGTTTATTACCACACAGCCCATGACCTCCAGGCTGCCGGTCTAACCGTGATTGACCCCGGCCACCATATCGAGGCCATCTGCATCCCCAAACTGGCCCAAAAAGTCCAAGAATGGATCCAAGCATACAAGTGGCCCATCCAGGTGGTCCAATCTCAGGTCAATACCGAACCCTTCGAATTCTATACCAAGTAAAGAAAGCAGGTTATACTATGTCAAAGCAATTAGAAGAAAGATTCCTTTCCTACGTTAAAAAGAATACCCGGTCAAATGAAGCCAGCACTAGTGTTCCATCGACTTCTATTCAAACCGATTTTTTAAAAGACTTGGAACTTGAGCTAAAAGACTTGGGCTTTGCCGATGTCAGGTTAAACCCCAAAGACTCTTATTTAACTGCTAGAATTCCGGCCAATACAGACCAGCCAGCCCCAACGATTGGCTTTATCTCCCATGTGGACACGGCCGACTTCGAGTCCGAAAACATCCAACCGCAAAAACACGTAAATTACGATGGCCACCCCATTATCCTTAACCAAGAAGAGGACATCACCCTGGACCCAAGTGAATTCCCTAACTTGAAAAACTATGTGGGCCAAACCTTGATTACCACAGATGGAACCACCCTCTTAGGGTCTGATGACAAGTCAGGTGTGGCGGAGATTGTCACTGCCGGGGCTCGTTTGCTTGATAACCCAGATATTAAACACGGGGAAATCCGGCTAGCTTTTGGCCCAGATGAAGAAATTGGGCGTGGAGCTGACTTGTTTGACTTAGCCAACTTCCCTTGTGACTTTGCCTACACCGTTGATGGGGGACCAGTGGGTGAATTGCAATACGAAAGTTTCAATGCTGCCCAGGCTAAAATTACTATTAAGGGTAAAAATGTCCACCCCGGCAAGGCCAAAGACTCTATGGTTAACGCTCTTGAGTTAGCCCGGGCCTTCCAGAACAAGTTGCCTGACGACCAGGTCCCTGAAAAAACCAATGGCCGGGAAGGCTTCTACCACTTAACCAATCTCAATGGCCGGGTAGAAGAAGCCGAGTTAGTCTATATTATCCGGGACCATGACAACAAACTCTTCAAGGAGAAAAAGGCCTATATTGAAAAAGTTGCCCAGGAATTGAATAAAACACTAGACAAGGACCGGGTCTTTGTCGACATGGAGGACCAGTATTACAATATGGCTGACATTATCAAAAAAGACCTCACCCCAGTAGACTTAGCTCAAAAAGCCATGGAAGCCTTGGATATTGACCCCATCATCGAGCCTATTCGTGGAGGAACAGATGGGTCTAAGCTTTCCTTTAGAGGTTTGCCTTGTCCCAACTTGTTTGCAGGAGGAGAAAACTTCCACGGTCGTTATGAATTTGTTGCCTTAGAAAGCATGGAAAAAGCCTGCCAAGTCATCTTAAAAATTGCCCAGTTGGCTGTGTCTGGTAAAAATGAAAACTAAGAGAAAGAAGGCTCAAGATGGGACTACACTTCAAGCTAGGGCGGAACCGGCTCAACCAGGACCAGGTCAGGGCCCAGCAACTATTTGACCTGGTTCAGCAAGAAGATTTAGACCAGGTTTATTACCTGATCCCCGACCACCTCAAATTTGAATCAGAAGTCAATATATTAGACTTTTTCAAAGAGAAAAGCCAGGCCAAAGCAGCTGGCATGATCAAAGTCCAGGTTTACAGTTTTACCCGGCTTGCTTGGGCCTTGCTGTCGGATTCGGCCATGGTTAACCGGACTCGCCTATCCCAAACAGGTCTAGCGGTCATGGTCAAAAAAATAATGCTGGAGTTAAAGCAAGACAAGGTAGACCTCCTAGTTTACCAAGGACAAGAGGCCTATCCGGGCTTTATCAGTAAGTTGACCGACCTCCTCTTGGAATTTCGTTCGGGTTTGATCGAAGCTGAGGACCTGACCCAAATAAAGGATCAGTTGGATCAAGAGGGGCAAAGCTTTCGGAAACTGGCTGACTTAGAAAAAATCTACCCCAAATTTTTAGAGGAATTGAGTCAAAAATACTTAGACCAAGAAGATATTTTAAAGACCCTAGTCGATTATATTAAAGGTCATGACTTTTCCCAAACTGTTTTTGTCATTGACCATTACGACAGTTTTTCTAGCCAGGAGATGGACTTGATAAAAGCCCTCTTAGAAAATGCCAAAGACGTCTACCTCTACTTAAACCTGGACAAGGCTTACCCTAATAACTATCCCCCCCTCCTAGATATTTTTTACCAGTCGGGCAAGACCTACCAGCAGGTCTTTCAACTAGCCCAGACCATCCCAGACCTAGCTATCCAAACAGACTATATTGACCCATCCGGCTACCAAGTAGGGATTAAGCCCGGCATTTTAGACTTGGAAGACTATTGGTATCGAACTTATAGTCAAAACCAGAAGGGTAGTCCAGTCCAGTCCAGCCAATTGAAAGACCGGGTTCAGATTACTGAAGTTTTAACTATCCAAGATGAAGTCCACTACCTAGCCAATAAAATCAAGCAATTTGTCGCTTCTGCTTCCTACCGTTACAAGGATATTTTGGTAGTGGGTCGGGATCTCTCTGATTACAAAAATAGCTTGGTTCCTATCTTTAACCAAGAAGGGATACCCGTCTTCTTTGACCTAACAGATTCCATGAGCCAGCACCCCCTCGTGGAATTTTTGCTAGCTGCCATCCGAATCGTCCTCTACAACTTCCAGTACCCAGATGTCATGCGTTTTTTACGGTCAGAGTTATACTTGCCAAATGACCAAGAAAAAACCACCAGTCCAAAGGCTTGGCGGGCCAAGGTAGACCAAACTGAAAACGTCCTCTTAGCCTATGGTTACCAAGGACCGGCCTGGACCAGGGGTGAGGATTGGGTTTATGACCGGATCAGTAGGGGAAGGGAAGACCAGGAGCAAAGTCTAGAAGAAAAACGAATCCAAGAAACCAGTAACCAGGTCAGAAGTCAACTCCACCGCTTGTTTGACCCCTTGATCAAAAGCTTAAACCAAGACCACATAACCAACCGACAGGCAATGCTAGCTATTTATGATTTTATGGAAAAATGTCAGGTGAAGGACCGAATTTTAGCCTGGCGGGACCAGGCCTTAGAAGCCCAAGATCTAGACCAGTCTAAGCGTCACGAGCAGGCCTGGCATAGTCTTATCTCCCTTTTTGATGAATATATTGAAGTAATGGGGGACTACCCATGGGACGGGGAAGAATTTCTTGCCATGATTGAGCTTGCCTTTGAAAGCACGGAATTTTCTAACGTTCCACCAAGGCTGGACCAGGTTACGGTGACTAGTCGACTGGACTGGGACCGGACCAGCCGTCATCCCATCGTCTTTTACCTTGGCATGAACGAAAGTAACTTTCCCCAAGCTATTGACAACCAAAGTATTTTAGACGACCAAGACCGGCAAGTCTTCCAGGACTACCTCCAAGAGAATCCTTTAAAAAATTTGCGGTCTAGTAGTGAGGAAAGGTTGGCTGACGAAGCTTATACAGCTTACAAGGCTTTTAACCTAGCCAGCCAGTACCTTTTCTTTAGCTATAGTCAAAAACAAGATGGGGCTTCAGACCATAGTCTCAGTCCCTATCTCAAACAAGTTCAGCAGGCCTTTGACCTTGAGATATACCAGCAGGGAAGGTTAGGAGACTTAATCCAGGACCCCCATCCGAAAGATTTAGACCAAGTCCTGGCTTCCAAGTACCAATTGGCCAACCTAACCCTCTTGGCTTTCCGCTTAGACAGGGAAAAGCAAATTCCTCTCCACCCCCTATGGGCCAAGCTGGCAACTTACTTGGCTGCCCAAGACCAGGGGCAATTAAGAAGGATTTTTTCATCCTTGGACTTTAAAAATATCCCAGTCCCATTAGGGGAAAAACTGGCCCAAGACTTGTACGGTAAGGACCTTTACTTGTCTGTCTCCCAGCTTGAGACCTACTATAAGGACCCCTACAATCACTTCTTGCAGTACGGCTTGAAATTAAAAGACCGAGACCAATTAGAATTGACTCCGGCAGAGTCCGGTTCTTACTACCATGACATCTTAGACCAGGTCATCAGTGAAGTTATCGCCTCCAAGCAAGATCTGGCAGACATAGACCCGGCCGACCTAGAAGACTTGGCCCAAGACCGAGCCAGAAACTTGTTAGAAGACCCCCGCTACAAGGTTCTATCAGCTTCCAATCAGATGGCTTTCATAAGAGACCAACTCCTTAAAAATGTTAACCGCCGTCTTAAATCCACCCACAAGCACTTTCAGTCCTCCCATATGCGGCCCTACCTGACTGAATTAAACTTTGGCCTGGGCTCGTCTGACACCAGCCTGCCAGCCTATGAAATTCCTTTAAGTGACCAGTCCACTGTTTACTTGCGGGGTAAAATCGACCGGGTGGACTTGATGTCTGACCCAAATCGGGGAGAAGACCACAAGTATTTGCAAATTGTCGACTACAAGTCCAGCAAAAAAAGCCTTAAGGCAAGTGAATTAAATGCCGGTCTGTCCTTGCAACTCTTGACCTACTTTGATACAGTCTTAAAATATTATGACCAGCTAGACTTAAACTTAGCAGGCCTAAAACCCCTGGCTGCCCTTTATTCTCAGATCCATATGCCTAAAATCATGGTAGACAAGCTTTTAAATGAAGCCGACCTAAACCAAAAAATCAATAAGGAATTAAAATACCAGGGCCTCTTGCTGGATGAACCCAAAGCATTAGACCTACTAGATGTGAACCTACAAGACACTAATGGTTATTCTGACTACTATCCCTACATGAAAAAGAAAGATGGTAGTTTTTCAATCCGAAGACCCAACCAATTGATTAAACCAGCAGACTTGGAATTGTTGCTCCACCACAACCGGCAATTAATCGCTAAAGCTGGCCAAGACATCCTCTCTGGCAAGTTAGTGATGAAACCTTATTATGGAGTGGACCATATTGATACTGTTTCAGGGCCCTACCACGCTATTTCCCAATTTGATGTTTTGCTAGCAGAAAACCAGTACCAATACTTAACAACCTTTGATTCGATGGAAGACTATCTAGCCCATTTGCAAAAACTCTACCAAAAAGATGGAGGAGACCATGACCCAAGACACTAAACCTAATTATACACCTGAACAAAAAGAAGCCATCTACCATACTGGCCATGATATTCTAGTTTCGGCCTCGGCTGGTTCGGGAAAAACCATGGTCTTGGTTGAACGCATCCTTAACTTAGTCAGCCAAGGAGCCGATATTACCGACTTATTGGTAGTGACCTTTACCAAGGCGGCGGCCCAGGAAATGAAAGAACGGATCCAGGCCAAGATCCAAGACCAAATTAGCCAGGCCCCATCTGGCAGTAACCTTAAAAACCACCTAATTAAGCAATTACCCTTGATCAACCAAGCCAATATTTCCACCATCCACTCCTTTTGTTCTAAGGTTATCCAAAAATATTACTATTTGATTGATATGGATCCAGTCTTCCGCATGTTGACAGACCAAACCGAAATCGACCTGGTCCAAGAGCGTATATTAGATGACTGCATCAATTTGAAGTTAGAAGACCAAAACCCTAGCTTTTACCGCCTGCTAGAGATGTTTGCTGGCCCTAGTAACTTGGACCCTTTTAAAGACATGGTTCGGTCTATCTATCAATCTGCCCTGGCCAGACCCGACAGTATCAAATGGTTGAG
This sequence comes from Alloiococcus otitis ATCC 51267, assembly GCF_000315445.1. GTDB lineage: Bacteria > Bacillota > Bacilli > Lactobacillales > Carnobacteriaceae_A > Alloiococcus > Alloiococcus otitis. The sequence goes on from NZ_JH992957.1 coordinate 427,109, forward strand.
TGAGCTGGGCCAGACCTACCAAGTAGATGACCTCAAGGACCTTTCCATCTACCAGGATGAAATTAAAGGAGACATCCGCTCTAGTTTAGACCTGGCTATCGACCATTACGACCAGATCTTAAACCTGGTCCAAGGGGAGGCTGGCCTTGAAAAATTCCAGGACAAATTTGGGGAAGTTCGCCAAAAACTAGTCAGTTTTCAAGACCTAGTCCAAAAAGACCAATTGGATGACTTTTACCTACAAGGTCAAGCCATGAAATTTCCTAAAAAACCGGCACTGCCCAAAGACTACAAGGAAGACCCCCATTACCAGGCCCTGGATGAAGAGGTCAAGGCTTTAAATAATAGTGGTAAAAAAGCTTTTAACAGCCTCATTGAAGACTATTTCACCATCAAGCCCAGTGACCAAGTGGATAAGATTAACAAGTTAAGACCCTTGGTGGAGTCCTTGGTTGAACTCCTTTTAGAATTCCACCAGTCTTTTTCAGCTGAAAAAGAAAAGATGCGGGCCTTAGACTTTAATGACCTGGAGCACAAGACACTCGATATCTTAAGCCATGAATCAGGGGTGGCCCAGGCTTATTACCAAGATCTTTTCCAAGAAATCTTAATTGATGAATACCAAGACATCAATGTCCTCCAGGAAGCTATTTTATCCAGCCTGGCTAAGCCAGGAGCGGGTAACCGCTTTATGGTGGGGGATGTCAAGCAGTCCATTTATGGCTTCCGCCTGGCTGAACCCAAGCTCTTTATTGACAAGTATGACCGCTTTGGCCACGACCCGGTCAAGGAGCGGATTATCTTACAGGAAAACTTCCGGTCCCGTAATACAGTCTTGGACTTTATCAACTATATCTTTCACCAAATCATGGACCGGGACCTGGGCGACGTAGTTTACGATCAAGCCGCCCAGTTAAATGTGGGTAACCCAAACTTTCCCAATGAGACGGATGACTTGGATTCCAAGCAAACTGAATTCCTCATCTACCAAAGCAAGGGGGAAGATTCAGATAGGGAAGGGGAGATACCCCCCCAAGATGGGATCCGCGAAAGTAACCAAGGTCAGTACCGGATGGTGGCCCAAAAAATTAAGGACCTGGTGGATTCTGGCTTTTTGATTTACGACAAAAAAGCAGACCGAAACCGCCCCCTCCAATACCGAGATATTGCTATTTTAACCCCAACCAAGAATAACAACTTGGTGATTAGTGAAGAATTTAAGGCATTGGGCATCCCAGTGGCTATTAACAATACTGAAAATTACTTCCAGCGGACCGAGATCAAGACCATGATGTCTATCTTGAAGATTATTGACAACCCCTTGCAAGATATTCCCCTGGTCGCCGTCTTACGGTCCATGGTCCTGGGTTTAACCGAACCCGAATTAGCCAAAATCCGTCTCATCAACCGCCAGGGCCTCTACTTCCATGCCTTAGAAGACTATGCCAAGGCCAAGAAGAACAAGGTTGACCCTAACTTGCAGGTCAAGGTTCAAGGCTTTTTAAGCCAGTTGGAAGAATGGCGGGACTATGCTAAATTTCATTCCCTGGTGGACTTGATCTGGAAGGTTTACCAAGACACCAACTACCTAGAGTATGTGGCTGGTTTACAGTCAGGCCAACAAAGGCAAAACAACCTCCATGCCCTGTATGAACGAGCAGGGGCCTATGAAGCTTCTTCCTTCAAGGGTCTTTTCCAATTCATTAAATTTATTGAAAGCATGCAGAAAAAAGACAAGGACCTGGCTGAACCTGTCAGTGTGACGGAAGATGAGGATGCTGTCCGTGTTATGACCATCCATGCTAGCAAGGGCTTAGAATTTCCCATCGTCTTTTTGACCGATAGCTCTAAGAAATTTAATGTCAGTGATGCCCAGGGAGACTATGCTGTCGACAGCCACCAAGGTTTGGGGCTCAACTATATTGATACTGACCAACAGCTTAAATACCCCACCTGGCTCAACAAGGGTATCCAAGCTAAACGAATGCGGCAGTTGATTTCAGAACAAATGCGGGTCCTCTATGTTGCATTGACCCGGGCTGAACAGAAGCTTTTTATCACCGGTACGACAAAGACTAAAGAAGACCTCCTTAAGAAGTGGAAGACGGTCCAAAGTCAGACGAATACCACCTTGTCCATTAAAGAAAGGCTCAAGCCCGATGACGGCTTCCTCAATTGGCTGGGTAAGGGGATTATCCGCCACCCCTTGAGCCAAGATTTAAGGGACCAAAAGGACAGTCCGCTCCTGGCTTTCCAAGATATTTCCTTTCAAATTCACTTCTTCAATGAAGCCGACTTGGTCAAATCTAGTTCTAACCCTGACCAAGGACCAGGGGAGGGGGATAGTCAAGATATTAACACTCAAACAGCTAAGTTAAATCCTAGCCAAGACTGGGGCCAGGATGAAGAAGACCTTAAGCAAGAACTGGACCAAGCCAAGGCCTATCTTTCCTATCATTACCCCCACCAGCTTGCTGTTAATACCACCAGCTACCAATCTGTTTCTGAAATTAAACGCTTTTTTGAAGTAGATGAAGGATTGGAAAAGATGGACTTCACCGGTCAAGGGAGCAAACCCAACCGTTATGTCAGCCAAGACTTAGCAGACCCCCAATTTATCCAAAAGGGAAGCCAGGCTAAACCTTCTTCCAAGGATATCGGGTCAGCTACCCACTTAGTCCTACAAAAATGCGATCTCAGCCAGCCAGTGACAGCCCAGGCCATCCAAGCCGTCATAGACCAGCTGGTTAACCAGGAAGTGATCGACCAAAACTTGGCGAATTACATCGACCAAAACTCCCTGGTTAAGTTATTCGCAGGAGAATTTGGCCATTTCTTGCAAGACCATGCCAGTCAGGTCAAACGCGAACAGCCTTTTTCTCTCTTGTTGGAAGCAGGCGACCTTTTCCACTTGGATACCCAGGAAGAGGACAGTGTATTAATCCACGGGGTTATTGATGGTTTTGTTCAAGTTGGTAAGGAGATTACCCTCTTTGACTACAAGACCGACCAGCTAGGCCACTATCAAGATCCCGACCAAGTCTTAAGAGAGCGCTACAAGGGGCAAATAGCCCTTTATAAACGAGCCTTAGAGACTATTTATCCTGATAGTCGGGTCAGTCATGCCTACCTGGTCTCAACAGACCTGAACCGGGCCATTGAAGTTTAACTTGTATTATAAATACTCAAGTTGGAAGTTTCTGCTTCCAGCTTGGGTTATTTGCTTTTGATAGAATTATAAAATTTGTTATTCTCAAACTGAGGGTCTAGTTTGAGAATTTTTCACCGGTTTTCTAAAATAACAACCATTATTTGAGAAATTTGGCGGACTTTTCTCAAACAACTATTGTTATTCGAGAATCTCTCAACTTTTTTCTCAAACAACATTAGTTATACGAGAATTTTAAAATCCAGGTCATTTACTCCAGAAGGTGGCATCTGACTGGCCGTTTTAAAAATGATACTGTATTGGCTTCAGCAAAGCCATTTAGCAGGTAAGCAAAAAGCCTAGTTGGAAGCTAACTTCCAGCTAGGCTTTTCATTTCTATTCTGCTTCGCTTTCATTTTCTGTTTGTCCCTCAAAGGAGTAGGTAGCACCCTGGGAGTAGTTGTTGCTAGCATCCCAAAGGAGGAACTCATCAACCCCATTATCATGGAGGGCCTTGACTTGGTCGGTGACTTCTTGCGCACCATATTCCTTGTAGTTTCCTGCTCCAAGGTAGCTAGCTGTAAAGTCTTGGATCCAAGGTCTGGATTGGGGTGCATCACTGCCCAGTTCATCGAGGAGGACATTTTCTAACTTCATGTATTCATCGACAGTGCTGTAAGGTTCTAGGTCGGGCTTTTCAATGCCAAAGTTACCTGGCCCCCAGTGGCTAGGGTAGACCATGGCCGAAATGGCATCCACATGTTCAGAAATACCTTGGAAGCTTTGTCCGATACCAGGTGCTTCTTGGATAGCTGCTGCATAGCCAAAAATATCAACGGAAACGTCCACATTATAAGGGATGAGTTCATTTCTGGCATGTTCGACAAAGCTCTTAACGGTGTCAATCCTTTGTTCAGAATTTGTAGTGGAGTCATCATATTTGCCCCGACTGTATTGGAGTTCTTCGTCCCGAGTTTCAAAACCTTCTGGGAAGCGGACATAGTCAAATTGGATATCGCGGAAGCCAACTTCAGCGGCTGCCTTGGCGATTTCAATGTTGTAGTCCCAAACTTCCTGCTCGTAAGGGTTAACGAAGGCTTCGCCCCGGCCATTTTTCCAAAGCGTTCCATCCGCCTGGGTAAAGGATAAGTCCGGTCTTTCTTCAGCTAGGACTGTATCTTTAAAGACAACAATCCGGGCGATAGGGTAGATGTCATTTTCCTTAAGGGTCTCAACAACTTCCTCAGCATCAGAAAAGGGGTTGCTGGCATTTTGGATGGCCTGGCTATCGCTGTCAAAATCCAAAACGACTTGCCCGTAATCTTCCTTGACATCGATCACCATGGAGTTCAAGTCAGTGGAATTCACCATGTTGATTAAGTTTTGGAAGTTAGCTTCTGCTGTCGTTGGGCCGGTTACGTAAATCCCCTTAACCCCATCTTCAGGGTAGGCTACAACTTCATCGGGACCGTAAGACAATTCGGGAGGGAAGTTTTTGGGGATGGCTAGGATAGGATCTTCATTAATGCGGAGGGGGCCATCCAATTCCACTTCCTGGTCTTGATCATCGCCAGCTTCTTCACCACCATCTTCTTCATTTTCTGAACCTGCTTGGTCCTCTTGGTCTTCCTGACCGTCTGTTTCTTGGTCTTGGACAGCTTCTGTATTTTCGTCAGCTTGGTCACTTTCTTCTTGGGCTAGGGCAGGGAGGCTAGCTGAAGACAAGATTAGGAAACTGACCAGCGAGCCGATTAATTTTTTATGCGGCATCTTTATTCCCACTTTCAATTAAACTAGGGTCGACAAACCCATATCCTTTTTCTTCAAAACCGAGGATAATATCTTCAACAGCATCCTTGGTCCACTCTCGGTCGTGCATGAGCAAGTTAGCACCATCGGATAAGAATTCACTATTCACCATAATGTCTGCTAGGGCATCGGGGTCTTGGTACTGGCTCTCCCAGTCGTAGCCATAAGACCAGTTCATAGACTGCATGCCTTCTTCTTCAGCCACCTGGTAGGAGTAGTCGGTCTGAGCCCCAAAGGGTGGGCGGAAAAAGCGAGGTCTAACCCCAATGAGTTCTTCAACTCGGTCGTTGGTATCAACGATCTCAGCTCTTTGGGCTTCTTCAGATATTTCTTGCAGGTTGGGGTGGTTATAGGTGTGGTTGCCAATTTCAAAGCCCATGTCGTGGATGGCTTGGAGTTGGTCTTGGCCTTCTTGGTCATCCAAGTACATAGCATTGACGAAGAAAATAGCAGGAACGTCGTGGTCATGCAAAATCTCTGCTATCTCTAAGGCATAATTGTCAGGCGCATCATCAAAGGTCATCAGGACCACCTGACTGTCCGCTCCGCTTCCTTCAATCGGTTCAATCCGAAAGCTTTCTTCATTTAATGTGTACTGTGCTTCTTGGTCCGCTTCAGCCTGGTCGCTTTCATTGCTAGCTTCTTGGCCATCTTGACCTTGTTGGTCTTCTACTTCTTCAGTGTTTTCCTCTTGGGCTTCATTTTCTTGGTCTTCTTGGTCACCTGAGCAAGCTACCAAGATGAGGGGAGCGACTAGGAGGGGTAAGAAGCCTTTCATTTTATTTTTCATTCGTTTTCACCTTCCTGATTGTTTTCTTCCTCGTTAACACTTTGGGCAAAGTCATCGATTTGGTCCAAAATTTGATCAAATTCTGCATTTAAATCGGAGGCTTGGTTCTTCAAGTCTTCATCCTCTGCTTCAATATCTTCTAGACCTTGGAGAAATTCTTCCCCCGAGACTTCATCGGAGCCAATATCTTGGAAGAAAGTTTCCTGGTTATCTAAACTAGTTTGGTATTGGTCGGTATAGGCTTCAACTTGGTCAGTAAAATTATGTAAGTTGTCAGCCAAGGCTTGGACTTCTTCTTGGTTCAGTTCCTCACCGTCATAATCTGCTAAATAATCAGCCTGGTCAGTGATGCTTTGGTTGAGGTCCAAAATACTTTCCACTTGTTCGCGCCGTTGGTTGACATTTTCAAAAACTTCAGCATCTTCACTTGTGAAACGATCTAAACCTTCTTCAGATCCAAGGTCTTCTTCAAAAGTATCCATTAAGTCAGCCTCTGTATCGTAGAGCTCATTAAATTGGTCTACCATGGCCTGACTATCTTCTTGAAGATTACTTGTTGTATCACTGACGCTTGATATACTATAATTAGTGCATCCAGCAAGTAGAAAAAGGCTGGAAGAACTAACCAGTGTCTTGACTAATTTATTCAAGTTCAAACTCCTTCGTAATGTAAGATTGGTATTTCCATTCTACAGTAAATAAGTTAGGATGTTAATCATATTCCCCTAATATTGACCACTTGTGGCCATTAATTTCACAAAAGGAGCTATTAAAGCATGATCCAATATTATTTTATCAGCTTGGTCATTATCATTCTTGACCAATTAACCAAGTATTTAACAGCCAGCAATCTAGACTTAGGCCAGACTATAAACTTGATTCCCAATGTCTTGTCTTTGACCCATGTCCAAAACACTGGGGCAGCTTGGAGTATATTTGAAGGACAGATGGTCTTTTTTTACCTTGTCACCATCTTAGTCGTGGCCTTTTTAATCTACCTTCTCCACAAGGAAGGTAAGAAGTCAGCCCTCCTGGCAACGGCTATTGCTTTTATGATTGGTGGCGCCCTGGGTAACTTTATTGACCGCCTATTCCACCAGTACGTTATCGATATGATCCAAGTTGACTTTATGTCCTTTCCAATCTTTAATATTGCTGATATAGCCCTAACAACTGGGGTTATTTTGATGCTTGTAGCAGTCCTTTACGACGAATACATGATGAAAGGAGGGGAGGAAGGATGACTGAAAGAAGAGAAGTCCGGATAGACCAAGAAAAGGGGCGTCTGGACAAGGTCTTAAGTGATCAACTCAATGATTTATCCCGGTCTAAAATTCAAGACTTGATTCAAACAGACCAGGTGACCGTCAATGGCCAGGCTGTAAAAGCCAACTACCAAGTCGCCAAAGGGGACAAGGTAGTCCTTACCATCCCGCCAGTTCAAGAAGTTAACTTAGAAGCTGAAGCTATTCCAGTCCCTATTGTCTACCAAGACTCAGACCTAGCTGTGGTGAATAAACCCCAAAACATGGTCGTCCACCCCAGCCTAGGTCACCCAGACCATACCTTGGTCAATGCCCTTTTATACCAACTGGACAACTTGTCTGGTATCAACGGAGAATTGCGGCCAGGTATTGTCCACCGGATAGACAAGGACACATCGGGTCTTTTGGTCGTAGCTAAAAATGACCTGGCCCACCAGTCCTTATCCAAGCAGTTAAAAGACAAGACGGTTGACCGTCACTACCTAGCCTTGGTTCATGGCCACGTCCCTCATCCAAAAGGGACTATCGATGCTCCAATCGGACGCGACTCAAAAGACCGGAAGAAATATGCCGTCACTGAGAATGGGAAAGAGGCCATCACCCATTTTGACCTTATCCGCTACTTTGGCCAAGACTATAGTCTCATCCAGTGCCAACTGGAGACCGGCCGGACCCACCAAATCAGGGTCCACCTAGCCTATATTGGCTTTCCTTTAGCCGGAGACCCCCTATACGGTCCGAAGAAGACCCTTGAGGGACCAGGCCAATACTTACACGCTAAGACTTTAGGCTTTGACCATCCCAGAACTGGCCAGCGCCTATCCTTTACTAGCGACTTGCCGCAAGTTTTTCAGCAAACCTTAAAAGAATTAGACTTAAAATACAAATAAAGTTTGCAAGCTTGAAGCCTTTATGCTAGTATGTTTAATTGGTGGTAGCACCATATCATGCAGTCATCCGCTAGGACCAAGCACCCAAGATGGTTGCGCGAGAGGAGTAGAAAAATGAACCCATTGATCGAAGAAATTACCAAAGAGCAGTTACGAGATGATATTCCAGACTTTAGACCTGGTGATACTGTCCGCGTTCACGCCCGCATTGTCGAAGGGAGCCGTGAACGTATCCAATTGTTCGAAGGCGTTGTTATCAGTCGCCGAGGACAAGGAATCAGTGAAATGTACACTGTTCGTAAAATTTCTAGCGGAGTTGGGGTAGAACGGACTTTCCCAGTTCACTCCCCACGTGTTGCTAAGATCGAAGTTACCCGCCGTGGTCGCGTTCGTAGAGCTAAATTATTCTACTTACGCAAACGGACTGGTAAGGCAACCCGAATCCGTGAACAAATGCGCCGTTAAGTGGCCACAAATGACCAAACCTACTTTCGATAGGTTTGGTCATTTTTTATGTTAAAAATCATTCATATTGACTCGTTAAGATCCTAGGCTAGGGCAAGATAGTAAAATAATTTGTTTATTTGTCAAAATAAGTTATACTGAATGTATACATAGACTTTTGGAGGAATATTATGAGTTTGATTACCGAAAAATTCAAGCAACTTGCCGATGATCAGAATGTGAAGTTTAAAGACCGGGTTGTTGAACAACCGATTAAAAACAAAGATGGGGAAGAAGTGACCCAAAAGCAACACGCCTTCCAAACCGGCCTACAAGTTAACAAAGACAAGGTTGTTCCCTGCTCTGTTATTATTCAAGAATCACCTAGCGACCGGGTTAACTACCAAATTACCTACAATAGAATTGGTTACGTTACTGACCGCAACAAGATAGGGTCTGTCCTTGAAGAATTAAATGAACTCAACCGGGTGCGAAGTGGCTACTATCACTTTGCCATTTCCAAAGATGGCGAATTAATTATGCGTAACTTAGGTATTACAGGTGAAGACGTTAGACCCCTTATCAATACTTTTGTCTTCGGTGCCCGCATCTTGCGCGCCCTTTACCAAGAACTAGACCAAATTTCTGGCTTAGACCTAAGCCAATCCAACCAAGCTAACTAATTTATAATCAATTTGCCTACCAGGTCCGATCTGACAAAACTAATATTGGGAGTAACAAAAATATATAATAGGAGTGTTTAGATTGGCACAAGATTACGATGAAAAGCAGTTGTTAGACCAGGTAGAGAAAGTAACCTATGACTTGCTTGAAGAAGCAAAACTGGAAGCTGGCCAGGCCCTCGTTTTAGGCTTGAGTACCAGTGAAGTTGTCGGTGGGCAAATTGGGAAAAATTCCAATGCTGAAATCGGTAAGGCAATTGTCTCCAAAATCAAATCCATCTTAGATGATAAGGGGATTTACCTGGCTACCCAGGGTTGTGAGCACATTAACCGGGCCTTAGTGGTGGACCGGGAATACGCTAAAAGCCACAATTTAGAAATTGTTAATGTCAAACCAGCCCTTCATGCGGGTGGATCAGGCACAGTTGCCGCCTATGACCTCTTAGACGACCCGGTTATGGTGGAACACATCACAGCTGATGCTGGTTTGGACATTGGGGACACCTTTATTGGGATGCAGGTGAAATTTGTCCAGGTTCCTGTCCGTTTTGATATTGACCAAATTGGACAAGCCCATTTAACTGCCCTTCGGTCTCGACCTAAAAACATCGGTGGCGAACGGGCTGAGTATGAATAAGTTGACTTAATCGCTTGAGATAAGTAGTTTAAAACTGATGAAAACTAGGGAGGTAGACCCATGCAACAAGCGAATCAAATTTTAAATCCTGTTTCAGGTTTTTTGTGGCAAAATCGCATAGTAGCTGTGTCTGCTTAACTAAAATCAAGTAAGCCTAGATACAGCTGATCAACTCGATTGACCTGTATCTATGCGTTTATAGAGCAAAAACCGCATAGATCGGATAAGTCTGTGCGGTTTTTCACAACCGTAGTCAACTACGGTTGTTTTTTATTTTAAACTAATTTTTAATTAGGAGGGAAAAGATTGAAAAAATTACTTGCCACCATTGCGGTCCTCATTGCCATTGTTTCCTATTACACGGTTTCCTACCAGGATCCAGAACAAGGTCAGGCTAGCCTAGACCAAGAAGTGAGTGTTGGCATCCTACAATTGGTCAGCCACCCATCCCTGGATGAAATCCAACAAGGCATCCAAGATAGCTTTGAAGAAGATGGCAGCCAAGTCGAAATTGACCTGCAAAATGCCCAGGGGGACCAAAACAACCTTAATACCATGTCCCAACGATTTGTTTACCAAGAGGCAGATCTGATGATTGGAATTGCCACCCCAGCTGTCCAGGCCTTGGCTAATGCAAGCTCAGATATTCCCATTATCATGGCTGGTGTCACCGATCCAATCGAAGCTGGCTTAATGAAAGACTTAAATCAACCGGGTAGAAATATTAGTGGGGTGAGAGACCTAACCCCCTACCAGGACCAAATCGACCTTATCCAAACCATCCTACCAGACTTGTCAAGCTTGGGGATTATTTACTCCAGTGGTGAGGTTAATTCAGCCAAGCAAAGTCAAGCCGCAAAAGACTATGCCCAGTCCCTTGGTATGGAGGTCAAGGAAGCGACTATTTCTTCGCCAAATGACCTCATCCAAGTAGCTGCCCAATTATGCCAGGAAGTGGAGGCTATCTGGGTGGGAACGGACAATAATATTGCTTCTGCCTTTCCCAGCCTGGTCGAAGTGGCTAACGACAACCAGGTTCCCATCTTCCCAGCAGTTTATGAAATGGTGGCAAGTGGGGGACTAGCAACCCGGGGACTGAGCCAGTATCAAATCGGACGGTTGAGCGGGCAAATGGCCTTGGAAGTTTTAGCTGGAGCAGACATTGCTAATCTTCCTGTCCAAGATCCTACAGAGACAGAACTCGTGGTTAACCCTGACCAGGCCGATCGCTTAGGCTTGACCATCCCGTCTGAAATCCTAGAAGAAGCAGACATCCTAATAGAGGGAGGTCAAGAATGAACTTAATCATTGTTTCCATAGCGGAAGGGTTATTATGGGCCGTCATGGCTATCGGGATTTTCCTTTCTTTCCGTATCCTACAAATAGCCGACTTGACCATTGAAGGAGCCTTTCCCTTAGGGGCAGCTGTTTCTGCTGCCATGATTGCAAGCGGGTTTAACCCACTCCTAGCTACCCTTATGGGATTTGTAGCTGGTATGCTGGCTGGTTTGGTGACTGGTCTTTTAATTAATAAGTTAAACATTCCAACCCTCCTAGCCGGTATCTTGACCATGACGGGCCTTTACTCCATAAACTTACGGATTATGGGCCAGGCCAATATCAGTTTACTCAACCAAGACCGGTTTACCCAAATCTTAGACAAGGTCTTTAACCTTCCTAGCCAAACCAACCTAATCCTCCTAGCCAGCTTGATTTTGACTGTCATTGTTGCTGGCTTACACCTCTTTTTTAAAACTGACCTCGGACAAGCCTTAATTGCTACAGGGGATAATGAGCGTATGGCGGCTTCCATGGGGGTCAAGATCCAACAAATGAAAATTTTAGCCCTTATGTTGTCCAATGGCTTTGTGGCCTTGTCTGGGTCCTTAATTGCCCAAAATAACGGTTACGCTGATATCAGCATGGGGATTGGGACCATTGTCATTGGACTGGCCTCCTTGATGCTGGCTGAAGTGATTTATGCCAATGTCTCGCTAGGGGTCCGGCTCACTTCCTTGGCCGTGGGGTCGATTATCTACCGGCTCCTCATTTCCCTGGCCCTATCCTTGGGGCTCCAGCCCAACGACTTAAAACTGGTCTCGGCAATCTTATTGGCACTTGTCATCGCCTTGCCACATTTTTTCAAGCATTACCAATCCAATTTAAAAGCCATGAAGGAGGGAGACAATGACTGAGCGATTACTCCACTTATCCAATATTAAAAAGACCTTTAACCCTGGTACCCTTGATGAAAAACAAGTCCTGAAAGGCTTAAACTTAACCATTCACAAGGGGGATTTCATCAGTGTCATTGGGGGCAATGGGGCAGGCAAGTCTACCTTACTCAATGTTATTTCGGGAGCTACTAAGCCTGATTCAGGCCAGATTCAAATGGAGGGAAAAGATATCACTCGGACGGGGGAGGTTAACCGGGCCAAAGACATTGCCCGGGTCTTTCAAAACCCAAGTTTGGGGACTGCCCCAAGGATGACTATCGCTGAAAACCTGGCTATTGCCATGAAGAGAGGGGAAAGACGGCTTTTCGGCCGGTCCTTAACCAGTACAAACAAGGCCTACTTTAAAAAACTCTTAGCCAGTCTGGACCTTGGCTTAGAAGACCGGCTGGATGACAGCTTAGACCTGCTGTCAGGCGGTCAGCGTCAGTCTATCTCCCTCTTGATGGCCACCATTAAAAAGCCTAAGCTCCTCCTCTTAGATGAGCATACCTCTGCTTTAGACCCTAAAGCTGCTGGTAAGGTGATGGCCCTGACAGACCAAGCCATTAAAGAAGACCAAATCACCAGCCTTATGATCACCCACAATATGAGACAGGCAATTGATTACGGCAACCGGCTCATTATGCTCCACCAAGGACAAATTATCTTGGACATGAAAGGACAAGCCAAGGATGAACTAACAGTTGACAAGGTTTTGGACCTCTTCCAAAACCAGACCCTGGACCAAGAAGTGACCGATTCCCTTTTCTTGTCCGATTAAGATTGTTTCAAAAGAGGGCTTTCTATGGTATATTAGGCAAAAGCAAGGAAAGTTGGGTTAAGATGTCAAATACTTACTATACAATTTACTGGATTAACAAGCGTGATGATGTCAGAAAAGAGCATGGGACCTACAAGAGTGAAGACGAGGCCAAGGAAGCCATCTTGACCTGGTGGGAAATTAACCAGGAAGATTATGACTATGAAATTTACCGAACCAATACTGGGGCCCTAGAAGTCAAATACATCGATGACTATTCCTTCTACCGGATTGAAGCGGTACAAAGTGACCAAAAGCTGCCTTCCAAATCTTACAAACTCTACAAGCATGACCAAATCCTAGCCAAACGAAAGGCCCTTGATTTAGATGACAACCAATACCTCTTTGACCAATTAGCCGAACCTTACCGGGACCGGCTGATCATGGCCATGGCCAGTCCCAAAGTCGCCCGGAGCTTGGTTTACAACCAAGAAGGTCAACCCCTCTTCCAAATTGATGACTAAGCTTTAAACCCTATAGATGATTAAGCCAAGGCCCTTGCCATTTACAAGGGCCTTTTCTCATCCACTTTTTTATAGGTTTAGCTAGGACCTAGTTGAGGCCTTTCAGTATAGGTTTTGTAGTCACTAGTTAAGTTTTTAGCAATTTTCAGTTATAATGGTTATAGTGGAAATGATGACTAGTGAAGAGGAGTGACCATTTTGGATGAGATTTCGCAAGACCTAATCGAAAGCTGTATCGAAACAGTTCGGCAAGACCACCCCATAGTAGGGGCAGTGACCGGCGTTTTAGCCAATGATTTTGTGGCTAGAAGTCAAAATGCAATTGGTGCTGGCTCGGCAATCGTGAATATGCCTGACGAGGCAGAAGCTATGATCGACAAGACGGATGCTTTTTATATTAACGTTGGGACCATCCTGCCGATATTTGAAGATACCATCCCCCAAGCTGGTCGCATACTAGCCAAAAGTGGCAAAACCTGGCTCCTAGACCCTGTAGGTATTGGCTTAGGATCTTTAAGAACGCGACTATTGCGACAATTTAAAGGCTACCAGCCTACCATCATCAAGGGGAGACCAGCTGAAATTCTTTCCTTGGCTAACTTATGGTCCTGTGACGGTGGCCGGCCTAGTGACAGTTTAAGTCCCCAACCCCCTGCTGAAGAAGCCTTAGCAGCAGGAGTGGCCATTGCTGACCATACGGGAGGGGTGGTGGTTATCATTGGCGAAAAAACCCTCATAGCAAGCCCCGACCAAGTTTACTGTGTAGAACGCAAGGCCCATTACCTGGATAAATTAACCGGTATCCACTCCATTTTAGGGGGCCTCATCTCAGCCTATGCCGGGGTAGAAGACCCCCTCCCAGCTGCCTTGGTAGCTTGCTTGGTCTTGGAAGAAGCCGGCAACCAGGCTGAGCAAGTGTCTGACGGTATTGGGACCTTCGAACTCAAATTAATTGATGCCCTAGAAAAAATTGACCCCAAAGCGGTTAGCCAATACCCATTCACCCTAAAAGATTAAGTTAAAAGGACAGCCTACTGGGACTGTCCTTTTTTGATCCTAGTCTAAATACTCGTTTTATCCTGGATTTTTTGTTAAAATTTTTATAATAGATTGATTCAAACCAGGATGCAAAGGATGATTAGATGAAAACGGCTTTAGTAATGGAAGGTGGGGGCATGCGTGGCTTGTACACAGCTGCCATTTTAGATTATTTTATTGGGACGGGTATTGAGTTTGATGCCTTATTTACGGTATCGGCTAGTGCCTTATTTGGGATTAACTTACTGTCCAAAGACCAATACCGGACCATCCGATACAACTTAAATTACGTTAATGACAAACGTTTTGTTAGCTTAAAAAACTTGATCAAGACAGGGAATATGGTGGACGAAAACTATGCCTTCCATGTCTTGCCCTTAGAATTAGACCCCTTTGACAATGAAAAATTCAAGCAAGCTGAGTCAGATTTTTATGTCACAGTCACCAACCTAGAAACAGGTTTAGCTGAACACTTCAAGGTCCAGGATGCCCACCAGGATGTGGAAGTTTTCCGGGCCTCTTCTTCCTTGCCCTTCGTTTCCCAACCGGTGGAAATCGACGGTCAGCATTATTTAGATGGGGGAGTGGCGGACTCCATTCCTTACCAAAAGGCAATGGACTTGGGTTATGACAAGATTGTGATTGTCTTGACCCAACCCTTAGACTACCGCAAGTCTAAGACCAACCCCTTACTGATTGACTTGGCTTACCGCAATTATCCTGAATTTGCCGACCGCTTAAAAAACCGTTACTTGGAATACAACCAGACTCTGGATGAGGTCAAGGCTTTAGAGGACCAAGGAGAGGTCTTTGTTATCAGACCTTCTAGGGACTTAAATATCTCCCGGATGGAAAAAGACCCCCAACGATATATTTATGCTTATAAAACCGGCCTCAAAGATATCCAGGCCAACTATCCCGATATGATTGACTACCTGAAAAAAGATTAATGGTAGGTTTAAAGTCAACTGACACAAACCAAAGAATATCAAAGTCTCCAGCTAGCATGTGGGGGCTTTTTACTTGCTAACTTTATTCGAACCAATTAACAAAAAACTTGATTTGTTGACACCATGAAAAATTGTTATACTATTGTGGTAATGTTTTGCAAAGGGGATTTTTTATGTTGTCAACATTGGACTTAATCAAAGTGATTAAACCGTATTTTTCAAAATATAAACATATCTTAGTTTATGACTTGATATTTGCACTCTTAACCACCCTGGCTGGCTTTATCCTGCCCCTTGTCTTGCGACAACTCACCAATTACGGAGCCAGTGGTAGCTTAACTGGTAGTATAATAGCCAGCCTGTCCTTAATCTTTATCGTTTTAAAAGTCGTTGAAGTAATTGCCCGCTACTACATGACCAATGTTGGCCACCGGATGGGTGCTTTGATTGAAACCGATATGCGGCGCGACCTCTTTGACCACCTCATGGCCTTGGACAATGACTACTACAATGAAAACCGGGTAGGGGAGTTAATGTCCAAAGTGACCAATGACCTGTTTGACATTACCGAATTCAGCCACCACGCCCCCGAAGAATACCTGATTTTTGCGGTCCAAACCGTGGTTTCCTTTATTATTTTAGGCATTATCAACCTACCTTTGACCTTGGTGATCTTTATCATGCTGCCCTTGATGTTTGTCGTCTCCCGTAAGTTCCGGCAAAAAATGGGTCATGAGCAGATGAACCAACGCCGGCAGATTGGGAAATTAAATTCTGGGATTGAAGATTCCTTGTCTGGTATCAATGTGGTCAAAAGTTTTGCCAATGAAGATCAGGAAATTAATAAGTTTAAAACAGGTAATGAGGACTTTTACTACATTAAGAAAAAATACTATATCTCCATGGCCGGTTTTATGACCGTTACTTCCGCCTTTGAAGGGGTTATGTATATTATCGTCTTGGTCATGGGAGGTGTCTTGATCTTAAATGGGTCCATGCTGGCTTCTGACATGATTGTCTTTATTATGTACATCAATATGCTGATTACCAGTTTGAAGCGGATCATCCAGTTTACCGAAAACTTCCAAAAGGGGTTAACCGGTATCCAACGCTTCCATGAAGTGATGACTGCTAAACCACGGGTTATCGATTCCTCCCATCCGATTGAATTGGAAGATGTGGCTGGAAGAATTGAAGCCCGCCACCTAGTTTTTGACTACCACAATGGGGAGAGGGTCTTGGATGACATCAACTTTACCATTGAACCCGGCCAGCAAGTGGCCTTTGTAGGACCATCCGGGGCAGGCAAGTCCACTTTAATCAACCTAATCCCCCGTTTTTATGATTTAACGTCAGGAGAAATCCTCGTTGACGGCCACAATATCCAAGACATCAGCCTCTTTTCTTTAAGAGACCATATCGGGATTGTCCAACAAGATGTCTACCTCTTCGCTGGAACCATAGCGGATAATATCCGGTATGGGAAGTTGGATGCTAGCGATGCGGAAATCCGCCAGGCTGCCGACCTTGCTGGGGCTACTGGCTTTATCCGTGAACTACCAGAAGGCTTCAACACCAATATTGGGGAAAGAGGGGCCCGGCTATCAGGCGGACAAAAACAAAGAATTTCCATTGCCCGGGTCTTCTTAAAAAACCCACCTATCTTAATCCTAGATGAAGCGACTTCTGCCTTAGACAACCAAAGTGAGTTAGTTGTGCAAGAATCCTTGGATAAATTAGCCCAAGGACGGACCACCATCACTATTGCCCACCGCTTGACAACGGTTGAGGATTCAGACCTAATCTACGTTTTAACCGACGATGGCATTATCGAACAAGGTAGCCACCAAGACCTGATGGATCAAAAAGGTTACTACTATAGACTTTACTCCAGAAGTTTAGACTAGACTTCAGTTAAATTATGCTAAAAGCATCATAGAGAGAGGCAAGTCATGACCAAAAAACAAAAACAAGTCCTGTCTGCCCTAGCTGCCCTAATCCTGGGCTTGCTTGGCCTGTTTGGGATAGACCTAGTCGGTGAAGAAGCTAGTCAGGGTAGTGACCAAGCTGCAAGCCAACAAACTTGGAAGGATGAAGAAGGTCAGGCTGAAGTAGGAGCATTAGACCCAAACGGCCACTACACTGACAAGCAAAATGTGGTGGACTTTATCGATAACTTTCAGCAATTGCCAGATAATTACCTGACCAAGGAAGAAGCCCGTAACTTAGGTTGGGTACCTAGTGAAGGCAATTTAGATGAAGTGGCCCCCGGCATGTCCATAGGAGGCGACGTCTTTGGCAACTTTGAGGGGAACTTACCGGATGAGCCTGGCCGGCAATATTATGAGGCAGATATCAATTATGATGGAGGCTTTCGCAATGCTGAACGCCTAGTCTTCTCAGATGACGGCTTGTATTTTTACACTGACGACCATTACGATAACTTTGAAGAAGTCCAACCCAGCCAAGCTAAGGGGGTTTAGATGGATATAGTGACCATTCATTGCCGAGACTTAATCCAAGCCGGCCAAGACCTTAATTACCTGAAAGACCGTTTAGACTTAACTAACTGTTCAGGCAACAACCTGGATGCCCTGTGGGACTGCCTCAGTGAAAAAGAAGATGACTGTCTAGTTATCTTAAGGCAAAGCAGGCTATTAAAAGAATCGAGTCGAGGACTAAAGCTACAAAGATTTTTCCAGAGCCTGGATCAGAATTTAACTTGTTATAAAATAATATATAAATAATGAAATTTATTTGACTTGTTTCAGGAAGTGTGTATAATTAGAACATATTTACTGTTTTATTAGAATGTTGCTGTCCCTTATACCTAATACTTGTAGATGTTGAATAACTGTCCATTACGGTTTCCCTGATTACAAATGTGGTGTGCATTTGATACCTGCAAAGATGGGTGTGTGAATGTAAAATTAGAAAGGAATACCATGTTACCAGATATACAAGAATTAGCAGATTTGATTTGGCAACCCATGATTATCTTAGTGCTAGGGGGGAGCATCCTACTTACCCTCCGCACAAGATTTTTCCAAATTAGGCACCTACCTTTTATTTTGAAGGAAACCTTTGGTCAGTTATTTTCAAATGACGACAATGGACGGGGGACCGTTACAGCCTTCCAGGCCATGACCACAGCCCTAGCTTCCTCCATCGGTGCTGCCAATATCGTTGTCGCCCCAACCGTTATCTTCCTAGCTGGACCTGGTGCCCTCTTTTGGATGTGGGTTTCAGGAATTTTGACTTCTGCAACTAAGTTTGGGGAAGTAGCCCTAGCCATCAAGTATCGGGAGAAAAATGAAGATGGGGAGTACATAGGTGGTGCCAGCTATGTCTTCCGCAAGGGGATCCGGAATAATATTGGGAAAATTTTAGGCTTTTTAGTTTCATTTATCTTGATGATTGAAATTCTACCCTCTATTTCCTTGCAGACCATCTCGGCAGCTGGTCCTGTTGAGAATGTAGCGGCTGCCATCGGAATTGATAATACCCTTGCCCGCAATATCACCATTATTGCGATCTTTATTTTAACTGTTTTGGTCGTTTACGGTGGGGTCAAGTCGATTGGAAGATTGTCCGAAAAACTAGTTCCTTACATGGCCATTACTTACTTGGTTTTGGGTGCCATTATCCTAGTTATGCATATCGACCAAATTCCTAACGCCCTTCGGATGGTTGTTGTTGGGGCCTTCAACCCGAAAGCCATTTCCGGCGGTTTTGTTGGAGCCACCCTCCAAAATGTCATCCGAAATGGGGTAGCTCGTGGTGTCTACTCCAACGAAGCTGGACTCGGAACTACTGGTTTTGGCCACGCTGCGGCGACCACTGACCACCCAGCCCGTCAAGGGGTTTGGGGTGTCTTTGAAGTGATTATCGACACCCTGGTTGTTTGTACCATGTCCGGCCTAATTATCTTGGTTACTGGGGTTTGGACTCCGGGTATGAGTGAACAAGCTTTGAACGAGACCATGCCGGTTGCGGTAGAGCGAGCCATTAATGAATCCTTGGGTGTCTTTGGTTCAGTGGTTATCTCCATCTGCCTCTTCCTCTTTGTCGTCTCTACGATGATTGTCATCGTCTTCTACTGCGAGAAACAAGCTGAATACTTGTTTGGTCGGACTGGAGGTCTCTTGCTCAGAGCCATCGCCTGTGGGATGATCTTGGTCTCCATGTTCATCAGTTTTGAAAATGCTGGAGCCTACCTAGACCTGGCTCTAGCCTTTGTGGTCCTACCGAATATGATCGGTATTATCATGCTCAATGGTGAGGTCAAGGCCATCAAGGAAGACTTCTTCGATAATCCGAAATACATGTCAAATGATTAGACTTAGCAAGCTCAACTAGCAGGTTCCTGCCTGCTAGTTTTTTTGTGGCCTAAGCCTTGTCGGGCTAATGAAGGACTTGACCTAATTAAAATTTGCTTGTTTTATAATAATTTTTTTGATCATTTTTCGATAATATATATGGGTAGATATATAATTAAATTATATTAAAAAACACACTTATCTTATTATAAAATAATAGTAGTAGCAGAAGTCGACCCAAAAGACAAGGAGGAATTCCCATGTCAAGGTTTGAAGGTAAAAACGTTGTCATAACTGGTGGATCTGGTGGCATCGGTAAGGTAACTGCTAAGGATTTCTTACAAGAAGGGGGCAATGTTGCCTTAGTCGATATTTCCCAAGAGGCCTTAAACGAATCCAGGGAAGAATTAAAAGAATTCGGCAAGGTCATTACCATAGTAGCGGATGTGACGAAAGAAGAAGACGTGAAACACTATGTCCAAAAACCCTTGATGAATTTTCTGGTATCGACATTTTCTTTAACAATGCTGGTATTGAAGGCAAGGTTGCTCCTATTCATGAACAAAGTTTTGAGGACTTTACTAAAGTCTTGGATGTAAATGTAAACGGTGTCTTTTTAGGTATGAAGTATGTTGTCCCGGTCATGCTAGAAGCTGGTCGAGGCAGCATCATCAATATGGCTTCCGTGGCCGGCTTAGACGGTTCCCTGGGCATGTCACCTTATAACGCTTCTAAGCATGCGGTTGTTGGCTTAACTAAGGCAGCAGCCCTGGAATTAGCAGCCGACAATGTCCGGGTCAATTCGGTCCATCCTTCACCGGTCAATACCCGGATGATGAGAGCCGTAGAAGAAGGGATGGGGTCCAGTCAAGAAGATATGTCCTTGTCTATCCCAATAGGCCGCTATGCAGAATCCTCTGACATCTCCAATTTGGTCCTCTTTTTGGCAGATGATGCCAGCGACTTTATTACCGGTGTCCAATACAGGGTAGACGGGGGGATGGGTGTTTAGTGTGCTGACGGTCCTCAATCGATTTTGGTAATCCTAGTCAACAATTCAATAATGACCTTTACTCATATAGCTATTGGGGTGACCGTCTTAGATCAATGTCTAGTCGGTCATCTTTTTTGATAACCAGCTTGACAGAAGGGAAAAAATTAGCTATAATTTTAAATCGTAATAGTTACGAATTAAATAGAGGAAGGGTTTTCCGATTGGCAAAGAAATCTAAAATTGCAAAATTGAAAAAACAAGAGGCAATGGTCGAAAAGTACCGCGACCTACGCCAAGAATTGAAGGACAAGCATGACTATGAAGGCTTGGCCAAGTTACCCCGAGATGCTTCACCTACTCGTTTGCGGAACAGGGACCGGATCGATGGACGGCCCCATGGTTATATGCGGAAATTTGGTCTGTCCCGGCTCAACTTCCGCAAGTATGCCCACCAAGGGAAGATCCCTGGTGTCAAAAAAGCCTCTTGGTAAAAGTTGAAAGGAGGAGGTAAAGTGGCAGCAAAAGAAGACTTAGCAGTAGCTTACCGGCTAATGAAAAGCCCAAATAAAAAAACAGCCCGTCGTGGCTTGAAGATGATTAAACAGCACAAGAAAAAGCTAAAGGGAATTAAATAAAAAAGAGGCCGTAAACCGGCCTCTTTTTTATGGTCTTTCTATTCATAAGCTCCTAGGCAAAATCCTTATTATCCTGTAAACTTAGGTTAGTAAGTAGGAGGTAAAGAAAAGATGGTAAATTTTTGGCCCAACTTTATCCTGATATTTTTGTCTTGGTTCATTACTGCCATGGCCTTTAGCTTTGGCCAATTTGGATTAGTCTTGTCTTTAGCTTTTTTCCTAACCTTTTTTCTTTTACCAATATTAAGAAAGCCTTTTCGATCACTGGCTACCTGGCTCTTACCCCTCATGTTAGCTTTGTTATCCTTTGAGACTAACCAGCCAAGCTTTATCGTGTTGATTTTTATGTTTCTTTTTAGCTATTTAGTCAAGGACTTCAAGCACAATCAAGTGCTTTTATTTGCCCTTTATTCCTATACCCTAACCGCTATCCGCCTAGTTACTAGTTCCCATTGGCCTGCCTTAGCCGTTGTCAGCTTATCCTGGCTTTTCCTAGGTCTGGTTGCCTGGCATTACACTAGCCTGAAAGACCTAAACCAAAAGCAGGCTGGCCAGATCAGCCAACTTGAAGATCTCTTAACCATGCTTAAAAAAGAGTCAGTGGCCATGGATGACCATATCCGGCAAGAAGAACGAAACCGGCTAGCCCGGGAGATCCATGACTCTGTGGGACACCGGCTCACGGCCTTGTTAAAGCAATTGGAAGTCGCCCGTCTAAAAGAAGACGACCCCTCAACTAGGGGCCAACTAGCCCAATTAAAAAAACTAGCTCAGACTTCTTTATATGAAACCCGCATGGCCGTCCAAACCATGCAGACCGAAGAAGTGTCCGGCATTCCAGCTATTATCCAGCTCATCCGGAAGTTAGAAATAGAAAGTCAACTGAACTTGACCATCAAGTTGGGGGCAAATGTTTTAGGTCTATCCCTATCTAACGACCAGGCAGTAGCCATTTACCGGACTGTCCAGGAAGCTCTGACCAATATGATGCGCCATTCCCAGGTCAAAAAAGCTGAAATTACCATCAGCCTGGTCGCCAGCCGGGACATCCGCTTTCAGGTTGACCATCCCTTACAAAAACCGGTTAAAATTAAGGAGGGCTTTGGCCTGACCAATATAAGGAGCCGTTTGACTCAACTAAATGGCCACTTAACCCTCGACCAATCTGACCAGACCTTTTCAGTAATTGGCCAAATTCCTTTAGGAGGCTATATTCATGATTAAGATTTTACTAGCCGAAGACCAAGCCTTGGTCCGTGAAAGCTTGAAATTAATGATAGAAATGGACAGCGACCTCAAAGTGACCGGACTGGCTCAAAATGGCCAGGAAGCACTTGAACTTTGCCGAGACCAAGCCTTTGACCTGGCCTTACTCGACATCCGAATGCCAGTCATGACCGGCCTAGAAGCCGCTCGGACCATCCGAAAAAAGTGGCCAGATCTGATCATCCTAATGCTTACGACCTTTAATGATGAAGATTATGCCTTAGAAGCCCTGAAATATGGGGTGAGGGGTTACTTACTCAAAGATGGGGAGGCCGACCGTTTAACCCAGTCCATCAAGAGTGCCTATAAGGGAGGGCTGGTCTTAGAAGATCAGGTGGCAGCCAAGGTCTTACCCCAGTTAATCAAACAGGCTAGGCCCAGCCAGGTTAAGGACCAGGTTAAAACAGGTAACTTAACTGAAAGGGAATTACAAATCCTCACTTATCTTGGTCGAGGCTTGAGTAACCAGGAGATCAGCCAGGAATTATTTCTATCAGTTGGAACAGTGAAAAACTTGGTGTCCACTCTTTTGGACAAACTTGAATTGAGAGACCGAACCCAACTGGCTATCTATGCTATCCACAACAATATCACTTAAAGAGATGACTAAAGTCACATTAAGTCGTGACCGAGGGCAGTGTTTTGACTGCCCTTTTTTGGCTATACTCTAACTACATCAAAAAGAGAGAAGGGAAGACCATGTTAGAAGCTCGGCAAATCAATAAAAGCTTCAAAAAATTCCAAGCTGTCAAAGACCTCAGCCTTCATTTAGAAGAAGGGGAGTCAGTCGGTTTATTAGGTCCCAATGGGGCAGGTAAGTCAACGACTATATCTATTCTGTCTACCTTGATGCAAGCTAATTCAGGGAGCCTCATATACAAGGGTGAGGATTGCTTTAAAAATCCTAAACCTCTACGTCAGGCACTCGGTCTCGTTCCCCAAGAGATTGCCCTTTACCCAGAATTGACCGCCTATGAAAACTTAAAGTTTTTTGGCAAGGTCTATCAGTTAAAGGGAAAAGATTTAGAAGACCGGATCCAAACAATTCTGGAAGAAATTGGCCTAAAAGACCGGCAGAAGGAGAGGGTAACAAACTATTCAGGCGGAATGAAGCGGCGGTTAAATATCGGGGTAGCCCTGATACAGGCTCCTCAGATCTTAGTTATGGATGAGCCTACCGTGGGCATTGACCCCCAGTCCCGGAGTCATATCCTGGACATGGTTAAGAAGCTCAACCAGAGCCAAGGAATGACCGTCCTCTATACTAGTCACTACATGGAAGAAGTCGAAAAACTATGCGACCGGGTTTACATTATGGACCATGGGGAAATTATTGCAGCAGGAACGATCGATGATTTGAAAAGTATCCTCAATAATGAAAAGTCCATCCAAGTTGACCTGGTCCAAAAATCATCATCTTTTAAAGAAAAACTCCTCGACCAGGCCAATATCAACCAAGTCTTAGATACTGAGAGGGGTTATCAATTAATTGCCTCTAATGAAAAAGAAACCATGACCCAAGTCTTTGAGATAGCCCACCAATTAAATCTAGAAATCAACCGGCTTAGCATCCACAATCCTAGTTTAGAAGATGTCTTTCTACACTTGACTGGCCGCCGATTGCGGGATTAGGAGGGTTAGTATGTTTAACTTGATCAAAAAAGATATGCTCAACCTGGCTAGAAATAAGAGTGAGCTGATGGAATTACTCCTCATGCCGATGATTTTGATTCTTATTCTGGGCTTTGCCTTAGGGGGTATCTTGAGTGGGGACCAGGGCCTTGAGTCTTTTAAGGTAGGTTTGGTCAGCGATTCTTCCCCAAAAGAAGATCTAGAAAGCTTCCAGAAAGACCTCAGTCAAGCTGGCTACCCTGACCAAGCTCAAGAAAGTTTGCTGGAAGCTGCCAGAAATAACGACCCTCAAGCCCTCCTAGCCGACGTATTATCTTCACCTGACCTAGCTAACCTAGTGGAGATAGAAGAATTTTCGAATAAGGACCTAGCCAACCAGGCCTTAGAGGAAGAAGAAATTGTCTCCTACCTTTACTTCCCTGAAAACTTTAACCTCCACTACCTCCGGTCTATTTATCTAGGGGAGGATAGCCAAGCAAGACTAGACCTCCAGGCTAAAAACCAGCAAAGTTTCTATTCGAATTTATTTGCTGATCTAACCAAGCAGGTATTAGATGAATTTAACCTTCAAATCTCCTTGATGACGGCCAGCCAAGGTCAAGGACAAACCGATCAAAACCGAGACCAAATTGGAGCCATCCAAAGCTTGTCAGTTGAAGATCCCGTCACCGCTTTTCAATATTTCACCTTGGCTATGGGGGTGATGTTTGCCTTGCTTATCCCCGTCAGTGTGTCTTTAAACAGTTTTGAAGAAAAAAGAAACCACCTTTACGACCGCCTAACCATAGCTGGCCTACCCTGGTTGTCTTACCTCTTCAGCAAGTTTTTTGCCTCCTTCTTCTTGGCGCTTGGTCAATTGGCCATCTTATTCACCTTTTCCACCTTGTTTTTTGGAGTCTTTTCAGGTAAAGACCTGACTTTTTGGTTGGGCTTAGCTAGTTTAACTTTATTCTTTGCCCTAGTTGTAGCGAGTCTAGGGGCCCTTCTTGTCTCCCTAACTATAAGAACAAAGAAACGGACTGTGGCCAACAGTTTTAGTCTACTCGTTTTTATCTTTGCCTTGCTAGGCGGTAGCTTCTTCCCACTCGACCAGGTGTCTGATAGCTTAATCAAGATTGGAGAATGGACTCCAAATGGGGCAGCCTTGCAAGCTTACTTGCAGGCCTTACAGGGCTTTAGTCTCCAAGAAATATTCCCTACCATGCTAAGGTTAGGCCTGGTTGCAGCTGGGCTAGTCTTATTAGCCCTCACTATTTACCCTAAAAGGAGGATGACCTAAATGTTTAAGGTACTTGGAATCCAAATCAAACGCCTGTTGAAAAACCCAGTTATGTTTCTGGTTAATTTTGGCTTGACCCTGGCCTTTGTTCTTGTCATAGGGGCCAGTCAAGAACCAGCTCAAATTCAAGTTTCAACCTACACGAGTGACCTCCACCAGTCCGATTTAAACCAGACAGTCGAGAACTTAAACCAAAACGATTCCTTTAACTTTGAAATCATCCAAGCTGACCAGGCAAGAGAAGATTTGCGGATGAACCGAGTTCCCTTTGTCTTAGACCTTCAAAAAAACGACTACACCTTGTGGGTGGCTAGAGAAGATGGACAGGTCGACCTGGTCGATAACTATCTCAAACAAAAACTAGGACAGGAAGAAAGCATTAGACAGGTCCGTGACCAATTCCCCCAGGCTGAAATCGACCTTACCCCTACGATAAACTTAGAAAACCAATACCTAGAAGGAGAGGGGCAAGGGGGGCAAGCCTATCAATTTCAAGCCTTAATCGGACAAAGCTTGTTCTTTGTCACCCTCACTGTCTTTTTCTTACAGTCCCAGCTTCTTGAAGAAAGGACTTCTGGGGTTTGGAGCCGGCTGATTGTCTCCCCCTTGTCTAAGGTGCAGATTTACCTTGGCAACCTAGTCCACTATTACCTGGCAGGGGTCCTCCAATTGGTCTTATCATTCATCATCTTAACCAGGCTGCTAGGCATCGAGTTTGGTCCTGGTATTTATCCTATGGCAGTTGTTATCTTAGTCTTTCTCTTCGCCATCGTAGCTTTAGGCATCCTCCTAGTCAGTATTAGCCCCAGCTTGACAGCCTTAAATGCCTTGATCCCTATTGTGACTGTAGCCATGGCCATGTTAGGCGGAGCCTTTTGGCCACTAGAGATTGTATCCAACCGCTTCTTATTAACTTTAGCAGAATTTATCCCCATTAAACATGCCATGCAAGGGGCCTTATCTGCTATAAATGGTCAGCTAGAGCTAGGAGACCTGGGCCAGGTTATTCTTATCTTAGCCCTCATGGGTGTTCTCTTTATGGGGGTAGGATTGAATTTAATGGAAAGGCAGAGGGGACAGTAAGTTTAGCTTGCGACCTCGGTCTAGAATAGTGAAGAAAAGGATTGACAAAGCTAGCCATCCCTTTTACAATGTTGGAAGTTTGAGTAAAAATTATCTAACTGACTAAAGGGAGGAAGCAAAATGGATCAAACCAAGCCTATTATTGCTCTTGACTTTAACCACAAAAAGCAAATCCGTGATTTCCTAGCCTTATTTGCTGATGAAAAATTAAATATCAAAATTGGGATGGAAGCCTTCTATGCCAATGGTCCAAATATCGTGCATGAACTGATCCAAGGTCAGCACGATATTTTTTTGGACTTAAAACTTCACGACATCCCTAACACAGTCAAAAAGGCCATGAAAGTCTTAGCCCAGTTGGGGGTGGCGATGGTCAATGTCCATGCCCAAGGTGGACTGAAGATGATGGAGGCTGCTAAAGCAGGTTTAGAAGAAGGATGTAAGGGGAGGGGAGACCGGCCGAAATTAATTGCCGTCACCCAGTTGACCTCCCTTTCTGAGGAAGACTTCTCAAGGGACCAGGTGTCAACCCTTAGTCTAGAAGACTCCATCAACCACTTTGCCCGCCTGGCCAAGGAGGCTGGCTTAGACGGAGTGGTGTGCTCTCCACTGGAATCCTCTAGAATACACAAGGAACTTGGTCCAGACTTCTTAACCGTCACACCAGGCATCCGGCTTAAAACAGACCAGGGAGATGACCAAAGCCGGATTACAACACCTAGCCAGGCCCGAACTTACCAGAGTGACTATATCGTAGTGGGCCGGCCTATCACCCAAGCCAAGGATCCAAGGCTAGCCTATGAACAAATGTACCAAGCATGGAATAAACAAAAAGGAGAGAGATAAATGACAGCAAACAAGGCTAAGGCAGTTGCTAAGACATTGCTAGAGATTGGGGCGGTTTCACTTAGTCCCGACCAGCCTTTTACCTGGTCAAGTGGTCTTAAAACACCGATCTATTGCGATAACCGTTTAATAATGAGCCAGCCCCAAGCCAGGGACTTGATCGAAGACAGTCTGGTGGACTTGATCCAGAGCCACCACCCAGATGTGGAAGTGATTGCCGGGACTGCAACGGCCGGCATTCCCCATGCTGCCTTTATAGCAGACCGATTAAATTTACCTATGATTTATGTCCGGTCCAGCAAAAAAGGACATGGCAAGCAGAATGCTATTGAAGGCAGTTTCCATAAAGGGCAAAAGGTGGTCATGGTGGAGGACTTAATCTCAACTGGCGGCAGTGTCATCCAAGCGGCCCACAAGGTCAGCCAAGCTGGAGGACAAATTTTGGGTGTAGTTGCCATCTTTACTTACGGTCTAGCAAGTGGTCAGGAAGCCTTTAACCAAGTCGACTACCCCCTCCACACCTTAACTGATTACCCCTCATTGGTGGACTATGCTGTTCAAAACCATGACTTCAAGTCCCAAGAAAGAACCCTCAAGGCCTGGTACCAAGACCCTGAAGCCTGGTCTGACAGGGCCAAACAAGCTAATTAGTAAAAGAAGGAGTCGACCAAGATGAAAAGTAATGATAAAAGAGCCTTTATGGTTTCCCTGATTGGGGCAGGACTAGATGATGTCAATGTCATGTTCTTATCCTTTTCCCTGTCTACGATTATCTCCGAACTTAGTCTAAGTGGTTCCCAGGCAGGCTGGATTGGAACGATCACCAATCTGGGGATGCTTTTAGGTGGCCTAGTATTTGGGGTCTTGGGGGACCGTTATCATAGGTTTAATGTTTTAAAGATAACTATCCTTATCTTCAGTCTGGCTACCGGTTTAATTCCCTAGCCCAAAATATTTATGTTATCTACCTCCTTCGTTTTATAGCGGGTATTGGGGTAGGTGGCGAATATGGAGTTGCCATCTCCGTTATGGCCGGTATCGTTCCTCTCGAAAAGATGGGTCGAGTTTCTTCCTTAAACGGGATAGTCGGCCAGCTAGGCAGTATTGTTTCAGCCCTCCTAGCTGCCCTAGTTGCTCCATTTTTTGGCTGGCGGGGCTTGTTTTTAATGGGCCTCCTACCTATTCTTTTGGTCGTCTGGGCTCAATTTTTCATCAAGTCCGACCAAATTACCGAAGATGACCTGGGGGAGAAGCTAGAGGCAAAAGCAAGTCAAGCTAGCATCAAAGACTTGTTTGCCAGCAAGAATTTAACCAGGCTCACCCTATCCTTAATGATTATGGCGACTGTTCAAATAGCTGGTTATTTTGGCATGATGAACTGGTTGCCGACCATGATGCAAAGTCAGTTAGGAATTTCAGTTGGGGATTCCTCCCAGTGGATGGTAGCTACCATCCTAGGCATGTGCTTAGGAATGCTCGTCTTCGGTCAGATTTTCGACCGAATCGGCCCTCGCAAAAGTTTTGCCATCTTTTTAACCCTTTCAGCCTTATCCGTTTACCTTTTCACCTTGGTCCAAACTGGATTAGCCATGATTATCGGGGGAGCCATCGTTGGTTTCTTTGTTAACGGCATGTTCACCGGTTATGCTGCAGTGACCACCCAACTCTATCCCCAACGAATCCGGACTATTGCTAATAATACCATCTTAAACGTTGGACGGGCTGTCGGAGGTTTTTCTTCCGTCATCATTGGCTTCATCTTAGAGCGCTCGGGGGTCTCTATGGTTATGTTCTTCCTAGCTGGCCTCTACATCATCTCTCTTATCACCATGCTGTCTATCCCTCAATTAAAAGGAGACATGTATGCGAAATTAGTCCAAGCCATGAACAACCACTAAAGGTCTTGAATTAATTTTATTAAGACAAAGTAAAAAGAAAGCCCTGTTAGTCCCCAGTAAGAAGGGGCTAACAGGGCTTTATGCTATAATTAAACAAGATCAAAAATTTCCGCTAGCTTACGGTAAGAGGCCACCCTAGCTTCATTGTCATAGATAGGGGAGTAGGCCATGATTTCGTCGATACCAAGTTTATCAACTTCATCTTCCAGTATTTCTTTGACTTGTTCCTTGCTGCCAACAACCGCAAAGCGTTTATCCAGGTAGCGGTCAACGAAGGCCTGCTCTTCTTGGCTAAATTCATAATCTTTAACTTGGTCAGGGTGGTGAATGGGGATCATTTTACCAGCCCGGATGGACATCAAGTTCATGATCACTGGTTTGAAGTGGTAGAAGGCTTCTTCTTCTGTATCAGCGACAATAATCATATAAGAAACAATGATTTCAGGCTTGTCAAAGAAAACAGAAGGCTTGAAATTATTCCGGTAAAGTTTGAAAATTTCCGGATCGGTTTCAATGCCAAAGAACTTGGCAAAACTGTAACCCAAACCGAGTTCTGCTGTTTTTGTAGCTGACTGGCCAGAAGACCCCAGCATCCAAGGTTGGGGCAGGTGGCTTAAACCTTTAGGGGCAGCTTCTGTTCGACCGTAAAATCGTTCCGGTTTTTCATCACTCAAGTAGTCTAGAATGACTTGGACCTTGTTGTAAAGGTCGTCAAAAGTCTGGGACTGGCCTTCAGCCAAGGCTAAGATTTCGTTGGGGCCAGCTCCCGGTGCCCGGCCAAGACCGATGTCAGCCCGACCAGGTGCCAAGGCATCCATGGTTCTGACATTTTCAGCAATTTTAAGCGGGGAATAGTGCATAATCATGGTCCCACCAGTCCCCAAACGTAAGTTGTCAGTTAATGCTGACATGTGGGTAGCTATTAATTCAGGTGATACAGAGGCGTAGTAAGTTGTATTGTGGTGTTCAGCAAACCAATAGCGGGTATAGTTCAATTTGTCAATTTCTTGAACAAATTGACGGGTCCGGTCATAAACTTCTTCTGGTGTTTCACCATCTTTATAAGTCATCAAGTCGTGGACACTTAGTCTCATGTTATCAATCCTTTCAACCCCCATTATAAGCTAAACGGTTACAGGATTCACGTCAAGACACTTATTACAAGTAAGTTACTATAAAGAAAAGACTGGATTCATTTATTTATAATATATAAAGAAAATTGATTAAAATTAAATTATTTTATAAGATTGCATTACCATCACAACTGTATGGTGCATTAAAGCATGCCAGCCACGCCAAAATTTAAGGAAAGAAGGACCAAGATGATCAAAATGAACCGCAATACCAGCCCCATATCTCCCTTTCAACCTGCCCATATCCAAAGAGCCCTGGAGAAGACCCAGGTCAACCAATATCCAGGAGCTGAACTTGACCGATTTAAGGAAAATTACAGCCGACTAACCGGTCTGCCTAGTGACCAAATAGCAGTGGCCAATGGTTCAGATGAATGGGTCAAACGCTTAGTCCGTTTTTTTGGAGGTCACGGGCCCATCCTAACTTTTTACCCGGACTTTATCATGTACTTCAAATATTCCCGCCAATACCAGGTTGATTTACGGTCCATTCCAGCTGATGAAAGCTTTGACTTCCATATTGATCAAGCCCTAGACCGCATTCAAAAAGTCAAACCTAAGCTATTTATTTTCTCAAGCCCCAACAACCCAACCGGCAAACAATTTTCTCAAACTGAAATCCAGGCCCTGGCTGATAGGATGATAGAAATAGGAGGCTACCTGGTTATCGATGAAGCCTATATTGAATTTGGCCAGGACTACAAGCGACCGACAGGCAGCCATGTCCTCATCTTGCGAACCATGTCTAAAATGTATGGGATGGCCGGCCTTCGTTTGGGGATTCTTTATGGGAAGGGAGACATATTTGACCAGGTTACTGGTCTCGGTAAAAGTCCCTTTCCGATTAGTCATTTAAACTTAAATTTAGCTAGTGAATTCATGGAGGATACAAATCATTTAAAAGATTTTATTAACTACCAGCTGGAGTCTAGAAAGACCCTAGTTGAGACCATGGCTAAGGTCAAGAACTTGGTAAATATTAAAGAAACAGCTGCTAACTTTACCTTTACCTATGGCAGTAAGGCCCAAGACTTAGCCCGCTATCTAGGTCAAAAAGGCTATGTTATTGGTTCTTTTGACGATGACCCCTTAAAACAAGCCTTTCGCTATTCCATTATCCAAAACAAGGACTATCCAAGACTAGCCATGGATTTAGAAGAATGGAAGGCAGGTAATGTTTAATAATTCACAAACTCCCATCTCAAATACTAGTCTTGTTTCTTTGCCTTGGTCAGACAAGGCAAGCTTGATATAATAAATAAGGATAGTCTTATAACTTTGGTCACAAAACCGAGTTTATAAGCCTTATTTAGAAAGGTTGGAGATGGATGACCCAAGATGCGATTGTCTTAAAAGGTGTTAAGGTAAACAATCTCAAAAACCTGAATTTAGAAATACCAAAAAATCAATTAGTTGTCGTCACCGGTGTTTCTGGATCAGGTAAGTCTTCCTTGGTTTTTGACACTATTGCTGCCGAGTCCAAACGGCAAATGAACAAAAACTACCCCATGTATTTAAGAAGACGGATGGAGTTGATTGAAAGACCCGATGCCCAAGAAATGACCAATTTGACCCCATCTTTAGTCATCAACCAAAAGAATTTGACTGGTGGAAGTCGGTCTAACGTCCAAACCGCCTTAGACCTGGCTCCCTTGATCCGGCTCTTGTTTTCCCGGATTGGCCAGCCCAGTGTGGGAGAAGCATCTGCTTACCGGAAGAATGACCCTCAAGGCAGGTGTGACCAGTGCCAGGGCAGGGGGGAGATCCGCCAGGTTGACAAGGAAGCCTTGGTGAACCCAGAATCTACTTTAGCAGAGAATGGCATTAATTTTAAACCCATTGGCGGGTCTTGGCAGAAGTCAATTTTTGTTGAGTCCGGCCTCTTTGATCCTGACAAAAAATTGAAAGACTATAGTAAAAAAGAGTGGCATAACCTCCTCTATGGACCCGACCAAGACTATAAAGTATTCTTTAATAGTGACAAAACTGGCCAGTCGTTTACCGAAACTTACGAGGGCCTAATTCCCCGCTTTGAACGACTCTATTTAAACCGGGATATTTCACGACTTTCTAAAAAAGTTCAAGAGGAAACAGAAGCTAAAATTATCAGCCAGCCTTGCCCTAAATGCCAGGCTTCTGGCTACAGCCAAGAAGTTTTGCATTCAACCATTAACGGCTGCAATATTGTCGACTATTCCCAGATGGAAATGGACCAATTAAGCCAAGAATTGCAAAAAGTTGAAGGTCAGATGGGGGAAGGACTGGCCCAGCAAATCCTCACCGTTGTCAAGACCATGGAAGAGGCAGGAATTGGCTACTTAACTCTTGACCGTCCTATCTCTAGCCTGTCTGGAGGGGAACGACAACGGCTAAAACTGGTGGCCAACTTGACCTCTAGCTTAAACAATATGACCTATATCCTAGATGAACCCTCTGCAGGACTCCACCCTTATGATAGCCGGAAAATTAAAGACCTCCTGCTAGAGATAAAAGCCAATCATAACTCTTTAATTGTGGTTGAACACAACCGAGACATTATGGCCATGGCAGATTGGATCATTGACATGGGACCAAAAGCCGGATCCAAAGGAGGTCAAGTGATTTTTCAAGGTCGCTACCAAGACCTCTTAGAGTCTGATACCAAGACTGGTCAATATTTAAGACGTCCACAGCAATTTGCCGAGCCAGGCGTCCAAAACTTTGAAGAATTTATCCAGGTGGAAGGAGCTAGCCACAATAATTTAAAAAATATCGACGTTAAGTTTCCTCTAGGAGCCTTTAGCATGGTCACTGGCCTGGCCGGATCTGGCAAAACCTCCCTAATCCAGGGAGAGGTCTTAAAGGCTTATCCCCAAGCTATCTACCTGTCCCAAGCTGGTATTGGCATTTCTTCACGGTCCACGCCTGCTACCTATCTTAATATTATGGACAAGATCCGGAATTTATTTGCCCAAGAAAATGAAGTTGACCCGGGCTTGTTTTCCTTTAACTCCAAAGGGGCTTGCCCGGTTTGTGGCGGCAAGGGAGTCCTTGAACCCGATGTAGCCTTTGCAGACCCCATCAGTTTTGTCTGCGACCATTGCCAGGGAACACGCTATTCCAATGAGGCCCGGACTTACACCTACCAGGGTCAGTCAATAGTCGACGTCCTCAATTTAACAGTCAATGACGCATTAGATTTTTTTGCTGGCCAGGAAAAAATTACCCAGCCATTAAGCTTGCTAGAAGACGTTGGCTTAGACTACCTAACACTAGGCCAGGCCACCTCAAGTCTTTCTGGTGGTGAACTCCAGCGGTTAAAACTAGGGTCAGAACTGCAAAAAGAGGGGAAAATTTATATCCTAGACGAACCCAGCTCTGGTTTACACCTAGCTGACGTTGACCAATTGCTGAACTTAATTCATTACCTTATCCAACAAGGTAATACTGTTATTGCCATTGACCACCACGCTAGTCTCATGCTAGATGCTGATTGGTTAGTTGACCTAGGGCCGGGACCAGGACGACAAGGCGGTGACTTGCTTTACCAAGGCCCAGCCAAGGGTATCCTAAATGTTCAGGAGTCGTATACTGGGCAGTATTTGAAAGAGATTACTCAAGGAGATAATAAGCAATCATTTGACGGATGACTAAAAATTTGAAGAAAAACCAGTCATCAAATTGAAAATAACTTGATTAAAAGGAATTTGAATTTCTTTTGCCCCTGATTCACCCCAAAATCACCGAGAGGGGGGAGGATTTGCCTTTCAAAAGAAAAAATTGGAAGGTGAATTTTTTCTTTTTTATTTTAGTTTACATAATATATATTATACAAAGTTAATAGCCAATAACTATTTTTAAAAGTGACAAGCAAAACCCATTTCTACCCCTCTTCTAAGACTTTCCAGCTCTTTTTGGGTCGGATTTCAAATTTATTCAAGTCATATCCAAGTCACGGTGAAACTTTTCCATTTTTAAAAAGATAGCAGCTAATTTGAATGTATTGAATGAGTCACAGGATTGTCTATCCCTTTGTTAGCCATACTTTTTTATTGAGCCAAGTTGCCTTAAATGGCACTATCTGTATGTTATGAATGATCAATTCAACCATCAGCTATCCATTTATACATAGCAGGATATCGATTGCTAATTGTAGGAATCTAGCATTAATCCAATAATACATTTTCCTTGATATCTAAAAAATAAAATTAACTAGACCAGTTTTTAAGGGTTATTCCCTACAGTTAGTTTTAATTTCTATCCATTATGTTTTCTAGATTTCTAGAGATGTTAAAAGACCAAGTCTTTTAAAGGACTTGGTCTGAATTGATTTTTAGTTATAGTTTTATAACAAGACCTCAAGCTTCTTGCCTTTCAAGTCTTGGACCTCCCACTTGAGCAAGGCTAAGTGACCATCAGATTCCTGGTCTATTTTATTGATCCATTCTATTTCATTGTTAGCCCGAGCTTTTAAGACATCATTACTGGGTTGGCTAGCATAGAAACTGGAATTGACCACCCACCACTTGGAGTATATATTGGCTCTTGTAAGATCTTCTTGTAAGCGTTTAGCTTCATAGTAAGGGGTTGCTTCAGCTAGGCTGACAATGATGACTTCTGTCTGGTTTTTATCGGTCAAAACTGGGAGTAGTCTTTGGACTGCCTCTGGAACTTGGCCTTGGGTCCGGGCAATTTCTTGGTTATAGGACTGGGTAGACTCTAAGAGCAATAAGGTATGACCCGTTGGGGCTGTGTCGATCACAACCACTTCGTCTTGAGATCGGTCAACAATCTCAGCAAAGGCCCGGAAGACGGCAATCTCTTGAGTACATGGACTTCTCAAGTCTTCCTTAATGTAGTCTAAGTCGTCTTCAGACAAGTCTTGTCTAGCAGAGGATAAGACTTCTTCTTGGTAGTCAGCCAGCACTTGGTCTTGGTCAATGTGGCTGATGGTAATTCCATAATCGCCATCGATCACGTTGGACAGGTGGTCAGCAGGGTCAGTTGTGGTTAAGTGAACTTTCTTGCCTTTTTTAGCCAGTTCAATGGCAACTGTTGCGGCAATCGTTGTCTTGCCAACTCCCCCTTTCCCCATAGTGAAGATGACCTTCTTATCCTTATCATAAAGGTCTTGAATGACGGCATTCAAACCTGGTAAGTCAGGTCTAACGGCCCCGGTTTCCAGGTCTTGGGGAGCCTGGTCTTGGAAAAAGGCTCGTAAGTTATTGATACCAGTCATGTTATTAGCCTTCAAGGGAACTTGGTAGGTCGGCAAGTCTAGCAAGTTTTCTGGCATATTGTCCAAAGCTCGCCCCTGGCTATCATAAATAGCCTGAGACAAGTCGTCATCACATGAAGTTAGGAGCCCATTAATAATCAATATTTGTTGGTTCATCCCGACCTCTTTTAATTCCAGACTAGCTCTCTCCCCTTCTTTCAGGGCTGGCTCTTCCGGTCTGGCGACCAAAAAGAGGCTTGTTCGGTCGCCATCAGCTAAGTTGGCCACTGCTTCTTGGTAGAGGCCTTTCTTATCTTCTAAACCAGACAATTGGCCTAGGCAGGAAGCTCCGTGTTCAGACTGGTCAATAAAGCTAGCCCAAGCTGATGGCAATTGCAACATTCGCAAAGTATGACCTGTGGGAGCTGTATCAAAGAGGATGTGGTCGTAGGCTGAAGCAGCTTCTTTGTCAGTAATAAAGGAAGAAAATTCATTAAAAGCAGCAATTTCAACGGTACAAGGACCAGAAAGTTGTTCTTCCAAATTATCAACCATGGCTTGGGGCAGGTCACCTTTATAAGGACCGATCACACTATCCTTATATTCTTGAGCTGCCTGGTTAGGGTCTAAGTTGGTCACAGTTAAACCAGGGACTTGGTTGATTTTAACCCCCTTGTTGTCCAAGTCGGTCTCAAAAATATCCTGCAAGTTTGAAGCTGGGTCAGTCGAAACTAAAAGGATATTCTTACCCAAGTCTGCTAATTTAACAGCAATGGCTGAGGCAATTGAAGTTTTACCGACGCCTCCCTTGCCGGTGAAAAATAGATACTTATTCAAGTCCATATTTTCCAAGTTCAGTTCTTTAAACATAATTTCCCTCCTCGCCTTGCTGGCGATTAGTGTGCTTTTGCCTTAATATAGTCTTCTGGTACGTCTAAATATTGGATAAATTCCTGGTCGCTAGGATAGTCTTTTGTCTTGACAACCTCATCATTGACAACAGTGACTGGTAGGATATCGACCCCTTTTTTATTTAACAACTTTTTGATGGTTTGGTTGTGGATAAATATTTTAGGATCACTGGCAGGGTTGTGCCGGGTAACCTTAACCCCATTTTGGTCCAAGTTATCAATAATAGTAGCCACTCGGAGTAAGTTTTTGTCGACAGAAGGCCCACATACTCCGGTTGAACAGCACATGGCTGGGTCAAAAATAGTCATTTGATTCATGTTATACCTCCTATG
This sequence comes from Alloiococcus otitis ATCC 51267, assembly GCF_000315445.1. Taxonomy (GTDB): domain Bacteria; phylum Bacillota; class Bacilli; order Lactobacillales; family Carnobacteriaceae_A; genus Alloiococcus; species Alloiococcus otitis. The sequence continues at coordinate 463,789 of NZ_JH992957.1, forward strand.
GGTCAAATTGGGGACTTTTCTTTACAAATACATTCTTCTGTTTGATTAAACATCTGCATTAAGTCAATTATAATTTCAGTGCATTTAGGTTGATTGAGTGAATAATAATTCCACTGTCCTTGCTTTCTAACTTTCACTAGGTCAGATTTTGATAATATATTCACATGATGAGATAACGTTGGTTGACTAAAGTTAAAGTGTTCCAAAAGGTCACAAGCACATTGTTCCCCACAAGATAGTATATCAATAATCTTTAATCTATTGGGGTTAGCTAGGGCTTTAATAAGAGATGATTGAGCAATATAATCCATAAAACACCTCCTCACTAGATAGATAAGTCTCTATGTAAAGTATAATACTCACAAAGAATAATAGCAAGGAAAAGTCTTACTTGCGAGGTAGAAGAAGTGTTACTGGTTATACATTACGCATATTATGTTATTGATATCACTTTGCTAGGACCCTAAGCGGTAGCCAAAAACAAAAAGGCCCTAGCTGCCTTATAACAGCTAGGGCCTTGCCTTAGTCTTTTCAGTCACCATCTTCAGTGGCACCACTTGTGGCATCACTTTCTTCTTCCCAATCACCATCTTCACTGGCTTGGCTATCCGCATCACTTGAACTAGTTTCATCCCAATCGCCATCTTCTGTCGCTTCAGTGTCGATATCGGTTTCTTGTTCTTGCGCTTGTTCGATGGCTTCTTGGCGTTCAGCTTCGACCTTTTGGCTCTCTAAGGCACCACTAGCCTGGAAAGCCACAAGGAGCAAGGCAGCAAGGGCCACTAAGACCAAGCCAGGGTAAAAGAAATGATCCCACCGATTTTTTCTGAACATTCTACCACCCCATTTGTTTTTCCTTATAGACATTATTTCACAAATAAAGGGCTTAATCAATGTTCTTATAATTAATTTTTATATGATTTATCCTCTTAAAAATGGTCAGTTAATGGTGGGACCACTTGTTTTTTACGGGAAACGACACCAGGTAACTTGATTTCTTGGTTTTCGATGGTTGACTCAAAGGCTGATTCAACCCGGTCGTAGTGGTCTCCTGCAACGAGGCCTAGGGTATCACTCTCTAAGATATTGGTGATCAGCAAGAGGAAAAGCTCATAACCCTTGTCTTCATTTTCCTTGGCCATGGCCTCTAACAATTCTTCTTTTCTTGCTAGGAGTTCTTCAAAGTCGACCACATTGACCTGGCCTACTCTGACTTGGTGTCCGTTTAAGTCAAAGCTTTTGGCATCGCCGTCAACAATCTCTAAAGCTGACTTGCCTTCATTGTTCGTACCAGACTTAAGCATTTCCAAGCCGTATGACTCTAAGTCAATTTCGGCTAGGTCAGCTAATTCTTGGGCTGCTTCTTGGTCTTCTTCTGTGCAGGTTGGCGATTTGAAAAGCAAGGTGTCTGAAACTATAGCTGACAGCATTAAGCCAGCAATATTTTTAGGGATCTCAATATTATTTTCCTTGTAGAGTTTTAGGATAATCGTATTAGTACAGCCAACCGGTTCTGCCCGGTAGTATAGGGGGCCGGAAGTATTAAAATTATGGATGCGGTGGTGGTCCACAACTGAAAGAACAGTTAAGTCTTCTAAGTCGTCAATACTTTGGCTGGGTTCATTGTGGTCAACCAGGCTTACTTGGCTAACGTCTTCATCTGACTTGGTCACCACTCTAGGAGCTTCATAACCAAAATAATCCAAGACAAACTGGGTTTCGGCTGAAGGCTCTCCTAGGGCAACCGCTTCAGTGTCATAACCCAACTGCTTTTGCAGGTGGGAATAGGCAATGGCTGAGGTAATGGCATCGGTATCTGGGCTCTTGTGGCCAAAAACTAAAACTTTACTCACAATAATTCTCCTCACATAATGGTCTACTCCCCTATCTTATAAAAAAATGAGCCAAAATACAATTTAAACCAGGCAAGGACCGGCCTGGTTTAAAAAAGTTATAAAAACAAGTGGTAAAGTGGTGACACCAATAAACTTACTTAATGATATTCATTGTAGATATCTTCAACCAGGTCATAGGTCATTTTTACGGCAAAGACCAAGGCTAAGCCTCGGCAGACAACAGCTCCATCGACACCTATAAACCCATTTGTTAAGAATACTTGAGGGTCAAGGAAGAAATAGACCAATAAGGCAATCAAGGCTAATTTACTCGCAATTACTATTTTCATATTCTTACCTATCTTTCACAGTTATTATTTTCGGCAAGTTTCAGAATTGATCAAGTTGCACTCAATTATTTCGGGGATAACTGACTTAGTCCCCTCCCCATTCTTATACCGCTGGACATTAAAGGTCAACATAAGCTCCATCCTCTAATCTTGTATTTTGTTAAAGCTATTATACCATCTTGAATCAAAAAAACACCTATAATTATTTTTAATTAGACTTACTTTTAGACATTTAACCTGACCGAGCTAACTTAACCAATAGCAAAAAAGAGGCTAACAGGTCACAGTTAGCCTCTTTGCAGACCAAGGATCTCTTTCTCGGCAATCGAGTGATCTTTGGCAGATTCTTATCTTATTAGGAAGGAGTTTTATTGATATTTTTTGGTTTTTAGGATTCGTTGGGCATTTTCAACCCGTTCTGGGCTAGGGGGTTCAGTCCCTTCTAATTTATAAGGGATTCCCAATTCTTCATACTTATAAACCCCTAATTTGTGGTAAGGCAAAACCTCAACCTTGTCCACTGAGCCCAATTGGTCGATAAACCGGCTCAATTTTTCCAAATCTTGGTCAAAATCGGACCGGCCAGGAACTAAAACGTGTCTAATCCACATTGGAATCCCTCGCTCTGACAGGTCTTTAGCCATGGCCAGGATATTTTCATTGGGATGGCCAGTATACTTACGGTGGAAGTCACTGTCGATATGCTTGATGTCCATTAAGACGAGATCCGTATACTGCATCAGCTCGTCAAAGCGACTGTAAAAGGGTTCATCCTTGGTAAAGGGCTGGCCACAAGTATCCAAGGTGGTGTGAACACCGTGTTCTTTGGCCAATTTGAAGAAGTCTATCAGGAAATCAATATGGAGCATGGGTTCACCGCCAGAGACGGTGATCCCACCCTTGTCGCCCCAATATTCCTTATAGTCAATAGCCTTGTCGAACATTTCTTGGGCCGTATAGGGAGTACCGGTCCCAATATTCCAAGTATCGGGGTTATGACAGAACTCACACCGCATCCGGCAACCTTGCATAAAGACCACAAAGCGGATGCCTGGGCCATCAACTGTACCGAAACTTTCTGTCGAGTGGACGTAGCCAATGTTTTCTTCTGTCATACTCATACCCCTTTACTAGAATTTTTGTCCTGCCCCCTTCCTTACATGGATTCGTGGAAGGTACGGTTAATAACGTCTAATTGTTGTTCTCGGGTTAAATTAATGAAGTTAACAGCATAACCAGATACCCGGATGGTTAATTGTGGGTATTCTTCTGGGTGTTCCATGGCATCCTCTAAGGTAGACCGGTTCATCACGTTAACGTTTAAGTGGTGGCCACCCTTGTTGCTGTAGCCGTCTAGCATGGTAGCTAGGTTTTGTTTTTGACTTACTTCATCTTTACCAAGGGCACCTGGTACGATAGAGAAGGTGTTGGAAATACCGTCAAGACTGTATTTGTAAGGTAATTTAGCCACAGAGTTCAAGGATGCTAAAGCCCCATTGCTGTCTCTGCCGTGGAGTGGGTTAGCACCTGGTGCAAATGGTTCACCGTAGCGACGGCCATCTGGAGTGTTACCAGTTTTCTTACCGTAGACCACGTTAGAAGTAATGGTGAGGATGGAAGTGGTGTGTTTGGAATCCCGGTAAGTGTCGTAGTGGGTAACTTTTTCCATGAATTTTTCCAGCAAGTCAACTGCGATAGAGTCAACTCGTTCGTCATTGTTCCCATATTTAGGGTAGTCGCCTTCAATTTCAAAGTCGACTGCTAAACCATCTTCATCCCGGATCACTTTAACGTCAGCATACTTAATAGCTGAGAGGGAATCAGCTGCGACAGAGAAACCAGCAATACCTGTTGCCATGGTTCGCAAGACTTCAGTGTCGTGAAGAGCCATTTCCAAGCTTTCGTAGGAATACTTGTCGTGCATGTAGTGGATAACATTCAAGGTGTTGATGTAAAGCCCAGCCAACCATTCAGTCATTTGGTCATATTTTTCGACCACTTCATCATAGTCCAAGTATTCTGAAGTGATGGGTTCATATTTAGGCCCAACTTGGTCTTTGGTTACTTCGTCTACCCCACCGTTAATAGCGTACAAGAGGGCCTTGGCTAGGTTGGCACGAGCACCGAAGAATTGCATTTGCTTCCCAATTTCCATAGCAGAAACGCAGCAAGCAATGCCGTAGTCGTCACCAAAGTATGGTCGCATGATTTCATCGTTTTCGTATTGGACTGCACTACTTGCGATAGAGACCTTAGCACAGAATTCTTTGAAGTTTTGAGGTAATTTTTCTGACCAAAGGACAGTCAAGTTTGGTTCAGGAGCTGGGCCAAGGTTACTTAAGGTGTGGAGGAAGCGGTAGGAGTTTTTAGTGACCATGTGGCGGCCGTCTTTGCCAATACCCGCAATGGATTCAGTTACCCAAGTTGGGTCGCCTGAGAACAATTCATTGTATTCTGGGGTACGGGCAAATTTAACCAGACGTAATTTCATAACCAGGTGGTCCACTAACTCTTGGGCTTCTTTTTCAGTTAAAGTACCATTTTCAAGGTCCCGTTCCACATAGATGTCTAGGAAGGTTGAAGTACGACCAAAGGACATAGCTGCCCCGTTTTGTTGTTTAATAGCTGCCAAGTATGCCAAGTACAACCATTGGAAGGCTTCCTTAGCGTTGCGGGCAGGTTTGGAAATGTCAAAGCCGTAAATGTGGCCCAGTTCTTTTAACTCTTTAAGCGCATTGATTTGGTCGAATAGCTCTTCCCGTTGGCGGATGACTTCTTCAGTCATTTTGCCGTCGCCGTAATTTTCAAAGACTTCTTTCTTGTCTTCAATGAGGTAATCAACCCCGTACAAGGCAACACGACGGTAGTCACCAATAATCCGGCCCCGACCATAAGCATCCGGCAAACCAGTAATAACCCCACTGTGGCGGGCTGCTTTCATTTCTTTAGTATAAGCACTGTATACCCCATCATTGTGGGTTTTACGATAGTCACGGAATATTTTGGACATTTCAGGATCAATTTCGTAGCCGTATGATTCAGCAGCTTGTTCTGCCATCCGGATCCCGCCAAAGGGTTGGAAGGACCGTTTGAAAGGTTTGTCAGTTTGGAAGCCGACAACTTCTTCTAAGTCTTCATTGAGGTAGCCTGGACCGTGAGAAGTAATGGTTGAAGGTGTTTTAGTGTCTAAGTCCAAGACACCACCAGCTTGGTATTCTTTCTCATTCAAGTCCATGACTTGTTTCCAGAGTTGGTCAGTTGCAGGAGTTGGACCTTCTAAGAAAGACTCATCGCCATCATAAGGTTTGTAGTTCTTTTGGATAAAGTCTCTCACATCGACTGTCTGACTCCAATTGCCTTGGGTAAATCCGCTCCAATATTTTTCAGTATCAATGTTTGGCATTTGCATGGTTTAGCCTCCTATTTCCTTATTTCAAATTCATTATATCACAATCATGTCAAAAGACAAGGTATATGTTAAATGAAACACAAAAAAACTCTGTTCCATTTGAACAGAGTTTTTTTAGCTATTCCACTTTGTAAACCTCTTACAAGTGAGAATCGTTATCACTTAAATAGTAAGAAACAGGCTTGCCATCTCGGCTTGTGTCCAGGACAAAAGACCCATTGTTATGGCGGTTTGAAACTGTATAGTCATCTGGGTTTATCTGTACTAGTTTTTTTGTATCAGTTAGGAGATTGACCAGGAATTTATTTTGTGAAATTCCGATCATAAACTGGATTCGGTGGGGGTTTCGCTTCAGTTCTCTGAGGATTTGTAAACCCCGCTTGGCCCGTGAAGTCCGGTCAAAGTCATGGAGGGCCATTTTCTTAACACTGGCTCGCTGGGTAATGAACAAGGCTTCTTGGAACTGCTTACGCTTAAAGACCAAACCATCTTGGACATGGTCCCCCTCTTTCAGGTTCATGGACTTGACGCCTGCAGCCTGGGCCCCTACTTCTGACACTTCTTCTAGTCCATACTTGAGCCCGTAGCCCTTGTAGCTGGCTAGGAATACATCGTAATCTTCTTGGTCAGGAATATAGTAGACTGCCTGGAGTCTATCTTGGTCTGATTTTAATTTAATGGCAGTTGAAGCCCGAGACTTGTAAGTTCGTTTGGGCTCAAATTCCGTCTCTGGACTTTGTTTGATATAGCCATCTCGAGTGATAAAGACATAGCGCTTGCCGGCATCTAATTCCCGATAAGGGTACACCTTAATCAATTCCTCGTCCTCTCCAAGGGGGATGGTCCTTGACAAGTGCTCTCCAATATCCTTCCACTTGATGTCCGGTAATTCATGGACTGGTCGGTTGACCACATTGCCTTTCGAGGTGAAAATAAGGAGTTGGTCTAGGGTTGACAACTCTTGCATAAAGATGACCAAGTCGTCTTCTCGCCGGCCCAATTCCTCCACTTGGGAAGCCTTGTAAGACCGGATGGAGGTCCGCTTCAAGTAACCTCCCTGGGTGACGGTAACCATGACGTCTTCTTCACTGACCAGGACTTGGGTTTCTATTTCTAGTTTTTCGATCTTGTCTTGGACCTGGGTTAGCCGGTCCTCCCCATATGCTTGTTTGACTTCTTTCAATTCTTCTTTCATCAAAGCATCCAGGCTGGCCTTGTTGGTTAAGAGGTCCTGGTAGGTCAGGATGGCTTGGGCTAAGTCTTTGGCTTCTGCTTGTAAGTCCTTTATATCTGTATTGGTCAAGCGGTAAAGCTGGAGGGAGACAATGGCTTCGGCTTGGTCTTGGCTAAAACCATAAGCCTGGATAATATTTTCCTTGGCATTGGCCTTGTTTTCACTGGCCCGGATGGTTTGGATCAAGTCATCCAGGATTGAAATGGCCTTGATAAGGCCTTGGACAATGTGCTGGCGGTCCTTGGCCTTGGCTAAGAGGTAACGGGTCCGGTTTTGAACCACTGTCCGCTTGTGGTCCAAGTAAGAAGATAAGATTTGCTTGAGGGAGACTTGCTGGGGTCGTTTTTTATCAATGGCTACCATATTTAAGTTATAAGTTACCTGGAGGTCGGTGTTTTTCAGCAGGTAGGTTAAGATCCCTTCCCCATCACCATCTTTTTTGGTTTCGACCACAATCCGCAAGCCAGACCGGTCACTTTCATCCCGGACATCGGCAATGCCGTCGATTTTTTTGTTAATCCGGATGTCGTCAATTTTTTGGACCAACCTTGCCTTGTTGACCTCATAAGGAATTTGACTGATGACAATTTGGGATTTGCCACCCCGGATGGCCTCAATATCTGCTTTGGCCCGGATGATAATTTTTCCCTTGCCCGTTTGGTAGGCTTTCTTCAGGCCACTTTTACCTTGGATAATCCCCCCAGTCGGAAAGTCTGGTCCTTGAATATAGTCCATCAAAGTCTCCAGCCTTGCATTGGGGTGGTTGATTAAGTGGATGGTGGCATCAATCACCTCGCTCAAATTATGGGGCGGTATGTCAGTAGCATAACCGGCTGAAATCCCGCTAGCCCCATTGACCAAGAGGTTGGGAAAACGGGCGGGTAAGACGGTGGGCTCCTCGGTCGTGTCATCAAAGTTTAAGACATGGTCCACCGTCTCCTTATCAATATCAGCCAGGAGGTCGGAAGCAATTTTAGACAGACGGGCTTCGGTGTACCGCATGGCAGCTGGTGGGTCCCCGTCCATGCTCCCCTTGTTCCCGTGCATATCAACCAAAGGATGGCGCATCTTCCAAGGCTGACTGAGCCTAACCATGGCATCGTAAACGGATGTGTCGCCATGGGGGTGGTAGTTCCCTATGACATTTCCCACCGTCTTGGCCGACTTCCGGTAAGCCTTGTCATAGGTGTTTTTGTCCTGGTGCATGGCATAGAGGATCCGTCTTTGGACCGGTTTTAAACCGTCCCGCAAGTCCGGTAGGGCCCTTTCCTGTATAATGTACTTGGAATACCGGCCGAACCGGTCCCCCATGACATCTTCTAAGGTTAATTCTTGTATTTTACTGGTCTCTTGGTCTCCTGCCATAATTTACTCCTTACTTCTTATTTTGTGGGTAAAAGTCTAGCGATGGCTAGCTTGCGACTTAGCTGGTTTAGGTAAGATAGACTCGCCTAAAGGACCTGGTTTCTCGACCAATTGCTGGTCCAGACTTACTTGGCCTCTCCTTCTAGGACCTTGTTCTCTAAAATACTGCCATCTTCTGCCAGACTGAATTCAATATGGTCTTCAATCCACTTCCGTCTAGGATCCACCTTGGTCCCCATCAAGGTGGAAACCCGTCTTTCAGCCTTTTCACTGTCTTCAATGGTGACCCGGATCAAGGTTCTGGTCTCTGGGTCCATGGTGGTCTCCCACAACTGGTCAGCATTCATCTCGCCTAAACCCTTGTAGCGCTGGAGAGTGTAGTGTTTGCCAAAATCTTTAACCAGGTCTTCCAACTCCTCATCAGTCCAAGCATAGGCTGTTTTTTCTTGCTTTCCTTGCTTTTTGGTCAACTTATACAAGGGCGGTAGGGCAATATAGACCTTCCCTGCTTCAATCAGGGGTTTCATGTACCGGTAAAAGAAGGTGAGGAGAAGGACCTGGATGTGGGCGCCGTCTGTGTCGGCATCAGTCATAATGACTATCTTATCGTAATTAACAGCTTCAATATCAAACTCAGGCCCAGCACCTGCACCGATGGTATAAATCATGGTAGAAATTTCTTCATTTTTTAAAATATCATCCAAAGAAGATTTTTCTGTGTTGATAACCTTTCCACGCAGGGGCAAAATTGCTTGGAATTTCCGGTCCCTACCTTGCTTGGCTGACCCACCAGCCGAATCCCCCTCCACTAAGTAAAGTTCATTTTTCTGGGCGTTCTTGCTTTGAGCTGGGGTCAACTTACCAGACAGGAGAGTTTCAACTTTTTTCTTGGAAGCAGAGTTCCGGGACTGGTCCTTGGCCTTGCGAGCTGCTTCCCTGGCAGACCGGGCTCGGATGGCCTTGCGAATAAGTTGCTTAGACAAGTCCCCATTTTCGGCCAGGAAGTAAGTTAAGGATTCTGAGATAACCTGGTCAGTGGCGGTCCGGGCTTGAGGAGTTCCTAACTTGCTCTTGGTCTGGCCTTCAAATTGGAGAATCTCTTCTGGGATACGGACGGATAAAACAACCGCAATCCCTTCCCGGACGTCAGATCCTTCCAAGTTACTGTCTTTCTCTTTGAGTAAGCCACTTTTCCTAGCATAGTCGTTGAAAGCCTTGGTAATAGCTGACTTAGCTCCAGTTTCGTGGCTGCCCCCATCCCGGGTACGGACATTGTTGACAAAACTCAGAACCGTCTCCGAATAGCCGTCATTGTATTGGAAGGCAAATTCAACTTCAATTTCATCTTCAGAACCTTCAAAATAGGTTACTGGACTCAAGGTATCCTTGCCCTCATTTAAGTAGTCGACAAAGGCCTTAATTCCTTCATTAAATTGGAAGACCTGGCTTTCTTCCTGGCGCAGGTCCTCTACGGTAATCTTGGTCCCTTTGACAAGGAAGGCCGACTCCCGCATCCGCTCACAGATGGTGTTAAAGTTAAATTCGGTGGTCGAAAAGACTTGGCCTGAGGGTTTGAAGTGGACCAGGGTGCTGGATTTTTGCTGGTTAATTTTTCTCTTCTGGATGCCTCCTTTAGCCTGGCCTCCTTGGCTAAAGTCTTGCCGGTATTCATAGCCGTCCTTGGTCACTATCACCGTGAGCCAATCAGACAAGGCGTTGACGACCGAGGCCCCAACCCCATGGAGTCCACCGGCTGACTTGTAGGCCCCCTCTTGGCCAAATTTTCCCCCGGCATGGAGGACGGTAAAGATAACCTGGATGGTGGGTAGGCCTGACTCATGCATCCCGGTTGGCATGCCCCGTCCATTGTCTTTGACCGAAACCGAGCCGTCCGTGTGGATCTTGACTTCAATTTCATCAGCGTAGCCAGCCAAAACCTCATCAATAGCATTATCGGTAATTTCATAAACCAGGTGGTGCAAACCCCTGGCATCGGTTGACCCGATATACATGCCTGGTCTTTTCTTAACGGCGTCTAAGCCCTTGAGTATGGTTATAGATGAATCATTGTAAGATTCCTTCGTCAAATCTCTTCACTCCTTGTCTCAAACTGACAAACTTTATCATACCACAGATAGTCAGTTTAGCGAAAACTTGTTCTATTGGATTAGTGCCATTGTCTTATAATCCCTTCCTTTTAGCAAGATATAAGGGCTTATAATAAGATTATATTTAAAGCCCCCTTGAATTATGGTAAACTATTGAAAATGATGTGAGTCCAATCAATAATGAGGAGACTATATATGTTGATTTCATTACTGGGTTTATTCTTGGCCTACCTGTCTGGGTCCATCCCAAGCGGTTACTGGCTGGGAAAACTATTTTACCATACTGATATTAGCCAACACGGCAGCGGAAACACTGGGACTACCAATGTCTTTCGAGTCTTGGGCGTTGCACCAGGCCTCATTACCTTTTTCCTGGATGCCTTTAAAGGTTATCTGCCGGCTTACTTAGCTTTTTCCGTCTTCCAACCTGCCTTCCACCCCATTTTTTATGGCCTGGCAGCTATTTTAGGCCATGCCTTTTCCATCTTCAACAGGTTTAAGGGGGGCAAGGCAGTTGCCACTTCCTGCGGGGTGGCTTTTGCCATGTACCCCATTTACCTCCTGTCCATGTTAGGGATTTTCTTTGCCACCCTCTTCATCTCTAGCATGGTCAGCCTGGCTTCCATGGTGGCCATTGGGTCAGCCTTTGTCTTCAGCTTCCTCCTGGACGACCTGGTCTTTACCATCGCTGTAGGCTTCTTGTTCCTCTTCGTCCTTTACCGCCACAAGGACAATATTGTCCGAATCAAAAATGGAACAGAAAGCCATGTTCCTTTTGGCTTAAATTCCAGTAAAAAACAAGGCAAATAAGATACACCAGACCCCTGCTTCCTAGCTAACAGCTAAGGAGCAGGGGTCTTTTTAAAGATTAGATCAGGGAGTGCTTGCCTGGCAAGATAGCTAGGCAAGTGTAGTCAGCCCAAGTTTAAGCTTACCTCAATGAAGCTTAAAGAATGTACTGGCTCAAGTCTTGGTCACCAGCGATGTGGCCAATTTTATCTTCCACATATTGCTCAGTGATCTTCACCTGGCCAATATTCATATCAGAGGCTTCAAATAAGAGGTCTTCTAGAAGTTTTTCTAAGATAGTGTGCAGGCGGCGGGCTCCGATATTATCAGTATTTTCGTTGACCCTAAAGGCAATATCGGCAATTTTTTCGATGGCATCCATGGTAAAGATAACCTCAATATTCTCAGTCCCCAAGAGGGCCTTGTACTGTTCCACCAAGGCATTATTGGGTTCCGTTAAGATGGAAACAAAGTCTTGGGCGGTAAGATCATTGAGTTCTACCCGGATAGGGAACCGGCCTTGGAGTTCTGGAATCAAGTCACTAGGCTTGGACAAGTGAAAGGCCCCAGACCCAATAAAGAGGATGTGGTCGGTGTGAACCGTCCCGTACTTGGTCCGAACCGCTGACCCCTCTACGATAGGGAGGATATCTCTTTGGACTCCTTCTCGGGAAACTTGGCCACTGCCTTGGGAATCATTGGTCGAGGTGATCTTGTCAATCTCATCGATAAAGATCAAGCCATTATTCTCTGCCAATTGAACGGCTTCAGCATGAATATCTTCGGAGTTAATCAACTTGTCTGCCTCTTCTTCAGTAAAAATATCCACAGCCTGTTCTACGGTAACTGTCCGCTTGACCTTTTTGTTGGGGGTGAGTGACCCTAGGGTATCCGAAAAATCAAGCCCTAATTGCTCGAATTGCTGGGTCATTGGGGAATTAGGGGTTTGTTTTTTCTCTTCGACCTTGATGTCTACTTCCTTCTGGTCGATAACCCCTCGTTTGATTTGGTCAACAATGTCTCGTCTTTTAGAAGCAACTTCTTCTGAGACTTCTTCTTCCTCTTCAGCTTCTTGGTTAAACCGGTTCAAGGCTTCTGTGTCCACCCCCATGCTGTTCATCATGGAAGCAAAGGGATTGTTGGCTTGGTTGTGGTTTTTGCGCTTGCCAGGAGCCAGAGCCTTGGCTACCCGCTTGATGGCTGCTTGCCGGGCTTCAGGCCGGACTTCTTGCCGTTTTTCTTCCCGCACTAGGCGGACAGCACGCTCGATTAGGTCCCGGACCATGGATTCAACGTCTCGCCCGACATAGCCCACTTCGGTAAACTTAGTTGCTTCTATTTTTACAAAGGGAGCGTTGACAATATCGGCTAACCTTCTAGCAATTTCGGTCTTCCCTACCCCAGTGGGCCCAATCATCAGGATGTTTTTAGGGGTTATTTCTTTTTGCATGTCGCTATCTAATTGCAATCTTCGGTAGCGGTTTCTTAGGGCGATGGCCACCGATTTTTTGGCCTCATCCTGGCCAATGATGTATTGGTTCAGGCGGTCAACAATCTCTCTGGGTGATAAGTCTAGCTTGGCTTTCACTCTTTTCCTCCTTCAATACTTTCAGTAATCACATTGTGGTTGGTGTAAACACAGATATCAGCAGCGGCGTGTAAAGCCTCAGTCGAAATGTCAGCAGCTGACAACTTGTCACCAGCGTGTTTTTTGAGCATGCGGGCAGCAGACAAGGCAAAGTTGCCCCCTGACCCGATGGCTAAAATCCCGTCATCAGGCGAGATCACTTCGCCGTTACCGGAGACCAGAAGCAAGTCATCCTTGTCCATGACAATTAAGAGGGCTTCTAAGTTTTTCATGGCCTTGTCTGACCGCCACTCCCGGGCTAGTTCAACAGCTGACCGCTGCAGATTGCCTGAGTGTTTGTTGAGGTAGCCGACGAATTTTTCTTCCAGGGTAAAAGCATCCGCTACTCCCCCAGCAAAGCCGACTAAGACTTGGTCATTGTAGACCCGTCTGACTTTTTGGGCCTTGCCCTTCATCATGACCTGTTCGCCTAAGGTAACTTGGCCGTCGCCAGACATAGCAGACTGGCCGTCGTGTTGGATTGCAAGTATGGTTGTCATATGATTCCTCCGTCAATTATTTTATGATCGTGGGTGAAATTGCTTGTAGGCTCTTTGCAAATGGTCCTTGGTGACATGAGCGTAAATCTGGGTGGAAGACAGACTCTGGTGGCCCAAGAGCTCTTGGACCGTCCGCATATCTGCCCCTTGGTTTAATAGGTGGGTAGCAAAGGTATGGCGAAGCATGTGGGGGTGGATATCACTGGCTAGGCTGGACTTTTTGACCACCTGGTTGAGGATATAGGCAATCCCTTCATTCGTGATATGGTTCCCCAAGCGATTGACAAACAGATAGTCATGGTCCGCTTGACTTTTGGCCATCAAGCTTGGTCGGGCTTGGTCGATATAATCCTTGAGGGCCAGGTTTGCATAATAGCCAAATGGAACATACCGCTCTTTGTTCCCTTTCCCCTTAACAAACAGGATGGACAAGTCAAAGTCAATATCCTTGAGCCGAATTTGCTGGCATTCGCTTAGCCGGATACCCGTTGCATACAAAAGTTCCAAGAGGGCCCGGTTGCGTATTGTCAAATCATCTTGGCCTTCAACCGCCTCAAAGAGGGCCTCCATTTCTTCCTCGTAAAAGAACTGGGGCAAGCGGATCCCTTGTTTTCTGACATTTAAGTAAGCAAAGGGGTTGGTCTCAACTAGGTCATTTTGGAGCAAAAATTGGTAAAAGGCCCGGTTACTGGATAACTTCCGGGAAATACTAGCCTTGCTGTAGTGGTTTTCCGTCAAATAGGCCAGGTAAAGTCTGGCATCGCTAGGTTGGACTTGGAGTAAATCACTGGATCCTGATTGGTTTAAGAAGTGGTGGAAGTCCTTAATGTCTTCCAGGTAGGCCTCCTTGGTTAAGCTGGAGTACTGTCTTTCATATATTAAATAATCTGCAAATAAAGTCACATAGTCTTGGCTCATGACACTCACCCTTTACCAAACATATTGTAACATATTTACAATGATACAGATAATTTAAGACCAGGCATGGGTCAAAAGTCTGAAAATCGAGTAGGAGACTAGCCATTAATTGGCTAGTCGACCTCTCACACCACCGTGCGTACGGTTCCGTACACGGCGGTTCAATATCTTGCGTAAGC
>NZ_JH992957.1:478722-482055 GCF_000315445.1 Alloiococcus otitis ATCC 51267
CGATGGACACCCTTGCCTTCAGCTAACAGTTCCTACTGCCAGGCCTGCAGTGGACTTTCACCACCAAGTTGTCACCCATGCCGGGCGCACATAAAGTGAAAACTGCTGGCAGTGACTCCAGCAGTTTTCTTTTTCACTTAAGCTTTTTTGGACTGTGCTAACCGGTAAGCTTCCTTGGCAAAGAGGGCCACCAGGAAGATAATCCCGATATAACCCGAAATCGGGTAGACAATATTAACCAAGGTTCTAAAGGGAAGTTGGGCTCCGGCCAGGGTGGCTAGAGAAATCAAGACAATAATCCATTTCTTGACCCTAGAGGAGGCTGACTTCTTGGTGATGGCATCAGACACAGTCCATAGAAAGGCACAAGAAGTGGTAAACATCTCCTGCAAGAGGACATAAATGAAAATTCCGCCCACCACTGGGCTGATGGCCTGGGCCAAGTAAAGAACGGGGACTTCAACATTTAAGACCTGTTCAATATCTGTCAACATGGCCAAGTTAAGGAAGATGGCGGTCACCATCAAACCAACGCCACCAAGAACACCGCCGAGGAAACTTTCCTTTTTGGTCCCGCCTCTAGTCCCTAGCTGGGAAATAAAAGGAATGGCCCCCATCATGGTGTAACTGATAAAGAGAATACCGGCCAACCACCAGAATCCCATACCGTTCCCTGCCCCGTAAGGCACATCTGTGTACTGGTTGGCGACTTGCAAGTAAGCCTCTGAAACTTGGAGGGCACTGAAATTGGTCAGCAGTGTGTAAAGGCCAATCCCAATCGAGGCAATCAAAGTAATGGGGCCAAGTGCCCCTAAAACATTGATTAAGCGGTCAAAGCCAAGTAAGACTGCTAGGAGAACAATGATCGTTATCAAAGCAGTCCCCCAAAAGTTGGCCAGGCCAAAGTACTGGTTAATAGCAGCACCAGCCCCTGAAACAGTCACTACCCCAATCAAGAAGGCCAAAATTGGGATGTAGATATTTAAGAAACTTCCAAAAACCTTGCCCACATAGTATTTAAAGACAGTCTTAGGCGGGTTGCTGGGATGGCTAAAGCCATACTGCATGATAAGGCCTGAGGTGATGGCTAAGACCACTAGGACCAGCAAGGCTGAAATCATGCCCCGGATGCCGTAAACCGAGAAAAACTGCAGAATTTCCTCCCCACTTGAAAAGCCAGACCCGATTATCGCTGTGATCATGGCTCCAGCCAGCTTGACTACCTGGCTATAGCTCACCTTGGCCGAAGACGATGCTTGACCTTTAACCTGGTCTTGTCTGGTGACTTCCTCCATATTCTTTCCTCCTTTTCCTGTTTTTATGACCAACCCTGGCCACTGACATCATAGCCATCCAATAATCCAGCCTGGTAGTCAGCCAAAGACTCTTCGATAATCGTTAAAGCCTGGTCCAGGTCTTCCTGGCTAATGTTTAGGGGTGGCTGGAAGCGCAAAACATTGCCGGCTAGGGTTATAATCAAAACACCCTTTTCATAACACCGGTTGGTTATTTTCAAAGCTGCTTGAGGGTCTCTTTCTTTTTGGTCTTGATCTTTGACAATTTCAATCCCAATCGACAGGCCGAGGCCCCGGACATCGCCAACAAAGTCGTAGTCTTCAAGCCAGGTCGCCATTCTAGCCCTGGCCTGGTCCCCCTTATCTAGGCTAGCTTGTAGGGTATCTTCTTCCTCCATGGTGTCTAGGACAGCTAGGGCTGCCTGGCAACAAACTGGGTTGGCACCGGTTGTAAAGACATGGCCAATTGACCCTAGACTATCCATAATTTCAGCCCGGCCGACAATGGCTGATAAGGGCAAACCTCCCGCCAAGGACTTGCCATAAGTCACCAGGTCTGGAACCACATTAAAGTGTTCGATCGAGGACCATTTCCCAGTCCGTCCTAAACCTTGCTGGACATCATCTACACAGAATAAAATGCCATATTCCTGGCAAATATCATATAACTTTTCGAAGTAACCGGGGACAGGCTCCAATAAGCCTCCATCTCCTTGTAGGGTTTCGACCACAACGGCTGCCACTTCTTCACCTGGCAGATAGCTATGAAGCATGGACTTTAAGGGAGCTAGATAGTCTTCTGCACTTAGGGGGTCTTTTTGCCCGTACATCCCCCGGTAATTGTCAGGAAAGGGAATATGGTAGACGCCGGGTAAGAAGGGACCAATCTTCCGTCTCATATTTAAAGATATGGCTGATAAAGAAATCGCTCCGTAAGTAGACCCATGGTAGGAATTTTCAAAAGTGATAATGTTTTGCCGTCCTGTATAGGCCCGGGCAAACTTGATCAGACCATCACTGGCATCTGACCCTGACAAGCCAAAGGAAACTTTTTTAGCAAAGTCTCCAGGGGTCAACTTGGCTAACCGCTCCGCTAACTCCGTTAAAGGCTTATGGTGGCTGTAACCAGGTGTGTAGTGGATAAAGCGTTGGGTCTGGTCAATGATAGCGTCCACTACCTTTTGGGGTCGGTGGCCTAGGTTTAAGGCTGAGGCTGAAGACAAGAGGTCAATATACTCCTTGCCATCGACATCCGTAATCCGCGACCCCTTGGCATGGTCCACCACAAAGGGGTAATAGGGTACCCGGCCGGCTTCTGCAAAATACTTTTTATCCTTTTCGATGATCTTTTGGCTCTTTTTCATCTTGATCTCCTTCCAAAACTCATCTTTAAATTAGCTTTTGATTAATACTACAAAATTTTTATCTCATTATCAACCCTATTGATTTAGTTTTCTAAAATAAATTTAAATTATAAGTTGTCTTTCTCATATAAACGCCTGACCAAAAGAAAGCTCTCTATACCTTTTGACCTTGGTGCGGGTTTCATCATGGTCAGTTTTAAGCCTTTAATTTGCGGTTGAGATTTGTTAAAAATGGAGACTTGGCTTTACTGAGCTTAGCCCATCCTTTAATGACCTTCACAGCTTTTCAAGCTCATCCCCTTTTACTGGGCTAGTGGTGTTTGCCCTCTGGTCCAGTAACGCTTTTATAGGTTGACCCATTGTCACCTACCTTTCCATGACTTTTTTAGCTAATGATTGTGAAATTTTAGGCTTGACTACGGGATAAAAATTCTCAAATAATATTTGTTGTTTGAGAAAAGTTAAGTGGGATTCTCATATAATAGATGTTATTTGAGAAAACTGGCCAAAAGATCTTAAACTTGACCCTAAGTTTGAGAATAATAACCTTTATTAAACCACTTAGGTCAAAAATTATAGAATCGAGTAGGAGACTAGCCATTAATTGGCTAGTCGACCTCTCACACCACCGTGCGTACGGTTCCGTACACGGCGGTTCAATATCTTGCGTAAGC
>NZ_JH992957.1:485635-561204 GCF_000315445.1 Alloiococcus otitis ATCC 51267
CGATGGACACCCTTGCCTTCAGCTAACAGTTCCTACTGCCAGGCCTGCAGTGGACTTTCACCACCAAGTTGTCACCCATGCCGGGCGCACATAAAAAAAAGACCAGAAAGCCTTGCTAGGCTTCTGGTCTTTTTTGATCACATTAAATATTACTGGGCTTCTTCTACATAATCACAATTGGAACACTGGACTTGGACCTTGGACCGGGTCCGTTTTTCCACCAAAAACTCGTCGCATTTAGGACACGACCGAGGCAAGGGCTTGTCCCAAGAGACAAAGTCGCAGTCAGGGTAGTTTTCACAGCCATAGAACTTACGGTTCTTCTTGGACTTCCGTTCCACTACCTCTCCGTCCTTACATTTGGGACAGGTGGTGCCGACTTTTTTCAAAATAGGCTTGGTGTTGCGGCAGTCTGGGAAATTAGAACAGGCATAAAATTTGCCGTAGCGACCCATTTTAATCACCATTTCGCCCCCGCACTTATCACATTTAAAGCCAGCTGGTTCGTCTTCAATCTCGACTTCTTCCATTTCTTCTTCAGCCTTGCTGACATCATCTTTAAACTCTTGATAGAATTGGTCGATCACCTTGACCCATTCTTTCTTACCTTCTTCCACCTTGTCCAAGTCTTCTTCAAGCTCGGCTGTAAAGTTAACATCCACGATATCGGGGAAGAATTCTACTACGATGTCATTGACGATTTCACCGAGTTCAGTTGGTTCAAACCGCTTGTTGGTCAAAGTAACATAATAGCGTTTTTGGATGGTCCCTAAGGTTGGAGCATAAGTCGAAGGGCGACCCACTCCGTTTTCCTCCAATGTCTTGATTAAGGTCGCCTCGCTATAGCGGGCTGGCGGTTGGGTGAAGTGTTGGTCTGGACTAAGCTTATCTAACTTGACCGCATCCCCTTCCTTGAGGTCTGGCAGGAGGTTATCTTTTTGCTTGGAAGTATCCCGGTAAACCTTTTGGTAACCCTGGAATTTAATTTTAGACCCATTGGCTCTGAAGGTTACTCCGTTTTGGACCAGGTCAACCTTCATGGTGTCATAGACAGCTGGTTTCATTTGGCTAGCTATAAAACGGGACCAAATCAAGTTATACAACTTATACTGGTCCTTGGACAAATATTTTTCGATGTCTTCCGGCTTCCGCATAGCACTGGTCGGGCGGATAGCCTCGTGGGCATCTTGGGCTCCGCTGGCATTCTTTGCTGGAGCCTTCTTGCGGGAAGCGTATTTTGAACCGTATTCATCATGGATGAAGTTGGCTGCTTCAGCCTTAGCCAAGTCTGAAATACGTTTGGAGTCGGTACGCATGTAGGTAATTAAACCAGTGGCAGCGCCACGTCCTATCTTAATCCCTTCATACAATTGCTGGGCGACCATCATGGTCTTGCCGGTCCGGAAGTTGAGTCGGTTGGCTGCTTCTTGTTGCAAACTGGAAGTGGTAAAGGGGGCCTGGGGATTTTTCCGTCTCTGGCTCTTGTCCACTTTTACCACATCAAAGTCCTGATCTTGGTCCAGTCGCTGGATGACCTGATCGACTGCCTCCTTGTTGGGCAGGTCTTTTTTCTTATTGTCCAAGCGGAAAAATTTAGCATCAAACTTAGACCGGGACTTTTTAAATTTACCATCAAGTGTCCAATATTCTTCCGGTTTGAACTGGCGGATTTCTTCTTCACGGTCGCAAATCATCTTTAAGGCGACGGACTGGACCCGGCCCGCACTCAGACCTCGTTTGACTTTCTTCCATAATAAAGGGCTGATTTGGTAACCGACAATCCGGTCCAAAACCCGGCGTGCTTGCTGGGAATCAATCAGGTCCTTGTCCAAGGTTCGGGGCGACTTAAAGGCATCTTTTACCGCATCTTTAGTAATTTCATTGAAGACTACCCGGTTTTTATCATCCTGGTCAAGCTTCAAGACATAAGATAGGTGCCAGGCAATGGCTTCCCCCTCCCGGTCCGGGTCGGCAGCTAGGTAAACTTTTTCAGCTTTCTTGGCTTGCTTCTTCAAATCTTGGATCACCGGTCCCTTACCCCGGATAGTGATGTATTCTGGCTTGTAGTTATCTTCAAAGTCTACCGCCATGCGACTTTTGGGCAGGTCACGAATATGTCCTTTGCTGGCCACAACCTTATAATTGCGACCCAAATATTTTTCAATTGTCTTCGCTTTTGCTGGTGATTCCACGATCACCAAGTATTTATAGGCCAAATGTCGGGCTCCTTTCAAGGCTAACTTAATTGCGCTTATCATAATAGGCTAAGCCACTGTCATTTGTCAACTACTTATACTTATTTTTTATAATGACCAGTCTTTTAGGATATCCTCTTGATGGGTGACTGGCCGAGCCCCCTGACTAATTAAAAGGTTACATCCTTCTGAAAGTGGGCTGTCAATCCGGCCCGGTAGTGCAAAAACATCCCGGCCCTCCTCTAAAGCAAGCTGGGCCGTAATTAAAGTCCCACTCTGCTTCCTAGCTTCTGTGACCAAGACTCCCCGGCTTATGCCAGCAATAATCCGGTTACGTTCTGGAAAGTGCCACTTTTGAGCCCGGCAGCCATAGGGGTATTCACTGATGACCAGGTGCTTTTGGCTGATCAGATCTTGCAGCTTGCGGTTACTAGCTGGATAAGCCAAGTCCAAGCCCGTCGCCACTACAGCTATGGTAGACCCACCAAAATAGATAGCAGCTTGGTGGGCCCAGGCATCCACCCCCATAGCTAGGCCAGAGCTTATCACCAGGTCTTTTTGAATTAAGCCAGGCAAGAGTTTTTTTATACCGGCCAAGCTATAATCACTTGGCCTCCTTGGACCCACCACCCCTAAAATTGTCCGGTCCAGCAATGTTAAGTCCCCCTTATAATATAAAAGGAGGGGCGGGGCATAAATGTGCCGCAAAGGATCGGGATAGTTTGGGTCAAAAAAAGTAAGCCGGTCCACTGGGTCTAAATCATAAGAATTGATAATATCCCGGCCACTAATAGCAATAAAGTGGCTAAACCGCCTTGCTTTTTCGGAGTTCAGTCGGATCTTAGCCAACCAAGGCAAGTCCAATTCAGCAATAAGGTCGGGATAGACCGAGCCAAGCAAGGCCCATTTGTCGGTCGGGGTCAAAAAAGAACATTCAGCTAGTAAAATCAGATAATGGTCTAAGGTCCAAGTATTTTTCATTTTCTCACCTCAAAAAGCTTCTACCCTTATATACGCAAAAAAAGCTAAATTTAATTATTTTAGCTAAAAGTTTTTAACTAATGGACCTTGATTCATCCCTTTATCCCCATTAGATTCAATCCATTGAAAGACCTAGGCCCTAGTCCAAAAGAAGAGCCTGATCCAGTTTCTTTAAAGGACTGGGTCAGGTTAAGCAAGCTCATTATTTTGCTGTTTTTACTAAAGTCACCCCGGGTCAGGCCTGCCTAGTCACTCCGGCTGGCATCTCGGACAGGTTGGAAGGACTGTCGGTGGATGGGGGTGGGCCCATACTTCCGCAAGGCTTCCAGGTGGATTTGGGTGCCGTAGCCTACATGATGGTCGAAGCCATAGTCCGGGTAGTCCTTGCTGTAGTCGATCATCTGCTGGTCCCGGTATTGTTTGGCCACAATACTGGCTGCTGCTATTGCGTTACTGAGTTTATCCCCCTTGACCATGGATTTTTGGGGAAGTGACGTCTCAATGACCATGTCATCTACCAGGAGGTAGTCAGGTTTAAGCAACAAGGCATCAAGGGCACGTTTCATGGCCAAGCGGGTGGCCTGGTAGATATTGTATCGGTCAATCTCTTGAACGGAAGCTGACCCAATAGCCCAGTCTTTTGACTTGGCCTTGATAGCTTGGTCCAGTTCCTGTCTTTTTTTCTGGGATAACTTTTTAGAGTCATCCAAGCCTAAGATCACCTGGTCAGGGTCTAAGATAACAGCTGCTGCTACCACCGGACCGGCTAGGGGCCCCCGTCCCACCTCATCGAAACCGGCAATGGTCTGAAAACCTTGGGAACGAAGCTCACTTTCCAAGGCATTTTTTTCCTGGTAGGCCTGGATTAATTCTTTCTCTCTCAACCGGGATTGGCCCCAAGATTTCAAAGCCTTTTGAACTCCCTTGCGCGGGTCTTGACGGAGGCTTTCGGTAAAGTTATTTTCATGGTCAAGCTGTCTTAGTTTGGCCTTGATATCTTTAATGGTAAGCTTTTCCATACTTTTTCAGTCTCCTAACTGGTCTAGGCTAAAGGGTCCCAGGAGTCCCTTGCGAATTTCGTTGACGATCATTGTGGCAGCCCGGTCGTAGTCATCGCCAAATCCTCTTTTTCCCGTAATGGCCAAGAGAAGGTCAACCGAAGAAAGGTCTTTTTCAGCCCCTTGAGCCAATTGGTAGCGGTCTTCAAACCGGCCAGGATAGTGGGCTTTAAAGAAGTCAATAGCATAGAGGGCAATGTCATCCATATATAAGAGTTTGTCCTTGATAGCCCCAGTTAGGGCTAACTTTTTGCCAACTTCTTGGTCTTCAAACTTGGGCCAGAGAATACCGGGTGTGTCTAAGAGTTCCAAGACCCCCTTATACTTAATCCATTGCTGGGCCTGGGTAACACCTGGCCGGTTCCCAGTCTGGGCAATATTTTTGCCCGCAAAACGGTTTATCAAAGTGGACTTGCCCACATTGGGGATACCGACACTGACTGCTTTGACTGCCCGCTGGTTAAGGCCCTTCGCTTGCCTTTGTTTCTGCCAGTCTGACAAGACCACCTTGATCTGGTCGGTAACATCTTTCATATCCTGCTTGTGCTTAACGTTCAAGGCCATGGCTGGCTTGCCCTGGTCCTGATAGTAGTTGAGCCACTGGTTGGTTCGCTTTTGGTCGGCCAAGTCTGCTTTCATTAAAATTTTAAGCCGGGGCTTGTCCTGGATGATTTGGTCCAACATAGGGTTCGAACTGGACTCCGGTAGCCTAGCATCAAGCAGTTCTAAGACGATATCAACTAACTTCAATTTTTCCTGAAATTCCCGCTTGGCCTTGGCCATATGTCCCGGATACCATTGGATGGTTGACATGGATCGGCTCCTTTCTGAATAAAAAGGCCCAGACACCGGTCTAGGCCTTAATGATGTTTGCTTTCTTTTTACTACTAAGACTGACTCTTGCTAATCGACATAACCAAAGTCACTTAGGGGCCATATTTGTAGCCTGGTTTCTCCTGTTATGTTATCGGCATCGACAAAGCCAAAGGTTCGACTATCCCTGGAATTAAGCCGGTTGTCCCCTAAAACAAAGTATTGACCTTCTGGCACTGTTTCAACCCCAAAGAGGGATTCCAGACTGAAATTACCAGTTATATAAGAAGCGAAGTTTGCCTCACCATCAAAATGGTCCAAATATGGTTCTTCCACTTGCTCTCCGTTGAGGTAGAGGTCATCTTCGATATATTCGATCTTGTCTCCTGGCACTCCAATCACCCGCTTGATGTATTGGTGGTCTGGGTCATCTGGGGCGGGAAAAACAACAATATCAAAACGGTCGATGGACCGGACCTTATTTAAGACGAGCCGGTCGTTGTTTTCCAAGGTTGGGTACATGGACTGGCCATCCACACTCACAACGACAAAAAGAAATTGCTGAATCAAGAAGAAGATTCCCGTAAAAATAAGAATATAAAGGAGGGTAGAGACAATTTCTGAAAACCAAGAAGTTTGGCCTTCCCCGCCCTGGTCTCCTCTTTGGTCCAATTCTGGCTGCGATTGATCTTTAGTCAAGGAAGATTCACCAACTTTCTACTCGCCATTGTCTGCTTCTAGCCTAGCAATAGCTTCTTCCACCTGCTTGTCATTTTCCCTTATATATTCACGGATGGCTTCCATGAGCCGGATGGAGGTTGTTTCATTCATCACACCGGTCTCTTCTAAGCCCTGGTCATTTTGGAAGGTTTGGACAGCCACTTGGGTTTCTTGATTAAACTGATCATTGTCCGGCACCTCATAACCCAAAAGTGACAAGAGCTTGTTGATGTTTTCTACTTCAGGAGATTGGTCACCTAACTGGTAGGTCTCTTCGGGGTTGACCAATTTAAGCTCCCCTTGGCCCAGCTGGTCAACTTCAATGTCTGGCTCAATTCCTTCTTCATTGATCCACTCACCTGAAGCGGTCAACCAAATGTGGTTAGTAAATTTCACTTCAGAACCACCAATTAAGGGGTAGAGGGACTGGACGGTCCCCTTGCCATAAGTTGTTTTACCTAAAAGAGGATAGCCAGCTTCTTGGACAGCCCCTGCTAGGATTTCTGAAGCAGAAGCCGAACCTTCATCGACTAGGAAGATGGCTTCATGGTCTGGGTTAAATTTAAAGTCACCATACTCATCCCCTGCTACAAAGCTGATAGGGTCTTCGTCTTCAGCTTCCTTAACTTGCATAATAGGGTCGCCTTCATCAACAAAGATATTGGCGATTTGTAAGGCGGTATCTAGCAGTCCACCTGGGTTCCCCCGTAAGTCAAAGATAAATTGGGTGACACCTTGGTCTTCTAGGTCTTGGATGGCTTCTACCATTTCTTCATAGCTAGGCTGGTTAAACCGGGAAAGTTGGACGAGACCTATACCGTCATGACCTTCTACTTCTTGGTAAGTCACCGTTTCAATGGGAACGGCATCCCGCTCAACGGTCAGGTTAAAGCTGTTGCCTGAACGTTCAACTTCTAAGTCGACTTCACTCCCTTTTGGACCCCGAATTAATTCAACGGCCTCCTGGGCATTCAAGTCTTTTAGGGACTGGCCGTCAACTGCAAGTATGTAGTCGTTAGGCAAGATCCCAGCTTGGTCAGCCGGCGAATCCGGTATGGGAGAAACCACCCGAAGTTTTTCGTCTTCCTTGATAACTTCGGCCCCGATCCCTTCAAAAGATCCAGAAATTTCATCGTTAAAGTCAGATGTCTCTTGGACATCCATGTACTGGGTATGAGGGTCATCCACAGCTTGGGCCATGCCTTCCAGTGCCCCATTAATTAAGGCCTTCGAGTCGACATCCCCATAATACTCTTGGGTTAAAACCTGGTAAAGTTCTGCTACAGTATCCAAAGAGATGTTTTCTTCTTCAGCTTGGTCGCTTGAAGAAGAAGACATCAGATTGGGTTGACGAGTTCGACCAGTTAAGACAAGGGTCAAAAAGACTCCGATGATAAAAATGGCGAGCAAAGACAAGATATAAGTCAAAAAAGATACGCCATTTCTGTTATTTTGATCAGACACCGTCAAACCTCCTTCTTTCTCTTAAAATAGGATTCTTTTAATACTTCTTCTTTAGCTTTTAGCTAAGAGAATAAGAATAGTATAACATAAGCCCTGGTTTTTAAGAATAGCAAGCATTAACTTTACAGCGAAGTTTATGTGACCTTTTAATGGTTGAATTTACAATCGGTCTCCAAAACTAGACTGCCTTTCCCTTAAGTAGTTCAAAAAAAGTGGACAGGTCCAGCTCTTATAACAAACAGGCATATCTAAAGTTCCGTTTGCAAGGCCGTTTCCAAGGCAACAACCATCATGTCTTCGAAACTAGTCTGTCTTTCTTCTGAGCTGGTCTCTTCTCCAGTTAAGATGTGGTCAGAGATAGTTAGAATGGTTAAGGTCTTTACCTTGTGTTTGGCCGCTACTGAGTAAATACCAGCCGCTTCCATTTCTACAGCCATGACCCCGTAATCAGCTAATTTTTTCATGTCAAGCTCATCATTGTAAAAACGGTCAGAAGACAAGATGTTCCCTACCTTGATCGGAAAGCCTCTTTCCTCACCCACTTCATAAGCAGTTTTTAAGAGGCCAAAGTCTGCGATGGGAGCATAGTCGACCTGGTTGTGGAAAATATTGCGGTGGAGACTGGCGTCTGTTGTGGCAGCTTGGCCTAAGACGACATCGCGAATTTGAACATCTTCTTTCATTCCACCAGCTGATCCAATCCGGATTAAGACTTTAGCCCCGTATTCTCGCACGAGTTCTTCTGTGTAAATCATAGCAGAAGGCATGCCCATACCAGTTCCCTGGACTGAAATTTTAAGTCCCTTATAGGTTCCGGTAAACCCCAAGGCATTACGGACGGAATTATATTGGGTCACATCCTGTAAAAAAGTGTCAGCGATATACTTGGCCCGCAGTGGATCTCCCGGTAGTAGAACAATTTCAGCAATGTCACCTGGCTTGGCTTCTAAATGTGGTGTAGGCATCTCATTTCTCCTTTTTATATTTGAGTCGATTTATTGTTTTCATTCCCAAGTCTTTAGAAGTTAGTCTTGGTCAGCCTTGTCTTCAAGATATTTAGCCCAGGCCTTGTCAAAAAGGTCCATCCTAGGTACGTAATTTACTTCTAGTTCCAAATACCGGCTAATATCATCGTAATCAGTAGAGGTTTTAGGGAACATGCCGTCTTCACTAATGGCATAGGCTAGCTGGGTCAGTTCATCATTGCGGTTGGGGTCCCGTAATTGACGCATATAATGGTAGAAAGATTCACGCATAATTTTATCCATCCTCCCCTTGGCCTCGTGATAGGCAGGATCTTGCCCTTATTTTATCATAAAAGCAGACTTAATCGCTATTGTTATCTGGACCAAGGACCTCTGTCGGTAAAATAATCGTGACTGTCAAGATCCGGTTAGCCTGGTCCCAGTCCGCAACTCTCAACTGCCCTCCGTTATCCAGTTGAAAGTCTGTTAGATTGATGGCAATTTGGCCTTGGCTAGGAATAAAGGCTATAAAGTCAGGCAGGTCAATTTGGCTGTCAAGGAGGCCTAGTACTAAGGACTTGGGCAGGTCAAACCCTCTTAAGGTCAGGTTATCAACTTGAAAGACCACGTTCCCATTGTCCGTGACTTGAGGCGATAGGCTAGATTGAAAGGGCAGGTCAAAGCCTAAGTAAGATGTCTGGCCAGCCAGTTCCAAGTCCTGGTCAAGGCTAAGCCTTAAATCCAGGTCTTGGTCTGGTTGGTTGGCTTGGATAAAGCTGTTAGCCATACTTTCAACGTCCTCAAAAGTTAGGGCCAGGTCAATCGCCAAGTCTCCTGGATCTAGCGATCGGTCTAACTCACTTGGCCCTTGGTTTCCTGAAGGCCCAAAGAAAAAGAAAACCAAGGGGAACAAGGTGATCACTAACAAGGCAAAGAATAAAATTTTCCAAATATTTGAGGAAGCTTTCTTAGGCTTGGCCTGGCTTCTTTTTTCTTCATCTGTCATCTCAATTTCCCTTTCTTTTCAGCAAAGCACTTTTCCTAGCTAGCTTTTTCTGTTATGATTAACTTACCATATTATACCAGAATCGGAGGGAGTCAAACTGGAAAAAGGACGGAATGTATCAAAACGATACCTCATTGTGAACGAAATACTGAATGCTTCCACTCACGGACTTGCTGCTATCTTAAGTATTGTGGGCCTGATTTTCCTTATATACAAGGCAATTGGCCGAGACAGCATGGCCCAATTAGTGGCCTACAGCGTCTACGGAGCATCTTTAATCCTGCTTTACTTAAGCTCTACCTTTTACCATATATTCAAGTTCACGAAAATTAGGGAAGTCATGCAACGTTTAGACCATGCCACCATCTTTGTCTTGATTGCAGGAAGTTATACGCCTTACACGGTTGTCGTCATTGGTGGTTGGGTGGGGGCCATTGCCACTGCTATCATATGGTTGATTGCCTTGTTTGGTGTCTTGTATAAAACATTTTGGTTCAACCGCTTCACCAACCTGTCAACCTGGCTCTATATCGGCATGGGTTGGATCTCCCTATTTTTAATCTACCACCTCTTTCAAGGGATGGGCTGGCGAGGAATTGCTTGGCTGGTTGCCGGTGGAGTAGCCTTTACGGTTGGAACCCTCTTTTACCAACTAAAGAAAGTTAAATTTATGCATGTAGTTTGGCACCTCTTTGTCATGCTAGGAACCACTTGTATGTTTATTTCTATCTACCATTACATTTAACTATTTTTACTGAAATACGCTTTTAAACCATTTGACCTTGGTGGATCATCCACCAAGGTTATTTTTAACCAGCAAGATTAGACCGCTAGCTGGTTTTTATCTCAAACTGAAGACCCGATTAAATATGGGTGTGGCTGTAGATTTCATAGCTTTTTATGGGTTGGCAATGGTGGAACTTTAGGCTGAAATATTACCATCTTTTAAAATTCTCGTATAATATTTGTTGTTTGAGAAATAATTGCTGGAATTCTATAATAACATCTGGGTGCTGAAAATCCACTCATTCACAATCCGATTGTCCATTTTTAACTCAAAAAGTAGTGATCCCATTACACCAGCAAAATCAAAAAAGAACCGGCAGTTCATTACAAAACGAGCCGGTCCTTTGGTCTTATTTTCTTCTGTATTCATAAATGGTGTGGGAGTGGTTGTGACCGTCAGCCTGGTCATAATAAGCTTTAGACACCTGATTAAAGCTGTCCCAGTCAATGTCTGGCATGGTGGTGTCACCATCAAAGCTCTCGTGGATAACTGTTTGGTGGAGAACATCAACTTGGTCCAGAAACAAGTCGAAAATGCCGGCCCCACCAATCACATAGAGGTCCACCCCATGACCTGACGCATAAGTCAAGGCCTGGTCTTTGGAGTGGACGACTTCAACCTGGTCGTCCCCAGCTTGGTAGTCATCTTGGCGGGTCAATACCAAGGTTTTTCGGTTAGGGAGGGGCTTTTTATCCATTCCTTCAAAGGTCTTCCGGCCCATCAGGATGGTGTGACCTTCTGTAACTTTTTTAAAATGCTTTAAGTCATTGGACAATTCCCAAGGCAAAACCTTGTCTTTACCAATGATTCCTTGCTCATCTTGGGCCCAAACGTAGGCTATCATAGTTATCTCTCCTATACATATTGGCTTAAATATTCCCAACGTTCTAATTTTTCGTCTAGTTCTTGTTCAAGGTTCTCTTTTTGGTTATTTAACTCATTCAGTTTACCATAATCACTGGCTTGCTCAAGCATTTCCTCTTCAATGGCTTCCAACTGATCCTCTAAAGCGCTAATCTCGTCTTCAATTTTATCCCATTCTTTTTGTTCATGGTAGTTAAGCCGAGTTTTCTCCTTGCTTAGACTACTAGTTTGAGGCTTATCTTTACTTTTTTTGGACTTGTCCGTGTCTTTAGCCTGGTCTTTTTGGGCTTGTTTTTGCCGGTCAAGGTAGGAGGTCATGGACCCGTAATACGTTTCAATCTCCCCTTGACCCTTAAAGACTAGTAACTTGTCGGCTACCTTGTCTAGGAAGTAGCGATCGTGGGAAACAGTAATTACTGCACCCACAAAGTTATCAATATAATCCTCCAAGATAGTTAAGGTCTTAATGTCTAAGTCATTAGTTGGCTCGTCTAAAACCAAAACATTGGGTCTTTGCATCAAAAGCTGGATCAAGTAAAGCCGGCGTTTTTCCCCACCAGATAAACTAGAAATATAGGTGGCCTGCTTGGACCGGGGGAACATGAACCGCTCCAATAATTGGGCCACACTAACCTTGGATTGGTCAGCCAGGTAGACCTCCTCTGCTGTCTCCCGCATATAGTCAATCACCCGTTTACTGTCATCCAAGCCTTCATTTTGTTGGGTATAGTAAGCTATTCGGACCGTCTCTCCCTGGTCTAGGCTACCGCTATCCAAGTCTAGTCGTTGGGTGAGGAGGTTGAGGAAGGTTGACTTACCCGCCCCATTGGCCCCTGTCACCCCAATACGGTCGGCATTTTGGATAATCAGGTCAAAATCATCCAGGATTTTTTGCCCTCCTATCTGGTAGGAGGCTTGGTCAAACTCAAGAACCTTTTTACCAATCCGGACACTATCCAAATTAAGCTCTAGACTTTCTTCCTCAGATTGGCCTTTAACGCCCTCTTTTAATTCTTCAAAGCGGTTAATCCGGGCTTGTTGCTTGGTCCCCCTTGCTTGGACTCCTTCCCTCATCCAGGCCAGTTCTTTCTTATATAACTGTTTGTTTTTATGTGCTTGGCTGGCTTCTAAAGCCTCTCTTTCTGCTTTCTGTTGGACATAGGCCTGGTAGTTGCCGGGGTAGGTGTAGAGAGTTTGGTCTTCCAGTTCAATAATCGCATTCGCCACTTCATCCAAAAAGTAGCGATCGTGGGTCACCAAGAGAATGGCCCCAGGGTAATTGCTGAGGTATTTAGACAACCAATCGATCATTTGGTAGTCTAGGTGGTTGGTCGGCTCATCTAAAATCAAAAGGTCCGATTCTTGAATCAAGACCTGGGCTAGGGCCACCCTTTTTTCTTGACCACCTGACAGGTTACCGATTGTTTCATCCATATCTTCAATGCCCAACTTGGTCAAGATGGAATTGGCTTTAGAATTAGCATTCCAAGCATCTTCTCGGTTCATGGCAGCTTCTGCTTGTTCAAAGTCCTTTTGGTAACTTTCCTTCAATGGGTCTTGGTTGAGTTTGGCCAAGGCCTCTTCATACTGACGAACAGTGTTCATCACCTTGTTGTCCCCCTGGTAAACCACCTGCAGAACAGTCTGGTCCGGATCTAAAGAAGGTCTTTGCTTAAGATAGGAAATGGTATAGTCCTTAGCCTTTTTGATTTCTCCTGCATCAAAGGCCAAGTCCCCTACCAGGGTATTTAGAAAGCTGGACTTGCCGACCCCATTGATCCCAATCAAGCCATATCGGTC
Source organism: Alloiococcus otitis ATCC 51267 (assembly GCF_000315445.1). Lineage (GTDB taxonomy): Bacteria > Bacillota > Bacilli > Lactobacillales > Carnobacteriaceae_A > Alloiococcus > Alloiococcus otitis. Next base: position 498,289 of record NZ_JH992957.1, read on the forward strand.
TTGGTCTTTAATGGAGAGGTTGATGTCCTTAAACAAGGTCTTGCTTCCAATGGATTGGCTTAAGTTCATGACTTTAAACTCTTTCACTGCTGTCACACTTTCTATACATAGTCACCTAAGTTTAACATATTAAGAGAAGGCTTGACTATCAAGCTAGCCCCACTTGTGAGACAATCTTCACTGTTTTTCCTAAATTCTTTCTTAAGTTTGCTTTATATTTCTTTTAAAATGATAGTAGATCAATGTTTTTCTGCTAGCATCTATAGTATAATAGTTTGCGTTTAAGGAGATTGATGGATGATTCGGGTTAACACAGATGCAGCCTATAATCCAAAAAATAAAAAAGCTGGCTTAGGGATTGTCATCACCGGTCCCGGCTTCCATGAGCAAATAGCCATCCCCTTGGAAACTAGCCCAAATAACCACACGGCGGAATTCCAAGCCTTGATTTATGCCCTGAATTGGTTGGTTGACCATGACTTAACCAGCCAGATGGTCTTTGTTGCTTGTGATAGTAAAGCGCTTACCCAAGTTATTCACAATGAAGGGTCCAAAAATGAAGCCTATCAGAAATATCTGGAAAGTATTTTAGCCTTAAGGGAAAACTTCCAGCTGATTACCTTTGACTGGGTCCCCGAAAGTCAAAACAAGGGAGCAGACAACCTAGCCAAGCAGGCCCTCAGAAAGGCTCAAAAAGATACATAATCATGTCAATTAGAGAGAAGATTTACAATGAAGAAACGATTTGCACAACTTGACAGTTTAAGACTCTTGGCCTTGATCTTTATTATCTTCTATCACTTTGTCCCCCACATCTACCGGGGAGGGTTTTTGGGAGTTAATATCTTCCTTGTCTCGGCCGGTTACCTCAACGGTTCCCAGATTAACAAGGTCTTTAACCAGGAGTATACTTCCTTTCCCTTCTGGCAAAAGCTCAAAAGGCTCCTAGCTAAACTCTATAAGCCCTTACTCTTGTTTATCGGGTTGATCGCCACTTTTTTACTAGTTTTTTACCAAGACCTCCTGACCAATTGGTTTTCCCAAATTGCTTCTAGCCTCCTCTTTGTCAACAACTGGGTTCAGATTATCCAAGGAGCTTCTTACTTTGATGAAATTATCCAACCTTCTGTCTTGACCCACTTTTGGTACTTAAGCCTCTACGTCCAGTTTATCCTCTTCTTTTGGCTATTGTTAAAGATCTTTCGCCCCTTCATTAAAAACCGGCAAAACTTTATCCTCCTAATAACGACACTAACCCTGATCAGTGCTCTTTTGATGGCCTTCAACTTCCAACCTGGCAGTGACCCAACCCGAGTTTACTATGGGTCTGACACCCGGTTCTTTTCCTTTGGGATTGGCCTTATTGCCAGCCAACTATCCCTCGACCAGATAAACCAGACCAAGCTCTTCCAAAAATACGGGCAGCTGGTCCAAATAGCCTTGTTTGGGGCCCTGCTTGCTATGCTTTTTGAAATGACCAATGTGGGAACTTTTACCTATTATGGTGGCATGGTCCTATTTGACCTGGTCTTTGTCAGTTTGATTGTCAGTCTAGCCAGTAAGTATGGCCTCTTCTCCCGCCTTTTGACCTTTAAACCCCTGGCCTTCTTAGGCCAACACTCGCTTGGCGTTTACTTGTGGTATTACCCCATCTTTATTTTATCCCAGCGATTAGCTTACGACCTACCGGGCTGGCTGCAAAATATGACCGGCCAAGTTATCATCATTTTTATCCTAGGACTCTTAACTGACTTTGCCACCACTAGCAAGTGGCTCACTTGGCCAAGCTGGTCCAAGCTCCTACACTTGCCCGGTAATATTAAAGACAGATTCCAGTCCTACCTCAACCAACTTCCCTCCAAGCAAAAAGTCTTAGCTGGCCTGCAAGCCCTCTTACTGACTACTACCTTGCTTTCCTTCCTCTTCTCGACTTCTAACGACGAAGCCCAACGTTACAAAGAAGAATATGCCCAGTCCACTAAAAGTAACCAAGACTTGGGACAGGCCCAAAGTGAGCAAAACCAAGACCAGGAAAGTTCAGAACAAGACCAAGACCCTGAAAGTTCAGAAAATGAAGGAGAAAATCCACAAGAAAACCAAGAAGAATTTGATGTAGACGATTATATCGATAACTTAAATGAAGACCAGGCCTTCTACACTGAGTACCTTAGCAAGGATGAGCTTAGCCAAACCATCAACCTCCAGGCAAGCTTTATCGGCGATTCCATTATGTTGGGGGCGTCAGCCGGTCTCAATACCGTCTACCCTTCCTCTTATGTCAATGCTGAAGTGGGCCGACAATTATATAATTCCACTCCCCTTATCGCTTCGCTCAAAGACCAGGGCCTGCTCAGTCCATTAGTCGTCATTGCTTTAGGATCGAACGGGAATTTTACCAATGACCAGTTTAACCAGTTTATCGAAAACTTTGGCCCAGATGCAGAGCTCTACTTTGTCAATACCCATGTCAACCGGCCTTGGCGGGATTCCGTCAATACCATGCTTCAAAATAAGGCAGAAGAATTTGACCAGGTCCACGTGATCGATTGGTTTTCCTACTACCAAAACATCGACCAGGATATTTTAGATACCGACGACATCCACCTAAACCCTGAAGGCAGACGACACTGGGTCACCTGTATCACCAAGGCTTTGATTGAAGACCTGGCTGATTAGGCCATGCCTAGACACAATGAAGATTAAGCCATGTATAAACACAAAAAGCTACCCAAAGAGGGTAGCTTTTTCTTTTAGCTATTCAGTTTAAATCGGACCAATTAGTTAACTTGGTCTGTCGCTTCGTTGCCTAAGAAAGCTTGTAGCATCCAAATAGCTTCGTCAACGTCTGTTTTCACAGCAATTAACAAGTCGTTGGATACATCGTCGCCTTCTTCATCAGTTAATTTGACAGCTTTATCAAGCAAGTCAGTGTAAGCTTTCAAGTCTTTCACTGAAGCACGGACTGTTTCTTCTTCACCAAGTTTAGTGTTTGCAGTGTTTTCTTCGATGATAGAGTTGTCAATAAACTCTTTGAGGGTAGCGTATGGATGGCCACCAATAATAAGCAAACGTTCTGCTACTTCATCAAAGTCTTCAGCTGTTTTTTTGTAAAGATCTTCGTATTCTTCGTGTAGGGAGAAGAATTGAGGACCTTTAACATACCAGTGGTATTGGTGAAGTTTGGTGTAAAGAAGTCCCTGGGTTGCCACAACTTGGTTGAGTATTTCTTTTACATTGTCTGACATAAAATAATTCCTCCTATAAGATTTTAGATCAAATGTTTTCGTTTCATTTAATCTATAATCATTATAATGTAGATCAAGCAGATAAACAAGTTAAATGACTGGAAAAGATGAATTATTATCAAAAGTTTACTATAACTTAAGCATAGGCTTACTTAATAGGGGAAAAAACCACTTTTAAGGGCAGAAATAAACAAAAAATGCCAAAAATAATCTTTTATTGCTTTAAAAACTAAATTGCTTATTTAAAACCATTATTCTATATCGGTAATTATTTTTCTGATTACACCCTTGAAATAATAATCATTTTTATATTTTATTACTTGATGAGTTGGGCTTGGCCAGTCATTTCTTTGATAAAGTCATCTAAAATTTCTGAATCAGCATGCTTGCGGCTCCGAGCTACACCAACTGAAAAATGGTTGGAATCATCATCTAACGGAATCCATTTTAAGTTAGGATCATCTACCCACTTTTGGTAACCTTGAGGCAAAAGGCAGAGGGATTTTTTGCTGGCAATATGGTCCAAAATAGCGTATAAGTCATCATTGGTAAAGACGATCTTAGCTTTAAAGCCGAGCTCCTTACTCCGGTTTTTTAAAAAGTTGCCAACAGTAAAGTGGTCACTAAAGCTTGAGAACTCATAGTCTTTCAAATCTTAGAAGCGGAGCCGGTCTTTTTGGGCCAGTGGATGAGACTCTGACATGACGACCGAAACCTGGTATTCTTTGCAGGCTGTCTTGACGGTTTGGATTTCAATTTCATTGGGGTAATAGTTGGGGTAGGACAAAATACCCACATCAATATCGTCATCTAGGAGTTTTTCTTGCAAGGAAAGTGACCCACCCTGGACTATATTTAAATTAATGGAGGGGTGCTTGGTGATAAAGGCCGAGATTTCCTTCATAAAAATAACGGCAAAAAGCATGGTAACACCCAGTTTAAAGGATTTATTGATTTTTTCATCATAATTGGATACTTCCCGGATTAAATCGTCGAAGTCTTTGACAATGGTCAAACCTCTTCTATACAGGATTTCACCAGGCTTGGTCAGGACATACCGGGCTTTTTTATCAAATAAGTCAACGTTTAAATCGTGCTCTATTTTTTTCATCGACAGGGACAAGGTAGGTTGAGAAATATTCAGGTTTTCAGCAGCCCGGGATAAATTCTTGGTTTCAGCTACTTCTATAAAATATCTCAATTGCTTGATATCCATACTATACCTTCTTTTCTAAATATTTAACCTCACCTATATTATAATATAACTAATGAATAATTTCACATCTCTTGCAAAAACAAAGGCTGAAAAGTCTATGCCGACCAGCTCATTAACCGAGACCTATCTAGTCATAACTAGGCTATCTACTAGGAATCTTAGTCAAAAGTCATCCCTGTTTTGTTATAATTTGAACATTGGCTCAACTTAGCCTAAGCCAATAAAATCCTTAGTCTCAGTATCCTAGTAAACAGAAACCCGGCTGATATTGCCCTCTTCATCCAGTTCTAAAACTTCAATATGCTTGTCCTTATATCCAACTGCAGTTGTAACTTCCACTTTTTGGCCCAGTTCCTTGCTTTGGTCTAATATGTAATCAGCCACGGTCATATCAAGTGGGTAGTCATAGGATTCATCCCAATCCTCAAAAATATCCGCCATTTTGACATTAGGGAGGTAGGTTTTTTCTACCTTGCGAACGATGTCGTGCTCGGCTTCATTGGGTAGTAAGTAACGCAAAATAGCAAAAACCATCAAGATGGCCAAAGTTCCTAAAACTAAGTCCAGCATGGTGTGGGAGTAAACCAGCATTTTCCGGGCAATCACAAAGAGGATCAGTTCTAAAATAGCTCGGGTTGAATGGTATAAGAGCATTAAAATAAGCTCAATACCAACAATTAAGATCAAGGAATAAGCTAAAAAGGCCTCAAACAGTTCATAGGAATTGGTTTCGGCAGAGATAAGGTCCCTAAAATAATAAACAAAGTCGGTCATGCCGATAATGATGCCGATCACGATAAAGGCAACAATGATCATTTCTAGTATAAAGACCAGTTTTTCAAAACGACGGATTAATTTACGACGCATTTTTCCACCACTTTCTACAAGTCCTATTATAGCACTAGCCAAAGCCATAAATATATAGGAAGTCATAATTTATTGCCGTTAAGGAATTCAATAGGCTTTGACAAGCAACAGAAAAACCCTCCCGCAACAAGCAGGAGGGATAGAATTCAGAAATTTTACTGACCTAGTCACCCACAATTACCTGGATAAATTGGGGGATCACTTCAACGTGGATGGGAAAGCTTGGACCGGGATTGCCATCCATGGTCACTTGGCCTCCCTTGTCTAAGAGGTCGATCTTGATATCTTTGAAAGATGTCATATAGGAGTTGACGTCAGCACCCTGAGCAAATTGACTCAAGTCTTGGGCCTGGTCCGGCTCTGCTAATAGCTTGGAAAAGGCAAAAATTTTTTCTGCAACGGGAGCTTCTTTCAGGATAAAGAGATGGAGGAGTCCATCGGTGTAGGTAGCCGATTTGAAAAAGTCAGTGTAACCTGCAATAGAATTAGCCACCCCAATCACCAAGAGGTCAATATTGAGCTGGACTTCAACTCCATCCAAAAGGACCTTGTAGCACTCATCTTGCCCCTGACTAAAAGATTGGAGACCGTTGATGATATAAGCCAGTGCCCCGTACTGCTCCTTGTCTTCCTGGCTGACTTCCCTGGCCGAGGCTGGGACAGATCCAGCAGAAATGGTTGAGGTAAAGACTTGGCCATTGATTAAGCCCATGTCGATGGCCTGTGCTTGGTTCTGTAACACTTGCTTACAGGCCTTTTTGGGATTTTGGTCGATATTCAAGGACCGGGCCATATTGTTCATGGTCCCTGTAGGCACTATGCCGACCACTGGTTTATAGTCATAGTCTTGGACAGCCGTCATAAAATGAGAAATCGTCCCATCGCCACCAACCAAAACCACCAGGTCAACCTTTGCCTGGCAGGCTTTTTGGGCATATTCTGCAATATCAGACTCTTCTTGGGTCAATTTGACCAAGGGACCCAAGCCCTCTTCATGAAACAACTTGAGCAGTTCAGCAATAGCTTGGATGGCCTTGCCCTGGCCAGAAGAGGGGTTGGCAATAATGTAAACACTGGTCATTTTAGTCTCCCTTCCATGGACTGAAGTCAATACCTAGGACTAGTTTCCATCAAACTGTCAAACTTATGAACCGATTATTTGGTGGATAAGCTGCGGCTTTTGGGCCTGGCTGGAAATACGGATACTGTCGTATAAGAGGGCCTTGACCTCTTCCACCCGGACTTGGTCACTGTGGATGGTTAAAAGGGGCTCGCCTTTTTCAACTGGGTCTCCAATCTTTTTATGGAGGATTAGACCGACCGCTGGATTAATTTGGTCATCTAGCTTCTTGCGACCTGCTCCTAAGACCATGGAGGCCTGGCCTATCTTGTCAGCCACCATGCTGGAGATGTAGCCACTCTCCAAGGCAGGGAGGTCAATTTGGTATTTTGCTTGGGGCAGGAGGTCGGAGTCTTCCACCACCTGGCTGTTGCCGCCTTGTATTTCAAGAAGTTCTTTAAACTTCGCTAGGGCCTGACCAGATTGAATGGCTTGGAGAAGTTTTTGCTTGCCTTGGTTTAAGTCCTTAGCTTGCTTTGCCAAAACCAGCATTTGGCTCCCCAAGGCCAAAACTAATTCTCTTAAATCTTCTGGCCCCTTCCCTTTTAAAACATCAATGGCTTCTTTCACCTCTAAGGCATTGCCAATAGCTCGTCCTAAAGGCTGAGACATGTCGGAGACAAGAGCCATCGTTTGCCGGCCCACTGACCGCCCGATTTTGACCATGGTCCGGGCTAGGTCTTCTCCAGCCTGGTCATCTTTCATAAAAGCTCCTGACCCCACTTTAACATCCAAAACAATGGCATCATTGCCAGCTGCAATCTTCTTGGACATGATGGAAGAGGCAATCAAGGGAATGGCATTGACGGTGGCGGTCACATCTCTTAAGGCATATAGCTTCTTGTCTGCCGGGGTTAAGTTGCCGGATTGGCCGACAAGGGCGATTTTATGCTGGTTGACCTGGTTGACAAATTCCTCACTGGTCAGCTCAATATGAAAACCGGGGATAGATTCCAGCTTGTCTATGGTTCCTCCGGTATGGCCAAGCCCCCGTCCGGACATTTTAGCCACTGGAACACCTAAGCTGGCAACCAAGGGGGCTAGGATGAGGGTAGTAGTGTCACCCACTCCACCGGTTGAGTGCTTGTCCACTTTGATCCCGTCGATCTGGGACAGGTCGATTTGGTCCCCTGATTCCACCATAGACATAGTTAGGTAACCGGCTTCCTCGTGGCTCATCCCTTGAAAGTAGATGGCCATCAGCATGGCAGACATTTGATAGTCTTTAATTTGGTCCTTGCTGTATTGGTCAACCATCCAGGTGATTTCATCCTGGCTTAAGGCCTGACCGTCTCTTTTCTTTTCGATTAAATCAACCATTCTCATCTGGGACACCCCTATTGATTAAAATTTCATTTAAACTTCCCGTCTATTATAGCATAAATAAAAGCCCTTCAATGACCCAGACTTAATCTCTTGAACGAACTAGGTTTATTTTTGTTGTATTATCGTTTTAAAAACGATATAGTAGTTTTACTACAATTTTAGTAAGGGGGCGGGTTTAAATGAACCCTTTAGCCTATTTATTTTTAATTATTGGTTTAGGTTACCTAATTGGGTCGATTGATATTTTCGGGATCAAGTTCGGTAATTCTGCCATCATCTTAGTTGGTATTGTTTTCGGCCATTTTGGAGCCCAAATTCCGGATATGGTGGGGACTCTCGGCTTGGTCATGTTTATCGGGGCTGTCGGTCTGAAGGCAGGCAAGAACATTCTGTATTTTTTAAAAACCAATGGACTAAGCTTCCTCCTTATTGCCCTCTTTGTGATTAGCTTATCAGGAATCCTCTCCCTCCTTTTTTACTACATGACAGGGATTGACAAGGACCTAGTGATGGGAATTTTATCTGGAGCCATGACTTCCACCACCGCCCTTGCCACCGCCCAGGAAGCTGGAGCGGGCCAATTGGCAGTTATTGGCTATGGGATCACCTATATTTTTGGTGTTGTAGGCATCGTTAGCTTGGTCCAAGTCATGCCCAAGCTAATGGGGGTCAACCAGGAAGAAGAAATCGACAAGTTAAGACCCCCTAAAAATTCCACGGGGGCTCCTAGCCTAGCTGGCTTCAAGCAAATTGACAAAAATGGCTTATTTGTATTCTTCACCACCCTCCTCTTGGGGATGATCTTAGGGAGTTTAGAAGTCCCCTTACCTGGTGGGAGTCAATTCAGCCTGGGCAACTCAGGAGGACCCTTGATAGTAGGGCTTTTGGCTGGCCACTTTAAGCGAATCGGTCAGATTAATATTGAAATTCCCAACGATATTTTAAATGTCTTCTCCAGCCTAGGCATTTCCTTATTCCTCAGTGACTCTGGAATCAATGCTGGACAAGGAATTGTGGATATCTTAGGTGACTACGGACTCCAAATCTTCATTATGGGAATGATCATGACCTTGGTCACCTCTCTCCTGGGTTTCGCCCTGGCTTACCTGATCTTTAAACTCCCTGTTTATGGGGCTTTAGGGACGACGACCGGGGCCATGACTTCAGCACCTTCCCTAGGGGCCTTAATGGAAAGCTCCCAAACCGACCTGGTCGTTCCCTTTTATGCTGCCTGCCAACCTATTGCCACCATCCTCCTGGTCTTTTTGCCCCAGGTCCTTAACTTGATTATTGCGGCAGTCGGCTAAAGGGAGACTCTTTGGAAACCTCCTTGCGACTAACTCCTATTTGTAAAAAACTTTATGAATTTTAAGCCAAAAGTGTTCATTCAAATTAAGATGTATGGTATTATCTATGAAAAGTTTTGAAAAATTACATAAATAGGAGTTTTAAAAGTTATGGACAACCGTATTGGAAAGATTAGATATATTATCTTAGGAATAATAGTCGGCGTCCTATCCGGTATCATTATCAGCTTATTCCGGATTTCAGCTAACTTTCTTATATCTTATACCGAAGATATCTATGCCTTTCTCAGATCTACTGACAACCCTATCTGGCTTATATTTTGGATCTTGTTCAGTATCTTCTTGGGGGGCATTATTATTTGGCTCATCAACTCGGAACCGGACATCCAAGGGTCGGTCCAAAACATCCAAGGCCACATTCAAGGCCTCTTTAAGATGGACTGGCTATCGGTTTTAATCAAAAAATTCATTGGTGGGGTTATTTCCCTGGGATCTGCTATGGCGGTCGGCCGTGAAGGCCCTTCCATCCAAATCGGGAGCGTGGTAGGCCTCGGCGTTGATTCTTTCTTGGGCCGAAGCCGGGCAGATGAAAACCTCCTCCTATCAGCTGGGGCCAGTGCAGGTTTAGCTGCTGCCTTTAACACCCCGGTTGCTGCCGTCTTATTAATTATCGAAGAAGTCTACCACAAGTTCTCTGAAAGTCTCTTCTTGGTCACCTTGACTGCATCTGTAGCCGGTAACTTTGTTTCCTACAATGTCTTTGGGGTTAAGCCGATTATTGACCTGGATGTCTTGGCTGAATTCCCTCTTGACCAGTACATTTACCTAGTTATTTTAGGAATCATAATGGGAATTGCCGGTTTCATCTTCCAAGAAGTTTTCTTAAGAGTACCTAGTTGGTACCGCAAACTCCCTATTCCCAACTACTTAATCCCCATATTCTCCTTTCTGGTTGTTATTCCATTTGGTTTATTTGCCCCTAACCTATTAGGTGACGGAACTAACCTTATTTTTGAAATTCAAGATGGTTGGTACACCCTAGGAGCTATCGCTCTGATCTGCTTCTTGCGTTTTGTCTTTATCCAAGCTTCTTACGGAGCCGGGGCACCTGGTGGTTTCTTCCTGCCAACCCTTACTCTAGGAGCCTTAGTCGGAGCCGTTTTTGGGACTGCCTTGCACAACTACCTATCTGTGGAACAATTCTTAATCATGAACTTTATGGTCTATGCCATGGCGGGACTTTTGACCTCAGTCACCAATGCCACTCTTACCTCCGTGGTCCTCTTGCTAGAATTAACTGAATCAGTCACCCATATCATGCCCCTTGCCATTGTCTGTTTATTGAGCTTCTCTACCGCACGACTTTTAAAATCGGACCCTATTTACGAAGTTCTCTTAATGCGGAAAATCAAACTTCCTTACTCAGCCTTGAAAGGATCTATCTCTGAAAGTGAACTGATAGTTGAATCCAATAGCCGACTAGACAATATGGTGGTTAGAGACCTCAACATGCCAGCCCCTTCCCACATCACCAAGATTAACCGTGACCACCGGGAATTTATCCCTAAAGCTAATACCATTATTAAAGCCAATGACCTGATTACCTTCCAGGCTGATATCGGGATCGCTTCAGAAGCCATCCACTACTTGGAAGACTTGAACAAGAACCAAGATTCTTACCAAGACATTAAAGACAAGTCTTTTGACAGTGAAAGCTAAAAAATACCCAATGCTTTATCAATGAAATCACCTTTATACAGCATGTGTTGAAGCTTTCACTAGCCTTATTTTTTAAACAGCTACCCAAACCGGTAGCTGTTTTTTTCTGTCAAAATTGGTCGTGACTTTTTACTGCAGTAGCGCATCCCTTTCAACATCCTAATTTTCTTAATGGCAGGCGATTGTAGTGTTTTGGACTTGAAAGACCTAGATCATTGAAATTCTCGTATAACATCTGTTGTTTGAGAAAAAGTGGCCGGATTCTCGAATAACATTTTTTGTTTGAGAAAAACCGCCGAAAATTCTCAAATAACGCCAATTGTTTGAGAAAATAATTGACGATTCTTAAACTACAGTTATTGCTTAAGAATAACAAACCTTATACTTATACTCAATTCCAGCTTTAAATATGGATGACTATTGTCGTCTTTCACCAGCAAAAAGAAACCGACCTACGCTTACCGAAGCATGGGCACTAACCTATACAGTCTTTCTTTCCATCTAATTCATTAAAAAAAGAGCAACTTTAACAGTTGCCCCGAAAAAGTGTCTATATTAATCCGCCAATAAAGCTCAAAAATAAAGTGTCAAAATCTAGCAGGAAGCTTTTTTCTGGAAAGGATCTTTAACCCGACTAGTTGACCTACTTGCCCCACCATTCACTGAGTTCAAGGACCCAATAAAGGAGGTTAGCGGCTGTATCCGAATCAAAGACCATTTTATTTTCTTTTGTGCCTGGGAATACCCGGCTAGAAAAGACCGCTTCCCCATGGTTGACAAAAATTTCCAGGGAAGAATGGTCAACAAATATTTGCAAGTGGCTGATTGAATCAAGGTCTAACTGACGGCTTCGTCTGCCGTAACCGGATGGACCATGATTCAAAGTTAATGTCCCTTCTTTATAAGCTAAGCGGGTATCTTCTAGGAGGTCAAGAGTGAAGTGGCTTGGCTGGTCGACAAAGTCAAGGTCAAATTCATAGCTATGGCCCACAATGTCCCCGTAGGCAATTTTTTTAGTGTTCTGAATTTCCAGCCGGTTAGTCCGGATATTCTCGTATTCTTGCAAGGGCTTCTGAAGCAAGCGGTCCCCCTTGAGTTCTAAAAGACGGGGCATGGTCAAACAGTGTTGCCAACCCCGGTTTACGGTGGGATAAATATATTCTGGTGAGCTGTCAGAAACTCCCATCCAGGCCCACATAATAGTCCGGTGGCCATCATCAAAGGTATGAGGGGCATAGAAGTCAAAGCCTTGGTCTAATTCCTTGATGGGACCCTTGGGAATAAACTGGAGACTGTCCCAGTCCATCCGCCCGACTAGGTAGCCAGCTGAATGGGGGTTTAAAAAACTGTTGTGGTTGGCTCTAATCCCCTGAGGTGAAAAAAGCAAGACTGCCTGGTCGCCAAATTCAACCAAGTCCGGGGCTTCCCACATATAGCCTTGGTCTTCATTGCCTTCAAGCAAGTTGCCCTTGTAGTCCCAATGGTCCAAGTCTTCTGATTCAAATAGGAGGATAGCACCCGTATTATCCAACTTCCGCCCCCCTAAGATCATGTAAAATAAATTGCCATGCTGGAAGACTTTGGGGTCTCTTATATGATTGGTAAAACCGGGAGGGAAATCTTCATGGGGGATGACGACATGTCTTTGGTCAATGCTGTAGCCGTCTGAGCTGACCACGTGGACAACATTCTGGTCGCGACCATTGTAAAGGTAGTCATAATCCCCTTCTTTTTTGACATTGCCGGTATAGAAGAAATGGATTTGGTCCCCCAACTTCATGGCACCACCTGAATAGACCCCGTCCTTGTCAAAGCACTTGCCTGGTGACAAGAAGACGGGTTCTTCTTTAAAGTGAACCAGGTCCTTGGAGGTCTTGTGCCCCCAGTGGGTTGCCCCACCTTTGGGGTTATCGGGAACATATTGGTGGTAGACATGGTAGGTCCCCTTGAAATAAACGGCGCCATTGGGATCGTTCAGCCAACCCCGCTTCGGCATCAAGTGGTAAGCTTGCCGCCATTGGTCAAAATCATGGTTTGCCTCTGCCATCGCTCAATCATCCTCCTGTTTAAACGTGATGAATTTTATTTTTTTGCAGGTAAACGAATAGGATACCAAAGCTAAAAGATAGTAAAATAACAAGGACATATTGTAGCATAGCAGAAAAATCACCAGAATACAGCAATAAACCAGGAATAAAAGTAATTCCCATGCCAGGAGCGGCTAGGTCAAAGAAAGAAATGAGTAAGCCCCCTAGTCCACCGGCTAACATGCCAGATGCAAAGACCCGGACCGACCGCATGTTGACTCCAAATAAGAGGGGTTCAGTTATACCGAATAGACTGGGGAGGCTGGCAGAGATCATATTGGACCGCTTGACCTTATCCTTCACTAAAACAGCCATGCCGATCGCTGCACCAAATTGCCCTGCCATACTGACACTTGTCAGGGGTTGGATCATATTGAAGCCGGTGGAAGAGAGCAAGTTGAGTTCTATAATACTAAAAGAATGGTGAAGACCTGTAATGACGATTAATTGTTGCAGAGCAGAAAAGACCAGGTAGCCCAGCCCAAATGGTGCATTAATAATTGAAACAATACCATTGATGACTGCAGATTCGAGGACTTGAATGATAGGGCCAACCAAGAAGAAAATAAGACCAACAGTAACCAAGATGGTTAGAAAAGGTGTCACAATTAAATCCATTATCTCAGGGACCCAACGTCTGAGCCAAGCTTCTAATTTACCAATCAACCAGCCGGCAATAATAGAGGGAAAAATAGACCCTTGGTAACCAACTAAATCAATTCCAAAAACAGTTAGAGGTTGACTAGCCCCCTCCGCCACTTCATAGGCATTGGGGAGTTGGGGTGCGACCATCATCAAGCCAACTAAGATACCTAAGACCGGATTTCCGTCAAACTTACGCGTAGCACTGTAGGCAATTAAAACAGGCAAAAAGGCAAAGGCAGTGTCAGTTAAGATAACAAAAGCCTCTTCCATCTCTGGAGTCATGTCTAGACCGAGTTCAACTAGAAGCCCTCTTAATCCCATTAATAAACCCGTTGTGACTAAAGCTGGTATTAGGGGTACTAAAATATCTGCAAAAACTCTTACCAGTCTTTGAAGCAGAGATAAGTTCTGATATGTATTGTCGCTTTCAGCATGCGCTTGACCAGAAGCCGTATTTGATTTACCAATATAATGATCGAAAGACTTGTAAACTTCATTTACCTTTCCAGTCCCAAAAATAAACTGGTGTTGACCTGTGTTAAAAAAGTAACCCTTAACATCGGTCACACTATCTGCCTTGTCTTGGTCTAGCTTGTTGTCATCTTTTAGGACAATCCGCATCCGAGTGGCACAATGCTCATAATTTTTGATATTTTCAGGACCACCAACTGCTTCTAGTAATTCACTTACGATTTGTTCATTTGAACCTTTAGCCATTCCCATAACCTCCTAATAACTTATGTACTGGAACCGGTTCCTTTTTTAGTTTAGCACAAGTGTCCAAAGAAATAAAGCCCTTTCTTAATCGTCTACCTTTAACTCGGGTGATTTTTCACGCAAAGGACTAATGACTTGGGCAGTCGATGATGGCTTTTATTTGACTTGCGTGCTTTCCCTGATAAGGAGTTGGTTGTCTAAGACAGTCTGAACCTGACTGCTTTGACCTGAGATCAGGTCCAGTAAACTGTGAAAGGCTAGAGTTCCACTTTCTTGGTAGGGATACTTGACCGTTGTTAGACCAGGATAGTAGTAGTCAAAATCATTGTACCCGCCAAAACCGGAGATGGCTAGCTGGTCCGGTATGACATAATTTAATTCTTGAGCTGCTTTTAAAAATGCAATGGCCATGTGGTCGGTTGCACAGGCGATATAAGTTGCTGGCAAATTATCTTTGAGTAATTTTTGAGCTAACTTATAATTATCTTCCTTAGAAAAATTTGATTGAATGACTTTAACCCTTTGGCCATAATGGTTACAACTTTCAAGAAAACCTTTCTTGCGATCTATCCCCACAGCTGGGTCTTTAGAAGAAACTCCAATGTAAAAAATATTTTGATAGTTTAAGTCCGCAAGGTGGCTAGCCACTTTATAGCCAGCTTGGTAGTCGTCATGGCAGATATAAGATAATTGGTCTGCTTTTTGCCCCAGGACGATAATAGGTAATGGCAGCTGGTCTATTTGTTGAATGAGTTGTGGAGAAAGATGGCTGGCTAATAAAATAATTCCCGCTACTTTTTGGTTGGCCAAAATTTTAAGGTTTTCAGCTTCCCTTTTTCGGTCTAAATTTGAATTAATAATTAGCAATTGATAACCTGACTGAAAAGCTGCCTGGTCTAAGCCCTTTAAAACTGAGCTGGTAGCTCCAGAATCAAAACGAGGAATGACAACTCCGATTAATTTGGAGGATTGTGACTTCAAAGACCTAGCCAAATTATTTGGCCGGTAACCCGTCTCTTCGATAGCTTGACGAATTTTCTCTTTCGTTTTTTCACTAACCTGGCCCTGGTTTAAGTATCTAGAAACAGTACTTTTGGCAACTCCAGCAATTTTTGCAATATCTTTTAAACTTGTCATACACCCATCCCCTAACCTATTGGATTTCATTACTCTAACAATAAACTTTCTCCAGTGGCAAGTAAAGCAAACAGTGATGTCAATTAAAAAGTCCTGCTAAGTTAAGCCTAGCAGGACGGAATATTATGGAATGGCAAGACCAGCTCCCATACTTAATTTGCGACCATGTATAGTGAATAAAAGTATTGCTTGTCTGCCATTAGGTCATCGAACTTCCCATGCTCGATTAGTTCACCATCTTTTAAAACCAAGATTTCATCATATTGACGTAAAATATTTGAGTCTAAACGGTGGGTTACCACAATTCTAGTAATCTCTTTTAAGTCCAAAATGACTTTGTTAATTTGCTGTGCCGTTTGATTATCCAAAGCACTAGTGGCTTCATCTACCAAGAGGACTTGGCTATCTTTTAATAAGGCTCTGGCAATAGCAATGCGTTGCTTTTCACCTCCGGAAAGTTTATTCCCATTTTCACCTGCAAGAAAGTCATCCCCACGCTCTTGGATAAGTTGAGACAAGCCGGACATTTCGATAACCCTTTCAACTTGCTGATTAGGGAAGGATTTAAACATGGTAATATTTTCTCTTAAACTGGCGTTAAAGATGAAAACATTTTGCTGTATTTGGGTAAGGAAGGAATACAATGATGATTTTAAAATATCCTTGATATTATCTTTTCCTATATAAATATTTCCATTATAGTCACTATCATTAATCATGAGCAAGTTTAATAATGTAGACTTGCCAGATCCTGACCCACCAACAATGGCGTAAGATTTTTTCGACTCAAATTTATATGAAATATTTTTTAAAGCTAGCTTCCCTTCTTCGTAAGCATAGTTGACCTGATCAAGTCTTAAGTCTGGTGGATTAGTAACCACACCAAGATCTAAGCCCTCATCGCTAACATGGTGGTCTAAATTCTTAGCTAATTTTTTGATCAAAGCTTGCCCGGCTTTTCGTTGGGCGAGAAGTTGTGGGATCAAGGCAAGCGGTTGCATTACAAAGTTCATTAGGTTTGTAAATGCCATAACCATGCCCGGTGTCAATCCGGCTAGCTGGTTTAGTACCATCCAAGCACCTGCTAACATAACCCCCAATTGAGCAATGATTTGAGCAAGATTGCCAATACTTTGAATAAATACCATGGCTTGGTTACGCGAATATTTAGCATCCTCTAATCGAGCAATATTTGCATTGAATAAGTGGCCAATTTCTCTTTCTGCTTGGAAACTTTTAACAATTGAGAAGCCACTTAGAACATCCTTAATGCTAGCAACATATTTTTCATTTTGATTTGAAACATTCTCTTCTTTCCTTGCTAATGTATTCCCAGTAAGGATAGAAGCCAAAAGAGGAAGTACCGATAGTAATACTGCAACTAGTGTTAATCTTCCACTATAAGCTAGCATTAAAGCTAATGATCCAAAAAACATGATCACCATTTGAATCAGTTCAAAAATTGTCTTCAAATAATTATCTTCGATGCTGATGGCATCATTGGTGTAAGCTGAAATATAGGTAGCAGTACTTTCATTTGCAAAAGAGGATATATTTTTCTTCAACAATTGCTTGAAAGCTTTTTCCTTATACTGAACCATGGCCCTCTGCAAAAATAAAGGATAGGTAAAGTAAGATGTCGTTGATGAAATGATTAAGATTAAAAAGAGAATGAAAACCAGCTGAACAACCATGACAAAGCTGTAGTTAGAATCTCCGGCCATCAGGTCCATGATGATTTGTATGTACCATGACACACCAATATTAACCCCAGCATTCGTTATATATACAAGTACAGTGAAGAGGACATTTATTTTATTGTTGCGGAAAAATTCCTTTGTATAATTGTGAACCATGCTCAACCTACTTCTATCGTTATCAATTATCAAACTTCTTTTTTATCTCTAAAAAGGTATTTGCTACTCAACACGGCATTCGAACCTTTCGATTTCTAATTCCTCTAATTCAATCAATTGTTCTTCTAATTCAATTAAAGTCTCTTCCATTTCTACAATTTTTTCTTTTTTAGTCATTTGATTTTCGTCGTTAAACTTACAATTTTTCATTTCAGATGCCTCAATCTCTCTCATTTTTGGGAATTTTATATACTCATTCTTTATGTTATCTATTTTATTTTCTTCATAACTATGTAATGGTTCAATATTTAATAGCCTAAAAACATTTAGTAATTCATCTTCAAATTTTATTCCATATTTTAAATTATTAAATTTAAAAAGTCCATCATAATTTTGCAATATCAACGATAACAGAATAATTAGTATCGGTCTTTTCTTCTGACAAGCATAGATAAACATACCATTAAGTAATCTAAGATCAGCAACATTTGGAGAATAACTATTACAAATAGTATTCATCAGGACATGAGCAATTAATTCTCCATATTTATTAGGGGAAATTTTTATAATATCTTCATTTATTGATAGTACCTTATAATAACTGGACTCTAGTTCAATTTGCATTGATTTCGTCAAAATACCATTTTTCTTAAAAAAATATATAAAAATTACTTTTCTTTCAATATCAAAACTTAGTATTCTGCTTTCAATTTCTTTGTATTTGTATAATTTAAAAGACTCAGTATTAAATTCTTTTGACATAGAATATATCCTTATTCATTAATTAAAGCAAGAATCAGTATCACTAAAATAGTATGGTATGATTGTAAAAAAAACGATTCAGTAAGTATCAAATTTGATTCGACTTCATCTACATATTGTTCAATATAATTCAAACCCATATTGATCAATGAATTAGCTTTGCTAATTTTTCCGTTCACTAAACTATAACTAATTAGCAATTCGCCCAATAAATCCATGTTATTGCTGATCATACAAAAAACTATACATGAATAAATAAATTCATTTATAATTTCCCTCTTATAAGAACTCAACATACTAAAATATTCTTGTTTGCTATTTAGATAAGTTAAATAGAATATATCGTGTGTAAAATAATATATATCATCTACTGTTGGTATCGTTGTTCTAAGCAACTCTAATTGCTCATCATCAAAGTATTGATCAATATTATTATCAACTTTATTGGTTAATATTGATAAATAACACGATATTTCTTTTTTTGTAAAATCAAAATTATCGATACCCTTAATGCAAAACGAATATTCTTCAAAATTCGAAATGCCAGTATTTACTTGCTTATAAATTTCAGTTAGCAAATAAGTTGAAAGGTTCCTCGGATCTGTTTCCATTGACATTTCTTTAAATTGATCTAGAAACTTATCTATAACATTGATAATTTCTACATCAGTAGTTTTTGAAAAGATAACAAAGAAAATCAATTCTGAATTCGCTTTAATATAATTATCATTTTTTGTTTTTAAAAAAAGGGGTAAGAAAATTAAAACGATCTTTCTTACCCTCTTTTTTAATAAGATAAATCTATCGTGCATTAAAAGCCATCTCAAAAATATTATCGTGTTCTTTCGGAAGTTTACTTATGAAATTTGTTTTAGTAGGTTTGTAAATTTGGATAAATGTCCATCTTTGAATATGATCTTCTTTTTCTTCAGCACCAAAGCCAATCTTAATAATCTTCTTCTCTTTATCAATATTAATCATCATAATGTCACTCCTTTTTTATTGAAGATAATATAACATAAAAAAATAAAGAGTCAATATTTTTATACAAAAAATAGATATTTTTTTCTAGAGTAATCAAAGGTGGATTGTAAAATCAAGTTAGCCACTTGCATATAAAAAGTCATGTGAATTCCTATTATATTAGTCGTCGACAAAACCAATGAATATAAGGAGAATTCACATGACTCAAGCCTATGATAACACACTTCCCCAAAGGAACACACTTGACCCTAGCCGAAATTCATAAAATCGAAGCCTATAAGGCAGAAGGCTATGCCAATCAGCAGATTGCCAAGCTGCTCGGGCGCTGTCCGCAAACCATCCACAATGCCATCAAAACAGGTTCTGTCCCCCAAAAACGTCAGCAAAAACACTATGGGAAAACTTACACCTACTAGACACAATCTATTTCGCCGATATTCATGTCAAGGCCTACCAAGCCTTTGTCCAAGAGTTGAAGCAACTAGCCTAAGGCTAACAGAGATAGCCGTTATCTTTTGCTTGACAGGAAACCCCGCTGGGCATGACTTGGCTTACACCTTTCAATAAGTCACCTTAAAATTACTTGGTTGAGGAATCTTTAGGGGGCCAAATTTTTCGATGTATTCTGCAATCAACTCAGTCATGGGACGGGTTACTTCTCGGACAATTTTTTGGCTGCCGAACATATGGTAGTCTCCCCCGCCCACAGCCCGGTACTGGTTTAAAACAAGTTCTAACTCTTGGTCAGGCTGGATGTACTGACCCTGGAATTCAAGTTTGGTCACTCGCTGTCCCTTGTCTTTTTGTATATCTAAAGTATAGTCAATTCCTTGGTAGATATCATAGTTATAGACTTGCGGCTTGGGCTTTAACCATGCTTCATTGATGACTAAATGTCCCGCTTCATCTAAGTCATAGTATTCAGCAGTTTGCTCAAGGGCAGCCTTCAAGTCCTGACCGGTAATTTTGACAACGGCTAAGGTGTTGGGATAAATGTAGTTGCTGACAATATCCCGCATGGTAATTTGCTCTTTAAAGCCCTTGACATCATTGTTAAAGAAGGAGCTAGCCGAAATTGGGGCCTGGCTGAAATACATTTGGACCCGGTTGATGAACTCGATATATGGGTGGCCCTCTAACCTAGCCTGGTGGACATCTTCAATATTAAGATTGTTATTGCTATCGTAACCCAAGTCAGTGTCCAACCAATCTTCCACTTCCTGGTTAACTTCCTGAAACTTGCCTGCCAAATCTTGGTCTACACCTGTCCTGGACTCGACTGGGAGGAGTTTGGGCTTGCAGTCGGTTAAAGTCCACTGGCCATCTTGTTTTTCTAAGAAGAGGTCTGCCTTGGCCAGGTGGGACCCTTTGTGGCCTGGCATCAAGACTGGGGTGCCTTGGACCTGGCCTTGGTAGAGCTTGTGTTGGTGACCGGTTAAAAAGAGGTCAATGGAATCCCCGCAAGCTTCTAGCAAGGCTAAGCCTTCATTTTCCCCAGTATCGGACCAGGCAGCCTTATCTCCAAGCTCTTCATTTAAGTCAACTTCAAAGCCCCCATGGTAGGAAACAATGACCAGGTCGGCTTGGTCTCGTAAGAGGGGCAGGTATTTCTGGGCTGTCTCAATGGCTGAAGCAAAGGTCAACCCCTTAATATGGTCTGGGTGTTCAAAGTGGGGGATGTATTGGGTCGTTAATCCCAAGATGGCAATTTGAACCCCATCCCTTTCCAGAATTTCATAGGCTTCGCCCAAAGCTGGCTGACCCTCCTCATCTAGGATGTTAGCGGCCAGGATGGGAAAGTGACTAGCTGAGATGGCTGACTTCAAGTAGTCTAGGCCGTAATTAAATTCATGGTTGCCAAAGACCCCTAGATCAAAGTCCAAGTCATTATAGGCTTCCATGAGTCGGTCAGCTTTATGGTCATGCTTGTAAATATAGTAGCTAAAAGGAGACCCTTGGAGAAAGTCTCCGTTTTCCACTAGAATGGACGATCCATCCCTACCCTCTTTTAAGAGGCTGGCCAGTTTAAAGAGGCCGAAAGCCTGGTCTTCATCCCGGGCTTGGTAATTACTGGGATAGAGGTAGCCGTGTACATCTGAAGTTTGGTAGATGGTGATTTTTTTCTTTTCCATTCAGTTTGGTCTCCTTCTTCTGTCAATTGGTTTTTAACCGCCCACTTTTGTCTAGGTCACTCACTGTATTAAACCATTTTAGCCCCTGGATATTAAGATGACCAGGGGCTTTGTGTTAAATTCAAGTAAAGTAATTGACCAGTTCTCAGCCTAAAACAGACTAGGCAATAAGGGCTAATAGGCTAGCTAACAGGCCGGATACCAAAACGCTGGTCATATGACTAATCATCGCAGCTTCAATATGGTAGCGGTAGTAAAGGTAGGAAAACAAGAGGTTAGACAGGCCGACAAAGACAAAAAGCCGGATGACAACCACTGGAGTCAAGTCAAGGTAGGTGGTCACATTGGGTAAATAGGCCAGCATAAAAAGTACTGTTTGAAAAACAATAGTGAAGATGACCCGGCCCTTAGTCACCCTTCTGGCTTGGAAGCTAATAATGTACAAGAAGAGGGTCATCAAGCCGAAGCGGAGCATGACTTCTTCCACCACCCCACTGTAAAAAACAGACCCGACCAAATCAATCAAACTTGGAGCTTGGAGGCCTTGACTGACAATATCGGGCAACCAAGGCCGGAAAATCAGGTCAAAGCTAGCAATCATCAGGCCATAAAGTAAACCCAAGGCCAAGGCTGGTTGGAGGCTAACCTTAAGCTTTGCCTTCGCCACTTTCTGGGAGTCAAAGTAGTCATAAACCACAGATCCTAAGCCTAGACGGTAGGTAAAAAAGTGACCAGCTAAAAGGGCTAAGACCGCTAAAAAGAAGGGTTGGATAACGGTCAAGAGAGAGGCCATAAAAGCTGACAAGTCTTCTACCCCTGCTAGGTCGATAATTCGTTGAGACTCTCGGTAAAGACTAGGGAAAAATAAGCTAAAGGCCAGCAAAAGAATGGCTATGTAGACAAAGAACGGGGACCAAGAAGGCTTGTCCGAAACATTAGGGCCAGTAAAGCCTACTTGTCTTGTCCCTTGCCCGCCTTCTTGATTAACGTCTTTCTTTTTACTTTGCTCTTTGTTTGACATTGGTCGAATCCTTTCTATCTGGCTTGAACTCTGGCTAATCGGCCAAGTAACGATCGGTGAGCTAGATCAAGTTAATTATAACATTTGTTACTAGAGTAAAAAGGTCTTGCTAGACAGGACTGACAAGCTTGAACTTGATAGACAATCCTAGCTAAATTAGTCATCTTCTGTTCGCTTACCCCAAAATTGGAAATAATCAGTCCGGATTGCCCCATTGTAGAGTTTCCGTTTCTTGGTGGCTTTTTCGCCGTAGTAGTCTTCAAAATCTAAGTCACTGGTAATAATATACTTGCTCCACGTTTCATGGGGTCTAAAGGCCTGGCCCATCTCCCGGTAAAGTTGGTTGGCTTTTTCCTTGTCCCCTAACCGCTCGCCGTAAGGGGGATTGGAAATCATAATGCCAAATTTTTTGTCGGTCGTGAAGTCAGCTACCTGCATCTGCTTGAAGGAAATACTGTGGTAAAGACCGGCTTCCATGGCGTTTTCCTGGGCAATTTCGACCATGCGATGGTCAATATCGTAACCAGCTATGTCCAGGTCAATATCATAATTAGCAGCCTGGTCAGCTTCCAAACGAACTTTTTCCCAGAGTTCTTGGGGCATACTTGGCCAGTTTTCACAAAGAAAGGACCGGTTAAAGCCTGGTGCGATATTATGGCCGATCAAGGCGGCTTCAATCGGTAGGGTTCCAGAGCCACAAGTTGGGTCCACAAAGGGTTTGTCGGGGAACCAGGTGGTCAGTTTAATCAAGGCTGCCGCCAGATTTTCTTTTAAGGGTGCAGGTCCCTTGCCCGTCCGGTAGCCCCGCTTAAAGAGACTGTCACCAGTCGTATCCAAGGTTAAGAGGACCTGGTCTTTATTGAGGGCCACTTCAATGGGATACTTGGCACCAGTTTCTGGCATCCGGCCCCTTTTATGGTAAACTTCCTGGAGTTTGGAGGCAATGGCCTTGTTGACAATACGTTGGACATCTGGGACACTGTGAAGCTTGGACTTTTGAGACTTACCTGAAACCGGAAAAGCCCCATCAAGAGGGATAAAGCGGTCCCAAGCCAAGGCCTTGGTTTGGTCAAAGAGACTGTCGAAATCCTTAGCCTCAAATTCACCGACAATAATCTTTACCCGGTCGGCAATCCGAAGCCAGAGGTTGGTTTGGGCAATATCTTTTTCACCGCCCTGGTAGCGGACCCGGCCGTTTTCGACTTGAACTTCATAGCCCAAATCCCGGAGCTCATCCCCAACCAGACCTTCCACCCCACTGGCACATGTGGCAAGCAACTGGTAGTCTGTCATATTTTACACAACCTTTCCGAGTAAGAGGGCAATCACAACAGCTTTGACTACAATTCTGACAAAATGTAATACCTTACTAGCTAAGGGTGTGGTCAGGATGGTTTGGAGGGACTTGGCTCTTTTTATTTCCCTGTATTGGCCAAAAATTTTGACCAGGTCTAAAACCAACAAGAGACCACTGGCTAAAATCCCTAGTATTGAAGATTGAAACCACAAGAACCACAAGGCCGGAATCGAAAATAAAAGGGTATAGGCTGTGGAGATTTTAAAAAAACGCATGGCTAGCTTTTTCTGGTCTTCTAGCTGAGTCATGCCCATAAATTTCAAGGATTCAGTGACCTCTTTTATATCCTGGGCTTGTTTCTTCTGGTCATCTTTCAGGCTAAAGGCAGTGGTAGCCCCCTGGAAGACACCTAAGAGGATCAACAATATAATAATAAATTCAAGCATTTCTACCTGGCTATCCTTTCTTCAATCATTTTGCCACCGGTCCGTCTTCCTCTTCCCTCTATTTTAGCAGAAGACACAATCATCAGCCATGGAAAGACCGGTAAATAAATCTCGCTAGAATAAAGAAATCCCCCCAAGCATGGAGGGATCTTTGGTCCTAATAATGGATAATGGGTTTTATCCTAAGAATTCTTTGCTGTAAGCCATGTTCTGTCTAGAGTATTCATTAGGAAAATACTCCGAGATAATTATCTATCTGTAAATCTACTTCTTTCCCCATTGATTTTTGTTGAAAGAACGCCTCTACCTGTTGTTTGAGTTGCTCACTCGAGGGGTTTACCCGTTCCACTAGCATGTTTCCATACTATATCGTCTCTGTGGCACTTTCAAGGCTACTGGAACCTAGCCAAATTGGCCTTAGTTCGTTTACCTGCCGTCTTCCTCTAAAGAGAGGAGCCGTAGCTTATTTTTTCGCTACGCACGAACACTACATGCATCTCAGCTTGTGTGAGCATGGACTTTCCTCACATTAGTCAAGCTAATGCGCAATTATCCACAAAAAATTCTCAATCCGCCCACCATTGTACCATACTTATTCTGCTTGGTCACCATTTTTTGGTTTAAAATTTTCTTCTCCAAAAACAGCCCGCTCTAGGTTAGAAAGTCGTTTCAAAATATCGATAATGGTAGCTGACGGCCGGCTTGCTTTTTGACCTTGGTCCTCTTGGCTGCCCTTTCTTCGACCCCCGAGAACTGGGCTCATGGTTGGGCTTTTTCGCTTGGCAACCCGTGTGTCCTGGTCTTCTGCGGGTGGCAGGTCCACCTTCTTCGTTGCTTGTGGGTCCGAAGCAGCTCCCTCTGAGTCCGCCTTGCCCTTTGTATCTTGGCTTTCTTGTAGTTTAGATTGGCTACTTTCTGCTTTTGGACTAGACTTATCTTGCTTCGACTCTTGGTCTTCAGAAGTTTTACTATCGTCTTCGCCCTCAGCTTGAGAACTTCCTTGTCGCATTTTTTCTTCGTATTCAGCTAACTGGTTTTTCAAGATTTCATTTTGCTGGACAATGGCTTCAAAGCGTTTGAAGACCTTGCTGGTTTTTTGGGTCAAGCGTTGGTTCTCATCTTTTAACTTGCTGACTTGGTTCTCTAAGTCACTGACCTGGTCATCAAAAGCCTTGTAGTCCCGGATTATGACATCTAAAAATTCATCCACTTCCTGCGGGTCATAGCCTCTTAATTTAGATGAAAAATCTTTCTCTAAGATTTGTCGTTGGGTTAATTCTGTTTTGACCATTGCTTGCACCTCTCAAGTATATTCTAGCTCATTCAAAATCCACACGTTCTTTGTTATTCTACCATAAAAACTGTTACTTGACATTATGTATTTCCTGGTAGTCGATGACGAATTCCTGCAGTTCTTCAAAATTAATGGTGTGGACTGGGTAGCCCTTCGCCTGGCTGTAGGCTCTAGCCTGGTCGTACAAGAAGGCTGGCTTGCCTTTTTTATCGGGGTCGTAGACTAATAAGAGGCCATCTGAGTTATTTAAGATAAATTGGGCGTTCCCCTTTAGCTGGCCCCCATGCTTGTATTCATCCTGGGAAGTCAAATTGACATAGTCCGCCCCTTCCACCACCTTGGTTAAGAGCTTGCGGTTGTCATCATTCCAATTATTTCCAAAGCCTTTATAAGGCAGTAAGAGAGCCAAGTTTAATTGGGATAGCTCTTCTTTTAAATCGATGAGGGCCAATCCTGCCCAAAGCTCAATGCCTAAATTACCGGATGTGATCACCCATTCCAATCCCGAGTCAGCATACCGGCGAAATTCTTCTTTTAAGAATTCCTTAAGATAAAAAAGTCTTTTGTCTTTTTTGTCGAAAATACCCAATTCATAAGACCGGTAGCCACTCACATAGAGTCGTCGCATCAGAGTCCTTCCCTTCTTTTTAAATGGCTTATAATTTGGTAAAATAGACCTGTCACAATTAGTTTATCTTATTTTATAGGAGTAGTAAAATGGTTATTCGCTATCCTAATGGTCAAATCTATCGTGAACCGGAAAGTCCCAAATCAAAAAATAAGCTGACAGGATCCAAGACCGATCCAATCCAGAAGTTACAAAAACGACGCAACCACTCCAACCGTGGCATGAAACTGGAAGAGTTGATCAACTCTTCTATTGAATACTACCGCCAGCAGGAGATTGCTGTGATCCATAAAAAGCCCACCCCCGTTCAAATTGTCAATGTTGACTACCCCAAACGCTCAGCTGCGAAAATCACCGAAGCCTACTTTAGACGGGCTTCAACCACTGACTACAATGGGGTTTACAAGGGCCACTACCTGGACTTTGAAGCTAAAGAGACCAAGTACAACACCTCTTTTCCCCTGCAAAATTTTCACGACCACCAAATCAACCACATGCAGGCTTGTGAGCGGCAAGGGGGCATTGTCTTTGTCATTATCTATTTTTCAACTTTAAACCGGTGTTTCCTCTTAGAGGGCAAGGACTTGTTTAATACTTGGGTTACTTACCAAAGGGGCGGTCGGAAATCCATCCCTTTCCAGACGGTTGAAGACAAAGGACATGAAATTGAATTTTCCTACCAACCTACCGTCCCCTTTATAGACATTGTCGACAAATTACTTTAAAATAGGAAAGAATATTGGTTGGAGGACTAAAATAGATTCGGGCTAAGGTTTTTAAATCGAATTGATGAATAAACACAAGGAGAATGTTATGAGCGACAACAACAAAACGACTCGCAGTAGTCAATATCAAAATAAACCCAACCGGAAAAAGAATAAAAGCAAGGGTAAAGGGATAAACTGGGCTGGCATTGCCAAAAAAGTGGGCCTAGTGATTGTCTTCTTTATCCTCTTGGTTTTCATCTCAGGAGCGGGACTCTTCACCTACTATGCTTCTTCTGCACCTGACTTAACAGATGATGCCTTGTTTGGTACTTATACTTCAGAACTTTTGGACCGGGACGGTGAAGTTTATTATACCATCGGAGCTGACAGCCGAGAATTCGCCAACCCTGATGAATACCCTGAAATACTGAAAGAAGCCGTTCTGTCCATTGAAGACCAACGTTTTTACAAGCACCCAGGGGTTGACCCAATTGGGATTGCCCGGGCTGGTATTGGTTATGTGACGGAAGGAGAAGTTGTTGGGGGTGGATCAACCATTACCCAGCAACTGATCAAGCTTTCTCTTTTTTCAACATCCAAAGAGGACCAAACTATCAAAAGAAAGTCGCAAGAGGCTTGGCTGGCCCTCCAACTTGAGCGACGTTTGTCCAAAGAACAAATTTTAACCCTCTACCTCAACCGAGTCCACATGGCTGGCAATGTTTACGGTATGAAAACAGCAGCCGAACAATACTATGGCAAAGAAGTAGGAGACTTGGAACTCCATGAAGCAGCCATGCTAGCCGGTATGCCCAAAGCCCCCAACTACTTTAATCCCTATAAAAACCCTGACCAGGCTAAAAACCGGCGCAACACTGTTTTGTATGCCATGTATGAAGAAGGCTATATTAGCCAGGACGAATATGACCAAGCTTCTGACCTCCCAGCTGACCAAGACTTGGTCGACCAACCGGAAGAGTTAGATGATGCAGAACTTTACCTTGACGGCTATATTACAGCTGTCCTAGACGAAATTGCTGAAAAAACCGACTATGACCCCTATACAGCTGGCCTAAAAATCCACACCAATATTGATTTAGACAGCCAAGAATTCATGTACAACCTGGCCCATAATGAGGACTATATTGCTAGCGACGACGAGCTCCAAACTGCCATGACCCTGATTGATCCAACCACAGGGGAACTCCTAGCAATCATGGGAGGCCGCAATATTGAAGGCCACTTGTCCCTCAACCGGTCTACCGAAAATACACGTAATATAGGGTCTACCATCAAGCCCTTAACCGTTTACGCTCCAGCCATCGAGTTTAACCAACGCTCCACTTATGAACAAGTGGTCGATGAGCCTTACACAGTTCCTGGAACAGATTGGTCTCCTAGAAACTGGGACCGAGAGTTCCATGGCCAAATGTCCACCCGGGATGCCCTGGTCAACTCACGTAATATTCCAACCGCTAAAATTTTTAACGAAGAATTGGACTTTGACCAAGTTTCAGAATTTCTTGAAAGACTAGATATCAACCCTGAAAGCTTAGCTAGCTCAGAAGGCTTGGTACCAAGTTCGGCCATTGATGGATCGATGACCCCCCTTCAATTAACTGGAGCCTTCTCTGCCTTTGCTAATGGTGGACAGTATATCCAACCCCATACTGTCTCCGAAATTGTCACCCAGGACGGGGAGACCATTGACACCACACCCGAACCGGTCCAAGCCATGGAAGACTACACCGCTTATATGATCACCGACATGCTCAAGGGGGTCATTGACCTCTACAGTAATGACCTAGACATTTCTGACCTCCCCCAAGCTGGAAAAACGGGTACTTCCAACTACTCCAGTGACCAACATGAAGAGTACAACATCCCAACTGACCAAGGTCTCGTTCCTGACTCCTGGTTTGTCGGCTACACTCCTGAGTACACCCTATCCGTTTGGGTGGGTTACGACAAACACTTGGAAGAAGGTAACCAGCTCAGCAATGCTGACGGAACCCGGCAACTTCCAAGACGTTTTTACTGGGAAATTATGACCCGGTTAACTGAAGATTCCGACAAGCCAGATTGGGAAAAACCCGATTCAGTCAAGGAAGTCGAAGTCATCAACGGGTCTAACCCAGCCAAAGAGGCGACAGCTTCTACACCTGAATCACAAAAAATCACCGAATTATTTGTCGAAGGCCACTTACCTTCTGATGAACAACCCCAAAGACAAGCACCAAGCCAAGGTCAAGAAGAAACTGACCAAGAAGAAAACGACCAGGCTACTGACCAAACAGAAGAGACCGAAGAAGTCCAAGAAGAGCCAGACCAAGCTCAACCAGAAGAAGAGCCTGAGCCAGAGCCCGAACCGGAACAAGAACCTGAGCCACAGCCACAACCGGACCAGGGCCAAGAAGAACCAGACCAAAACGATCCCGATGATGGTCAAGGTCAAGAGGGACAGGACGGCCAAGACGGTCAAGAAAACCAAGAAGGTCAAGAAGGCCAGAATGGTCAGGGCCGTCAGCCAGGCCAGGAAGGTCAAGAAAGACCTAGACCCCAACCAGATCAAGGTGGCCAAGAAAGACCGGGTAATGGTGGCGGTCAAGAAGAAGGCCAAAACCAAGAGAGAGCACGCCGGGCTAGAGAATTATTCCGGCAACTCATCCCGCGTAATGACGACGAAAATGCTAGCGAAGAAGACCGGACAGACGGCCAGTAGTCCTACAAGATAAGGAAAAGCCTGGAAAATTCCAGGCTTTTTTCTTTGAGTACTATTTGACCTTGATACAGCTTTCACCAGCCTTATGTTTAAGCGGTTAGTTAAATTGGCTAGCTGTTTTTATAGTGAGGATTTTAAGGTGGGAACTTAAAGGGTTTGACTGTTGCTGTGGGTGAGCCTAATCATAACTGATGCTTGCAGCGGTTTTTCGAAACTATAACTCGTTTATTGGGCTAAGATTGTTGCGTTGTTGCGCCAGAACTCCTTTATTGCTCTCCAATTGTCGCGTTATTGCCTCATAACTCCTTTATTGCTCTCCGATTGTCGCGTTATTGCCCCATAACTCCTTTATTACTCTCCGATTGTCACGTTATTGCCCCAGAACTCCTTTATTACTCTTCGATTGTCGCGTTATTGCCCCAGAACTCGTTTATTGGGTTGCGATCAAAATAACATATCGCTGCCTATTTGTCTCCATTAAGCGGCAAAACTTCCCTATTTGGATTTATTGTCCAGTTTCAACTGCAAATCTTCCTTATCTGGATTTATTGTCCAGTTTCGAATCTGAAAGTACCTTATTGCACAGTAATTATCCTTTTCAACTTTGAAATCACCTTATTACACAGTAATTATCGCCTTTCAACTATAACTCACATTGCTAACGATAAAGTCCATATAATTGTGTAAAAAGAAAAAGTCATAATGACCTTTTTGAGCTACAATGTAGTTATAGAAAACCAAAAAACACATTGAAAGGAAGATCATTATGACTCAACTCAATCTTACACTAGACGCCAATAAATTAACAGACGCAATTTTAAATTGTGATCTGGATCAAGTGATGAAATCCACCTTCGTGACGGTCTTAAATGCTTATATGGAGTCCGAGCGCGACCAATATATGAAAAGCAAGCGGTACGAGCGAGATGAAGATCGCTGTGATTACCGCAATGGGTATGACGAGCGAGATTTCACCACGAAAATCGGCACCCTCAAACTCAACGTACCCAGAACGCGATCAGGCGACTTCCATACCCAATTATTTGAACTTAATCAGCGGATGGATCAAGGTCTATTGGCTACCATCTTTGAGATGTACGTCAATGGCATCTCCACCCGTAAAATGACGAAAGTCGTCGAATCCCTTTGTGGTCAAAAGGTCTCCAAATCGTTTGTCTCCGATGTCAATAAACACCTGGACAAGGATGTCTTTAACTTTCAAAAGCGGTCCCTCACCCATACTAATTTCCGGTATATCTATGTCGATGCCATGTATATAAAGGTCCGAGAGGATAACCGGGTGGTGTCCAAAGCCCTTTACATCGCCCAAGGAGTCAATGATGAGAATAGGCGAGAAATCATCGGGTTTAAAGTGGCTGGGCAAGAGTCAACGGAAAGTTGGCGGTCGTTCTTCCTCGATTTAAAAGCCAGAGGCATTGATACGCCGAAAATGGTGATTTCAGATGCCCATGCAGGCTTACGGAAAGCTATTCAAGAATGTTTTGTCAACACCACTTGGCAACGCTGTACCTTTCACTTATTAAGCAATATCACCGATGCCTTGCCGAAAACCACGGACCGAGTCATCCGAGATCGTTTCCAAGCGGTTTTATTTTCCAGAACCCAGCAGGAAGCTCGTGAACGGAAACAAGCATTGGAGGCGGAATTCGAAGACCAAGCGAAGCTGGCTAAAGCCTTGAGCCTATTGGATGAGGGCTTTGAAGATGCCATTCAGTATCAGATCGAGCCTTCTCCTTACCACATGTCTTTAAGAACAACCAATTCCATTGAACGAGTCAACCGTGAAATTCGACGTCGAGAAAGAGTGGTGGGGATTTTCCCCAATATCAAATCCGCGGAACGGCTAGCCGGCTCGGTCTTATTAAACCTGCAGGAGAATTGGGAAGCTCAGAACTATCGATTTTTACGATAGGTTGAACTTTTTAAACCCCTTTTAAAACCTGCCTCCCTCTGGAAAAGGGGCTTTTTCCCTCGGTCACTTGGCGTAATCTAACACACCGCTGGCTCGCTTCAAGAGAAGCCCACTCTTTCCGCTCGCCAAACGGTGTGTTTAGCCGATCACGCCGACCGACGGAAAAAGAAAAAGCCCCGTCGTATAACATCTGTTACTATATTGTAGAATTTACACATAGATTTGGACTTGACTTTGCTAACCCCTTTTACTAGTTATTTCTCACCATCTCTCGCTCACAGAACAAGTATCTCCTATCACTTTGCCTGATCTGGGAAAAACCTAGACCAGTCTTGTCTATAACTTAGTTGAGGAAGCTCAAGTCGACTATTCGGTCAAGGAGGGCCTTAATTATTAGAGGTTAAACTTATCCTCTTTCTCCCTTTCATCTTGTTTTTTGGCTTGTTCTTGTCTTTTCTCTAAGTTTCGCTGTCTTTGCCGGTTATAGAAGGTGTTTTGCTCTCTTTCTTCCTTGAGTTTTTCCTCTTCTTTTTCCTCATGGTTACGGATAAATTTTGGCTTAATTCCCTTGTGGGCCTGGTAGGCATTGAATAAAGAGACCAAGGCCACAGCAATTCCGACAAAAGCGACAAAAGGATCAAAAGAAAGGACATAGAGGCTGAAAAGCAAGATCACGATCCCCAAAACTAGTAATATTTTACTCCGTCTCTTATCCATCTGACTTAAAAATTCCTCCCTAGTATTGACATGTATTTAAGAAAAAGCTATAATACGATTTGTGGTTATTTTTTGGAGAATTGTCCGAGTGGCTGAAGGAGCACGCTTGGAAAGCGTGTATACGGATTACCCGTATCGAGGGTTCGAATCCCTCATTCTCCGTTTTTATTATATCATAGGCTAGCAAGTTGCCTCAAACCGTTGATATATCAATGTTTTCAATTTTTTTCATTGTCAAAACTAGACACATTTTAACAAAACTCTAAACTAAAATCTAAACTAAAATTGTCGCCCAGACTATAAAAGAGGAAGTTAGAATTGTGCTAGTTATTGACAAAGGAGCCCTCCCCTCATTCCTTGGGGAGGGCTCCTTTTTAATTAATTTTTATATTGGTCAAAGCTCTGATCATCTAAGCTATCGCTGTTTAAAATATTATGGGTAATGGTGGTAGCTATTTTATGTTCATCTAAGGAATGAACCCGGACGTATTCTACCCCTATATAGCTAGCGTAAGCTGTAATAATAGCTGAAGCCAGGTCACGGTTTAAAAATCCTGCTTGGGTCTCTGGGTCGGCTTCGATGCCTAGCTTGGAGATTTCTCCCACCAAGAAACGTTTGCGGGAAACTCCTAAAAAGACCGGATAGCCCTTGTCATGAATCGAGGCAACACTGTGAATCAACTTGTAATTTTCCTTCTTGGTCAGGCCAAAGCCAATTCCCGGGTCCAGTAAAATCTTATCCCGGTCAATCCCAGCTTGATGGGCCTTGTTCAAGACTTTGTCAAAGTAGACCATCATGGCCTCTTCAATGGGTGCTTGTGCCATTTTGGCTCTTTCTTCATCGGTAAAAAAATCCTGGCCCCCGAAATCTCTAAATTTTTGGGAAGATGGGTGGTCAGGTCGAGCAATAACCGGGTTGAACATGACAATGGCCTTAACCCCTTCTTGGGCTAGCAAGTCGGCCATGTCTACATCACCAGTTAGACCGGTAATATCATTGATGATATCCGCCCCAGCATCAATAGCCGCTTTGGCAACTGGAGCCCGGTAGGTATCTACTGAAATAGGAACCTGACTTTTTTCTCTGATTCCCTTGATCACCGGTACAATACGGTCGATTTCATTTTGGAGGTCGACTGGACTGGAACCAGGCCGGGTCGACTCACCTCCAATATCCAACATGTCCGCTCCCCTGTCTACCAAGTCGAGTCCGTGAGCTATGGCTTGGTCTGCCTGATAGTTGCGCCCACCATCAGAAAATGAATCCGGTGTTATATTTAAAATAGAACATATTTTGGTCTTGACCATAAATGAAGACTCCTTCGTCATATTTTTCTACATTACATGATTATAGCATACAAGGCCTGGTCTTTTCATAAGATAAATTTGGCACGAAATAAACAGGTCCCAAAATGACTCAAGTCCCCCCTACTTTACAATTCCCATTGACCTATCCCCTACCCTAGCTCTTTGAGACGAGTGCGTCCAACTGAACCAAATAACTTAAAGCTAGGCCCCCTACCCTAGCTCCCTGAGTTGAGTGAAGGGGCAAAAAGACCATAAAAAAAGCTGGTGACTAAGGTGGCCGAAGTCATCTTAGTCAGTCAGCTTTTTAGTCTTGTCGTTTGGCCTGGCACTCAGGGCAGACTCCGTAGATTTCTAAGCGGTGGGTATCCACATCGTAACCAGTCAGGCTTTCGGTCGCTTCTTCCACATCATCTAAGCCTGGATAATAAATATCCTTAATCTTGCCACAAACTGAGCAAATAGCGTGGTAGTGGTTATGGGAGGAAAAGTCAAAACGACTGGAAGTATCCCCATATTTTAACTCATTGACCAAATGCATCTGGGTCAAAAGCCGCAAGTTATTGTAAACAGTCGCTACACTCATATTCGGAAAATCATCAACCAAGTTCTGGTAGATATCGTCAGCTGTCGGGTGGTCAGCTGTGGTGGTTAAATACTCTAAAATAGCGTAACGCTGAGGGGTAATGCGGACATTATGTTCTTTTAATTTATTAATGGAGTCCTCCAGTAATTTATCCATATAGATCAATCCTTTAAATGCACGTGTTTCATTTCACTACTATAATAAAAAAGATTTTTCATTTGTGCAAGACTAAACGACTTTTTTTAGAGAAAAACGAAACCGTAAGCGTAGATAAAGAGGAAGAAAGAAGCCATGGCTGTGATAATACCGTTAAAGGTAATTTCAAATTCCTTGATAACTTCCAGCAAAGTTTCCCTCCGGACGATCCCCTGGTAAAGGGCAAAGCCTGCAATAAATTCAAAAACAAAAAATATATTTTTTTCCAGATAAGAAGTGGACAAGAGGGTTAGGTCGGAGTAGTTAAAGAGGGCTTCGACTACTACTGGAGAGAAGATACCGGTCAGTAAGATAGCAATAGAGAGGAATAAAAGGGTATATTCCGATAATTTGTCAACGGCATGAGCCTCTGGATTTCGGATCTTAGCCTCTTCGCCAAATAAGATGGAAATCAAGCGGACAAAGTAAATAATGGTTCCAATATTAATAATGTGCATGGCAAGGCTGTAGAGGGTCATATCCGAACCAGATGCCATCATATACTTGGACACACTACCGTTAAAGAAAGGTGCCCCGATAATCCCAAAAGCAGCTAAGACAATGGAAATGGCCGTCAAAGGCATGGTCTTCCACAAGCCCCTAATTTGCCGGATGTCCCGGGTTCCGTACTGGTCTTCAATTTGCCCGGCTGACAAGAAGAGGGTGGACTTGAACAAGGCATGACTGAATATATGGAAGAGGGCTCCGAAGAAGGCTACCTGGGCTCCTAAGTTAATCCCAACCATGATCAAACCGACTTGTGACACGGTCGAATAGGCCAAGATCATCTTGAGGTCAGTTTGGGCTACAGCCATAATGATGCCAAAGACTGAGGTAATAAAACCGATCACCATAAATAAGTTGGAGGCATCAATTACTGGTCCAAACATAAAGGAGAAGCGGATAAAGAGGTAAACACCTGTTTTAATATAGAGACCGGACAGGATGGCTGATACCACTGACGGTGCACTTGGGGTCCCGTGGGCCTTGGGGAGCCAGGAAAAAAGCGGAACGGCCGCAATCTTCAAACTGAGGGTGGTCATCATCAAAGCATAAGGCAAAAGGACCAAGTTAGGATCTTGGATGTACTCCATCATGTCAGCAATCACATAGATGTCTAGAACCCCGGTTGTGGAGTATAAAAAGCCAATTCCAAACAGCATAAAGGTGGTCCCAATGACATTGGCAAAAAAGTAGATCATTCCGTCATAAATGGCTTGCTTCTCTTTCTTGATCATGATTAAGATAGAAACAGTCAGGGTGGAAACTTCTAACATGATAAACAAATTAAACAAGTCAGCACTCAAGAAAAGACTGTTCATAACCCCTTCTAAAACAAAAATAAGAAAGAGAAATTTATCAGTCGTATAAGATTTATTATAGGCAAAGAACAAGAGTACGGTAAAAATCAAGACATTTAACAAGACCATGGTCGAGGACAAAATATCAGCATATAAACGAATGGCAAAACCCTCTGGCAAGCCAGACATAAAATCAATAATAGCCCCGGAACTTCGAACCAAAAAGAACAAGTAAAAGGTATAAGCTAATAAGAGGACCTGTCCAACCAAGACTGGGATCCGGGTATCCCACTTGCTAATTAATATATTTAAGACACCGAACAAGATCGGTATCAAAACGAGATAAAATAACACCAAAGACCTCCCCCAAAGATTTACTTACAGAAAGACGGTTAAATCATCAAATTGCCAAAGAAAACAACAACAAGTAGATAGCCGACCATAGCAGTGATGATCCCATTAAAGGTTAGCTCGATATGGCCAATTCGCTCCAAAATGCCCCCATGCTTGATGGTTCCATTGTAGAAGCCAATCGCAGCAATAAACATAAAGATAAAGACAATCGTTTTCATACTGTACTCAGCAAGGTCAACTGTAAATTCATAGTTTAGTAAAAAGGCTGTTAGCGGCCGGGCAAACACTCCGGTTAGTAAGGAAGCTAGTCCCAAAGCCAAAACAGTTAACCGGACTGACCGTTTAGGCTTGTCGAAACTGGTCTTCAACTTGTCCCCAAAGAGCATGGTCGAGTATTTAACAAAGGACATAATCGTACCCAGGTTAATCAAGTTGAGGAGTAGGGTAATGACATAGTCTTCCGTTCCATGGATAATCATGTATTTGGAAATGGAAGCATTAAAGAACGGTGCCCCCATAATCCCTAAAATGGAAAGCAAGCTGGCAATTCCTACCATGGGCATGGTCCTCATGACCCCCCTAATCTTGTAAACATCCCGGGTGCCGTATGCCTCGTAAATCACTCCGGCTGTCAAGAACAAGGTGGACTTAAAGATGGCGTGGTTGAAAATGTGGAGGACCCCACCCCAGAAGGATATTTCAGGTCCCAGGTTTAATCCCACCATAATGAGGCCAATCTGAGAAACCGTGTGGTAGGCCAAGATTAACTTGATATCGTGCTGGCCAAGTGCCATGGTAAAGCCGATGATAGCTGTGATAAAACCAATGACTAAGAAGAAGTCGGACATGTCAATGACGGGCTGGAACATGACTGAAAACCGGATAAAAAGGTAGACCCCAGTCTTTATGTATAAACCGGACAATAAGGCTGACACAACTGGCGGAGCACTGGGTGTCCCGTGGGCCTTTGGAAGCCAAGAGAAGAGGGGTGAAACAGCTGTCTTTAAGGAAACTGTAACCATCATCAAGGCAAAAGGGACGATCATGGACCGGGGATCTTCAACCAGGGTCATGGCTTTTTGCAAGTAGCGAACATCCAGTAAGCCAAAGGTCTGGTACAAGATCCCGATACTTAAGAGTAAGAAAGTTGTCCCGATGACATTAACAAAGAAGTAGATCATCCCGTCATAAATGGCTTGTTTTTCTTTGTTGATCATAATTAAGACAGAAACTACTACAGTCGCTACTTCTAAGAAAATAAAAATGTTAAACAAGTCACTGGACAAGAAAAGCCCACAGATCAAACCTTGTAAAACCAAGTACAAAAAGGTGAACTGACCTTGGAAGTAGTCTTGACCCGACCCGTAAATAAGGTAGAACATGAATAAAACAGCGGTAATCAAAATCAAAAAAGTACTCAAGGTATCGGCATAGAGGGACAAGGCCAAGCCGTCTTGGTAGCCAGCTGAGTTCCACAAAATGGAACCCTGGTCAGAAACGGTAAAAAAGAGGTAAAAAGCATAGCCTGCAAAAAGAAACTGGAACACGAGGAGAAAGATATTTCGGATGATGCCCTTTAAGCCATAAGAGACGAGCCCCGCCACAATGGGCAAGAGGACAAATAAATAAAGGGGCATCATCTTCCACGTCCTTTACTCGAATCCCGGGTCCAGTGGGTAATACCGTGTTCTTGCTTGTAGTGCATGAACATGGTCAAGCCAATAGCGGTAACCCCTATTCCGATAACAATGGCTGTAATCATCAAGGCCGATGGTACGGGGTCAGCTACCAAGATCCCTTCAATATCCCCAATAGGTGGTACACTGGCGTAGTCAAAGTTGATATTGACATAAAATAAGTAAATACCGGACTCCATAATGGACATGGAAACAATGGTTTTGATAATGGATTTTTTAGTCATCAAGCCATAAAGGCCGACGAAAAATATGATAATGCCAACAATCTGGCCATTTGCAAATTCCATAAACTTCATCTACTTTCTAAGCTGGTGGTATTAATCGTTACTTGCCCCTTCAAAGAATACGAAGCGATAAAAGATCACACTTAAGCCACAGAAAACTTTCAAGCCGATCAAGGTGTTCATTATAATCATGTAAGTTTCATTGGTAAAGTTAGACTTAGGCACGAGGCCAATAAAGATATAGGTCACTGGGACTAGGATAATAAAAATAAAGAGGATTTTTTCGAAGGTTTCCATCAGGTCTAAGTCAATGTCAAAGTTAGGGTAGACTAAGTAGCGGGTAATAAGGGCCGTTGCAAGAATGGTCCCTCCTTGGAAGCCACCGCCTGGAGATACGTGCCCATTTAAGATGACATAAAGACCAATTAAGACAACAAATGGATAGACAATCCCCATCATCCGGATTATGATCTCGGAATTGCTTTTTAAAGTAATCATCTTCGGCCGTCCAGGTTTGGCAGCAGGGTGCTTGTTGGACCAGGAAACATTGATAACCTCCATAACCGATACCAAAAGCATTAAGGCTTCAAAGAGGGTATCGAACATCCGGTAGTTTAAGTAAATCCCAGCTACAGCGTTCTTAGCCCCAGTCTCAGCATAGAAATTATCGGTAAAGAATTCCATCAAGGGGGCACCCAGGTCTTCATTAAAGTTGACAAAATGGTAAACAACCACGGCAATTCCAGCCAAGGTTAGGAGGACGCGGATATAAAACATCATGGAATTAGCTCGACTACTCATTTGTTGCCACCTCCTGGTCCCGGTATACGACACGGATGTCGTCGATACTTTCTAAGATATCATACATGTTCCCGACGATATCCTGGAAGACTTGGTCATTGGTATAACCGTAAAGATAGATCAAGTCTTCCTTATTGACAATAATGATATCGTGCTTGTCCTTATCCAGTAGGGCTTGAACATCTTGGTCAGTATAGGTTACTTGGGGTTCAAGCTCTACCGTCTCTTCGATAAATTTCTCAAGGGGACGGACAATGGTGTTTTGAATAGCCCTAATCTCTGAGTCATCAAAGTGCTCAATTCCCTCGTGGATGTAAACCAAGTCATAGACCCGGACTTTTTTGATGGCAACTAAGTAAATAATGGTTGACAAACCGACCCCGATAGCCGTTTCAGCCAGGGCCACGTCAGGGGCATTATAGTAGAGAAAGGCTAAGGCCATGAGGAGAGAAAAGACCTCTAAGTAAATGACCGTCCGCATGAGGTTTTCCGCCTGAACACTGACAAAAGCCAAGATGACTAGGGAAATAAGTAAGATGATTTCATACATTGGCTATTTCTCCTTCTTAATCTTGTAGTCTCTTAAATCGGCAGACCGGACAGTAGCGTGGGTGGCAATAGGGTTGGTGATAATATAAAAAACTAATAGGATTAAGACTTTCAAGGTAAAGAAGGAAAAGCCCATCCGGATCATATAACCCAGCAAAATGGTAATAAAGCCAACCGTATCCACCTTAGAAGTCACCAGGATCCGGTTAAAAAAGTCATTAAAGCGGAAGGTTCCAAAGACTCCCAGGGCCGTGAAAATCAAGCCAATAATAATGATGATATTAGCGATTAAATTGGTCAAGGCATCCACTAAATATCACCTTTTCTTTCTATGAACCGTGCAATCATTATCACACTCACAAAGCCTAGAATTCCGTAAATAATGCCGACATCAACCATGTATGTACGATTGATTACAACACCGAGAACAACCGCCATCACGATAGCCTTAGCAGAAAAAAAGGACGAGCCGAGAAGTCGGTCCCAAACAGTTGGTCCCATGATCACACGGTAGATGGCACCTAACGATAGGATCATCATGGCAATTAATACAAATAAATCAAAAGACATCTTTATCTACCCTCTTTATTTCCTTTCTGCTCTTCTTCAAATTTCAACAGTAATTTTTCGACCTTGAGGGGTAAAACTTGGTGGGGATCCTCATCAAGTCCTTCCGATTCCAAGGATAGGATTCGGAGTTCACTTCCGTTTTTCTCCACAGTTACTGTCCCTGGGGTTAAGGTGACTGAGTTGGCCAACATGTCGACTAAGAATTCATCCTTTAAGTCGGTCACAACAGTTATGATGGCCACATCGCTTTCGCCTTTGACAATGTTTGGAATGACGGACCAACCGGCAGAGAAAATTTCAATCAATAAAACCAAAGCATAGCGGATAATCTGACCCACATTCAACATATATCGGTCTTCATAGTTGCCGTAAATCAGCAAAAATTGGTCGGTAAAGACAATCACCCCAACTGATAAGATGACTCCGGAAATAAGGACGAAGGGGGTTATTTCTTCGAATAAGACGATCCAAATGACAAAGAGAATCAACATGGTTTCAATGTTAGCCTTTATTTCTTTTTTTAATATATTAAAAGCATTTTGCACGCTTTTCACCACCCTTCTCTTCTTTTCATTCATTTTAATTGTTTAAGACTTATCAATATGGTCGACTTAATAAATATTTTAGCTTTTTCAATTTTAAAATTCAACGATATTATACTATTTCACAAAGATTAACTAGGCTTGCCAGGCGAAAATACCAAGGAAAATTTTCGCCTTTATCTATCCCCCAAACTGAGAAAGGGCTAACATTATTAAATAAATCACAATAAAAGACTAGTCTGTTTTTGCAACAAGCTAGCCTTTAAATCGGGTAACATAAGTATTTATAATAATTATACTATCGTTGACTGTAACTTTCGACATGCCACTCTCCTTCCCCGTACTGCAAGTAGACGACATATTGCTGGCCGGTCGAAGCCTCAGTTACCGTTGCTTCAACCCGGCCCGGTCCGTCATTGCCAATCCAGTTTTCAATCAAGTCGCCCTCCGCAATCCCTGTGACGGTTTGGACCTTGTCACGGATTTCTACGCGGTCAGCTGACCCATCCGAGTAGTCGGTGGCATGGTTGGGGTCGTGGGGTGGGTTTTCGTTGATAATCGATTCGTCGCCCTGACCGTCTTCCCCTTCTTCCTCATCTTCTGGGTCTTCTTCCTGGTCATCTTGATCAGTATCTTCTTCCTCTGCTTCTGACTCTTGGTCTGGGTCCTCCCCTTGACCACCTGCTTCACCACCTTCATCCCCACTACCATCAGCCTGGAACAAGTCACGAATATTGCCAATGGTATCTTCCTGGACTAAATCTTCAGATACATTATCAGCCCGTCCATCGCTGAAGTTCATAATAACGATTATAAAGGCAACTAAGATTAAAAATAAGAGGGCAATTAAGATATAGAAGATTTTATCAAAGGTTGAAGTTTTCTTCTTGTCTCGCTTATCTTGCTTGTCAGCCCGGGCAAAATTTTGATTTTTCTTATTCTTGTTTCTTTCCGCTCTTGTTTGGTATTCATCACTCATACCATTTCCTCCTTTTCTTTAGCTAGCTTACCGTCGCAACCGCTTCAAAGCCTGGACCACAATCGGTGCTAGAACTGCAGCCAAAACCGCTTCAGCTAAACCACTGGTCACAATAATGACAAGCAAGGCATAGCCTAGGTTACTGGCATCAATACCCATTGCTTGCCCAATTTCGGCATTGAAAAATAAGTAGATAAACAACATCACCAGTAGGGTATTGGTCATAGACCCGATAAAAGATGCGACCCCCATCGATAGCTTGTTATTCCTCACTTTGTTATGTAGTAATTGATAAGTCAAAACGGTAGTGGTCCCGATTAAGAGTCTCGGGACAATGGTGATAATGGGGTTGACCCAAATTAAGGGGTCAAGTGGGGTGGCCGGCATGGCAAAGGCACGAAATAGCCGGATGAGCCCCCAGATTAAACCAGCAATCATCCCGTCCTTCATCCCCATTGACAAGGCCACAACAATAACTGTGACATGAATAATAGTGGGGTTCAAAGGTGGAATAGGAATATTCCCCAAAAAAGGGATCATGTTTTGGATAAGCAAAATGGCTGTAATAATTCCCATCCGAGTCAAACGACTGGTTTGTTTAGGTCGATTCATCTAATTTACACACTCCATCACATTAACAATTTCTGTCCAAACTGAGTCATCTTGACATAAAAGCGCTTAAGCAAGAAAGCAAGAGTTTAGGTACCCTTGCAGATCAGTTGGTTAAATAGCAGACTGGTAGACCCGGTTTAACCGCATCAGTAAAATGGATAATTTCTGCTTTTCATCCTCGGTCCAAGAAGACAAAAGGTCGGCAAAAGCTCGGTCTGCTTCTTCTTGGTAGGATTGGTAGCGGTCCTTAGCAAACTTGGTCATCTCGAAATAAGCGTAACGCTTATCTTGGCCTGGTAATTTTTTCAAGAGGTCTTTTTTGACCAGGTTATTGACTTGGCGGCTAATAGTTGACTTGTCCAGTTTACTAGCCTGGGTGATATCTTTTAAGGTCATTTGGTCATCCTGGATAATATCAAACAGGAAGACGCTGGATTCCGTTAAATGATAATAGTCCAAAATCATTTGGTTTAACTTGCGGTGCAAGCGGGTAAACTCATCCATCCGGTCCAACAAGGTTCGTATGTCCACTCCACCAGACATGACAGCCCTCCTAAAACACTTGATTTATACAACAATATAGCAGTTTTTATAGGAGTTGGCAAGATTTGACCCAAGTCTAGGCTTGGCTCACTCAGCCAAGGTCAAGTCAACCTAGCCTGATTATATCTTATTTTTAAAAAAATAAAAGCCTAATTAATTGATTTAAAGTATTTATTTTATTTTGTCCTCAACTAGGCCAAATGCTATAATAAAAAGGATGAAAAGGAGTGCGAATAATGACTTTTGATGGTTTGTTTACACATGCAATGGTTCAAGAATTAAACCGAGACTTAAAAGGAGGTAAGATAGCCAAAGTCTACCAACCCTATGAAAACGAAATTATCCTCCGTATCCGGGCCAACCGCCAAAACCAAAACCTCCTCCTGTCCGCCCACTCCCAATATGCCAGAATCCAAATCAGCCAGCAAGGCTTCACCAACCCCCAAGAACCCCCCCATTTTTGTATGATTTTGCGTAAATACT
This sequence comes from Alloiococcus otitis ATCC 51267, assembly GCF_000315445.1. Lineage (GTDB taxonomy): Bacteria > Bacillota > Bacilli > Lactobacillales > Carnobacteriaceae_A > Alloiococcus > Alloiococcus otitis. Next base: position 540,915 of record NZ_JH992957.1, read on the forward strand.
TGGAAAATGGTGTCCTTCAGTCCATCAACCAGGTCGAAAATGACCGGGTTGTTCATTTTAATATAGCCAGTCGAAATGAACTGGGAGACCAAATGGATATTATCCTAGTTGTTGAAATAATGGGCCGGCACTCCAATATTATCTTGCTAGACCAAACTGACAATACAATTATCAACAGCATCAAGCACATCTCTCCCAGCCAAAACTCCTACCGCACTATTTTACCCAATAGTCCCTACAAACCTGCTCCAAGCCAGGACAAGGTTAACCCCTATGACTTTTCCCAGATTAGCCAAGTCCTTATGGAGTCCAAAAAAGCTAGCCAAAGAGCCATACAAGATAACTTGCAAGGGTTTTCCCGCCAAGCAGCCAAGGAGTTGGCTGAGCGCTTAGACCGAGCCCAAGACCCCAACCAGACTTACCAGGACTTTATCCAGGCCTTTGACCTGGCGGGACTTCAACCTAGCCTTTACCAATTGGACCAGGGCAAGGAAAAGTTCACTGCCTTCCCCTACTCCACTTTAGCAGGTGACCGAAAAGACTACAGAACTTTGAGTCAACTTCTAGACCGCTTTTATGATCAAAAGGCTGAACGAGACCGAATCCACCAATTAGCTTCCGACCTCTACAGCCTGGTTAACAATGAATTGAAAAAAAACAGCAAAAAGCTGGACAAGATTACAAAGGAGCAGGAAGATAGCCAAGCTGCTGATAGCTACCGAGTCAAGGGAGAAGTGCTCACAGCCTACCTGCATGAGGTCCAACAAGGGATGTCCTCCATCAGGCTGGATAATTTTTATGAAGAGGGTCAAATTGAGATTGACCTGGACCCGCAAAAGTCACCAGCCGACAATGCTCAGGCCTACTTTTCTCGCTACCAAAAGATGAAAACTCGGCAAAAACGGCTGAAAGAACAAATACAGGCCACCCACCAAGAAATTAACTACCTGGAATCGGTCCTAGCCCAGTTGGATGTCGTCTCCCAAGAAGATATCGAAGAGGTCCGGGATGAACTCCGGAGCCAAGGCTATCTCAAGGCCCAGACCAGGAAGAAAAAAGGCAAAAAACAAAAGAAATCCAAACCCTTCCACTTTAAGGCCAGTGACGGAACCGATATCCTAGTTGGTCGCAACAACACCCAAAACGATGAATTAACCGGGCGAATAGCCAATAAAAACGACTGGTGGCTCCACACCCAAAACATCCCCGGTTCCCATGTCATCGTCCGGTCAGCCAACCCTAGCGACCAAACATTAGAAGAAGCGGCCATGCTGGCAGCCTATTACAGCAAATACCGTGATTCGGCTTCGGTCCCGGTTGATACCGTCCAAGTTAAATACGTCAACAAGCCTAATGGGGCCAAACCCGGTTTTGTCACCTATGAAGGGCAAACTACCTATTTTGTCACCCCCAGCAAGGACAAGGTACAGAAATTAGCTGTTAAGTAATTAGTTTCATAATACAATAAAAGCCAACCTTGTTATGACAGTCTTTGTGTCGAGAAAAAAGGTTGGCTTTTTATTTTGTTGTATAACACAATTTTTCTTTCTTTGCTTTCAAACTAGCTAGAGCTTCTCTTTTTCGATAATGTCGTAGACCTTGCGGACACATTCCTCATGGTCGTGTTTGCGAGCTGGGCATTGGTAGCGGCCGAAGAAGATCATCCAATGGTGGGCCTGGCTCCACAAGTCTTTGGGTAATTTGTCGTTGAGTCTTTTTTCGACCTGGGCAATGGAATCGTCTTCCGCTGCTATATGGAATTTCTTGGCGATCCGGTTGACATGGGTGTCAACAGCAATAGCAGGTTCTTCAAAAGCCACACTCATGACAACATTAGCTGTCTTCCGTCCTACCCCGGCTAAACTCTCTAAGTCCTTGCGGTTAGAAGGCACCTGTCCGTCAAACTTGTCGACGATATCGCTAGCACATTGCTTGATAAATTTGGCCTTGTTGCGGTAGAGGCCGATCGTTTTTATTTTGTCTTCAATGTCAGCTTGGTCGGCCTCTTTCAAGTCTTCTGGCTGGGGATAGGCTTCAAAGAGCTTGGTCGTCACCTTGTTTACCGCCGTATCCGTGGTTTGGGCACTCAAGATAACAGCTATTAATAGCTGAAAAGCATTGTCATGGTTGAGCTCTGCCTTGGCATCTGGGAAAAGTTTGCCCATTGCCTTGACCACTTGGGTAGTTTCCTTACTGGATAATAGTTTTGTCAACTTGCTAACACCTTCCTGGTTGTGGGATTCTTGGATAGTCATTAAAATGGTTGACTTACTCTAGTCTAATCTTGTGACTGGTCCTTGTCTTTCAGGTCTTGAAGCCAGTTATAGAGGGGAACTTGGGGCTGGTTGCTTGACTTATCGGAGTCAGGCTTTCTCCGGCCTTCCCTAGCCTTGCGATACTTTTCTTCTTCAGCTAAGACTTGGTCTTTGGTCCGAATATTTTTACGTTGCCAGCTGAGTAAAATCCTGTCGATATAGCGCAGGTTGTAAACCTGGTTTAAGACCGCTTGTTTTAAAGCCATTTGAATTAAACCGGGCTGGTACTTGTCTTCATCAATCCAGGCAGAAATAGTTTCAATTTCAATGGGAGACAAAGGCCGGCCAAATTCAGATTCAAACATCTTATACAAGCGGTTGGCTGCTTCTTCTTGGTTTTGGGCTTCTTCCTTGTGTTGGTTTTGGTCCAAATAAGTCAGGAGTCGGTTGTACAGAGGGTCTAGGCTATAGACATCCTGGCTTTTACCGTCTGGCCCTTTAGCAGTTTGTATCTCTAAGACCTTCTTCTGGATCAAGGAGTGGATCCGGTCAAAAGCCTGGTCCTGGCTGATATGCATCCGGTTGGCCAAGTCTTGTGGATCAGGAAAAACTTGCCCCTGGTCCAAGTCCGACTTGAGTTCCAACAGGGTCACTAGGTCTACTTCGTTTAAGCCAATATCTCGGTAGTGGGCCAAAACTAGGCGGGAAATGGTCAAGTTCCCTGCCTTGACCCATTTTTTAACGAGCGATTGCTCCATCATATGCTCTCTCCTTTCTATCTAGCCTAGTTAGGTTAAAGTACATTTCATGATTTATAAAAAGGGACTCTGACCCGAGGCCATGTCCCTTTTAAAAGTCTCCTGTAAGCTCTTATGGGTAAATCCGGTTAAGTAGTCTTGGGAAAGGAGAAGCTTCACGAATGTGCTCAATCCCCGCCAACCAAGTCACTGTCCGCTCAAGACCAAGCCCAAAGCCGGAATGGGGGACCGATCCGTAACGGCGGAGGTCCAGGTACCATTCGTATTCTTCTGTTCCCAAACCGAAGTTCTCAATTTCTTCTAAGAGTTTGTCCAAGTTATCTTCCCGCTGTGACCCACCGATAATCTCACCGTAACCTTCTGGGGCAATCATGTCGGCACAAATGACCACATCGGACCGGTCCGGGTGTTTTTTCATGTAGAAGGCCTTGATGGCTTTAGGATAGTTGGTGATAAAGATGGGACGGTCGTATTGAGAGGCTAGGAAGGTTTCTTCTGGTGACCCAAAGTCGGCTCCCCATTCAATGTCAAAGTCATTTTCTTGCAGGATTTCAATCGCCTGATCATAAGAGATTCTTGGATAAGGCAGTTGGGCAAATTGACGTAATTTGCCCTTGTCCCGACCTAAAACTTCTAAGGCATAGTCACAATTGTCTAAAACACTGTTAATTAAGTGGGAAACATACTCTTCTTGGATTTTTAGGGATTCTTCGTGTTCAACAAAGGCCATCTCAGGTTCAATCATCCAAAATTCGATCAAGTGCCGGCGGGTTTTGGACTTCTCAGCCCGGAAAGTTGGCCCCAAGGTGTAGACCTTCCCAAAGGCCAGGGCAGCCGCCTCAGCGTAGAGCTGACCGGTTTGGGCCAGGTAGGCTTTTTGGTCAAAATACTCGGTTTGGAAGAGGTCGGTGGTGTTTTCTCCAGCATTGCCCACCAAGATAGGGGAATCCAACTTGATAAAGCCTTGGTCTTGGTAAAACTCATGGGTAGCCCGGATAACTTCATTGCGGATGAGCATAATGGCATGTTGTTTAGAAGAACGAAGCCACAAGTGGCGGTGGTCCATCAAGAAGTCGGTCCCGTGGTCTTTCGGGGTGATGGGGTAATCATGCGAGTCACTGATCACTTCAATGTCTTCAACCTGGATTTCATAGCCAAATTTGGACCGGTCATCTTGGGAAATTTCACCGGTGATCCAGATAGAAGTCTCTTGGTTGAGGTTTTTAGCTAGGTCAAAGGTTTCTTCAGACACCTTGCTTTTCACCACGACTGCTTGGAAAAAAGCTGACCCGTCTCGAACTTGCAAGAAGGCTATTTTCCCGCTGGAGCGTTTGTTGGCAACCCAGGCCCCAAGCTTTACCTTTTCACCGACGTGGTCTTTAGCATTGATAATACGAATTGTTTCCACTGCTCAATCTCCTTCATTCTTCTTTTGTTCTGCTGGCTATAAATTGCTAATGGTACGCAGCCACTGCCCTGTTTCAAGGTCGGCATAATAGTAACCAAGTTGGCCTGCCTGGTCAAGGAAGGACACTTCCCAAACGGGTGTGGTCTCATCGACAAAGCCGGCTCGGATGGCGAAGATTTCACTAGGGTTCAAGTCTGCTTGAACTTGTTGGTAGACATCGTATTCACTGGCAATGTCCTGGTAGTCAAAGACCTGCATGGCCCCGTCGCTTATTCTGACAATGGCCAGCTGGAGAGTTTGGTCGCCATTTGTGCCGGACACGGAAAAATACGTTTCTTCTGGTCCGTTAAACCAATAAAAGTCATTGACCTCTTCTAGGTCCGTATGCTCTTGGACATAGGCCGTTGTCTCAGACCGGGCTTGGTAGATGGGCTGGGTAGACTCACGAAAGAGCCTTAAGCCACCTAAAATGATCCCGGTAAATAAAATAGCCAAGCCTAATAGTACCTTGGTCACTGGTCTTCCTCCTCTAGCTATAACATGGATATTATACCAAATTATGACCTTGAAATAAATAAGTGGGACCAAATAAGTCTCTGACGACTTGTACCCTCAAAGTAATGGTCCACCCCTTTTTTCAGTTTAGTTTTACTGAAGGTCACAAGCCTCCCCTAAAAACTGGTTGACCGCTTGGGGAAGATCTTTTAGGAGGCAGCGCTTGTAGTCTTCTCCCCCTGGCAGGGATTGTTGAAAAATCGAAGCATAGTTGGCATGGAGAAAGCGGTCATCCAAGATGACAAAAACTCCCCGGTCTTTCTCAGACCGGATCAAACGGCCATATGCCTGCTTGGTCTTAATCACAGCCCGAGGCAGAAGGTCATCTTTAAAGATATTCATCCCCTCTTCTTTCATCCTTTGGTGTTCATCTTTCACCAAGGGCATGTCGGGGGAATCAAAGGGGAGCCGGGTAAGAATGACGACTTCCAAAAACTCGCCGGGCAGGTCAATCCCTTCAAAGAAGGTATCCGACCCAAACAAAATGCTCTTCTTAGCCCGTTTGAATTGTTTGAGAATTTTATACCGTGAACCAGACAGGTCTTGGGCCAAGAGGGCATAATCTGACAGCAGGCCGGATGCTGTTAAGGTATGGTAGACCTCTTGGAGGACCTCATGGGAATGAAATAAAATTAGGGTTTTCCGGTTCAAGTTTTTCATCATGGTCACGATTTGGGTGACCAGGTGGTGGACCAAGTGTTGGTTGGAGAACTTTTTAACCGGCACCAGGTCCTTGGGTACAAGGATCTGAGCCTGGTCTTTGACTTGGTAGGGGCTGAGATAGGCAAGGTATTTAAGGTTTTTAGCCTGGACTTGCTTTTCAAAAAAGGCGACCGATTGATTGACAGACAAGGTAGAAGAAATGTAAATGACATGGCTTATGGCATGGAGGTTGGCCAAAAGTTGGCTCTTCTTCCCTTGGCTAAAACTCTTGAGCCGGATACTGGTATCCAAGGAGGAAGCATAGGCTTCAATCCAAATGAGCCGGTCACTGCCGTAAGGACCAAAAAGCTTGTTAAAGTCCCGGTAAAAGTCACTTAATTGGTTAGAGATGGTAAAGAGGTCTTCAAGCAAGAGGTGGTCTGACTTGACGAAGGCATCCTGATAGCCTTTCAAATCTTGGTAGATTGTTTGGAGCTCCTGGATTAATTGGTTTAGGCAGATACCTAAACGCTTGGTCTGGTCTAAGTCAGCAATGGCTTCCGGGTCATCGATAACCTCTTCCAACCAGCCTTGTCTGCCTTCCATCTCTAAGGAAGGAATGAAGAGTTCAAAAAAGTAGCTGACAGCTTCTGCCAGGCGACTTCGGCAAGTAACTAGTCGGTGGATTTGGGCCTGGCTTAGCCACCTTCTTTGGGTATAGTCTTCCATCCGGTCGATGAGGGTTCCATCACTAGAATAGTCCCCTAAGGCTCGAAGCAGGCGGGTAATTTTAGACTTGTTCAGTGAACTTTGAGCTAAGCCCCCGGTCACCTTGGCCAAGTGTTGGGCTTCGTCAATGATTAGGTGGTCAAAGTTGGGCAAGACCCTTTGGCCGGGCATCCGGTTTAGGTCGGTAATCAGGTGGGCATGGTTGGTAATGACAATATCAGCTGATTTAGCTTGGCGGACCAAGCGTTTATAAAAATCCTGGTCGGACAAGAGTGGAAGCTGGCTATATCGGGTGATAATGGCCTGCCAAAAAGGGTGATTGAGGCTGTCAATATTAAGCTCATCAACATCTCCCGTTTCGGTTTCAGTCAACCAGACCAAGACCTGCATGGCGATCATAGCCGCAGAATCCCCTGAGCTAACCGACTTGAGGGCCTGGCTAAACCGGGTCAGGGATAAGTAGTGGTGACAGCCCTTGAAGACTAAGACTTTGGGTTTTAAGGGACTGACTTGCTCCATAAAGGGCAGGGCTTCTTCTAGAAGTTGGTCCTGCAAGGTCCTGGTATGGGTCGAAATCACTACGGGCTTGCCCACAAAAACACTGGGTACCAGGTAGGCCAAAGACTTGCCGATCCCAGCTGGTGCTTCAATGGCTAGCTCCTCATTTTCCTTGTCTTTGTTAAAATAATAATAAATTTGGTCCATCAAGTCCCCTTGTCGCTGCCGCAGACGAAAGGACTTGGCAAAAAACTTAGCCTTGTCCCTATCTGTCAGTGGGTAATCCTTGAGCGACCGGGAGAGGCGGATATCAAAGGATTTTTTGGGGTCTTTGATGGCCAAGCCTTCATAAAAAACCAAGCCATTTTCCAAGTCAGGCGACTGGTCTTTCACCTGGTTATAAGCCTGGTCAATCAACCACTGGGTATCCTGGGCCAAACCCTGGCTTAAGTCTGAGACCTGCTTGAGGGTAAGGGGAGGCAGGCTGGCTAGCTTGCCTATAATTTTATCCAGCAGGAAGGCAGTGGCCCGAGCATCATAGAGAGCATCGTGGGCCTGTTCAATGTCATAGCCCAGCCAAGTGGTCAAATCGGTCAAATTATAGTGGTCTGCCTGGGGGAAGCAAATCCGGGACAAGGCGACCGTGTCGATGGCCTTGGTTTGAAGGGGTTCTAGACCCACCGCTTCAAATCGTTCATTTAAAAACCGGTAGTCAAAATTGACATTATGGGCGACAAAGACCGCATCCTCTAAGAGGTCATGGATGATATGGGCAATCTCATCAAAGTGGGGGGCTTGGTTGACCTCCTTTTGAGAAATTCCCGTCAGTTTTTGGATTCGAATGGGAACCGGTCGCAAGGGGTTGACCAGAGTATCAAACTCTTCAACCACCTGGCCGTCTTCCAGCAAAATACAGGCAAACTGAATCATCCGCTCATCAGTCCCTAAACTACCAGCGGTGGCTTCGATATCCACTATGGCATATAAATTGGGGTCTTCCATCTCTCCCCTCCTTCCTAATCATCTTGCTTTTCGTCTTCTATTGCATAGTCTTTTAAATGCTGGAGTAATTGGTCTTTATCATTTGGCCAATCGCCTCGGACAACAGCTTTTTCGGCCTGGTTGAGGGCTGATCCCAACCAAGGCCCTGGCTTGCGACCATAAGCTTCCATCAGGTCATAGCCGGTTAGGTCTAAGTCACTGGAGGAGTGGATGGCTAGCTTTTGGTAGGTCTCCTTCACTTCGGCTTGCTTACCTTCTTGGCCTAAGACTTCCAGCAAAGTTTCAATATCTAAACTCAAGTCAAGTCCCTGCTGGTAGATGGCATAAGGATCCAGTGACTTGCCATTTTTCCGGTCTTCCAAGCCTTCAACCAAGATTTCCGTTTGGTCCACCATAGCCTTGGAAGTCTTCCAAGTTCTAAGAAAAGTATTAATGTCTTCCTGGTAACCCTTGGGCTGGATATAGCGGACGTAATACAAGAGCAAGGCCCAAGCCTGGCGGTCAGAGTCAAGCGAATGGGGGTTGGCTACCAAGTAGGTCAAGGCCGCTTTTTTATTGCTTAAGAGGGGGCAGTAGTCATAGAGCTTGGTCTCAATCATGGCCTTTACCCCCTTCTGGCGGTCCTGACCTGTCAATAATTTAACCCACTCGACTTGGATCCTTTCCACGGCAATCTCTTCTAAAAGCTGGCGGTGTTTTTTAATGGCCGCCTTGGTGTCCTGGGCGATTTCAAAACCGAGCTGGCCAGCAAAGCGAACTGCCCGCATCATCCGCAAGGCATCTTCATTAAAGCGCTCTTCTGCCTGACCCACTGCCCGGATAAGGCCATCCTCCAAGTCTTGAATGCCGTCAAATAAGTCGGTCACTGCCCCATTTCGGTCTAAGGCTAGGGCATTAATAGTGAAGTCTCGCCGCTTCAAATCTTCTTCTAAAGAACGCACAAAATGAACCGAATCGGGTCTGCGGTGGTCTTGGTAGGTGGATTCGGTCCGAAATGTTGTGATTTCATAAGAGGTCCCTCCTTGGAGGACCATGACAGTCCCGTGGTCTATCCCCACATCAACCGTCTTTTTAAACAAGGCCTTGACTTCTTCAGGTTGGGCCGAGGTTGCAATGTCCACATCATTCAAGTCTAGGCCAAGCAAGGCATCACGAACACTCCCTCCGACAAAATAAGCCTCATAGCCTCCTTCAATGAGGGTATCTAAGACCGGAAGAGCCTGCTTGAATTCTGGGAGGCGGTTTAGGTCGACCCGGCCTTCTCGGGCTAGGTCTTGACCCTTACCTGGTTTTTGTTTTTCTTTATCTTCAAATGACTTTCCCACGTCATCATTCCTTCATTTGCTGAATCTTACTGGTCTGATTTGCGCTTGAACCGGTCCTTGTCCCGGTCTTGAAATTTAGCCATGACTTGTTGGAAGGCCTGGTCTAAATCAATCTCCAAGGCATTGGCCATGGAAATCACCACAAAGAGGACGTCCCCCAACTCTTCTTGCAAAGACTTGGGGTCTTCACTTGCTTTCTTCTGTTTTTCCCCATGGTAGTGGTTAATCTCTCGGGCTAATTCGCCGGTTTCTTCCGTCAGCCGGGCCATCATCGCTAAAGGGGAAAAGTAGCCTACTTCAAATTGGCCAATAAAATCGTCTACCTGTTTTTGCATGTCTGCCATATCCGTCATTTAATCCCTCCTCTAGCTATTGGCTTTAGGCTCAAGTCCCTTTCAAGGGGTCTGAAGATTAGGTCTTGTTCTCTTCATTCAAGTAATTGTTAATATCAATTAATTCCTGGCTTAGCTTGTAGAAGGTCTCCTTGTCATCTTCCTGCAAGGCCTGGTCGATGGCCTGGTGGATTTCCTCCTTGCGCACATTGAGCTGGAAGTTATCCAAGGCGTCCTCCACTTGAACAACCAGGTCAGCCGGAACTCGGTCATTCCAACGAGCATAAGGGTTATCTTCCAAGACCTTGACATAGGCCGGGCTAATATTTTTGCCCACAAAGTCAACTTCAATATACAAGGGTTCGTGCCAGTTCATCCGGATTTCATGGAAGGCTTTCTCAGGGTCTTCGTATTCAATGCCACCCTTGTAAAAAAGGAAACTTCTGCCCTGGGTGTTTGCCGCCGCAATCCGGATACCCCGTGGGGTGGCATGAGCATAGTCGACAAAATGGCTCTTGTTGAGAACAATATCGTGGTTTAAGAGATAGTTTAAAATCCAAAGGGACTCCCGTCTTCTAACCTGCTGGGTCTCCGTAAACCATTTAATAAAAGCTTTCTTATCTTCTAATTTGATACGGTTCGGCATAAGATCACCTTATCCTTCAAAAAAATCTTCTTCATCCTTTAATCGCTCCAGCATGGATCTGACTTCAATATTCGAAGGATCCAGTGCCAAGTAGTCTTGGGCTATGCTTTTGACTTGGTCCACTTGCCCATCTTCTTGGAGGAAGGCCAGGTATTCCCTTAAAAAGTCCAAGTTATCTTTAAAGTAAGGGTAGGCTTGGTCAAAATAAGACCGGGCCAAGTCAAAGTTTTCCTCTTCGTTTTGGGCCGAAGCTAGGAGCCAGTAAAATTGCGGATCTATATCATTTTCGTCCAGGGCCTTTTGCAAGATCTCGATCGATTGAGAGAAGTGGCCCAGGTAATTCAAAAAATTAGCATACTCGATGATCAACGTTTCACTGTTAGGGTTTAAGGCATAAGCCTCCTGGAAATAGGTCTGGGCCTGGTCTAGTTGGTCCAACTTAATGTGAATGTTGGCCCCGATCAGGTAAAGTTGGGCATTGGTCTTGTCTAAACGTAAACCTTCTGCAACAGCCTGGGCTGCTTCTTCATGCTGGTGTGTTTGGTCCAAAGCCTGGGCTAAATAAGGGTAGAGGGAAGTGTAGGTGTGGTCCAGGGAGTGGAGCTGGCGCATGGTTTCGACACAGCGACTGTATTCCTCCAGCTGAAAATAGGTGACGCCCAGGTTAAAGAGGGTGTCGGGATCTTCTTTCTCTTCTAAGGCTTCTTGGAAGTAGGCTAAAGCCTGGTCGAAGTCCCCTGCTGCCGCATGGGCTGTCCCCAAGCGAGCATTGACCTGAATACCGGCCACTTGACTGGCCCCCATCTGGATGGTCTCTTCATAATGGTGGATGGCACGTTTGTACTGGCCGGTCGTATAGTAAAACTCTGCCAGGCCAAAGGAAATAATGGGCTCATCCGGCATCAAGGACTGGGCTTCATGAAGTTTAGACTCTGCCACCTCAGGCAACCCCTGGATTTGGTAATAATCAGCCGCCACTAAAAGCGACTGAACATAAGCCGGACTGTTGGGGGCAATTTGGTCCAACCAGTCAATGGCAACAAGGTCCTCCCCTTCTTCGATGGCAATCTCGGCCAGGTAAATCCGGAGGTCGTCATCACCAGGATCCAGGTCCAAAAGATGGTTCAGGACTTGCTTGGTGGCGTCTAGGAAACCCAATTGAAATAAAGAGTCAGCAAGCAAGTACAAGTCATCCGCCTGGTCAAAATTGAGGGCTTGGTCTAGACTTTCTTGAGCTTTTTTAAATTCATCATTTTGAATATGGTCAATAACTTGCATGGCGTAGGACATGGTTCTTCACTCCAAAAAGATTTTCCTGCTTGGGCAATGGTCGCTTCATAGTCCTATTTATTTTAACATATTATCGGTTAATCGTCAGTCTTTGACTACATGCCTAATCATTTCTTGGTTAATAAAAGACAGCTAGGAAAAAACTTGCCAAGACCGTGGCGATAAAGATAAAAGGGACAAAGGGGAGTTTTTGTTTCCGGCTGATTAGGAAGTAGCCAGTTGCCAGGAAGGAGGCCAGTCCCATAATGAGCAAGTTAGCCTGGTAGCCTAAAACGAGACCTAAGACTAAGAAAAGTTTGACATCTCCCATCCCCATTCCCTTAGAAAAGGAAAAGGTTAAAAAAAGAACGAAGAAAGAGACCACTAAACCTAGCCCCATCCCCTGCCAGGTCAAAGGTGAAAAGTAAATTAATACGGGGGCAAACACCAGAAGTAAGACATTCGGAACCCGTAAATAAAAAATATCGGATAGGGATAAGATAATTAGCAAAGAATAAACAAGGAACTCAAACAGGAAGGCTCTTGACCACCCCTGGCGGTAAAAGGCTAGACAGGCCAAAAGTCCCATGAACATTTCTGCTAAAAAGTAAACAAGGGGTATCTTAGATCGGCAAGCCCCACACCGACCCCTCAACCCTAGATAGGATAGGATGGGAATTAAGTCTAAAGCCTTTAATTTCCGGCCACAAGCATCACACTTGGACCGCCTCACCAGTCCTGATAAGGTCTGGTCTGTAGCCAAAACAGCATAAAAAGAGCCAAAAATACTGGCGTAAGTAAAGACAAGGAAATAGGTCATTTGCTTGCACCACCCTTCAAAAATACTTGCACTCTAATATACGCATTTTACTGGCTATTCCATTATTAATTTATTGTAAAAAAGCCCTGCCAAGGGTGTATTATAATTTTCTTAATTGTTTTACTATGATATCATTTATTACAGTAGAAACTGATGAGGGTTGTTTATTTTTGTGCCGATTACTACATTTGTGGAGGATGTCAATGGAAGAGATGAAGCATTTTGATTATAAACGTTTTTTAAAGCGCTACCGAGACTACTATATCGATCAAGCCAGCCCAGCCCAAAGCCTTGACCAAAAGCCTTTTACCTATAATTTACTGGACCAAAGCGAGCAAACTTTTATTGACATCGCCTTAGAACAAAACAGGGTTTGTTTAAATGACCAGGCCCTCTATATCAAGACTGTTACAAACAACAAGACTTACCAAAGTCTTATCTTCCACACCGATGGGACTATTATTAAGAGCTGCGAATCGACTGCTGTCATCATGCAACGGTTTTTCCGCCATAAGGGCCTACCCTACTCGACCCATTCCCAGTTAGGGAAGTTGATTAAGATCCACCAAAAGTGCCCTTACATGGTGAATAAAATTTGCCTGGCACCTGAGAAGGGCCTTTCAAAGGATTCAGTAAATTGGATAGGCTTACATAACGTGGTTTATCATACAGGTGATAAGGACCATACCCTGCTGAAGACGGCCACTTACAATGAATTGGTCATCCCCCTAAGCCAGAAAAAGGTTGACAAAATGGTCCACAACAGTTCTCTCCTAGCCCTTATGCACCAGGCTATCCGGATTTATACGGCTGGTCACTACGGCTTCTTGGACCATTACCCCAACCAGGAAAATGTGATTAGCCACTATATCCAAAGTCTCCGCTACCAAACCCAGCTCCCCGACCCAAGAGATATTTATCAGTACATGGAGCAGCAAAAAGTCATTGGGGCCCTCAAACATATTATGGGGATGGACTACCCGACCAAGGAAGAGTGGGACTTAATGGACCCCAAACTCCAAGCCTTCTTCGATAGCCTTGATTCCTAAACCCTCTCTTTCCTAAGCCAGTCCATAGAGGAAGGGATTTATTACTAAAATGGGGGGAAGTGACACTTATCATAAAAAATATATCTAATAATGGATTTATTTTGGAAAAATGACCCTAATGATTGGTTTTTTAGTTAATATTTAATATAATAGTACTAACTGGAGGTAATATATTCCGAAAATCAAACGCATCTCAGTTAGGAGTGATAGTTCTATGGCAAATGAGTATAATCTTAAGACAGCCGACCAAGGAGGACCAGACGATTTGGACCGGTTGGAAAAATTGCAAGAACTTCATCAAGAAGCTGAGGGCTTACATTACCGCATTGAAAATACATTGACCGATGAAATTACAAAGGGTAAGTTAGACCTACTCAACCAGACGCTTGATGAAGTTGATACCGAAAAATTCATCCAACAAGTGGCTGACCACAGCAATGACGAAATGGATGTTTTGCGTACGGTTAAAAACAGTATCATTAATATGAATACCTACAGTCGAATTGCAGCTAAAAATGGCGGGGTCCTACCGCTCACCTTATATCTGATATCTGAGCGGTATTCCATCTTAATCGAAAAAGCCCAGACCATCGATTACTTGATTGACCATGTCTTCTACAAACTGCCCAGGGAGTATGCCCAGGCCGTAGCAGACTACTCCACCATTGGCTATTCAGACATCATTAAAGACATTGTCTACGAAATCTCTAAAGAATTGGCAAGTAATTTGACTCTCAAAGAAATTGCTGACCGCCACAAGATGCACCCTGTCCACTTGGCCCGTAAGTTCAAAGCTGAAACCGGCATGACCTTTATCACTTATATCAATGAACAGCGGATTGCCCTGGCCATGTATTACTTCCACTTGGACAAGTATAAGCTGGGCCAAATTGTCAAGTTAGCTGGCTTTAACAGCCATTCCTACTTCACCAAGGTCTTCAAAAAGTCGCAAGGAATTACCCCAACCAAGTACAAGCGCTTGGTCTTAAAAGCTGAATAGGTAACTAGCGGCGGGCATGCTTTGAAACTAAGCTTAGATTTTAAGCAAGCATCAAAATAAAGCAGACCCCATAAACTGTCTAGCACCGGTTTATGAGGCCTGCTTTTTTGGTGTCTTACGTTTATTCTTGGTTCCTTAACTGGTCAAGGTAGTCCTGGTCCTCTTCACTCAAATCCAATTTAGCCAGCATGTCAGGTCGGCGGAGGGCTGTCCGCTTTAATGACTCCTGGTGCCGCCACTGGTCAATCAGTTTGTGGTTGCCGTTGCGCAAGACTTCCGGAACCGTCATGCCCCGGTACTCGATGGGCCGGGTGTAGTGGGGGTGTTCCAGCAGACCGGAGGAGTGGGAATCAGCCTGGGCCGATGCCTGGTTGCCTAAAACCCCGGGCAGGAGGCGGACACTGGCGTCGATCATGACTAAGGCCGCCAATTCCCCTCCGGTTAAAACATAGTCACCCAGCGACACTTCATCCGTGACCAAGGTCCGGATCCGCTCGTCATAGCCCTCATAGTGGCCACAAATAAAGACCAAGTGGGAAGCATTTGCAAAGTTTTCTGCCATCTTTTGGTCAAAAGGCTGGCCGGCTGGGTCCATCAAGATAACCCGGGGGCTACCACCGCCTTCTTTTTTGATCTCGTCCATGGCTTCAAACAAGGGCTCGGGCTTGAGCAGCATGCCGGCCCCGCCCCCATAAGGGGTGTCGTCGACTTGCTGGTGCTTACCTTGGCCATACTGCCGAAAGTTGGTCACCTGAATATCCACTAACCCCTTGTCTTGGGCTCGCTTCATCATGGACTGACTCAAGGGCCCTTCAAGCATTTCAGGGAACAGCGTCAAAATATCAATCTTCACCTAATCATCCAACCCCTCTAAAATATGTACGGTGATTTCCTGGCGGTCAAAGTCCAAATCCAAGATAACCGAATCAATATAGGGTAGGAGGAGGTCTTTTTGGCCAGGTCGGTCTACCACCCAAACATCATTGGCTGGGGTTTCAATAATCTCTTTCACTTGACCAAGCGGCTGGCCTGTTTCATCGACCACCTTCAAACCCACAATATCATGCTGGTAAAAGACTCCCTGGTCGAAGTCAAAATCATCCACCTGGCTAGCCTCAATGTTCAAGCTTCCCCCAACAAAGGCTTCCACCTCATTGATATTGGAGTAACCTTCAAAAGTCAATAAGTGGAAGTTTTTATGGAGGCGGTGGGCCTGAACCACCAAGTCCAAGGCCTGTTCCCCTGCTTGGTTTAACCAAGTTAGGACCTGCCCTTTTTGATAGCGTTCTTCCGGGTAGCTAGTGACCGATTGGACCCGGACCTCCCCTTTTATCCCATGGGTATTAACAATATCTCCCACCCGGTAGTATTCCGTCATACTTTCACCTTCTTAGCGCATTTCCTTTATTATAATAAGAAAAAGGAGGTGTCACAAGGACACCCCCTCAAAAGCTGACTCTTAGTCAACGATGGTTAATCGGACACGTTTTGGTCCTTCGTATTGGATGCTGTAGATAATGGCACGAATTGCTTTGGCAATCCGGCCACGTTTACCAATAACGCGACCAACGTCATCTGGGTGAACTTCCAACAAGTACTCGTGGAAGTCTTCAGTATCTTGAAGGTTGAGTTCAATATCTTCCGGATGACTTACTAAGGGTTTGACTATCGTATGAATTAATTCTCTCATTTCTTGGTCGGTTAGTACTTGACCAGTTCCTTCATCTCGGTCTTGGTCACTTGTTTCTTGACCATTTGTTTCTAAATCATTCACTTCTTGATCAGTCATATTTTACCACCTTTATCGTGTTGATTATTTTCCATATTTTTCGTTATGGTATTTCTCCATAACACCTTTATCAGACAATAATTTGCGAACAGAATCAGAAGGTTGAGCACCGTTGCGTAACCATTTCAAGGCTAATTCTTCGTCAATTTTGACGTCCTCTTCTTCTGAAATTGGGTTGTAAGTTCCAATTTGTTCAATGGACCCTTTTGAAACGTGGCGACGAGAATCTGAGACAACGATACGGTAGTAAGGGCGGCGTTTAGACCCCATCCGTTTCATGCGGATTTTAACTGCCATTTTTTCACCTCCATGTCTAGTATTTTGACTGAGCTCCATAACTCACAATGACTATCTTAACAGGTCGCTCCAGACTTGTAAAGTATTTTTTCTTTACAGGTTAAATTTTTTCGAAAATAAAAAATTATTTAATTTCAGATTACCCCTATTGTGTCCGAAAGACTTGGTCTGCTATAATAAATCGCGTCGCAAAAATCCGTTAACACTGACAAGAGAGGAGTTAGAGATGGCAGAAAATAAATGTAAAGAAATTAAATCTAAATTTTTTGGAATCGAACTGGTGGGACGTGATACTTTCAAGCCCCAACCCGCCCTTATGGCCAATTACCAGAATGACGACCAGGGCCCAAGCAAGTGGTCTACAGAGGAAACCCAAGGAAGCAATCATGGCATGGACTCTGGCAACCAGTCTCAAGATGACAAAAACCAGGAGGATGATTCAAACTGGTACAACTGGAATGAAAATGCGGACCGAGATGTGGTTATTAAGATTGGTCCACTCAGACTCTATTACCCCAACTACTACTCCTTGGTCTCCTTATCCCTGGATATCTTTGTAGGGATCTTGTACTTTATCGGGTCCCTCCTCTTCTTATCGGAAAAAACCATGGCAATCGGTTCGATATTATTTGTCATCGGTGGCTTCTTCTTCTTTATGAGACCTGTTGTTAAACTCCTAGATAACTTCCGCCAATACAATCAGGTTGGGTTGAAACGGGAGAAAGATGACCAAGAATTCGACGACAATAAATTTATTGATGTGATCTACAGTGAGGAAGTTCCAGAAGAACAAGAAGAAGAGAATCAAATTGATGACTATTACGCTGAATACTACGAAAACTAAGTTGAAACTTGGCTCAATGAAAGAAAAAGACTAAATTCAGTCAAATGAAAAAAGCCCCCCTACATTTGGGAGGGCTTTTTTACTGCTTACTGGCTCGCCAACCAGCCTCTTGAGCTTCAGCTTCATTTTGGAAACACGCTTCACCTGATTCTGGATCAATATCGACCTGGTCATAGTAGCGGCCATCCGGGGTATGGTAAATTTTCTCACCTTGGCTATTAATATTGCCTTTCACCGGACAGGATTCTGAATGGTCTTCCCTAGCTTCATCTTGGGATGAATTCAAGTCTGGCAAGTCCCCATCTTGGCTCGGTCCAGCAGGTCCCTGACTAGAGCCATCAGAATAATCGATAGCAACCCCTTCTTGGATATTGGGTATATAGACATTAAACAGGACCCCTTGACCGTTATCTTCGATGGAAAAAGCTTCCATATAGGCACCTGAGGCCAGTCGATTATCCTCTTCAAAGATAGGGGTCACCCGGTAGCGGACATGGTTATCTTCTTCCTCAATATAAAAAGCAACAAAGTTCTCAAAGTCCGCCATGGCCTCATTGAACCAACGTGTCCCTGTCATTAAATTTTCAAAGTCATCAACACCAGTCAGTTGGTAGCCAATCAAGTGGGACCGGTTGTACAGCCAGCCACCCGCCCCAACATTCGCATACCGGGCCTGGTCCCAGCCAGTGGGTTCAAATTGACCAATCTCCCCTCTCTCTTCACTAGGCAAGGATTCCGGTCCAATCAAGGCATTAGCCTCCCCAACCCGGTCCAAGTCATCCAGGTCTTCATTGCTGTGGTAAGGATCAAGGCTAGTGATATCCTGATCGCTGAAGTAAGGAATATTGTCATTGATGACCAGCACATCTTCCCCCGCTTGGTCAGGAACTTGGCTGGGCGCTTTGAAGTCACCCTCCTCATTAGGCTCTAGCGTCATGCTGGTTTGGTCTGGATTAGAATCTAGAAGCTCAGGTAGATATTGGCAAGCCGGAAGAAAACAGAGGGCAAAGACAAGGAGGACAAGACGGGACCATTTAGACCAGTTAGGCTTGGACATAAAATCACCTTTCTATATGCTCGATCAAATAAAAAACTATAAAATTAAAATATAGGAATTAGGAAAACTTGTCAATAGAAGGAACAGGCGCAAGAAAGCTAGCTGACCGGAATTCGATAGAAAATGATTATTTGATGGTGGCTTAATTATGAGGATTCTACTGGTCTTTTTCATTGACAAAAATAAAAGAGTGGGGGGAGAGGCCCACCAACATTAAATATTATAGAACCCAAAAAAACCTACCCAATCGTTGATTGGGTAGGTCCGTTTTAGAATGGTAGGCTAGGTTAATAAGTGTTTCAAGACTGGTTCATTATTTAAAATGATTAGTCTTCTTTATTTTTGTGAGTGAATAGGCCACCTGCTAAGCTTGTTAGACCGAGTAGTCCGAGTGCCCAAGCAGAAGTAGCAGTGTCTGGTAAAGTTTGACCTGGTTTCTCTTCTTTACCCGGTTTTTGTTCAGCCGGTTTTTCACCCGATTTTTGCTCACCTGGTTTTTGCTCACTTGGTTTTTCGCCTGGTTTTTGCTCACCTGGTTTTTCACCTGGTTTTTGCTCACCTGGTTTTTCGCCTGGTTTTTGCTCACCTGGTTTTTCGCCTGGTTTTTCACCCGGTTTTTGCTCGCCTGGTTTTTCGCCTGGTTTTTCGCCGCCTGGTTCTTCACCTGGTTTTTCCCCGCCTGGTTCTTCACCGTCTGGGTCTTCACCGTCTGGGTCTTCACCATCTGGGTCTTCCCCACCTGGTTCTTCACCGTCTGGGTCTTCGCCGCCTGGTTCTTCACCATCTGGGTCTTCGCCGCCTGGTTCTTCGACTTTTTCGCGAGCAGTGAAAGTCTTACTGTCTTCGTCGTAAGACCATTCAAGGTCACCTAGGTCGTTTTCGTTTGCCCAGTTGCGGAAGTATTTCTCTGCTTCTTCAGCACTTTTAGCTTTAACAGTGGTGGCACCGTTTTTGCCTTTGGTTCGTTGTGCGAAGTAGTAAAGGGTGTAAACTGCTTCTTCTTCACCTGGCTCTTCCGGTTCGCCTGGTTCTTCGCCATCTGGATCTTCGACTTTTTCACGAGCAGTGAAAGTCTTACTGTCTTCGTCATAAGACCATTCGAGGTCACCTAAGTCGTTTTCATTTGCCCAGTTGCGGAAGTATTTCTCTGCTTCTTCTGCACTTTTAGCTTTAACAGTGGTGGCACCGTTTTTGCCTTTGGTTTGTTGTGCGAAGTAGTAAAGGGTGTAAACGGCTTCTTCTTCACCTGGTTCCTCGCCATCTGGATCTTCGACTTTTTCACGGGCAGTGAAGGTCTTAGTTTCTTCGTCATAAGACCATTTGAGGTCACCCAGGTCGTTTTCGTTTGCGAAGTTTTTGAAGTATGTTTCTGCTTCTTCTGCACTTTTAGCTTTAACAGTGGTGGCACCGTTTTTGCCTTTGGTTCGTTGTGCGAAGTAGTAAAGGGTGTAAACGGCTTCTTCTTCACCTGGCTCTTCTGGTTCATTTGGTTCGCCTGGTTCTTCGACTTTTTCACGGGCGATGAAGGTCTTAGTTTCCGGATCGTAACTTTCCCATTCGAGGTCGCCTAGGTCATTTTCGTTTACCCAGTTACGGAAGTATGCTTCTGCACGATCGGAATTAGGTGCTTTAACAGTAGTCACACCGTTTTTGCCTTTGGTTCGTTGTGCGAAGTAGTAAAGGGTGTAAACTGCTTCTTCTTCACCTGGCTCTTCCGGTTCGCCAGGCTCTTCGTCATCGTCCCCACCATTGTCTGGTGCTGGGTTCGGTGATAGTAGGTAGTAGTAACGGCCATTTGCCCCTTGGCTTACTGTGTAGGATTCATTAACTGGATCTGTTTCCAAGGCTTTTTCTGCCGCTGCACTAGCATTTTCTGGAGTCAAGTAGCCATTTTGATTGTTTTCTTCTGGCTCTTCGTCATCGTCCCCACCATTGTCTGGTGCTGGGTTCGGTGACAATAGGTAGAAGTAACGACCGTTTGCCCCTTGGCTTACTGTGAAGGATTTATTAACTGG
>NZ_JH992957.1:561304-564073 GCF_000315445.1 Alloiococcus otitis ATCC 51267
TAGAAGTAACGACCGTTTGCCCCTTGGCTTACTGTGAAGGATTTATTAACTGGATCTGTTTCCAAGGCTTTTTCTGCTGCTGCACTAGCATTTTCTGGAGTCAAGTAACCATTTTCAGGGTTTTCTGCTAGTCCTTTAGGTTCAGTTTGTGTTGTACTTTGCTGATCTCCACCGTTTTTCTGGCCAGAGTTTGCATCAGGCAATACTTGACCTGTGCCACCGTTAGCAGATGTCCCTTCACCTGGTGTTTTACCTTCATCTATTTGACCATCATTTTTATTTTCATTAGCAGGAACATCTTCAGCAGGAACATCTTCATTTTCTTCAGTAGGAGGTTCTTCAGCTGAAACCGCTTCACCACTGCCTAAAAATAAAGTAGCACCTACTGCTACGGATGCAAGGCCAACACTCAATTTCTTAAGTGTGAAGCGCTGCTTTTTATTGGCTGTCTTTTTGAAATACGTTTTAAAATTGTTCTTTCCAACCATATTAAAACTCCTTTTCTATATCCATTAACTTAGCAATGAGTAATATGTACTAATATCATATGACAAGTTTAACCTACTAGCCCTTTGCCCTTATTACTCTTATACTAAGTCAACTTGGTATGGTTAAAATATAGCCTACTAGGATGGGAAAGTCAAGCTAATAATGTAAAATATAGTCGATCAAAGTTGTAAATATTCTTTACCTTTGTCATGGTTTTGAAATATATCTGATAGTCATCATACTAAATTACTACTAATTTAGCAAAGTTATTTTATGCAATTCTTAAGATTGACTATTTATTAAATATAATAGTCGTAAACAAGTCCTTAACCTGGGAGATAAGTTTACAATAAAGGTACTATGGGTTCATGATACATAAGCTTAAAAACCTTTAGTATCAATCACCAACATTGTTGATATAGTATTATCGTTAAGTCTTGCTTATAGACTATGCTAACAGATTTATTATTAATCAATCTGGGTAATATTCTTTTTTCCATAGAAAAATAATTCTTTTTATAAAATGTTTGTTATCATTTACATGGATTGAGTTTATATAGTAACAATTATTTGTGTTACATTTATGAGACAATATAAAAACCGACCCCATTTTTGGGATCGGTTTTTTTGAATTGTACAACAAAATCCAATATTGTACTTTACAAAGTGAGATTTAAAATGGTTTAGTCTTCTTTATTTTTACCAGCGAACAATCCACCAGCTAAACTTGATAGACCAAGTAGGCCTAGTGCCCAAGCAGAAGTAGCTGTATCTGGTAGAGTTTGGCCAGACTCTTCAGCAGCTTCCTGGTTAGAAGCTTGTGCTTGACCAGCAGGAGCTTTTTGACCTGAAACTTGTTTGCTGTCTTGAACTGGAGTAGCTACTTGACCTTCAGAACCTTTACCAAGTTTAACTGGTGCAACTTGACCAGGTTTTTGGTCTTTAGAGTCATCAGAAGTAGTGTCATCTGCTTCATCTGAGCCTTCTTTACCTTCTTCCTCAGTTTCGTCTTCAGTAGAGTCGTCTGAGTCAGAGTCACCTGTGTCAGAATCTCCATGACCAGGTTTTTCTTCACCAGTGTCACCAGAATCATCATCAGAGTCATCTTCTAATTTTTCTCTTCCGGTGAAGGTTTTAGTATCTTCATCATAAGACCAGTCTAATTCGCCAAGGTCATTTTCTTTTGCCCAGTTTTGGAAGTATTCGAGTGCTTCTTCAGGACTTGATGCTTTGACAGTAGTAGCGCCATTTTTGCCTTTGGTGTTTTGAGTGATATAAACGAAGGTGTAGACTGCTTCTTGATTTTCTTCGTCTTGAATAGCTTCTTCTAGGCCACTCCAGTCGAAGTCTGGTCGAACGAAGTCGTATTCAGAATCAACGGAAGCTTCCCCTTCAATTTTTTCGCTAGCGGTAAAGACTCGGTCTTCACTTTCATAGTGCCAGTTGAAGTCTCCAGCATCTAAACCTCTTTCGCTCAAGAAGTTTTGGAAGTATTCGAGTGCTTCTCTTGGGCTTGATGCTTTAACAGTGGTCGCACCATTTTGGTTTTGAGTGCGTTGACCAAAGTAGTAAAAGGTGTAAACTTCTTCTTGAGCTTCTTCCTCAGCTACTGCATCTTCTAGACCGCTCCAGTCAATGTCTGGTGCATTGAAGTCATATTCAGAGTCAACAGAAGCTTCGCCTTCAATTTTTTCGCTAGCGGTAAAGACTCGGTCATCACTTTCATAGTGCCAGTTGAAGTCTCCAGCATCTAAACCATTTTCACTCAAGTAGTTTTGGAAGTATTCGAGCGCTTCTCTTGGACTTGAGGCTTTAACGGTAGTGACACCGTTTTGGTTTTGAGTTCGTTGGCCGTAATAGTAAAGGGTGTAAACTTCTTCTTGTGCTTCTTCTTCAGCAACTGCTTCTTCTAGACCGCTCCAGTCAATTTCTGGTGCGTTGAAGTCATATTCAGAATCTACTGAAGTTTCGCCTTCAACACCACTTTGTTCTTCGTTAGGAACAGTTGTTAAGATTTCACGTTTAACTGCGTTGACATCTTGAACTGTTTCCTGAGCATTGATCCAACCAGCATATTTTTCGTCTGTGAAGCCAGCTGTTTGAACTTCAGCAATAGCTGCTTCTTTTGCTGCTTGTAGTTCTTGAGCTTTTTGTTCTTGTTCACGTTCATATGCTTGATCTGCTTCGCTCCAGTCAATTTCTGGTGCGTTGAAGTCATGTTCAGAATCTACTGAAGTTGCACCTTCAATACCACTTTGTTCTTCGTTAGGAACAGTTGTT
>NZ_JH992958.1:0-567 GCF_000315445.1 Alloiococcus otitis ATCC 51267
AACGGGCTCTGACTACTTGTAAGCATACGGTTTCAGGTGCTCTTTCACTCCCCTCCCGGGGTTCTTTTCACCTTTCCCTCACGGTACTGGTTCACTATCGGTCACTAGGGAGTATTTAGGCTTGGGAGATGGTCCTCCCGGCTTCCGACGGCATAGCACGTGTGCCGTCGTACTCAGGATCCTCATGGGCCGACCGCTCGGTCGGTTACAGGGCTATCACCTGCTCTGGCCACCCTTTCCAGGGTGTTCACCTTAAACGGCCAATCCCGACATTGAGTCCTACAACCCAGACATGCAAGCATGTCTGTTTGGCCTCTTTCCCGTTCGCTCGCCGCTACTAGGGAAATCACTCTTGTTTTCTCTTCCTACAGCTACTGAGATGTTTCAGTTCACCGCGTCTTCCCCTAAGAAAGCTATGGATTCACTTTCCTAGTCCCATCCGACTAAAGATGGGAGGTTGCCCCATTCGGACATCTCCGGATCAAAGCTTACTTACAGCTCCCCGAAGCATATCGGTGTTCGTTCCGTCCTTCATCGGCTCCTAGTGCCAAGGCATTCACCGTACGC
>NZ_JH992958.1:3067-14089 GCF_000315445.1 Alloiococcus otitis ATCC 51267
ATTAGCACCCGTTTCCGGGTGTTATCCCCCTCTTATGGGCAAGTTCCTCACGTGTTACTCACCCGTTCGCCACTCCGCCTCTTCCTGCAAGCAGGAAGATTTGGCGTTCGACTTGCATGTATTAGGCATGCCGCCAGCGTTCGTCCTGAGCCAAGATCAAACTCTCATTTTAAAAGAGTTCAGGTTAACACCTGTTCTATCTTGGTTCATTGTTGTGATAAGTTTTCAAAAACTTATCAAAAGTACTTGAATTGTCTCGCTTTACAAAAAGTAAAGCTTGAGACCCTTGCACTTTTTGGTATCATTGTTTGTTCAGTTTTCAAAGATCTATTCCACAAACTCTCCATAAGAGTTTGCACACAAATTCTCGCCTCAATTCGGCGACAAGTAATATAGTAGCATGCCATCCGAGTAGTTGTCAACAAGAATTTAGTATTTTATCAAGTTAAAAAACACAACTTGATATGCCGATGATCGGGGTCGAACCGATACGCCCGCAATGGGCACTGGATTTTGAGTCCAGCGCGTCTGCCAGTTCCGCCACATCGGCAGGTCATAAGCAAAAAGAGGCACGGACCGGATTTGAACCGGCGATAGAGGTTTTGCAGACCTCGGCCTTACCACTTGGCGACCGCGCCAAAATGAAACTGGGCTACTAGGATTCGAACCTAGGAATGACGGTACCAAAAACCGTTGCCTTACCGCTTGGCTATAGCCCAATTACCAGGGCGAATGATGGGGATCGAACCCATGCATGTCGGTACCACAAACCGATGTGTTAACCACTTCACCACATTCGCCATTAGCTTTACAATATTTCATTGTAACAGGGGTAGCAGGAATTGAACCCACATCAGTGGTTTTGGAGACCGCTGTTTTACCATTAAACTATACCCCTAGCGATGGAGGGAGAAGGATTTGAACCTACGAACCCGAAGGAACGGATTTACAGTCCGCTGCGTTTGGCCACTTCGCTATCCCTCCATGAATAGCAATGGCGCAGGACAGAGTCGAACTGCCGACACACGGAGCTTCAATCCGTTGCTCTACCAACTGAGCTACTGCGCCAATTGAACGACCCTGACCGGATTTGAACCGGCGATCTCCTCCGTGACAGGGAGGCGTGTTAACCGCTACACTACAGGGCCAAAATGGAATTGCGGGGGAAGGATTCGAACCTACGACCTCCGGGTTATGAGCCCGACGAGCTACCAACTGCTCTACCCCGCGATAATATGAGTAAGGAGGATAAGGGATTCGAACCCTTGCGTGCTTTGACACACCTGACGGTTTTCAAGACCGTTCCCTTCAGCCGGACTTGGGTAATCCTCCACAATATGATGACCCCTACGGGATTCGAACCCGTGATACCGCCGTGAAAGGGCGATGTCTTAACCACTTGACCAAGGGGCCAAAAATTTGATTGGTCCCACTCTACACTAGAATAGACCAGAAATCAATGGGCCTGAGTGGACTCGAACCACCGACCTCACCCTTATCAGGGGTGCGCTCTAACCAGCTGAGCTACAGGCCCTTAACAAAAGAATACTAGCCACTTTTTAAATGACTTAAAGTTCAAAGCACCTTCAAGCGGGTGACGAGAATCGAACTCGCGACAACAGCTTGGAAGGCTGTGGTTTTACCACTAAACTACACCCGCATTTGATGGACCTTGCAGGACTCGAACCTGCGACCGGTCGGTTATGAGCCGACAGCTCTAACCAGCTGAGCTAAAGGTCCAACGTCCTTTAAGGTAAATAGCGGCGGAGGGGATCGAACCCACGACCTCACGGGTATGAACCGTACGCTCTCGCCAGCTGAGCTACGCCGCCATGTAATCGGGAAGACAGGATTCGAACCTGCGACCCCTTGGTCCCAAACCAAGTGCTCTACCAAGCTGAGCTACTTCCCGGTCATTTTTTAAAGAACATGTTCCACTATACTTTAAGTCTCAAATCTTGTCAAGACATAAAATAACGCACCCAAGAGGAGTCGAACCTCTAACCGCTTGATTCGTAGTCAAGTACTCTATCCAATTGAGCTATGAGTGCATGAGTAAGTGCCGAGGGCCGGAGTCGAACCGGCACGGATGAAACCATCCGCAGGATTTTAAGTCCTGTGCGTCTACCAATTCCGCCACCCCGGCATAAAAAGCCTGTAGACTTTGTGCACTATTAAAAAGATTCAAAAGCGGAAGACGGGATTCGAACCCGCGACCCCCACCATGGCAAGGTGATGTTCTACCACTGAACTACTTCCGCATAATATAATGCCGGCTGAAAGGCTTAAAATCTCAGCCTACTGATTACAAATCAGCAACTCTGGCAAATGAGCCGGCTTTTATTTCTAATGTATCCAAGAAATAATTATACTAACAATTGCCTTAAAATGCAAGTTCTTCTTTTAAAAGATATGAGCCATGCTGGATTCGAACCAGCGACCCTTTGATTAAAAGTCAAATGCTCTGCCAGCTGAGCTAATGGCCCCTCTTGAGTGGAGGTTATAGGACTTGAACCTATGACCCTCTGCTTGTAAGGCAGATGCTCTCCCAACTGAGCTAAACCTCCATATTTGCCTAGCAAGGTCCGGCTTTCACACAGGGGAGCCCTGCATTATCCTCGGCGCTCAGAAGCTTAACGACTGTGTTCGGCATGGGAACAGGTGGGTCCTTCTGGCTATTCTCACTAGACAAGTTGTTTCCAAACAACTTCTTCATAATACAGGCTAGTGTAAAAAATGTCAAGGCGATTTGACATTTTCTTTATCTAAAATTTACGGAGACTTTATAAATTCTAGTCTTGCCAATTCTTTTCGATAAAGTCTTGCCGGCCTGATCCCTTGCGGTACATCTTGTAGTGGGTTGGATTTTTCTTGTAAAAGTCTTGGTGGTATTCTTCTGCCGGATAAAAGGTAGACCGTTCTTTGATTTCGGTCACAATAGGGTCATTGAAGCGTCCAGAATTTTCTAGGTTTTGCTTGGACTGCTCGGCAATTTCTTTTTCTTCTTGGTTGCCGTAGAAGATGACGGGTCGATAAGAGTCCCCCCGGTCGGCAAATTGACCACCTGCATCGGTTGGGTCGGTTTGTTGCCAGTAAATTTCAACCAAGTCTTTGTAAGAAACCTTGTCTGGGTCATAGGTGATTTGAACCGCTTCAGTGTGTCCAGTCGTGTTAGAGCACACTTGCTCATAAGTCGGATTGGCTACATGTCCGCCGGTATAGCCTGAGACAACTGATTCTATCCCGTCTTCTTCTTCAAAAGGACGGACCATGCACCAGAAACAACCACCTGAAAAATTCGCAACTTTTAGATCTGCCATGTGAAAGCTCCCCTTTCGCTCAGTTTTCTAGACAATATCCTATCACATAAGAAGTTGAAAGGAAAATATAAAAACTGCTCTTTTGCCAGCTTCTCAAAAGAGCAGTTTAACATCAACTTATTTAATGTATTTAATATTGTTCATATAAGGGACGAGGACATCAGGAATCTTGACGGACCCGTCTGGTTGCTGGTAGTTTTCTAGAATAGCTGCCACTGTCCGACCAACAGCAAGACCTGACCCGTTTAGGGTGTGGACATAGTCGATCTGGCCCTCATCACGGCGGTAGCGAATCTTAGCCCGTCTAGCCTGGAAGTCACCACAGTTGGAACATGATGATATCTCCCGGTAGGTGTTTTGGGCCGGGATCCAAACTTCCAAGTCATAGGTCTTGGTGGCAGAAAAGCCCATGTCCCCTGTCGATAGGGTTATAACCCGGTAAGGTAGTTTCAAATCTTGCAAGATCCCTTCAGCATTGGCTACCATTTTTTCCAATTCATCAAAGGAGTCCTCCGGTTTAGAGAATTTAACCATCTCCACCTTGTTGAATTGGTGGAGGCGGATAATACCCCGGGTGTCCCGGCCGGCAGACCCTGATTCTGACCGGTAACTTGGGGTCAAAGCTGTTAGGTATTGGGGTAGGTCCTCTTCTTCAAGGATTTCATCCTGGTAAAAGTTAGTCAAAGGCACTTCAGAAGTCGGAATTAAGGTAAGAGAGTGGCCGTCAACCTGGTAGACATCCTCTTTAAACTTAGGAAACTGTCCGGTCCCGTACATGGTCTGGTCGTTGGCTAGGTATGGCGGGATCACTTCTTCATAGCCTTCCTGGTCCACATGCTTGTCCAACATAAAGTTATAGAGGGCCCGCTCCAGTCTAGCCCCCAACTTGCGGTAGTAGACAAAGCGAGAAGAAGCTACCTTGGTCGCCCGTTCAAAATCTAAGATACCCAGGTCGGTCCCAATGTCCCAGTGAGCTTTGGGTTGGCCGTCAAATTGAGGAATCAAGTCATCTCCCCAACGACGCACTTCAACATTGTCTTCTTCCCCTGGACCTACAGGGACAGACTCGTGAGGGATATTGGGGATGCCGCTAGCTAGGTCAAAAATCTGGTCTTCCACTTGGGCTAGGTCACTGTCAACCGACTTAATATCTTGACCCACTTTTTTCATATTGTCAATGGCCTCTTGGGCATCCTCATTATTCCGTTTTTTCTCAGAGATCTGCTTGGTAACTTCATTCCGTTCTTTCTTCAAAGACTCTGAACGCTGAATAAATTCACGGCGTTTCTGGTCAAGGGCCAGCAAGTGGTCCACTTGGTCACTAGATACTCCCCGGCTTTCCAGGAGTTTTTTATAATGGTCAGGCTGCGTGCGCATGGCTTTAATGTCTAACATAGTCTAATCCTCCTTGTTTTTTGCAAATAAAAACAGCCTTGTCCTCTCTAGGGACGAAAGACTGCCATTGGCGGTGCTACCCAACTTCAAGAGGGTTACGCTCCTCTTGCACTTGACTGGGCAAGGGGGTAAGCGAAATAAATTAGGCTCAAGCTTCTTTATTGAAACTCATGATGGATTCACTTACAAGTCTTACCAGGTCCCAGCAAGCACCGGTACTCTAAGTCAAGCTTGCAAGTTATTTATATCATTGATTTTTGTGTTCACATGCAATTATCATACCATGTCTTTTAAATATTGCCAATCTTAAAAAATATTTTTTAACCAGTCGATAAAGTCCTGCAAGACTTGGACAAGGACATTATCCCGGCTGACTGACTCCTTGGCATAAAGGGGAAAGGAAACTTGGGACTTTGACCTGCCGTTTAAGTAGTTGACAGCTGGGTCCAGGTCAAAAACCAAGTCTCCTACCTGGTCCCCTGCTTCAATAGGGGCTTGGAGCAAACCCTCATCATCTATAAAAGCTGGGTCAAAGTCTAAACTAAGCTGGTAGGGACTCTGCTTATCTTGCAAGGCCATAAATTCAAAGGACTCTTGGTCTTTGACTTCCAGGTCTAACTGGTCGACTTGGCCGTCAACCACTGGGAGGCCTTCTAGCTGGTCGGCCCAGGCCGGACTATCCATTAAGTTCTCAACCTGCCAAGACTCCCGGCCATGGTCAAAGAGTTTGGCCGTTTCCTCAAAACGTTTATAACGGTCAGCCTCTTCTTCCAGGTCTCCTGCATTGAAGACCAGGGCTAGAAGTGGTCTTTCGCCATTTCCCCCATCATAATAGCCGATAAAGCTCCGGCCAGAGGATTCCGTGGTCCCAGTCTTCATCCCCTTAACCCCAGGGTATTCATGGGAGAGACCCGCCAGCATCTTGTTGCGGTTTTCCACCTCAAAAACCCCATAACCTGTCTCAAAATCATAGAAGGACTGGCTGGAATAGTCTAAAATGTCTGGGTGGTCTTTAAGCAAGCGGCTAGCAATGGTGGCCATGCTCCTAGCCGACATGGTATTGTCATCTTCTTCATGGCTGTCTGGAATATGCCTACCAGCCAAAAATGAATTATGTAAACCTGTGGTGTTCACCAAATGGGCATCTTCAATCCTAAAGCTTGCAACTAGGTCCCGCATCCGGTAGACAAAGGCCTCCTCCGACCCCTCAATGTGTTCTGCCAAGGCCATGGTGGCTGCATTGGCTGAATAAACGGACAGGGCATAAAAGAGTTCGGAAGCGGAATAAGTTTGGTCTGCAAACAAGGGGACATTGGCCAGTTCAAAGTTCTGACTCAATTCTTCTAGGAAAGGCGAAATACTGACCTGGTCCTGCCAGTTTAAATTCCCTTGGTCAATTTCTTCCAAGACAATGTATTGGACCAGGATCTTGGTTAAGGAAGCAATGGGTTTAACTTCATCAATGTTATCCTCATATAGCACTTGTTGGGTCGAGGCATCCAGCAAAAGTGCACTGTCAGCTTGGACATCAATGTCCTCTTGGGCCCAAGCTTTGTTTGGAAGCCAAATAAATAGGGCTAGGATTCCGGTCAAGATGGATTTTTTAATCTTTTGACCTGGCATGGCCGTCTCTCCCTTCCTTGTCTTCTTGGTAAGTGAGGGGAAGGACCACTTCAAAAATGGTCCACCCATCCTGATTTTTGGCTTCAATACTTCCATGGTGGAGTTGAGCGATACTTTTACTAATGGGCAGGCCAAGACCGGTTCCTTCGATTTCAGAAGACCGGGACTCTTCCAAGCGGTAAAAGCGGTCAAAAATCAACTCCAGCCGCTCTTGGGGTAGGTCACTTCCGTTATTGGCCACCCGGAGTCTAACTTGGTCATATTCCTGGTTAATACCAATTTTAATCTCCTGACCAGATCGGCCGTACTTCAAGGCGTTGGAGACCAGGTTGTTCATCAAACGGACTAATTGCTCGGCATCGCCGTCCATCATAATGGAGTCCTGGCTGGGTTCAATGGTCAATTCAGTCTCTTGCTGGTCTAGGTCCAGCTCAAAGTCAATGGCCAGTTGTTCCACTAGCTGGACCATGTCAAAGTGGGAAATGTTGAGCTTAGTGGAAGGCTGGCGAACCTTGATGTATTCAAAAAGGTCATCGACCAGTCGTTTCATTTGCTTGGCCTTGTTAGAGGCCACACTAAGATAGCGGTCAAATTCTTCCTCATTGGTATAGGCCCCTGATTCAATCAGGCCAATATAGCCAATAATAGAAGTCAAGGGAGTCCGGATATCGTGGCTGACATTGGTGATCAATTCATCTTTCGTTTGTTCAATCCGCCGCTCTTCTTCCATAGCGGCCACGGCTGACTCGACCAGGGTGTGGATGGAGTCAATGACATGTTGCATTTCAGAACTATAGCCTGCTTTTTCAATCCGGTGGCCAAAGTCCCCATCAGCAATATGGTGGAGTTCATCGATAATATGGGCCAGTTCGTATTGCCGCTGCCGTCTTTTGAGCCGCCAGTAGATAAAGGTAACCATGGCAATGGTTAAGAAGACAATGACAACTGGGGTCATGCCCCAGTAGGGCGTATCCCGGAGGCCAGCCAAGAGGTTAGAGAGGTAGGAATTCTCATGGTAACGCAAGAGATAGCGAGCCAACCAGGTCAATATGTTATAGGTAGCCAAATAAACTAAAATAACAATAGCCGCGGTTACCAAAGCTTCCATGACTAAACTAATTTTTTCCGACCGGGTTAACTTCATCGTCCACTTCCTTTAACGAAATCACTTTTTCCTTTAAACGAGGCCAGGACATGCAAAGAACACTAGAGTCTGGGTAACCCTTAACCTAATGGCTTAAAATCGGGCTTGACCAGGGCTTGGCTTAAAAACAAGGCTCCTAAAAATATTGACTCCTTTACAGCCTGCCACAAGCCCTAAAGGGAGAACAGTTCTTGCTTGTATCGTAATAGCCCCTACCCTATTCTCCTTCAATCTTATAGCCCACGCCCCAGACAGTCTTGATGATCTTTTCGCCACCGGTTGCTTTTTCCAGCTTGTCCCGGAGGTGGGAGACATGGACCATGACTGTCTTGGCTGGAACTAAACTTTCTTGCTGCCAAACTTTTTCAAAAATCTCGTCAGCATTAAAGACCTTGTTGGGATTACTGGCTAAAAGGTGCAGGATGCCAAACTCCAAGGCAGTCAGTTGGATGGGGTGGCCGTCTAAGGTTTCCACCTCATGCTCTTCCTTGCGAATCACAATAGGACCCACCTTGAGTTCCCCCTTGTCCTTGACATCCCTTTCCTTGTAGGAGGACCGGCGCAAGAGACTTTTGACCCGGGCCACCACTTCAAGGGGGTTGAAGGGTTTAACCACATAATCATCTGCCCCATTGGATAGGCCCCTGATCTTGTCGACATCAGAAGTTTTAGCACTCAGCATCAAGATAGGCAGGGTAGACTTTTCCCTGACTTCTTTGACCACAGCCAGACCATCCTTAACCGGCATCATGACATCCAGGATCAGGCAGTCAAAGTCCTGGAGGCGTATTTTATCTAGGGCTTCCTGACCATTGTAGGCCTTTTCTACCTGGTAGCTTTCATGTTTCATGTAAATTTCCAACAAGTCACAAATTTCCCGGTCATCATCTGCGATCAAAATATTCACAAGAGCCGCCTCCTTTAGCGATACCGAATTCTTACTAGCTCCATAGTTTAGCACACTAGGTTCAACTTGCCTTTAAGAATTGATTAAACTTGGACTTGGTCTAAGACCCGTAAGTAGTGCAGTAAACGACTTGATTTGTCCTGGACATCCACTTCCCTTACCCCAAAGGCTAGGACTAGGTCAAGGGCCAGTTGGTCTGGTGACCCGTCTAAGACGCCCAACTGGTCTTCCAAGAAGAGGTAGCTAGCAGACCCCCCACCCAAAGCCTGGTTAACCAAACTAGTGGGGTCACCCTTTGGCGAACTCTCTTGGTCTTTGATCTTTTGCACCTGGACTAGGCTAAAGTGAGCCTGACTTAAGCCCAAGTCATCCGTATAGCCAAGCATATCGTCAAGGTAGCTATCTTCCAGAAGGTCTAGGTCTAGCTTGCGGTAATTTAGCCTTTGGTCTAAAAATTCCTCTAATGGCTGGTCATTATAGACCAAGTCCTCCTGGTAATCAGCCAAGAGGAGGTCTATTAAGTCCTTTCGAGACAAACTTTGGTCAGCCTCATATTGGGCCTGGCTTTTTGGATTCCGTCTCAAAGTGAAATAATCCGGAACCTCATCGTAGCCTCCTTGGACAAAGGGGTTACAACGGATGATCCGGGCCAAACCCATGACAGTCCCTTTCAAGGTTCCGTGCTTCTCTATAGCCTGGATGGTGTACTGACTGCAGGTTGGCCGGTAACGGCATGAAGGGGGAAAGAGGGGGGAGATATATTTTTGGTAGCCTCGCACCAGGCTAATCGCTAGTTTGGTCAAGTCCATTCCTCCTTGCAGAGTCGAAAAAGAAAACAAGCTGGGCAAAACCTTTGCGTCTTGACCAGCTAGCTTAAGATATCTGATTTATTCAACGGGGTAACAATAGAAAACAAAGCGGTCAGGGGCAAAACCATAAAATTCAAAGGGGTAGCAGGTTGAAACCACTAAGACTTCTTCCCCCATGGGGCCGATGACTGAGGTATCATCCCGGTCGACAATTTCATAGTCCTTGATCTCATATTCATAGTCCCCATAAGGCATTTGGACGATAAAATGGTCGCCAATTTCTAATTCGCCAAAGTCGCGGAAGACGGTATCCCGGTGGCCGGAGAGGACGATTTGCTCACCTTGACCAGGAAAGACTGTATTTTCAACGTGACCTACCCCTTTCTTTAGGGAGTCCGCATCTGTTCCGGCTACAATACCAATGCTCCGGTCGAGTTTGGGAATATCTAAGACCCCAAAAGCCTCCCCAGCTTCAGGCTGGTAGTTTTGGATATCGATGTCACTGCCCCCGTCTTGGCCATCTTGGTCTCCGTCCTCAGCTTCAGCAGCCTGGGCCCGGCTTTCTTCCAGGGCAACCTGGGCTTCTTCTAGGGTAACCGATGTCGAGTTAGCATGGTCATAAATCGTGTAGCCAAAGGCAATCAGAAAGCCTATCCCAACGACAATCAAGATCCGACTCAACCACTTCATGACTCCAACCTTCCTTTCAGTCCTTCACCAGTTTCTTATTCATCCAGAATTTCTTGTTAATCTAACGCTCGCCACATCCCCAGGATTTCCCTACCTAGTCTTTAGGGCTCAGCTTCCTATCTATTATAGCGAACTTTCTAGCCCCTGTAAATAATTGGACTTAACTTGGGGCAAGTCAATTATCCCTCCCACTAGTCAAAAAACCCTCCCCTTTAATCCAAGGAGAGGGCTAGGACTAGCTTATTTGCTTAATTTTCTGCTGGTTCTTGGGTGAAAATCTCGTCCACCTGCCGGGTCACATAACGAGCCCCACGAACAGCTTGGTAACGTTGGACACCTTCCACTTCAACCAGGCCAGCTTGAACTAGCTGGTCCATGGCTACTTTAATGTCTTCTGGGGTCAAGCCTGCCTTGGGGTCAGAGATTGTCAGGCTAGTGTTTTTACCCAGGCTATTGGTAAACAAGAGTTCAAGTCTTTTTTCCATGTTCCTACCTCTTTCATTGCATTCTTTCTACACCTATCAAAACTAGGTCTGGCTTGGGGGATAAGGGTTTGGCCGACTTAGTCTATGGTATAGGACTGGTTTAACACAGTATGGGACTTGTCAAAGTGGTAGAGGCTAGCCACCGCGTTAGCGAAGTCCCTAACTTGCTGGTCGCTGGCTTCTTCCACGATATTGTTAAATCCCTTGCGGATGGTCTTGTCATTTTCCACATCTTCCAAGTAAATGTCCAACTTGTTTTCTAACCACGTTTTTGCCATCGTACATTCCTCCTTGTTTCTAGTGTAAGTGTCATGACTTCTTACACTAGAGATAACGGAAGCGGAAGTCGAAGTGTTACCTGTTTTTAAAAAGATCAAGTGGATAGAGAGCTCACAGGCCCAGGATAGACCGCCTATCCCAATCGAGTAGGAGACTAGCCATTAATTGGCTAGTCGACCTCTCACACCACCGTGCGTACGGTTCCGTACACGGCGGTTCAATATCTTGCGTAAGCAGACTCAGCGATAGTGCTTAGTGGAACTAAGCCCCACTTGCTGAGTCTTTCTGTTGTTATTGCACGATGAAATTCATGTGTGCATGACAGTCGCCAGTACTTTTTGCGTGAATACGCAATCCGTTTGGCTGAATC
>NZ_JH992958.1:14214-40436 GCF_000315445.1 Alloiococcus otitis ATCC 51267
GGGATAAAACGATAATCCCCATTCACTTGCTTCATCAGACAGCTCAAAAACTTTAAACGGGTAGGAGACCCAACCTGGCTTTTGTCTTGATTGACGATTAACTTTAAGTCTTTTTCAATAAAGCGTGTGATGCTGTTCATTACCCGTTCACCGGCTCGTTTTGATTTAACGTAGATGACAAAGTCATCTGCGTATCGGACAAATCAATGACCACGGTTAACCAACTCTTTATCCAGTTCATGTAAGTACACATTACTCAAAAGCGGTGATAGAACACCACCTTGTGGTGCCCCTGTTTCACTTGCGATAAATTCGCTAGTCAAATCAATTACACCCGCTCTCAAAAACTTACGGATAATTTTCAGTATCATTTTATCTTGGATGTACTGTTCAAGATAATAGATAAGTTTGTCGTGATTGAGCGTGTCAAAGCATTGTTTGAGGTCACAATCAACTACAACACGATAGCCTTCTTTATAATACTGTGCACATTGTTTGAGAGCACTGTGCGTGCTTTTCCCTGGTCGGAATCCGTGACTGTTGTCATAGAAGTGCGGGTCTATAATCGGTTCAATTACTTGCCGTATGGCTTGTTGAACAACTCTATCCCGCACACAAGGTATACCTAACTTTCGTTTTTCTCCATTCGGCTTTGGTATTTCTACTCGTTTAACTGGTTGAGGCTTATACGTTCCATCAAGTAATTTCTTCCGTAAGGGTTGATAACACGCTTGAATGTGCTCCTCTATATCAAAAACGGTCATACCGTCAATACCTGCAGCGCCTTTGTTCCGTTTAACGGCTTTGGCTGCTGTTTCCAAGTTTCTTCTGTCAACAACTTGCTCCATTAAGTTTGGAGACTTACGATACATTTCTGTCATTTCACCTAAAGTTTACTAGACGCATCGGCTTACCCTTTCGGTTCCACCTATTCTCTCCACCGATTGCCAATCTCTTCGATTGTTTTCTGTCCTATTCGTAAACTTTAACCTCCGTTCTATACTTTGTATGAATATTGTTCAGTCCTTCGCTACAACGTAGCTACTATGACCTCGGCTGACTTCTCACTATTCGTTGTTACTACTAAACGCTAGTGAGACCTCCCCGAGTAAGGTGTGACAACCTTCCACTCATGTCACTGCTTCATTTACTGAAAGGGACTTGTGCAGTATTGGACTTTACTTTGTTATGCAAGCTCATCCATCTCAAATCAGCCTTGATATGAAGTTTCTGTTCGTCAGTGCGAGTGTTTGCCTCCAGCTTCCTTCAGATTCCACCTCACGATGGACACCCTTGCCTTCAGCTAACAGTTCCTACTGCCAGGCCTGCAGTGGACTTTCACCACCAAGTTGTCACCCATGCCGGGCGCACATAAAATAAAGCACAGGCTAGACCCTAGCCTGTGCTTTATATCTTTTATGCCTCACTAGACTGGCTTAAGCTGCTTCTTGGTCATCAGCTTCTTCACCGTCTTGGTCATCTTCCTGGTCGCCTTCTTCCCCACCTTCACCAGGGGTCGGCAAGTCACCTTGGCCTTGGCTGCCTTGGTCTTTTTCTTCGCTCACCCCGACAGCTTGACCGGTTTCAGCTGCTTCTTCTGCGCCTTCTAGCCAAGATTCCACGAGTTCTGGGTTATCTTGGATAAAGTTTTTAGCCGCTTGGTCTTCTTCGACTCCTTCATTGATATCGAGCATGACGGATTCAAACTCTTCTTGCTCCCAGTAGAAGTTGCCGAGGATGGTAGCAGCAACTGGGTGGTCTTCTGTAAAGCCTTCCCGGGCAAAGGTTTCAATGTATTCAGACTCTCCGAAGCTATTTTTAGGGTCGTCCAACATTTTCAGGTCAAATTCAATAAACTTCCAGTGGGGGGTCCAGCCAGTGACAATAATATCTTCTTCATTGTTAATGGCCTGGCGCAATTCGGTCACCATGGCACCAGAGGAAGAGGCGATGACTTCCCAATCTTCCTTGCCATAGTCTTCTAGGGCCCGCTCAGCCGCTTCAACGGTACCGGCACCCCGTTCAATCCCCACAATGGTTTTGTCCTCAATTTGGTCTTCCAAGTCTTCAATGGAGTCCAAACCTTCCATATACTCTGGGACAACTAGGCCAATTAAGGCATCTTCGTAGTTCACACCCAGGCTGACAATATCGTCGCCATATTGCTCAAACTCACCGGCGTGGGTATAAGGCAACCAGCCCGCTACCATGGCGTCAGACTCGCCAGAAGCTATGGATTGCCACATAATCGGACTTTCCACACTGGTTAGGGTGACATCATAACCCACGTCTTCTAAGACTTGGCCGACAACGTGGGTGGAAGCCAACTCCGTGTCCCAGTTGACATAGGTGAGCTCAATTTCATCCCCATCGACTAGAGTTTCGGTCACTTCCTCAGACTGGTCGTCTGCACATCCAGAAAGGACCAAACCTGCTGTTAAAATTCCTGTACTTGCTAAAGTTTTTAGTATTTTTCCTTTCACCGAACACGTCTCCTTTCTTATTCCTTAAAAAAATAAAACACAAGTTAGGTCCTAACTTGTGCTTTATTTCTATTTCACCTGACCTAACCCAAGGCATCAAGCTAGGCTGGCTTAGGCAGCATCATCTTCTGCACCGTCGTCAGCTTGGTCATCTGCTTGATCATCTTCAGCTTGGTCATCTTGGTCTTGACTTTCGCTTGAAACATTGGCAGTCCATTCGCTGACACGGTCCTGGTTTTCTTCAACCCATTGAGCCGCGGCGTCTTCTGGTTCTGCCCCTTCAGAAATATCCAGCATAACTTCTTCCATTTCATCTAGTTCCCAGTAGAAGTTTTCTAAGACAGAGTATGCTTCTGGCATATCTTCTTCTAGGCCTTCTCTGGCGTAAGTTTCGATGGTTTCGTCGCCACCAAATGATTCTTCTGGGTCATCTAGATATTTAAGGTCGAAGGTTTGGAATTTCCAGTGCGGTGACCAAGCAGTGACCACAATGTCTTCTTCATTGTTGATGGCTGTTTCTAGTTCAGTCACCATGGCACCAGAAGAAGAAGTAGCCACGGTCCAGTCACTCAAGTTGTCGTAGTCTTCAAGGGCTTGTTCAGCTGATTGGACAACCCCAGCACCGGCTTCGATACCAGTGATGGTTTGTTCAGCTTCATCGGTCAAGTCAGCAATGGAGTCCACTTCCATATAGGTTGGGACACCTAGACCAATTTTGGCCCCTTCTAGGTTGGTACCCACGTGGTCCATTTGGTCACCATATTCAGCTTCTTGGTCCCCGTGAGTGTGAGGTAACCAAGCTGAAACCATGGCATCAGCATCCCCATTGGCAACGGACTGCCACATGACAGCATTGTCTAAACTAGTTAGGGTCACGTCATAGCCCAAGCTTTCTAGAACTTCGCCAATAACGTGGGTGGATGCAATCTCACTGTCCCAATCAACGTAGGCCAATTCGATTTCCTCACCGTCAACGACACTTTCCACATCGGCTGCACCGTCTTCTTGACCGCAAGCAGTTAAGAAAAGGGCAGATGCTGAAAGGGCAGCTAGTCCGAATTTCTTCAAGTTCATAAATGAATACGCTCCTTCTAAAATTTAGACTGTATTTTTTATTTAAACATGATCGTTACTTAAGGTTCAAAAACTAATCTTGGTCCTGGCCAAAACCTTGTAAGATCCGGTCCATCACAATAGCTAGACCAACAAGGGCAAAGCCGGCTACGAAACCTGGGCCTGAACGAGCTTGTTGGAGAGCTCGGACGACTTGGTCACCTAAGCCTGGTGCCCCGATCATTGATGCGATGACGACCATGGACAAGGCTAACATAACAGTCTGGTTAATACCAGCCATGATGGTAGATTTAGCTAAAGGTAACTCAACTTTAAATAGACGCTGGCGAGAGGTTGACCCAAAGGATTCTGCAGCTTCAATCATCTCATCGTCAACTTCACGGATCCCCAAGTTGGTAAAGCGGATAACAGGTGGTGCAGCGTAGATAACAGAGGAGAAGACCCCTGGCACCATCCCGATTCCGAAGAAGGCCACTGCCGGAATCAAGTAAACGAAGGCCGGCATGGTCTGCATAAAGTCCAAAATGGGCTGAACCACATTGTTCACTGTTTGGCTCTTGGACATCCAGATCCCAACTGGTATCCCAATCACAATGGATATCAAGCTGGATAGGATGACAAGAGTGGTTGTAAACATCAATTCTTCCCACAAACCTTGGTTGTAGATGTAAAAAAGTGCTACAACGGAAAAGGTTGGCAGGGAGAAAGTTTTCTTAGCTGCAAAGTAGGCCAAGACCCCAATTAAGATGATAAAGATTTCTGGGGGAATAATCAGCAAGATGGCTGTCATGGCATCCATGAGCCACTCAGCTCCATCACTTATAAGGTTAAAGAAGGCTGATAAGTTGTCGGTTAACCAAGAAATGATGTCGGCAAACCATTGAGTAAAAGGTATCTCTGGAATTAAGTCAATAAACAAGGTATTATCCATTGTCTTTCACCTCCGCTTGGTTATCGTCTGCTTGAGGGTCATCCTCTTCAACAACTGCATTTTGCTGAGCTAGGGCATCCAAGATATATTTACGGATGATAATGCCCAGCAATTTGTTGTTGTCATCGGTCACGGCAATTGGTGTTTGGATATCGCTAATAATATCGTAAAGCTCATTCATCAGCTTATCTTTGGAAACAGTTGGAATATCTTTCCGCAAGATATCCTCCAATTTCAAGTCATCGCGAATAGCTTTCACTACATCATCATCTGTAACGTAACCTTGAAGTTTTCTTTCCTTGTCGATAACCAGCATATTGCTGAGGTTCTCGTCTTCCATCCGTTGCTTAGCCACACGAGGACCGTCGTGGGCAATGTTCAAGTTAGCTGACCGCTGCATGATGTTTTCGGCCGTAATAATCTTAGACCGGTCCACATCTTTAACAAAGCGTTTGACATAGTCATTGGCTGGGTTGGTTAAGATTTCCTCACCAGTCCCCACTTGAACGACTTCCCCATCTTTCATAATGGCAATTCGGTCCCCTAGTCGAAGCGACTCATTTAAGTCGTGGGTAATGAAGACGATGGTTTTTTGTAGAGCTTCTTGCATTTCAATCAATTCGTCTTGCATGTCTCGGCGGATCAAGGGGTCTAAGGCGGAAAAGGCCTCGTCCATGAGTAGGATCTCAGGATCATTGGCCAAGGCCCGGGCTAAGCCAACCCGCTGCTGCATCCCACCAGACAATTGACCCGGTTTTTGGTCCTTGTAAGACAAAAGACCAGCATTGTCTAAGGCACGCTCAGCTTTTTCTTGGCGCTCTTCCTTAGCAATCCCTTGAACTTCCAAGCCATATTCTGTATTTTCCAAAATGGTTCGGTGGGGGAAGAGTCCAAAGTTTTGGAAGACCATGGAAATTTTTTCCCGGCGGATATCCCGCAAGGCTTCATCGTCCATGTCCATAATATTCTGACCATCAATTAAAACCTGTCCTTCAGTTGGCTCAATCAACCGGTTCAACATCCGAACCAAGGTCGACTTCCCGGACCCGGACAAGCCCATGATGACAAAGATTTCGCCTTTTTTGATATTGAGATCTGCTCGGCTAACCCCAACAGTAGCTCCTGTCTTTTCAAGGATTTCATCTTTTTTCTTTCCTTGGTCAAGTAGGTCAGCCGCCTTGTCTATTTGGCTTTTCTTGCCAAAGATTTTGGTTAAACCTTTGACATCTATCTTCGTTTCATTTCCCAACTATCTGTCCTCCTCATATACAAAAACAAGGCAAATAAATAGGTTACTGCACATTCCATGTAGTAACCGCCTATTCCTTCAATCGATTTTGTGACAAATACAGGTTAACAAGTTTCTTGGCAAATGTAAAATTATATTATCTTTTTTTACAAATATGAAGAAAATGTAACCAAACTACCCCCTTATAAGAGAAGACTTGTTAGGTTTTTATTACAAACTTCTCATTATATTTCTCTTAACTGGGTCCCTTGGGGCAAATGTAATATTTTTATCTCAGTCTGCTTTAGTCCATGAAAAAGAAGGCCGTCTCCAGCCTTCTTTTGATCTCTTTACAATTGTTGGTGGCGGTCGGGGTCAACCCTTTTCCACTTGACCGAAACCGTCATATCATCTAGATCAATAATCTCCGTACACTGGAGGGACTTGTACCAATCCGTTAGGCGGGTAGTTGTCCGCTGGCGGATCAGGTCGAAGTAAGTCTCCCCTTGGTTAGGATTCCAACCTTCTGAAAAGGCCAGGTTGATAATGACCTTATTTTCCTGCTTGACTACATTATACTTGCCTGTTAAGTCCCCTAGTTCCTGGGAGGGTTTAATGGAAAATTGACCAAATTGAGGCACACTCTCCTCAATTTCAGTATAGTCCGGGAAGGCTGGTTCAAATTCAACCGCAACAGGATGGTGGCCCTCCTTCATGACCATTTTTTCCAGGTGGGGTTTAGCCCCTGCGATTTGGTAATGGTAGTCCTGGTCCCCCTGGCTGGCTTTACCAGACTCATCCAAGTCTAGTTCCAAAAGGGCTTCTTCCCTAGCTTCATTAAAGTTGGTCATGACTGATTCTAGGGAGTACTCGATATCCAGGCGGGACTGGAAGCCCTTGGGAAAGGCATAAGGATCTACATGATGGTCCACCCCATCAATGGTGAAGTCCAATTGGCTGCCATTCTTTTTGACAAAGTCAAACTCATAGAGAAAAAAGAGGGGAACTGAAGTTGGATTATCCCACTGGGCCCCGATAGAAGGCAACCAAGACAGGTGGACACCATCTTCCAAGTCTTCCACAACAGAAAAGGCTATCTCCCGTCTATTCTTGTCGGTAAAGGAGAATTTGATCCGGACTTGGCCATCTGCTTCTTCAAAAGTAGTCGGGCCAAAGCTAGCCGTTTCTTGGAAATCTCCTACCCCTCTACCACCAACGACCATGTTTAATTCACCCTGGTCCAAGGATAGACCAGCTTCTTGGTAAACATCCTTGTAACCATCTGGTCGCCAAGCCAAGACTTGGGCATAGCGTTTGCCATTTTGGTCAAAAACTTGAAGTTCAAGGGAATGGTAGAGGTAGTCAGGGTCTTTTGTAAACTTAATGAGCACAGTTTGTACAATAGGGGTGTAGCGAAAACGAAAGGGAAGATACGTTTTAACCATATTGCCACCTTCCTTCATAAATAAAAGCTAGTACCATTTTACCTAAAATGGTACTAGCTTTCTGTTTTTTTTTTCAATTTATATGCTCAGTTTTTTTCAATACGGTAGGGGGTGTCTTCCAAGGCAACGTTCAAGTCATCTGGGTCTAAGTCATGGTCAGACTGAACCCGGGCTGTTTGACTTTCTAAATCGACTTTGGCCTCAA
The DNA here is from genome assembly GCF_000315445.1 of Alloiococcus otitis ATCC 51267. Classification (GTDB taxonomy): domain Bacteria; phylum Bacillota; class Bacilli; order Lactobacillales; family Carnobacteriaceae_A; genus Alloiococcus; species Alloiococcus otitis. The sequence goes on from NZ_JH992958.1 coordinate 21,581, forward strand.
GGACCTGGTCAAAGTCTTTGAGGTGTTTTTCTACTGTCTTAGCACAATTTTGGCAAGACATGCCAGACACTTTAAAGCTTTTATCCATCACACTCACCTCCTTTTGGGATGGGAAGGGTCATTTAACTGAATTTGGTTCGAAGTTTAACATGGTGCAAGTCTGGGAAAAGTGGTTCTTACTTGGACCAATGACTAGCTTAGGAATTTGTCGGCAAGGACTACATTAACTTTAACTCAGCTGGGTTTGGAACTTCCACCAGAGCTTAAGCTAACTTGGACTGACTTGGGCGTGGCTGGGTTTAAAGCCTTTAAGCCGGGACGCATTGAGTAAGACCGAAACAGAAGACAAGCTCATGGCCAAGGCTGCAATCTCGGGACTCAAGAGTGGCCCGCCAAAGAAGAAGAGAACCCCCATAGCTACGGGAATACCTAGACTGTTGTATAAGAAGGCCCAGAATAGGTTTTGCTTGATATTTTTTAAGCTTGCCCGGGAGAGTTCAACGGCTGTCGTCACTTCTTTTAAGTCATCCCGCATGAGAACCACATCAGCCGAGTCGACGGCTACATCGGTTCCAGTCCCAATAGCCAGACCAACATCTGCTTGGGCCAAGGCTGGGGCATCATTGATGCCGTCGCCGACCATGGCCACTGACTTGCCTTGGTCTTTCAACTTGGCTATCTGGTCTGACTTATCTTGAGGTAGGACGTCAGCCACCACCCCGTCAATGCCAGCTTGGCTGGCTAGTGCCTGGGCAGTCTTTTCGTTGTCTCCGGTCAGCATCATGACTTCAATCCCCTGGTCTCTAATGCTTTGGATGGCCTCTTTAGCTGAATCTTTCAAGAGGTCTGCCACAGCGAAAATAGCTAGGATCTGGCTCTCATCCGCTAAAAACATAGGGGTCTTGCCCTGGTCAGCCAAGTCATTTACTTGGTCTTTAATGGTTTCATCTAAGTCTATTCCTTCTTGGTCCATCAATTTCTGGTTACCAAAGAAGATGGTTTGGCCGTCAACCTGGGCTGAAATCCCCATACCTGATTGGGCTTGAAAGTCACTGGACTGGCCGACCTGAACACCTTCTGCTTCAGCCTTGTCTAAAATAGCTTGGGCCAAGGCGTGTTCAGATCCTTTTTCGGCACTAGCTGCCAGGTAGAGGAGGTCTGCTTCATCATAGTCATGGCCTGGCAAGGAAATAATGTCAGTACATTCGGGTTGACCCTTGGTAAGGGTCCCAGTCTTGTCAAAGACCATGGTATCAATTGCTTGCAAGCCTTCCAAGGCCTGGCCTGACTTAATTAAGACCCCATGCTGGGCTCCCTTCCCAGTTGCTACCATAATGGCAGTTGGTGTAGCTAGACCCAAGGCACATGGGCAGGCAATCACTAAGACGGAGATGGCGATGGTGAGGGCAAAAAGGAAGGACTGGCCAAAGACCAACCAAGCCAGGGAGGACAAGAGGGCCAGGCCGATAACAGCCGGGACAAAGTACTGGGTTACCTTGTCAGCCGTTTGGGCAATGGGGGCCTTCGAAGCCTGGGCTTGGTCTACCAGGTCGATAATCTGGGCTAGGGTGGTGTCGTCACCCACTTTGGTAGCCCGGTAGTCAATGCTTCCGTTTTGGTTGAGTGTGGCTCCGATCACTTCATCTTCTAAGTCCTTTTCAACTGGTAAGCTTTCCCCAGTTAACATGGACTCATCCACTGAGGTCCGGCCGGAAATAATCCGACCATCCACCGGCATTTTCTCGCCCGGCTTGACCCGGATGACATCCCCTGGCACTACTTCTTCAATGGCAACTTCTTCCTCCTGGCCGTCATGGACAATCCGGGCAGTCTTGGCAGCTAGGTTGAGCAGGCTTTCAACTGCTTGGGACATCTGCCCTTTGGCTCGCTCTTCCAAATACTTGCCTAGGGAGTGGAGGGTTAAAATCATGGCAGTAGTTTCGTAATAGAGCATCATGGCTAGGTCAGACCGGCCTGTCACAGCAATGGCCAAAGTCGCCCCTAAAGAATAGAGGAAGGCGGCTGCAGTCCCCAAGGCAATCAAGGCATTCATATTAGGGTGGCCAGCCAAGAGGGTCTTAAAGCCTTGCCGGTAGTAGGCAAAACCCGTTAAAACCACCGGGATGGTCAAGGCCAATTGCAAGAGGGCAAAGTTCAAGGGGCTGGTCATGGGGTCCAAGAAGTCGGGTAAGGGCATGCCCAGCATAGGTCCCATGGCAATGACCATTAAGGGGACCATAAAGGCAAAGCCGATGATGGTTTTTTTCTTGTAGCTATCTTTTTTGGATAAAGGCTTGTCTTGGCCAGCTTGGTCACTTTGGCTTGACCGGTCTCGTTTTAACCGGGCCGAATAGCCGGCCTGGTCCACAGCATCTTCAATCTGTCGGATGGATAGTTTGCTGGGGTCATAGGTCACGGTCATTTTTTCGCTGGCCAGGTTAACCGAAACTTCCTTGGCCCCTTCTAGCTTGGAGACAGTCCCTTCGATGGTCTGGGCACAAGATGCACAAGTCATGTCCGAGATGGCAAAAATTTTTTGGACTGGCTCAGCCAAGGCCAAGGCGTATCCTGCCTTCTTAACAGCCTGGCGGAGGTCTTCTTCCTTGAAATTTTCACTGGTTTCAACTTGAAGTTTTTCACTGGTTAGGTTGACGGAGGCTTCCTCAACACCAGCAGTTTTAGCGGCCGCACTCTCTACCGTCTGGGCACAGGCGGCACAGGTCATGCCTTCTACTGTAAATGTTTCAGCCATTGATATCAATTCCTTTCCTTGATTTGAGTTTAATTGTTGCAGTCTCTAAGTTTCACTCTGTCGCCAGTACTCACTAGGCAAGAAGGGCAGGCCAGACTTTGCTATCAGGCCCTATGTTCAACTTGGCACTGGCACTGACCTTGGTGGCAGTTGCAGGTAACTTCTTTGGGGGCGGTTTTTTTCTTCTCATCAACCAAGGCTTGTAGCTGGTCCAAGTCAGCCTGGCTCATTGGGGCTTCTCTGATAAAATCAATCAAGACAGACCCCACCTCTTTGTTGCAAATCTGGCTAAACAATTCCTGGCTAGCTGCAGCCAAGGCCTGGTTCTGCGAAATTAGGGGGCGATAAGTATATTCCCTGGACCCCTTTTCCGGCCTGAGAAAACCCTTGTCACACAAGCGTCTGACCAGGGTTTTAACCGTGGACATCTTCCATTCAGTCTTGTCAGCTAAGACTTCGTAAATCTCGCGATTGGTCACCCGATTCTGGGCCCAGGCCACCCGCATCACTTCCCATTCAGATTGACTAATACTTGCTTTCATCCAAAGACCTCCTTCTTGATGGTATTTTCACTTTCGGATCAACAAAACACCTTTTAGGGATATTAAAATGGCGGTCTAGTTACATTTGTAAACGAAAGCTTACAAGATACCCCACTAATTGTTTGTTGTGCAAGAGATTTTCCGCTATTTAAGATTGTAGCCGACAGCATAAAGGACAAGTCGAAAACTAGAACTTAATGACTTAATTTATCGATTACAATTGTAGACAACCCTCTTAAAAGAAAAGCTAGTTTGCCCTAGCTCAGTCTTAATCCTTTTCTGTTTACAAGTGTAAACTAATGCCTGTTAATTGTCAAGTTCTTACTCTCCCAAAATAAAAAAGCCTGGCAAGGCCAAGCTTTTTTATTTAGCTGTAATCTCAGATAGCCATGTGGTCCGCTTGAGGATGACATTCCAAACAATTTGGGCTAGGATAAAGTCCATAAGGCTGTGGATAAAGGTCGAAACCCCAATGAGCAAGAAGACCGTGTAGAAAAAACCTTCCTGGTATTCCACCCCAGGGACGACACCAAAGAAGAAGAGGGAGACCACGGCCATTTCGGATAGGGCGTGGATCAAGGCGAGGAAGACGGACAGGGCCTGGCTTTTCCAGGGACTTGAGAGAATGTCGTTCTGCCGGCCCCGGATCAAATGACCCCCGATGACAGCAAAAATAATGTGGCTGAAGGCCCGCAAGGTGACCACGATCGGAAAACCAGCTAGGAGGAAGCCAACCGCTGTAAAGATAGAAACAACTGCCCCCATGCTGGGTGAAATAAACATGGCGATAAAGATGGGCAAGTGGCTGGCCAAGGTAAAGGAAGCTGGCTCAATAACAATCTTAAAGGGCATAACGATTGGAATTAAAATTCCAATCGCAATCAGCAGGGCGCTGACGGTTAAACGGGTGGTACGACTACGGTTTTGCATGGATTTTCCCACTTTCAGATAATAGTTTTACTTGACACTTGCTTCATAATGGACCAGCTAGCCAAAGACCAGGCCTAAAAAACGGTTTGGACCCCCAGGCTGGATAAGCTCGCAAAGACCTAACCCTCAAGCTCTTCATGAGAAGAAGTCTTTTGCTGGTTTAAAAATTTCTCGACCAATTTATGGTCTCCTATATAATCTTCTTTCACTCCCCGCCGCAGCATGTATTGGTCAGACCCCTTAGCTGCAAGCAGGATGACTTTTTGACTTTTTGGGGTTAAGGACTCTAGGAGATCTTGAATGGCATTTATACGGTTATCATTAAAAGTCACCTGGATGGGGCCATCAATGTACTGGGCGATTTCTTGGCAGATAGCTTGAACCGTCTCAAAATTGGGGTCATCTTCGGTCAAAATAACCTCCCCTTGGTATTGGGACAGCAAGTGACCCATATCCTTGCGCCGAGACACCCCCTTGTTGCCAGGGGCCCCCAAGACAACCACCATGCTATGGTCTGGGTGTTGGTCTTGGGCAAAATCAAAAAGATTTTTTAAGCTGATGTAATTGTGGGCAAAGTCAACATAGATGTGGTTGTTGCCATAAGTATAGTGCTGCATTCGGCCTGGAACTTGGGCCTGGGCTATTCCTTGGTAAATGGCCTCTTGCCCAACTCCTAAATGTCCCGCCACAAGGGCTGCACAAAGGGCATTCTCCTTGTTAAAATCACCCAACATTTCAAATTGGTAGTCCCCACCAATCGCCAAGTCATGTGGGCTTTGGCTCTTAATGGTAAAGTGACGGCTGTCCTGGTCGTTAACCTCAAAGTAGTAGTCACAAGCCTTGGGATCTTGGCCGTAAACTTGGACCTGACCGCCATTTTCTTGGCTAAGATCTTTTAAATAGTCTTGCTGGTCTAGTCCATCATTAAGGAGGGCCAACTTGGAATTTTTAACCAAGCGACTTTTACAATAGAAGTAATCTTCCATATCCGGGTGCTCGTTGGGTCCGATATGGTCAGGAGAGATATTTAAGAAGGCCCCAAAGTCGAAGGTCAGTCCATAGACCCGGTCCATCTTGTAGGCTTGACTAGACACTTCCATAATCAATTGTTCCATCCCCTGGTCTTGGGCCCGAGCAATCATCTGGTAGAGGTCCAAGGCTTCAGGAGTAGTTAGAGAAGCCTCTTCTTGGGTCTGGCCGTCTAAGGAAATCCCCAAGGTTGAAATAATAGCTGTCTTACCGGCTTGGTCCTGGTCCAGGATGGATTTGAGGAGGTAGCTTGTCGTTGTCTTGCCCTTGGTCCCGGTAATGCCAACCAGGGTCAATTTTTCATCCGGATCCTGGTAAAAAGCCTTAGCGACTAAGGCCATAGTCTGGCGGATATCGCGGACAATGATGGCATAAGCATCCAGACCTGGATACAATGTTTCCGAAAGATAGACTTGGACACCCTGGTCAACCGCCTGGGCTAGGTAGTCTCTTTTAAAGGAAGCACCCTTGCAGAAGAAAAGGGTGCCCGAGGAGGCAGTTTGGGAATTGTAGGAAAGTTTGTCAAAAACTTGGTCGGCCAATTCCCCTTGAGGCAAATTGTAATGCCAAACTTGGTCGGGACCAACCACTTCTTTCAACTGCTGCTTGCTAGCTAATAGGGCATGCAAGTCTTTCATAGTGATACGATACAAGCTAAAGCTCCTAACTAAAACTTTTAAAGTAAGATAAAAAAGAGTTGAAAAATCATTTGTTTCAGATAAGATTAAAAATGAAACAAGAAGTCAGGCGACCTGGTGATCGATGTAGGATGGAACTTCACACCAGAATAATACCAGTGCCGGGCTGTGATTATCAGCCATTATCTTACCATACTGGCCAGGTCATGTAAACTGACTGGCTTGTGCCAGGCCCCTCACCATGCACTTGCTTGGGCTTTTGGCCTATCCTTTTTGACTTAAGTGGACGTTCTTTCTGCAACTACCGCAAAATTGGTCAGAACAGGACTTTACCCAGTCTTGTAGCAGGTCTAGCAAGCACCGGTTAGAGGGGCCAAGCTTGTAAATGTAAAGGAGAAAATTATGATTCAAGAAGACCACCCATCTTTTTTGCCCATTATTATCGGTACTGACTTAAACGCCTATACTATGGCAACTTCCTTTTATAAGCGTTACGGGATCAAGTCTGTTTTAGTCGGCAAGCTCCACATGTTTTTTACCATGGAAAGCGATATTATCCAAACCATCCACTATGACAAGCAACTCACTGACCCCAAACGCTTTGAAGAAACCCTGCAAATCATTGCTGACCACTATAGCAAACTCTATGACCACCTGATTTTAATTGGAACCAATGATATCTACATCAACCTGATGATCGACCACCAGGACTTTTTACGTCAGTACTATCTTTTTAACATTCCTAGTCCACAAGTCCGAGACCAATTGTTTTATAAGAAAGCCTTCTATGAATACTGTGCCCAGGAAGGAATTGACATTCCCAAAACGGTCTTCTACAACTGTGCCCAACCAGCTGATGTAGACCTGGATTTCACCTTCCCAGTCGTGGTCAAACCCAGCGATGTGGTAGCCTACCAAATGGCTGGCTTGCACGAGGTCAACAAGCTCCACTTTATCGACAACCAAGACCAACTCCAAGCTGTCCTGGATGAAGTGCAAGCCGCTGACTACCAGTCTGACCTGATCATCCAGGAATACATTCCTGGTGATGACAGTCAGATGTGGGATGCTGTATATTACGGGAGCCAAGATGGCCAGGGCCAACTCATTACCCTTGCCCAAGTCCTCCTCCAAGAACGCAAGTCCCACTTGGTTGGCGCCTACACTGCCCTGGTCACCCGGTACAACAAGCCCCTAATGGAAAAATTAGCTAACTTTTTAGAAAAAATTGGCTACACCGGCTTTGCCAACTTTGACATCAAGTATGACCAGCGAGACGGTAAGTTCAAGGTCTTTGAAGTAAACATCCGCCAAGGCCGGTCCTCCTCTTATATCTGCTACAACAACCATGCCATGGCCCAGTACCTAGTTGACGACTTAATCTACCACAAGCCCAAATCCCGCCATTACTTGCAGGAAGACTTCCTCTACTCGGTCGTTCCTGGCTTTGTCCTCAAGCGGGCCATCCATGATGACAAGCTAAAAGCCGAGGTCAAGACCTTGATCAAGGCTGGCAGGTTTGCCAACCCCCTCCATGCCAAAGGGGACGGCTATAACAAGCATTGGCTACAAATGGCCAAACGTCAGTATGAATACGCCAAGCAATATTTGAAATAAACAATTGAATCCTATAAAAATAAACCGACCAGGCCTGGTCGGTTTATTTTAGCTTGAAGTTATCCAGGAAGAGGACATTCCTGATAGGGTATGTGACTGTTGGTCTTCGGTCAAGTTTGAGAAACAGTCCAATTCAAGACCATGACATTCAGTTTGAAAACTGATGGCTCTGGCAAAACAATGATAAGGCAAAGAGCCGGCATGACTTGCATGCTGGCTCTTTGTTAGTTTTGGATTAGACTTCTAGTTGTAAAACTTTAGTCTTTGAATTTTTTAATGCCGAGTCCTGAAACAAGAGTGGTGACACCGACTAGGCCGAGTGCCCAAGCACTGGTTGCGGTAGCTGGTAATTTTTGACCTTGGTCAGATGATTCAGTCTGTTTTTGCTTAGGTTCACTTGATTCGGCTTTTTCTTCTTCTGCTTGCTTGCTTGCTTGGCTTGATTCAGCTTGACTACTTGTTGGAGTCACTTGGCTAGCATTGGCTCTAGCCAAGTTCAATTCGTAAGCCGCTTCAATCAAGGCATCCAATTTAGCAGCATCTTGACTGGCTTGAAGAGCTTTTAGAATTTGGGCTTTTTCAGCTTCCACTAAGTGGTTAAATTCAGCAAGTAGGTCTTCTGCATCCGCTAAGACTTTGTCAAGGTCACTTGTTTCCTTAACCTGGTCTTCAGCTGAGTCGGCTTGTCCCTCTTGGATTTGGCTCAAAGCTTGAAGCAAGGCAGCAATTTCTTCCTTGTTCAACTGACTGTTTTCTTCTTCTTGCGCTTGAAGCCAAGCTTGGACTTTAGCCCGGTCATAACCTTTCAAGGCTTGTTCGATTTGGCCTTTGTGAAGGGCTTGAAGCAATTCTGCCAATTCAGGGAACTCTGCATTGTTGTTACCCTCAGGTTTTTCGACCTTAACTTTTTCAGCAGATGCCTGCTTATCAAAAGCTTTGTTTTCCAAATCAATGTTTTCAGCTTTTGAAGGTTTTTCCACTTTTACTGGAGCTTTATCTGCATCATCTTGAGCCTGGCTAGCTTCAGCTACTTTGCTGGCAAGGTCAGCTTGTTTAACTTGGTTAGCTTCAGCTACTTTGTTGGCTAAGTCAGCTTTTTTGGCCTGGTTAGCTTCAACTACTTTGTTGGCTAAGTCAGCTTTTTTAGCCTGGCTAGCTTTTAGACTGTCATCTAAGTCTTTAGGGCTTGGTTCAGGCTTAGCTGCGCGGCTTTGGCCGGCTGGTGCTGGGTTGGCTGCTCGGTTTTGACCTGTTGGTGCAGGTTTTGCTGCTCTACTTTGGCCGGCTGGTTCTGGTTTAGCAGTTCGGCTTTGCCCTGGATTTTCTTCTTGGCCTGGTTCGAATTCCTGAACTTGGTAGCCGTATGCAATAATTTCAGTTGTTGGATCCACATTTTCAGGAACATCTAGCTTGTTGCCTTCTTCATCGTAGTAAGCTAGGCCAGGTTGACCAGTTTGGATAACCTTGCTTTCCCCTAATTGAAGGTCCCGGCTAGGAATACGGTTTTTAGCATAAGGGACAGGTCGGGCTTCAGCTGGGTACTCAATGATTTCATCTTGAGGGGCTGTATTGCGGTCAGTTTCGTACAGGTTACCTTCGCTGTCAAAGTAAGCTGTACCGGCAGACCCAATTTGAACAAGCCGTTCTTGGTCTAGACCAACGACTGGTCTGCGGATGGTGTCGTAAGGAACTTCTCCTTCGTAAGCCCCAACTTCAACAATTTTGTCTTGTTTTTCACTAAGGACTTTCACCAAGTCACCAGTGAGTGGGTTATAGTGGGCCACTCCTTTTTGGCCTTCTTGGCGGATATTGCTTTCGCCTAGGTCCAATTCAAAGTTGACTTCGTATTTTGTTTCAAATTCTTCAGTTTTTTCTTCGGGGCCGTATTCAACAAGCTTGTCAACGGCTTCTTTAACAGTCACACCGTTAGCAATCCAGCCTTCTTGACCTTCTTGGACTGTTTCAACAGCACCAACAGCTAGGTCAGGGTTGAAGTTTTCTTGGGTTTGGAATGGAATTGGTTGGTATGCTACTTTCTTGTCTTCAACTGGGGTTTGAGCATTCGGGTCAGCCTCACCAGGTAATTTTGGACCGCCTTGTTTGGTTTGGACGGTTACCCGGTAGGTCCCTTGGCGAGAATAGCCGGAATCTTCGTGACCATGGGCCGGATCGTCCCACTTGCTGGCAATAAGGACGTTAGCCCGGTCAGCATTGACTCCAGAACCTTCTGCTAACTGAACACTGGCCCCACCAAAGATGGTGTGGACTGGGTTAAGGATGGAGTGGATGTGGGTGGTTGTAACAGATTGACCACCGTATTTCATGCTACCGTCTACCCGTCTCAAGTTCTCAATTTCTCTTGGTGCCCAGTAATGAAAGGCAGTGTGGATATCATCATCGTTTAAGGCGTGAATATTTTCTGGTGCTGAGTGGTCAATTTCCCCATTTGCGCTGATATATTGGTGTTGAACCCGTCTACCAGCTGTATTATTGTCGTGTCTGTCAGGGCGGTAGTGGCTGTAGTTACCAGAGTGGTAGCCAGTAGTTAGGAGTTCTGTTGCCCGCTGGATAGCGTAGTCTTCTAGGCGGTCACTCCACTGGAAACCATTGGCATAGGATTCTCTATCGTAAAAACCAGCTTCTCTTGCGGCTGTTTGGAGGCGGTTGGTATTTGGGTTAGCTCCATCTGGCCGGTCATAGTCTTCATATCTAAATGGGAAGTTAGCATCATAAGCTTGGCGTCTGAAGTCCCGGATATGTTCTTCCAGGGCATCTTGGACATAGGCTTGGTTGAGTTCAATGTCAACCTGGCGCTCTTCCATTGGGGTCCCATCGACGTGGCGAGGTTCACCCAGGTGGGCATCCAGGTCAGGATCTTTGACTTGGTCAGCTTGAGGAGGAGCAGCAAAAGTCACCACTTGTGGTTGGACACCACCGTCTTGATCTGGTGCTTGACTTTGACTTTCAACATTCGCTTGCTTAGCCTTATCTTGGCCTTGCGGAGCTTGGTCAAGACTTGCTTGACTTTGACTCGGTTCAGTCTCTTCAGCCTGGTCCGTTCCCTCTTGGCCTTCACCGGTGTGGGACTCTGCAGGAGCTTGACCGGACCATGCTTGGCCCTGGCTCTCTTCAGCCTGGCCTTTCTGGTCTTGGTTAGCCTGAGCCACTTGATTGGCGACTGCTTGAGCTAATTGGTCGACAGCTTGACTTACATCCGCCCCTTCGATAGCGGAAACGTCACTCGCAAAAGCAGCGTAGAGGCTAGAGTCATCTTCTTGACCCTGGTTGAACCTTTCTATGTAAGTGTTGAGTAAAGCTTCTACTTGGGCTTCAGCTTGGTCTCCAGTTGCTTGTTCCTGGTCACTGACTTCTGCCTGATCATCAGGAACCACTTGACCAGCAAGGCTGTCAACTTCTGGGTTTTCTTCCGCACTAACGAATTCAGAAGTTTGCACCAAACCAGCTAGTCCCAAGGCTGCTGATGTTAAACCAACTGTAATCCATTGTTTTTTGGACTTACGTAAGACTTTTTTGTGTTTTGTATCACCAAAGTATCCCATGTGGCTAACTCTCCTTTTTTGCTAATCCTTACAAATATTTATCTTCAAATCTTAGATGACCTTTCGGAATTCCCCTATATCATATAACAGATTTTCCCCGTGAACACCCATTTTAAGCAAATGTATTTGGCATTTAAACTTTGTAACATATTTGTCACAAACCCTCCCCTTTCCTTTACCTAACGTTCCCCTCTTGTTTGCTTTTTGCCAAAAAAGAACCCCAGGCAAGCCTGGAGTTCATATATTTTGGAAAAGTTAGCCTATTTCTTGTAACCCTGGAAAATAGTTATAGCGGCCAAGGCAATGCCTCCGATAAAAAAGAGGACGCTGAGGATAAAGACAGGAGTGGAAGCATAGGCGAAGGAGCTTGAGGGAGCTTGTTGGACTAAAACCCCCACTAATAGCCATAGAGAAGGTAGGAAGATAGCTAAGTTCCGGTCCTGGCGGTAGAAGTAAAGGCAAAGCAGAACCATAAGAACCATGGCGATCATAGCCCAAACAACCCCCTGGAAACCTGTCCCGTCTAGTCCGAGGTCTACTAGATAGTAGGAAAAAGTGGTAAAAGTAGCGATAATCATCCAGCCAAAGTGGAGGCCCACTGGAATCCGGATGGTAAAGAATTTGTTCTTCAAACCATCTTTTGCTTTAACCCGGTTCGACAAGAGACCGATCACTAAAGTATAAAGAAGTGCCACTAAGCTGGCTACCCCTAATTGCTCATTGGCTAGGGTGAAAACCCAGATAATGTTCAAGACCATCCCCAGCCAGTTGAATGGACGAACTTTTTTGTATTCAATTAAAAAGACCTGGTCGCTAGGGTGGATATATTTAGCTAGGAGACTGGCAGCTACTCCGATAAAAATCAAAATCCAAATGCTATAAGTAAAGCTAGCTGGAGTGACTAAGTTGAGGTAGGTTTCGGCAATATCGGCCCGACTATTGGGGACGCCAATTCCAGCAAAGACCATGTAATTAGAGAGGAGGACTAGGGCAAAGAGGATAAAACCAATAAAGCGGTAGATGTAAGTTCCCACCTGCTTGGCAGAGACACCAGCATCTTTTTGGTCAGCCTCTTCCTGGTTATAGTCTGCCTCCCCTTCCTTTTGACCTTGGAGCTGGTCCCTCTCTTCTTCGGTTAAGGCAGAGGAAGCCTGGTCATAGTCAGAGTATTTATCAGCCCGGGAGAAGATCAAGTCTTCCCGGTCTTTTAAGTGGTCGCTGTCTTTTTCATCATCCAAGTAGCTTTCATCAGACTGGCCTGATTGAAAGTCTTGGTCTGGATCTAAGTCCTCCCAGTCTCCACCAGAGTCAAAGTCATCCCAATCGCGGTCATAATTCTTGGTCATTCAATCACTTCCATTCTCTTATTTTTTACAGTATACCAAAATCCATAGCCAAAATATATCCCGGTCTCAAACACTTTCGGTTAAATGACTTGCCACATAATATTTTCGGTTTTGAAAGGGACTTTTCGATTAGCTCCAAAAAGAATAAAAATTACGTTAGTCGAAAAAGCTAATTAGTACGAACTTTTTTCGGACCATTAAATTCCTTTTAAAAGACTGTTATATTAGCCTTTATAAGGGATTTGCTTGCTAAAAAGTGTCAAACTCTGGAGTATAGCAAAATCCATGGTTAAAATATATCCCGGCCCCACTTGATTGGGCAAAGCCCGATTGCCAGGCCAGACTGAGCTCATATGCTACACCTGGGCTTGGTCTGGTTCAAATCAAACTTGTCCTATCGGGCCTGGACCAGCTTCGCTTTTTTATCTGCAAGCCCCTTTAATTAATGCAATCTTAGCAATAAATTTACTTGTCCCTGAACCAGTCCTGTGATACATTTAAGTCACCATCATAGGAATAAAGTCTTGCCAACAGGAGGTAAACAAATGGAGTACAAACGTTCAGGTAGTGATATTTTAGTCCGGCTCGACAAGGGCGACAAAATCAAAGAATGCTTGACGGAACTGGCGAAAGCAGAACAGATCCAAACCGGTTTTGTATCCGGTATTGGGGCTGTGGACCAAGTCGAACTCAGCTATTTTCTACCCGAGGAACAAAAATATCAAACGAAAAAATTTGAAGGCTCTTTTGAAGTCTTGTCCTTAAAAGGAACCCTATCAATTTTTGACAAAAAACCCCACCAGCACCTCCACATCATCTTGGGCCAGGAGGATTATTCAACCATTGGCGGTCACTTGGAAGAAGCCCGGGTCAATATCACCCTGGAACTCGACATCAAGGTCTTGGTCAACCTCGGTGTCAAACGAGAAACCGACCCTGACCTAAATATCCAAGCCTTGAAATTCCAAGACGTGGAGTAAATGGGCGACAGACCTTAGCTAAAAAAGTTCGCCTGGTCTATAAGGATTCCCCTGGTGCCAGCCAGTAACTTGATTAAGTCAAGTTGGGTTCGATTCAACCAAGCATCTACTAAAAATCCAGCTGGATCAAGCTAATTTTGGTGTATTTTTAGTGCTCGTGGGAAGTCTAGCTAGCCCCCTCCTCCATAGCGCCTGGCATCTCGCTTGGCCAGTCCAAGGTCGCCCTGACCAGCCAAGAAACACAACAAGCACCCCCAAGTTCTAAACTCGGCGGGTGCTTTTTGTGGGCTGGTCAATGCGGTGAACAAAATGGTACTCGTTCGCTTTCCGGCAAATGACTTTAGTAAAGTAGTTAGTCGACAGGCAAATAATTTGGTCTAACTAAAGCTTTTTTTCAATTTTGAGTTGCAGCGGTAAACTGCACTTTTGACCTTGACCAAGTCCTGCCCTAGCTCTTGGGCAATCTGGTCAAGCGAGTGGTTCTTTAGGTATAACTTAAAGACGTCCATTTCAAACTTGGACAAGCTAGAGGTATAGGCCTGGTAGGATTCGTTGGCCATCATTTTCTCGGCTGGGTCAAATTGTTTGCCCAACTTGGTTAAGAAAAATTCATGGCCCGAAACTTCTGCCAGGTAGTCCATTGAAATGGCCTGGTTCAAGCTCTTACGCTTGTTGGCTAGACTTTTTCGGCCTAGCGAATTGTAGTGGTTTTTTAGGCAATGGCTAAAGTAGGGCATGAAGCGGATATCAGACCCAAATTGGTAATTTTCAATGGCCCTGAGTAAAACAATATTGGCCTCTTGAAACAAGTCTTCTTGGTCGTAACCTGCAATATACCGGCCTCCAATAGCCTTGTAAATCACTGGCTTGCATTCTTCAACAAGCGCTTGATATACGTCCCCATCAACTGACTGTAGAACCAAAACCATAAGTTCCGTCAGGCTAAACTCCTTTTCGATAAACAACTCCCCCTAAAGTTGCACACAACTAACCGTTATCTTTACTCCCAATTCCTATTCTGCCACAAGGTCGATTTTTTGCCTAGCTTAATGCCCCCACTTTACCTTCTTTTATCATTGGTCTGGTTTTTTATCCTTGTTAACCATCTTCCAGTAAAGCTGGTAGAGAGCAGCTTGGTCTTTGTCGGACAGGGGGGAATGGCGTTTGCGGTTGTTAATTTGGTAAAGAGTAGTGTCTGCTTGAATCTTCTTGTTGGCTTCTTTAATATCCTTCCACAGCTCATTGGCCGACTTGCGGACTGCCCCTCTTTGAAAAACAATCCACTGCTCAGCTAAATCAGACGTGGCCACAAAGACATTGGACAGGAGGTAGTTCTCCTCTCCCACGGCTTTTTCGATATAACTATCAGCCGTCTGGTCTTCCCGGGTAAACACCACTTCGACCTCGTACTGGTCGTAACGTTTAGTGATGCCAGGAACAAACTGGGCATCAAAGACCAACTTGATCTTCATCCCCGTATACTTGGCATAATTGCTCAAAATATCCAAGAGCAAGTCCCTGGCATCCCCGATACGGTTCTGTCTTTGCAGGGGAACCAGGTTAGGCCAAGCCCCGATCATATTATAACCGTCTACATATAAGATCTCCTTTTTCACCGTCATCCCTCCTTTGTCCAAAATTTTCCCGCTTATGACCCGAAAGAGTCGCTTACTAATATTGTACCACTATCGGAACTGGATTAAATCGAGAGTTATTGATAAGTAGATCACAAGGGTTGAATTATTCCTATGCTGAACAGGTCTCCAATTGAAAAATTTTTCCTAAACTCAAAGTCCCCAAAGCAATATGTTTTGTGCTACTTCCAAGTCTACTTAAAGTGAGGACCTATTTGACTGTCCGCCAAACGGAAGGTGTTTGTCTGCCACCAAAGCCAGAGTCAGATTGCCTCCTACAGCAAAAAGCTTGACGATACGCGGACCTTGGTATATCGTATTGGAAAACTCCAAATTAATTAAGAAATTCATTCAAGCAAAGGAGCGACTTGTATGGGACTGATGGAAAAAGCCAATTGCCAACAAGCCATTCGGGAGATGACCGACTTGCGCCACTACCTCCACGAACACCCTGAACGGTCTAACCAGGAGCACCAGACCTCTGACCTGCTCAAGGGTTACTGCCGGGACATGAATTTAGAGATTTTAGAAACTGCCAACACGGGTTTTGTAGCCATTTTAGATACCGGCAAGCCCGGCAAAACCCTGGGCTTGCGGACCGACCTGGATGCCCTACCCATTGAAGAAGATGAATACAACCTAAACCAAAAAAAGAAATATGTCTCCAAAAATCCAGGTGTCATGCATGCTTGCGGTCATGACGGCCACATGTCCATCCTGGTTGGGGCAATGAAGTCCCTGGTCAACATCAAGTCCGACTTAAAAGGAAAAATTGTCTTTATCTTTGAAGAAGCTGAAGAAAACAACTCCGGTATCCAGCCCATGATTGACCTGCTCAAGGAGTCAGACCTACACTTCGATGCTATTTACGGCAACCACGTAGCTTCCTTTATCGAAACTGGAAAAATCGTAGCCAGTCCAGGACCGGTCATGGCAGGTCAGCGTGTCTTCACCTTTACCATCAAAGGTAAAAGTGGGCACGGGTCTAGACCTGACCAGGCCGTCAACCCCATCTTTGTCGGCAGCCAAATCCTAAATGCCTGGGCCAATGCCTGGGTCAACCAAGTAGATGTGACCAAGACGGTGACTTTGGGAGTCGGTCAGTTCCATGCTGGGGATGCCTATAATATTATCCCAAGCAAGGCTTCTATTTCAGGGTCTATGCGGTTTTTTGACCAAGAAGCTGGCCAAAAAGCTTTCAACATCCTCCAAGAAGTCGCCCAGCATACGGCCTGGGCCCACAAGGCTTCCGTGGAAATCGATGACCACCCCCAAAGTCTACTGCCTGTTGTCGCAAATGACGAAGAACTCAGCCAACTTGCCCGCCAAGCCATCCAAGATCAATTCGGCCCTGAAGCCCTGGTAGAAGAAAATTGGTTTGCTTCCGAAAGCTTTGGCCGTTACCGAGAGCTCGCTCCCATTTGCTTCTGCCTAATAGGCATCCAAAATGACCAAGTCGGATCAGGCTCTGGCCACCACACCGAAGCCTTTGACTTTGACGACAAGGCCTTAACTTATGGGATTAAAACCATGGCCCAATTTGCCATTAATTTTTTGACCCAATAAAATTAATCAAGTAAAAGGCTATGAGCTCCTGCTCATAGCCTTTTTGTGTAGTAGATGAAACTGGTCGACTGACGCTAGTTTTGGAAAAAATTAACCAGCAAGAAAGCTGGCGGATATTAGTGAAAAACTCAACATTTTCCCCCAAGGTTATATCCTTTCTTAATACAAGCCACCGTTGATAAATAGGGTTTGGCCTGAAATGTAACCCGCTTCTTCACTGGCTAGGAATAAGACAGCTGCCGAAGCTTCTTCCGGTTCACCCATCCTTTGCATGGGAATAGCAGCAATTTGCTGTTTTAAGATATCTTCCGGAACAGTTTTAACAATATCCGTGTTCATCAAACCTGGCGCAATGCCGTTGACCGTAATATTTTTCCGACCAACCTCTTTGGCCAGAGACTTGGTCAAGCCACCAATCCCCGCCTTAGCAGCTCCGTAGTTCGTTTGCCCGATATTACCGGCTAGGGCCATGGACTGGAGATTGATGATCCGACCATATTCCTGGTCTCGCATATCATCGATCACTTCTTTGGAGCAGTAAAAGGTCCCGTACAAGGAAACTTTGACGGCTTGGTCCCACTGGTCTAGTGTCATCTTGTGGAACATGGCATCTCGAGTAATCCCCGCATTATTGACCAAAACCTGGACATGGCCAAATTCCTGGTAAACTTTTTCAAAAGCTTTTTTGACTGAGTCAGGATCGGAAACGTCAATCTCACCTGCAAGAGTCGATGCCCCACTCGGATCTAATCGAGCAGCCGTTTCCTTCACCTTGTCGACCTGGATGTCCAACATAGCCACCTTAGCCCCTTCAGCCAAGAAGTCTTTGGAAAACTGCTCGCCAAAGCCTTGACCAGCTCCCGTCACAACAACAACCTTATCTTTAAATCGCTCTCCCATATTAGCCCTCCTAATTTTATTATTGATAACACTTTAAAATATATTCTTAGACTACCCTTTTTCATTAGTTCAATTGGGATCTAACGAATGCAGTTGGTCTTCTTTTGTGGTTGGCTACCCTTAATAACGGTTCTGTGTAATCGTTTACAATATTGACTAGCTTCAGTATACCATACTTCAATTCGCCAGACAGCTAATATTGATTCGATTAGGTAAAATTTCCTGTAGGATTGAGTTTCACCTTGCCTAACTCTTTTATTGAGCTGCGATTGGTCGCCTTGTGCCTTCATAACTCCTTTATTGCTGGGTAATTGTCGCGTTCTTGCTCCAGAACTCCTTTATCGCTCACCGATTGTCGCGTTCTTGCTCCAGAACTCCTTTATCGCTCACCGATTGTCGCGTTCTTGCTCCATAACTCCTTTATCGCTCAGCAATTGTCGCGTTCTTGCTCCAGAACTCCTTTATTGCTCAGCAATTGTCGCGTTATTACGCCAGAACTCCTTTATTGCTCAGCAATTGTCGCGTTATTGCACCAGAACTCCTTTATTGCTCAGCAATTGTCGCGTTATTGCACCAGAACTCCTTTATCGCTCAGCAATTGTCGCCTTTCAGATTCAATGCTTCCTTATTTCTATTTATTGTCCAGTTTTAAATCCGTAACCATTCTTTTGCCTACTCTCACCTGTCAATGTCTAACCATGTTAAAATTTATAGCTACATAAAAACCCCCTAACTACTTGAGTGGCCTCAAGCAATCAGGGGGAAGCTATTGTGGCTTTTTAAGTCATTAGTCAGTCGATCTATGACTAGCTTAAGCTTATTTCTCTAATACAGGAAGGGAAAAGCCAGCTAGCAAGAAGGTCATGCTTAGTCCAGCTAAAATCCAAAGTTCAGCATCTGTGTCTGGTAATGTCTGACCTTGTTTAATTGAATCTGGTTGAGACTCTTCTTGAGATACCTTGACTTGGTTCACCACCGGTGTTGACACTTTAGCTGATTGGCTTTGTGTCACACTGTTTGCTTTGTTTTTAAGGTTAACGAATTGATTTGGCTTAGATTTAGAAGCTTGGTCAGAAAGTCCTTTTTCAAGAATTTCAGTTTGATCTTTGGACTCGTGGTCTGTTTGAGGAGTTTCTGGCTTATTATGATTTTTAAGAGCTGCTTCTAAATCCGCAATTCGGTCTTGTTGCGCTTTGTTGGCCGCTTCCAATTCCGCAATTCGTTTTTGTAGAGCTTGGTTGGCTGCTTTTTGTTTGGCTAAAGCTTCTTCCAATTCTGCTTCTCGGTCCCGATTTGCATTTTGGTCATCTGGTTTTTGACCTTTTAGAGCCGCTTCCAATTCCGCAATTCGGTCTAGTAGGG
>NZ_JH992958.1:40986-47524 GCF_000315445.1 Alloiococcus otitis ATCC 51267
TTCCAATTCCGCAATTCGGTCTAGTAGGGCTTGGTTGGCTGCTTTTTGTTTGGCCAAAGCTTTTTCCAATTCTGCTTCTCGGTCCCGATTTGCATCTTGATCATCTGGTTTTTGGCCTTTTAGAGTTGCTTCCAATTCCGCTATTCGGTCTAGTAGAACTTGGTTGGCTGCTTTTTGATCTGCAAGAGATTTTTCTAGTTCAGCAATGCGGGCAAGAAGTGGTTGAAGATCAGCAGGTTTTTGCGCCTTAATTGCTTTTTCCACTTTTGCTAACTGGTCTACAAGCAGTTGAAGAGCTTTTGCAAAATCAACTTGAGGTTGGTTTGCTAGAGCAGTTTCAAGTTTTGCAAGTCGGTCAAGAATTGGCTGAATGGCTGCTTCTAAGTCAACTTGTGGTTGGTCAGCAAGTTTGGCTTCTAGTTGACCAATTCTATCCAAGAGTGCTTGAATAGTTTTCGCTTGGTTTGTCTTAGCTTTCTGCAAGTCGGCCAATTGGTCTAAGATCGGTTGAAGGTCAATTGGTTTTTGATTGGCCAATTCAGCTTCCAACTCAGCAATTCGGTCCAACAGTTCTTGATTAACCGGTGCTTGGCTGGCTAATTTAGCTTCCAATTCAGCAATACGGTCAAGTAATGGTTGAAGGTCTGTTGGCTCTTGAGCTTCAAGTGTTGCTTCCAACTCGGCGATTCGGTCAAGAAGTGGTTGGAGTGTCGCTTCAAGATCAATTGGGGATTGGTTTGCAAGTGCTTGTTCCAACTCAGCAATACGGTTCAACAAGTCTTGGTTGACCGGTGCCTGGCTAGCTAAAGCTTGTTCCAACTCAGCAATACGGTTCAACAAGTCTTGGTTGACCGGTGCTTGATTTGCTAGTGCTTCTTCCAATGCTGCAATACGAGCAAGTAGTGGTTGGATACTTGCTTGCAAGTTTGCAATTTGGTCCAAGATTGGTTGCACATCTACCGGCTCTTGGTTGGCTAATGCTGCTTCCAGTGCTACAATGCGGTCAAGTAATGGCTGGATGCTTGCTTCTAACTGGTCAATTCGGTCTAAGACAGGTTGCAAGTCAACCGGTTCTTGGTCTGCAAGAGATTGTTCCAATTGAGCGATATGAGCTAAGAGCAACTGGATGGTGGTTTCTAAGCTTTCAATGCGGTCCAAGACAGGTTGTAAATCTGTTGGCTCTTGGTTTTGGATGGCTTGCTCCAATTGGTCAAGTCGGTCTAAGATTGGCTGAAGGTCAATTGGGTCTTGACCTTGTAAGTCTTGTCTTAATTGTCGGATTTCATTAATCAAGATACCGATGAGTCGAGCAAGGCCACCGTCAGGATCGGGCTGTCCAGATTCTTTTTCAAAGGTTTGGGCAGGAGACTGGAGGGTAATGGTGTTAGCCCGGTCGTTGTAGTGGGAAAGTTGGAAAGCAACTTGGTCTCCGTCCACCAATTCATTGCTGAGGCGGGCAACAATTTTACCTTCTTGGAAGTCAACTTCTGCTTGGACAGGCTGACCATTTACGAGGACACGGACAGATGGAATCAAGTTCGCTGCAAAGTCACCGACCAAGTTAACGGTTTGGGCATCTTGAATTTGCACCCGACCATTTTTGACAACTGGGTCTCGTTGAACAGCCATACTGGTGTCATTGTCGTAAAGGTAAGCGTATTGCGGGTTGGTTTTGAAAAGTTCATTGTTAAATGAAATAACAAGGTCACCAACTGGCACGTTTAGTGGATCAATAATGTAGCGAGCGAGGTCAGAATTCACCCAGTAAGAGATGAATTCTTTGTAGTCGTCAATGCCTAAAAAGCCAAGAACGGTTTCCAATAAGCCTTCAGCATTATTCGGCAAGAAGCCTCTAATAGGCAGCAAGACGAGTGTTGGAAGAAATCCACTGGCTTGGAGGTGTTGGCCCAGGTCGAATTCAACGCTTGAAAGCAAGTTAGAAATCCAGTCGATAAGCGGCTCTTCAATGTATTGGACTACAGCGTAAAGGCCGTTTTGGTCTTTCAGTTGCTGGCCTGCTTCTCGAACCCAAGCTAATTCAGGTTTGACACTTTCTTCTCCACCAGCAAGGCCGAGGTAGGTGTCAACTCCCAATTCTTGAAGGGTCCGGACTCTGCCATCTTCATGGGTGTAAACTGGAACGGCAAAGAGTTCTTCGACTAAACCTTCTAATCGGTTGATCAATTGGTCTTCATTAAGAACTTTTTGGTCTAACTCATCAAGCAAGTCGTTGATGAAAGTGACCAAGTTTTCCCCTTCGATGTAAAGGCGGTTGTTAGACCGGTTGCCTACTTGAGCAACGAGTCTGCCTAAACCAGCAGGATCTGACTCCCAGTAAACGGAGACATTGCCTAATACTGGAATGGAAGTTTGGAAAGCAGGGTCTTCTGGTGTCCCTAATAGGCTACTGACTAAGCCGACAAGAAGTGGAGCTTGGGCAGGAGCGGGAATTGGTAATGGTAAGAAGGAATTGATCAGTTCTCGGGAAGGTCGGAGGTAGTCGCTAATCAAGTTAACGATCTGAATCGCTACAAAGCGAGGAGTGACGGTGTTTTCCCGAGTAAAGTTTACATAGTCTTCCATCAACTGAGTCGATCCGTCAGCGTCAATGTATTCAAAAGTTCGGACTGAATCCATTTCTGAAATAGCAACTTGACGGGTATTTTGACTATCGATATCGTTGATGAAGGTCATGTGGCGAACAGGGCCTGGATAGCTGACCGAAGACCCAGTCTGGATATCGTAAAGGGTGTTGCCTTCACGAGTTGTAAAGGAAGAAATGTCATTGTCGTGGATGTGGCCAGTAAAGAGGAAGTGGATCCCGTTGTCGGCAAAAACTTCCATCGGGGTTTTGCCATCAACGAGTGGGTTATCACTTTGGTAAGGGACGTCCCAGTTGCGGAGGATGTATTCTGACAAGAAGTTTTCTTGGTTGTAGAAGTGTGGGATGAAAGCGTGGTGGGCCATAGCGACTACAATGTCGTTTCGTCTGTGAGCTAGGTAGGCTTGTTGGACCAACCAGTTCATCAAGGGTTCAGTAATAATCCCGCCTGTTTCTTGGCTGTTGCGACCAGATTCTGTCACATCCGCTGAGTAGATAGCAGAGTCAATGGCAAGAATGGTAATCCCACCCTGGCCTTGGCGGTCACCAATGTCAATTCTTGAAACGTAAGACAAGTGACCTTGAGCATAGTATTCCTCTGATTCAGCTTGGTCAACTTTTTCGTTAACTTCAGCTAGGTAGTCTTGGTAGATGTCAGACTCATTGTAGATTGCTAAAGCTTGATCATATACCAATTCTTGGAAGTCATCTTGGAAATCCTGCGGTGTATAAAGTGGCAGGTGGGTGGAGTTGGCAAAGTCGTAGGCAAGTGGGTTGTTAATGTCGTGGTTGCCTGGCACAACAAAGACGCGACGGTTACGGCCTTGTCGCAAGCCGTTTTGGACATACTCGTTAAGGGCGCGGACAATAAAGTCGTAAGTAGCGTGTTCCCCATCCCGGGTCAGGTCACCGGGGATCAAGACATAGTCAACACCTTTTTGGTCAATCATACGAAGACTTTCTTTAAAAACTTCTTCAGACTGGGTAAAGTACTTCGCATCGAGATTAAGCATGTCGTAGTATTCTTTAGTTGGTGCAATAAGTTCCTTGGCCAAAATGTGGCTGTCAGCAATGACTGAAATGCGAATGGTGTTATTAACTTCTGGATCTTTAGCTTCTAGATTGCCCCATGTCGGGTCGACCAATTCAACATGACGTTTTTCAATAACTTCGACCGATACTGGAACTTCTTCACTAGAACCATCGCTGTAGTCGATTCGAACCCGGCCACAAGTTGTGCCGACCTGATCAGTTTGAGGGACCTGGCCAACCCACAAGTACTGGGTTTTTGCAGGCAAGTCACCAGCATTTGCAATGGCTGCTTTGGCTTCCGGCAAGACCTCTCCTTGGAAAACGGGTAGGACTTGAGCTTGTGGCACATAGCGTTGGCTGAGAGGGGCGTCGAAGTCGGTGTTGTTTTTAACGATACGAACCCGGTCAACTTCACTCAAGTCTTCAGTTCGGTAGGTAACAACTTCAAAGGTGTTTTCAGTTACATGAGCAATAGAGAAGTTTGTTTTATACTCTTGGTTGCGTACAGCAAGGAAGTCGTGGAAGTCTTCTAAGTCGTAAAACTTGCTACCACTCGAAGAGTTAAAGGTCAGGTAAATAACCCCTTCAGGGTCAACATATTCTGTTGGTGCCTGCTTATCTTCAGTCCACTCGATTTGTGGGTTGGTCCCATCCATGACGTGGCTTCGAGCGTAAGAGTGGTCGTGGCCCGCCAAGACAATATCAATCTGGTACTTGTTCATTAATGGCGCGACGTTCTCACGCAAGTATTTAGTGTGGTTGGACATGGAGTGGTTGGCTGGTGAGAATAAAGACCGGTGGAGGGTCACGACCCGCCAGTCAATTTCCTGGTCACTAGTCGCTGCAATTGCTTGTTGCAGGGTTCTTTCGTGTTCTTCAAAGTTGGTGTTTTCCAGGTTTAGTGCAACGAATAGGGCGTTGTTGTAAGTAAAGTAGTAGTTAGACCCTGCTTCGGTTTTCCCTTCTGCTTGCACATTTGGTAAAGCAAAGTGTTCAGAAAATGCTGGGTTAAAGGTATCGTGGTTCCCAATAATCGGCACCAGGGTCAGCTCATTCAAGCCATCCTGTTCGATAAATCCAGCATACTCCTCTTCTCGCCAGGCAATCTCAACCTGGTCCCCAACACTGAGTAAAAAGTTAGGGTCTGGGTGAACTGCCAGCATGGTGTCTAAGGTTTCTTGCCAGCCCCGGATATCTTCTACTAGATCGTCGCCTGACCCGAGTTGGGGGTCACCGACAATTAAGAAGTCAAAATCGCCAGCTGGGTGAGTTTTAAAGGTGTAGATGTCAGACTTGTTTTCTTCGTCATTCCAGAACCGGTACATATAAGTCGTGTCTTCTTCAAGACCCTCAATTTTCACCTGGGTGTTGTATAAGTCTGGAACATTTCGGCCGAAGAAGTCGTGATGGGTGTTATTCTCTTGGTGGGTCACACCTGGAATCACTTGGCCTTGAGAAAAGTCTCCTGCTTCATTGTAAGGGGCAATCTCAAAGTAACCCTGGTCAGAATTGTCCGAATACCAAGTAAAGTGTCGTTCACTTGGGTCGCCACCGATAGTCAAGACTGGGTAACGGTGGGCATTTGACTTGGCATTGGTAACTGGCCGTTCAGGAGCTAATCGGGGTTGGCCCTTAGGGTAAGGCTGGGAAGCTTCCTCGGTCAGTTGCTGCTTGGTTAAGTCTCTTTCTTCAGATTCTCGGCTAGTCTGGTCTTCCTCAGAGTGAGGCTCTTCGTCCTCTGCCTGGGGAAGGTCTGATTGGACAGGTCCAGAACCCTCTTGTTGGTTTGGACCTCCTACATTGACTGAGTCTGCTTGGTTTTCTTCTACAACTGCTGGGTCGGGGTCTCCTGATAACGTCTCCCCGCCATCTTCTAAGCCAGCCGGGTTAGGGTCGTCATCATCTGAATCATCTGAACTTTCAGTTTCAGACTGGCTTTCCCCAGACCCTTGCTGTCTTTCGCGACTTGCCCCTTGCTGGACTTGGTCGGCAGGGTTAGGACCTGTAGCAGGTGGGGAAGTCACTTGCTCGCTGCCCTGGTCTGCCGGGGAGTAGGACTGACTATTTGCCTGGTCTTGCTCCCATCCACTAGTCAAACTAGGGGGCGTTTGAGTTAAAGAATCCTTTGATCTCTCTTCATTTTCTGCAGGAAGCTCAACCTGGTTTTCCTGGTCTTCATCCACTAATTGGGATTCTAGAGCCGGGGCAGCCGGGTCTTCTTCCGCTTGAACTTGCCAAATATTTGTTACAAAAAGAAATGACAAGAGAAAAGCGACCAAAGTCTTTAAACGTTTGGTGTGCATGCTTACACTCCTTTCTTAAATTTTGTGCTTATTGGGTAAACAAGGCACGATTATAGCATAGCCTTCCATTATTAATATACTTACCAAAAAGCTGTTAAGATTATGTAAAACAAAAGTTATGCAAAAAGGGCCGGATTCGCCTGAAACTTTTTTGCCTTGGTTAAACTTTAATTATTAGATACCTAGCAATAATTATTAAAAGGGGCTCCGCCTAATGTCCCTTTGATCGGTCAGGGGCTGTTTCCTTTGGACTTGACTCAGAACTCCTTTATTGTTCAGCAATTGTCGCGTTATTACGCCAAAACTCCTTTATCGCTCACCGATTGTCGCGTTCTTGCTCCAGAACTCCTTTATTGCTCAGCAATTGTCGCGTTATTACGCCAGAACTCCTTTATCGCTCACCGATTGTCGCGTTCTTGCTCCAGAACTCCTTTATTGCTCAGCAATTGTCGCGTTCTTGCTCTAGAACTCCTTTATTGCTCAGCAATTGTCGCGTTATTGCACCAAAACTCCTTTATTGCTCAGTAATTGTCGCGTTATTGCTCCAGAACTCCTTTATCGCTCACCGATTGTCGCGTTATTGCACCCAAACTCCTTTATT
>NZ_JH992958.1:47624-120510 GCF_000315445.1 Alloiococcus otitis ATCC 51267
AAACTCCTTTATTGCTCAGTAATTGTCGCGTTATTGCTCCAGAACTCCTTTATCGCTCACCGATTGTCGCGTTATTGCACCCAAACTCCTTTATTGCTCAGTAATTGTCGCGTTATTACGCCAAAACTCCTTTATCGCTCACCGATTGTCGCGTTCTTGCTCCAGAACTCCTTTATTGCTCAGCAATTGTCGCGTTTCAAATCCAAAACTTCCCAATTCTGAATTATTCTCTAGTTTCAACTTTGAAAGTACCAGTATCTAGATTCTCATATAACGTTTGTTGTTTGAGAGATCCAGTAAATACCTTATACTTAAGCCTAAATTTGATAATAACGATCGTTTTAAAAGACCCAGTCCCCTGTGGCAACTGAGTTGTCGCCTGTCCACAAGCCGACAAATAATGAACCAGGATACACCAATACCAACTTTTCAGTTTAAAACTCTCCAAATAAAAACGAGCCACAGATCCTTCTGCGGCTCGTTTCTACTATCTAGCTATATTCAATTGAGCTAAACGATCATGCTTATCAATTTTTGCAAAGTTCCAGCCTCAAACATAATGTAGAATCCAAGTATGACAAGGACAACCGGGACTATGACTCGTTCGTATTTTTCAACTGTTTGAGAGATAAAGGGGGCCTCAGACAATTTTTGGCTAAGCTCGCAAAGGATAACAATTCCGATAACAAAAACGAAGAGGGCGACCACTATTTCCTGCCAGGCTAAGGAAGCAAAGTAAGGCAGGTAGACTCCCAAATTGTCCCCACCAGAAGAAATAGTGAGGAGGGTTACGGTCCAAAAAACTTGGCGAGACGGGTTTTGCTCTAGCTGGTCAATTAAAGACTCATCCACCTCATCATCTTCTTCTCCCTGAATGGCAAGGCGGATTCCTAAGAAGATCGGAATCAAACCCAACAAACCCACTAGCCAATCTTCAGGAAGAAAGTTGACCACATAGGCTGCAAGCAAGCTGACCCCTACTAAGATCCCGGTCCCCAGGTACTGGCCGGCATAAATGACAGCCTTGTGCTGGTTGCCGGAAACTTGGGCAAAGATTAGAGTCAAAATAACCAGGTAATCGATGCTGGTTGCTACAAAAACTCCCGCTGCCGATACGATAGTCTGGAACATATCTCAACAACTCCTTTGTCATAAATTCTAGCCTTTAGAACCAAAACCAACTGGCGATTTTCACCGAAGTAAGTCACACCAAAAGTGAGTGAGTTAATCTCGGCAGGGTTAAAAACACCAAACCCTTAAAAAGTGGAGATTTAGACTTCAATTTCCACTTGACTGCCAGTTTGTTGGCGCTTGAGGACAATTTTAGAGGAAATACGGGCTTTAAGCTCTTCCACGTGGGAGATAATCCCAACCAACCGGCCAGTTTGGTTGAGTTCCATTAAGACTTGGACTGCCTGGTCTAAGGAGTCGGGGTCCAAGGTGCCAAAGCCTTCATCCACAAAGAGGGTATCGACTTGGACACCACCCAATTGCCCTTGGATGACATCACTTAAGCCCAGTGCCAAGGAAAGGGAGGCTTTGAACATTTCTCCACCAGACAAGGAAGAGACCGGTCGTTTCTTACCGGTAAATTGGTCGAAAACTTCTAGGTCTAACCCCTTGCCACCACTTCCCTTAAAGTTGTCCCGCTGTCGTTCTAGGTTAAAACGGCCACTGGTCATCTGGTCAAGGCGCTGGTTGGCGGCTTGTAAAATCTCATCAAAGTAGACCCCGAGGACATAACGTTCAAAGGAAATCCGGTT
Source organism: Alloiococcus otitis ATCC 51267 (assembly GCF_000315445.1). Classification (GTDB taxonomy): domain Bacteria; phylum Bacillota; class Bacilli; order Lactobacillales; family Carnobacteriaceae_A; genus Alloiococcus; species Alloiococcus otitis. The sequence continues at coordinate 49,388 of NZ_JH992958.1, forward strand.
GGTCTCGGACGATTTACCACCTGCCAGGTCACTCAGGTCTCCATAAAGGCTAGCCGTCTTGTAAAGGTCTGCCTGTTCTTGGTAGTATTTTTGGATGTCTGCTAAGTGTGTTTTGTTGGCTTCTTTGCGAACATTGACCTGGTCTCGTTGGCCTTGGAGCTCTACCTTCTGTCGACCCAGGTCTTCTTCCTGGGCTTTCGCCTCTTCTAAACTCAGCTGGTCTTCTGCTGGGGGCAGTTTGCCTTTAACGGTCTTCAAGGCTGAAGTCACTTCAATTTGTGCCTGCTTGTGTTGGTCAATTACATTTTTCCGCCGGTCCATTTCCTTGTCACTAACCAAGTATGCTTGGTAGTCGGTCCCCATTTCACTCTTAGCGACTAAGTCATTGAATTCTTGCGAATATTCCTGGAATTCTTCTTCCAGTTCTTCGATCCGGTTTTTTGTGTAATCAAGACTGGTTTGCTTTTGGGTCAGGTCTTGGTTGACTTGGACCTGATGAGCTTCCAAGTCTTTTTCCTTTTTCCGAATACCCTCTATCTCAGTCGTGATGGTTTGAATTCTTTCTTCCACCTGACTTTTAGACTCCTGGGTCAGCTGATCTTGCAAGTTCTCCACTTCTTCTTTCAATTTGACTTGTTCGGCCTGGTCGCGGTCCAAGTTGGTTTTGATTTCCTGCAAGTCGGCCTGGAGAATTTCCGCTTCTTTTAATAAAGTTTCAACTTGCTTTCGCCAAGCTTCTTCTTGGGCAAGAGACTGGTTCAAGTCTGCTATTTGGTCAGCTGCTTTCTCAGCTTCCTGTTTCAATTTTTTCCGGTCTTTATGGGCCTGGTGGTGGGCTTCTTCCAAATCAGATTGGGGAACTTGGTAAGGTTTTAAAATTTTTGTCAGGGATTCTTGCAAATGGTTCAAATTGCTTTCTGCCTGGGTGAGGGCTGATTGGGCCTGGTTTTTAGCTTCTTCACTTTTATCTAAGGCAGCCTTGGTCACTTCCCCCTGGTCGAAATGGGCCGGTGCTGGGTGGTGGGTGGACCCACAAACCGGGCAGGGCTGGTCCTCTTCTAATTGGTCGGCTAAAAGGGCCGCTTGGTTGGCAAAGTAGGCCTGGCCAAGTTTGACATAAGCTTGGTCAGCCTGGTTATAAGCCTCTTCTTTTGCCTTAACCTCTTCTTTGCTAGCTTCGATTTTCTTGGACTCTGCCAAGGCATTGGTCAAGTCTTTTTCCTTGCGGTCGGCATCCTGTCCTGCTTGGTCTAGCCTTATCTTTTTAGCTTCTACTTCCTTCAATTCGGTCCGCCATTTTGGCAATTGCGTCAACTTTTGGTCGAGCTCAGTCTTGGCAGCTTGACTTGCTTTTAATTTCTCCTGCTTGTCTTTTTCCTGGTTCCGGGCTTGGGCCTGGTTAGCTTTCAATGCCTCAACCTCTTTAAAACGCTGGGACAAGTCTTCCCAAAGTCCCTTCTCTTTTTCCAATTGCTGGCGGTTTGCTTCCATTTTTGGGATAGCAGCAAGTTTTTCTTGGTGGGCTTGGATTTGGTTTTGGACCTGTTGTGCTTCCTTTTCCAAACCTGCTAACTTGCTGTCCAGTTTCTCTTTAGCTTGCTGGTTTTGGCTTAAGTTATCCTGGGTCTTGGCCCGTTTTTGGTCAACTTCCTGCAAGTTTTTAGCTTGATCAGCCTGGTCTAAACTCTTCTGGTAGGCTTTGATTTGGTCCTGAGCCTGGTCCAAATCTTTCTTTTGCTGGGAAAGTTGGTCTAGTTCTTGCCGGTGTTCAATGTACTTATCAAGTTGGTTCAAGTCCCCCTCTAATTTCTTAATAGCCTGGTCTAGGGCACCGACTTGGGCTTGGTCCCGGTCAATTTCCTGACTAAGACCCTCCATCATGCCAGTATAGTCTTTTTCTTTAACAGCCTGGCTGAGTTTAGGGTTTTTATCCCAATCTGCCACTTGAATGGCGTCAACGACCTGGGCCAATTTAGTTTGGGAGTTGTCTAAGTCTGCCTCGTAGGACTTGTAGCGATCGGATAAGAGCTTTTCAAAGATCTGGAAAATATCCGTTTTAAAAATATTGCGGAAGATTGCCTCCTTGTCCTTACTACTTGCAGTTAAGAGTTTACGAAACTCCCCTTGAGGTAGCATAACAATTTGCTTGAATTGGTCAGCTGTCAGCCCCAACAAGTTCTCCATTGCATCTTTAGCTTCAGATATCTTGGTCTCCCAGACCTGGCCATCCACCTTAAGGGAAAACTCCGCGTTCAACTGGACCCCATCCTTGGTCTTACCGGGGCCAGTCTGCTTGGGCTGACGGTAAACTTGGACTGTTTTTTCGCCCAGAGTAAAAGTCAATGACACGTAGCACAGCTGACTGCCATCTGCGTAGTCTGACTTAAGATTGCTGGCATCCCGGACCTGGCCACTGGCTGACCCATAGAGAGCGTAGGAGATAGCATCAAAGATAGTCGTTTTGCCAGACCCTGTTGGCCCAGTCAAAAGAAAAAGAGAGGCTTGGTTGAACTGGCTAAAATCAATAACAACCCTGTCCTTAAATGGACCAAAGGCACTCATGACTAATTGAACAGGTCTCATTTATTCGTCTCCTTCCTGGATTGCCTGGTTGGCCAGATTGGCAACTTCTTGGACAATTTCCAACTGCTGGTCGGTCAGGGCTTGCCCCCTGTAATTTTGGAAAAATTGCTGGAAGAGGTCGTCAATAGCCAATTGTCGCATGTCGCTGACATCTTGACCCCTTGCAGGATCGACTTGTCTTCCTTTTAAATTGACATAATCGATCCCCATGGCATTGGGATATTTTTTGCGCAAACGGGACATGGCATCCATGATATAAGCCGGGTCTTCCAGGTCAAAAAAGATATAGTCGTCAGACTGGCCCTGGATCAAGTCGTCAAAAGTCCCGCGCAAAACCCGCATGTCCCGGTCTGGGATGAGGTCTCGGGTTTCAAGCTTCAAGACCGGGTCCCGGTCCTGGTCGATATCCAAAATAACCACTTGCTTGTGGTGGTTGACTTCAGATTTGGAGTACTTGAGCAAGGAGCCACTGTAGCGAATGGACTCCCGTTTAACCTGTTGTGGGCCGTGCAAGTGACCCAAGGCTACATAGTCAAAGTCGTCGAAAATAGAAGCATCCACATATTCAGTTGTCCCAATACTTAAGGGGCGTTCAGAGTCCGACTCTTCAATCGAATCCCGACTCTGGTTGACAACATAACCATGCATGGTTAGGATGTTAAAGGCATGAGGGTCAAAGTCAGGGCCTTGGACAATCTGGTCAACCTGAACTTGGATGGCTTCTTCCAGATTTTTAATCTGGTCTTCCATGTCCAATTCTTGCCGGACCCAAATATGGTCCGCAAAGGGCATGAGGTAGACATGAACCCCGCCCAAGTCAACCATCTTAGTCTTGGGCTTAAATGTTCCTTCTATATAAACATCATTTAGCTTGAACAAACCATTCCCAAATTCCAATCGTTCATTGCTGTCGTGGTTGCCCGCAATCATCAAGATAGGGATCTTCACTTCAGCCATCATCCGGTTGAGGAAGTCATTAAAGGCTAACACTGCTTGTTTAGGCGGAACCCCCCGGTCGTAGAGATCGCCTGCCATCAAAAGAGCATCAATTTTCTCTTCCTTTATGATTTCAATTAATTGGTCAAGCATGGCTATTTGGTCGTCCAGGAGGGAAAACTCATTGACAATCTTCCCTAGGTGCCAGTCCGCCGTATGTAAAATCCGCATCTCTTCAACTCCTTACATCCATTTCTCTTGTTTGAAATTGCTTCTATTATACCATGCTTTAAGGGTAGACCAATAATAAGAACCTATGTTTGGTTTAAAAATTAAAGAATCCTATCGCCTCGGTTAAACCCTTCAAATTTTAACCAATTGCTAGTCGCTAACTTTGTCTTAGATTGGGTTTTTCTATCGCACAACTTGGCCATCAAGCAACAAACTTATTCTCAAACGAGCACTTTTGCTCGAGACTTTTTAGTCGCTTTTCTTGAACGGAAGGCTAACTTTAAGAAATCGGGTTCTGCTTCTTGAACCGAGTGTCTTCTTTAAGGCTATAATTTTTTTCTCAAATTATTCCCTTTATTTTAGAATTGTTATTGGCAAAAATATAGCCCACCCATAGGCTATGGGTGGGCTATTTAACTTCTATTTGACCTTTTTACCAAGGGCGTTTTCTTTGTTGATTTGGGTGATGCCACCCATGTAAGGGACCAGAACTTCTGGAATGTCAATTGACCCGTCCGCATTTTGATAGTTTTCCATAATCGCAGCAACTGTTCGCCCAACTGCCAGACCAGAACCGTTCAAGGTGTGGGCTAGGCGGACATTGCCATCCTCATCTCTCAAGCGGATCTTAGCCCGTCTAGCTTGGAAGTCGTAACAGTTAGAACATGAAGAAATTTCACGGTAGGTATCTTGGGCCGGGAGCCAAACCTCTACATCATAAGTTTTAGTCGCAGAAAAGCCCATGTCCCCTGTACTCAAGACAATTCGGCGGTAAGGCAAGCCCAATTTAGCCAGGATGTCTTCGGCATTTGCAGTCATTTCTTCTAACTGGTTAAATGAATCTTCTGGAGTAGAAATTCGGACCATCTCAACCTTATGGAACTGGTGCAAGCGGATCAAGCCCCGGGTGTCCCGGCCAGCTGAACCGGCTTCTGACCGGAAGCAGGGAGATAGGGCCGTTACCTTGAAAGGTAGGTCTGCCTTGTCCCAAATATTGTCTCCGAAGTAGTTGGTCAAGGGAACTTCAGCGGTTGGAATCAAGCTCATGCTGCGGTCATCAACATTATCCACCCGGTAGGTATCTTCGGTAAATTTAGGGTACTGACCAGTCCCGTACATGGCATTGTCATTGACCAAATAAGGGGTAATCATTTCTACATAACCATTCTCATGTTGCTGGGTGAGCATAAAGTTATAAACTGCTCGCTCCAAGCGAGCCCCCAAGCCTACATAGTATAAGAAGCGAGAGCCGGCAACCCGGGCCCCATTCTCAAAGTCTAAAATTCCTAATTCTTCCCCTAACTCATAGTGGGCTTTAGGCTCAAAGTCAAACCTTGGATGATCGCCTTTACGGTGGATTTCCTCATTAGCATCTTCATCTTCGCCAACTGGAATGCCTTCAGCCCCAATATTAGGAACCCGGGCCATGATTTCAAATTCAGCATCTTCTAATTCCCGGACTTGCTTTTCTTTGGCTTCAATTTCTTTTCCAAGGTCCCGCATTTCTTGGACTTGGTCGTCAGCGTCTTGACCCGCACGTTTTTGCTTGCCGATCTCTTCAGAAACGGTATTCCGTTTATTCCGCAGCTTGTCTAACTCAGCTACCAGATGAGTTCTTTGCGTGTAATAATCCAGGGCCTTTTGCAAGTCTTCCCGGCTAGTCCCGCGGGTCTGTAAATTTTGGGCGACAGCTTCAAAATCATTTTTCAACTGCTTCATGTCAATCATTTTTGCCACTCTCCTAATCTTTTGTATAAAAAAACTGTTCCGCCATCCTAAAAGATGACCAGACATCTTTTAGGGACGAAACAGTTTAATACCAATTCATTGCGCGGTACCACCCTACTATTTGAGTACAGCTATACCCAAACACTCAAACCATAACGGCGGCTACCGGAATGACTTAGTCAACTAGACTTACGTCTTCAATCTAAACAGGGGGATTCATGGAGGGTTACTGACCATTCGCATCCACCATGGCCTTTCTGTAAATAACCCATCCACTACTAGTCCTATATTTTTCAGAATATTTTGTTTGTGGATAAACTCTACCACTTTAAAGGGATAAATGCAAGCCCTTTATTTTTTATTTTTCGACACCTGCTTGGTAGAAGACTTTGCGGTCTTCTTCAGGAACCATTGATCCACCGGTTCCCCAGGCAATGTGGGTGGCATTATCCATGTTCAAGCCTTTGTCTTTAATGTATTTTTGCCCTTCTTCAGACTTGAAGAGGTAGGCAGGCCCCGATAGTCCAGCAGTTGCAGCGGGTTCAAGGAAAATCTCTTCTGTATCGTAAAGACGGGTCAAGTTATGGTTGGCTTCATCATCGGTTAAGGTGTAACCTCCGTCAAAGAAGTGTTCCATCACCTGTGACACAAATTGGGAAGTACGAGGCACAGCTAGCCCGTCCATGACGGTTTGACCATCGATCCCAAAGTCGCCGACGTGAACCCCGGAGAACTGACCGGTTAAAATACCGATTAGCAAGGAAGGAACATGGGTTGGTTCAGCAAAGAAGGCATTAACATTGTCGCCAAAAATGTGTTTAGCCCCAAAGGTAATGCCACCTGGAGAACCACCAACACCACATGGTAACCATAAGAAGAGTGGGTGGTCATCATCCACTTTAATGCCGTCATCTTCTAGCTGTTTAGCCAGACGTTGAGCAGCTGTGGTGTAGCCCAAGTAGAGGTAGATGGAATCTTCATCATCGACAAAGTAAGAGTTAGGATCTGCTTCAGAAGCTCGACGTCCCTGGTTGACCGCTTCAGTAAAGTCAGTGTTGTGCTCAACCACTTCAGCTCCGTTTTTGCGCAAGAAGTCTTTTTTCCATTGTTTGGCATCAGAGGACATATGGACAATCGATTGGAAGCCAAATGCTGCGGCAGTGACCCCGACCGAAATACCAAGGTTACCGGTTGTCCCAACAACCACACTGTAATTACTGAAGGCATCTTTAAATTCATCTGAAGCAAATTTAGTATAGTCATCATCAAACCCGGACAATAGACCTTTTTCGATGGCTAACTCTTCAGCGTGGTGGATGACTTCATAGATAGCCCCACGAGCTTTGATAGTTCCAGCGATTGGCAAGAGGTCATCCCGTTTGACGTACATATTACCAGCTATGTCAACATCGTAGCGTTTTTCCACATCTGCTTTAAAATTGTCAATTCGAGTGTAAGGACCTTCGATAATGCCTTTTGTTTCCTTGGTGTCATCAAAAGCAATTTCAAACCATGGTGCAAAACGATCCCAACGGTCGGCTGCATCCTTAATGTCTTCGGCAGAGAATTGGACTTGGTCTTTTTCTGCTTCAAAGTTTCCTTTCTTGTCATTGACCCAGAAAACTGGTTTCCCATCCACAATGTCATGGATGTAGGGGTTTCCTTGGGTCCATTGTTCCACTGTTTTTCCGGCAATTTCCTTAGCCATAATTAACACACTCCTATTGATAAATTAGATAGTTAACTTTATTCAAAACGAAAGGGTAGTTTGATAGTGGTGTGACGAACTTAAGAATTTTCACTCGCATTCAAATCAGCTGTTGTGGTAATTGGGAGGTGGCGGTTGTGCCAAATTTTAGCAACGATAAAGGCAACGACGGCTCCGATGACCACAGTGATCACGGCTGCTATTATAACTTGTTGAACGGGGTTATAGGCAAACATAACGGCCAAACCGGCAAATGGGGTTGCTGTACTGGAAGCCATGTTGTTCATCCCCATCAAGGCAACCACTGAACCGGATATGCCTCCGCCAATAATATTGGCTAGGTAGATGGGAAGCGGGTTGGCTGATGTCAGGTCAACCTGGGTCTTCGGCTCAACAAAAACAGACAAGCTTTCTCTCTTGCCACCCAAGTTGAGCTGGCTGTACATGACCAAGTTGATAAAGGATGATGACCAAATGGCCATGGTGGTCGCCGCCATTGGGAGACCGGTCAGTTGGAGCATAGCAGACAGTGCCATGGACGAAATTGGGGAAGAGCCCACAACTGCCATAATGCCACCAACGACAAAGCCCATCACTGCTGGGGCACTTTCAGCGCTGGCTGCAATAGCCCGACCAATATTGGATAGGAGGGCTGTGACTACCGGGTCACTGATCAAGGCCAGTCCTCTTGATAAGGGAGCTAAGAACAAGATCATTACCAAGAGGTCAACGCCTTCTGGAATTTTGTCTTCAATCAACTTCACTAAGTAAGACATGACATAGCCCACAACAAGACCTGGCAAAATCCCAAAGCCGTAGATGGAAGCCCCGATTAAAACCGCATTGACTGGAGAACCGCCAATTGCCATGATGACCAACAAAGCGGTGGCTGACCCACCCAATGAACCAGCGGCATCACCTAAATTTGTAAAAAACTCGATGCCGAAGACATTCCCAACAAATGAACTCAGGAAGGCTTCGACCAAAAGAGTTGCCACCGAGGCATCCGCAAATGCACTCATGGTCTTCCGGCCATAGGGAGCCTTGAAGGTAAACAAAGTAAAGAAGGCCAGCACCAACAAGAGCAATACAATACCAATAACTAAATCCACCTAATTAGCCTCCTTTCTTTATCGTATTGATAATAATTTATTATCATCACAATAATAGCTTACAACCACTTGAAAGCGCAGTCAAGTTATCTATTGAACATATTTTGATGAATTTTATTGGCTCGCCATGAGAAAGCCTTTTAAATATTGTAATATTGAAGGTTTAGAAGATGAAATTTATCTTTTATCTCGGATGATTTGGCATCTAAACTGAAAATTACTGTTATCCTTTTCACTTATTTTTTGCATTCTAACGGTGAGCGAGGATAATTTATTATCAGGATAAGAATCTTAGTCACTGAAATTTATCGCACAAAAAAGAGCATGGACCCCATCTTAAGGTCCATGCTCAAAACAGTAACTGACACTGCCATTAGTTCATTTTTTCTTTTTGAATTTTAGTCCTGTAGCGGTAAATGGTGGGTTCAGAAACCCCCAGAAGGTCTGCCACCTCGGTAACTGCTCCCTTCAGTTGGAAAATATTTTTCTCTTCTAAAACTTTAACAATATCCAGCCTTGCTTCCTGGGTCAGGGTCAAGTTATCGGTTTGTAAGTCCACACCAATGAATTGTTTGATGGTATCCTTGACACTTTCTGATAGGATTTCAGTGAAATCGTCTTCCGCTGGTTGAGCTTCTAAACTTTCAGTCTGCAATTCACCCGGCAGCAAGGACAGGTTGAGGTCTTTTAAAATGGCATTGGCCAAGTCCACCCGGCCAGAATAGTCTAGGTTAAAACATAACATACCTTCAATAGCTTGATTATCTTCGTCCATAATAAAAAAGGTCGACCCCTGCAATCGCTTATTATCCTTGGTAACGGTCTTGTAGTGGGTCACATAGTGCCGCTCAAGGTAAACTTTGGACTCGATTAATTCCAAGGCAAATTTGGTTAAAGGGGAATCCTCGGTTCTGCCACTAATATGGCCGTTAATAATCGTGTCGATATAAGTCTTATCCTCATTGATCACATGAAAAACAATTTCGTAGTGGTCCCCCAAAATGCGGCTCAAAAATTCAATCAATGACCTTATTTGTTTGATACGGTTGGCGTCCATTGGTTTCTACTCCCTTAAAATAATATCCTTACTTCCAACAATCCAGATCTGCAAATTTCGACCTATTGGCTTTGTTTGATCAAAAATACCAGTCCACCTCTCTTCCAATTTGTATTTATGTACTGGCAAGGCTGAAGATTGACAGCGGTTTCAATACCTTGTCTTTCGCAACAGCCAGTGGCCCCACGACTATCTTTTGTGAAAGCACTTTAAGATATCACTTTCATTATATGAAAAGCCAAGATTAAATACAAGTGGCAAAATAAGTTTGACGAGGCCATTAGCTACAAGCATCTTAGCTTCCAGCCCGGAACAAGTTTTAGATGTCTTATTAATTTTTAATATAAGGAATGCTCCATTCCTTGATTTTTGACTAAAAGTCTGTCTTTCTCTTGCCTGAAGCGTTATCCTATGATTAGATGATAGGTGTTTTACTTAAACTTTACACTAAATTGACTGGAAGTCTACATGTCCCTTGTATAATAAGGCCAGTATTTATGAAGGAGTGAATATTTTGGAAAAAATGATGCAGAAATTTTGTCTAATGTCGGCCACTACACTAGCTTTAGTCGGGTGTAACAACGAAGGTGATACAGAATCAGCTGAAGGTGGCGACACTTCTCCTGAGACCTTACAAGTTCAGTTTGTCCCAACCAACAACGATGGTTCAATGGAAGCTATGGCTGAACCTTTTGAAGACTACCTGTCTGAAAAATTAGATAGAGAAGTTAACGTGACACTGGCGACTGACTTTTCTACCATTGTCCAAGCCATGGGGTCAGACCAAGTTGACTTGGGGATCATGCCACCAGCTGCCTATGTCCAAGCTCGAGACATGGGAGCGGCTGAAGCTGTCTTGTCCTCAGAACTGGAAGCTTATGACCGTGAAACTGGAGAACCGCTTGAAGGGGAAACAACCCCATCTTTCAAAGGAGAAGTTCTCGTTAAAGCAGACAGCGACTTGCAGAACTTAGAGGACTTGGCTGGGGCTAACATCGCTACCTTGTCTCCTTCTTCTGCTGCTGGTTACATCTATCCTGTTGCTGAAATGAACGAAGCAGGTATCGACCTCAGTGATATCACCTTCACCACTGTTAACGACATTCCTTCTCAACTAACTGCTGTCCTCAACGGCCAACAAGATGCTGCTTTTGTCTTTGAAGGAGCCCGCTACGTTTTCCAAGATGCTGTCGGTGACAACGATTTAGTTGAAGATTTGCGTGTCCTTTACCTGACTGAAGGTGACATTCCAAACGACGCCATCGCTGTTCAACCTGACATGGACCAAGACTTAAAAGACCAAATCGCTGAGGCTTTCAGACAAATGCCTGAAGACGAAACCGGTCAAGAAGTCATGGGCTTATGGGGCCACCAAGACTACACTGAACCCGATGAAGAAGCCTACGATACCCTAAACCAATACACTGAACTGGCTGCTGATTAAGCTTGCAGTCCGTTCATCTTGTCCTGTTCGTTTTCGAGTCATGTATAGGAGAGAGATAGATGATTGAATTTAAAAATGCCCGCATTGTTTACAGCAACGGAACTGTCGGCTTGAACAATGTCAACCTCAAAATTGATAAGGGGGAATTTATCGCCATTATCGGACTTTCTGGTGCCGGCAAGTCCACCCTCCTGCGGTCCATTAACCGCCTGATCGACCTCACTGAAGGTGAAATTTTTATCGACAACAAGTCCATTACCCAGGCCAAGCCTAAAGAATTACGCCACATGCGCCGGAATATCGGTATGATCTTCCAACACTTCAACCTGGTTAGAAGAAACACGGTCCAAAAAAATGTCCTCTCTGGTCGTCTGGGCTACTACAGCAATTGGGAATCCTTGATTGGTAAATTTTCCAAAGAAGACTACCAAAAAGTTGAACAAGCTCTAGACCAAGTCCGGCTGGGTGACAAGTTGAAAACCCGGTCCGGTGACTTATCAGGTGGTCAACAGCAGCGGGTCTCCATTGCCCGGACTTTGGTTCAAGAAGCTGACATTATCTTAGCAGATGAACCTGTTGCTTCCCTGGACCCCATTACCTCTAAGTCTGTTATGGATGACATCCGGACCATTAATCGTGACTTAAACAAGACTGTGTTAGTCAACATTCACTCCATTGACCTTGCCCGGGAATACGCCGACCGCGTTATTGGGATGCGAAGTGGGGAGATTGTCTTTGACGGTCCAACCGAAGAAGCCACCGACCAGCGATTAGGTGAAATTTACGGACAAGATATCTTCTCCGACCAAGACAAGAGGGAGGCATAGGCTTGAAATTAAAAGATACCATTCACGACAAGCTACCCCAAAAGCTCCTCATATTGGTCATTATCCTCCTCCTCTTCTTCATGTCGGCCCAAGCTATAAACTCTTCTTGGTCAGATGTCTTTTCTGACCAGTCTTACTTAGTCAACTTTCTAAACGGCTTTGCCCGACCTGACTTCTCCTACATCCCTGACCTCTTGGTTCCGATTTTGGAAACCCTGGCCATGTCGCTTGCTGGGACCTTTTTTGGTGTCATCCTAGCCATCCCTGCAGCTTTTTTAGGGACTGAAATTGTGACCAAAAACAAGCTGGTTACCTTCATCTTCCGGACCTTCTACTCCCTTGTCCGGACTATTCCTAACCTTCTTTTGGGGGCAATCTTTGTAACCATCATTGGGATTGGGTCTTTCACTGGGGTTGTAACCATCACCATCTTTACCTTTGGGATTGTCTCCCAGTGGCTTTATGCAGCAATCGAAAACATTGACCTGGGCCCCTTGGAATCTGATGAAGCTGTTGGGGCAACCCGCTTTCAAATTGCCCTTAACTCCGTTTGGCCCCAAGTAGAATTTTTGGTCTGGTCCTACAGCCTTTTTGCCTTTGAGATCAATGTCCGAGCTTCTGCCGTCTTAGGATACGTTGGAGCGGGTGGGATTGGAACCATGCTGAATGCCCAAATGAGCCTCCTCCGCTATGACCGGGTAGCCGTCATTATCCTCTTTATCCTGCTCATGGTTGTGATCATTGACTGGATCACCGGCTTAATTGAGAAGGAGATGGCCTAAATGAGTCAAAAAAGATTAAAATTCGATACCAAAAAATTCTTCTTTATTATCTTAATCCTGGTTATCCTCTCCATGCTGGCCCTGGACTATTCCAACCTGAGTCAGTTTTCTTTGGATAACCTAGTTTCGACCTTTATTGGTCTGACCAGTCCGGAATGGGCTTATATCTATACGGGGACGGGTGAATCCTTAATCCCACTAATGGTCGAAACCATCGCCATTGCCTTTTACGGAACCATCATCGGGTCACTCATCTCCATCCCCTTTATCCTACTTAGTTCCAATATTATCTGGGGCCAAAATAGCTTTGTCCCAAAAGTAGGCCGATTTTTGTTAGATATCTTGCGAGCTATCCCTACCTTGATTTATGGTTTAATCTTCGTTATTGTGGTCGGTCCCGGACCCTTTGCCGGTGCCCTGGCCCTGGGTCTGCAACTAGTTGGAACCTTGTCCAAGCAAGTTGCGGAGGCCATGGATGCCATTGACTCAACACCCATTGAAGGCTTGGAATCTTCTGGCTCAACTAGCTTCCAAACCTTCCAATACGCTATCCTGCCACAGACCATCAGTCCTGCCTTCACTTATATTATGATCAACTTCGAAATTTCCATCCGGTCCGCTACCACACTCGGTTTGGTTGGGGCTGGTGGGATCGGGGCCCCTATTATCTTCGCTTTACAAGCCCGTAACTGGCCCCGGGTCTCCATTATACTCCTGGCCATCATTATCATTGTCTTGATCTTTGACCAACTGTCTTCCTTGATCCGGAAAAAATTAGGATAAGCTAGGTGAGCTTATGCAACAAATTCAAATTTTATCTACGACCGATGTACATGCTTATACCCAAGAAGGTTTAAACCAGGTGGTTGACTTTATCAACGATTCCAGCCTCCTAATTGACAATGGGGACTTCCTAACCGGGAGTCCCCAAGCTACTTTCCACTATATTCAGTCTGACCCTAGTCCCTTTGTTGAAGTGGCCAACCGCCTGGGCTATGACATTATGATCCCAGGCAACCATGACCTGGACTATGGCCTAGACTGGTTAGTCACCCAAGTCCAGAAGCTAGAGGCCACTTATATTTGTGCTAATCTCTTTGACAGTGAAGGTGAGCGAATCTTCCCCCCTTATGCCATCAAGACGGTCCAAGGGGGGAAAGTTGGGGTTATTGGCCTCTTAACCGGTGGCTACAGCCAAATCGCCCGGCCAGAAGTGCGCCATCAAACCTTGGTGGGAGATGCCCTGGAAGCAGTCGACCAATGGCTGGACGAACTTGCTAGTCAAGTTGACTTAGTCCTAGTAGCCTACCACGGTGGCTTTAGCCTGGACCCCATGACAGGCCACCGCTACAATTACCCTAACTTGGAAGACCAGGCCGGGGAAATCCTGGCGGCTTATCCCCAGATTGACGGCCTTATTGCCGGCCACCAGCACTTCACCAATGCTGGGATCACTCCTTCTGGCACAAGCTATGTCCAGCCAGGAACTCGGGGCCGCTACTTGGGCTACCAGTCCTTTAATATTAAAAGCGATTGGCCGAAGCAAGCTCCGGGTAGGACTAGTGAAGAAGGAAAAGTCGATGACCGTCCCGCCAATTCAAGTCACAGAAAAGCTAAGCCAGTTGGAAGCAATCCCCTACCTTTCGGAAAAAATACTGGTCAAAAACAAGTCACTGCCGACCAGGCCAAGCTAGTAACCTTACAAGCCGACGAAGCTGAGACGACCGACCCAAACTATGAAGTCTGGTTGGGAACTTCCCTCCAGGGACAAGACTTAATCGACTTTATCACACATAACTTTCAAGCCGACCTCTACTTTTTAGACTTTCCAGAGAACTTGACCTACCGAGACCTCAGCCACTACCTGGATGTGGTCATCCCCCTTAAAAGTTACGCCTTCAAGGGATGGGAAATTAAAAAATACAGCAAAAAATTGGCCCTACCCGCTTCCAGCAAGGACCAAGTCAACCTGGAAGCAGAGGCCCGACACCGCTTAGATGACCAAAAAACCTACCAAGTCCTGGCTTCGGGTGAGATCAACCTACCCCAAGCCCGCCTAGTTACTCCACATGTCTACAATTTATTTGACAACTTTATGTTATGGCATAAGCGGTAAATTGACAGTACTAAAAACACTGAAAGCCCCGAAGTTTCAATGGAGAAGCTTTGGGGCTATTATATTTAGCAAATATTTTACTGATCCATTTATATACCACTGGAAAAGTAGTCTATAAGCTCAAACCAAGTACCCCTCTTCGAAAGTCCCCCAACATTTTCTCAAAATTGTTCTACCAAGAGATAAATATTACATTTAGATTAAATTACTTTAGTTATATTATCTTAAAACATTTTCCCCTTTACATTCTCAAAATGGATACCTGGTTGGAGTGGCTACCTTCATTTTGGTATGGGATAAGGCTTTAGCCATGGTCTGGGGTTTAAAATCTAACAAATTTTTCAGATATATTGGTATCCATTCATATTTTTGGTAAAATAGATTACATTGATATAAAATCACAATTTTACATTTTCTTTACATATAAGACAAATCCAGTAAGGAGCCAGTACTTTTGAGAAATTTTAATCAATCTGAGCCTTTTACTTTTTTTAACCAGATTTTCCGCTTTAGTGTCAAAAGCAATTTGATCTGGTCCCTCTTCAACCTCCCAGTCTTCCTCTTTATCATTTTACAGATCTTTGCCAGGGACTTTACCGCAGCCATCCTGTCCACCATCCTCTTGCTTTTCTCCTTACCCCTCCTTGTTTTCCCAGCCACAGCCAGCCTCTTTGCCTTGATCCGGGACTTTATTGTCAACGAGGAAGAAGACCAGCTCATGAACCGCTACCTAGGGTATTTTAAGGGCAATTACTTGCGGAACTTTGCGGACGGCCTCCTCTTTAATGTAGCGATGGGCTTGTTGGCCTCCTTTTATACCTTTATCTCATCCCTCTCCATTGTCCTCAACCTTCTCATCATACTTGCCGGACTCCTCTTCTTAATCTTGACTTGCAACTACCTCATCTTTGCGAGTTATGGCTACAATATTGGCGAAGCCATAGCAAGTGCCGTCCAACTAATCTTTTCCGACTACAAGATCCCCCTCTACCAATTGATAGCCCTAGTCATTTTCCTATTAGTAGCTCACTACATTCCGATTTTACTGCCCTTCTTTGCCGTCTCCCTCTTTATCTGCGCCCTAATCCTTATCATACATTACCGGCTGGGGCAGGATTCTTGATTCAAATAAGACTAAAACACCCCAGCTCTTGACAGACAGGAGCTGGGGTGTTTGTTAGCCTCTTCATTTAAATCTATGAAAGCGATAGGTAGCAACCCCTACCAAATTTCATCCTCGAACGGGTCGTCTTCTTCCCCTTCCAGTCCGTCTTCCAGGAGGTCGATCTCCGTGTCGATTTTAACGATCAGGTCTTCGATAACCTGGCGAAAGTCTTCCAATTGCTTGATGGCTTCCTTGATCTTGCCTTGGACCATATAGTCGGTAAAAAAATGTCCAGCCAAAGGCCCCAAATATTGTCAGACAGGGTGTCACTAACCGTCTCCGGTAAGACCATGTCCACATCGGCCAGCTCTTGGCGCAAATGGTCAACTGCATAATATCTGTAATCTCCTCATTGGCCACTTTGATTCTTTGCCGCTTAACCCAGGAGACCATAAAGTCGCCGCCAAACATATCCTAATTGCCCCAAAACTTAGCCTTGCCCAAGGTATCAGCAGCTGAGTCAATCTGGTCTAAAACGTCAACCGCTGCATCCCTAGCTTCCTCTAATTCAATTAACCGGTCCATGGCTGTCAACCTCCTTATTTGTTCATATTATACCTTGTTTTGGCCCAAAAAGGACCAGAAACGTCATGAATTTACAAGAAATCTTCTGCGGTAAAAACTTCCCCGGGCTCAACTTGGAAAGTGTCCAGTCCTTCACCCTCTAAAGCCTGGCGGAACTTGTCAGGTTCAAAAGTGTGCCAAGCAAGAGTCTTTTTAGCCCCGATAGCCTGGGCAATTCCCAACAAGTCCGCCTTAGTGGCATGACCGCTCACCCCAAAATTTTGAAAGCTGAAGCCCTTGTCCTGTAAAAAAGTCTGAAGCTGGTCAAAGTGGCTGTCAAAGTCCCCAAGGGGTTCACCATTTAAGTGGAGGTAGGTCCCAGGCAAAGACAAGTCTTCCAGTCGTGATAAATGGGCAAAACTGTTTTGCAGGACATACTGGTTGGGCTCGGCCTTGATATTATCCCAAAAAACTGTCCCAGATCTTGCCGTTCCGTCTTCAGGCAAAACCAGCAAACTCTCTTCCGGGAAAAAAGCTGCGATAAGCTTGGCATAAGGCTCTTCCCAGACAATTTGCCGGTTAGCCTGGGTGGCCACTTGGTTTAACTGGCGCAAGCGGTCAACATTGCGAGGATAGGGGTTGATGACCAAGAAATCATCCTGGTTTAAGGCTTGGTCAAAGGCTTTTAACATGACTGCTTCTGAGTCAAAGCCTTCCTTATCCTCGTCAAAGCTAAAAGCTGTTCCTTCCATCAAAAGCAGGTCCGGCTGAAACTCACGGGCCAAGTCCACCATCTGGTCGGTCAAGTCTGGCTGGTAGCCAGATCGGCGGAGGTCACCGGAGTGGAGAACCTTAAAGCCGGAAGCCTGGATAAATACAGCAGAAGCCCCTACCACATCATGGTCAACTGGGAACAATTGCAAGTGGAGGTCATCGTCCAGGGTCACAAGCTCCCCTGGATCAAGCGGGATAACTTGGGCTGAAATTCCTTCTTCCTCTCCCACTTCCACTAAAGTTTGAAGCAGGCGGTAGGAGTCCCGGGATAGGTAGATTCGGGCAGAAGCCGGAAGAAATTTCAAAGCCCCCATATGGTCGATATGCAGGTGGGAAATGGCTATAAGCAAGGGCTTGTCCCGGTCTGCTTGAAAGGGTTGGATGTTTGGAGAGTGCTCCAGTTGGTTGACTTCAAAGACATGATGGAGTTTGGGCAGGGCCTGCTGGTTGATTTCCCGCTCTAGGTCAGACCAGTCCGGCCGGTCGTCGGCAGGCTGGCCCGCACTCAGGCCAAAGTCCATAAAAAACCGAACCCGGTCGGTATTGATCTCCAAAATATTGCCCCCAATGGTATCGATCCCACTGTGGATAATAAACTCTTGACTCATTTTGCCACTCCTTGTTTCGTTTTCTTGGGTCGTTGCTTTAGATTTGACTAGTCAATCAAGCATGAACAGACCCATTCTTCATTATGTACTGAAAGAGACGACTGGCCAGCCGCCTCTTTCCTAGCCTGGTCGTGTTAGTTCAAAATTTGTTCGGTTTGCTCTTGCAAGCTGTCTAGAGCATCTTGTGGTGCCACCCCGTTGACCGAAACTTCTTCCATGGCAGTAACCATGTTGTTGCGAAACTCGCCATAACCTTCAAAGGTCGGGGAAGACATACCGTAGCTGAGCATCTGGGTTGGTGCTTCGTATTCTGGGTTTTCTTCCAGGTAATTTTGGTAAAGGTCTGAGTTGATGGCTTCTTCTCGGACTGGAACATAACCAGTATCAATAGCCCATTGAGCTGCATTTTCAGGTTCCAGGAGGAAGGAAAGATAAGCAACGAAGCCTGCTTGCTCTTCCTCAGAAGCTGAGCTAAACAAGCCCAAGTCGTTACCAGCAAAAAAGGTTAATTCGGTGTCATTGAAGGTTGGAATTGGAGCAGTTGACCAATTAATCCCTTCCGCAGCAGGGGCGACGTGGGTGGTCCCTGCAGAAGATCCGATGTAAAGGGCTGAGGCACCGTTGCCGAAAGGTCCTGACATAAAGCCGTCTTCACCAGCTGTTCGAGCCTGGCCATCTTCTAACATGCCTTGGATCAATTCTAAGGCTTCAACCGCTTCAGGGCCATTCAAGTCAACAGTACCAGAGTCTGGGTCAACAAAGTCCGACCCGTTTTGCCGGGCCATGGTTTCCCACTCCATTTCAAAGCTGTTTTCAAATCCCATGGCGTAGGCATCGTCTCCAGCTTCAATCATTTGGTCTGCTAAGTCTAATACTTGGTCCCAAGTTTCTGGCACCTCTACCCCATATTCATCTAAGATATCTTGGTTATAAAACATAATCCGGGTCGACTTGGAAAATGGCATGGCGTAACGTTCCCCGTCAAATGTTCCGCTTTCCAAAAAGCCAGGGTAAATGTCATCAATGGCTTCCTGGTCCAAGCCATTGGAAGTCAAGAAGTCATCAGTTAGGGGGACGATCAAGTCATTGCTAGCCCATTCTGGGACATCGGTTGGGGTAAGCTGGGCCATGGTCGGGAGTTCATCGGAAACGGCTGCTGCTGTGACGGACTGGTTCAAGTCCCCATATTCCCCTTGGCTTTGCTCATTGACAAAGTATTGGTCTTGGGACGCGTTAAATTCATCGGTTAAGGCCGTTAAAGCCTCCTGGTGGGGGCCATTCATGGCATGCCAGAAGGTAATTTCAACAGTCTCCCCATTTGAAGCTTGGTCGTCTGATCCTTCTTGGTCTGATGCTTCACCGCTAGTCTCTTCACTTGAAGCTTCTTCACCATTTGACGGGGCATTCTCTTCTTGGGTCTGGTTATCTTGACCTTCCTGGTTATCTTGACCATTGTCCCCACAAGCTGCTAGGACAAAACCAGCTAACAATAGGGTTCCCAATTTAGGCCATTTGGATTTGATTGTCATTTTTTCTCAAGCACTACTTTTAAAATTTAAACCTTTTACATCTGACTAGGCAACCGGGCAACAGCTTTTTGGGACCAACCACCTCCTTTAATGACTATTGGTCTACCCTTCAACTGGCAAGCTAACCGATGAATTCTAGTTAATCAGCCAGAATAGCTTCAATCGTTAGCTAACCTTTTACGCCAGTGCTGGCAATCCCTTTGATGATGTATTTTTGCAGGAATAAGTAGATCACTATCATGGGCAGGACCACAATAGTAGCAGCCGCCATCAAGAGTTCATAATATGTTCCAGCTTCTGTAGTAAAGGCTTGGAGGCCTACTGGGAGGGGCCTTATGTCTGTTTCATTGGTGACGATCAAGGGCCACAAGAAGGCGTTCCAAGAGCCGATAATTTTTAAAATGGTCACCGCTACAATGGCTGACTTGGACAAGGGGACGACAACTTGCCAGAGGAATTTAAAGTCACTGCATCCATCAACCTTAGCAGCATAGTAGAGTTCATCCGGGACCGCTTCAAAGTTTTGCTTGAGCATGAAGACGGAAAAAACAGAAGCCAAGAAGGGAATAATCATGGCCGCATAGGTATTGATCAGACCCATCCGGGACAGGGTGAGGTAGTTGGGGATCATCAAAAGCTCAAAGGGAACCATCATGGTGGCGATAAGAATAGTGAAGAGGACATTTTTAAAGTAGAAGTTCATCCGGGAAAAAGCAAAAGCTGCTAGGATGGTAAAGAGGAGTTCCCCTGCCGTTGACAGGCTGGTAATGACCACCGAGTTAAGGAAGTAACGGCCAAAGGGGGCTACTTCCATGGCCCTGACATAGTTTTCAAATTGCAGGCTTTCTGGTAGCCAAACGGGCGGTTGGGCCACAGCTTCAGCTGGGGTTTTCAAAGAAGTAGACACCATCCAAAAGAAGGGCAAGATCATGGTAATAGCTCCCAAAATAAGGATGGCATAGGCGACTATTTTTAAAATTTTAACCTGGCTGGTTGTTTTTTTCTTTTGCCATTTTCATCACCTTTCTTAGTAGTGAACATAGCGCTTGTTAACCCACATCTGCAGTAGTGTAAAGACAAGGATGATCAAGAACAAGATGATCCCTGCAGCCGAGGCAATCGCATACTGGTTTTCTTCATAGAATTTTTGGAAGATGTAAAAGACCATGGTCATGGCAGAATTAGCTGGTCCCGGCCGGCCGTTAAAGAGGGAGTAGACCTCGTCAAAAACCTTGAAACTGTTAATGACCCCCATAACGGAAACTAGGAAGGTCGTTGGTCCCAATAAGGGCAAGGTAATATTGGTAAAACGCTGCCAAGGACCAGCCCCATCAATTTTGGCTGCCTGGTAGTAAGACTCATTGATATTGTTCAGACCAACCAGGAAAATAATAATATTGAAGCCGAGCCCCTTCCAAATCGACATAATCACCATGGCCAAGAGGGCATAGTCTGGATTGTTCAAAAACTCAATGGGCCCAATATTCAAAAGGCCTAAAAAATAGTTTACTAGACCGTAATTGGTGTGGTAGAGCCAGCGCCAAACAATAGATACAGCGACAGTCGAGGTGACAAAAGGAAGGAAGTAGATGGACCGGAAGAAGCCTGACAGCAAATCAATGGAATTGAGCAAGATGGCAATCCCCAAGGAAATAAGGATGGAGAGGGGGACCACTCCCAAAACAAAGATAAAGGTGTTTCGGATGGCTGACAAAAATTGAGGGTCTTGGAAGAGTTCAATGAAGGGATCGATCCCGTACTCCTTCACTTCCTGGGTGTAGAAGTTGAAGTCAGCGTAAAAACTCATTTCAAAGGACTTGAAAATTGGGTAGAGGTTAAAGGTGCCGATAATCACTAACATGGGCAGGAGGTACAAAAAGGTCTTGCCAGTGGACTTCCAAGTGGGTTTTTGCATCTTAACTCACCCTCCCCGAAACTTGCGTCAAAGTCTGATCCGCCCGGTTGAAGCAGTGGACAGCTTCAGGGCTTGCCACTAGTCTCAGAACTTGACCTTCTTCTGGATGAAAGGCTAGGTTGGTGGCTAAGACCCCTTGGCCGTCCTTGTCAATATGTACGGTGGTGTCTTTACCGACTCGCTCAACCAAAGTCACCCTACCTTCTAAGAGGTAGTCATCTGATTCAGTTGCGACTAAATCTTCAGACCGGACACCCACTTCTGCAATCTCAGTAATGGGCAGGTCCAACTTGTCGGCAAAGCGGGGACTAACCTGGTCTATGGCCAGGATATTTATGACAGGGGTGCCGATAAACTGGGCCACAAACTTATTGGCTGGTTTGGCATACAAATCGACCGGGTTCGCGTACTGCTGGATAGCTCCAGCATTTAAAACCATGACCTGGTCGGAAATACTTAGGGCTTCTTCTTGGTCATGGGTAACAAAGATAGTCGTAATCCCTGTTTCTTGTTGGATCCGTCTGATTTCTTCCCGCATTTCAATCCGCAACCTAGCATCCAGGTTAGAAAGGGGCTCATCCATGAGGAGAACGGAAGGCTTTTTAGCCAAGGCCCGGGCAATGGCTACCCGCTGCTGCTGGCCCCCAGACAATTGCTTGGGCTTCTTGTCTAGCTGGTCTTCAATTTGAACTAATTTAGCCAGGTCTGTAGCCCGGGTTTGCCTTTCAGCTTTGGAAACCTTGGCCATCTTCAAGGGGAACATGATATTCTCCAGAACCGTCAAGTGTGGGTAGAGGGCATAGTTTTGAAAGACCATGCCGACCTTACGCTTGACCGCATCCAGTTTGGTTACCTTCTTATCCCCAAAGTAGATATCCCCCTGGGTAGGAAAGGTCAAGCCAGAGATTAGCATAAGGGTGGTAGACTTCCCGCAACCAGACGGTCCCAGGATGGACACCAATTTCCCTTCTGGAATGACAAAGTTAATATCCTTCAAAACTGTTTTATCGTCAAAAGTCATCTCAATATTTTGGAACTTCACCTGCAAGAAGATCACCTCTTTAAATATTCCTGGCTCTTTGCCAGTATTTTAGTTTCTCATGCTTTCGTTAAAACCAGTCACATATTTGGGTAAAATTTGTGTAAATTGGAGTCAAGGGTGAGTTGATTTATCAAGCCCAACCAAAAACATGTTTTGCTTTAAAAATCGAAAAAGCCGTGGCAAGAAGTTTTTAGCCAGCATAAAGTTCGAGTTTCTCTAGACTTTTCTCATTTCCCCATGACAAAAACCCTGCACCGGGTTTGGTACAGGGTTCTCTTTTCCTAACATAGCTAGGATTCATTTTTAAACGACAAACTGGATATAAGACCGGTCATCAAAAGAATAATTGCCTGGGTCAATCCCTTTAGTCGAAGGATTTTCATGCAGACAGTGGGGGTCTTTTTCATTGACCTGTTCTAGGTAGTCTTCCGTAGTTTGAAAGTCTTCCTTTAAGTCAGGATAGCCATCAGATGCTAGGGTCACTAGGTCTCCTTCTTCTACATCAATTTCCGTAATCAGACTAGACGGGATTGGGTCACCATTTAAAACGGAATAGCCAAAGGGAACTTCCCGGTTCATAAACCGAGTTGTCTCTAAAATGTAGGGTAGGATCTCTTTCCTAGCTACTTCTTCACCATTTTCGTATAGGTCTTGACCCTGGTCTTTCCGGACAGCTGTAATGAAAGACCGCAAGTCAGCCAAGATATCATCCATCTTCTTAGGGGACTCATATATTTTATCATTGACCCGGACCTGGCAATCACCTATGATATAGACTTTTTGAACCGCCTTTAGGTAAATAGCCATGACAGCTTGTAAACCATAGCGTCTTTTGTCCTTGGAAAAAGGAACATTCTGGTAAAACTCGTCATAGTCTTGGTTAATAGATTCAATAACCTGGTCTAAAGATTCAATTGTCTTTAAGTTTTTTAAACTGCAGAGAATAATTTGGCTCGCAATCCGCCCAGTTTTCTGCCCTTGATAGGTAAAATCTGATTTAGAAGTGACGCCATCGATCACAGCTAGAGCTTGGTCAGAAGTAAAAATAGCATCTTCACATAACTTTTGGTCTGGTCTTTTTCCTTTGAGAAATTTTTTGATTAACTTAATAATGATCACCTCGCTTAGATAAATCAGTATGGTAGGCTAACATATCATTAAAAATAACAAATTCAGGCTGGCTCACTCTTATCGTTAAATCCCCGTCTTGGACTTGCTTGTTCATTTTGGCTTTAAATGCTGCAAAATCAGCTTTTTCTTCCTGGTTAAAAGGTCGGTTGGTATAAGCTAAGGTAATATGAAAAGTGTAAGTATCTAAATCATTACGATCAACTTGAGTCTCTTCTACTAAAGCTTTGCGATATTCATATAAATTTTTAAAGCTATCTTTATCATAGGGTTCTAGCCTAAAGCGAAAAGCTGAAAATTCAGCAATTTTCATTTTTATTGGACCTGAAAATGGAACCTGATCTACCTTCTCTTTCAATATAGGATCAATTTGAGCAAAAGCTTGGTCAGGTAAATAGGAGGGCCAAACCTCTTGCCCCCTATCAATATCCCGGATCAGGCTTAGAATGGTCATGTGCAAGGATGAGATGGGTAGGAAAGATAACTTGGCTGCATAGTCTTGCTTTTTTAGTGCTGACTGAATTGATTTAGCCAAATGGATAACATCTGGGTCGTCCAAAGTCAAGTCCAAGTATTCTATGACAGTATTGCCGTAATAATCAATAGCATTTCCCTCCCTGTCAAACTTATTAGGGTCAATTATACTGTTTATAGTCAATAGCATCATCTCTTCTATAAAAATCTCAATAACTCCCAAACAGAACTCAACAAAATTAATTCTGGAAGAGTGTCCAACAGCTTACGATAATAAACCAGGACCAACTTATCGGTTATCATAAGTTGATCCTGGTTAGAATTGAGGATATCCCTCTTATATTTATCCAACACCAAGGTCAGCTGAAGTATAACCATACTATTTCAGTTCCCCGGCTCTTTTATTCCTATCAGATAATAGTGAATGATAAAAGAAATTGGATTGTTAAGATTAGAGCCTAATTGTTGGCTGACCGGTAGCTAAACAATTGTTCAGGCCAATCAGTTTGAATAATTCGAGCACCCATACTGGTTAGTTTACCCCAAACCTTGTCTGGTGAATCAAAGAGAGCGACGTGGTCATCCAAGCCAGCATAGAGGTCCTTGGTATCATTAACCTGTATGGTGTTAATTTGACTAATCCAACCCTTTTCATCCTGTAATTGCTGGATTAAGTCTGCCCCGTACAAGTCATCTTCTGGACTAGAGGCCAAAATTTCGACACCAATAATGTTAATATTCTCAGCCTGGACTAATAAGTTTAACTCCTCTTTTGTGCTGACAATACCCATGTACATGTATTTTTCAGGGTGGTTAGATAACTTGTCTAAGTCATCTTGGGTTACTTCACTTTTCAGAAGAAAACGCTTCTTGTGGGTATCTGCAAATTGGTCTAAAAATTCTAAAAATTCTGGCCAATAGTTCCAAGACTTGTCAAATTGTAGGATAAGGTCTTGAGGGCTATCAATGATAAGCTCTTTTAAGCTTTCAAGACTTCGGGTCGTCCGACTCCCAAAAGCATTAATCAGTTTATGGGTCTCTAATTCTTCGAAGGTCAAGTCACGAATATCAAAGTCTTCGCCAAACAATTGCTGTTCTTGTCCTGGGTGGAAAGGCAAGTAAACCCCATCCGCTGTCGCCACAATATCAAGCTCGGCAATTTCACAACCGCTAAGTTTAGACAGTTGCATGGCTTGGGAAGAATTTTCAATGACATTCCCACCCCAGCGACCCCGGTGGTTGGCTATTAAAAAGGAATTGTCCTGCAAATAACGGTCTAATAGTTCCCGATAGTTTTGAAAATCAACTGTTTTGTTCATTAATTAACACAGCTCCACTTTGAGATTTGCTCTTCAATCTGAACTTACCTTTAATACCAGTAAAGAGGCTAGAAATCTTACTCATACCACCGAAGTATACTAACCAAACAACTAGAGCGTTAATGATAATCAAGATAACGGAGTAGACTAAGTTCAGCGCGATACTATCAGTTGCGTACTCACTGGACAAGTTATTTCTAATCACAATACCTAAAGTTGGGTTCAATGGGTGGTATAAGAAAGCTGACAAGTCGAAGTCATCCAGCTTACCGTTGAAGTTTAGGGCGAAGAGAGCAAGTACTGTTGGTAAGATAAGGGGTAAAATAACCTTGAAGAATGTATACATTTTCTTCGCACCTAAAATAGTTGCTGCCTCTTCTAAACTATCATCAACAGTGTAGAATGCCGATTTAGTAAACCGTAGTGTGTTTGGAATAGAAACCACAATATAGCCAATTAACATAATCATGGTTGTTCCTGTTAAGACTTGATTGAAGACAACAGTTTTAGGTTGATTATAGTAGAGGATCATACCTAAGGCAAAGAGGACACTCGGTAATAGCCATGGAATATGTAGTAAGTATTCCAGTACGGTCCCCCATTTACTTTTTGTTTTATATATGAGGCGGGCTGCATAGATGGTAATAACTGCAACAACAGTCGCACTGAGGAAAGAATAGATGACCGAGGTTACAAATGGACGGTAAGCAGTTGAATCACTTAGGATTCTACCGTAGTTTTCTAGGGTAAAACCACTAAAGGATAGAGTTCCTTCTGCAATTGATTGGTAGTCCATGAATGAGAACAAGATAACTGTTACAAATGGAAGAAGGTGGGCTAAGGCAAAAACATAAGCAGTAATGTGAGCCAAAACATTAGTTGCTGGGTTGTTAATCTTCATTTTTTTCTGTTTGACCTTCGTTTTAGAAACAGAAGCAAAGTTAGAATTCCGTTCAGTACGTTGAATCACATAAAGAACGATGATTTGGAAGACACCTAAGAACAAGGATAAGAGGGCTGCTAGCATGCGTGAGTTCGGTCTATTAGCAAAGGTCAAAATCAAGGGCATAATGGCATCATAGTCTTGACCACCTACAATCAGGGGAGCAGAGAAAGCTCCAACCCCTTGTTGGAAAAGTAAAATCACACAGGTATTAATCACTGGACGTAACTGAGGTAAAACAACATCTTTTAGAATTTCCCATTGGCTAGCACCCAAGTTTCTGGCTGCTTCAATGGTTGAGTAATCGATGGAACGAACAGCGTTTCTGAAGAAAATCATATAGTTAATTGTACAACCGAAAGTCATAACGACGATAACAGCTGCATAACCGCTAAACCAATTCGGATCTATGTTTGGATTGATTTGACTAAGTAGTTGAGTTGCAATTCCGTTAGGACCGTAGACGAACATGTAGCCGTTGTTAATCAACAACCCACCAAAAACGAGCGGAATCATGTAGACAACTGTTAAAAACTTAGAACCTTTAACATCAAAGTATTCGATAAACAAAACTTGTAAAATACCGACAATAGAACAAGTGATCGGCAAGAGAAGTCCGATCATAAATGAGTTCCTTAAACCTGTCATGGCCCGGTCACTTTGAATGATGCTAGAGAAACCATCAATAGTAAATGAACCATCTGGGAAGAAAGTACTCTTCAACACTTCCCAGTTGGGGAGAATTAGGAATGCAAAAATAAACCAGACTAAAACAGCAATAGCAAAGATATTGAATATCTTATATAAATCAAACTTGTTTTCCTTCATGGTATTAATCCCCCTTAAATTTCATAATGTGCTTAGGATCAATATATAGCTTAACCTGAGTGCCTTCCTCCATGGGTTTTTCGGAACTGACTTTTTGGTAAACAACAAGCTCGAGGTCATATTCTTCACTGTAGAAAATATAGTCGATATACTTACCGTAAAAATCGATATGGCGTAATTCTGCACTAAAGCCATGTTCAGCATTAGCATCAAGAATCTGAATCCGTTCCGTTCTCACATAGAAGGAATCGTATTGGCTGGCTATATCTGGTGAAATTTGAGCCACTAAACGTTTGGTCAACTTGTTAGAGTCACCAATAAAGGTACATACAAACTCAGTTGCAGGGTTGTAATAAACATCATATGGTGTCCCAACTTGCTCAACGCCTCTATTATTAAAGATAGCAATTTGATCCGATAAGGTGAGGGCTTCTTCTTGGTCGTGGGTGACGTAAAGTGTAGTCAAGCCAGTTTTAGCCTGGATGGATTTGATTTCATGACGTAAACTTTTACGTAATTTTGCATCCAAGTTAGATAAAGGTTCATCCATGGCCAAGACTTGTGGTTCTTTAGCAAGCGACCGAGTAATGGCTACCCTTTGTTGTTGTCCCCCAGAGAGTTCAGATACGTTTTTTTGTAACTGTTGCTGGTTCAAGTCAACCATTTCAGCCATTTCTTGGACCTTTCTCTCAATGACAGTCTTACTTGCCTTTTCAGTTTTTAAACCAAAGGCAATATTTTCGTAAGCAGTCATGGTTGGGAAAAGGGCATAGTTTTGGAAAATCATCCCAATCCCCCGTTTCTCAACGGGCAAGTCATTCACAACTTGCCCACTGATTTTAATATCGCCGGATGAGTGTTGAATAAAGCCAACAATCGCTCTTAACATAGTACTTTTACCAGATCCAGATGGACCTAGGAAGGTAAAAAAGTCACCCTTGTTGATTTCAAGATTCACATGGTCGAGCGCTGTAAAGTCACCGTATTTAATTTGAACATCTTCTAAACTAATCATGCTCATGTATATCCACCTCCAAATGAATTGATTATCTTATAAGATATTTAGTTCGACGTATTCAATCCACTCGTCTAGGTGGTCACCAACCCAATCATAGTCTAGGTCGACTGGTGTGGTATTTTCCATAATTTCATTTAAGCGTTCATCGACACTATCAGAAGCATTTGCATTAACTGGGACTTGACCGTGTTCCTCTGCAAAAGCAGCCATGACTTCTTCTGAACCAAACCAGTCAATAAATTCTTGTTCGACTGTGTTATCTTCACCGTCATTAATAATACCAATTTGTTCAGTGGTTTGGATAACTCCTGGGTCGAGGTCAAGAACTCCAATATTAACATCATATTCTTGTTCAAAATTGGTAACGTTCCCCATAAAAGTGAAGGAGTATGGAACTTCACCTGAAACGAAATCTGGCATCCAAGTTTCAGGACCACCTTCTGGCATAGTGACACCATTTTCGAAGTATTGAGCAACGTTGTCTAGGCCTTCCTGGGTTACGCCCATTTCTTGGCTATCATCTCTATGTTCAATAAGGTTAATGTACATAACCGCCGAGTTGGTAGCCCCACCTAAGGCATTTGGCACAAAGTATCTGTTTTCATATTGAGGATCATTGTAGAAGTCATTCCAGTGAGTAGGCAATTCACTTTCGTCCACTTCATCTTCGTTGTAAATCGCAAAAACTCTGGCGTAATCAACTGGAGCGTAAAGGTCATCATCACGAGTTGGAACGTCTTCAGCAATTTCGTCTTTCCAGGCTGGAGCGTGAGATTCTAATAATTCTTCATCAGCAATTTCTTGGAAGCTAAATTCATTAAGACCAAAGACAATGTCAGCAGTAGTAGATTGACCTTCTGCCAGTAATCGGTTGGTCAAGTCTGGCCCGCCCAATTGTACGAACTCAATGTCAAAACCCGCTTCAGCAGCTCTTTCCTTGAAGAACTCATCCCGGCCTGTCAAGGGCAGTTTAAAATTGTAGGTTTTCGGCAAGATAAAAATGTAGGTTTTTGGCAATTCAATTGTAGGTAATCGGTAGTTTTTTATTTCATTCGGTATGATTTTCCAGTGATCTTGAATACCTTCACGTGATGTACCAGACGGTCAAGTATCGCTGCCGCAATCTCTGAGTTCTGAAATAATTCCCCCCAACGGGATAACACAATGTTGGTTGTTATGACAGTTGAATTCTTTTCATACCGCATCGTCATTAGTTGAAAGAATAAGTCTGCTTCAATCTTTTGAATAGGTAAGTAGCCAATCTCATCAATGATAAGCAAGTCATAACGTGCATAACGTTTTAATACGCGCTCTTCTGTCCCTTTTTCAAAAGCTGAACGAAGACGTAAAAGTAATTCATGACAACTAATAAACAATGTACGATAGCCTTGGTGGCAAGCTTCAATCCCTAAGGCAATTACCAGGTGGGTCTTACCCACACCTGGATTACCAATAAATACAAGGTTTTCTTTCTTTTCCATAAAAGCCATATGTTTGAGGTCAATGATTTCGTTTTTATTAATACTTGGTTGGAAATCAAAGTCAAACTCCTCTAAAGAAGTTCTTTTGGGGAAATGAGCGCGCTTAATCACACGTTCAATCTTTTGGTTCTTTTGATAGTGTAGTTCTTGGTTTGTCAGTTCTAATAGAGCCTCAGTTAAAGAAATTTCATTTTTGTTTGCGACATCGATATAATTGGGCACATATTCTCGCATATGGTTTAAATTGAGTTCTTCTAGATTATATAAGAGTTTTTGATAAGCGCTACTCATTCGTTGGCTCCTCCAAAAAGTCATACTGTTTTAAACTATTTTCAATATAGGACTGAATATCATCTTCATCCTTATGACTTAGGACATCAGATTTTAGAATTTGAACCATATCATCATAGTTATAATTCAATGGTTTCTCCGTTAATAAGTGCGAACGGATGCGTTCTCCGTTATAATAGATGTGCACGTGCGATTCGTTATCGGAAAGGGCTAATTCAACTTCTTTTCCAATATAACGAGGATCTACCGAGTACCTACATTTGCGGAACAGAACCATCGCTTCCTTTGTGACTTTACGGCAAATAGAGTCATTGAAATATGGCGTTAATAGGTTTTCTGGTAGCTCATGTAGGTGCTCTTTTTCTTTATCCTTCCATAGGAAATAGGGTGTTTCTCCTGTAGCTTGAGACACTTCCCGATTAAGGTCGTGGCAAAGCATATCTACGATGTGGATAAGGTCTGTACTATCATGGAATTCATGATTATAGACACGTAATCGTTCAACTGTTCGGGCAAGTGCTTCCACACTTCCTTTTGTTTGAGGGCGAAATGGACGGCAGACCATCGTTCTAAACCCTGCATCTTTACTAAATGCATAGAATCGTTCATTCAATTGTACTTTTGAAAACTGAGTTCTTGATTGATCGACAACTGTTTTCATATTATCAAACCAAATTTCTTCTGGAACGCCACCGGTATGTTTAAAAGCCTCATTTAAACACTGAAATAATGTATCTTGTTTGCGGTCAAACGTCAGTGTTATAAACTTCATTTTTGAAAATGGCAATACATAGAGAAAAATATTAAAGCAAATAATTTCTCCTTGTTCACTGATAAGATGTATGTTTTCTTTCCAATCAACTTGAGCAGAAAGACCCGGCGTATGTTCAACACGGATCGTCGCTTTCTTGACTCGCTCTTTCTTTAACTCACGACAGTAAGTTTTTACCAAACTATAGCTGCCATCAAAACCTTTCTTCTCAATAAATCGGAAGATACTATAGGCACTACAGTGGCCTTCTAGCTTTTCGTGAATCATGTTTTTAAACGGATCCAGTTTGCTTCCACGTTTCTTACGAGGAGAGGTTGAGCTTTCTCCTTTCAATGCTTCATGATAGGCTGCCTTAACCGTGCGGTAATCGCACCCAAATTGTTGAGCTAAAGCAGAAAAATTAGGTTTAATACCGTCTATCATATATTTTTTCACTCCTTCTCGAATATCTCTTCTCATCCCAATACCTCCATTTCTAAAGGGATAAGAAGAGTATATAAAAAATGTAGGAAAACCAACAATTTTAAATTGCCGTTTTCCTACATTTTATAGCTGCCGTTTACACGGCCTTCACTGGAAGCATTAGAGTAAATAACGAGCTGTTTGTCTTCTCTACTCTCCTCAGCTGAATCTCCAGACCCATTGTTACATGCTCCTAGTAGAAGCAAACTTCCAGAAAGCATGGCGAACTTAGCGATTTTCTTCATAATCAAAAAACTCCTTCTCCTATAAATATTTCCCTTTTTTAGGTAATATGTAATACCATGACCTATAATATCAAGCGTATGTTTATTTCTTGTATGGAGTATGTGTAGTATATGTAAATATTGTTAATTAAATGTATGCATGTAAAGTAGAAAAATATACAAAAAATTTCCCTTCAAAGATACAATAAGGTATCTCTAAAAGGAAATTGTAATTATTTTTAACAATACTACAGCAATCCTGCTAACCTAGGTAGAAATAGAGACAGTTCTGGTAAAAATGTCATCAGTATTAATAGTACTACCATTCCAATTAAATAAGGTAGTAGGGGCTTAAATACCTTCTCAATAGATACCTTACTTATCCCACAAGCTACAAATAATACAGACCCTACCGGAGGAGTCATAGTACCTATACACATAGCTAATATTAATACAATACCGAAGTGAACTGGGTGCATTCCCAAATTAGTTGCTATAGGAAGGAAAATGGGGGTAAAAATAAGGATTGCTGGAGTTATATCCATAAAAGTTCCTACAATTAATAAGATAGCTATCATGATAAGATAGATCAATATAGTATTATTCGTTAGTCCTAGTAGAGCCTGACTAATAGCACCAGGTATTCCAGAATAGGCCATTATCCATGACATAGCAGAGGAAGCAGAAATCAATAACAACACCATACCACTTGTTCTTGCACTATCTATAATTATATTTTTGAATGACTCCCAATTTAAGCTACCATAAATAATTGATAAAATAGTACAATATAATACAGATATGCCGGCCCCTTCAGTCGCTGTAAAAATTCCAGAAACAATACCTCCTACGACTACTACAATCATCCCTAAACTTGGCAATGCGTCTAAAGTAGCTCTTAAACGCTCCTTATTTGAAATATGTTGTTTAACCTTATAGTTTCTCTTCTTAGCATAAAAATATGCAATCAACATAGTTATAATCCCCATTAAAATTCCAGGAACATAGCCAGCAAGGAATAAGGCTGATACGGATACCCCTCCGGAAATAGCAGAGTAAACGATAATTGAACCAGAAGGTGGGATCAGTAAGCCAGAAGAAGCCGAGGCAATGTTAACACTCGTTGAAAACGCTGGATCATATCCCTCATCTTTTTGAATTGGACTTAATGTTCCCCCAATAGCTGAAGAAGCGGCAACAGCTGATCCGGATAAAGCTCCAAACAACATATTTCCTAACACATTGGTATGAACTAATGACCCAGGTATTTTACCCGTAAAAGCATTAGAAAAATTCACTAGTCTCCTTGCTATACCCCCGTTATTCATAATATTTCCGGCTAATATAAATAATGGAACGGCCAGTAATGAGAAACTTTCTATTCCTGTATACATTCTTTGAACGGTAATAAATACTATTTGCTCCAAAGGTAATAAAACTAAGCCAGTCATTATAGTTGAAGCTATGATCCCTATTGAGATGGGCACACCAATAGCCAACAATATAAAAAATGAAACAAATAAAACAAGTGCTGGTAATAGAGAATCCAATTTAATTATCCTCCCCACTTGATTGATTTAATACAATATCTTCGTAGATATTTGCACATTGTATAATCGAAATTAAAATACCTGAAATAGGACCGACTCCATACACTAATGATCTAGGTATAGCTAGTATGGGTGAGCGAACTCCAGTAACGCTAAGTGAAATTTGAAACCCACCCACTACTAAGACAAGGAAAACTACTATTAAGCAAACTAAGTCAATTAAAACGGATAACCATTTATTTTGATTTGATTTTAAATAATTTTGTAAAATTGTTAAGGACATATGTTCTCTGGTCCCAAAAACATAAGCTGCTCCGATAAACCCAGTCCATATCATTACATATCTGATCAACTCTTGGGTCCAATCTGATGGATTATTCATAACATATCTCATAAACACCTGATAGATTGTCAAAATAGCCATTCCCGATAATAAGATCGCAGCTATATAACCTAGTAAATTTTGTGCGTACCTTTTTAAACTTAATATTGCTGAACCCATCATATTCACTCCCTTTCAAAATAATTCTGTTTAATTATTTCGTATAATATCCACTACCTGCTCTATTCCTGGATCCATAGCTACATAGGAATCAATAATGTGTTCTGTTTTTTCCTGAAAAGGTTTAATATCTATATCTTCATAAAATTCTACATCCATCTCATTTTTCGCCATATTAATAGCTTCCTCAACTTCTTTATCCCATAAATCATAAAATTCTTCAGTGATCTCTTCTGCCACCTCTAGAAACATTTCTTGGTCTTGAAGGTCTAGCCTTTCCCATAGTTGCTCATTAACTACTAAAACATCAGGTATACGAGCATGTTGGGTATAGGAATAAGCTTTGGCAACTTCACCATGGTATCCATTTGTCAAAGATATCTCATTATTCTCTGTACCATCGATCAAACCAGATTGAAGAGAAGGATATACTTCACCATACTCCATAGCAATTGGGGTACCACCCATAGCCGTAACCATCTCCATTTGGGCACTCAATTCTTGCACACGAATATTTAACCCGGACAAATCTTCTGGTTTAAGTATTGGTGTATCCTTGGTATAAAAAGACCGTTGACCAGCCGTAAAGTATGTGAGGGTAATAAAGCCATTGCCTTCTTCCATAAAAAATTCTTTCATAGCATCAGAATTCATCACAGTCTTAAAATGTTCCTCGCTTTCAAAGAGGAAGGGTAAGCCAAATGCCTCATATCCCATACTGTAATCAGACATTTGAGGTGCAGCTACCTTGACGATATCTAAGACTCCAGCTTGCATTTGTTCCAACATTAAAGGCTCACTACCTAATTGCCCGTTAGGATAGATAATTATTCGTATTCTGCCATTACTTCTATCTTGGATTTCAGTTCTGAATTTGTCTAATGCCGTATGAACAGGGTGGTCTTCATTCATATTATGACCTAATCTTAAGACTAAGGGATCATCTACACTAGCTTCTGAACTATCATTTAAAGCCTTTCCATTGGTGCAACCTATTAAAATAAAGCAACAAAATAATAGAATATAAACTATCTTTTTAAACGACATTCTTCTCCCTCCAAACTACATTCCTATTAAATCGTTTTCAATAAAATCAATAATAACCTCATAGTTTTTTCTTTGATTTGGATATTTAATCATCACAGATTTAGTATCGTGATTGTATCGCCAACCTATTGAAGCTTTAGCGAATTCTTTATTATTTAATATATGAGGTAACATTTGATCATCAATCGCTACACTGTAAGCAGATTTTTCAGGTTTTACAACATCTAAGATTATATTTTCTATTGGGGATTTATAGTTCCCTTCCTTTTTAAATCTGACTATCGTTTTAGATCCCACTTCTACATTTATACTTGTATTTAAGTAATCTCCCTTTGTATAGTTATAAGTTGTCCCATCATCTTCATATAATTTAAATTCTGTATCTTTATCTGGAGTTATTATTAACTTCAAATCTTTTACTCTATCTTCATGTAGGTCATTAATTTTATTAATAGCTATGGGAATAATGGAACCACCTTTTATAAACAATGGGATCGAACTAATATCCACTTCTAATGAAATGTTCTGGCCTCCAGAATATTTCTTACGTGAATAATAATCGTAAAAAACTTCTCCTTCAGGAAGGTAGATACTTTTTTCTGTTTGACCTTTGTCAACAACATTAGCTACTAGTAAGCCATCTCCTAACATAAAATTGACGTCCTCATCATAGGAATTGACATCATCTTGAAAGGCGCTTACAAAAGCTTCTACAATTGGCAGACCAGTACGATGTGCTCTTTCCATCAAACTATAAAAATATGGCACTAATTGATACCTGAATTGCATAGCTTCTTTTATTATGGGAAGGTATTCTTCAAACATCCAAGGTTCAGTAACGGTATTGTCAAAATTGGTAGAATGAATTGAAAACCTAGGCTGAAAGATTCCATGCTGTATCCATCTAACTAGTAATTCAGCTTCTGGAGCTGGACCGTAAAAGCCAGCGATGTCACACCCATTATTTGCCACGCCGGATAGGCCCATACCTAAAATAGTTGAAATATTATATTTTAATGTTTTCCAGTCCGTATAATTATCACCAGCCCAGGTTTGTGCAAACCTTTGAATGCCACTTTGGCCTCCTCTACATACAATAAATGGTCGTTGATCTTGATAAATTTCATTAATGGCCTCTTCAGTAATTTGACACATAATATTGGCCATAACGGGTCTTGCTTTTTCTATTTTAGCTCCTTTGCCTTCAAATGATACTTTGCTGTCATCATCAATAATACCGTCATATTCACAATTATCATTCCATATTGAAGTTGTTCCCTTTTTAAGAATGTTCTCTTTCAACATTTCTTTCCAATTATCTCTGGCTGACTTTTTCGTAAAATCGACATAGGCTCCTGGTCCTCCCCACCAACTTGCTACACTTGGTTGGCTTGAAGTGCTATTCTGTACAAACATATCTTTATTTTTCATTTCCTCAAACAAAGGGTGTTCTAGTAAAATTCCAGGTTTTACGTTAGGAGAAACGCTTACATTTTTTTCGTTTATAATTTCAAAAAAGTGTTCAGGATCGCTAAACCTGTCTTTGTTCCATTCGAAAACACATCTTTTTAGTCCATTTTTAGTTTCTATATTGGAATAACCGGAAGATAATTGGAAACCATCAATAGGAATATCATGTTCTTTCGTGGTTTTAACAAATTCTTCAATTGAGTCATCAGCATTTTTTGGAAGTTCAGCATAATACATTGATGACCCCAAGTAACCAAGAGCATACTTAGGAAGTAAAGTCGATTTACCAGTTAAATCTGTATAACGCTCAATAACTTCTCTGACTTTAGGTCCAGCAATTAAGAATAAATCAATATCTCCTCCATCCGTTCGATATCTATTTTGAGCTGGCCAATAATTACTATGAGATTGGCCAACATTAAATTCAGATCTATAAGTACCATGATAATAATATCCTACTGCCTTTTTATGATTTTCATTCAATTTAATATAAAAGGGAATGTGTTTGTATAAAGGATTCCGTTTAATAGGGTTATATCCCATTGCATCTGTTTGACCTATTAAGATTAAATCTTCGTACTTGTCTAACTTGCCAGTTGTTTCACCAAAGCCATAAAAGTGGTCCCCGTCAAATATTTCATGTGTATGTGATCGTCTATTATTATTATCTTTTACATAAGCTAGTTGGGGTATGTCGCGGTGAATCATAGTATTATCTTCATCTTTAACTTCTATAATAAAAGGCGATTTCCATATTTTAACAGTCAATTTATTTCCAGTAATTAGATAGTACCCTTTGACTTCAGTCAATGTTGATTCAGCGCATTCAATTCTATTACGACTTTTTCCCATAAAATTGTCCATATCATCATCCCAAGCTGTAGTGACAAGGCTATATGATTCTTCCACAAAGTCTTGATCAAAACCAGCTCGGATTCTGATAATATCATCAGTTAAAAACCAGAGTCTTAATTGAATAGAATTGGTGGTTATTTTGTAGTAAGACTCCATCTTTTCAACAAGTTTGACATCTTTACATATATCCATCCTGTCTCCCCTCTTTCATATAAGCGAGTAATTCTGCTTCACTGGGCAAGCCTTCGTTATCTCCAGGGTTTTGGACTTGGAGGGACCCGATGGCATTGCCAATCTGGACGGCTTGGGCTAGGCTTTGGCCAGTTAAGAGGCCATGAAGGACACCGGTGGCAAAACCGTCCCCTGCTCCAACACTATCTACAACATGGTCTACCTGGTAACCTAGGATAAATTGGCTTGGCTGACCTTGTTCAAACAAGCTAGCTCCTTCAGCCCCATTTTTTACCACGACGGCCTGGACTCCCTGGTCAAAATAAAAGTCAGCAATAGCTTGACCATCTCGACTGCCAGTAAGAACTGCTGCTTCATCAATACCTGGCAGGACAATATCAGCCAAGGAGGCAAGCTGGTTTAAGGTCTCAACCATGAGGGCTTGGCTTTCCCACATGGCAGGGCGAATATTTGGGTCAAAGGTCACCAAAATACCTTGGTCTCTTGCTTCTTTCATCAAATGAAAGCTAATTTCCCGGATCTGAGGGTTGATGGCTGGAGGAATGCCAGTTACATGGAAAATCTTCATATCTTTAAAGTTCAGTTGAATATCTTCTTTTTGCAAATGGGTAAAGGCAGAGTGAGATCGGTAGTAAAGGGTCTTGGGATCTCCTTCTGCCACCTTGTTTTTAAACATTATCCCGGTAGGACCTAGCTTAGACTGAGAGATATATTGGCTGGCTACTCCCATGGCTTGTAACATCTGGATGATATAGTCGCCAAAGGGGTCTTGGCCAACTTGTGAGATATAGGCTGGCCGGTGGTTGAGTCGAGACAAGCCAATTGCCACATTCAATTCAGCTCCAGCCAGTGATTTAGTAAATTTATTAACAATACTGAGTGGGCCCAAGTCCTCGGCCGTAAATAAGACCAAGGCCTCACCCAAAAGTGTGATTTCTGCCATCCTAATACCCTCTAACTTCTTTTAACTTAGCCACAAAGCGACTGGCATTAATAGTAATATCGTCTTGGCCCTGAGCATTTTTGGTTAAAGCACTGCCGACTCCTACCGCCCAGGCACCTGCCTTGTACCAGTCTTCGATATTGTCTAGATCCACACCGCCAGAGGGCATCATTTCCACATTGGGGAGGGGACCGTGGACATCCTGGATGAATTTAGGACCGAGTAAACCGCCAGGAAACAGTTTAACCACGTCCACTCCCGCTCTTAAGGCAGTCACTATCTCATTGACTGAAGCACATCCCGGCAGATAAGGAGTGGTATAGAGGTTACATACTTCGGCAATTGCCGGGTCAAAATGGGGACTAACCACGAACTGGGCTCCTTTTTGAATAGCTAGGCTGGCCGTTTGCGCATCCAAGACCGTACCTGCTCCTACTAGCATGTCAGTGTCTTGGTTAGCTTGGACAAGGCTGGCAATGGCTCTGTCAGCTTCCGGAGTGGTAAAGGTGACTTCGATATTTTTAATCCCAGCTTGAAAGGCCGCTTGGGAAATCGACACAGCATGGTCCTGGTCTTTCCCCCGAACTACCGCAAAAATATAATGGTCATGCAATCGCTTTAAGACCTTCATTTTTTTCATATTTCTACCTCCTATAAATCAAGTATCGTCTTAGACACCGGAATAAGCAGAAAAGCCTCCGTCAATGGCAATGATAACCCCATTTACAAAGCTAGCGGCAGTTTCATCCGCTAAGAATAAGATGCCACCAACCAGCTCTTCTGCCTTGCCAAACCGTCCCATTGGGGTATTGTTAATAATTTTCTCCCCTCTTGGGCTTAGGGTCTCGTGGTCTGCTTCAAACAATAAGTCAATATTTTGCTTGGAGACCAAAAAGCCAGGAGCGATGGCATTACACCGGATACCCACCTTGGAAAAGTGGACAGCTAGCCACTGGGTCAAGTTTGAAATAGCAGCCTTGGCTCCGGAATAAGCAGGAATCTTGGTCAAAGGGGTCAAGGCATTCATGGAAGAGATATTGATAATGTTAGCTCCTGGACGGCCAATCATCTCCTTGGCAAAGACCTGGGTGGGAAGTAAGGTGCCCAAGAAGTTTAAGTTAAAAACAAATTCAATCCCTGTCTCTTCTAGGTTGAAGAAGGACTTAACCTCCTTGTCAAGGTCTTCAGAGTGGAATTCATTGTCGGTGGTTGCCTTAGGATTGTTTCCCCCAGCCCCATTAATCAAAATATCACAAGGGCCAAAATCAGCCTTGATTTGTTCATTGACTGCTTTAAGCGACTCCTTTTCTAAAACATTGCATTCGTAGGCTTTAGCCTGGTTAGGATTGTTTTGGTTGATTTTATCTGCCACACTTTGAGCGGCTTCTCGGTTGAGGTCTAGGAGGGCAACATTGGCCCCTAGTTGGGCAAAGGCTTCCGAAAAAGTAGAGACCAAAACACCACCTGCCCCTGTTAAAACAACTGTCTTACCGGTAAAATCATGTTTGCCAAATTTTGACATTGCTTATTCTCCTTTCAATTTGGGCGTGTCGAAATGAGGATTCTTGCCAAGAGCTTTCATATTTGCTTCATATAAACCATTTAAGTAAGTCGCACCCAAAGCCCGATCATAAAGACCATAGCCAGGTGTTTCCACCTGGTCATGCCATATTTGCCGGCCATGGTCTGGTCGGAGAGGGCCAGTCCAACCGTAGTCTACCAGTAGCTTAATAATAGCGTTCATATCAATACTGCCGGCTTCAGACAGGTGGGCAGTTTCTTGAAAGCCCCATGATCCAACAGCCACATTCCGCATGTGCATAAAGTTAATCCGGTCGCGTTTCAGGGCATATTCGGTAATTGCTGCAACATCGTTTTTTTCACTAGAGGCATATGACCCTACACACATGGTTATCCCATTGTATTTTGAGTCGTAAAGGTCCAGGAACCGTTTGACCGCATCGAGGTCAACGATAATCCGGGGCAGGCCAAAAATGTCATAAGGGGGGTCGTCCGGGTGAATGGCCATTTTAACCTGGGCTTCTTCTGCCACAGGGATAATTTCCTTGATAAAGTAAGCTAAGTTATCCCATAAGTCTTCCTTGCTGATTCCCTTGTAGTCATCCATGACCTCTTTTAAACCTTCCTTATCGTAAGACAGGTCCCATCCAGGTAAGGTAAGGTCGCCAGACAAGGGGTCCAAGTCTTCAATGTCTGCCTTAATCAAGGCTAGGGAATGGGACCCGTCCGGCAAGGGGTGGCTCAGGTCAGACCGGGTCCAGTCAAAGACTGGCATAAAGTTATAGCAGACAACCGGTATCCCTACCTGGCCGATGATGCGGATGGTTTCTTTGTAATTGGCGATGAGTTGGTCTCGGCTCTCCTTGCCAAGCTTAATATCTTCGTGGACAGGGACCGATTCAATACAGACCAATTCTAAACCAGCTGCTTCAACCTGGTCTTTAAGGGCCTGGATGGTCTCGGCCGGCCAAACCTCCCCTACTGAAATATCATAAACAGCTGACACAATCCCTTGCATACCTGGGATTTCCCTTATTTCTTGCAGGGAAACCGGGTCATCCGTCCCGTACCAGCGAAAGCTCATCTTCATATTAGTCTTCCCCTTTCTCAAAGAAGTTCTTGGCATTCTTGTAGGCGATATCTTGGACGATAGCTCCTGCCCAGTCAAAGTCGGCTGGAATTTCCTCCTGGTCAATCCAAGTCCCAATGTAAGAGGATAGGATCCGTCTGAAGTAATCGTGGCGTGGGTAAGACAGGAAGGACCGTGAATCAGTCAGCATGCCGACAAAGTTTGAAAGCAGGCCTTGGTTGCCCAAAACCTCTAGCTGGTCTAAGATACCGGTCTTGCTGTCGGCAAACCACCAGGCTGCTCCAAATTGCAACTGGCTTTTAATGCCCTGGTCATTGGCCTGGAAGTTGGCTAGGGTATTAGCTAGGACCGTATTGTAAGCTGGGTTAAGGTTGTACCAGACCATCTTAGGCAAGTCGTTTCTTGCTTCCAGTTCATTTAAGAAGGCATTGAGGTTCTCAGCTAGCTTGCTTTGGGTCCCCATAGAGTCAAAGCCAGCATCCGGTCCAACTCGGTCAAAAAACTTGCTACTGTTATTCCTTAAGGCACCGAAGTGGATCTGGGTCACCAAACCATATTTCTTGTAGAGCCGGCAAAGTTCCAAAAGGAGGCCAGTTTGCCATTGGTCCACTTCAAGGTCGGTTAGGTCTTCTTGACGGCGGGCCTTGTCCAGTAGGGCATCCAAGTCAGCCTGACTTGGGTCTTCATAGACAATTTGTCCAAGAGACAAGTCACTGGCCCGAGCCCCAGCTTGAGCAAAGTATTTGATTCGAGCTTCAAGGGCTTGGCTAAAGTCGGCAAAACTTGTAATGGAGTGAGTGGCTACTTCCAGTTTGTTTAAAAAATCTGGGAATTCTGGATGAGAAACAAAGGCCTGGTCCGGTCTAAAAGTTGGATCTACTTGGACATGAAAAGTCGGATCATCTTTCAATTTTTGATGCCATTTTAAGTCATCCAAGGGGGAGTCAGTCGTTCCAATAAAGTCCACCTTGGCCTGGTCGATCAATTTGCGGGGACTCAAGGACTGTTCTTCGATATAGTCATTCAGCTTGTGGTAAATATCCTGCCAATTTTTCCCATTTAAGTGGTCTTGAATGCCAAATACCTGGCTCAATTCCAAGTGGGTAAAGTGGAACAAGGGGTTGCCAATTGCCTGGCCCACGGTCTCCGCCCAGGCCTTAAATTTAGCTTCATTGGATGCCTGGCCGGTGATTTTATCCTCTGTCACCCCATTGGCCCGCATCAGCCGCCACTTGTAGTGGTCCCCTCCGAGCCAAAGGTCAACAATATTGTCAAAAGGCTGGTCTTCATAAATTTCCTTGGGATCTAAGTGACAGTGAAAGTCATAAATAGGCAGGTCTTTAACTCTTTGGTAGAGTTCAAGACTGGCCTTATTTTGTAACATAAAATGATCATCCATAAACATGGTAAAGTCCCTCTTTCCTATCCATCATCTCGTCTAACTGAATCTTCTTTATTTTAGCTAGTTTACTTAGCTAGGGCAAAAGTTTGACTCTCAGCTTAGACATTTTATAAAACGCTTTCAATAGTCATTGTTTGCAAAAGCCAGCTTAAAAATGGCTTGTCTTTTTGTATAGGTCAGTCGTCTGATGTCTTACCTATATCATAGCCCCTCCTCTCCTTCCTGTCAATAACTTTCCTTTACTTAGCCAGAAGCTCTTTTTTAAATGCCCCTTTATCAAGCTTGCTTATGAACAAACCTGGAAGTATGGTATCATGGAGGGGTATAGACAGAGATGACGGTTAAAAAATACAGAGTGTGATAAATATGACAAAAAATACAAAATCTTTGGTTGACCAAACCGCAGACAAGATCTTAGCCTACATGGCTGACCGGAAGCTAACGGTTGGTGACAAAATACCTAACGAATACGACCTGGCAAAAGACTTAGAGGTCAGTCGCAGTACCATCCGGGAGGCTGTCCGGGTCTTGACCTCCAAAAATATCCTAGAAATCAGACGGGGATTAGGAACCTTTGTCAGTAGCAAACGGGGAATAAGCGAAGACCCACTAGGCTTCTCCCTAGTTCCTGACACCTTAAAGTTGGTTCAAGACCTCTTTGAAGTTCGATCACTCTTGGAACCACGGATGACCCAGCTAGCTGCAGTCCATGCTAGCCAAGACGAAGTGGCCCAACTCAAGGAAATCAAAGAAAAAATTGAAGACCAGGTAGAGACTTCGGGCCAGCTTCACTTCCAATATGACATGGATTTCCACTCCCTCATTGCCCAGGCTTCTGGTAACCTGGCCATGACTCAACTTATCCCCATCATTAACCAGTCCATCTGGTTGTACAATACCCAATCCTACAGCTCTGAAGCCATTAAGCGCGAAATGGTCATCTCCCACCAGGAAATTTTAGAGGCCATCCAAGATCAGAAGCCAGACCAAGCCTACCAGGCCATGGCCAACCATATCCAAAAAGTCCGGGAGAGCCTGGTTGACCTAGGATGAGAAGTTATTAAGATTTATATAAAGAAACCCCAAGTAAAAAGGGCTTTGCTTGGGGGTTCTTATCTTCTGCCTTATTTAGGGAGAGTTAGCTGAATAAGACAGTCTAAAAAGGGAAGCGAGCAATTTGAATCCGGTCCTTACTGTTTGACAACCCTTCATTTCTAAGCTTATAGCTTATTCGTGGCTATTAATAAAGTTACTGAAGTAAGACCGGATAGAGAAACCGTTTAAGAGGCGACCAACAAGGTAATCAAATAAAATGAGACCAATGATGGGAGCAAAGACCACGAGAAGGGGCGACACTGTCCATAAAACCAGAGTTAAAGCCACATGGATAACGGCTACAATCAAGAATTCTAGTAAGTGGCTGAGGACAATAAACATACTATTTTTGACTTGTTCTTTAATAGAAATATGGGAGTAGTCGTTTGCTACGACACTATAAGTTGTCATAATCCAAAACCAAGCCAGGATCATGGCGATGGTTAAGTAGAATAGCAGGTAGGTGACAAAACCACTTGTTCTACTGAGGAACAAGTAATTCGTGATCAAGACGACTAGTAAACATGTAGCAGCTAGGCTGATTAAATAGTAGTCCTTTAGCTTGTCAAAAAATAGGGCATAATACCTTGACCCTAAGGCCAGTTGTCCCCGCAAGTTGTCTTTCTTCATTAAGTGAATTTGCTGGATTGCGGTGACACAGGCCGGGATAAAGGAAAACAGGACTAAGCCCACTAGCACACTCGTAATCCAGAGAAGAGATAGGTACATAATAAAATAGATCCAAGTAAAAGCTTGTCTTACTTTTGTCATCCAAGTATCTCCTTTCTAAAGCCATTTCTTCTGCCGCCATCTTTGGTAAAACAAGACAGCCCGAACCAACTCATCTAAAGCGAAGATAATGTAGATTACAAATACCCCAGACTTAGCGTAACCGGCCAGTAAAGCTAGGGGAACAGTTAGCAAGACCTTGGTCACGATACCAGCATAGACAGGGTATTGAACATCTCCCGGCACCTGCAAAATAGCAATCAATATTTCATTCGCTACCCTTCCCAAATCATAAATAATGCAAATCCAGAGTAAGTTTTGGACAGTTTGGTGGACAAAGGAATCTTGGGTAAAAATTGGGATCAATACTGGGCCAAGAAGGGCTAGAGTTAAGGATATGAGAATGGAGGCTAGACCATAGCGGTGGACAATGTGGAGGCCAAAGTTTTTAGCCCGGTCTACCTTGTCTTGGCGGAGCAACTTGCCAATTTGAACTTGCAAGGCTTGGCCACCAGCCACAGCTACCGTGAAGGCAATAGCCGTAATGGTATCCGTATAAACCTTGGACGCAATGGCAATAG
Source organism: Alloiococcus otitis ATCC 51267 (assembly GCF_000315445.1). Taxonomy (GTDB): domain Bacteria; phylum Bacillota; class Bacilli; order Lactobacillales; family Carnobacteriaceae_A; genus Alloiococcus; species Alloiococcus otitis. The sequence continues at coordinate 93,366 of NZ_JH992958.1, forward strand.
ACCCCATGGAGGCAATGACCCCCATAATAATAGTTTGGACTAAATTGTAAACCACATTTTCCATACCAGAAGGGATCCCCAAAGACAAAATTTCTTTAACATAATCCCACGACTCCACACTTTTGTTAAAAATATTGCGCCAGACATTTGGCAATTGCCCAAAAGCCGTTATAAAGCCAATGACCAGCCCCACAATGCGGGCTAGGACTGTAAAAATTCCAATCCCAATCAAGGCCCTGGTTCCCTCAAAAATATTCGTATAGACCACAAAGCCGTTCCCCAAAATAATGAGAAGGGTATTGATAATAGAAATAGCCATGGAGGCCTTGACTTTTTCAAAACTGCGCAAGAGAGCGGCTAGACTGGCAAACAAGCCTTGTGTAATGAGGCTAATGCTGACGATATTCAAATAAACATGGGCCAGGTCAATGATGCCCTCTGGTGTTTGCATCAGTCGTAAAATGGGGTGGCCAAAAATCCAAATAATAGCGATGATCAAAGTAGCTAAGCCGATATTGAGGACCACTGTTTGTTTAAAAATAGATTGAATGGGGCCAAGTTGGTCGGGGTCAGCTAAACGGAGCATCAATATGGTAGACCCTAAAGTGATAATCCCCATGGCCATTGTCCCAATACTCATAACTTGGTCCGCAATCCCAGTGGCAGCGACTGCCCGGTCAGCCACTTGCGACATGAGGAAAACATTGACATTGCCGATTAACATCAGAAAGATTTGCTCAATCAAAAGGGGGTAAAGGAGATGCCGGTATTCCCGGTCTAGAGCTTTAAAGGATGTCATCGGCTAAGATCCGCTCAGTTGACACTGTGTTATCATTTTCGTCCAGAGTGATCAAGCGAACACCCCGGGCCTCATCTCCATAAGTGTCATAGCCAGACACCTGGCCATAAAGGCAATGAATGCCGCAATAAATGCCATCAAAATTATTATCATGGTCGTGTCCAGCAAAGACCCCCCAAATATTTCCAGCTTCTACAAGTTGGGTGAAGAGACCGGAATTCAAGTCAGGTGAACAAATTTCATGGTCCCCTTCATTAAAGTGGCCTTCAATAATATGATGACCAGCCTCCTTGTATTCTGGTAGGGGAATGTGGAGGAAAAGCAAGTTGTTCATGGCTGGGTCAGGATAGTCTTGAGCCACTTGGCGGAACCAGGCTACCTGGTCAAAAGAAACCCAGTCATAGGTTCCATAATCTATCTTGGGGTAGTCACCAGAGTCGATAACATAAATAACCGTTTTGACAGCCTCTTGGTCAGACCCATAGATTTCCAGCAGGCAGGACTCCCGGCTGTCCATGACTTGAATTTGTTTTTTGGGTGCATGGTTGACTTGGGCGTCAGCTTCAATATATTTCCTTACGGCATCCCGGGAAATCGCCCCCTCACTATCATGGTTGCCCAAAGTAGTGATAAGGGGAGTCGACTGGCCATGAAAACAGTCTAAAAAGCTTTGCAAGCTCTCCAACTGCTTGTTGACTCCCTCAGACCAAGTAATGTCTCCCGTGTGGACAACCAAATCAACTTGATACCTGTCCAAGGCAGTCTTAACTAAGTCTAGGGTCTTTTGACTAGCCTCTGACAAGGGAGAGTCGCCAATATGGGTATCGGTGATTTGCATAATGGTAAAAGAACCGTCTGAATTGTAGCTTAGTGTCATAAGAACTCCTATTCCTTAACAGAACCAATTGTTATCCCTTCAACAAAATAGCGTTGAATGAAAGGATATAAAATGACAATCGGTAAGATCACAACAATAATGGTAGCCATTTGCAAGGACTGACCAGTGATTTCAACCGCATCCAATTGCTGGTAAACGTTAGCCCCACCCCGCAAGAGAATATCCGACAAACCCTGTTGCCGGGTCAGCATATCTTGTAAGATAGTGGCGAGGGGTTTAAGGGACTCAGACCGAACATAGAAGGTCCCAGCAAACCAGTCATTCCAGTGACCGACTGCGGTAAATAAACTGATGGTGGCAATTGTTGGCTTACTCATTGGGATAACCAAACGCAAGAAGATATTAAACTCGCTCATACCATCAATCCGGGCCGCTTCAAAGACTGACATAGGCAGCTGCTGGAAAGATGATCGCAGAAGTAAAATATTAGTCACACTGTATAGGGAAGGTAGAATATAGACCCATATGGTTTCCGTTAAATTCAAGGTGGACAGGACCATGTAGTAAGGAACTTCCCCTCCCTTAAAGAGCATGGTAAAGAAGATAAAGAAGGTAATGGTGCCTTTAAAGGGAAGATCAGGAATGGACAAGGCCCAGGCTGTCATAGCCATGAGGAAAACACCGACCACAGTACCCAGGACGGTTCGAAAAACCGATATGCCAAGACCGGTGACTAAGTTCTGCTCTTTAAAAACTTCCTGGAAGTTCTCTAATGAAAACTGCCGGGGGATAAACCAGATGCCACCCGTTGCAGCATCCCGGCCACTGTTAAAAGCTAAGGCTAAAATATGTAAAAAAGGTAAAATAATACTTAAACACAAGAGTACAACAATCAGATGAAATAAAAAGTTGTTAAAGCGGTTATGCTTGGTTACGCCAGGCATCTTGCATTCTCCTAACTTCATTTAAACTGTAGTTATAAAGGGAAGGCTCCCAATACTCAAAAGATTGGGAACCAACCTTATAACCTGGTTACATAAACTGAATTTTAGTAGAAAATGACTTCGCCTTGGTCTTCTTTTTCTTTCAAAAACTCAGTAAATTCTTCAATATTAGCATTTTCTAACTGGCTACGCATCTGGTCAATAATGTCTTGGGCTTCTTCATCACTGTTAGCGTAGTAAGCCTTTTGGATATCTTCTTCCCAAGTATCCAAGGCAGTAGTTAGGGTGTCGTCGCCATCTTCAAACTCAAACAAGTAGGCTCTTGGGGTTAAACCGTCGATAACTTCCTTGTTGTCGTAGCGTTCATCATAGTTATAGAAGTCAATAATGTCTCTTGCCGCTTGTTCGCTGACGTCATCTCGTTGACTTTCGCCCCAAGCTGCTTCACCAAATTGCTCCAGGTTGTTCATATCAGTCCAAGCTAGGTGTTCGCCCCAATAACCCCCCACACCGCGGAAACCTTCTTGTTTAGCTGCTTCTGGGTCTTCATCTGCTAGCTGGAGCATTTCTTCTTTGACAACTGGCTTACCGTCTTCATCTAGGTCGTAGTGCTCACCTTCCAAGCCGTACATGTAAAGGCGTTTCCCTTCTTCAGAAGCCATCCAGTCCGCAAATTGGACGATTTCTTCAGGGTTTTCTGTTGTCGATGGAACGGCCCAACCAGCATAACCTGACTTGTAAGGCATGACCATGTGGTTGCTACCATCTGCCCGGTTGATCGGCCCAAGTGGCACATAAGATCCATCTGATAATTCTGGTCGGTAATTGTGGACATCGGCTACAACAGCGAAGGATCCATTGGTGACCCCTTCATTGGCCCGGGTTTCTTCCATGGTGAAGAATTCTGGGTGCATCAAACCTTGGTCCAATAAGCGGCGGACAAATTCTACTCTTTGTTCAGCATAATCTGTCATGGACTCGTGAAGGATATTCCCTTGGTCATCTTTCATAAATTTCTCGTTAGACGGACCACTCCAGACCAAGTCATTGTATGGCCATGGTCGGTCTGACCCACCCCAAACAGTCGGGCCAAGTGGGGTGACTGGGCTTCCGTTGTCATCGGTATAGTCGCCATCTTTGATGTCATTCAAGAGGTCTTCTAACTCTTCAGAAGTATTGACTTCCAAGGGGTCAATGCCCAAGTCTTCGGCGATGTCTTTACGGATATAGGTCCCACCAATTTCCTTTTGGCCTGGATCAGCGGGCTCTTGGTCGATGGCCATATGGACGAGGTAGGTCGCTCCATCATGGTCATCCCGCATCATAATGTTTTCACGGGTATCCCGTGGCAGGTAGCCATCTTCAAAGTATTTACCGTAGATCTCACCTGATTGCAGCTCTTCAGAAATATCATGGAACATACCTTCATTGGAAGCCTGCAAAAGCATGGGGAATTCTGGTCGACCGGAGTCATTAAGGTAAAAAGCGATGAAGTCAGGCAGGTCTCCTGCTGCCAAACCAGAAGCCAGGGCCGCTTGGGAGTCTTCATTGGTCACTGCTTCGATTTCCAAAGTGATGCCAGTTCGCTCTTTAATATAGTCAGCAATTTCTGGAGACATGGTGCCGGCCCCAGCATCGTTAGCTGACTGGAAGACTAGACCAGTAATGGTCCGGTCAGCAATCCAAGTGTCCGGTGCATCAGCTGGTTTTTCAGCCGATTGGTTGTTTGCTTCCGAATCATTCCCACAAGCCATTAGGAGGAGGGAAGTGGTTAAGACGACACTTGCTTTTAGCATGGATTTCATTTTCATTGGTTTTCCTTCTTTCTTTTATAGAGTCCTCGTGTTTTTACCAAAGCGCATGTTCACTGTATTTATCTGCAACTTTGTTGACGATAATGGTTAGGATGAGACCTGCCCCACCTTGGAGGAGGCCGATCGCAGTAGCGGGCCCGTATTGAGCACGCTCTAGACCAGTTTTGACGATATAAGTATCAATTGTTTCGGAAACAGCATAGTTACCCGGGTTTTGCATAAGGTAGACCTGTTCAAAACCAGCATTTAATATGCCACTGAGCGACAAAATAAAGAGGATAATGATGGTACCTAAAATGCCAGGTAGGGTAACGTGGAGAGTTTGCTTCCAACGGTTGGCCCCGTCAATGGCAGCCGCCTCATACAAGGCCGGGGAAATGCCCATAATGGCCGCAAAGTAGATAATGGAGTCCCAACCAATGTTTTTCCAAATGTAGGACCCTAAGATAGCTGGATAGAAGAAGGAATTCTCCATCATCCAGAAAGTTTCCCCGTCAGCCAAGCCCAGGTTTTCAAGTAGAACGTTGAAGAGGCCCGTATCAGGAGCAAAGATCCGGTTCATCATCCCAATGACAATGACCCAGGAAACAAAGTAAGGGAGGTAGGAAATACTTTGGTAGAGTCCCCTGGTTTTTTCGGCTTTAATCTCATTAAAGATCAAGGCCAAGATAATAGGGAAAGGCAGGTAGACAAATAATTTAATAGCTGAAATAATCAAGGTATTTCGCAAGAACATCATGGTTTCTGGATTGTTAAAGAAGTCCCTAAAGTATTTCAAACCGACAAAACCAGTCCCGTACATGCCACTGGAAAAGGAAAATTCACGGAAGGCTAAAACAACCCCCGTCATTGGCCAGTAAGCAAAGATGATAAAGAAGATAATGGCTGGTAGGAGCATCATGTAAAAAGTCCCATATTTTTTCCAAGTTTGCTTGAGAGTCGGCTTGTGTGGCTTAAAATTGGGATCCTGGTCTCCCTGGTCAACCTCCCGCTCTTGCTTGCGCCAAAAAGCTAGGGACCGGGGCAGGCGTAATCTAGACCGTTCCATCTGCTTTCACCTCCTCAGCCAGTAAGCTGTTGTAAGTCCCATGGCCAGGGACCTCGATGCGGGAACCATCATCAGCATTAAAAAAGTGGAGGAAGCCCTGGTCTAAGACGAGATAGAGGGCTTCTTTAACCCTAAAGGTGTCTAGGGTAGACTTTTTGGCAATAATCGACTGGTCAAAAACACTAAAGTGGAGCAAGCTTTCACTGCCCAACATTTCAGCTAAGTCCAGGGGCAAGAGCAAGGCATGCTGGTCTTCGGGGTGGTCCTTGTAGACGTTAATATTTTCAGGCCGAATACCAATGACAATTTCTTGACCCTCATAGCCCATTTGGCTAATTTGCTGGGCCAGGTCCGGTGAAATGGGCAGGTCTTCATCCCCAACATGGACACGGTTTTTGGAGACTTGGGCTTGGATAAAGTTCATGGCCGGGGCCCCCATAAAGCTAGCCACAAATTGGTTGGCTGGTTTTAAGTAGATGGCTCTCGGGCTACCCACTTGTTGAATTTTACCTTGGTTCATGACCACGATCCGGTCCGCCATGGTCATGGCCTCCACCTGGTCGTGGGTGACGTAGATGGTTGTATTCGACAAGTTGCGAGACAATTGGCTAATTTCTGCCCGAGTTTGGACCCTTAATTTTGCATCCAGGTTGGATAGGGGCTCATCCATCAAGAAGACTTTAGGCTGGCGGACAATGGCCCGACCGAGGGCAACCCGCTGCCGTTGCCCCCCTGACAATTCCTTGGGCAAGCGGTCCAAGTAGTCCCGCATATCAATCATATCGGCCGCATCTTTGACCCGGCTCTCAATTTTGGACTTGGCTTCTTTTTTCATCTTGAGGCCAAAGCTCATATTATCCTTGACCGACATTTGGGGGTAGAGGGCATAATTTTGGAAAACCATGGCGATATCCCGGTCTTTGGGAGCCTTGTCATTGACCAGTTCCCCTTCAATATGTATCTCCCCTGACGTAATATCCTCTAGACCTGCAATCATCCGCAAGGTGGTCGACTTGCCACACCCAGATGGCCCGACAAAGACAACAAACTCACCCTTTTCAATCGTTAAATTCATGTCTTCAACCGCATGCTCTCCTTGGACATAGTCTTTATAGAGATGCTTAATTTCAATACCAGTCAACATGACACTTCCTTTTGCACTAATTTGGTTCCAATACGTATGATACAGGCGGTTTATTAATATTTTGTAGATCCTGTGTAAAATTTACATAAAAAGAACCACCGCTTATGAGCAGTGGCTAAGTTAGTGATGATCATATTTTGACCTCATGGGCTTGTTGGTTGAGAAATACCGATACTTTTTCGACTCCGTGGCTTTTTAAGATTTGCTTAGAATCCTCAAAATTGAGGCAAAGATCACAAGCTTGGTGGGCATCTGAGCCTAAAGAAAACCGCCGTCCTCCCAAACTCTGAAAGAGGTCGATGGCATAGTCATATAATTCTTTATTACCGTAGCGGTAGATGCTCTTGGAGTTTAATTCAAAGGCCATATCCGCCTCAATAACCGCCTGAAAGATAGGGATGATAAGGGACTCATAAGGCTTTAGGTCTGAGACTTGGAGGTCATGGATGCGGAGCCCATAATCAAAATGGCAAAAAATATTGGCCTGGGGAAAAGTCTTTACAGCATCTAGTAAATTGATAAAGTACTCCTCAATGGGGTCATCAACCTGGTCCTTGATGGCCTCGTCCATGTAGTCATAGTGGCCGTTTTGGTGGCAAGACAAAAGGATAGCATCAAAGTCATAGGTGTCTAAGACTTTCGCAATAGCTTTGGTGTGACTGGCCAAAAAACCAACTTCTACCCCTAAAAGCAAGTCTAACCCAGCCTGTTTAAAGGCAGCTTGCCTGGCCAGAATTTGATCAAAATCCGGAACATGGTCGGGATAAGTATCAAAATAGGGGTTGTGGTATTCTAGGTGGTCGGTAAAGATTAGATAATGGTCAGCCTGGTCCATATAACTTCCCATCGACGCTTGACTGTCAAAGGAAAGCTGACAGTGGCAGTGGGTATCAAATAATTCCATCCTAACTTCCTTTCCTTGGGGCCTTCTCTCACTATTCGGCAATATAAATAGGGTTGCCAATAACGACTTTCACTTGGTCTTGGCCCCGGTATTGGCCTAAAACTTCATAGCGCAAGTAGCCAGCTTCCAAAGCCTCACCTAAATCAAGCTTAATGCGGGTGGGTGCCTTTAATGATTCGATTGTGTCTGAAACAAGGACTTGCCTTCGGTTATTCCAAACCACCACTTGCAAGTCTCTCAAGTCAAAAGCTTGGAGGGCTGGCAGGCTAGTTGGACAAAGTTCTAGGTCTAGGCAGCCCCCTTGGATTGTTTCGAGACTGACTTGGTCTCCAATGTGGACGGTCTGGTGAGCAGTATCAATTTGGAAGTGTACTTCCGGACCCAAACTGATATAAAAGGCCCCCTTAGCCAAGGCCGATTTAAAATTATCTTCTGTTAGACTTGCTTCATCCACTTCAAGATAGGTGACCCCCATATTTTCCTGGTCACTGTCTGGACCGTGCCAGTCTCTTCCGGTTGAAGCAGCAACTTGATAACCCTGGTCTAACTTATCTAACCAGTAGTCATAGGCTGCCTGGCTTTCCAACTTTTCCTGGGGCCGGTTACTGTTCCAGACTTCGATGTAATCCACTAAATGAAAATCCTGGACTTGGAAATCCCAGTGGCAACCCGTACAAATCGGACTACCCATATCAAAGGGGTGGGCAATGCCAACAAGACCGCCCGCCTCTTTAACCTCTTGCATATAGGAATCGATGGTATCAATCTTGGCCTGGCGCCAATCCACGTCGTAACTCGCATCGTGAACAAGCATGTGGCCATAAAAGGTGGTCCACTCCATCCCTCTCAAGACTAGTAAGCCTTCTTGGTTCAGTAAATGCTTCTCCTTCATTTCCCCATAAGGGGCGCTGGTATTGTGGTCGGTAATAATCAAACCACGGTAGCCAAAGTCTAAGGCTGCCTGGATCAAGTCTTCTGGCGAAAAAATCCCATCGCTATGGTGGGTGTGAGTGTGGACTTCAACTGGAAAACTATGCTTCATGGTGGCCCTCAATTCTAAGACTAGCGCTTAATGCTTTACTGGCTATACAATGGCAGTTCAACTGGGCTTCCCACTGGCCTGACAAATGGTCTACTGGCCAAAAGCCCAAGGAAGCATCCTCCCTGGAAATAAGGATCTTTTGGTCTTTGGACTTGTTGTGGTAGCCGCCAAGGTAGTGACCATCCTTAGCTAAAGAGAGGGTTATGAAGTTATCGACCGGCAAAAAATCCTCTAACCTAGTCCGGTCCCTAGCTCCTTGAGTCAAGGAATACTTAAGGATAGCTTCTTTCACCTGGTCTTGGGCCACTTGGTCTGAACTTTGACCCGGGCTATAAGTAAAGTTGATTTGCAAGAAGTTAAAAGCCTCTTCAATGGTAAAATTTAGTTTGATATTAGTTTGGGTGTCCCTTCCGGATAAGCGGAAGTCTTTGTCTAGTAGAACTTGCATATGTCCCCCTCCTTTAAAAGCTAATATCAGTCTACTGAGGCTGGGTAAGATGAACAAGCATGATCAAGGAAACTTTACATAGTTGATAGAAAGTTAACATTTGAATAATAAAAGCTTCTATCTAAAAAATCCCCAATAAAGAAGACAAAAAGGCAACTTTAAACAGTTGCCTCAAAAACAAATATTACCATATTGATCGCAAATACAGATAAATGATACGTCTATAAATAAGGTGATCTCAGCATTATTCAAACGATCGAAAAAACGATGCCACCTATTATGCCAGATAAAATAATAGTCTGGATAGTTGATAGTCTAATTTTCCGTAAGCCATAGAGGGCTAATAGAAAAATTGCTAGGTTAATCAAGTTAAGATCAGATAATGTGACGTCAAAAGAGGAGCTACTAAAGAGGGCTGTCATAAAGATAGTAACACCAGCTGAAGCTATTAAAGCAACCACTGCCGGTCTTAATCCTTCAATCGCTCCCTGGAAAAGTGAGAGGTTGCGGTATTTAAAGTAAATATAGGCCAGAACCATCACAATAAATAATGACGGGAGAACTACACCTACTGTTGCTACAATCCCTCCTGTAATTCCAGCGACATTATTACCAGCAGCTGTTGCAGCATTGATGGCAATAGGGCCGGGGGTCATTTCCGACAAAGTGAGAACATCGACAAATTCTTCCAGAGTCAACCAGGATAAATCTTGAACAAGTTCCTCCTCAATTAGAGGTAAAACGGCTAAGCCACCACCGAAACTTAAGGCACCAATTTTCATAAAGGTGATTAAAAGTTGCCAATAGATCATTTTTGACCTCCTTTACCATGAACCAGGCTGGTAATAATGCCAACGCTAGCGGCAAAAATTAATATATAAAGTATATTGACCTGGAAAATAATAGCAGCGACTAAAGCTAGTACCATTACAATAATTTGGATAACATTACGACGGATAACTATTTGTTTAGCCATATTATAAACGGCGTTAACAATGATAGCGGCTATTCCACCGGCCATACCTAGAAGGATATTATTGATCAAGACATTATCCCGAATAAAAAAATAAATATAGGAAATTAAAGTCATAATAACTAGTGGTGGAAGGACAGTTCCTATAGTAGAAACTAAGGCTCCTAAAACACCATCTTTTTGGTAGCCAATTAAGATGGCAGTGTTAACTGCAATAGGGCCAGGAGCAGATTGACCTAGAGCAACTAAGTCTAGCATCTCTTCCTCGTCAATCCAATGAAGTTTATCGACAAATTGCTCTTGCATCAGAGGGACGATACTGTAGCCACCTCCAAAGCTAAAAGCACTAAGGGTAAAGGTCGATTTAAATAGAGTCCAGTATTCTTTTGCGTCAAGCATTATCTGCCTCTTTTCTAATTTTCCAGTTTTATATAACAGTATGTATATTTATTTAACATTGTTAACATTAAAGATTGCCCTCGCCAGAATGGCAAGGGCAATCAGACTTATTGGCATATATTTTATGCCCTATTCTTTAATGCATCTAAAACTAAGATGACTACTAGTGGATTCGTTATCCACTCCATTCCGACCAGCAACTCTATACCGATTGCAGTAGCAAGAATGACATAGAAAAGATCCACCGCGAATAGCATATTCTCCTACTAACTTATTTTTATTAACTAAAAACTCATTGCTGTTGAAATCTTCAAACAATGTGTAGCGTGGATTTCGACACCATTCCCAAACATTCCCAATAACTTGGTAGAGTCCCCAGTTATTGGGTTCATAATTGTAAACTGGTGCTGTAGCTAAATAGCCATCATCTAAGCTATTAACTTCTGGAAACTTACCTTGCCAAGTATTAGCATGATAAGTATTATCTTCAGTTAAAGAATCGCCCCAAGGAAATTCACTTGTTGTGCCTGCTCTAGCTGCATATTCCCACTCCGCTTCTGTAGGTAGATGGGTCTCAGACCAGTCACAATAAGCCAAGGCATCTTTTAAGGATACATGAACAACTGGGTGATCCCATAAATTATTTAAGTTGCTTTTTGGTCCATAAGGATGAGCCCAGTCTGCACCAGGAACGAGAAACCACCAAGGTGTCCCCAAAACGTGTTGAGCCTTGCTTTTTTCTTCTTCATCTAGTAACTTACCAAAAACGAACGAACAACCCTTTTGCTCTGCTGTTGTGACATAACCAGTATCATCAATAAATTCTTTAAATTCCCTATTTGTTATTGGAGTATCAGCAATTTCAAAGTTTGGCACATTAACGATAGTTGAAGGACCTTCGTAATCTTCAGGAAAGCCTTTATTGTCATCTGTACCCATTCGAAATTCTCCGCCAGTAATAGATACTAACTTCACTATTGGTCCCCCTTATTTAAAGTAGACACAATTTTATCAAGAGAAACTTGTCTAAGTTCACCATCTTGAACAAATCCTTCTTCTCTTCCCTCAAGCGCTTTGATTAATTTACCTATTAATTCTTTAACAATCGGTTGATATTTTTCCTGATCTATCAAGTTATTTTTTTCATTTGGATCATTCACCATATCAAATAGTTGATATTCATCCCTAACCGAAAACCAAATTAACTTCCAACGATCAGTTAAAATATACTGACTTGAATCTTCACCAAGACTATGTTCCCCGTGGAATTCTGTTCTCCAGCCTTCATAGTTACCAAACAGCAGCTGCTTAACACTTTTTCCGTCAGTTTCTACTGACTCTCCGGTAGCCAAATCAATCAGCGATGGGAATATGTCTTGAATTTTAACCAGTTGTCTGACCGTCTGATTTTTAGCCGCTATTAAGTTGCCAGGATCATAGATAAACGAAGGAATATGGACACTGCCCTGGTATGGATAACCCTTTCGCAATAAATAGTGTTCTCCCAATTGATCTCCATGGTCAGAAACAAACCAAAAAATTGTATTTTTATCAAAGCGAAACTCTTTTAGAGCAATCAAAAAACGATTGATCTGATTATCAATATGGCTAATCAACCCTAAGTAGCCAGCTAGCATTCTTTTTTGGTCATAGGCTTTTAACTTGCCCCGTTTCGCTGTAATATCAGGAATTCCGTCTTCAACTGTTTCCCAGTTTCCAATGTGTAAGTCGATATCATCTGGTAAACGATCCATATACATATTAAAATAATATTCTGGCGGATTATAGGGTGCATGTGGTTTTTCAAAAGACATTTTCAAGAAAAATGGAACAGTAGGGTCTCGTCTTTCTAAAAACTTAATAGATTCTGACACGGTCCAATTCGTTACATGGTATTTTTCATGATAAGGCCAAGGTCGAGCATCCCATGAATTACAGTTCAGTCCATCATCAATCATATCAGCATCGTGGCCTAAACTTTCTTTTAAAAACCGAACGTAGTCACTAGCATACTCAAATTGTTGTCCGTAAGGTTTATCATATTTACGATCAACATGTAAATACCCATCATGCAAAACTACATGGTCAAAGCCAAGACGGTTCCTTGCTGGATACACGTGCATTTTGCCAATGCACTCGGTTTGGTAGCCTAGTTTGCTAAAAGTTCGAGGTAGGGTATTAGAAAAATGCCACGGCACCTCATCTTCATACCCCACTCTCCCTGAATTTTCTTGGTCAAGCCCAGACAGTAAGGCTGCACGTGCTGGTACACAAGATGGTACCGGAGAATATGCATTTACAAAGTTATAGCCTTGAGAAGCCATCATATCCAAAGTTGGCGTACTTACAAATTTTTCGTTACTATTTAAAGATAAAGAATCTGCTCGCATTTGGTCGACAACAATTAAAACAACATTAGGGCGGTCTGTCTCCATTTCATTCTCCTCCACTAGAGAGTTTATTATTATGAACTAACCCATCACATCTAAAAATCCAACTGCATATAAAATTATAGACAGAAATAGGAAGATCCAAATAACTTTAGTTGAGTTCAACTTATCTCTGCCTAAAAGCCAATAAGCTAAAGCAACCAAAGCAATTGGCACCAAAGCTGGTAAAATTTGATCAAGCATGTCTGCTTGAATATCTACCACAGCTTCACCAATATTTAGTTCAAATGGAACTTCTACATTAACAACAGTCGGCACAAGGCCACCTACAACAAATACACCTAAAAGTGTTGCTGCTTCAGTTAAGTTGCTAAGCAAACCTTGCATGTTGGTTAGTAATTTTTCACCTTGTCTAAATGCAAACGGCAATTGATAATATCTCATAACAGCAATAGCAACAGCTACTATTAGCCAAATTATAACACCTAAAGGATTCCCTTCTAAACCCATATAGGCTGCTAAGGCGCCAAAAATTGCTGGCAATACTGAACCGAATAGAGAATCTCCCACTGCAGCAAATGGGCCCATTAAACTTGTTTTTACTGCGGCGACAGCTTCTTTAGAGTCTTTACCGTCTTTTTCCTGTAAGGCCAAATCCATTCCCAATATTAGAGCATTCATAAAAGGACTAGTATTGAAAAACTGCATTTCCGTTTTAAGAATATCTTTAATATCTTCATCTTCATCGTATAGTTTTCTAACTGCTGGTGAAATGGCATTAGTATATGCCACATTCATCATTCTTTCGTAATTCCAACCAAGTTGCGCTCCAAAGAGATATCGCAGACTGATTCTTTTTAAATCTTTTTTGCTTAACTTATTTTGTGTTTCTTTAGAGTTCGTCATCTAAAATCTCTCCTTTCCCGACATCTACTTGTGCAGATGAAGTTTGTGCCACTTGGTTATTATCATTTGATTCATCATTATTTTGTAAAACCATATAATAAATAAATGCTGCTGCAAATCCTGCAACTGCAACTCCCATTAGTGGTAATTGGAAATAAGCAGCTAATAAGTAACCAATAAGTAAGAAACCAAAAAATCGTTTAACCGGTAAGTATTGAAGCAGTATTCCAATACCAACAACTGGTAAAACCGCACCTGCCACTTCAAGGCCACCCATTAACCAATCTGGTACATAATTCAGTATAAGATTAACAATATTATTACCAAATACTAGTGAAAGAGCAACTGGAATAGCTCTAGACAAAGCCATAGGTATCAAACTCAGCCAGGAATAGACCACTATTTTGTCAAATTCCATTTTATCTATAATAGTATCTACCCTGTGCGAGAAATAAACCCCACAAAAACGAGCTAAAATATCTAGTTGAACCATAAGTAAACCGACTGGAACAGATACCCCAACAGCAAATTCCACACCACCATCAGCAACAACTGCTAATGCGGTACCAATAATGGCCCCAGTAGCGAAGTCTGGTATCGTAGCTCCACCAAATGTTCCTACACCAAGAACCATTAATTGCAGAGTCGCTCCAACCAATAGTCCAGTAGTTAAATCACCCATTATTAAACCTGCAAAAAATCCTGCAATCACTGGTCTACTTAATTGCAAGCCTGCAATATACGGATCTATACCGCCCAATACTGCTAAAAGTGTCAGCAAAATAATTTGCAATGTAGAAATATCCTGCATTTTATATCCTCCTTTAACCCATCATAATTGGTCGAACCATTCTTTACATTCGAAAATTGTTAGCCTCCTTTCTATCTTTTTGAAACAAGACTCACTGTAAATTGGTAATTCCTAAGATGTTCTCATTTCTACCCTCCTTTATTTAGAATATATAAACCAAAAGCATCTTTTGCTAAAATATAATATTGGTTTCATAATGTTCGTTTCTCTCGAAATTCCACCTCCAGACTCAAGATAATATCTTCTCACAATAAAACAATAGTAAACACTATTACTAACTTATAAAACCCTTTTCAAGTATATAATACTACAATTACGATAGTTATGTAAACGTTTTATAGGTTCTTTTAACAAAAATCAACTATATTACTCATAAATTGAAAATATAACTAGTAGGGTAACTCAAAAGTTACCCTACTAAAATCACTGACTGCTATAATCTATTTTTGACTCTTAATAAAGCAAATTTATTCTTCATTCAAAATATATTTAGATATGTTCCTTAATGTTTAGTCTAGCCACTACTACTGACTCACCTGCTGGCCGGCAATCCGACCAAAGACGATAATATCTGCAATGGCATTGCCACCAAGCCGGTTAGACCCGTGGGTAGACCCGGTTAACTCACCGGCCGCATACAAGCCTTCAATGATTTCCCCGTCTTCATCCAAGACATGGGTGTCCACATCGGTTAAGAGTCCGCCCATGGTGTGGTGGACCGATGGAGCCCCTTGTTGGATGTAGAAGGGTGCTTCCTCAATTGGTGCCAGTCCTGCCCGGTGGTTAAAGTCTGGGTCTTCACCAGATTCAGCGTATTCGTTGATAGTTTCAATGGTTTCCATGAAGTTGTCGACATCAAGGTCAAAGAATTCGGCTGCTTCTTCCAGGGTATCGGCTTCAATGACAAAGCCTTGGTCTTGTAATTTTTCGAATTCATCCCCGTGGAGTTCCATATTACGGGTTTCCTCATTAAGCTGGCTGTCCCAAACTTGGTAGGCTACTTCACCGGTCTGTTCCATAATGGCGTCAGAAATGACGTCTCGTCGTTCCAACTCTTCAACGAACCGGTCACCTTCCTTGTTGACCAAGGCTGCCCCGTCAAAACGAGTATCCGCAAAGAGGGAGATTTCGCCGGTCTCAGGGTTGGAAATTGGGTAGGTTTGGATACTTTCCATATTGGTTAAGCCTGCCCCAACTTCCTGGGCCATGGTAATCCCGTCCCCGGTAGAGCCTGGGCTGTTGGTTGACCCAAACCGGTCGTCATAATCTTCGTTGGCATCCTTGCGCATCTCAACATTAGCCCCAAAACCACCAGTAGTTAAAATAACTCCTTTTTCGGCATTAAAGGTAACGTCTTGACTCTGGTTTTCCGCTATGACACCCACAATGCGGCCGTCTTCTTCAATGAGTTCCTTAGCTTCTGTGTCGGTGAAAGTAGCGATTCCTAATTCCTCAGCCTTGGCTTCGAATTTT
This sequence comes from Alloiococcus otitis ATCC 51267, assembly GCF_000315445.1. Lineage (GTDB taxonomy): Bacteria > Bacillota > Bacilli > Lactobacillales > Carnobacteriaceae_A > Alloiococcus > Alloiococcus otitis. The sequence continues at coordinate 109,299 of NZ_JH992958.1, forward strand.
TCGATAATTTCAGCCCCGGACTGACCTTCTGGAATCAAGGCCCGTTCAAAGCTGTGACCGCCGAATTGAAAGAGCTGGTCGTCGTAGAATTCGACCTGGATGTCATCCCGCAACCATTCTGCAGCATCCAGTACATTGTCAGCTAAAGTCTGGACCATCTCTGGATCGCCTAGGTGGTCGCCCCCTTCTAAGGTGTCTTGGACAAAGATTTCTTTGGAATCCCCTTCAATGCCCAAGTCTTCTTGAACCCAGTTGTTGGGGACGTTCATTTCCCCACCAGAGATTAAGGTGTTACCACCCATGACGGGCATTTTCTCAACGATGGCCACCTCTAAACCAGATTCGGCAGCTTCCACCGCAGCAGAAAAGCCGGCTCCACCACCGCCAACAACCACGGCATCAAAGTTATACTCTTCTTGGAGGTCACTTTGGGCTTGGTCGCTAGTCTCACCACCAGCTCCAAGGGTGACTCCTGCTTGCTCGGCTGCCTCTTCAACCGCATCCTTCAAGCCCTGGCTGGTCTGGGAGGCCCCGCTGACATTGTCTAGGTCCGTTGAATTCTGGGCCACAATTTCATCGGCCAGGTCATTAAAGACTGGGTCTGACAAGGAATCCTGCTCGTTCTCTTCTAGGACTTCAATGGCTTCGATATCGTCACCATTAAAGGTGACTTCCACTACAATTTCCCCGTGGTTACCCATCCCGGTCCCTTGGTAGATCTCCGAACCTTCACTAGTCTCTGCCGTCTCATTTTCGGACGCTTCCTGGTCCTGGCAAGCATACAAGTTCAAGGCTAGGACGCTGGACAATAGAATGGTCCACTTCGACATCTGCTTCATTTGCCACACTCCTTATGTTACTTTATTCACAAATTTGATAATAAAGTTGGACTGGTCAAAAATTATTAGGCACTTTCTTTTTTCGAAAATACTTTAGTTATAATAAGTAAAACGCTTCATCAGTATAAAGACTTTTCCTTGTCAACCCCCCTCATAAATATTATTTATATGTTTGTCCATTCACATTATACTGGTTGCAAGAGAAGGCTGTCAATTCCCAGTCTAAAAATCTAGCCGGATTCTTCGCCTTCAATTCATGTCAGCCCCATCCCGACAAAAGCCAAAAAAGCCCATCCAGTTACCAGTAACTGAATGGGCTTCATGGCATTGGACTAGTGACGCTTTGAGTCTAACTCACTGGCCTAGTCTTCTTTGTCTTCTTTTTTGAACTTTTGAATGCCGAGTCCTGAAAGAAGGGCTGACAAACCAAGAGCTCCCAGAGCCCAAGCTGATGTGGCAGTGTCAGGTAAGGTATCTTGGTCTTTGGAATCTTTAGCCTGACTTGCTGAATCAGTTTGAGGGTTTTGGCTTGTTGCTTTCTGACTTGTAGCTTTTTCGCCTTTAGCCTGTTTAAGCAAGTAGTCAAGGGCCTTGTTGTCTTTGACCTGGCTAGCTTCTTTGGAGCCAGTGTCCTTGCTTGGAACTACTGGGGAAGTTTTGTCAGATTTGACTGGCTTGACGCTAGCTTTTGGAGTCTCTTGACTATCCACTGGATCGCTAGGATCTTGGCCTTCTTGGTCATCTGAGTCAGCTTGTGGGTCTTCGCTTTCTGCTGAGTCATCAGGTTTAGGTCCTAAGTCGTCAGAGTCTGGAGCTTGGCCACTTTCATCTGGATCTTTACCATCGTTATCTTGGTCAGGATCTTGGTCTGGGCTAGGACTGGTTGGAGCTTCTTCCTCGTAATCGATATTCCACTCGAAGTCTGGGGCTAGGAAGTCATAGACCGAGTCCACCGAACTTTCCCCTTCAATGGTTGGGTAGTCTGTGTCTTCTTCGTAGTCGATATTCCACTCGAAGTCTGGGGCTAGGAAGTCATAGACTGAATCCACTGAAGTTTCCCCTTCGATGGTTGGGTAGTCTTTGTCATCTTCGTCGTCAATATTCCACTCAAAGACTGGGGCTAAGAAGTCATAGACCGAGTCAACGGAACTTTCCCCTTCGATAGTTGGATAGTCTGTGTCTTCTTCATAGTCGATGTTCCACTCAAAGTCTGGAGCTAGGAAGTCATAGACCCAATCAACAGAGAGTTCTCCTTCAATGGTTGGGTAGTCTGTTCCTTCTTCGTCGTCAATGTTCCACTCGAAGTCTGGTGCTAGGAAGTCGTAGACCGAGTCCACCGAACTTTCCCCTTCGATGGTTGGATAGTCTGTTTCTTCTTCGTAATCGATGTTCCACTCAAAGACCGGTGCCAAGAAGTCATAGACCGAATCAACGGAGAGTTCTCCTTCGATGGTTGGGTAGTCTTCGTCGTCTGTTTGACCAGCTGGTTTAACGGAAATATTCTTGAAGTAAAGTGTATAGTCATTTTCGCCATCTTTGGCGTGTTCATAGAGAATACCGTACTCACCTTGACCAAGTTCAGTTAAAGAGTTGTAAGCAAATTTTCCATCTTGGATAGGAAGGTGGTCAAACCAGTACAATTCTCCGTCCTCTTCAACTGCCGCAATATTTAGTCCACCGTTATTACGTCCAGGTCCGTCTGCATTAGTGACAAATACATATTCTTGACCATCTATGACAGTTTGAATGGCAGCTAGTTGTACATAGACATCATTGACATCATCATAACTTCTAATTTGATCTTCCCAAGTTTCTCCACCATCATGGCTTGTTGCAACCTGTAGATTACCAGATAAGTTGCGCATGAAGAGTTTTACATCACCGTTATTCAACTGGACTACACTAGCTTCTGTTGTCTGAGCTTGATCATGGTTCATGGTGCTAGAGTGAATTTTCTCACCATTTTCAAGCACCCGACCATCATTGATGGATTCACCACTTTGCCATGTTTCACCATTATCATCTGAATAGATTAACCGACTTGATTGTGATCCATTTAAGTGGGATACGGTATTTGTGGAGTACATTGGAATTACAATGCGACCCTTGTATGGGCCAGTATGCAATGTTAAACCAGCACCTGGTCCAACGCCGTAGAATAGCATCCAATCTTCTCTGATTTGTGGTGTGATATCTTTTGGTGATGACCAAGTCAAACCATCATCCACACTTGACGATACCCAAATATAATTTGTTCGAGCGACCCGGAATGGGCTATTACTATTTGTCATAAAGTAGATATTGCCAATGAGTTGGTCGCCATAGTAAAGGTTACCCAAATCACTATAAGGTGCTTGTTCAGACTCAATCACAACTTTGTAATCAGTTGCTTGTCCAGCTGGATCGTAGACAACTCCACCTTCCCGCACTGTATAGACAGCTTCACTATCTGTATATAATTTGAGATAGTGTTTACCATCGATTTCGACGTATGGCTCTTCATCTTGGATATCTTGAACGCCCCGCATTTCTGGGAACATATCATAAACAGCTAGAATTCGACCATCTTCAGCCTGAGCTAAAGCCATATCAATAGTAAAGGCTGAATCAATTTGACCTGGGAATTCAGAATTAGGATTTGTTGGTAGGTCAACAACTACTATTCTTTCACTCCATGTTTTCCCGCCATCAGTACTTCGGCGGATAACCATATCAATATTGCCCCAGTCAGCATTATGGTCGTGACGTTCATCAGCACCAGCAATTAGTGTGCCTTCTTTTGTTTGAATTAAAGCAGGGATACGGTAACTAAAGACGTCATCTTCATTTTTTTGTCCATTTTCGCCAGCTTTAAAGACTGGATGAGCTTGATCATCTGCGGTGATATCAATATCAAACCATGGATAGTTATCAGTCAATGGGAGTGATTGTAAGGCTTCTTTTAGTTCAGTATAACTTGCTTCTGTTAAAACATTCAGATCAACAGCTGCTCGGTAAAGGGAGTGAAGTGGCTGATACAAGTCTTCAGGAACGCGACCGTTTAGTCGGTTAAAGAGTTGGTCAAGTTCTGAAGAATCAACTGGTTCTGCCACATCATATGCTTTAAGAAATTCAATCTCAGCAGCTGAAACATAATGGTCTGCTATGTCACCATATGAATGTTCGGCTTCTAAGATAACTTGTTTAGCCATAACTGGTTCATCTAGTTCAACAACTTTAGCTTCGGCACTGTTTTCCCAATCCTCAAAAGTATAAACATGTGCTTGACCTTGGTCATCAATAATGGTGAATTGACCAGCTTTTAATCTTCCGTTCGGTTGACCTGTTTGTCGTGGAATATAACGAATGCTAGCAATTTCGACTGGCTCTTTAAAGGTAACAATGGCAGGTTGGTCGAAGCCTGACCCATCCCATTGGGTATGCCATAGGGTTGTGATGTCTCCATCAAATGCTTTTTCAAAGCCAGCTTCTGCATCTTGTTGCGGTCCCTCAGCTTTTTCGATTTTATTTCGGTCTACCTTATAATCGATAGCTTCTAAATTGTCTTTGGCTTGTTTAAATTCTTCAAGTCGTTGATTAATAAGGGAAGGATCAGCATTAAAGATATCAGCTTTTAATAAGTTATATACTGCTTGTTGATAAGCTTGACCTGATTCTTCAGTGTAAGATTCATAATCAAAGGGTTCTAACATTTGTTTGATATAGTCAAGTTCAACTTCTGGAGTTTTTTCAACTTCTTCTACTCGTAAATTGTCAAGTATGAAGTCTTTGTATCCTCTTGCATCTGCCTGGTTGCCGCCTTCACCTCTTGTATCAGCATTTTGCTTGGTTGAGACAATGCCAAACCAGGTATTTCCAGACTCACCACCGATAATAGTGAATTCGATATGACCAGGTCCATCAATTTCATTATTTTCAGACCAAGTCTTAGCTAATGGAATGAGACGAATGTTTACTCCATTTGCCCCACTACTTGCGCTAACACTTGTATCATAAGGTTCATCACTAATCGCTAAGGCATATGTCCCATCAGACCCTGCTTCATAGTCAAAGGACACCTTGTAGGCCTTGCCTGGTTCAAAGCGTAAGTTTTGCGGAATGGTTTGGTAAACTAGCTTGTCTTGACCGACTAGGCCATTGGTTTTGAGCGACCAATTGCCGTCGATCACATCACTGATAACCTTGCCGTCCCAACCAGCCTGGGTGTATGGGGTGTGTTTTTCGGACAAGTGGGTTCGGTTGTCTTCAACGCCTTCCACATCTCCGACGACAAATGGGAAGATCCCCTGGGTGACGTCTTCAAAATCTTGGACAAAGACACCTTCTTGAACCGGTGCTTGTCTGTCTTTTTCCACCACCCGGACATCGTCAAAGTAGGTATTACCTAGACCGGCTTCTCTTTCCAAGCTAACATGGACGTCGACTCCGTAATCGGGTGCCACAAAGCGGACATACATGTTTTGGAAGTAAGATGTCCCGTTTTCGGTAGCATTAACTGGGTTGGTGTTGTGGGCATCTGCTTGAACAAAGTTTTGGGCAATAGACCGGTTAGTGTAATTTTCGTAGACGGTGTCGCCCACGGTCACTCTCAATTTGGCTGGAGCGTCACTGCGGTTATCCACACCTACATAAACATCGTAAACCTTACCTGGTTTGAGGTTATCGATTTTTTGGGAAACAGTGGTGGTCTCTTGGCTATTTTCAAACTTGAGGACAGGGTTGTTGCCAGGCACCCGGTAAATGCTTGCACTGTCGGTGTCGCCTTGCACTTGCCAGTAGTCTAGGCTGCCTGAGTTGAAGCCGGTATCGTCCAAGTAAGGGTCAGAGTCCCATTCCACTGTAAGGGGTGCTTGTTCAGTCTTGTAGATAACGTATGGGGTTTGGGGCAAGATATTCTCAAGCTTGATGATACCATCCTGAACTTCAAGGTGGCCAAGCAATTGCCGGCCTTGGTCAGTCAAGCGGTAGAGGACAACAGAGTCGACTTGCCAGTCTGCTGGCAGTTCCCAAACGGAGTCGCCGCCTGTCTCGTTCCAGTGGAAAAGTCGTTCTTTGTCTTCTGCTAGGTCTTCCCCGTCAGCATCCCAATTCCATGGCAAGAGGTATTGGTCGTCATCTAGGACTTTCTTACCGTTCAAGTGGATAGTCCGACCCATGTAGCCTTCCAAGTTGTTTTGGTAGTCATTAGACTTCCGTTTGACCACGACTGTATTTTCGCCATCGGTCAACTCAATTTCCATTTCTGGGACCCACCAGAAGGAATTACCCGCATTGTCAGTCATCACAACGGGGTAGCCGTCTTCCCAACGAATGACCTGGAAGTGTTGGAGGAACTTGGTTGGGATGTTGACACTGTAGATATTGCGGATGTATTCATCGTAGTCGTTGCGACCTTGCCAACCTTCAAAGTCCTTCATGTAGTAACCGCCAAGTAGTGGGGAAACCGCTGCTCCCAAGTAGGATGGGTAGTTCCCAATCCAGACGTCTTTTTCGTGGTTTCGGATAAAGCGGGCAACCTTGGAGTTAAAGCCCTTGCTGGCATAGTCACCATAAGGCAGGTCAGTAGCCCAGTGGTTGAAAGTGGAGTCGTATTCAAAGGCAGATGGGAATTCATTGGCCAAACGCCAGCCTTGCTGGTTGATTTCCCGAGCCAATTGGTAGGAGTTCCAGGCACTTTCGTTACCAGAAGTTCCGTTGCCCCAAATGTCGACGTAGACAAAGTCTAAATTGCCACCAATTGCCCGTCTGAAGTCTTTAAGACGTTGGTCCCGTCCATTTAAAAGGTCGTATTCATTGTCAATCGCGTAACCTTGGTCCAACCAGTTCCAGCCGTAGATGAAGTCGCCACGTTCAAATTGAACGATTTCTTCATCATACCAACGGCCAAACATGTCCCGGGCAGCTTCTAAGTCGCCACTTTGGACCGCCAACCATTGGGCAAAGTTGTCAGTAATGTCTTTGAGGAGGGCTTCATCATCGTAAATGGCCTGGCCGAGGTTTGACCGGAGGAGGTCATCATGGAAGACAGGCGATTCTGGATAGGTTTCACCTGCATTGATGTGGACCCCGAACCGAGCTCCGTATTCTTGCCCTTGGTCGAGAAGGTAGCGGAAGTCTTCCACCCCACCCATGCGTTGGCCGACATCCTTGTAGTTCAAGTGGGAGGAGTCGTGGCCTTCATTGCCGTAACCCTTGAGAAGGACACTTTGGCCGAGACCGTCAGTGTGGAGGTAGACCCGTTTGACCCCATCTAAAGTTTTAATGAAAGGGTTTTGGGCTTGGGAGCCAAAGTTCATGGCAATCCGCTGACTGACCAATTCAGGAACAGTTTCGGCACCTTGAGGGGAGTTGGCAATTTTCCGGTATTCAATAGCTGCATCCTGCCAGTCCACCTGACCATCCTGGTTCAAGTCGTCGGTAATAGTCACTCGCAAGTGGGGCATAAGGTCGGGCTGGTCTTTTGGACTTGGGTGTTGTGGGCTTTTTTGGATGACCCATGGCACACTGGACAAGCCTAAAGAAGTTTGCCCGTCCACTTCAGATACATTGGCCCGGACTCTTTCATAGCGGTAATTACCTTGGTTTTGGGCATTGGACCACAAGGTGGCTGAGAAGTCGTCATTGTAGATAAATTGGTAGAGGCCGTCAATCTGACTGCCTGGCTGGAGGTCAGAAACCTGGTACTCACGGTCCCCGCTGACCCGGGTGTTGGTGGATAGGTTGGTGGACATAAGCCGGGATTTTTCGTCTTCGCCAGAGATGGAAACCACTGAATGGTCTGGGATAGAGAAGGTCTTGATTAAGTTCTCATGGTCCTGTAAGTGGTTAACGTAATCCACCATCTTGAAGTCCACGACATTGTCTTCAATGGTAATATCAATCTGGAACTCAGCATCGATCAAGTCTGCTGGGTCGTCACTCTTGGCATGGAGGACATAGCTAGCCTTGTTGGGTGCTGTTTTTTGGTAGGTCACCTCAGGTTGGTAGGCCTTGCCATTGACTTCAATGGTGTCGATGGGTCTTTCTTGGCCAGCAATTTCCTTGCCCTTATACTCGTAATTAATAACCCGAGGGAAGTTTTGGTCGATTTGGGCAATTAATTCTTCTGACTGTATGTAATCGGTCTCGACTTCCTTGTCTTCTTCTGGGTCCTGGCCTTGAGTGTCTTCCTCTGGTTTTTCTGGCTCTTGTGGGTTTGGCACTAAGTCTTGCCATTCTCCTAGGGCCGCATTCAAGAACTGGTTTCGGTTCCACTGAGTCTTGGGAGCCAGGTCAAGACCTTGGCTTGGATCTTCTTGGCTAGTTTTTGCCTCTCGACTTTGGCCCGCTTCTTTTTCTGGGCTAGTTTCAGGACCTGGTTGGCTGTCTTGGTCAGCTTTTCTTTCCAGGTCTTTTTGGCCTGCTGGACTTTCGGGTTCTTCTGGAGTTTTTGTCTCTGCTTGACCTTCTGGAGAAACTTGTTTGCCTGTGTTTGCTTTTGTGTTTTCGTTTTTATCGCGGTTAACTTTTCCTGTTTGACCCCATTCGGCTTTTGCACCAGGCTCAAAATCGCCTTCACCAGCTGGGCCCTTTACGCCATCTTCTGTCAACAAGTCTCTTGCTTGGTCTGAGTCTTCTGAGCTTAAGTCTTTATCTGATAAGTGGTCGGCCAGAGCTTCAACTTGTTGACTTCTTTCCCCTTCTTCTGCTGCAACCTCTTGGCTGTTAAAGAAGAACAAGCTGGAAGATACCGCTACGGAGACCACACCCACAGACAATTTTTTCAATGAAAAGTGGTCAACCTTTCGCCCATTCCATCTTTCCTTGGCTTTCTTGTTGTTTTTTCCTAGCATTACTTACACTCCCCATGTTTCATTTTTTACTGTTTCTTTTCAAGCTGGCTGGTCTTGGCTTTAAAAGACCGAACCCAGTCTTGAAACCCCAACAATCTTCAAACCTCCTTCTCTTTGTCTTGCCTCCCTCTTTTTTTGAGGGAAAGGCTTACATATTTAAACTTTCCTAAACAAACCACACATATTTTTATGTGGCCGATAAAAATAAGAGCTTACTTGGCCTTAAAAGCCTAATGGGGCTTCTTTTATCAAATAACCAGGTCGTGTAATCCCTTACTTTTTACCTATTTTTAATTTTATGCCTTTAACGATCAAAAGTCAACATATTCATTGCTTCACAAGAAAGTTTTTCCATCAAAAGCGCAAATTTTGCCTAAAAAAAGAAAGGCCGAAAACCACAATGATGTCCTTGCTTTCGACCTTTCGCTTGAATTGTGTTATGTCTATTCCTTGTCCTTAAGTTAGCTTATTTTTCCTCTGCTTTTTGGGCTGCGTATTCCGCATTTCGTTTTTTCATTTGGCGAACATACCAAATGAAAAGTAAGATGTAGACAGCTAAGGCTAGGAGAGCATAGACAATGGGCATGAGGTTGAAGCCGTCAGCTGCTTGTCCCACCAAGATACCCAGGAATTTTTCGACCGGGCCTTCCAAGGTGGAGTGGGTAATCATGGTCCCAGTTTCAACCCCCTGAGGTGTCGCACCTACGCTTTGGGCCACATTGGTAACAAAGGGGGCAATGGCAGTCCCAGACCAAAGGAAGACGGGAATGATCAAGGACCCAATCAAAATCATCCGGATCAATTTACCCCGGCAAACCACCAGCAAGGCTGGGGTCAATCCAATGGCGATAATCCCTCCAAGGGGCAGGATTTGGTTGCCTGGTAAGATCAAGGCTAAGAGCAACATAATAGGGGCAATAACGTTAGCGGCAGCCCACATTTCCGGCCGAGCTGCTAGGAAGGGCCAGTCGATTCCAATCAAGACTTGACGTCCGCCCAAGCGTTTATTCATAAAGTCAGTTATCCCTTGTGAGAGGGGCTCCATAGCATCGATAAACCAGGTCCCCACAATGGAGAAGAGTTCCAAGGATGCGGCCCCGATAAAAGCTAGTTGAAAAATATCCACCACATCTTGCTGGCCTAAAATGCCAACAAAAACGCCCAAATAGGCACCGATGGCAAACTTACTGCCCCAGAAACCAATTTTAGAATTCAATTCGGCTGCATCAAAGTCATACTTGTCGATGAAGGGGAAGAGTTTTTCGATAATGGTATCCACCAGCATGATAAGAGGGTTGAGCATGAAATTGAGGTGGGTGGTAGTAGTCGGGTTGGAATCTGGCATGTCCAAAAGGTCGTTAAAGGTCGGCTTCATCAAGTCTGAGTTGAAAAATTTCAAAACACCTAAGAAGATAACCAAGAGGGTGGCGATGAGCAAGTTATCGGAATAGTACATGACCAAAAGGCCAATAATAGACAAGTGCCAAAAGTTAAAAATATCCACATCCAGGGTGTCCGTTTTGTTTAAGTAGAGTAAGACTAAGTTAACAATTACCAAGACCATTAAGAAGAAGAGGGTGTAAGCTGACCCCCAAGTAATGGTAGCTAAAGGTGCCCAACCCACGTCAATAATTGGTAGGTAGATCCCAGTGGACGCTACAAAGTCTTGCAGGGCTGGTGCAAAACTGCCAGTTAGGATGTCGATCACTAAACCGATCCCAACCAAGGCAACTGCTAACTTCAAACCACCTTCCAGGGCTTTGGAAAACTTAATCCCCATTAAAAGGGCCATAATAGTCAGCAAGATAAACATCATGGCTGGGGCCCCTAAGTCAATCAAGGGCTGGAAGATGGTGTTGGCGAATTCAATAATGGTACTCATTTTCTTTCCTCCATTTCGGCTTTAGGGCTAGGCTGGCAAACCTAGCCTCAGACAAGATCTACCCTGAACCCCCTTTCCATCTTCTTTATTTGCATACTAAGAGCCTGGCTATCAATTTTATTTCCCACTTGCTCCACAATCTTATTGGAATATGTAAAAGGACTACAGAGTGGACATGCATGTAGTAAAAATTGATAAACACTTCACATTTAATCTTTTCTGAGCCAAACTTTTAGCAATGTAAACGATGCCATTCACTTTCATTTTAATTTCACCTTGTTAAAAAGTCAATACGAGCTTGGTATTTACTTAAAGTTTCGTGTATTTGGGTTTATTATTACTTAATTCACAATAAATGTTGTTCGCCTCTTTTTCCCCAGAGCCTCAAACTAACTTATGGCTTGCTACTTTTCAACCCCATAACTCTTTTTTCGGCCAGCGATTGGTCGCCTTCTTCCCCCACAACTCGTTTATCGCTGAGCGATTGTCGGGTTATCGCTACATAACTCGTTTAATACTCAGCGATTGTCGGTTTATAGATTTAGCTTGTAAATTCTATAATCACTAAGCAATTGTAGAACTTCGACTAGTAAATTCTATAATCGCTAAGCAATTGTAGAACTTCGACTAGTAAATTCTATAATCGCTAAGCAATTGTA
>NZ_JH992958.1:120610-188474 GCF_000315445.1 Alloiococcus otitis ATCC 51267
CTAAGCAATTGTAGAACTTCGACTAGTAAATTCTATAATCGCTAAGCAATTGTAGAACTTCGACTAGTAAATTCTATAATCGCTAAGCAATTGTAGAACTTCGACTTGCAAATTCTATAATCACTGATCAATAGTAGAAGTTTAGAAAGTCACTTTCATTTCAGGTCAGTCCCCAAACCCAGACTGACCTACACAGAGTTTGAGACTTGATTCGACATTACTTTATGGCTTTCCCATTGTCGCCTTTCAACTCTCAAAGTACCGAATGGCTGACCCATTGTCGCCTTTCAACTCTGAAAGTACCGTATGACTACCCGATTGTCGCCTTTTAACTCCAAAACTTCCTTATTTTCATTTATTGTCCAGTTTCAAGTCCAAAACCAGCCTATTCTGACCATTTACACAGTTTCATCCCCCAAGCCAACCACAGTCCAACCCCATAGCGAAAAAGCCTAGCCAAGCTGTCGGGCAGCTGTGGCTAGGCTTTTTTCTATTCTTTAGCAAGTAGACTTATTTGTCGTAGTCGTAGATGACGACCCCTTGGACTACCCGGTTGACGGTTCCAGTTGGGGATGGGGTGTCTGGTTTGTTACCGACCTTGACAGCGGTATGCAAGGAGACGGTTTGACCTAAGATGACGTAGGGGAGGACCAAGTAAGCATCCGGCACTTCAAGGTCACTATCTAAGACAAATTGTTTAGCATCATGGTCCAATTTTTTGGTTGAGACTGAGAGGACCTGGTTGGCAATTTTGTCGTGGTAAACTTCATTCATGATGTCTTCTTCGTATTGGCGGGTGTAAGCATCATTGGTAGCAAATAGGATAACAACAGTCTCTTCATTGACAAAGGATTTTGGCCCGTGACGGAAGCCCAGTGGGGTTTCGTATTGGGTTGCGATTTGACCAGCTGTTAGCTCTAAGATTTTCAACTGGCTTTCCTTGGCTAGGCCAAAGAAGTTGGCTCCACCCAGGTAGACCACCCGGTTAAAGTTACCAGAAACCAGGTCAGCGATTTCGTCTTCCCGGTCGATAACTTGTCCGCCTAATTTGACAATTTGCCGAGCCCAGTCAATTTTTTGGCTGAGGTCAGTCGGGTCAAATAAGAAGAGGGCAGACAAGGCCATACAAGTGTAAGACCCAGTCATAGCAAAGCCTTGGTCGTTGGAAAGCTCTGGCTGTAAAATCAAAAGGTTGTCGTCTGATTTTTCAGCAGCTTGGGCCAATTTCCCTTCTTTGGAACAAGTGATGGTGATGTGGTAGAGGTCTTTGACGATTTTGTCAGCTACATTGACTGCTGCCACACTCTCTGGTGAGTTCCCAGACCGGGCAAAGGAGACCAAGACGGTTGGCACATCTTCTTTTAGGTAGTATTCCGGTGTGGCAACCAAATCGGTAGTGGCAATGGCCTCAAAGGAAAGCTTGCCTTCTCCTTCCACCTTGTTCAAGTATTCCTTGATACTTTCACCGACAAAGGCCGAGGTTCCTGCCCCGGTGAAAATAACCCGGGTGTGGTCGTGGCGGTCTTTGATAGTAGACAGGAAGTTGGCGTAATACTCGCCGTTTGTTTCAAAGTCTTGGATAACTTCTTCCCATAAAGCGGGTTGCTGCTTGATCTCACGGGTGGTGATGTCAGCACCTAAATCTTTTAATTCTTGGTCAGTTTTGTTAAACATGTCAATCTCCTTCATACAATGACTTGGACAAGTTAAGCAATGAACTGGGGCACAAACTTAAGCTAGGCCTGGGTGACCCCAGGCCCAAAGCTCAAGTTATTTGCCTAACATATCGTTGATTTTGAGGATGTTTTCTTTAGCTTTTTCGCTGTAGTCCACGTCCCCTTCTTCCAACATTTCAGCGTTGACAAAGGCAATGACCATAGGCAGGTTCATGCCAGCGTAAACTGGGAAGTCGTCCCCTTCCAAGAGGTAGCGGGCCACCACATTATTGGGGGTTCCACCGGATAGGTCAGTGAAGACGACAAAGTCTTCCAAGCCAGACTTGGCCTCTTCAAACTTGGCCTTGAAGTCTTCCTGACTTTCTTGGGGTTCCAAGCTGATCGCAGTAATATTTTCTTGTGGCCCCATAATCATTTCGGCACTTTTCTTGATGGCTTGTGATAAGTCACCGTGACTTGCTAAAATTAAGTGTTTCACTTTTTCCGTCCTTCCTTACAAGATTTGTTTTATACGAGGATACCTAAGGCAGATAAGATAACTGACACAATAAGGACTATAAAGATAGCCTTGGTCGAGGTCATGTTCTCCCTTCCTAGTAGCCAGTAAACAAAACCGACGATAAGGGCGGGAACTGCTTTTGGCATAATCATATCAAAGATGTTTTGGACATCAACGGCAACCCCTGCTATCTCTGGGGTGATGCCAATGTTGACGTTAATCATGGTTGCGACCAAGGCCCCAACCATGAAGACCCCAAGTAGGGTTGCAGCATCGGTAAAGGCTGACAATTGGCCTTGGAGGTCACTAACCAGTTTGGTCCCTGAACGGTAAGCGTATTTCAATTGGCTCCATCTGAACACACATATAACAATCCCGGCAATAATCCAAAGCAAAATACCAAGTGGGTTCCCGTTTGCCCCTAAGTTAGCCCCGATAGCACCAAAGATAGCTGGCACCAAGGCACCGAAGAGGGAGTCCCCAACGGCTGCGAAAGACCCCATCAAACCTGCCTTGACACCTGCAGCTGATTCAACGGCTTCAATTCCTTCTTTTTCCTCAATGGACAAGTCGATACCGGTAATTACGGTGTTGAAGAATGGGGAGGTGTTGAAGAATTGGGCGTGGGTTCTCATGGCTTCTTTTAGTTCATCGGTATTGTCCCCATACATCTTACGGAGTTGGGGCAAGATGTGGTAGAGGTAGCCGGACCCTTGCATCCGTTCATAGTTCCAACCAATTTGGAAGCCGAATAGAGACCGCAAGTTAATTTGTCTAAAGTCTTTATCGGTTAATTTGTAATTTGTTTTGTTTTCATTAGAGTTCGTCATCTAAAATCTCTCCCTCCGCATTGTCAGAAGCTTCAACACTTTCTTGGTCTGGGCTAGAACCACCGGCACTTGGACCTGCTGGGCTAGCTTTTGAAGTGGAGTTTTTGTAGTAGATGTAGGTAATGGCTAGGCCGATGAAGAAGATGGCAAGTAGTGGCAATTCGTTGAAGTTAGCTGCGAATTCTTCAGATAGGCCAATGACTTCGTTCCCAATAAGGGAGACATCGGTGAATAGCTCAGAGAAGATAGCAGTAATTGTAAAACCTAAAATTAAGTATGGGAGATGTTTTTTAACTGGTAGGTAGCGAAGCAAGATTGCAAAACCGACTGCAGGAAGAACCGCACCAGCTAAGGTTAACCCTTCTGCTAACCAACCGAGTTCGTTGTTTAGGAATTCAACGGCTTGGGTGATGACACCACTTCCGATAGTTAGGACAATAAAGATTGGAATCATACGGGAAAGTGACCAAGGTAGTAGGCCTGCTAAGTAGTTGCGTTCAATGGACTTGTAGTTGTGGTTTTCAATAGCTGTGTCAATTCGGTGTTGGAAGAAGGTGTTGGCAAAACGAGCCAAGACGTCAAGTTGGACCAGTAGGCTGGCTACTGGAACAGCCAAGGTTGACATAGCCTGTTGTGGGTCCATGCCAATCCCGATGGAAAAGACGGTAGCGACGATGGTACCGGAGTTGGCGTCAATCCGAGAAGCTCCCCCGAAAGTCCCTACACCTAAAATTGTCAGCTGCATCCCAGCCCCGATTAAGAGACCAGTTGTCATGTCCCCCATGACCAGACCGGTGAAAAAGCCGGCAAAGAGGGGTGACCCAATCGAGGTGACTAGGTGCAACTCATCCCAAATCTGGAAACCAGAATACAGGGTAATTAAAAGTATCTGCCAAAATGCTATATCCATTTGTCTTCCTCCTTAATTAGCTTTCTTCTTTGAGTAATTTCATGAAGTCTTTAGCGTTGTCATTCGGCACCATTTGGGCGGTAAGCTGGATGCCTTTATCTTTCAACTCTTTAAAGACTTCAACGTCTTCGTCCGTTACATTAATGGAGTTGGTGATGGACCGCGTTTGGTCGGTTTGGGACATGTTCCCCACATTAATTTTGTCGATGGCAACCCCCTTGTCCACCAATTCTAGGTAGACTTGCGGATTTTTAGCCACCAGCATGACCCGTTGAGACTTGTAGCGGTCTTCCTTCAGCTGCTTAGCTGCCCGGTCAATCGGCAAAACGGACAGGCGCATGGAAGCTGGGGTGGCAAGTCTTAAACCTGACTTCTCCACGTCGCTTTCAGACACCTTGTCGTCAATCACGATAAAACGGTCGAGCTGGAGCTTGGACCCCCATAAGTTGGCTACCTGGCCGTGGATGAGACGACCATCTATTCTTGAACCGATTATCATATTCTTCCTCCTTATTTTTGGGAATAACCCTTGGGCTAGTCCTCTTTCATTTTTTTATACACATGGTTAGCTTTAAAGGAAAGGTTTGGTGCATATTTCCCTTCCGTTTCGAAAATAGTGACCTCATTGACCCCTTCTTTAAGGAAGGCTTTCGGTAGGTAAAGGGACAAGGTTGGGCCCAGGTCCCAGAACCGGCCTAGGTTATGACCATTGACTAGGACAATTCCCTTGCCAAAGTCTGACAAGTCAATGTAGGTATCTTCTAGGTCATCAAAAGTAACATTGAATTTGTAGAAACTTGGCAAGCCTTCTTTGAAGTCTTTTTCCAAACTGTAATCAATTTGGTCGACCCGGTCAAAGTCGATCAAGTACTGGCGCCAGTTTGTCAAGAAGTGAAGGTCTGAGGTAACCCCTTGCCGAATCCCTTTTTCCTGGGTGTCGGCTAAAAGCTTGTGGCCGTAGTTGACCCGGCCCATATTTTCAACCAAGACATCCAACTTGTTAGACTCTTCCAAAGGTCCAGTAGTGATGTCTTCCCCGATTTCTTCTTGGTACTGGGTAGCTAGGTGCTGGTCATTTAAAAAGACATGGGCCCGGTCCCGGCCATCGATAACCCGGAGCCGCTCTTCTTCATCCACATCTTTGACAAAGTCGGTTTGGTAAAGGATGTAACCATAGTGCTGGCCCAATTCATCCATGGACCGGGTGTACAAGCTGTCGACTCGGTCCGCCACTTGGTCTAGGCTGTCTACCAGGTTGACCTTGGCTTCCAGCTGGACATTTTCTTGTGCAGTGGACTCTTTGACAAGGGGTTCAGCCTGGTCAATATCAGGAAATTCTTCCTTGATCATTTTTTGGATGGCATAGTATTTTTCAGTTGGGTTGCCTTGTTCATCTAGTGGGGCACCGTAGTCGTAAGAAGTGATCTGGTGGAGGTCATGAGTCCCTCGGGCAGAACAGCCATTCATAAAGCCAAAGTTAGTCCCACCTTGGAACATGTAGAGGTTGACACTGCCTAATTGGACGGCCTCTCTTAGGGCTTCCACCAATTCATCTGTTTCCCGGGTGACAATGGGCTCACCCCAGCGGTTAAACCAACCACACCAGAATTCCATGACCATAAGGGGCCATTCTTTACCAATCTTGTCGTGGAAGTCTTTCAAGTTGCCAAAGTTCTCTTTGGCTTTGGACCCGAAGTTACCGGTAATCAGGATGTCTTCGTCAATATCCGTTAAGGTTCCTGCTCGAAGGGTAGCCAACCATGCCCCGTCTGAGGTACAGAGGGGAACGTCAGCCCCGTGAGCCTTCATGCTGTCGTAAACGCCCTTCAAGTAGTCCTTGTCTTCCCCGTAAGACCCGTATTCGTTCTCGATTTGCATCATCAAGATTGGGCCACCATGGGTAAATTGGAGGTCGCCCACTTCTTTAAAGAGTCTGGCAAAGAACTTGTCGACGAGTTCTAAGAAAGCAGGGTCGGAGCTTCTCGGATGGAGGTCTTCATTGATGATCCAGCCTGGCAAACCACCGTATTCCCATTCGGCACAAATGTAAGGGCTGGGTCTTAAGATGACGTAAAGGCCAAGCTCTTCTGCTTCTTTGATAAAGGCCTTGACATCCAAGTTGCCTGAAAAGTCAAAGTGTCCGGGCTCTGGTTCGTGAACATTCCAAGGCACATAAGTCTCCACTGTGTTGAAACCAAGCGCTTTTAGGTTGTATAGGGAATGGTGCCAGTCAGCTCGAGGGATACGGAAGTAATGGATGGCCCCCGAAAGAAATTGAAATGGCTCTCCGTCTAAGTAAAACTTGTCCTTGATTTGAAAATCTGTCACCCTTTATCCTCCTTATAAATGATTGGCAAAGATTAAATATTGGTCCTGTTATCATTATATAGTTAAACGGTTACAAAGTACACTCAATCTAAAAATTTTAATCTATAATGGTCACTTTTATTTTGATGGTCAAAGCTTAGACCAGCCAGTAGCCCGGCTTCCCTGAGTCAGGCTAGGCTTCGGCTTTTTCGTCAAATGCCCTTAGCAACTGTCTTGGTTGCCCTGAGCCGGCCGGTCTGGTTAGCTTAGACTTCCTTAACTGTATTGATCCTATTCCTCTGCTTGGACCTGGTTAGCCTCATAGTCTGCATTCCGCTTCCGCATTTGCCGGACATACCAGTAAAAGAGGAGGCTGTAGACGGCAAAAGCTGCTAAGGCAATGAGGATAGGGCCTAGGTTAAAACCATTCCCTGCCTGCCCTAGTAGGATGGCTAGGAATTTTTCGACTGGCCCTTCCAAGCTAGAGTGGGAAATCCCAATCCCGTAAGCAAAGCTAGGGGAGATTGCCCCAATGGACTGGGCGGACTCGGTCAAGAAAGGCGATATGGCTGTCCCTGACCAGAGGAAGAGGGGGATGGTGAGGGTGCCGATGACAATCATCCGCAAGAGTTTCCCCCGGCAGACCACCAGCAAGGCCGGGGTCACCCCGATGACAATAATACCGGCCATGGGTAGGATATGGTTGCCTGGCAAGACTAAGGCAATGATGAAGAGGAGAGGGGCTAGGATATTGGCCACTGCCCACATTTCGGACCGGGATGACAAGAAAGGCCAATCAATCCCAATCAAAACCTGCTTGCCTCCCAAGCGTTTATACATGAGGTTGGTTACCCCTTGGGAGAAGGGTTCAGTGGAAGAAGTCAACCAGGACCCAACTACTGAGAAAAGTTCCAAGGAAGCAGCCCCCACAAAGACCAAGAGAAAGATCACGCTAAGGGGTTGCTGGCCCAGGATCCCGACAAAGAGGCCTAGATAGGAACCGATGGCAAACTTGCTCCCCCAAAAGCCGACCTTGTCATTCAAGGTGGCGGCATCAAAGTCGTATTGGTCCAGTTTAGGAAAAACAAGGTCAATGATTTTATCCACCAGTAAAATAAAGGGGTTGAGTAAAAAGTTGATGTGGGTGGTCGTGGTGGGGTTAGAATCGGGCGTCCCCAAGAGGTCATTGAAGGTGGGCTTCATCAAGTCCGAGTTGATCAACTTGAGGGCTCCTAGGAAGATGACCAAGAGGGTGGCCAAGATGATATTATTGGAATAATACATGACCAAGAGGCCAATAATGGCCAGGTGCCAGAAGTTGAAAATATCAACGTCCAGGGTTCGGGTCTTGTCCCAATAGATCATGATGAGGTTCTCCACCACCAAAACCAGGATAAAGAACAAGGTATAAACCGACGACCAGGTGATAGCCGCTATAGGTGCCCAACCCACATCGATAATGGAAAGGTCCAGTCCAACTTGGCCCATAAAGTCCATCAAGGCTGGCCCAAAGGTGTTGGCCAAGCCATTGATCACCAGGCCAACCCCGACCAGGCCAATCCCTAACTTAAGACCTGCTTGGAAGGCCTTGGAAAACTGGGCCCCTAAAATCATTGCCAATACAGTGATTAAAATAAACATAAGTGCTGGAGCCCCAATCACCAGGGACTCTAAATTCATACTGGCAAAATCCATAGTGTCTCCTTCGAAGGTTTTGGGCTAGCTTTACTGGATGTCTTTAATGATGGATTCGATCTCGTCAAAGACCGGTTTGGACATAGCTGGCACCCGGTATAAGATTGGTCCTGCTTCAACTACAGGAATCTTAATCTCGAAGGAGAAGTCTGTTTTGGAAATGGGGGTAAAGATGTCATATTTGTCATTGATATCTTCGGTAATGTCTTTGATGACTGTGGTGTCAACTTGGACTTGGTAGCCCCGGTTTTTCATTTCTTCTTCGACAGCTGACTTAATTTGGTGGCTGGTGTTAATCCCAGCACCACAGGCTGCTAAAATTTTAACCATAATATCCCTCTTTCTAATTGTTTCCGGACAAGAATTGGTAGACTGCTTCTTCATCCCCCAATTCCTCTAATCGGTCGATATTGCCTGGTTGGGTGAAAAAGGCCATGAGGTCAGAGAGGACGTTGGTTTGGTCTCCACCCTGGTTGTTGATAATCATAAACAAGTACTTGACGGCCAAGTCTTCTTCCGGCTTGATCATGTTGTGGAAGGTGACTTCCTGGTCCAACTTGACATAAACGATAGCCTGACCTTTGCAGTAGTCGGCTTCTGTGTGGGGAATAGCCACATTTGGGGAGTCGGGATTGACCACTGACAAGTCTAGGCCAGTGGGGTAAGAAGACTCCCGTTTGACAATTTCTGCAGCAAAGTCTGAGGTGACCAAGTCCTTGTCTTCTAGAATGGCCGCTACTTCTTCAAGAACAGCTTCCTTGCTGTTGGCTTGAGAAGTTAGGATCAAGTCCTTGCGGTAAAGGTCTTTAAAATCAGCCATTTTAAGACTCCACTTCGTAAAGGTCGGTCCAGGGAGTAGCAGTTTCTTTCAAGACTTCGTTTAGTTTTTGGATGTTGGAAGCTCCTTGAGTTCGCAACCATTCACGGGCAGCTTTTTCGCCACCTTTAACGTATTCGTCAATGGCACCCTTCCAAGTAGCACGGCCACACAAGACTCCGTGGAATTCAGTGCCTGCTTCTTTAGCGAAGCGGAGGGTTTCATTGAACAATTCAGAAGACACACCCGCACTCAAGTAGATGAAAGGAATGTCGGTTGCGGCAGCTTGGTCTCTAAAGTATTGGGCTGCTTCTTCTTTGGAGTAAACCGGATCACCCCCGTAACCTTCCACATAATTCATGTTGACCGGCACTTCGAGTTTTAAGACGTCAACGTGGTAGCGGTCTTGGGAGAATTCCTTGATAGAATCAATGACCTTACGCGGTTTTAACTTGGCATATTCTTTGCCTTTCGCATCGTCAATCTTGCTGTCATAGGTCACAATTTCCAAGAAGAAAGGAATGTCTTCTGCCTTACATTCAGACCCAATCCGTTCAGTGAAGCGGTGTTTTTGGTCGTTGATTTCGTCTGGTTCGTCAATGTCATAATAGAGTAGGAATTTAACAGCGTTGGCACCATTTTCTTTGATGACTTGGACAGACATGTCGTCGATCAAGTCTGGCAAACGTCCCGGTTCAGTTGCATCGTAGCCAGTTTTTTCGTAGGCTAGAAGCAAACCAGCCTTGTCGTCTCTAGCTTTTGACGCAGGGATACCGTACTCAGGATCTAGTAAGATGGAAGAAGCATACGGGGTTAATTCCTCTGAAATAGCCACCTTGAATTCTTCAACAGCAGCTTGGATGTCGTCAACCCCGCCACCTTGTTGGATCATTTTTTTCAAAGATCCACGTTGGTCGATGGCCAAGGCTGAGATGTATTCCTCATCAGTTGATAATTGTTTCAAGTGTTGGTATTTTTTCTGGCTAATTTTTGGCATGGTATGTCTCCTTTTCTTCATTGTAAAGGGCTTAAAGTGAAAGTCCTCAAGGCAATGGTTGATGATATAAGATTTACTTATAAACGACTAACTTCAATTTTAATTTTACCTATGCCACCAACTATTGTCAACAAATTTTCAAACTTTTTCAAACTTTATCAAGGGATTGTTAATCGCTTACCAGGGTATTTACAAACATTTAAATTTTATTATTGTTTACTTTTGTTTGATGTTAGGGTAAAATGACCATAGAAAATTGTTGAGCAAGAGTCAAAGGGGGGTTGTATCGTGATTAAGGAAGAACGCCTAGACTATATCATGGACCAGCTTAAGGACCAGAAGTTTGTCAAGGTTTCAGAAATTACCGACCAGCTCAATGTGACGGATATGACTGTTCGCCGGGACTTGCAGGAATTGGAGCGGCAAAAGCTCATCATCCGGGTTCATGGTGGGGCCAAGCTAGCTAGCAACCGGTCGACCCCAGAATTGAGCCACCTGGACAAGGTTGAAATTAACATTGAGGACAAGCGAGAAATTGCCAAGAAGATTGCCAAAGAGATCAATGATAATGAGACAGTTTTCTTGGGTGCGGGGACAACCATCGAGCTCGTCCATGATTACCTCACTGCCAGCAATGTTAAAATTATCACCAACTCCTACCACCTTTTCAATCGTTTCAAGCACGATGACCAAATCGAGTTGATTTTAATCGGGGGCAGGTATCGTGACATTACGGGTTGTTTTGTAGGGACTATTGCAAATGACTTCATCGACCGGATTTTTGTCCAAAAGTCATTTATCGGGATTAACGGCATCACACCGGAAGGCATTTACACCTTCAGTGAGAGCGAGGGCTTAACCCAGCAGTTGATGCTAAACAACTCAGAAGTCAAGTACATTGTCGGTGACAAGTCCAAGTTTAACCGCAAGGACTTCTACCGTTTCTACAACCTGGACCAAGCCGACTACTTCATCTCCAATGACGATTTAGATGAAGATGTCAAAAGTGATTACACTGATTTTATAGAGATTATTTAATTTAAAAAGGAGAGTTTAGATGAAAGTTATACTAGGTGCCGACCAAGATGGATTGCGTTTGAAAGATGTCTTGAAAGACCACATCGAAAGCCATTACGATTATGAAGTCCAAGATGTCAGTCCAGAAGGGTCCAAAAACTTTGTTGAATCATCTAAGGCCATTGCCCAAGCCTTGCAGGAAGATGAAGATGCATACGGCATTGCAATCGACAAGATTGGGGCTGGCTCTTTTATGGCTGCTAGCAAGCACAAGGGTGTTGTCGTTGCCGAAATTTCGGATGAGCGGTCAGCCTTTATGACCCGCCAACACAACAATGCCCGCATGATCACCTTGGGGTCTGATATTGTGGCCGATGCCATGGCTAAAAGCATCACCGACCACTTCCTCCAAGCTGAATACGACGGTGGCCGTCACCAAGTCCGAGTCGACATGTTGGATGACTTGTGCTAGTTGCTAGAGGATATTTGCTAAAACTGGTCAAGAACGGGGACGGACTTCATTGCTCATATGATCCAGCTAGTACTCGAACTAGCCTGGGTGAATGTTAACTTTAGCTTGTCCTTGAACTGGCAAGATGAATGCTCACTTTAGCTTGTCCTTGAACTGACCAGGATATTTTTCCCAGCTAGCTATGCAAAACGAGATATAGAAAGGATTTTTCATCAATGAAAATTGCGATTGGATGCGACCACATCGTTACCGATATCAAAATTGAAATGGCTGACCACTTGAGAGAACAAGGTCACGACGTTATCGACGTTGGAACTTACGGTTTTAAACGAACCCACTACCCAATCTTTGGTAAAAAAGTTGGGGAATTGGTTTCAGCTGGCAAGGTTGACAAAGGGATTGTCATCTGCGGAACTGGTGTTGGCATTACCAACGCTGCCAACAAGATCCCAGGTACCCGGGTTGCCTTAGTCCGTGACTTGATGACTGCCGTTTATGCTAGAGAAGAATTGGATGCCAACATTATCGGATTCGGTGGTAAAATTGTCGGTGGTTTGATCATGAAAGACATGATCGATGCCTTCTTAGACGCTGACTACAAGGAAACAGAAGAAAACAAAGAATTAATTGATGGGATCGCTGAAATCGAAGCTGGCCGTAGCCGGGACTTCGACCCCCACCAATTTGATGAATACCTTGAAAAATGGGACCAAGGCTACTACCACGACTAAAAGCAAAGGATTTTTCACATGATTTTAACCGTAACCCTTAACCCATCCATTGACGTCTCCTACCCCTTGGACAGCCTAACTATCGATGGAGTCAACCGGATCAGTGAAGTTTCCAAAACGCCTGGTGGTAAAGGCCTGAACGTTTCCCGGGTCCTCCAACAATTAGGCGGGGACCTGGTGACAACCGGTTTTATCGGAGGCCAATTCGGGGACTTTATCCGGCATGAACTAGACCAAATTAACTTGAAACACGACTACCAAAATATCGACGGCCAAACCCGGACCTGTATTGCCATCTTGCATGACGGTGGCAAGCAAACCGAGATTTTGGAATCTGGTCCTGAAATTTCTGCCCAAGACAGTCAAGCTTTCAAGAATAAATTTGCTGACCTAGCTGAGCAAGCTTCCACCATCACCATGTCTGGTAGCCTGCCCAAAGGCTTAGCCAAGGACTACTACAATGACCTAATTAAGATTGGCCAAGATGCTGGGGCCCGGGTCTTGCTAGACACCTCTGGCCAAACCCTGACAACTGCTGTCAACCACCCTGTCAAACCCTACTTGATCAAGCCAAATGAAGAAGAAGTCAAGGCCATTACCGGCTCTGAACTTGACCTAGCAGATCCTGAGTCCATCAAGTCTGCCTTGACCGACCCAAGCCTTGATGAAATTGACTGGCTGGTTGTTTCCCTAGGTAAAGACGGTGCTGTAGCCAAAGTAGATGACCACTTTTACCAGGTCACCATTCCCACCGTCCAAGCCGTCAACCCAGTTGGGTCAGGCGATTCCACCATTGCCGGCTTTGCCAAGGCTCTAGATGACGGCAAGCCTGCTGATGAAGTCCTCAAAACTGGTATGACCTGTGGTGTCCTCAACGCCATGTCAAGCAAAACCGGTGACATCGACCCTGATCAGTTCGATGAAATTTACAGCCAAGTTGAAGTTGAAGACTTGTAGGAAAGATGAAAAAGCCCAACTTACTAATAGTAAGTTGGGCTTTTCTTTGCTGTGTTCGGTTATGCTTGTTGTAAGAGAAAGGTAGACTGAGACTAAATGTTTAGGAGCCCTACCTGGTTCCAGTGGACAGGAATTGCTGCAATTTCCTGCTTCCAACCTTCTTTTTTTACTAAATTATTTGGCGACCTAAGTTTTTATAAAGAAACAAATGTTGTTAAACATGTAGCTATTCACTACTTTATGTATTCTCGAATAACAAATGTTATTCGAGAATTTTCCGGGGTTTTTCTCAAACAACTTAAGTTATATGAGAATTTTCCTGCTGTTTTCTCAAACAACAATTGTTATTCGAGAATTCCCGGTAATTTTTCTCGAACAACTTAAGTTATTCGAGAATGATCATCTATTTTTCTCAAACTGAACACTAAATTTTAAAATTACATATGTTTCGATTGCTTCCCCATTATTCCCAAAACAACAACCAGCTAACTGTTTAAACAAAACACTTGGCTGGTTGTTTTTTATCATATTCTCTCATTTTCTTTGGCAAATTGACTGGCATAGGACTGGCTATTGGCAGATTCAGATTCTATATGGGCCGTGATGTTTTCTAAGTCATAAGGGGTGCCTTGATAAATAATATCGTGAAGCCAGTTTGAAAAGAATAAGCTGCCCGACTCCTTCCAATCATCTCTAATCTTTTGCTGGCTACCATCACCAAGGTAATAATTTTTGGGAAGCTGGATATCTTTATTTTCTGCAAGATCCCTTTCATATTCCTTATGGAGGGTATCTATATTATATTCCCAGTGGCCAAAGGAAAATACCTGCCGGCTATCTTGGTTGGTGACAATGCTCACCCCGGTGTCAGGCCTGGAAGCTAGAATCTTTAATTCCGGATGGCTGGCGACTTCACCTTCATCAACACAAGACCATCTTGAATGCGGGGCTGAGAAAACCTGGTCTAAGCCTTCAACCAATTTACTGTCTTCTCTTTTTTCATAATCGTAGATGCCAAAAATTTTCTGGTCGACAATCGAATTCTTGATGCCGTAATAATGATATAGGGCAGCTTGGGCAGACCAGCAAATAAACAAGGTTGAATAGACATTTTCTTTGGCAAAGTCCAACAATTCTTTGAGTTCTGACCAATAATCGATCTCTTCATAGTCTAAAAGCTCAAGGGGGGCACCGGTGAACAACATCCCATCGTACTTGGCATTTTTTATTTCAGCCAAGCTTTTATAAAAATGTTCCAGGTGTTGTTGGGAGGTATTTTTGGCCTTATGGCTTGCCACCCGGACCAGGTCGATCTGGACTGGCAGGACTGGATCGGACAGGACTTTTAAGAATTGCCGCTCTGTCTCTTCTTTATTGGGCATTAAGTTAACGATTGCTACTTTTAAGGGTCTGACAGCTAGCTGCCGAATCTTGGTCGAATCAAGTCTTTCGATCGCTTCTTCTTCTAAAAGACTTTCGCTCATCAGACCTTCTGGTAATATCAAGGGCATTGGATCCCTACTTTAAGCTTTTAAGGCTTGGTCGATATCGGCAATAATATCATCTACATTTTCGATACCAACAGACAGTCTAATTAAGTTAGGCGTGATACCAGACTCCTCTAATTCTTCGTCGGAGAGTTGCCGGTGGGTGGAAGAAGCTGGGTGGAGGGCGTAGGACCGGACATCGGCCACATTAACCACTAGGGAAACCAGGTCTAGGGCTTCAATAAATTTGGCCGCATCTTCCCTGGTCCCCTTAACCCCAAAGGAAATCACGCCACTGCCAGCTTTTAAGTATTTCTGGGCTAAGTCATAGTCTTGATTGCTTTCAAGGAAAGGATAGTTGACAAATTCAACTTTGTCATGGTCTTGCAAGAATTTTGCGACTTTAAAAGCATTTTCGGAATGTCGCTCCAGTCTAAGGGCTAAGGTTTCGATCCCTCTTAAGGTTAGAAAGGCATTGAAAGGTGCTGCTATATTCCCCAAGTCTCTCAAGCAAACCGTTCTAATCCGGGCAGCATAAGCAGCCTCCCCAAAGTTGTCAGTAAAGACTAAGCCGTGGTAGCTTTCATCCGGTTGGGTCAATTGCGGGTAATCGCCCTTGGTCCAATCAAAGTTCCCGGAATCAACCACCAAGCCACCCATTGCAGTTGCGTGGCCGTCCAAGTACTTGGTGGAAGAGTAAACAACCACATCACAACCATAGTCAATTGGTTTGACCAAGGCTGGCGTTGTTAAGGTATTGTCCAAGACCAAGGGAATGTTGTGGGAGTGGGCCAGGTCGGCATATTTTTCGATATCCAGGATGGCGGTTGAGGGGTTGGCCAAAACTTCCCCATAGACTAATGTGGTCTTGTCATCAATTTGTTTTTCAGCCGCCTCGAGATCATTTGAAGGGACAAATCTCGCTTCAATCCCCCAATTTTTAAGGGTGGTGCCAAAGAGGTTGTAGGTCCCACCGTAGATATTATTCAAGACGACAATGTTATCGCCAGCATTGGTAATGTTTAAAACAGCATTTAAGCTAGCAGACTGGCCTGATGAAGTGGCAACGGCAGCTGCTCCCCCATCAAGGGCGGCTACTCTTTGCTCAAGGGCGTCAATGGTGGGGTTCCCTAGCCGGGTATAGAAGAAGCCGGACTCTTTCAGGTCAAACAGGTCAGCAACTGTTTGGGTCTTATCATACTTAAAGGTTGTAGACTGAACAATCGGTGCAATTCTGGGCTCACCACTTTTGGGATCGTAACCTGCTTGGACACATAAGGTTTCTAGATTTTGATAGTCTTTTTTACTCATGATAATTCCTCCATTTTTAGTTTAATTGCCTGACTTCCTGGTATTAATGAGTCATAAAAATGAGAAATAAAAAAGAGCTCCCATCCCCAAAGGACGAAAGCTCGCGTTACCACCTTTATTTAATATATGCTCGCACATATAAACTCATCAAGTACCATCATACTCTCATGCTGTAACGGGCATACCCGGAACCATCTCACTATTCGATGATCCCCTCAAAAAGACCATGTTCACTGGCTTCCTGTCTCCTTCTCTCAGCAAACGAAGTTCTCTGTAATCCGTTCCACCAGCTACTCTTCTTTTTATAAATGAAAAGTTTATTTAACTTTCTATATATCCTACTCTTAATGATCTCACTTGTCAAATATTTGTGTCGGAGAAATTTTATTTTTAAATAAGTGTCAGTTTAAGTCAGAGATTTTTCGGGGGTTTCTCGAATAAATATTGTTATTTGAGAATTTTCGGGAGATTTTCTCGAACAACTTAAGTTATTCGAGAATTCTTCCACTTTTTTCTCAAACAACATCTGTTACTCGAGAATTTTCGGTAATTTTTCTCAAACTGAGTACTAAGTTTGAGAATTACATCTGCTATTTTTTGAACCGAGACAGTAACCAAACGATCACAATTGTTATATTTTGCCATTTAAAAACCTGCTGGCTGGCGGTACCAGCTAGCAGGTTAGTCCTTAGCTTTCTTTAGGTGCTGCCTCTCGGTCAACGATCACAACCACATTATCGTGTTTTTGCAAGATGCTGGCAGGGACATCTTCAGTCACCGGACCGTTAACCATTTGATTGACCGCCCAGGCTTTTTTCGCACCAAAGGCCATCAAGATTACCTGGTCTGCGCTCATGATGTCAGCCAAGCCCATGCTGTAGGCTTGTTTGGGCACGTCAGCTTCGGAATCGAAGAAGCGTTTGTTGGCTTGGATGGTCGAGTCGGTCAAGTCTACCAGTCGTGTATGGGAATCAAAGGATGAGCCAGGTTCGTTAAAACCAACATGGCCATTTTCTCCGATCCCTAAAAGCTGGAGGTCGATGGGGTTGTCGGCAATGATTTGGTTGTAGCGGTCCCTTTCTTCTTGTGGATTTTCATTGGTCCCATCTGGCAGGTAGTTTTTGGCAAAGGGTTTGGCATCAAAAAGTTGCTTGTGCATGTAGTAGTTATAGCTTTGCGGGTGGTCACTAGCTAGGCCGTAGTACTCATCCAAGTTGATGGAGGTGGCTTGTGAAAAATCAATGCTTGACCCTCGCATTAATTCGTAAAGTTTCTCTGGCGTTGACCCAGTCGCTAAGCCAAAGGTTTTTGCCCCATCATTAAGTGCTGACTGGAACAATTCAAGTGCTTCACGCGATGCCTCGGTTACCGAATCGAATACTTTTACTTCCATAATGTGCCTCCAATTTTAAATTGAAATTGCTATCAATCACTTGATTATTTTATCACATCCACCTGGTCTTGACTAGACCAATTTAGAAATAGAAGCTTTGGCTAGCCGGTCAGCCACCCGGTCTGGGTAGTCCGAAATTATCCCGTCCACCCCAAGGTCTAGCATCCGGTCGATTGCTTGAAGTGAATTGACGGTGTAAGTGTTGATAAAATAGCCCTGCCGGTGAAGAAAGTCGACCCGGTCTTGGTTTAAAATTTGCTGGTGAATATGGATGTAGTCTGGCTTTAGGGAGGCTAGTCGGTTCAGCATGGCTTCATTCCAACTATCAACCAGGTAGGCTAGGTTGAGGTCTGGATTTAAGTTTTTAACCGCCCGCAAAATCTCCACGTCGAAGCTGGAAATTAAAACTCGTTGGGATAGACCGTAAGCTTGAACCAGGTATACCACTTTCTCTTCAACTTGGTTAAGGGGCCGCTTGTGACTTTTAATTTCAATATTGGCTAGGAGGTCCTTGCCTTGCAACCAGTCCAAATAATCCTCTAGAGTTGGGATGGTGCCCGTAAAGCCAGCTTGCTTTAGGGTCAGGCCCTGGACTTGGTCCAAATTACAATCTCCTATACCAAGTGGTAAACCAGCCAGACGATTTAAATCCGCATCGTGGTAGATGACCAAGTGGCCGTCCTTAGTCATTTGCAGGTCGCACTCAATCCCGTCCACCCCAAACTGGTCGGCTGCTTCAAAGGCTGGTTGGGTGTTTTCAAGCTGCCGGCTCGAAAAACCCCGGTGGGCAATAATTTTTGCCTTCATACCAAATCTCCTTCCTCTGTTAAAACTCTTAATTTGAGTCTAGTAGCTAGAAGGTTAGACCGGGCTGGCTTTACACAAACTTATCTTAAGCTTAGCAGTCTTAAAACAGAATTTACTTTTTACATAATGAAGGTGCTTTATCTTTCGAACTGGCCAAAACACTGGTATTTAGACTTCCTGCTAGTATAGGTTAGGGGCCGAACAGGTTTAAATTGTCGCCTGGGTCCATACAACTTTGCCTGCCCTAGCTGACTTCCCTGCTCTAGCATTCTTGGACCCTCACTGCCTTAATTTGTTCGAAATAATGCTACCGTCCTCGCCAGGCATCCCCAGCTCCACACTAGCTCGCTTGCCCTCACTGAATCCGCATCCCGGGTTTACTTTTAAAGAAAGGGGGAAAATGGTAATATAGGTCTGCTATGATATTTTACGGAAGGAGACCCTATGTCAGTGATTGTTTTAGCTGGAATGATTGGAGCAGGCAAGAGTACTTACACCAACTTTATTTCACGGGAATTAAACTCCCAGGCCTTTTATGAATCGGTGGACGACAACCCCTTATTGGAAAAGTTTTACGATGACCCGGTGCGCTGGGCTTTTTCCTTACAGATTTTCTTTTTAAACACCCGCTTTCGCAGCATTAAGGCTGCCCTCCGCCACCGCCACAATGTCCTGGACCGGTCCATTTATGAGGATGAGCTTTTCACCCGGATTAATTTTATGCAAGGCAACATGAGCCAGGCTGAAATGGACCTTTACACCGACTTGCTGGCCAATATGATGGAAGAAATTGCCGGCATGCCTAAGAAAGCACCCGACCTCTTAATCTACTTGCGTGGTCCTTTAGAAACGCACTTAGACCGGATCCGTAAGCGGGGCCGGCCCTATGAGCAAGTGGAGGGAGACCCCGGCCTCCTCGACTATTACAAGATCCTCCACAACCACTACGACGACTGGTTTAAATCCTATGACCAAAGCCCCACCCTGGTGATCAACATCGACCAATTTGACTTGGAACAGGAAGAGGACCAAAAGGCAGTCATGGCTATGGTTAGGGACAAATTGAAGGAAATTGGAGCAGATTAATTGGAGCTTAGAAGGCTGATTTGAGCCAATTTATGAAAAGTTTGTTCAAATCACTTCAAACTTAAAAAGTTAAAAACCGTATTAGTTAGGCTACTGACTCACTTCAAATTTACCATGCCAAAAGACTATTCAGACTTAGGAAGATGCATGGGGCACTGACTCATTTCACATTTGCAATGCTAAAAAGCAGTTTAGGCAAGGAGCTGCATGGCTCATTAGAAGCTAGTGCCTAGCATCCTCAAACAGGAGGCCATCATGGAAAACAGACTTTACTACAGCTACTTTGAAACGAAGCTAAGCAGATTGCTATTAATGAAAACACAAGTGGGCCTGGCCCGGGTCGATAGCTTAAGTTTAGAAGATGTTCGGCAAACATCTTGGTTTAACCGGTATTTCAAAGGAGCTGAACTAGTCAAATCCGACTTAGCCTTTGACCGGGACCGCCAGCAATTGCAGGAATACTTTGCGGGAGACCGGTCAAAATTTGACCTGGACTTGGATGGGCAAGGAACCCCCTTTCAAAAAGAGGTCTGGCAAGCCTTGCAATCCATCCCCTATGGCCAGACCTTGACCTATGGTGGGTTGGCTGACAGATTGGGCCGGTCTAGCAAGGCAGCCCAAGCTGTGGGCCGGGCCCTAGGACAAAACCCCTTGCTGGTAGTGGTCCCCTGCCACCGAATCCTATCCCAAGACGGTAAGCTCACCGGCTACCGCGGCGGCCTTGCCTTAAAGAAAGCCCTACTGAAAGTGGAAGGCATCAATTATATATAAATGAAATAAAGCCGTGGCTGGCCACGGCTTTTTCTTATGGGATTGGGTTATAGAAATAGTTAATTTATTACAGTAATTATCCTATAACTTGCGGGTAGCTGGAATCCGGCTGGTTGATTTTCTCAAACAACTAGTGTTATACGAGAATCCGAGCTCATTTTTCTCAAACAACAAGTGTTATACGAGAAACCATCCGATTTTCCTCAAGCTACAGCTGTTATTTGAGAATTCTAAAAACCAACTCTTGCTTCATCCCTTTTCCCGGCAGTGCGAGCACTTACAAGACTTTCTTGGAAAGGATAAGTCTTGGTCCGGATAATGCTCCGCTAATCTACCAAGCTTGTGGGAAGCCTTGTATTCCCGGAAGTACCTGGAAAGGGTTTTGTAATTAACCTGGCCATCCATGAACTGGGCTAAATCTTGCAAGCGAAGAGACTGGTTGTAATTCAAGACGGCATAATCGCAGATGGTCCGGTAAATAGCCTTGCCCTGACTTTCCATGTGCCCACAATGGCTACACTGCAAGAAGGATTTTGAATACCGGTTAAGCTGACTACTTTGACAGACCTCACAAATCAAGCCGCCTCGAAGATCCGAAAGTCTTTCTCTTCCTAGAAAATCAATGCCCTCATGGGATGGAAGGCTTTGGTCTTGCAAAAACTGGGCTAATCTTGCAACATCGAGCCCACTAGCAGACTGCTTGGCTTTGATCTGGTTAAAATAATCTCCAACCTGCCAGCGTTTGAGATAATCTCCTCTATACTGGCCGGCAAAATCCACCCTATCCTGGTCGGACATAAAAACCAGCTGGCCTTCAACTGGAAACTTGGACCCCAACAGTGTTTTCAAGTAGTCTATCCCATTTTCTACCTGGTAAAAAATATTCCGAAAAACAGTGCCCTGGTCGCCGACCAACTTGCTGCCTTCCAGCCTGTAGTGGGCTTGGAAATTTTTAATTTCAAATACAAGTAAAGTTTGTGGGGTCACCAGGACAAAGTCAATTTGCAGGTGACGGCCGGCCCGCTTAAAGGTCAGGTCATGGAGCAGAGCCCAATGGTCCGGGATATAGACGCTAGCTAAATCAGCAAAATCTTTCTCACCCTGGTAACCGAGTTGGGCCAAACACAAACGCCTCTGCAGATAAGGGTTGGGCTTGCAACGCTCACTCAATATCTCTAACCACTGCAACTCTAAGCTTTTTTTGACGTGAACCATCAAATCACTCCTAACTTTTTTGTGCTACTATATAATGCGCAAAAAAGTCGCAAATCCATTTTTTAAAAGGTAAGTTTTTATTTTATAATATAAATTATTTTATTAAGCCACATTTTTCGTTGATTTCGTCCACCCCGAATTCCCCCTTTGTAAATCTCAAAAAAGCCCAGCTCCTAAGAGAGTGGGCTTTTTGTTAAATAGTATTCTGGTTAGATCAAGCTAGCTTAGAGTGCCAAGCTTCACCCACAGGCCGGTTAGATCAAACTCCCTTGGACATTGAAGCTTCGTTTGAAGAAGTATTTAGCGACCAAGGCGATGATCCCGATGATGATGCTGGCAGCTGGAGAGAGGGGCGGGTTGATGGCTGGTGGAATAAGGGCAGCGATGAAGGAGAAAGCCAGCATCCAGACCACCATGGTTAAGACCGAGGCCAAGATGTACTTGAGGAAGCCACCCTTTTGCCCGGGCACCGGGGCGTAGTTGCCAATCACCAAAATAGCCACCCCAGCTAGGAGGAAGTTGACCAAGAGGGTGAGGATGCCCATGGGGTTTTGAGCCTCCGTATTGGTAAAGAGTTGGAGGACCCCATTGATCAAGGCTAGTAGTCCACCCAATAAGAGGGCCCCGTCCACATAAAGTTGCCAGGTTGGAGACTTTTCAATAGCCTGGGTCTGACGATTGGGCCCAGCAGTCAGGCGGTCCGCTTGTTCTGTCACCGGCCCATACAATTTCCGGGCCAAGACCCCATTGTCCTGCTCTTTGACAATATTGGGTAGCATATCGTAAAAGGCTTCGGTGACCTGATCGTCGTCCCAGCCTAGTTCCTTCAAGTGGCGGTTGAGTTTAACCACGTAGTCTTCGTTTTTATTGGTTAATTGTTTGATTAAAGTTAGGTTCTGCGCCTGCATTTCTTCCAGGGTCGGGCTTTGTTCTTCTTGCTTATCCTTCTTTTCTTTATCTTTTTTTGCCATTTGATCCATCCTCATTACTTTTTTCCCTAGGCCAGGTTAAAAATAACCAGTGCCAAGTTAGACATTGAACTTAAATTCCATGACATCGCCGTCTTGGACCACATAGTCCTTACCTTCTTGCCGGAGTTTACCGGCTTCTCGGGCAGCTTTTTCGCTTCCCAAGTCATCAAAATCAGCATAAGAAATGGTTTCAGCCCGAATAAAGCCCCGCTCAAAATCAGAGTGGATAATACCAGCTACTTGGGGAGCCTTCATGCCTTTTTTAAAGGTCCAGGCCCGGACTTCTTTGGGACCGGCCGTGAAGTAGGTTCCTAGGTTCAACAAGTTATAAGACCGGCGGATGACCCGATTCAAGCCCGGCTCTTGAATGCCCAAGTCCTCTAGGAAAAGATCTCGCTCATCGTCATCCAAGGCGGCAATTTCTTCTTCAATGGCTGCTGATATGCCGACAACTTCTGCTCCTTCTTGGTCAGCAATTTCTTTGACCGTCTGCAGGTAGTCGCTGGCTTCCGGGTCAGAAACATCTTCTTCAGCCACATTGGCAATGTATAAAACCGGCTTGGAGGTCAGCAAGAAGAGGCTTTTGACAATTTTTTCCTCTTCTTCATCAAAATCCAAGGCCCGGACTGGGATCCCGTCTTCCAAGGCTGGCTTGATCTTGTCTAAAACAGCTAAAGTAGCTACTGCATCCGGGTCTTTGGCCCGAGCCTGCTTGCGGGTTTTTTCGTAACGTTTGTCAATGGATTCCTGGTCAGCAAAAATGAGTTCCAAGTTGATGGTTTCGATATCCGATGCTGGGTCCACCTTGCCGTCCACGTGAGTGACATTGCTGTCGTCAAAACAACGAACCACATGGCAGATGGCGTCGACTTCTCGGATATTGGCCAAAAACTTGTTGCCCAAACCTTCTCCCCGGCTGGCCCCCTTGACGATACCAGCAATATCGGTAAATTCAAAGGTGGTGGGGACCGTCTTCTCTGGTTGGACCAAGTCAGTCAACCGGTCCAATCTTGGGTCGGGGACTTCCACAATCCCAACATTGGGGTCGATGGTGGCGAAAGGGTAGTTGGCTGCTTCCGCCCCAGCCTTGGTGATTGCGTTAAATAGGGTCGATTTGCCGACATTTGGCAAGCCGACAATACCTGCTGTTAGTGCCATTCATGCGTCATCCTTTTTCTTTTGATTTTCTTGGTCGTCTACTGGCGTTAATTTATTTTTGGGACCTAACTCCGGGGAAAGCTGAAGCTTGACTTACTCCTGGTTTCAATCGAATTCGATGTGGAACTACTTGATCTGTAAGCCCTAATCTCCTCCAGGTTCCTTCATTTCAATCAGATTCGACCTGGTTTTGCTCGGGCTTAAGCCTTCATCTTCCCAGGTTCCCAGGTTTAAATTGAATTCGACCTGCTTCTTTTTGGACTAAAGATCATAATGCCCATGGTCTTCCGGCTTTAAATCACTTTTTTCATCTTGCGTTCAAACTCGCGACGGGGCATCATGACTAGGTGGTTGCAACCACTGCATTTCAACTTGATGTCAGCACCCATGCGGATGATTTCCCAAGCGTTGGTGCCACAAGGGTGGGGCTTTTTCATTTCAACTTTATCGTGGAGCTCATAGTTCTTGTCTGCCATCATACCTCACTCACTTTCTAAGTTCGAATTTGAATCATCACTCTTCGGTTAACATTCGTCTGGTCATCTATCTTGCTAGCTTGCTCGATGAAAAAAATCTCTACCTGGCCAACCAGCCCTAAGCTTTGGGCAGATTCTACAATTGGTCTGCGATTGTAGAATTTCAGCTTCAAGATTCTACAATTAGCCCAGGATTGTCGAATTTCTAGCCAGGCCAGTCAAGTTCAATCCGATCCGGTCCAATCCGGTCCAGTCAAATCCAACCTAATCCTAACCCAGGCTCAAGCAAATTGCCAACTTCATCCAAGGCCAGACTTAGGGTTCTTCTTCCAAGCCCAGTTGCTTATAAAGAATGTCATTCAGGTCGTCTAGGGACTGGTATTCAATCTGGATTTTCCCCTTGTTTTCCTTACCGATAATAGTAACCTTGGTATCCATTTGCGAGGTTAGGCGTCGTTCGATATCGGTGATAAAAATTGACTTCTTAGGCTTGGTAGCTGGCTTGGCTTTTTTCTTGCCTTCTTGGTTAAAGTCAGCAACTTCCTGCTCCAGTTGACGGACAGTTAGCTTGTCCTTCACTGCCTTTTTAGCCAAGCGGTTAATGGCTCCGGGGTCCTTCAAGCCCAAAAGAGTCCGGGCTTGTCCCATAGACAGGCTACCGTCTTGGAGGAGGTCCTTAGTAGCTTGAGGCAGGCTGCGGAGGCGAAGGTGGTTAGCAATGTATGACCGGCTCTTGCCGAGTTCTTGGGCCACCTTTTCTTGGGTGAGGGAGAGTTTTTCCATCATCATGTGGTAGGCATCGGCCTCTTCCAAAGCGGTCAAATCTTCCCGCTGCAAGTTTTCCAAGATGGCTACCTGCATCATGACCTTTTCGTCAAAGTCCCGGACAATGCCAGGGATGGTCTCTAGTCCTGCAATTTTAGAAGCTCGGAACCGTCTTTCTCCCGCTACAATTTCATAACCCTTGACCTGGGACTTTCTGACAATGATGGGCTGCAAGACCCCATTTTGCTTAATGGACTTGGCTAATTCTTCTAAAGCGTTTTGGTTAAAGTCGTGGCGAGGTTGGTAGGGGTTGGGCCGCAAGTCAGCTACGGTTAAGTCAACCACCCGCTCTTGGCTAGTGTTAATGTTCTCTTCTAAATTAGCAGCATCTGGGAAAAGGGCGTTGATCCCCTTGCCTAGACCTTTACGCTTGCGCTCGCTCATTTGCTTTCACTTCCTCTGCTAAAGCCAGGTAAACTTCTGCACCCTTAGACTTGAAATCATAGTCGATAATGGACAGGCCGTAACTGGGGGCTTCGGACAAGCGGACATTGCGGGGGATAATAGTTTCGTGAACTTTTTCGCGGAAATATTTCTTGACCTCTTCGACCACTTCAAAACCCAGGTTGGTTCGGGCATCGAGCATGGTCAAGAGGACTCCTTCAATCCTCAAGTTTTCGTTAAAGTGCTTTTGAACCAGTCTAACCGTATTCAAGAGCTGGCTCAAACCTTCTAGGGCATAGTATTCACACTGGACTGGGATCATAATGGAATCACTAGCTGTAAAGGCATTGATGGTCAAGTGACCCAAGGAAGGCGGGCAGTCAATGATGATGTAGTCAAAATCCGTCTTGAGTTCGTCAATCGCCCGCTTGAGCCGGGTTTCCCGGGCCATGATATTGGTTAACTCCACCTCGGCCCCGGCCAGTTGGATGGTGGCTGGAGCCACTGCCATGTCCTTGCGACTGGTGGGGATAATCACCTCATCCAAGGGTTTTTCATTGATGAGGACGTCGTAAATATCGGCATCCACGTCCCCTTTCTTGATGCCTAGACCACTGGTGGCATTTCCCTGGGCGTCCATGTCGACTAGTAAAACCTTGCTGCCTTGGTGGGCCAAAGAAGCGCCCAGGTTAACGGATGTGGTGGTCTTGCCCACACCGCCTTTTTGATTTGCTATTGCAATGACCTTTGCCATAATTTCACTCCGCTTTCCTGTCTTTCTCTTCTTTACGCAACATACACAACCGAGCCAAGCTCATGCCTGGTTTGAAAGCTCAGCTTACAAGGGTTTTTTGTTTGGGGTTCCGGGTTTTCGGGGGTACTTATTGGGACTTTCCTTCTTCTTGTCGATTAAAATCATGTGGCGGGTTCCGCCATCTTCCGGCAGGTCAAAGGCCGCATCCTCTCTGACCTTGCCACCCAAAGTAGCAATGGCTGCTTGGGCCTCTGCCAGCTCTTGGGAAGCCGAACTCGCCTTCATGGCAATAAAGGTCCCGCCTAACTTGTTGAGGGGGAGGCACAATTCCGCCAAAACATTCATCCGAGCCACTGCCCGGGCGGTAGTATAGTCAAAGGAAGCCCGGAAGTCCTTGTCCTGGCCAAAAGTCTCGGCCCGGTCATGGTAGAGGTCCACACCAGTCAAGCCCAATGCTTCCACCAAGACCTTCAAGAAGTCAATCCGTTTTCGCAAGGAGTCCACAATGGTCACCCTTAGATTGGGAAACAAAATTTTCAAGGGTAAGGAAGGGAAGCCAGCTCCAGACCCCACATCGCAGAGGCTAAAGTCGTTAGAGGCTAGGTCCACATACTTGGCCAGGCAGATGGAGTCGTAAAAATGCTTTAAGTAGACCTCTTCTGACTGGGTGATGGCAGTTAGGTTCACCTTTTCATTCCACTTTTGCAAGAGCTTTAAATACCGGTCAAATTGGTCTAACTGGTCCTGGTTAAGGTCAAAACCGTCTGCTTTTACCTGTTTTTGAAAAGCTTGAACGTCCATTTACCTGCTCCTTTAAGTCAAGTTATCTTTTTAAAAGTGCCAGGGACTGAAAACAAAATTGTCTTTATCAGCTGGCACTTGCTAGATTAGTGCACCCTATATTCTATCAAAAATCTACCAATAAATATAGTTAGAATTCGGTCTAGACCAGCTTTTAACCTGGTTTTTGCCTTGTAAGCCCTTAGATAAAAAAGACCTTGTGCAAGGCTTGTAAAAATCTTCCGGCAAAAATGGCGCCTGTTTTGCAAGCAGTCCCTCGAAAACTTTGCTAGACTAAAGGCGAAAAGCTGACCAAGCCAAACAAGGAGGAAACCATGCTATTTAGCCAAGATGCGACTTATTATGCCAACCAAGTGAAAAAGGGCCAAGTCACCCCGCTGGAATTGGTGGAAGCGGCCTTAGAAAATATCAGAGACCTCAACCCGACTTTAAATGCTGTCACCACTGTCATTGCTGAGAACGCCCTCCAAGAGGCCAGGGAAAAAACTGCCCTCCTAGACAAGCTGACCCCTGACCAAAGAGCTGACCTGCCGGCCTTTTACGGTGTTCCCACCCTACTCAAGGATCTGGGCCAGCTCTTGAAGGGACTCCGGTCGACCTCGGGAGCCAAAATCCTTCAAGACTTTGTGCCTGATGCCACCAACCACTACACCCAGGCCCTGGTCGATGCAGGTTTTATTATCGTCGGAACCAGCAATACCCCGGAATTCGGCTTCAAGGGCATATCAGACTCCAAGGCAAACGGACCCGTCCAGTCCCCCTTCCAAACCGGTTACAATCCAGGTGGGTCTAGCGGGGGCGCCGCCGCAGCACTCAAGTCCGGTATGGTCCCCATCGCCATGGCTAGTGACGGAGGTGGGTCGGTCCGGATTCCAGCTAGCTATACCGGTTTAATCGGCCTCAAACCCTCCCGCGGCCGGATTATTGTAGGCCCAGATGGCTACCGGGGCTGGCAGGGGGCAACAGTTAACTTTGGCCTAACCCGGTCTGTGCGTGACACCTGGGCCCTCTTGAAGGTCCTCCAAGCTGAACAATATGAAGCCCCTTTCATGGTTCCAAAAATTACCCAGGAAGAATTAACTGACTTGAAGCGCCCCCTTAAGATTGCCTATTCCCTCAAAGGAGTCATGGGTCAAGACCTGGGAGACCAGGCCCGGGCTGCTATCCTCCATGCCAAGAACCAGTTGGAAAAGTTGGGCCATAACTTGGTGGAAGATGACCCCGGCCTAGATATTGCCAAAAGCTTCAAGGGCTATTACATGATGAACACCATTGAAGCCGCCAATATGCTAGACGGGATCCAAGAAAGCTTGGGCCGTCCTATTCAATTTGAAGATGTGGAGCCTTTAACCTGGTTGATGAGCCAGGCTGGGAAAAATGTTAAGGCTACTGCCTTGAGCCGGGTTTTGGATGAATGGGACCAAACCAGTGTCTATTTAGAAAAATTTTTCCAAAAATACGATGCTATTGTCTTCCCTATCGCCAATGGTCCAGCTCCCAAGCAAGGACAGTTTGACCCGGACCAGGACTTAATTGACCGGATCAAGGACATTGACCGCCTAGACCCAGACCAACAGCAAGACCTGCTCTGGGAATACTTCACCCCCAGCCACAATTACATGGGCTTTAACTCCCATATTAACTTGGCAGGCCAACCCTCCATCGCCCTTCCCCTCTACCAAACAGACCAGGGCTGGCCTATCGGAGTCCAAATTTGGTCCCGGAAAGGTGCTGACTACCTCCTCCTCCAAATCGCTAAGCAGCTAGAAGAAGCGGGCCAACTGAAAACAGACATTCAAAAGGTATAGCAAAAACCCCCTAGGCTGAGCCTAGGGGGTTATAAGGAGGAATGATTTGTTTGGGCGTAAGAATGGGATATCTGGTCAAGTGACTGGGCTAGCTGGGTAAGCTTCCAGCCCAGCAATTAGTCATTTTCCATATCGTCTAGAATTTGCTTCTTGGCAATTTCTAGCATGCCCACACTCCGGATCTGGGAATCAGAAGTTTGGTAGGTCGAGATAATATCATTTTCGT
The DNA here is from genome assembly GCF_000315445.1 of Alloiococcus otitis ATCC 51267. Classification (GTDB taxonomy): domain Bacteria; phylum Bacillota; class Bacilli; order Lactobacillales; family Carnobacteriaceae_A; genus Alloiococcus; species Alloiococcus otitis. The sequence goes on from NZ_JH992958.1 coordinate 148,992, forward strand.
CAATATTAACAATCACAATAGTCTTGCTTTTAACCAGTTCAGGATAGTAATAGTTTAAGAACTCAGCATTACTCATTCCTCGTTCTTTTTTCCGCTTGGCCTCAAAATAATCCATATAGTCATTTTCCTTTCTCCTGCTAAATTTTCAAAAAGACTTGTATTTTTCCTCTTTCTCCTATAAGATGTAAAACATAATGATTACGATTTATACAGAAAAGAGGTTACACCATGGCTGTTCCAAAAAGACGACGATCAAGTTCACGTAAAAACAAAGGCCGGACACACAAAAAATTGAAGACTCCCAACCTTTCTTTCGACCCTAATACTGGTGAGTACAGGGTTGGGCACCGGATATCCCCCGATGGTTACTATAATGGCCGCAAAGTCTTAGACAAATAGCGGCCGGACAAAGCAGGCAAGGCATTGGTCTTGTCTGCTTTTTGTTGTTGTGAGACTAAGTTGAAGGCTTTGAGTTAAAGTTTAAGTTGTAGATTGGAAGGTTTTAAAACGTAATAGTTACGATTTAAATTTTATACTGGACCACCGCCTCTGTCAAGCATCGTTATTGAAAGTTTTTTGGAAATTAAAGGCTTTATCCAAATTGAACATGGTAAAGGACTCACCAAGGTCACTTATAAATAGTCCCCAGTTTGATAATTTTTCGGCCTTAGCCTTGTGGCAGTTACACTGTCCTTTATAGATGTGGATAGCCTTTCAATAAGATTTCTTTTTAACCAGGCTGACATTGAACGCCTTCTACTTCAGTGCTTTTTTTGCCGGTAACCACCAATTGTCGCCTTCCATTCCATGACTCCTTGTATCTAGTGATTGTCGCATTTTAAGCTTGGTTGATGCGAAGTTTAAAAATTCTCTTATAACAGTTGTTGTTTGAGAAAAATATTGGGTGATTCTCGAATAACTTAAGTTGTTTGAGAATTTCAGCATATAATTCTCAAACTTGGGGTCAAGTTTGAGAATAACGACATTTATTAAAACACCAAGATCAAAAACGAATAATAAAAAAGGGTTCTACAACATTTGACGTTGGTGAGGGATTCACCAGCGTCATTTTTTTATTTGATGTTTTCGCCCTTTTTTCTTTTATGTATAGAAAAACAAGTGAATTCCCCTTACAATATAGTCACCACAACTTAAGAAAGGAGAAATTCACTTGCCTCATCAACATGATATTCGAAATTTAATTCAGATTCAAGATGAAAACATTTCTTTTCAGGAACCGATGACTGAAGGAAGGGAAGTCAAAGGACAAGCGGCCTTAATTCTTCATGCCTCTTTAACCTACACACCACACTGCTGTGCTAAATGTGGGGTTGTTAACCAAAACGATACGATCATCAAAAATGGCACGCAGGAATCCATGATCACCTTACCCTTTCACCCCTTCAAACCCTTTTATTTATGTCTCCGTAAGCAACGCTTTTATTGCCGCTCCTGTGGGAAAACATTTATGGCTTCGACCCATTTGGTTAACTTCAATTGCTTTATTGCCAATCCGCTGAAAGCTGGAGTAGCCTTTGAAGCAAGTCGGGCGGTTTCATATAAAGATATTGCCGAACGATTAAATATTTCTTAGTCGTCCGTCGCCCGTTTTGCCCGGCTAGCGGCGAAAGAAAGACGGAAGGGCCCCAAAAGCCTGCCTGCCCACCTGTCCTTTGATGAATTTAAATATAAGAAAGGGAAAATGGCCTTTGACTATATTGATGCCGCTACCGGCCAGATCTTAGGCATTGTTTCCGGTCGGACCCAATATAAAATCAACCAACACTTTATCAGCCAGTACAGTCTAAAGGACCGGCAACAGGTCCAAACGGTCACCATTGACATGAATGCCGGCTATGTTTCTTGTATTCGTGAACTCTTCCCCCAAGCTAAGATCATCATTGATCGCTTCCACTTAGTTCAATTGATCAATCGGTCGTTTAACCAAACTAGGATTCAATACATGAACCAACTCAAATCCAACTCTTCGGATCAAAAGAAATATAGGCGACTCAAAGCTTATTGGAAGCTCTTTTTAAAAAAAGAATCTGACTTATCCTATACGTCCGATCACTTTTACCGTCTCTTTGGTCAACGAACCGAAGCGGGTATTCTTCAGGAAATGTTAGACTATGATCCGTCCTTAAAACGGCATTACCGGCTTTATCAAGACTTGATAAAGGCCATCCAAGACCAAGACATGGCCAAGCTAGAAGATCGATTAGCCGTCAACCAAGAAGGATTATCCAGCTACATGAAACGCAGCCTTAAGACCATAGCAAAACACCTCCCCTTTATTGAAAACACCTTTCACTATCCGTATACCAACGGTAAAATTGAAGGTACCCATCATAAAATCAAAGTCTTAAACCGCATTGCTTATGGCTTCCGAAACCTTGGCAATTACCTCGACCGGATTTGCCTTTACTTTAGCTCCCAACCCATTCAATAAAAAAGGGGCAACTCTAAAAAGTTGCCCCAAAAAAGAACAGTGACTATATTATACCACCAACGTTAAAAAATGAAGAGCCTAAAAAAGAAGCTTAAAGAATGAAGGATAGTTAGCTAATCCTTTCGATTCTTTAAGCTCTTTTTAAAGAGGGCCAGTACTTAACAGCTATCTGAAAATAGATTAATATTATTTAATTTATTTTCGTCTAAACTTATCAGCTAGTTTAGCCATTGCACCAGTCAACAATGAACCCAGGCTAGTCATAGCAAGCATCCATGAATTTGTAGCAGTGTCTGGCAATTTACCTTCTTCATCTTCACTACTATCTTCTTTAGCCTTAAGGTCTGTTTCACTTACTACTTGCGAATGATCCTCTTTGATACTTCTATTAACAGTTGGTTCAGATCTTGACTGGTTATCGGCAGTTTTGTTGTAAGAAGTGCTATCATCTGTAGCCTCTTTATTACCATTGCCTTGATCGTCTTCAAGCCCTTCATCAATTGAGTCAAAACTTGAATCTTGGTCATAATCATCTGACGATTGTGGTTCTTCAATCTCAACAATAATTTCAACTGTATCTTGACTGCCATCTGGGTAGTCAATGGTAACCGGGACGTCGTATTTACCGGACTCGCTGCCGTCTGGCAGGTCACTTGGGTCATAATTGATATCAGGTTGACTACCGTCAGATTGGCCCGGAATCGTGATAGCTCCTTGAATATCTTCATCACTCGGGTTTTGGCCGTAGTCTTTTTCGACCGGTTGAACATGTGGGTCATAAAGACTGGCTTGGTCTCGTTGGACAACAATGACGAAGCTGTCGGTCATTTGGGCCCCATTGCCACTGACCACGGGAACAGTGACGTCAAATTCACGTTCGGTTTCCCCAGTTTCCCAATCGGTAATGATTGGAGTCCCGACCAATGTTACTTGTCCGTCGGAATCTTTTTGACTGTCGAGTCCGTCAGGATAGCCCGCTGGATCACCGATAATCGAGTCATCCTCTTCTGGAGTGATCTCAATTGGTCGGATCGCTTGTCCATTGATGACGGTCACTGCTTCAATTGGCTCAATGCCGGTGATCGGTTCAATTGGGGTCATCTCAACAGCGTTGACGGTAAAGCTAGCTCCAACGACTTCGGTGGACCCGTCCGCATAGTTAACAAGGACAGGGACAAGGACTTGATCGCCCACCTGTCGGTCGCCTGTATAGCTGTCACTGAGGGACACTCGGCCGGTGTCTTGGGCCACGCGAATGCCGTTTGGCATGGATTTGCCGAGGACATAAGAAGCGACGACCGGATCGGTCACAGCTTGCCAGTCACCTGCTTCATCTTGAGCCCAGAGACTTGGCCAGCTAGAAGCAGCTTGACCCACCGTCACATCGGTGTCCGGATAAGTGACGGTTACTTGTTCGCTAAGACTTGGGTTAATCACAACCGGCACGGTCACTTGGGCTTGACTGCCATCTGGGTAGTCAATGGTAACCGGGACGTCGTATTTACCGGACTCGCTGCCGTCTGGCAGGTCACTTGGGTCATAGTTAATATTCGGTTGACTACCATCTTCTGGGTAACCTGGAATAGTGATAGCACCAGTTATATCGTCTTCATCTGGCCCTTGTCCGTATGGTTTATCAACCTCGTCAACCTCTGGATCAAATAAATCAGATATCAATCGTTTAATTGTAATATTGAAGACTTCTGAACCTGTATTATCAGATGAATCAGTCGCAAGTAATATGATTTCGTAGTTACGCAATGGCTCATGACTACCCCAATCACTAACAATAGGTGTACCACTAATTAGACCAAGATTTTCATTGTAATCAACTCCGTCTGGTAGGCCCAGAACTTTTACGGTAGAACTTGGGTCATCTACTTCCGGACGAATTGGAATAATAGGGTCTCCTTCTTTAATGATTTGATCATCTATATTGCCAATGGTTGGAGCAGTAGTATCGACAACATTTACCGGTACTATCACTGCTTGACTCGATTTATCAGGGTAAGAGATTGTGACATCAACTGGATAGTAGCCTAGCTGAGTGCCATCTGGCAGGTCTTGCCCTCTATCAAGAGTTATAGATGGGCTTTGACTTGGGAAGTTGGGATGGAAGGCATATCCCGGAACGCTCACCTGATCTAAAATATCATCCGGCGCAATTGGCTCTCCTAATTCTGATAGGAGAGGTTTAACTTCCGGTTTAAACCGGTTAGCTTCAGGTATTGTTTTTTCCTCAACAGTAACCGAAGCATAAATCGTCTCTTTGGACCCATCCGGATAATTGACCTGGACAGGAATATAATAGTCGCCAGTTTTAACCAGGATACTAGGATAAACTCTTATAGAGCCATCGCTATTAACAGTAGACCAAGGCACTTGGTCTTCATCGTCAGGATGGGAGTATACTATATCCTCTGGCAATGGTGTCCAGTATCGGTTGAATGGAGAAGCAATTATTTTTTCTTCCCCGCGTTCTACTGAAGTTTCTGGATAAAAAGGTGCATTGTCAGCAGCATCGTTAACTGGCTCTTCATCCTTGTATTGAACGATAAAGGAATCGGTAGATATAACACTATCATCTCCACCGTAACCGGTAACCAGTTTAACCTGTATGATTTCACCAGACTTAATATTCATATCTTTAGCTTCTTCAGCTGTTTCCGGTACCAGCCAAATATCATCAACACTAACATTTATTGGGGTTAAAGGAGTTTCTTTTAAGATATCGCCTCCTTCATTTGTCCAACGAATTCGCGGATTCAGCTCTTTAGGAGGGAGGCGGTCCCCAGTGACATCTACAGTAACAGTATCCCCCAATTTAGCCGGCGAGTTATCAGTGTCATGGGAAGTGACTCGTAACTTCAAGTCAACTGTTGGAATTACGGCAAAGTTAATATTATGTTTACTATTGTAAGCCGCATTACTAGCCATGGGTTGAGGTCGCCAAGACATATTGGCTAGTGGAGATCGGAAGACTGGAATAGTGTAAGCTGAATAGGTTGCCATTGGTTCAAAATCAGGGTTCAAAACAAAGAAGTAGACGTAATTCATGGCACCTATAAGTCCATTTTGTATCCCTTCACCCTGGTTAAAGCGGATAGTGTAACGCCCTTGTAAATCTGTTTTAGCGATACGGGTACCGCCAATATAATCTGGTCGTGCTGTCAATAAGACTTTTGTCGCATCAGCCTGCTGAGAAATAGGTCGGCTTCTAACAAGACTATCGTATGCTTGGCGACCTTCTGGCGTTAACCAGGAAACACCAACATAGTAACCATCCGCCTTAGGATCTCTCGTGTTATTATTAGGCCCTGTAGCTGAGTTAGCCCAATCACCTGCCCCAGTTTCAAGCCAGACATGGCCAGATAAGGCTACTTCGTCATAAAGGTCAACATTATCGGTACCATCATGGAAGATTGTTAAACCCGCCGGAGCTGTCATCGGACCAATGGGGTCAACTGTCCATTCACTAACTGGAACCGTCATATAGGAAGACCCATCTTTGTTTTCCTCTGGCAATTCACTCATGAAGACAGCTACCTTTTGCATATTTGTGCCAATTAGAGGGAATTGACCCATGTTGATACCAGTAACTGAATTAGCATAAACCCGAGGAAGATAACCGCTTGCTTGACGTAGCATAACCAATCTATTGCCGTTATCATTGATGGTGATTGGAACGTAAAGAGTATAATATTGGCCGGCACGTGCCCTATACTGACGAAGGTCACCGTTAGCATCTACCCAACCTTGTCTTAAGTCAAAGGCGAAATCGCCTCCACGTCGACCATCACCATTAACATCAATCACTGATTGAGTTTCGGTAACGTATAGCGGGGAGACTGCACCGTCTCTATCAAACCAGCGCAGGTAGACCTTGGTCCCATCTGGAGCAGGTGTTAAGCCATTGGCAAAAGTCGATGGTTGGCCTTGGTCGACTATATGGACAGACCCAGAAAGAGTGTACTTAGCATTAGTAGCATCTACCATGTTAGAAATATAAGCATTAGGGTCACCAACAGGAACTTCATCTAGACCATTTCGGTGGGTCGTCAAAGCATTCGCTGGAATGATTTTACCTAATTCGTCAGATTCAATTGATTTATAGTCCCTAATAACCTGGTTTTGGATAAATTGTTTAATTAAGACTGTATTGGTTAGTGAGCGTAACTGATCTTCGTTAATATCAAATCCAAGCTGGTCTAGTCCACTATAAAAGTCCAGTATATTCTCCATGTCATCTTCTGTTAACTGGCTTAAATCAAATTGGCTTAAGTCGTCACTTTTCTTGACTTTATCGTCTATACCTAAGTTTTTGAGGGGGGAACGAACCTCTTCATTTTCCACTCCAGCTTTGATAGATGACCAAAGAGAGTCAGTCAAATCATCTGATTCAGACTCAGCCTGTTGATCTAAAGCTGCCTTCAAATCTTCTAATTCTTTTGCAGATCGGTCAAAGTCCTTTTGATCTGTATCTTCGGCCTCTCTTTCATTAGCAATTATTTTGTCTTCATGGTCCGCTAATGATTTGCCTGAATCTTGATCTGACTCATCTTCTTGTTTATCTTCTAAAGAAACCGAATCAGTATCATTTCTTTTGAAGAAGAAGAAACTTTCCTCAAAACTTTCTTCTTCGTCTATTTCTTTTTCATTCACTTCATCCGAATAATCTTCTTCGGACTCTTCCGTAATTTGACTCGGGTAAGAGTCAGGTTGACCTTCAACCGGGTCAGTCTCATCTTCCTCATCGTCTGCTAAGTAATTTTTCTCTGTCAGATGGCTACCTAGGTAGTCCTCATCAGATTCTCTGCCCAATAAGGACTCTTTTTCAGCAGTAGGATCCGCAACTTTGCTATTCTTGGGTAAGTTAGACTCTTCACCATCTTCGCTCTCTGGTAATTTCTCAGTCAGCGAGTCTGGATCATGCTCTTCCTCCGGTGCTTGACCACTATCAAGTGTGTCATCGCCATACAAATCAGCTAAACTATACTGTGCCTCAAGTAAGTTTAGGCTAGTATTGTCAGCTTCTTGGGCGCTAACACTGCTGCCACCCAAAAAAGCTAAACCGGCTCCAATAGCAACCGATGTGACACCGATCGTTAATTTTTTAATTGTATACCGATAATAGCGGTGTGCTTGCTTCTCCGACTTTACCTTCTTGTTATTCTTTCCTAGCAAAACATGACCTCCTAAAGCATGTGTAAAATGTAACAATCAATCATATGACCACATATTACAAAGGATAATGATAAAAAGCAACCGGTATTTATTTCGATTGCTAATTATATATTAGTTATTTTAATTCCATTTTTGGTAATATAGGCTTTTGTACAATATTAATATTGAAAATTTAAAACTAAATTCATTTTTTGTTTAAAACTATTATAAATATTATTTATTATATAATTAATTATTATTATTAGCTTGATTAATCTAGCTTTGACTTGTAAACAGCCTAACTTACAATGACATTCATAGGTAAGGATATAGTTCCCTGGTACGAAAACTTTCTCAAGTTTTTAGAGTGTGATAATGCTTGCTATAACAGTATTCGTAATGGTTTTTATTCCAATAAAGTGTCAAAGATTAGGTCTTGGCAAAAATAGTAAATGTCATCAGGCCAAGTGCAAACCAGACTCAGACAGAACCCATTTTTGCCTTTTTGTTGACCCAAAGAAGATTTTATTTCTGTAGTTAATCCCTAAAAGCTTGTAACAGCCTGCATTTTTCCTGAAAATTTCTCATCTCATTCCTTAAGAAAAAAGCTTGCTCACTTTCCTCTCCCACATTCTTGCAAGATGGCCATGCTAATTTAAAATTAATTATTGATTTTTTCCCGCAATTCACTATATAATAAAAGACAGGAGTTATAGCTCCTTGTGCGCGTATAGGTGAGGGGTTCAGGCTTGTTTTATCATGAACAGCCCCAACCCATCTAGCAGCCATAACTGACGATAACTAGGATAATTTTAACTAGTCACTCGTCAAATCAACCGGGGCCACCAACCCCTACAATTCCTTTTCTTTTTTGTTTCTAAGTGACTGGTTTACAGTCATATTCTTTCTTTCTTTTTAACTTTATGGCTTTACCAACGTGCGCAAAAATACCCCTCCCGCTTAGCGGTGGGGTATTTTTAATTGGTCTGGGGGATAAATGCCTTTCGCGGTCGAATAAACCATGCTCGGTGTCTTAACCTACTAGCCAGGAGCACCCCCGCGTGTGCGGGAAAGACACTCTGACCGGGTCGCTGTCAACTATGATGGGAGGATCACCCCCGCCTATGCGGGAAAGACGTAAAAGATCCCCTTTGCTAAGCCAAAGTTATTTGATCTAATCCCAGAATTTATTCACTTTGCTGGTCAGTTTAAAAGCGTAAAGTCCCTTAATCCTACAGAAAGAATAAAAGGCCATTTTACCCCTTTAGTATAATCTAAAGTCTAAGAATAGTACAAGTCTAAGCCATCTTTAAATTTATAATGAATGGCCTCAGTGGATTTGTTACCAAGCACAAGAAAACAAACCAACAAGGCTACTGATATGAAAGTTTCAGTAAGCTTTTTCCACTTCCATCCCTTACCCCACTCCAAACCAAAACCCCCAGCCACTCTCAAGTGATAACTGGGGGTTGCTTGCTTCAATTGATTTTATTTTTTCAGGTACTTCAAGTCGTTTTTGTCTAGGGTTTCTGCTAGGTCTTTTTGGTAGTGGTCCTTTTCTTCTTCACTCCAGCCCAGGTAGTCAGCCATGATGTCCAAGACGGGTTCTACCATCTTGTCTACTTGGTCCCGCTTGAAGAGCATGAGGTTGGTTCGTCTTAAGAAGAAGTCGACTGGGGTCAAGATGGCTTCGTGGGCTAAGGCATAGTAGAGGGAGTAGAGGTAGCGGCTTTCTAAGCGGTCGTCTTCCGAAAAGTCCCCTTTAGAGGAGTAGATTTTCTCTACATTGGACCCGTAAAGATTGGTGAGGTACTCTGCATCCTTTTGCTTAAAGCCTCGCTCGACCCCTTGCTGCACAAGAAGGTCCAGTTCATTTTGGACATTGTCTGGGTCAATTTGCCCGCCTGAAACAGGGTAGGTCTTGGAGTTAATCAAACGGAAAGGACGGTTGAAGTCGTCTCGCAGGATCTCGGCTACTTTTTTCAAGGCCCCTTCAGCCATCTTACGGTAGTCTGTAATTTTCCCACCGGCAATGGTGACCAGGCCATTTTCGTCCACATCTAGCTTGCTGCCCCGGGAAACTTCTGATGGGTCGAGGGATTGTTCCGACAAAGACCCTTCCAAGTTAGCCACGGTGTCTTCCACGTCTTCCCGGCTAGCCTGGTCTTCCAGGTATTCTTTGACCACCTGGATCAAGCGGTCAAAACTTTCTTCCTCGATCTTACCACTGTCTCCCCCGTTGTAGTCGGAAGACGAGTTGCCCGCGATAAGAGGTCGGAGTCCAGCCCAGGAGGATTCCACGTCAGTTAGCTTGATATTGGCTTTAGGGAAGCGGCGGTTGACAACATCCAATAGGTAGTCCACGTCTTCCTGGCTAACGCTCGGCTGGGTTAAGTCGCCATGGTAATCGGTATCGGTGGTGCCGAAGTAGGTCTTGTTTTCGCGAGGGATGACAAAGACCATCCGGCCATCATTCAAGCCTGTGTCAAAATAAATGGGTTGAGGGACCTTGAGCAGGGAGTCATCAATGACCAAGTGGACCCCCTTGGTCGGCCGCATCTGGTGGACTTCCTCTTCCTTGTCAGCTGACAGGTTGCGGACTTGGTCACTCCAAGGACCAGACGCATTAACCACTGTCCGCGATTGAATGTCCAAGTTCTGTCCAGTGAGTTGGTCCCGAGCTTTGACACCTTTGACCCGTCCATTGTCGTCCAAAAGATAGTCAATGGCTTTGACACGGCTAACCACAATGGCTCCATCTTCATGGGCCTTCTTGATATTTTCAATCACTAGGCGGACATCCGAGTTGCTGTAGTCTAGGTAGTTCCCGCCTCCAACGAGATTCTCTTTGGACAATTCTGGTAAACGTTTAGCCACTTCATCCCGGGTCATTTCATAGTTAGCCTGGTCAGTATTGTTGACCCCAGCTAAGGAGTCATAAAGGTCCATGGCTACCTTCAAGCGGAAGCTGTCAAAAGTGGCCCCTTTTTCGTCAAAAACGGGGATTAACATGGGGGTAGCCTTGGGAATGTGGGGGGCAACTTGTTGGACAACCGCCCGTTCTGTGACGGTATCGGAAACCACTTCTACGTCAAAGTTTTTTAAGTAGCGGATTCCCCCGTGGACCAACTTGGTAGACCGGCTGGAGGTCCCTTCGGCAAAGTCCTGCATCTCAATCAGGGCTGTTTCCAGTCCTGATGCTGCCGCTTGCAAGGCTAGGCCTGCTCCAGTGATTCCCCCGCCAATGATCAAGAGGTCAAAGTGCTTGCTGGCAAGAGCTTCCAGGCTTTCCTGTCGATTTTTGATTGATAAGTTCATAAACCCACCTTTTCTATCGTATTCACATAACCATCTCATTCACTAGGGCTGGTACGGGGTCAAAAAGTAGTCCTGATTCTTAACCCGGCTCAGCTATTTTGCTAGCCATTTCACTAAGGTAGTCCGAGATTGTGTGGCCACTTTTTAACCAAGTCTTTTGCCCCTCTGTCTAGCTAGTCTTCTGGATCTATTTCAGCAAATTTTTCTGTCGCTGCAACTGCTTTTTTCCAACCCTTGTAGAGCTTTTCCTTCTTAGCATCGTTCATTTTAGGTTCAAAAGATTGGCCAACTTCTTGTAAATTCTGCAATTCTTCTAAGTCCTGCCAAAATCCTACAGCCAAACCTGCCAGGTAGGCTGCACCTAAGGCAGTTGTTTCCAGGTTTTTGGCCCGTTTAATTTCAACTCCTAAGATGTCAGCTTGGAACTGCATGAGGTAATTATTGAGGGCAGCTCCCCCATCTACCTTAAGGAAGGCAATGTCCACTTCGGAGTCCTTGTTCATGGTATCAATAACATCCCGGGTTTGGTAAGCCAAGGACTGGAGGGTAGCCTTGACAAAGTCCGCCTTGCTCGTTGCCCGGGTGAGGCCAAAGACGGAACCTCTGGCATTGGAATTCCAATAAGGTGCCCCCAGTCCGGTAAAGGCTGGGACAATATAGACCTCATCATTATTATTAGATTCCTTAGCCAAGTCCTCTGACTCAGCTGAGTCGTCAATCATGCCCAGACCATCTCGGATCCATTGAATAGCTGACCCAGCTACAAAGATCGATCCTTCTAGTGCATAGTTGATTTTACCGTCAATCCCATAGCCAATGGTGGTTAGGAGGTTGTTTTTGGAGTAGCTTAATTCCTGGCCGGTATTCATAATAATGAAAGCCCCGGTCCCATAGGTGTTTTTCACCTCACCAGGGTTAAAGGCCATCTGCCCAAAGAGGGCTGCTTGCTGGTCCCCGGCCATGCCGGAGATGGGAACTTCCTTGCCAAAGAAGTGGAAGGAGACTGTTTTCCCGTAAATTTCAGAGTTAGACCGGACTTCCGGTAGCATGACCTTTGGAATATTCAAGATATCCAAGATTTCCTGGTCCCACTCTAGGTCCTTAATGTTAAAGAGCATGGTACGGGCCGCATTGGTGTAGTCCGTCACATGGGCTGCTCCATTGGTCAACTTCCAGACCAACCAGGTATCTATGGTCCCAAATAAAAGCTCGCCCTTTTCTGCTCGTTCTTGACCATTTTCAATTTGGTCTAGGATCCACCGCACCTTGGTCGCTGAAAAGTAGGCATCGATAATGAGACCTGTTTTTTGATGAATCAACTCTTGGTAACCATCATTGATCAATTGGTTGGCAATGTGGGCCGTTTGCCGGGACTGCCAGACCACGGCATTGTAAACTGGCTTGCCGGTTTCCTTGTCCCAGATAACGGTGGTTTCTCGTTGGTTGGTGATTCCAATGCCGGCAATCTGCTTGGGCTGGATACCACTTTCGATAAAGGCTCCGGCGATAACAGACTGGACGGAATTCCAAATTTCATTGGCATTGTGCTCGACCCAACCGTCTTGTGGGAAGTATTGGGGAAATTCTTTTTGAGAACTCCCGACTGTTTCTGCTTTTTTATTATAAATAACTGCCCGGGAACTGGTCGTCCCCTGGTCAATGGTTAGGATGTATTCTTCCATGACACTTGTCCTTTCGCTTGTCTGACCTGGTCTTTGCTGAACTTAACCTTGCTTTATTTTAGCCGATTATAGGGCAAAGGATAAAACTAATCCGGCTAAAAGACCGCCTAGGATGGCTGCTAGAATTTTTGGCAAGGCCCCTGCAAATTTGTGGTCACTGGTCAAGAGGTCTGCGGTCAAGCAACCCACTCCAGCAGCAAGACCCATGTCCACCCAAGCACCGGTTTGGACAATAAGGCCACCTGAGGGAATGCCGTGGTTAACCAGCCACATCAGGCCAACGATAAAACCAGCTGCCAAGAGCCCACCAAGTGGACCGATGTCATCGACGAACCTACCCCATACCAAACGAATCATAAGGGGGAAAAGGGCAGCCCCTACCATGGTTGTAATAGCTGAAGTCAATGGCATTAGCCTTCACTTCCTTTCTCTGAGTCCTCATCTGCTTTCAAATCATTTTCGATGGCTGCGGCAATAATCCCACCAATAATCGCACCGATAATCACAAATAATAAGGTGGGTAAAGTCTCAGCTAAGAGGCCAAAGTCCGCCCCGTTCATAAAAAAGTCGCGGAAAAGACCGGACATGCCGATCCCAAGCCCCATATCAATATAACCAGCCCCGGGTGCTTCGTAGATAAGGCCAATGTAATGGTTCAAGTACCACATAGGGAAGATAATTATCAAGGCAGCTAGAAAGCCACCGAAAACCCCATAAGGGATAAAAAAGGCATCCCAGATACTCATGACCATCAAACCGGCCAAGAAGAAACCCAGTGTCGAACGTAAAAACTTCATGGAAAGCATCCTCTCTTTGTTTCGTTACAATATTATTTTATAAAAGGATGAATTCGTTTTCAACACTGACCTCACAACTTCCTTTATATGAAATTATAATAAGAATATCAAAGTATTTAAGGAAAACGGACCAGGCTTGCCAGAGGGGTGTCTGGCCAGACTTTACTGCCCTGCTTTTGACTGAAAACCAGTTTGTTTAAAAAGTTGAAGGCCTTTTGACCCTAGTGAATGCCCGGAAATAGAAGATAAAAAACCGGACCAGGCACAAGGTCTGACCCGGTTCAGTTTGATTGAATAGTGGATTAATTTCTTTTGCAAACACTTAGTAGTCTCAGCTAATAAGCACAAAGTTCTTATTTTTGGCTGTCTTCAAATTTTTTCCAGTCGTCTAAGAAGGATTGGATGCCAGAGTCGGTCAAGGGGTGGGACCAGAGTTTAGGGAAGATAGAGCCAGGAATAGTGGCTATATCAGCACCGGCTAAGGCTGACCCTTCCAAGTGAGGCAGGTGGCGGATGCTGGCTGCGATAATTTCTGTGTCGTAGTCATAATTGTCAAAAACAGTTTTCAAGTCAGCCACCAAGCCCAGGCCATCTGACCCAATGTCGTCTAGCCTACCTAGGAAGGGGCTCACATAAGTAGCACCTGCTTTTGCAGCCATCAAGCCTTGAGAAACCGTAAAGATCAAGGTCACATTGGTCTTGATCCCTTCTTGGGACAGGGTGTTGACGGCTTTCAATCCTTCTTCGGTCATGGGAATTTTTACAACCACATTGTCGGCCCATTGTGCGAGTTGGCGGGCTTCCGTCACCATTTCATCATAGGTCAAGCCAACCACTTCAGCCGAAACCGGGCCATCGACCACGCTACAGATTTCCTTGATCACTTCTTCAAAGGGACGGCCTTCTTTGGAAATCAGACTGGGGTTAGTGGTGACACCATCCACAAGTCCTAAGTCGTTGACACGCTTAATTTCTTCAACATTTGCGGTATCTAGGAAAAATTTCATCTTTTACCTCCTGTAAACTGACATGCTTTCCTTTATCCTATGTAATCTGGGGAACTAAATCAAGTTTGATCCCTTGTTGTGGCTTTTTGCTATGGCTTTGACTTCTTTAAATGGATGGGGCCTGGTGGGCAAGTTAAACCTGCCTTGTCCGGGGCTAGTCGGGTGAGGATGCCAGCTTGGCGAATCCGAACCCTAGCTTGTCTCGGAGCTAAACTTAGACGGTCTAGGTTGTCGACTAAGCTTGCCTCGTTTGGGGGAACTAAACCTAGACGAGCTAGGTTGTCGACTAAACTTGCCTCGTTTGGAAAGCTGTTTTAACACGGACACTTCCCGCTAATCATCCAGCTAGGCATGGGGTGTGATCATAGCAATCATGGCATTAAGTTGATAGTCCGGACCCATTTGACGGGCTGAGTGAAGGCGGTCATCGCTATATGTCGATACTTGGCAGACTTCAATATTCTCTTCTTTCAGTCCCGCTTGAAGGAGCAAGGTATGGTTGGCTTGGGTCATACTCAGTAAATATTTATCTCCTTGACCCTTAAAGAAACAGTCCCTGGCTGGGTTTTCTGAAAAGGCATCATACACTTCCGGCCCAACTTCATAATGGTCCTGGTCAATGGAAGGTCCGACAAAAGCCAAGATATCATCCGGCCGACTCCCGTATTGATCGACCATCAGCTGGAGGGCATTGTGAGAAATTTGCTTGGCTGTCCCCCGCCAACCAGAATGAACCAAGGCTTGGGCACGGTTAACCGGGTCATAAAGGAGGACTGGGGTGCAGTCAGCAAACTTAACCAGCAAGGCGACATTACTATAGTCGGTCACCAAACCATCCGCTTGGTCAAAGTGGCGGCCAATAATAAAAGGTTCACCAGATACAAGGTCAGCCAGCCGAACTTGGTCAGTGTGGTCTTGTTTTAGGGTATATACCTCCCTAGGTTTGACCCCCATTTCATCCAGGGCCCGGTTGACTTCCTCAATAAGCTGGTCACCAATTTTAGCCTGGCGGAAATTATAGCCCTGGCCAAAAATTTGATGGGCCAGGCCAAGATCTCTTAAACGTTTGGAAAACATTGTCTCACTCTCTTCCCTCACTCGGTCATTTAGCCTAGTATACCATGAATAGATCTTTGGTCGGTATCAAAATAGACTCGTCAGTTTTGACTCTATGATTTAATAAAATTTGTTATTCTCAAACTTGGGCCTAAGTTTGAGAATTATTTGCTGGTTTTCTCAAACAACTATTGTTATTTGAGAATTTTTTGGTTTTTTTCTCAAACAACTTAAGTTATTCGAGAATTCACTACCATCTTTCTCAAACAACAACTGTTATACGAGAACTTTAAAAGTCCGGCAGTCAAGTCCAAAATCCTACCGTCTCTTGCCAATTAAAACGCTAGAAAGAAAACACCTGGTTAACAGCAAAAGCCGGGTCATCGTTTGCAAAAACAAGGCCACACCACAGCCTAACTACTTAAAATGGCGCTAGCAACCCCCCTCAGGCTAAATGGTATACAAGCAAAAAACCACCGCTAGATGGGCGGTGGTTTGGGGTTTTTGAACAAGCTTTAGTAAAAGATTAGGTCAAAAACGAAGTAGCCAAAATATAAGAATATAAGCAAGAGCAAGATATAGGTAAAAAGCATAAGGTTACGCCATTTCACCTGCAAGTCTCGGTCTGGGTTGGTCAAGTAGCGAAAGACCCGGTAGATTAAAACTCCGAAGAAAGGGGCGAAGATACTAGCATACATAGTTAAGGGTAAGATGGTCGAGAAACTTTCGGGCCAAGTAAAGAACCAAGTCCAGGCCTGGGTTAAAAGGAGCAAGGCAAAAATGACAATGCTATACCACTTGAATTGCGGGCGGTAGATTAGGGGGGTGAGCCGGGTCATGACACCATAGTGGATGGCAAAGAGGACGAGGCCAATTATTATTTGCAAGATCCAAACTGCCATACTAGTCGCTCCCCCATAATCAATCATTTTTCTAACCATAAATATACCAATTATTAAAGCTGGATTCAACTATTTTACGGTCTAAGCAAATAGCTGGGTTAGAACTAAGTGACCAGTTTGTTTTATTCTAAAAAAGCAAACCAGGCTAGAACCTGGTTTGCTCCTTCTGGATTCTTTAGTTGGAAACTTCAGTTCGAACTTGAACTTCTGTATGGGTGTCAATGTGGTCTTTTTCTTGGGCAGGCTCATTAATAGAACCAAATGGAAGCTCAGCAACTAGTTCGTAAGTATCTGGTAGGTCAAACAATTTTCTGGTTTCGGCATCAAATCCTTGTTCATAGCCTAGGTTAAAGTGCTGCAAGCTAGCACCTAGGTTCAATTCTTTCAACCGCAACCAAATTGCATAGTGGACCATGGCTGAGTTCTGGTCTTTGTAAACATTGGTCCGGTCTTCATTCGATGGCATTTGGTCTAGAGCTTCGTGGTCTTCAAACACGAGAGCTGTGCCTAAAGCTTCGTCTCTAGCATTTTCAATGGCGCCTAACAAGAAGTCTTTAGATTGCTCCGGCAAAAGATCTTTTTGCGTTTGGTAAATGTGGTCCCAGAATTTTGTCTTGGCTTCATCGAAGAGGACGACAACCCGGCTAGTCTGGCTATTAAAGGCAGACGGGGTATTGTGGACGGCATGGCGGATGCCTGTGACGATCTCTTCTTGGGACAGGTCAGTTTCCTTCCCTAAGTTGTAAACTGACCGTCGACTTTCTAGCAATTCGCTAAATTCGGTCAAGATAACCACTCCTTTTTTATTCACTTACTATTTAGAAGTATATCGAAAACGAAATAAATTGCAAGTAAAAAAGTTTGGCCTATCAAAAGGTCTGTTCATTTGGCTGGTAAAAACTAAGATTTCATTTTTGCATTTTAAATGAACCCTTTCCAGAAATCGGGCTGGCCTCCACATTTGTGATTATTATCTTAAACTGATCGAGTTTAAGAATTCTACCTTTAAACTGCAATTGTAGAATCTCTAACCCAAAATTCTACATTCACACAAAAATTATAGAATTTCCGCTCCATAATTCTACAATCCATTCTCAATTGGATAAAGTCCATATAATTGTGTAAAAAGAAAAAGTCATAATGACCTTTTTGAGCTACAATGTAGTTATAAGAAACCAAAAAACACATTGAAAGGAAGATCATTATGACTCAACTCAATCTTACACTAGACGCCAATAAATTAACAGACGCAATTTTAAATTGTGATCTGGATCAAGTGATGAAATCCACCTTAGTGACGGTCTTAAACGCTTATATGGAGTCCGAGCGCGACCAATATATGAAAAGCAAGCGGTACGAGCGAGATGAAAATCGCTGTGATTACCGCAATGGGTATTACGAGCGAGATTTCACCACGAAAATCGGCACCCTCAAGCTCAACGTGCCCAGAACGCGATCAGGCGACTTCCATACCCAATTATTTGAACTCAATCCAAGCGGATGGATCAAGGCCTACTGGCTACCATCTTTGAGATGTACGTCAATGGCATCTCCACCCGCAAAATGACGAAAGTCGTGGAATCCCTTTGTGGTCAAAAGGTCTCCAAATCGTTTGTCTCCGATGTCAATAAACACCTGGACAAGGATGTCTTTAACTTTCAAAAGCGGTCCCTCACCCATACTAATTTCCGGTATATCTATGTCGATGCCATGTATATAAAGGTCCGAGAGGATAACCGGGTGGTGTCCAAAGCTCTTTACATCGCCCAAGGAGTCAATGATGAGAATAGGCGAGAAATCATCGGGTTTAAAGTGGCTGGGCAAGAGTCAACGGAAAGTTGGCGGTCGTTCTTTCTTGATTTAAAAGCCAGAGGCATTGATACGCCGAAAATGGTGATTTCAGATGCCCATGCAGGCTTACGGAAAGCTATTCAAGAATGTTTTGTCAACACCACTTGGCAACGCTGTACCTTTCACTTATTAAGCAATATCACCGATGCCTTGCCGAAAACCACGGACCGAGTCATCCGAGATCGTTTCCAAGCGGTTTTATTTTCCAGAACCCAGCAGGAAGCTCGTGAACGGAAACAGGCTTTGGAGGCGGAGTTCGAAAACCAAGCGAAGCTGGCCAAAGCTTTGAGCCTATTAGATGAGGGCTTTGAAGATGCCATTCAGTATCAAATTGAGCCTTCTCCTTACCACATGTCTTTAAGAACAACCAAATTCTATCGAACGAGTCAATCGTGAAATTCGACGTCGAGAAAGAGTGGTGGGGATTTTCCCCAATATCAAATCCGCGGAACGGCTAGCCGGCTCGGTCTTATTAAACCTGCAGGAGAATTGGGAAGCTCAGAACTATCGATTTTTACGATAGGCTGAACTTTTTAAACCCCTTTTAAAACCTGCCTCCCTCTGGAAAAGGGGCTTTTTCCCTCGGTCACTTGGCGTAATCTAACACACCGCTGGCTCGCTTCAAGAGAAGCCCACTCTTTCCGCTCGCCAAACGGTGTGTTGGGCCGATCACGCCGACCGACGGAAAAAGAAAAAGCCCGTAGTATAACATCTGTTACTATATTGTAGAATTTACACATAGATTTGGACTTGACTCTCAATTGTAGAATCTCTACTCCAAAATTCTACAATCCTACTGCAATTATAGAATTTCCACTCCATAATTCTACAATCCACCCCCAATTATAGAATTTCCGCTATAACATCCCAGCCTCCAGCCTAACCAGCTAATCGTTCTCCCTATAAGCAAAACCCCAGCACAACTTGTGCTGGGGCTTGCTTGGCTTGAGCTTGGCTTCAAAGCTAAGGACGCATGGCTTGAGCTAGTCCTCAATCCTGGTTACTGAAGCCACTTTCACGCTAGCTTACTTGCTGTCTGCTGGTGATTCGTGGTCTTCAAAATTGTATTTCAAGATTGGTTTACGTGAGGTTTGAGCTTCATCGATACGGCGAACTGGGGTGTTGTGTGGAGCTGTTTTAACCAGTTCTGGGTCTTCTTTGATCTCTTCCGCAATTTTGATGAAGACGTCAGCTGTATAGTCAAGGTCACGTTTAGACTCTGTATCAGTTGGCTCAACCATGAGGCATTCTTGGATGATAAGTGGGAAGTAGGTGGTTGGTGCGTGGACACCGTAGTCAAGAAGACGTTTCCCTACATCTTTGGCCACAATATCGTATTCTTTCTTGAAGTTGGTCAAGTCAAGGACAAAGTCGTTTTTGTTAAATTGGTCAAATGGAGCATTGTAGTGGTCTTTGACCCGGGCACGAAGGTAGTTGGCGTTTAAGACCGCATCTTCAGAAGCACGACGCAAGCCTTCAGGTCCCATTGCTCGAATGTAGTTGTAAGCACGGACGTTAACACCAAAGTTACCAAAGTCACCTTTGATTCGACCGTAAGATTTTTCTGGTGTTTCAAAGACGTATTTGTCGCCGTCTTTGACCACGTTTGGTCCAGGAATGTATGGTGCTAGTTTGTCGACCACACCGATTGGGCCTGAACCTGGTCCACCACCACCGTGAGGGCCGGTAAAGGTTTTGTGCAAGTTCATGTGGCAAGCGTCAAAGCCCATTGCTGCTGGAGAAGAAATTCCCATGATGGCGTTCAAGTTCGCACCATCGTAGAAGACAAGTCCACCAGCTTCGTGGATGATGTCCGCAATTTCTTTGGCATCTTGCTCAAAGAGGCCGGCAGTGGATGGGTTGGTTACCATGATACCTGCAACATCAGGTCCAGCTGCTTCTCTAACAGCTTCCACATCGATCAAACCGTCTTCTCTTGAAGGAAGTTCAACAATGTCATAGCCGGCAACCACTGCAGTAGCTGGGTTAGTCCCGTGGGCAGTGTCTGGGATAAGGATGGTTTTACGTTGGTCGCCTTCACCGATTGCTTCAAAGTAAGCTTTGAAGGTTAGGATAGAAGCCAACTCACCGTGGGCACCTGCTGCTGGTTGCAAGGTAACCGCATCAAATTGAGTAATTTCTTTCAAGTATTCTTGGAGGTTGTACATCAACTCCATTGCCCCTTGAATGGATTCAGGGTCTTGGTTGGGGTGGATGTTTGAAAAGCCATCTAAAGCAGCCACTTCTTCGTTGACTTTCGGGTTGTATTTCATGGTGCAGGAGCCGAGTGGGTAAGGTCCTGATTCAACCCCGAAGTTACGGTTGGACAAGGCAGTGTAGTGGCGGAGTAATTGCAACTCTGACACTTCTGGCAGTCTTGCTGGTTCTTTACGGGAGTAGTCGCCTAGTTCTGAGTCTAAATCGTAGTCTTCGATTTCACTGGCAGGAAGGTCATAAGCAGTATGGCCTTCAGTAGAAATTTCAAAAATTAATTTATCATAGTCCTGAATTAACATTATTTAGCCACCTCCGCTAAAGCTTGAACAAAGTCGTCGATCTCTTCTTTTGTTCGTTTTTCAGTTGCCACAAGCAAGTAGGCACCCTCTTGTTCCAGTGCATCTGAAGCATCGTAGCCACCCACATAGCCTTTATCATAAAGGGCTTTGTTGACTTCTTCAACGTCTTTGTCTAACTTGATGGTAAATTCGTTGAAGAATGGACGGCTGTTAAGAAGTTCAAAACCTTTGTCTTGTAGCTGTTTAGCCAAGTAGTGACCATTGTTAATATTGCGTTGAGCAAGTTCTTGGACCCCTTGTTTACCGTAAGCAGCTAAGGCAACTGCTGAAGCTAGGGCAAAGAGGGCTTGGTTGGAAGAATAGTTGGATGTCGCTTTTTCACGACGGATGTGTTGCTCACGAGTGGACAAGGCCATGGAGAAACCACGTTTGCCTTCCTCATCAACGGATTCCCCAACAAGTCGGGATGGCACCTTACGCATTAATTTTTTGGTAACGGCGAAGTAACCACTGTGAGGGCCACCTAATTGCATTGGGATACCAAATGGTTGGATGTTACCGACAACGATGTCAGCACCCAAGTGGCCTGGCGCTTCCAACTTAGCAAGAGCAAGTGGGTTACTTGAAACAACAAGTAGGGTTTTGTAGTCTTCAAGTAGTTCTTTGATCGCTTTTAAGTCTTCAACAGAACCGAAGAAGTTAGGGTATTGGACCACAACAGCAGCTACATTTTTATCAAGTTTAGCTTTCAAGTCGTCGAGGTCGGTGATGTCCCCATTTAATTCAACTTCTTCAACGTCATAGTTTTTACCGAAGCCGTAAGTTTTAGCGGTTTGGATCCCTTGGGGGTTAACGGCTTTAGAAATCAAGACCTTGTCAGACTTACGGACTTGACCGATAGCTAGGTTGTTGGCTTCACCGATTGCAGTGTAGCCATCGTATAGTCCAGAGTTGGCTAAGTCCATACCAGTTAACTCAGCTACCATGGTTTGCCATTCGAACAAGGCTTGGAGTTCACCTTGGGAAACTTCTGGTTGGTAAGGGACATAGGCAGTCAAGAACTCTTGACGCATAATGACGTGTTTCACAACTGTAGGCACGTGGTGGTCATAAACCCCTGCACCTAAGAAGAATGGAACTTGGTTAGAAGTTGTGTTTTTGGAAGCTAGTCGGTTAGCTTCTTTTAGCAATTCATATTCTGACAAAGGCTTAGGCAAGTTCATTGGCTCTTTACGTTGGACTTCTTCAGGAACGTCCCGGTAGAGGTCCATAATATCTTTGGCGCCAATGACATCTAACATTTCCTCGCGGTCTTTATCTGTATTTGGTAAATATCTAAAATGCACCATTCTACACTCCTTATGTTTGATTTTGTTCTCTGCAATGATCTTATGCCAAATAGTATCTGGGTTAGGCTGGTTGGTCGCCACAAAAGGACCTAGTCTCAAGGACGGAAAACGCTAACAATTACCAGAAAAACATAGGAGGTGTGTCGCCGGAAAGAAACCTGTCTAGTCTCGGGCACTAAGGCTGGACCCAGTTAAAAGCTAACTGGGCACTTCCTGCCGTGTTATGCCAGCTCAGACAAGTGGTTCCCTGCGACAAACACCCCCTTAATGACCTTAATCTGATTGCATTAGATTAGTCGATCAATTATTCGTCTGTGTCGTCTTCAGTTGATAAGTCAGATGTGTCAATTTCGTCTTCTGCTTCGACTTCGAAGAACCAACCTTTGCCTTCAGGATCTTCGTTGACAATTTCAGGTTCGTCTTCTAAGTCTTCGTTGATTTTAGTTACTTTGATAGCAAATGGAAGGACTACTTCTGAGAAGGATTTAACAGATTCAACTGTCCCGATCTCTTCGTCAGCATCGAATTCATCGTCAACTTCTGGAAGTTCAACGTGAACGATGTCACCTAATTCTTCTGCTGCGTATTCACTAATACCAACACGCGCTTTCTTACCTTCTAGGATTTCAATCCAATCGTGATCTTCTGTATAATATACTTCAGCCATAATTAACTACCCCTTTTTTGTGTGTGTGATTTTTCTTACACCATTATTTTAACATTAAATAAGCAAAATTTATAGTGTAATAATGAAGCTTTATTTGTTGTCAAGCCAATCTTTTTTGTTCAATGTTGCTTCAACGTCTTTACCACGAACGTCGATAATAACGGTGTCGCCAGGTTTGTAGGAACGGTCGAGTCGGATGAAACCAATTGGGTTACCGAATGTTGGTGATTTGGTTGCAGAAGTTACCACACCAATTTTTTCGCCGTCTTTGTTTTTAACGTCCATGCCTTGTCGCGGAATTTTTGTGCCGTCAACAGTGAAGCCACGGGAAGTTTCTTTAACTTGGTCACCTTCACGGTAAGCAACAATAGCATCGCGACCAACATAGTCGACTTCTTTTTTCTTAGGCACTGCAAAGGCAACCCCACCAGCAACTGGGTTAACCGACTCGTCAAAGTCGTTACCGTAAAGTGGAAGTCCTGCTTCAAGACGGAGGGTGTCACGAGCACCAAGGGCACATTCAGTTACGCCCAAGTCTTGGCCTTCTTCCAGCAATTTGTTCCAAACGGTTAGGACATCATCGTAAGGAATGTAAAGCTCGAAACCTGATTCACCAGTATAGCCGGTACGTGAAATTTGAACATTATCAACACCAGCTAGGGTTTGGTCAGGCGAGTATGAGTAGTATTCAATGGAAGCCAGGTCAGCATCAGTTAAGCGGCTAACCAATTCTTCAGCATTTGGTCCTTGAACTGGAATTAAGCCCCAGTCAAAGGTTTCGTTAACAACTTCAACAGCACCGTCTTTGTTGTGGTCAACCAACCATTCGTAAATTTTGTCAGTGTTGGCACCGTTTGGAGTGGCAACTAATTCGTCTTTGTTCACCCGGTAGTAAATCATGTCGTCAAGCATACCGCCGTCATCTCTAATGATAGCAGTGTATTGTGCTTTACCGTCTTCTTTGATTTTACGGGTGTCATTGGTGATGATAGTGTTGAACCAGTCAAAGGCATTTTCTTTGCCTGATTTAACGACAATTTCACCCATGTGGGAAGTGTCGAAAATACCAACTTTTTCACGAACTGCATCGTGTTCTTCTTGGATTTTAGTGAATTGGATTGGAAGGCCCCAGCCACCAAAGTCGGTGATTTTTAGACCTTTATCAAGGTAGTAATCGTATAGAGGCGTTTTTTTCAATCCGTTTTCGTCAAATTGTGCTTCAGACATATGATCTCTCCTTTTGTTTTGTTCCGTATTGGACTAACTTAGTCAGCTAAAATAGCTTGAACTTGTTGGTAGATCGTATCAAGTGTTTGGGCTAATTGGTCAACCTTGTCTGTTGCAAGTTGCCGGTATTCTTGACTCAAGTCCGGGTCTTTCAATTGACCGGCATTGATGTTTAAGTTAAGGGAAGAAGAGTAGATGGCTGACCGGAGCATTTGCACGCCCACACCAAGGTCAGAAATAATGCTTTTCTTGATCAAAGGGACAACTTTTTCTAAGTCTTGGCTGACGGCCTCCACTTCTTCCAATAGTTCTACCGGAGGCTGGCTGGCTGATTTAAGGCCTTCTTGAATAGCCGCCTTTCGTTTTTCTTTTTCCTCGTCCGTATCCTTGGGCAGGCCATAAGCCTGGGACAAGGGTTCAAAATCGCTAGCATCCCGGTCAATCAGCTCGATGAAGTGGTCCTTGCTTTGGTCATACTGGTCAATCTTGTCTTTTAAGAAGGCCCTCTCTTCATCAGACATCTTCTTGTTGGTTGAAAACCGCATAGCCATTAAAACCGCTCCAATGCCTAAACTGGCTGTCACACCAGCAGCTGCACCGCCACCTGGTGTCGGGTCGTTGGAGGCTAACTTGTTGACAAAGTCGGTTACTTTGAGTTCTTTCATAAGGGCACCACCTAATCTACATCATGCAAGAGCTTGGTTCCTTTGATCACCTGGGAAGCTAAAACGGCTGTAGTGACTGAGCCAACACCGCCAGGGACTGGGGTAATGGCTGAAGCTTTGGGTTCTACTTCGTCAAAGCGAACGTCCCCTGTTGCCTTGCCGTCCTTGTAGCCAAAGCCGACATCAATCACAGTTGCCCCGTCTTTCACCAGGTCAGGACCAATCAGACCCAAAGCACCCGTTGCTGAAACCAAAATGTCAGCTAATTTGGTGTGGATGGAATTGTCTTTGGTGTAGACATGGGTGTTAGAGATTGTCGCATTGCGGTTGGTTAACATGACTTGTAAGGGCTTACCAACAACTGGGCTAGAACCGACCACCGCAACTTCAGCACCTTCTAGGTCATAGTCATAATAGTCTAAGATCTCAATCACTGCTTGGGCAGTGGAAGGAGCCATAGCTGAAGGGTCGTTGTTTAATAATTTCCCTAGGTTGACAGGGTTTAAGGCATCCACGTCCTTGAAGGGGTGGAGTTTTTCGGCCACTTGAGCTCGGTCAATCCCTTCAGGGAAGGGTTGCATGCAGATAATGCCAGTAATGGAGTCATCTTGGTTTAACTTGTCAATGACTTCTAGCATATCTTCTGTGCTTTCAACCCCAAGTTCAGTATGGGCTTCAGCTTTAATGCCACATTTTTCCATCTGCTTGATAGCAGACTTCTCGTAAGCCTTGGAGGACTCGTTTTCGTCCACACGCAAAACGGCCAATTTCGGCTCAATCCCCTTTTCATTGAGGGCTTGGGCATCTTCCTTTGCCTTGGCACGGATGGCCTTGGCAACTTCCTTACCATCTAAAATTTTAGCCATATTTTGCCTCCTAACTTTTAGTTTTTTGCCAAAAGGTCCAATCAGACAGGTAATAATGAATAAGAAACCGAGCGATCCGCTCGCACGATTTCTTATTCTCTTACCTTTCATGTTCATCCCGACCGACTAGGCCAGTGAGACCGAGTCAATCTGAGACTTGATCAGGTCTTCTATCCTAGTAGATTAGAATAGGCCTGTAATGTTACCTTTGTCGTCAATGTCGATACGGTTAGCAGCTGGTTCTTTAGGAAGACCTGGCATTTTCATAATGTTACCGGACTTAGCAACAATGAAGCCAGCACCAGCAGAAACAGTTAAGTCTTGGATGGTGATAGTGAAGCCAGTTGGTGCACCCAATGCTTTCTTGTCATCAGAGAAGGAGAATTGGGTCTTAGCCATACAAATTGGTAGTTTGTCGTGGCCGTGACGTTTGAATTTACGGATTTTAGCTTTCGCTTTACGGGTGAATTCAACTTTTTCACCGCCGTAAATGTCTTTAACCAAGGTTTCAATTTTATCTTCGATAGAGTCATTGACATCGTAAGCAAATTTGAAGTCATTGCCTGCTTCAGAAGCTTCAATAACTGCATTTGCCAAGTCTTTAGCTCCGTCGCCACCTTCAGCAAAGTTAGTAGCTAGGACAACTTTGATGTCTTCTTTTTCACACTCTTCTTTAAGTGCTTGAATTTCATCGTCAGTATCAGTTGGGAATTGGTTGATGGCAACGATTGGGTTAATGCCAAAGACATTTTTAAGGTTGTTAACGTGGCGAACCAAGTTTGGCATACCGTCACGTAGAGCTTGGACGTTTTCAGTTTCCAATTCTTTTTTGTCTACGCCACCGTGCATTTTAAGGGCACGAATAGTTGCAACAACTACTGCTGTATCAGGTTTGATGTCAGCTTGACGAGCTTTGATGTCGATGAATTTTTCAGCACCAAGGTCAGCACCGAATCCACCTTCAGTAACAGTGTAGTCAGCGTGAGCCATTGCTACTTTAGTTGCTAGGACAGAAGAGCATCCGTGAGCAATGTTGGCGAATGGTCCACCGTGGACAAAGGCAGGGTTGCCTTCCAAGGTTTGAACCAAGTTAGGTTTGATGGCTTCTTTTAGTAGGGCTGCTGCAGCACCTTGGCCTTGTAGGTCAGCAACAGTTACAGGGTCATTGTCGTGGTTGTAAGCAACGACCATTTTACCGATTTTTTCTTTTAATTCAGAGAGGCTATCTGATAGGCATAGGGCCGCCATAATTTCAGATGCAACAACGATGTCATAGCCGTCTTCTCGAGGCACACCGTCTGCACGTCGGCCTAAACCATTTGCAATGTTACGGAGTTGACGGTCGTTCATGTCAACAACACGACGCCATTCAATCCGGTTTACATCAATGTCCAGTTCATTACCATGGTGGATGTGGTTGTCAATTAAAGCAGCAATCAAGTTAGTTGCAATGCCAATTGCGTGCAAGTCACCGGTAAAGTGAAGGTTGATGTCTTCCATTGGGATAACTTGTGAGTATCCACCACCAGCAGCTCCACCTTTAACACCAAAGACTGGCCCTAAGGATGGTTCACGCATAGCAACGGCTGCTTTTTTACCGATTTTGTTCAAACCATCAACTAGACCGATGGAGGTAGTCGTTTTACCTTCCCCAGCTGGTGTCGGTGTAATGGCTGTTACGAGGACCAACTTACCGAAGTTAGTTGCGTCTAAGTCAAGTTTTGTAAAGTCTACTTTAGCTTTGTCGTTGCCGTATGGTTCTAAGAGGTCATGTTTGATCCCTAGTTTGTCAGCAACTTCTTCAATAGGTAGACCTGTTGCTTCCTGAGCGATTTCAATATCCGATTTCATTAACAAAACTCCTCCTATTTCTGCTGTTTTTACTTGTGCCACAGACCGGTACTATCGGAAGGTAGCGTTTGCAATGACTGTACATTTTAAAGATACTATAGTTTGGCAAGTTTGTAAACAGTTTGCTAAAATCTTAACATGATTTTAACAGGACTGCTACAATTCTAACTTCCCTGTGGTTTATATCACCTTATGCTCCCTTCCAATGGGGCGGAAGGTTTCTAGCTTACATAGGGCTTGGGTCAACTTGGCTTCATACCTGCTTGGTTCACATGACGTGAAAATCTTGTGAAAATCATTGAAACAATTGTCACAAGCATAGGCATAAGAAGACCGAAAGTTCCCAACCCAAAAAGCTAGCAGCAAAGTCAGGTGAGCCTTCCCACTGAGGTCTTGACTTGCTATCTATTGAGTATCCTTATAGCCTGTACAAGTAAATTGTACCAGTTATTGCCATAACTTTAAACTAATTCGCATGGCAATTCCTGTTTTCTTTTGTGGAAAATAAATTGCTTACTTCCAGGCTCTTTTTAGCCCTTCAATTGGCATGATAAGGGATAGGTCTGGAAATTTAAAGTTAGAGAGTTTACTTTGAAAATAGTTTATTAATGTTTTAAATTGTTTGCTGGTCATATGGGCCTGGATTGGCTTGACAAACTGTGATGATCTTGGCTGACGCCATCAATCTTGTTTGCTTTTGCCCCAAGTTCAACTTGCCGGGACTTTGTGATGTGGAGTAAGTTCATGGCTATCCAAGCACATTTCCTGGATTGGGGAAATTCCCCACCACAAGCAGGGTTCAAGTCTATCACCAGCAAGTCCTGGTCTTAAGCCAGCTTGATCTGCTATCAGAAGCCCAGTAGGTCAATGGCCTGCCTGGTAAAGCAAGTTCATTTGCAGGTCTCGCTTTAAACTTAAGCTCTTTTTAGCTTGTACATCTTGAGGTTTTCATAACCCACCACAACTTTATAGTAGCCGGACAAGCGTTCATCCAAGTCAGCATCCCCGGTGTAAATCAAGAAAGGCCGGTTATTTAAGGTTCGGATTTTGCCGGGAGTGGAAACAATTGTAATATCGTCTTTATCCAGCTGGCTGAGAACTTTTGAAGAAATTTGTGGGTTGCCGCGACCAAAGAGGTAGCCTTGACCACCCATTGGGGTCACGATCAATTTAGCCGGCTTGTCTTTGATGATTTCTAGGATGTCAGACTCTGAAGCATCTTTTTTCACCATTTTTTTGTTTTTAATAATGTCGACTCCAAGCTTGGTAACTTCCAGGTCCAACTCTTCCATGATTGGAACAAGGGTTGTCCCTGACCCAATAATATAGTAGACATCCTCTTCCATCCGGTCGATCACGTCCAAGCAAGCCGAAACTTTAGCTTCATGGTCACTTTGAGGCGAAGGTGACTTCAAGTTCTGCATGTGGCTTTCATCGTGGGGAACATTGAGGTAACCATAAACTTCGGTCACCACTTCATCCTGTCTGAAAGCTTCTTCTTCAATATCAATAACTTCTTTTTCGTTAACCGACTGGATTTCATCATTGAGGTAGCCGGCAAGAAGTTCTCCCGCATTTTCTGGTGAAGTAGCAAAGACTGGGGAGTGGATTTTAACTCCAGCTGGAATCCCTAATGCTGGAATTTCCAATTGAATAGTTTTGGCCACATCACGGGCAGTCCCGTCCCCACCGACAAACAAGAGAATATCGATGTCGTCCTGGTTCAAAACTTCTTTAAGGAAACTTTCTGTATCATCAGGCCCTGTTTCTTCCTTACCAGAGTATAGGACATCGGGGTTTTGGTCATATTTGTTGAGGAGGTCTTCCCCCATCTGACCACCGGCTGTAAACCATTCAACCTGGTCGACCTTGTCCAAGGTGATCTTGAGTGCTTTCTCAGCCTTTTGGTTAGCTTCTGGTTCAGCACCCCGGCGCCGAGCTTCTTCTAAAACATCTTTGCCGTCAGTACCTTTCAAACCAACCCGGCCGCCCATACCGGCAATCGGGTTAATCAGTAGCGCAACTTTTTTTACCATTTTATTCACCTTCCTATACATTCTTCGACACCTACAACCTACCACACTTGCTAAGATTTCACTAGCGAAAACGTTTTAAAGATGAAATTTAAGGGCAGGTTGGGCCCTCTTTAAAAATGGCTAGCGGTTGCTGGTTTTACTTCAAAGCCTTCAAACCGGTCCAAGTCGACTTTGGTATGCTGAATCTAGTCTATTGAGTGCAATGATGGCTTTTGGGACTTAACTTGACTAGGCAAACGTCAAAATTCTCGTATAACAATTGTTGTTTGAGAAAAATAGTGGGGGATTCTCAAATAACAATCGTTGTTTGAGAAAAACTGTCCAGAATTCTCGAATAACTAGCCTTGTTTGAGAAAAGGCCGGTAAAATTCTCATATAACATTTGTTGTTCGAGAAAAACAGCTGATAACTTTCGGGCTAGCTTTGGGTTGCAAATAACAACTGTTTTACACAAAAACGCTGCTGACCTATACAGGCAAACACAAAAAGCACCGGTTGGCAATCAACCGGTGCTTTGCTTAAAGCGAATGCTTAATTAGTCTTTTTTAGTGAGAACAAGGCCACCTGATAGGGAAAGCAGTCCGAGTGCCCCCAGTAACCAGCCAGCTGTGGCAGTGTCTGGTAGGGTTTGGCCAGCTTTTTGACTCGTTTCGGCTACTTGACTCAAGTCTTCTGCAGTCACTTGACCTGCTTGGTAGCGGTCAGCAAGTTCTGCTAATTCTTCTAGGCTAGCGTTTGCGAGTAGGCTAGCAACAAAGTCAGGGCCAAAAGCTTTTTCAATTTCAGCTAGGACTTGGTCAAGTGCTTTAGCAGCTCTTTCGTAGTCAGCTGGAACAACCACTTGGTCATCTTCTTGAGGGTCAGCTGGAACTGGAGTCAAGTCATCATCTGAAGTTTGGCTGTCATCACCTGGTTTTTGACCATCTTCTTCAGGATCCTCAACTTCTTGGTCATCACCTGGTGTTTGACCGTCTTCATCTGGACTTTCAACTTCACCATCTGGGTCAGTTTCTGACTCATCTGGAATCTGGCCTTCCAAGTCATCTCTGTCAGTGATTTCAGCCACAAGTCTAGCGAGGCTATCAGCATCCAAGGCTTCGTCGCTAACAGTAATTCGGCCTTCTGTTTCAGGTGCAATCGGGCCGTCTTGTTGGCGGATGTAGTTGATGAGGACATCAGAGAACAATTCCCCAGTGACCAATTCAACGTCATAGTCAGCAAACATGGTGTAGCCGTCCCCACCTGCTAGGAGGAAGTCGTTGGTTGCCAAATTGTAGGTCCGGTCTGGGTCTAGCACTTCACCGTTGACTTCAACGTAAACAACACGTTGGCCTGGCTCACGAGTAGCATCCACAATGTACTTCAAGCCAGATGCATGCAAGAAGCCACCGTTTTGTTCAGGGTATTGGCGGCTACCGTGCTCCAAGGCTTCAAGAATGACAGAACCTGGAACGTTGACTGTTTCCACTAGGTTGATAAATGGTAAGACAGAAACAACATCGCCTAAGGTAATCTCGCCGGCATCAATGCTGGCCCGGATTCCCCCACCGTTGATGAAGGCAATTTCGGCACCAGTGAATTCTCGAACAGCATCGGTGATCAAGTTACCCAGGTTGGTTTCCCCTCGTCGGACAAAGTCACGTTCCCCGTTAAGGACCACACTAGTCGATCCGATAACTTCGCCCAGTTCTCTTTCCACTTCAGCTTGGATTTCCTCAAGCATTTCCTTGATAACTGGGTCTTCTTCACTGCCTTCAACAGCTAGGATATCTTCTGGGTTCCCTACCGTACTGGATGGTAGGTCTTCTAAGATTTGGTCTAAGTTCTCAGCTAGGGTAAGGTGTTGGGCTGTTTTTTGAACAATATTTCCATTTTCGTCAAAGTCAAGGTGGACTAGACCGATCAATTTACCGTGTTCCCAAGCTTGGGTGATCAAGGTCTTGTCATTACCGTCCACGTAAGCTCCACCAATTACTGGTGTGTGGGAGTGACCCCCGATAATCAGTTCTACTTCAGGGTTTTGTCGGGCGATTTCTTGGTCAACCCCGTAACCCACGTGGGAAAGGACGATAAACTTGCTGAATTCTTCAGACAAGGCTTCAATTTGGTCGGAAATAGCTTGGACTTCATCGGTAAAGACAATGCCTTCTACATTATTCGGGTGGGTAGAAGTATAGGTTCCTTGGGTAGCTAGGCCGATAATACCGATTTTTTCACCGAAAACTTCCCATTCGGTAAAGGACTTGAAGAGGTCATTGCCCTCAGTGTCTTTAACATTGGAAGCCACAAATTCAAAGTCAGCCTCTTCTTCCAACTCTTTCAAGCGGTCAAAACCGTAGTTGTATTCGTGGTTCCCGGTTGTCATGGCGTGGTAACCCATTTCGTTCATCAGACGGATAATGTTTTCGCCTTCAGTCAGGTTGACCAAGGTAGTTCCGTGAACGGTGTCACCCGCATCCAACAAAAGAAATTCGTCAGCTAGTTGACGGTAAGCATCAAAAATAGTCTTGATGTGACCCAAGCCCATGTCGTAGTCAGACTCCCCTTGACGGGTGATCCGGCCGTGAAGGTCGTTGGTAAAGCCAATGGTTGCACGACGGGTGCCGGCTGGTCGCTCAGGAACAGGCGGTAATTTCAAGTTTGGCGCATGGTCCAAGGAAACTTCAGGGCTGGCTTCTGCTTGAACAGGGCTTTCTTGGTCTTGACCTTGGTCGGCATCTGAGTCTGCAGTTTGGTCTTGGCTAGGAGTTTCTTCTGTCTCTCCTTCAGAGCTTTCGCCTTCAGCAACTGGATTACTTGCAGCTTCTTGGCCTTGATCATCCGCTTGACCCTGGCTAGCTTGGTCTTGGTCTGAAACTTCTTGACCTCGGTCGGCAGCTTGGCCTGGCTCTTGGTCCGAAACTCCTTGGTCTGGTTCAGGATTGGCAAGGGCTTGACCTGATTCAGCTGGACTAGCAGTAACTTGGTCGTCTGTGACTTCTCCTTCATCACTTGCTGGGGCATTTAACACACCTTGTGCCTGGTCATCCGCTTGAGCTTGACTTAAATTCGCTAGAACTTCATCGTCTGAACCTTCAGGAGTTTGGTCTGAGGCTAAGCCTTGACCCAAATTGCTTCCGTCACTTGCTTGACCTTCTTGGGCTTGAACATCTTGGGCTGAAATACCAGCTAGGACAAGTCCAGATAAGGTAACAGCTACAAAGTGTTTCTTGACTTTTCTCAAAACTTTACGGTGGACACCTTCATTTTGTTGTTTCACGATGTGGAGCACCCTGCTTTCTTTTTTCGTATGTAATAGTCTACATATCAAATATACCATTTTTTCCCAGCCTGGTCTGATAAGAATGTGTATGGTTTAGGCTAATTTTGTGTAAAGGAAAAAAGTCTTTGTAAAGGGGCCACACAAAAGAGTCTTAAGCAAGAGAAGCCAAGGCTTGGTTGAGCTTGTCCCGGATTTGCTTCAGTCCTTTTAGCATCTGGTTTTGCTTAGCCTTTAAGATTTCGTCCGTTGTGGTCAAAGACAAGGAGTAAACTAAAGCCCCCTCTTGGAAGACGGGGACAGCCAAGGAGGAAAACCCAAGACCCAGTTCCTGATTTTCAATCGAGATTCCTTGGTCTTTGATCTGGGCCAAGTCTTTCAGCAGGCTTTCCTTGTCAGTGTGGTTGTTGGGGCCAAACTCCTTCCATTCAAATTGGTCAATCACCTGGTCCCGGTAGTCCGGGTCCAAGTTAGCTAAAATCAGTTTACCAGTCGCTGTGGCATAGAGGGGGAACTCAGTTGACTCATGGACGACCAGGGAATACCTTGCCTGGGAGGGTTTGGCTTCCATGACAATAGGCGCCTGGGTTCCTTCGATGGACATCATCCGGGTGGAAACGGCAAAGACATCCGCTAGTTGCTGGAGGTCGCTGCGAACCAGGTTAATCAGCCGGTTGTTAAATTCAAACTGGGCAATCCGAGCTTTTTCCATAAAAACCAAACCTAGCCGGTAAGTGTTGGCCGCCTCATCGTAAGCCAGGTAATGGTAGTGGAGGAGGGTTTGGACCAAGCCCCGGGTGGTATTAATATTGAGGCCAGTTTTTTGGCTGATCTCATTCAAAGTCAGCTGGCTCTCATCCTTGCTAAAGCAATTAATAATGGTAAAGGCCCGGGCTAGAGACTGGATAATCTTGTAATTCTTTTTATTGGTAGTCATAAGAGGATTCACCCCATTTTTTATGGTATAATGAATATTAATATATTCTAATAAGAAAGTCTTTGACCAAGGGCATTTTTATAATATCGTCTCATTAACGGTAATATCATTATCTTATTCTGGCCCACCTTTGTCAATCTTTTCAGCCATTTCCTTACTTTAATTTCTTTGACATAGGACGAGCTTGCCTGCTTCAATTGAAAATTTGGTGCTATTTTAATTTATTTGTAATGGTATTTCAGAATAATGAGTTAAAGCTATTTCATAGGAAGATTTTTTAGGTTATAATAGGTTTACTACTACACTAGGAGGTATAATTATGTCATTTTCATCTTTTGTTAAAGGTGCCCTCTTTGGCGCTGGGGTTGCTTTACTTTTTGCACCTAAGAGTGGTGAAGAAACCCGTAAAGATATCCGCAAAAAATTTGAAGAATCGAAAGATGCAGCCAATGAATATGCTGAGCTTGCTAAAGAAAAAGGCCAAGAATTAGGCGAAGTTGCTGGGGAAGCAGGCGAAAACATCCGCATCACCCTAACCAACTCAGCTAAAGACTTGCAAGACTCTCTAGACAAAACTTCCAAAGAGCTTCAAAGTGAAGCGGAAGACTTGAAAGACGACATTTCTGAATCTGCTTCAAAAGCAGCTAGCGAAGTCAAAGACACTGCTGAAGACGTTAAGGAAGAAGCAGACGATGCAACCGAAGACGTCATTCAAGAAGCGAAAGACGCGAAAGAAGAAGCTGAAGACGCAAAATAAGTTTCATGGAGCTAAAGCCCAGGCTTTGGCTCTTTTTTATGGGTCGAAAATGGTCTATTTATATAGAAGAGATTGTTTTTGGAAAAAACAGGGGCCTAATTTTAGGGAGAGATCAGAACTTGAGAAAAATTTAGCTAGAGGCTGGGTTGGGCTAAGGCTAAAAGCAATTTTCTTCAAGTCGAATTGGGTCAAAAGAGGCCTGGTTAGGACAGGATATTTCCCATGGGCTGGACCTGGCTTGCATAATCCTGACAGTCATTATATGCTAACGGGGAGAGATACATAAAAACCATGTGAGGAGCAAGCCATATGACCAAGCGCAACTTTTATTTTGTCAGACATGGGGAAACCCTTTTTAACCTACAAGGACGGATTCAAGGCTCGTCCGACTCCCCCTTAACCAAGCGTGGGATTGAACAAGGCAAGATCGCTGGCCAGTACTTCAAGGACCAAGGCATTCGCTTTGATTCTGCCTATTCTTCAACCCAAGAGCGGGCCAGTGACACCCTAGAATTGATCACCGACTTGGATTACACCAGGGTCAAAGGCTTGAAAGAGTGGGACTTTGGCACTTACGAAGCTTATCCGTCCTACCTGGTTCCAAGAGACCAATTTTTTACCTACTTCCCCCAATTTGGAGGCGAAAACTTGGATGATGTGATCAAACGGGTCAACCAAAGCGTCCAGGATATTGTGACAAAGGATAACGGCCAGTCCATCCTAGTGGTCACCCACAGCATCACCCTCAAGGTCTTTTATGAAATTTGGAAGGACTACAACCAAATTGAGGAATACCAAGGCGACTTTCCCAATTGTGTCGTCCTCAACTATGAATACGAAGATGGCAAGTTTTCTCTTGTTGATGTCACTAGCCACGACTTCTCCCAGCTCCAAGACATGCCAAACTTTTAAGAAAAAACCGAACAGCCAGAAAGCTGTTCGGTTTTCCTTCGTTAGGGCTATGGTTAGCGAGGGGGTACGAGAAACTGGTTTTATTTATAACGTAGGTTTTTAATAGGCCGTTGGAGAATGCGGGTGGCATTCTCAAATGACACAAGTTGTTTGAGAAAAATACTGGGAGATTCTCGAATAACACATGTTGTTTAAAAAACGTGAAGGGGAAGTCTCGTATAACTAGTGTTGTTTGAGAAAACCTGCTAAAATTCTCGAATAACATGCATTTTTTGAGAAAAAGCCGAGACATTCTCCATTCTAATCCCAAGTTTAAGAATACCAATTGTTTCCAATAAAGTGACAGCTTTACCTAAAAAGCATGAACCGGCTCGACAAGACGGTTCATGCTTTTTTTATTTGGCTTGGTTTTCAAATTGCTTGTTAAGCAAGTAAAGGTCTTGGCGTGGGAAGGCAAAGCTAACACCAGCTTCATAGAAACGTTTGTAAATGATCTTGCGGGCCTCGGAAGGCAAGACAAACTCAGCTTGCTCGGCCTGGTCATCAATCCAGAAAAAGAGAACTAGACTGACGTTGTATTCATCAAAATTCTCAACATAGACCTCCGGCAAAGGGTTAGACAAGAGCCTACCATATTTAGTGGCCTGGAGGTCATAGATCGACTCGATCAATTCTTCTTCTGCCAAGTCCAAATCCTCCCCATATTCGACACCAACTTCGATTGTCACTCGAAGACGTTTGTTAGTGAAAGATCGGTTGATGAATTTATTTTCCAAGAAATAAGAGTTGGGGATAATAATCCGTTCATTGAGTCGGGTCCGGACGATAGTGTAGCGGATTTTGATTTCCTCGATATCGGTAAAGGTGTCGTCAATTACTACCCGGTCACCAACTTCGATAGTGCGGTCAAAGAGGATAATGAGGCCGGAAATAAAGTTGTTCATGATGTTTTTCAAACCAAAACCAACCCCAACCCCAACAACGCCGGCAAAGACGGTCAAGCTAGAGAAGTTGAAGCCCAGTGAGGAGAGGGAGAAGGCGATCATAACAATAATAATGGTGTAGTGGAGAAGGGTGTTAATGGTCGCTCGAGGACCCCGGTCAATTTCATAGCGGTCATAAACTGGAGGCAGGAGGTAATGGCGGATAGTGTTAGACAGCTTGAAGGCCACCACCAGGGCAAAAATGATGACAATGATCAGCATGGGGGTGACTTCCGTATCGCCGATGGTCACAATTTCCCGGCTCATCCAGTTCGATTCACCCAAGAAGGAGAAGATGTACATCATGGAGATGAACAGGAGGATCCAAGTTCCCACCTTGTTCACCACTGTTTGCACCCGGTCGGACCGGACAGCCTTGTTAATCAGCCGGATGAAAAATAAACCCAGCCCCCAAATCAAGACCATGCCCAGGATAGCCGTTAGCCAAAATAAAAACCTTGATTGCTCTAATGTATTGAGAAATTCCACCCTATCAGTCCATTCTATCTTCAAATTACTTACAATTTTAATAATAATCGTCATTTATCTTCAATGCAAGACCCCTTGACCAAGTTCAGTTTAATTTTTGCTTTCAGTGTAGAAAGAGCTGGGGAGCTAAAACGGAGGTAAAACCCTAGTCCCTAGCTAGCCATTAACTTGCCAGCCTTCTTAACCACTTGGCGGGTCTTTAAAAGAAGAGGCAGATTTACCTTCTAGAGCTCGGCAGACGATCGGGGACCAGTACCATCTTCACTAACCCAGCACACAATCTGACACCTACCCCATGTCTTCTAGTCCGGCAGACGTTTTTCTGCCAGTACCATATCCACATGGGGGATACCTGCTTCCATGTATTCGTCAGACACCTTGGTAAAGCCCAAAGACCGGTAGAGGTCCTGAACATAGGATTGAGCTGCCAGTCTCACTTCTTTTCCTGGTCCGATATAGTCCAGGACCTCCTGGAGCATACACCGCCCCAGTCCTCGGCCCCGGTGGCTTTTAGCGATTAAGACCCGGCCAATTGCCTGGTGGTCGCCCCGGTCAAGGATTCTAGCGTAACCAACCAAGTCGTCTCCATCCTTTAACAGGACATGCAAGGCCTGGTAGTCATCTTGGTCAGCTTCTGACTCGGTAATTTTTTGTTCTTCCGAAAAGACCTGCCCCCGCAAGATATAGACTTGGATCATGTCCTGTGCGGTCATATCTGGGGTCGCTTTGATTTGGATTTTCATCTTTATGCCTCTTTTCACGGCTCGTTTCAGTCTTGGTTTTTATTTCAGGGGGCTTGCAGGCAGTTTTTTCCAAAAAAACTAGTTTACTTCGCCTGCCCGCTCTAGTCCTTTTTCGACAATGAGAGGGCCAAGGATTTCGAAGAAAATAACCCCGGTCAAGAGGACACCAGACAGGGTCCCGGCCATAGAGGGAATGGTTTGCTCAGCAATGGAAACCAACCCAATGGCGATGCCAGCTTGGGGGACGAGGCCTAAGCCGATATTGCGCTTGGTTGACTCTTTAAAGCTGGTCAACTTGGCAAAGAGGTAGGCCCCACCTGCCCGGCCGATAAAGCGACTGACAATGTAACCAAGCCCGATAATCCCAACCTGGTAAATGATGCTAATTTCAATGTGGGCACCAGACAGGGTCAGGAACATGACATTGACTGGCAGGTTGATCCGCTCAAAGGTTGAAGCAACCCGGGTGGTGTTGTTGGTCAAGTTGGTGATAGTAATCCCGGTGATGATAGCCATCAATACAGCTGACAGATCCAATAGCTGGGCCAAACCATTATGAATCATAATAATAGCAATAATAATTACCAAAAGTTTATCTTGTAGAACTTGCTTTTCGACAAAGTAGGCAAAGATCCAACCGGCTAGAATACCAAATACGAGACCCAATCCAATATCTCTGACAATAGAGATTAGAACATCAGTAAAGACGAAATTAGCTTTCATAGCAGATTCGACTAGGGACAAGACCAGACCGAAAAGGGTGATACAGGTCAAGTTGTCTAAAGCCACCAAATTGAGTAAATTGTTGGTCATCTCTCCACGAGCTTTGCGCTCCTTAACAATTTCCAAAACACCAGGAGGAGAAATAGTTAAAGAAACTACCCCTAAGATCACTGCTTGATAAAAGCCCATTCCCAAAAAATAAGTAACGGCTGTAACTAATGCAAAAGTTACTAGGCTCTTCCCTAGGGATATAATTATGAGATTTCGCCCGTTATTTTTCAAAACGCTTCGGTGTAATTCCATCCCAACCGAAATTGACAAAAGGCCAATGGCAAAATCCGTCACGATGCCAAAAAACTCACTGACTTCAGGGGTAACAAGGTTAAAGACACTAGGTCCAAGTAAAAAACCAGCTAATAAATAGCCGGTAACAGACGGTAATTTCAAAGCTTGGGCCAGCCTGCCACCTACTAGCCCAGCTAGTAAGATAATTGCAATATATAATGGTGTGTTCATCATTCAACAGTCCCCTCGTCGTCCTCGTGGTAGTCCATCCCCTTGGAAAAAGACACAGGGGTGGTAAAGAAGACGGCAGTATCCGGTTCATTAATATCACCCAGAACGTCTTCCACAGCCTTCAAGACCAAGTCCCGTTCTGCTTGGCTGTCCACGACCGTCATAATCATCTTACTATTGTGCTTATCTTCTTTTAATTCCGCAAACATGGAAAACATGGGTGACTGGTTGGCAATCAGGTGGCCCATCCCACCACTATCTATCACAGTTGCCCCATGGATTTCATATTCTAAAAACAGGGATAGTATCTCGCTCAAACGATCAGGCTTATTTAAAACGATGTAAACTAATTCCATCTGTCCCACTCCTTTCCTTACTAGTATAGCATTGATGGAATGAAAAAGTTAATCCTTGTCTTATATAAAAATGTGATGATGAAATAAAGGATAGGGGGAGGGGAGGGGTTTAGGGTGCCATCAGAAAAGTTGGGGTTGGTTTGGTACTGGTCGGGGAAGCTTTATTGACAGCTAGCTTGCTGGCTTCAAATGTAAGCGCTTCTTTTAAGATAAGTTGGGGGCGACCTAGCCAGTGACCGGTTTTATAAGTCTTTTATTGGTTTGTGGTTGTCGCCTTATTGCTTCATAACTCGTTTATTGCTGGGCGATTGTCGCGTTATGACATCATAACTCCTTTATTGCTCAACAATTGTCGCGTTATTGCTCCAGAACTCCTTTATTGCTCAGCAATTGTCGCGTTATT
>NZ_JH992958.1:188704-193004 GCF_000315445.1 Alloiococcus otitis ATCC 51267
CCAGAACTCCTTTATTGCTCAGCAATTGTCGCGTTATTGCTCCAGAACTGACTCATTGCAACTCAGTTCTCAATACTAGACTAACCTACACAGAGTTTGAGACTTGACTCGAAAGTAACTTATGGCTGTCCCATTGTCGCTTTTCAACTCTCAAAGTACCGAATGGCCGTCCCATTGTCGCTTTTCAACTCTCAAAGTACCGAATGGCCGTCCCATTGTCGCTTTTCAACTTTGAAAATACCTTATTTCGATTTATTGTCCAGTTTCAACTGCAAAACCTCCCTATTCTGATTTATTGTCCAGTTTCAACTTTTGAAAATAGCTCGTCATATAGAGAAAGTCTATTTTGACCAGTCTTTTATGTATAGCAAAAAGCTTCCCAGCTATTGCTAGCTGGGAAGCTCTCTGGTTCAGACTCATTAACTAAGTTAATGACTGACTATTATTTTCGCTTGCGGTCTTTGAGGGCTAGGGCAGATCCTCCCATTAAGGAGCTTGCGCCAATTAGACCTAAGACCCAAGTTAGACTTGCTGTGTCTGGCAGACGTTGGCCTTCATCTTTGGTCAAGTTGTCAGAAGGAGTTGCATCTTCTGGGTCTTGAACAAAGCTAAAGTCTTTGCTGCCTTGAGTTCCAGGGAAACCAGAACGGGTGTAAGTCAATTCTTCATCTGACTGGTTGCGGTCGCTACCTGAAACTGGTTTAGTTTGGTCTTGACCGTCAGTTGGTTGACTTGATTGGGCTGCCGGCTGGTCTCCAGGTTGGTCAGTTTCACCTGGAGTTTGACCCGGTTGTTCAGGTACTTCAGGACTTGTTCCAGGTTTGTCAGTGTCTCCGTCAGATTCGCCTGGTTGATCAGCGTCCGGTTGACCTGGCTTGTCGGTGTCCACATCTGGTTGATCACCATCTGGTAAGCCTGGTTTGTCTTGACCTGGCTCGTCAGTGTTGTCACCATCTGATTGATCTGGAGTTTCACCTGGTTGATCAGTTCCTGGTTTGTCGCCAGTGTCATCAGAACCGTCTCCTTGAGTTTGTCCAGGATCGTCATTACCAGATTGATCAGTGTCATCCCCAGGTTGGCCTGGTGCTACTGGAACATCGTCAGATTCACCTGGTTTATCACCAGAGTTATCGGAACCGTCTCCTGGGATTTGACCTGATTGGTCATCGCCCGGTTGACCAGGTTTATTGGTGTTGTCTCCATCTGGTAAGCCTGGTTTGTCTTGACCTGGCTCGTCAGTGTTGTCACCGTCTGATTGACCTGGAGTTTCACCTGGTTGATCAGTTCCTGGTTTGTCGCCAGTGTCATCAGAACCGTCCCCTGGAGTTTGTCCAGGTTCGTCATCGTCCGGTTGATCACCATTTGGTTTTCCAGGTTCTTCAGGGTCACTGTCGGGTTCACCTGGGTCCTCTTGACCTGGTTTGTCGTCCGGTTGGCCGGTACCATCACCTGGTTCACTTGGCTTATCTTGACCTGGTTTATCGTCAGGTTTGTCAGTGTCTCCGTCTGATCCACCTGGCTCTTCTTGACCTGGAGTCTCACCTGGTTGGTTATCACCTGGTTGACTTGGGGTCAATTGGCCGATGATATCGACAGAGAAATCGGTGTAAACGACGACTAGGTTGTTATTTTCGATTCGGATGTTGGCGATGCCTCGACCGTCAGCACCTGGTTCACCTTGAGGTCCGCGAACATTGCCGGCATTAATTTGGCTACCGTCGTCTAAGGTGATAATCAAGTCACCGTTCGCATCAACACGAGCATCTTTAATACCATTAGCAGATGGATCTTGGCTAGATGGGTAGTTGTGGATGATTTGCTGAGAATTGTCAGTGTAATTAATCACTAAGTCGCCATCGAGGTTAATGTCAACGGATTGAACGACTTTACCAACTTCAGCATCTTTGCCGTCTTGACCGTCTTCACCTTTCAAGGAATCAAGGAAGTCTTGAAGGCTACCAGTATTACCAGCTTCGAGCCATAATTCGTAGGCAGATTTGCCTCGTGGGCCTTCTTTAATGTCAATCTGACCTGCATTCTGGGTGCTACCATCACTGTAGACCAGAATCAATTCGTTATCACTGTTGACTAAAGCAGTAACGACAGTTCGGTCAGTAGAAGCAGTTACCTTACCGAGGTCTTCGGTCTCTCCATTTGAGTAAGTGAGGATCAAGTGGCCTCGGTTGTCGATATTGGCTTGTGTCAAGACACGACTTGGCTGGTCAGTTGAACCTTCCTTAACGACATTAATGGTGAGGTTGACATTAATAATATCGCCGGTATTTGGATCTTTCTCACCGTTTTCGTAACCAGAAATGACTACTTCAGTTCCATCGTTAAAGATCAGACGGGTGTTGCCGTGTTCATCTTTAAAAGTTGAAATGATGCGAGCGGCTTGGCCATCTTCACCGTGACGAACAATGTGAGAGTGTTGGCTGCCATCTGGGTTGGTGACAGTGATCTCGATCCCTTCGCTGACTTCCCGAGTGGAAATAATCGGCGACTTACCATCTTTTCCTGGCTCGCCTTGAGGGCCTCGAGCATAGCCAGCATTAATGGTTCGGCCATCTGTCAGTTCAACAATTAAGTTGCCTTGGTCATCAATTCGCATGTTTTGGATTGGGTTGGCAAGCTTATCTGGGTTCGGAATGACGACTGGGTCTTGGCCTTCAATGGTAATGACAATGTCGCCATTTTCATTGGTGTTGATGTTGGTGTTATCAATAATGATGTT
Source organism: Alloiococcus otitis ATCC 51267 (assembly GCF_000315445.1). GTDB lineage: Bacteria > Bacillota > Bacilli > Lactobacillales > Carnobacteriaceae_A > Alloiococcus > Alloiococcus otitis. The sequence goes on from NZ_JH992958.1 coordinate 191,439, forward strand.
ACCAGCATTTGAACCGTCTTGACCATCGCGACCTGGTTCACCCTTGTCACCTTTGTCGCCTTTCTCACCCTTTTCGCCGTCTTTACCATTTCGAATGGTTCCAACGACTTCTTCACTGCCGTCACCACCAACAGCGATAATGGTGTAGCTGCCATCTTGGTTATCACGAACTTTGACTGAGTCACCATCTTGTCCATCTCGTCCGTGGAAAATAGTGTCGGTAGAGATGTGTTCCCCATTAGGTCCTGTGACAATCACTTGAATGCCAAGTTCATTTCCATCTCGATCTTTGATTGGCTCAGTTCGGATGGTTGGTGCTTGCCCGTCTTTTCCGTCAAAAACGAACTCTCGATCAATTAATGAGCCAAGGCTACCAACTGGATTCACTTCATAAATGTTAATCCATGTGCCTGGTCGACCATTTTGTTCACCACGTTCAACTTGTGCGGTAATGGAACGACCATCGCGGCCTGGGTCACCCTTGTCACCTTTCTCACCTTTTTCGCCGTCGCTAACGGTGACGCTATTGATTAGTGCATCATTTTCACCATCGCGGGTGAAAATGGTGTAGCTTCCGTCACCATTGTCAATCACTTGTACATAGTTACCATCTTTACCATTCTCACCATCTCGAATAGTCGCACGGCTTAGTTCCTCATGAGTTTCACCATCGCGGTTAATGATAGTGTAAGTTCCATCATCATTGGCAACTAATTCAACATAGTTACCATCGCGACCTGGCTCACCCTTGTCGCCATCATGAACGACAACACTATTGATTGGCTCATCGGTTTCCCCGTCAAGGGTGATAATGGTGTAAGTGCCATCGTCATTTTCTACAACTTGAACGTAATTACCGTCCTTACCATTTTGGCCGTCAAAAATGAAGTTACGGTCTATTTCTTGGTTGGTATCGCGGTCTCTAATAATGACCCATGTGCCTGGACGACCGTTGAAGACGCCTGGTTCAACATTTGCCGTAATAGATTGACCGTCTTCGCCATTTTGACCGTTGTAAATGAAGTTTCGATCTATCTCATCACCAGTATGACGATCTTTAATGATAACCCATGTACCTGGTCGATCACCTAGTGTACCTGGTTCGACTGAAGCAATAATAGATTGACCATCATAGATGAAGTTTCGATCAAGTTCTTGACCAGTTTCACGGTCTCGAATAATAACCCATGTGCCTGGACGTTCGTTAACAACACCTGATTCAACATTTGCGGTAATTGATTGACCGTCTTCGCCATTTGCAACAAAGGTTCGATCAAGCTCAGCACCTGTGTTGCGATCTTTAATGATAATCCATACACCGGTTCTGCCACCCAGTTCACCAGGTTGAGTGCTTGCAGTGATGGATTGACCGTCACGGACAGTTACACTGCTAATTGGAGTATCAGTTGCGCCATCGTGGGTAATAATGGTGTAAGTGCCATTGCCGTTGTCAACGACTCGAACGTAGTTACCGTCCTTGCCGTCGGCTCCATCTTCACCATCGTCACCGTCTTGACCGTCTTTCACGAAGGTTCGGTTAGTTTCTTCATAAGTGACTTCTCCAGT
>NZ_JH992958.1:194179-300833 GCF_000315445.1 Alloiococcus otitis ATCC 51267
TTGCCGTCGGCTCCATCTTCACCATCGTCACCGTCTTGACCGTCTTTTACGAAGGTTCGGTTGGTTTCTTCATAAGTGACTTCCCCAGTGATTGGGTTGGTGAGTGGACTTTCTACGATAATCCATGAACCAGCATTACCATCACTATCAAAGCCGCTTTCCACAGTAACACGTGGAGTAAGGCCGTCTTCGCCATCTTGAATAAACTCACGTTGAATTTCACTATAAACAGGTTCGTTGTTTACTGGATCTACTACAAGTTCACCAGTTGTTGGGTCGATGACTGGGTATTCCACAATCACCCATTTGCCTGAGTTATCCAAGGCATCTGATCCATCTTCAAGACGAACACGTGGTGTAAGACCATCGCGACCATTTTCACCATTTTGACCATCTGGAATGAATCGAACGTCTTCTCTGTATCTAGGTTCCCCAGTGCTAGTTCTACCAATTGGAGAATAAATGGTGATCCATAAACCTGAAACATAAGGTCCATTGTATTTTCCTGGTTCGTTAATAACTTCCAGAGCATAACTTGGATCTGCTGGTCCTTGACCTCTGGCGGTTAGAATGACTGGATTTATTCCGTCTTCACCTGGGTCACCTTTGGCACCGTGGGAGACAGTTTCACGATCAAGTTCTTGACCCTCTCCATCTAGGATAACTACGTCAAAGCCTTGGGGTGTTCTATTCTCAATAACAACTTTGTGACCATCTTGGCCATCTGGAATAAATTCACTATCAATCAATTCGCCTTGGTTGCCTTCAAGATCAAGTTGATAGACAAAAACCCATGTGCCTTCTCGACCTTCTACTTCACCATCTACCAAGTCGATAGTAACTGAACGGCCATCTTTACCTCTTTCACCATTTGCACCATCTGGAATAAAACGATAACTTTCAATAAATTCTGGTTCGCCGGTAATAGTATAGTTACCAGTAGGGTTTTTAATGGTTACCCATGTACCAAGACGTGTGTCACCATTGTAATTGTCAGTCAAATAACTTCGAATATTATCGTCACTTGGATTTGATGGACCTTGGCCTCGGTCAGTCTCTACAACCGGAACAAGGGTCTGAGGGGTAGGAGCTGGCGGAACAGTAAAGGTGTGTCCATCGTTATAAATAAATTCAATGCTACCGTCTGGTCTTCTAATTGAATTGACAATTCTTGGTAGGGAGTATTCGACAATTTGGTCTTCTGACTCTTGGATAACTTCACGGGAGACTTCTTGGTAGTATTGGCCGCGGATATTGACAAAATCATCTGGGGTAAAGCCAGGAATTTGGTCTGGGTTAACGTGAACGTATAAAACTCGGACGCGTCCATTTTGACCAGGTCTAACTTCTCGAATACCTGTCCAACCGGGCCTATCTGATTCTACAAATTTAGTACCATATCCAGTATCCTCAACGGTCATTTCAAAAAGAGGGCCTTTTTCTTCTTCTTTATCTTCGCCTCCACCTTCGATTATATTATTGCCCTCACCGGATAGGGCTTCCACAGAATATACTAGGTATGATGTATGTCCAGCCTGCTGGCCTGTCTCATAATCAACATCATTTGACTGTACTTGCATACCAAATTCACCTTGAGGCCCTAGACGATCGGGATCAAATGTTCCATGGACTACCATAATATAGGTGTCAGAGTTATTGGTTGGCGCGTCAATCCAGTAGTCTCCATCTTCTGTCGCATTATCACTTGTTAAATAACTTTCGACATTAACTTGATCAGTAATATCCTCTGCTCCAACTGCAACTGGATCAAAAGCTCTACTTTCTGGTAATACCCTACCATCTGACACGCGGTAAACCCGTATGTCCAATGAATCCATATTGATAGCATTCGGAGCTCCGGGTTCTGTTCCTTCCGTAGCTGTGATATAAAAAACTCTGCCTTCTGTTCCAATATAATTGTTGTCAATGTTGAAATAGGCTGTTGCTCTAAATGTATTAGTTTTATCATCGACCCAGTTTATGACAGACGATGTAGATGCTGGTCCATTTCTTCTGACGTTTTGACGATAGTCTATAAAAGTATCCTCTCTGAAAACTTCGTCACCAATTCTATAATATAAAGGATACTCCCCAGTGTTCTGTGCTTCTCCTAAATCAATCCAGTGATTTAATGTGTGAGAAAATCGGACATTCGATTTTCTATCAACATAATCTGTGAAAGTATAACGGATGATATTGTTTTCACGATCATCTTCTATATAGGCAATGATATCGCCATTTCCATCAGTAATTGTTGGTCTAGGAGTGCCATATATTTGTTCGTGTAATCTACGTTCTCTAAAAGATAAGCCTGTGCGAGCATTTACATCAACCTGACCAATGGCAATTTCTGGAGCGTAATGCAAGTCAATATAGTCTCCACTAGTAACAGTTTCAGGAACTTGAACTGAAAGTGTGAAATAAATACTGTCACCACTAGTTGGTTGGATATAATTACCAGTCTTTTTAATTGGTATTCCCAAAAATCTAGCAACAGTGTATGAATCAGTTGGGACTTGTAAATTACCTTCAACTATTACCTCATTACTCACATCCCGGCCACTTTGGGGAGAAAGGTTGTCATTGGCAGCACGACTTAAGGTGTTAGCTGATCGAGTTGTGCCTGCGGTAGGTTGTGGGTTGGCAGCACGGTTAGAATATTGGCTTGAACTGTCAGCAGTAGAATCTTGTAACCGGCCATTTTCGAGCTTGTTCTCCACAAGTTTAATGGGGTTGAGTGTACCGTCTTCTTTTAGGTCAAAATCCCGTCGGTTGGTTACCCCTGCCGCGTTAATGGCTTCTAGTTGTAATCTGCCATTTGTTTGGAGAGGTTGGTTGAGCAAGAGGTGACCGTCTTGTCGGACAATATCTAATTCTTGATCGTCCAGGGTCGCTTTGACGAAGCCATCTGTGATGATTTCAGTCAGGCTTTTACCCTCTGGGTCTATGTAGTTTCTCAAGGAGAGTTCAGGTTTAACTGACCCTTCTTCACTACTATCCCCCGAATGGTCAGCTGGTTTGCTTTCATCTGTTTTGTCGCCGTCTAGGTCAGGTCTTGTAACAGCTTCTTGATCCGGTTGACCTAAGTCTTCTCGATTTTGACCTTCTCTGTTATCATCTTGGTCAGTCTGGTCTTCTTCCCATTGACCGGCTTCATCAACTTGACCCTCTTGATCATTTTGGTCAGCTTGGTCTTCCTCAGGGTCATCCTCGTCTGGATCCTCGGTCAGGGTTTCTTCCAGCTCGTTTTGGTCCAGCTCGTTTTGGCTAGGTGTATGGTCTGAGTCGTCCTCAGTTTCGATGTCTTGGCTTTCTTCTTCATGACCCTTGGCTTCTTCTGGCGCTTCCTCCGGTGATTGGCCTTCTACTTCTTGTAGAAGTTCCTGGTCGTCGTCAATGCCTTCGAGGAGTTCTTCGTCTAGATCAGGAAGTTCAGTACCGAATTTACTAGGAATTTCCCAAGTCTCCTGGTCTTCTACACCAGAACCTTCACTTAAGGCTGGGTTTTGGTCTGGGTCAAGTTCTTGACTTAGGGCCTGATTTTCGTCTGAAACTTCAGCCGCCTTAACATTGACAGCCTCCCGTCCAGCAAACAAAAAGCCTGCTGAAACAGCAACAGACGCTACCCCAATGGACAAGCGTTTGATGGAATAACGGTAGAATTTGTTCCCCATTTTCTCCCGTCTTAGTTTAAAGTTATTTTTACCAACCATTAAATCTCTCCTTTAATTTTGAGTCGTTTCATTGCGAATGATTCTAAGGACTGCTGTTTTGTTAACTTCATTAGATTTTACCCTAATCCCCCTGTCACAAATGTTCGGAAAAAGGTTATCCAATTGTTATCCTTACTCATTATTTGATTATATGACCCTTTTCCAAACATGTAACTAGTTTCACATTACTGGATTTATTGTATGACTAAATTAAATTTTTCTAGGCCAATAAGGTTCAATTAGTCCGATTTGATCTTCTAGCTGATATAAATAGAATTTATCAGACTAATACCCTAAAAAATCCAGTAAAATGCCACCAAGATCAACGATTTCCAATGATAAAACAAACTACGTTTTCTAATATATCATACTTATAAGAATCAATCCATGGTAAATTCCATTCTTTTCCTAAAACTATTATTAAAAAGCTGGTATTGAGAAGGCTATGGAATAATTGATAAGGCTTACTTGACTGAAACGCTAGGCTAGCCCATCCCCACAAAATCAATAAGATTTTCTTAAAGCCATTCAATTCTGTCTAGTCCTGGTGTATGATAATGGAACGTGAGATTGTTAATTATTACACTTAATTGAGATAGGAAGGTTCTAATGAAAAATCCTGATGGTAAAAAAGACCAACTCTATGAAGTCTGGGGCGATGTCATTGCCGTCAAGCCCCTCCTCTTTTCCTTGGCCTTGGCAACGGTAATGGGACTGGGCTTCTTTCTGGTCGCTCCAGCTAGTGACTCTCTCAAACTCTTGGCAGGGATCTTTGGTATCGTCCTGGCAACTGTCATCAACTCCCTCCTCTTCAAACCCAAACGGCAGATTGACCGAGTTAAGCCAGGCAAGGAGGAAGACTAGCTATGGACCTTGTACTTGTCGGCCAAATGCTGGCCATGGCAGTTTTCGGCGCTCTCCTTTACACCTTGCTTGGGGTCATCCCTGGTACCGATGAAACAGCTGTCCTGGCCCCGGTCACCCTGGTCTTGGCCCTGACCGGAATCCCGCCCCAAGTCCTCCTCTGCTTTTTTATCGCCGCCATTGTCTCCAAGATGATTACGGGCAATATTCCAGTCGGCGTGGTCGGCATCCCCTCAGGTGTCATGTCTGCTCCCATGATTCCAGCAGCCATGGACTTGAAACAGGAAGGTCTAACCGACACCAGCATCCGGAAAATGTCAGCTGGGTCCTTGGTGGGAACTGTTTTGGCCATCCCCCTCAGTTTTTTACTGGCCTCCTTTTTAGTCCCCTTTGGCCAAGCTATTTCAGACAATGCTACTTTGATCTTTATGATCGGAACCCTCTTTTTGGCCCTCATGTCCAAAAACAAGGTCATGTCCCTCCTAGCCATCCTGCCCCTGTCCATCCTCTTCCAAGGGCTCAACCAGCTCTATTGGGGCCTGGAAATTTTGCCAGAGGGGGAGGAAGTCTTTATTTCTTTCTTCCTGGCCATTACCATTGGCCCCTTGATGGTCAACCTCTTGGAACTCTTAAGTGGTGGGTCGGTTGCTGAGAAATTTAAGCGAGACACGTATCTAAAGACGACCATCAGCCAAACGGAGACCAAGTCCAGCCTCAACCCCCTTCAGATCTTGTCCAGAAGGGAATTGGCCTCCAGTGTTTTGGCCACCGTCTTAGGGGTTATCACCTTCTTCATGTCCCCCGTGGGGATGATGGTTTTTATCGGCGAAAGCCTGGCCCAGCGCGAAAAAGACCAGCTGGACCGGTCCAAGATGACAGTCACAGTCATGAATGCCTTAAACAATGCCTCTTATATTGCCGGCATCCTAATCCCCCTGCTGGCTATTGGGATTCCTTTAAGCGGGGTGGCGATTGGTCCGGGCAATGCCCTCTTTAACGCTCCCCCCGTCTACACCCTAGACAACAACCTCTACCATCAGTTGACTACTGGCGAATTTGTCCTGCCGGTTGTCTTAGGGGCTGGGGTGGCTATTGCCATCACCTACTTTATTACTGTCCGCTATGCCAAGGAAATTACCCTCTTTATTTTTTCAAAAATCCCCCATGAAGCCATATTAGGCCTCTTCCTTGCCCTTGTGGTAGTCCTGGCCTACATGGATGCTGGCTGGTTAAACGTCTTCGGTGTCTTATTGATCGCCAGCATTTCTGGAATCTTCAACCGCTGGGGCGTCAACTACGGTGTCCAATTCATGGTCCTCTATGCCTCCAGTGGCTTTATCGGCCTTTTGGTCTAGGGTTTAAAGAGTCAGTGGGGGTGGCAAATGATTGGCCTTCTAGCCTGGATGGTTGGACTGTAATATTTTCACTTTTTAGGGGAGGTCTGGTCCAGCTAAGAGGCGACAATGGCAGATGTTTGCCGGTAAACAGACGTAAGGCGACAATTCGGCTGCGGTAAAGGAGTTAGCTGGCCATAACGCGACAATTGCTGAGTAATAAAGGAGTTAGCTAACCATAACGCGACAATTGCTGAGCAATAAAGGAGTTATGAAGTCATAACGCGACAATTGACTCGCAATAAAGAAGTTATGAAGCCATAACGCGACAATTGACTCGCAATAAAGGAGTTAGGAAGCCACAACGCGACAATCGCCCAGAAATAAAGGAGTTAGGAAGCCATAACGCGACAATTGCTGAGCAATAAAGGAGTTATGAAGCCATAACGCGACAATTGCCCTGCAATAAAGGAGTTAGGAAGCCATAACGCGACAATCGCCCAGCAATAAAGGAGTTAGGAAGCCACAACGCGACAATCGCCCAGTAATAAAGGAGTTAGGAAGCCATAACGCGACAATTGCTGAGCAATAAAGGAGTTATGAAGCCACAACGTGACAATTGCCCAGAAATAAAGGAGTTAGCCGGCCGGGGCCACTTATGATAAAAGACTTGAGTGGCAGGCCCATTTCTCTCCCAGCCCCTGCGCCAATGTCCTAGCACAAAAGTGACTACACAATAAAAGCGACCCAGATACAAAAAAGGCCAGCTGAATCGTCAGCTGGCCTTTTTGTCTGGTCTTATTCTTCTAATTGACCTAATTGGGCTTGGTCTGGGCTTTCCTCTTCAGGGGGATTGGCTTGGGCTTGTTTTTCTTCTTTCAAGATGGTCTTGATATCAGCCAGGAGTTCTTCAGCAGTTGGGGCAGACTCTTCTTCTTTTTCCTCTTCGTGCTTGAACTGCCGGGTGATGGTGTTGACTCCCTTGATGATGATAAAGAGGACGATGGAGATTAGGAAAAAATTGATGATGGATTGTAAAAAGGCTCCCACTCCCAACTCGGCTGACCCAATGGAAATGGTCATGCCACTGATGTCCGAGTTACCTGAGAGAGCTGCAATAATCGGTCCAATCAGATCTTCAACGAGGGAGTTGACGATGGCGGTAAAAGCTGCCCCCATGACAACCCCAATGGCAAGGTCTAAAACATTCCCCTGCATGATAAACTCTTTAAATTCTTTAAACATGGTTGCGCTCCTTTGAATGGTCAAGTCTCATAGGTCTATTCTAGGATAAAAAACCGACCCAGGCAATGCGCTTGCCTTTGAAAAAACCTTGTTTCCAAGCCAAATGAAAAGAGAAGGGGTTAGCTTGTCTTTTGTCTGGTCTTTAAAATCGGCAGGCAGGCTCAAGCTCTTCCCCTTCCCACTTGCCTCGGTCAAGTCGGCACAGTCTAGGCAAAAGCTAATCAACTGGCAACTAAGAAGCAAGTCCCGCTTCCAAATCCAAGGACCTAAGCTAAGCCTGGTTCGCCTTGTGGACTTGGCCTTGTTCGACGTAAACCATGAGGATAGAAATGTCTGCTGGGTTGACCCCGCTGATCCGGCTAGCCTGGGCAATGGTTTCCGGCCGGATAAGGTCCAGTTTTTCAATGGCTTCGGTCGCCAAACCGTTGATTTGGGTGTAGTCGATCTGGTCTGGAATCCGCTTGTTCTCCATCCGCTTGATCTTATCCGCCTTGCGTTTGGCTTTTTCGATGTAGCCTTCATACTTGATGGAAATTTCAACCTGTTCTGCCTCGTAACGTCCCAGTTTTTCTGGAGCGGGGACAAATTCCATCAGGTCCTCGTAAGTCACATAAGGGCGTTTCAAAAAGTCATAAGCCTGCTTGCCGTCCTTGAGCTGGGGTTCGCCTTTTGCTTCCAAGTAGTCGTGGACATCGCTTGGGGTCAGTCGGGCTGACTTGAGCCGGGCCAGTTCTTTTTCCACGATAGCTTTTTTCTCCAAGAAGCGGTCATAGCGGTCCTGGGAAATCAAGCCAAGTTCATAACCCTTTTCGGTCAAGCGGAAGTCGGCATTGTCGTGGCGGAGGAGGAGCCGGTATTCCGCCCGGGAGGTTAAGAGACGGTAGGGTTCGTTGGTTCCCTTGGTGACCAGGTCGTCGATCATGACCCCGATATAGCTTTCGTCCCGCTTCATCACAAAAGGCTCTTGGCCTCTTATCTTGCGAACAGCGTTGATGCCGGCTACAATCCCTTGACCTCCTGCTTCTTCATAGCCACTGGTCCCGTTCATTTGGCCAGCCGTAAACAGACCGTCAACGAGCTTGGTTTCCAAGGAAGGGCGGAGTTGGTGAGGGGTGACGACATCGTACTCAATGGCGTAGCCGGTCCGCATCATCTCCACGTCTTCCAAGCCGGGGATGGTCTTGAGAACTTCCAGTTGCACGTCTTCTGGCAGGGAAGAAGACAAGCCTTGGACATAGATTTCGTCGGTGTCCAGGCCTTCTGGTTCCAGGAAAATTTGGTGGCGGGGCTTGTCTGAGAACCGGACCACCTTGTCTTCAATGGAAGGGCAGTAACGGGCCCCTACCCCGTCCACAATCCCGGTGAACATGGGGGCTCGTTCCAAGTTGTCCCGGATAATATCGTGGGAGTCAGAGTTGGTGTAGGTTAAAAAGCAAGGCTCTTGGTCTTCTAGGTAGTCTTCGTCCTTGCTTTCATAAGAAAAGTGGTTGGGGGTCTTGTGGCCTTCCTGGATTTCGGTCTCACCGTAGTGGATGGTCCGCTTGTTGATCCGCGGTGGGGTCCCTGTTTTAAACCGGTCCAGTTCAAAGCCTAGGTCCAAGAGGTTTTCAGAGAGTTTAATGGAGGCTAGGGTGTTGTTGGGGCCGGAGGAGTATTTCAAGTCGCCTACCACAATTTGCCCTCTTGAAGAGGTCCCGGCTGTTAAGACCACAGCTTGGGCAGTGTAGGAAGCACCTGAGTGGGTGACAACTCCTTTGACCACTCCGTCTTCGACAATGAGTTCGTTGACCACACTTTGTTTGAGGTCCAGGTTTTCTTGGCGCTCTAGGGTTTTTTTCATTTCATTGGAGTAAATATGCTTGTCGGCTTGGGCTCTTAGGGCACGGACTGCTGGGCCTTTTGCGGTGTTGAGCATCCGCATTTGGATATAGGCCTTGTCGATATTCCGCCCCATTTCCCCGCCTAAAGCGTCAATTTCTCGGACGACAATCCCCTTGGCAGGGCCACCTAAAGAGGGGTTGCAGGGCATGTGGGCCACCATGTCCAGGCTGATGGTTACCAGCAAGGTCTTAGCCCCTAAACGGGCAGCTGCCAAGGCTGCTTCTGACCCGGCATGACCTGCTCCTACTACAATGACATCGTACGATCCAGCTTGGTATCTTTCCATCAATGACTTCCTTTCTATTTCCAGGGTCAGTCTTGTGTTTCGTTTGAAAATCTTAGGCTTGCTTGGCAAAAAATGGCTTGGAAGGAGGCCGGTCTGGCAGTCAGCTTTCTCTTGACTTAAGTAAAATCAGCTGATACTTTTGGCCTTCAGCTAAAGGGTCAGGGGCGGTTTTTCCCCAACTGAACTAGCGGAATCATATTTCTTCTGCACAGCAAGCAGGTTCAGTTTTCACCCTTCAAACCAATCTAGCTCTTTCATTTGTTTCTGCCAGGCAAGCCAGTCCAGTCTATTTACCCAAGCAGAACTGGCTGAATAGTTGGGTAATCAATTCATCTTGGACACTGTCGCCGGTGATTTCCCCTAAATAGTCCCAGGCCCGGGTCATGTCGACCTGGACCAGGTCAACCGGCATACCTAAGTCAATGCCTTCAATCACCTCATCCAAGGCATCAACTGCCTTGTTGAGGAGGGAAATGTGGCGGGTGTTGGAGACATAAGTAGCGTCCCGGTCCCCTGTTTGGCCGGAGAAAAAGAGGTCAGCAATCTTGTCCTCTAAGTCAGTCAAGCCTAAGTCGGTCATGGCAGACGTTGTGATAAAGTCAGCATCCGGCAGGGCCTGGCTGAGCCGGTCTAAGTCCAAGTGTTGGTCAAGGTCAGACTTGTTCAAGATGACAATCCGCTTGTGGTCTTTGGTAGCTTCAATCAAGGCCAGGTCTTCATCGGTCAAGGCTTCATGTTGGTTAAAGACCAACAAGACCAAGTCAGCATCCTGGATGGCCTTGCGGGACCGCTCGACCCCGATTCGCTCCACCTGATCTTCCGTGTCCCGAATGCCAGCTGTGTCGATCAAGCGGAGGGGGACCCCCTTGACACTGACATACTCTTCGACAATGTCCCGGGTGGTCCCGGCTACATCCGTCACAATAGCCTTTTCTTCCCGCAAGAGTTTGTTAAGCAGGCTGGACTTGCCCACATTGGGCCGGCCGATAATGGCAGTAGCCAGGCCTTCTCTAAGAACCTTGCCTTGTTGGGCGGTTTCCAGGAGTGCCTTGACCTGGCTTTTGACAGACTGGGCCTTTTCCAAAAGCATTTGAGAGGTCATCTCTTCCACGTCATCGTATTCTGGGTAGTCAATGTTGACTTCCACCTGGGCCAGGGTATCCAGGATTTCCTGGCGTAAGTTGCGGATCAACTTGGACAGGTCCCCGTCCATCTGGTTGACCGCCACCTGCATGGCCTTGTCCGTCTTGGCCCGGATCATGTCCATGACTGCTTCAGCTTGGGAGAGGTCGACCCGGCCGTTGAGAAAGGCCCGCTTGGTAAATTCACCCGGTTCAGCTAAGCGGGCGCCATTGTTTAACACCAGCTGGAGGACCTTGTTCACGGCTAAAATGCCCCCGTGGCTATTGATTTCCACCACGTCTTCCTTGGTATAGGTTTTGGGGGCCTTCATCAGGGTCACCATGACTTCATCCACCACCTGGTCCGTTTTAGGGTCTACCACCCGGCCGTAGTGGATGGTGTGGCTGTCCTGGTCCGAAATTTTTTTGCTCCCCATCTGGTAAACCCGGTCTGCTATGGCAATGGCTTCTTCACCGGAAATCCGGACGATCCCAATCCCCCCTTCACCTGGTGGGGTTGAAATAGCCGCAATGGTATCAAAATCTAAAGACATCACTTTACCTCCTCAATGCACAAGAATGCTCGTCGCCTAGGTCAATAAAAAAAGCACTTCCCACCAATAGCGACCAAATCCAGCTGGTCAAGTTTTGATAGGACGTACTTTCACTACGTCGATCTTATTTAACTAATTCCTCAATCTCATTTCAGCAGGTATATTATATAGAAAGTTACTTGGCATTGCAAGGCTTTTGTTTTGAAAAGTAAAAACATCAGATAATCTTACAATTTTATCATATCGTTTACGTCTTTTACCTCTATTGCTTTCAGATCCTTTTAAATATATAATAAGTTTAAAATTATAAATTATTTTATTTAAATGATATAATTGATTTTATCATAAGTAAAATAATAAACAATTAATTAAAGCTGATATATACCGCAAGGGGGATTCAGATGAAAGAAAAGCTTTATAAGGAATTAGTAAAAGAGTTGTACCGAGATAATAAGTTCTATCTTCTTGGTACTCTTGCCGTGGCTTTTGGGACAGCAGCGATCAATGTGGCCCTCTCTTGGTTACTCCAGATGGCTATTGATATTGCTACGGGAGAAGCGTCTATGACTTTTATGCAAGTCCTTTACTTGGCACTTGCCTTTATCCTCTTAACAGTTGTTATCATGGCCCTAAATGCCTATTTTTTCCCCCGTTATATTAAAAGAGCGATGGTCAATTATAAGCAGTATTTGCTCCAAAAGCTTTTACGTAAAAACATAGCCGACTTTAGCCAACTGGGGAAATCGGTGTATTTATCCGCCCTAACCAATGATACCAAGGTCATTGAAGAGAAATACGTCCGGCAACAAATTGCCCTAATCACTGAAATCGTAACCTTCATTGGGGCTTTAGCTTTTATGCTGTACTTATCTGTATTAATGACCCTAGTCTCCATTGCTATCACCATGATTCCTGTAATATCTTCATTAATTACGGGCTCGCGCCTAGTTAAGATTGAGCAAGTTATTTCCAAGAAAAATTCGACTTTTGTGGGCATTATTTCAGACTTTATCAATGGCTTCCCCTTGGTTAAAAACTTTAAGGCCGAAAAACAAATTGCAAAACACTTGGGTCAAAGCAATGAAAATTTAGAAGAAAACAAAAAACAATTAGAGAACAGTCGATTAACCATTAGCTTATTTAGTCAGGGGTCTGGCATTTTTACCCAGTTAGCTGTCACCATGTTTGGAGCTTATTTAGTCCTGAATGACCAAGGCTTTACAGCTGGGATGATCATTTCCTTTGTGAATTTAATGAACTTTATCATTAGCCCAGTGGTCAACCTGCCGACTATGATCTCAGAAAGAAGGGCTGCCTTAGGACTAATCAAGAAGGCTGCCTCTTTCCTCGATCCAGGGGAGGCTGACCCAGATCAACAGATGACTCCACTACCCAGCCTGGAAGAATCGATTAAACTACAATCAGTTTCCTTTGCCTATCCTGGAGGGGATACAATCCTGAAAGATCTTGACTGGGAGTTTAAAAGGGGCAAGTCCTACGCCATCGTAGGGGCTTCTGGTTCAGGCAAATCAACCTTATTAAAATTACTGATGAAAAACCAGCAACCAGTATCTGGAAATATTTATTATGACCAAATTAACTTGAAGGATGCCAAACTAGATGCTTTATATGAAGAAGTCAGCCTGATAGACCAGGATGTTTTTATTTTTAATGCCAGCATTCTAGATAACTTGACAATGTTCCAAGACTTTGACGAGGACCAAATTCAAGAAGTGATTGACCAAGCTTCCCTCCGCAAGCTAGTTAATGATAAAGGACTCTCCTATTCCTGTGGGGAAAATGGGGTTAACCTATCCGGCGGTGAAAAGCAACGCATTGCCATCGGAAGAGCCTTATTGAAAAATTCCTCCATTTTTTTAACAGACGAAGCCACTTCTGCCTTAGACAAGGAAACGGCTTATCAAATTACAAATGATATTTTAAACTTAAGTGAAAAAACCAAAATTATGATCACCCACTCTTTGGCTAAAGGCCTATTAGAACAGTATGATGAAATTCTGGTCTTGAAGAATGGCAATATAGCCGAATCAGGCAGTTTTGCTGATTTAGTTGAAGCAAATGGCTACTTTAACTACCTGTATTCCATTGCTTAAGTTAAAATATGAGGGACCAACTTCCAAAAACAAGCAAGTAAGTTAAAAAATATTTGAATATTCTAAATAAATATAATATAATAATAATACAAAAATAAAAAAACGATTTTAATTTAAAACGTGATCGCTGAGAATGAGGTCGCTAACGCTTAAATTCGTCAAATTAACAAGAAAGTGGTGGACCCATGTCAACTTACATAAAAGCTTATTGGAAGGAAAACCTCCTTCTTTTATTCATCATTACTGTTGGGGCTGGAGCCCAGATTTTGGCTGGTATTTTAAATGCCCGTGCCCTCAACTCCTTGATCGCCTTTAATTGGACCCAGTTCTTCTGGTCCATGCTAGCTATTGTCCTCATGCTAGGCTTGTATGTCTTGTCTCTCCTCTTCCGGATTCCCTACGAAGCCAAGGTCATCCAGCTCATGGTCACCCAGATCCGGACAGATATTACAGAAAGTTTGCAAGACCTCACCTACCAGGAATTCCACCAACACGAAGCCTCTGCCTTTATCTCCTGGCTGAACAACGATATAACCACTATCGAATCAACTGGCTTTACCAACCTCTACGCCTGTATCACCATGATTATCGAAGCCCTTTTTGCAACTGTTTCTCTAATCTTCTTCCACTGGGGTATTGTTCTTTTCGCCTTCGCCATTTCCCTTTTAACTTATTTCCTGCCCATGCTGGTCAAAAAACGGGTCCAAGACTCTACCCTTGAGATGACTCAGGAACAGGAAAAATTTGTCGGAACAGTGACCAGTGTCTTGCAAGGTTTTGACACCCTTTTTTCTTATAACTTGGTCTCCCGTATCAGGGACCGGGTCTACCAAGCCTCCCAAGACTTGGCCGATAAAAAAGTTGACCAGCGGAAACAATTGACCTACAGTGCCATTCTTGGGGCTTCCGGGAACCTCTTAGGCCAGAGTGGTATCTTGGTTTTAACGGGTTACCTAGCCCTCCAACAAATTGTAACGATCGGGTCCATTAACGCCACCGAGGCCTTGAGTAATAAGATCTTTAACAGTGTGGGCAATATTACCAACACCATTTTGGAGATCAAAAGTGTTACCCCCATCTTTGAAAAATTCCAATCCCTCAAAAACACTGACCGGCCTCAATCCCAATCTTTTGAAGTGGCCAACAACACTATCTCCCTTAACCAATTGAACTATACTTATGACCAAGGTGACCAGCTCTGGGACCAGGGTGTTTCTTATGACTTCACCCAGAATGGGAAATACGCTATCCTTGGCCCAAGTGGGAGTGGGAAAAGTACCCTCTTTAATATCTTAAACGGCAAACTAACCGACTACCAAGGATCCTTAAGAATTTGTGGCAATGAGATCAAGGAAACTAGGGGAGAAGATATCCGGGAGGAAGTTATGTACCTAGACCAAACCCCTTATATTTTTGAAGGGACCATTTTGGATAATATTAGCCTGGGTGAGACCTTTAGTGAAGACCAAGTCTGGCAAGCCCTGGCAGAAGCCGGCCTAACAGACTATGTCAAAGGCTTGGCGAATGGCCTAGATACCCCAGTAGGCGAAGGCGGCCGGTCCCTATCCGGTGGGCAAAAGCAACGCCTGGCCTTGGCAAGGGGCTTTATCCGGCATAAAAATATTGTCTTGGTCGACGAGGGAACCTCCAGTCTGGACCAAGAAGCTGCCCTCAATATTGAAAGAAATCTTGTCACCAACCCCCAATTAACCGTCATCATGATCACCCACAATCTGAGGTCTGAAATTGAAGCCGAACTGGATGGAGTCTTGGACCTAGCTCAGTTTATCTAAAGACTTGGCTAGGATGGGCTAGGCTGGACTAGCCTTGTTTAGTGCCAAGTCAATTTGTCTAGGCCTAGGCTCGAATAAAAAGGCACCGCTTCAAAGACAAAACCATCAACCATCCTCCAGCAAACACACAAAAAAGCAAGCAGCTAGCTCAAGCTAACCTGCTTGCTTTTAATCGTTTATGGTTAGTTAAAATTCATCCTGGTCCAGGTAGGCCAAGGCATACTGGGCATAGAGTTCAGCACCTGTTTTTAAGGCATCCTCATCAATGTTAAA
Organism: Alloiococcus otitis ATCC 51267; assembly: GCF_000315445.1. GTDB lineage: Bacteria > Bacillota > Bacilli > Lactobacillales > Carnobacteriaceae_A > Alloiococcus > Alloiococcus otitis. The sequence continues at coordinate 209,358 of NZ_JH992958.1, forward strand.
GTTCGGGTGGTGGTGAGGGTAGTTAGCACTTTTTTCTGGGTTCCGGCAGCCCACTGTCGCAAATGTACCGGGAACTTGTTGAGAGAAGTAGCCGAAGTCTTCACTGCCCATGGTTGCTGGGTTGTGGCGGAGGTTTTCTTCCCCGAAGGATTCGGTGACCACTTTTTGAGCCAGCTCGGCAGAAGCCCGGTCATTGTCGACAAACTCGACTAGGCGTTCATATTCAACGTCTGCTTGCCCGTCCCAGGCCTGGGCGATGGCTTGGGCATACTTGCGGATTCCTTCTTCTATCTTTTCCCGGGTTGGGTTGTCAAAGACCCGGACAGTGCCAACCAGGGTTGACTCGCCTGGGATAATGTTAAACCGGCTACCGGATTCAAATTGACCAAGGGAAACCACTGCAGGTTGGAGGGGGTTTACCGTCCGAGATACCACAGCTTGAACATTGGTAGCGAACTGGGCTCCCATGAGCAGGGCATCCTTACTGGCGTGAGGTTGGGCACCGTGGCCTCCGTCACCTTTAAACTTGACGGTAAACTTGTCCCCAGCTGCAAGGATTGGGCCCGGCTCAACTGATACCTTGTGGGTTTCGTCGGCTGACAAAATGTGGAGGCCAAAGACATTGTCGACCCCTTCTGTAACACCCTGACCAACCACTGTCTTAGCCCCTTGACCGATCTCTTCGGCTGGTTGGAAGATAAAGCGGACGGTCCCGTGAATCAAGTCCCGGTTAGCATTCAAGGCTCTCAAGGCTAAAAAGAGCATGGAGACGTGCCCATCGTGACCACAAGCATGCATCTTCCCTTCATTTTGAGACTTGTAGTCTACATCATTGGCTTCGTTGATTGCCAAGGCATCCATATCCCCCCGCAAGAGGACAGTCTTGCCGGGATGGTCGCCTTCAATTTCAGTTACCACACCAGTCGGGTCTAAGGTTCGGTAAGGGAGGCCTAATTCTTCTAACTTGTCGACGAAAAATTGGGTCGTCTCCACTTCCTCAAATGATAATTCGGGGTGTTGGTGTAAGTAACGTCTCATCTCAACCATGTCTGCTTCATGGTCTAGGATATAATCTTTGATTGCTTGCTGCATTCCATCACCTTCTAAAGTCTAAGTTACCTTCTATTATTAAACATTTCTCACCTAATTGCAATTGATACGGGCTTAATATGAGATAAATAGATAACTTGCCATTTTTTCGCCTGATTAACTGACAAAGACCCTGGAGCTAGTGTATAATTTAAGAGATGATTGTAATAGAAGGAGTTGACTTCATGTCTGTTCGTGACCTGACCTACATTGCCTTGTTCACAGCCCTCTTAGCAGTATCTTCCATCCTGGTGATCCCCCTCTGGCCGGTCCCGGTCACCCTCCAAGTTTTTTTCTTCCTCCTCATTCCAGCCTTGCTGGGAGCTTTAAAGGGAAGTCTAGCCATCTTGCTCTATATCGCACTGGGCTTACTGGGCCTCCCCGTCTTGGCAGGGGGGACAGGTGGTTTCCAGTCAATCTTTAGCCCTTCTTTTGGTTTTTTAATCGGTGGCCTAATCCAGGCCATCTACCTGGGGAAGAAACTCAGCGACCCCCTCGATTTTAAAGGAGTCCTCCTCCACATGGTGGTCGCCATCTTTATCCTCTACTTGTTCGGAGTTACCCACCAGTACTTTATCATGAACCGGGTTATGATGGTGGAAATTCCCTTTGGAGCGGTCATTGTGACCAATATCCTGACCTTCTTCCCCATCGACTTGCTCAAGGCCTTCCTAGCCACAGCCCTCTACCTCCGCCTCCGGTCCCTGGATTATTTTAAAAACCAGGCCTAAATGAGGTCAGCAAAAGCCCCCAGCTTACTTAATCTATTCAAAACAATCAGAAAAGCCAAACTAGGTCAAACTAGCTTGGCTTTTTTGCTGTCACATATAAACTATTTTGTCACTTACGACAAATCACCCTTGGCCAAATCCGCGCCAGACTATACTAAAGCTAGTCCAAATGAAGGGAGGTCATCCTTATGGAAGTCGGGTTAACAGGCATTAAAATTGATATTGATGTTGTCATTATTAAAGATTAAGTTTGACGGGGTCCAAAGTAGAAACCAGCCCTTGCCACCGAGAAGAAATTTTCCATTAGTTGAAAGTCATGGTCCGGAATAAGACTAGCCCCCTGCCACAAAGACTTAGCCGGAATTTTTTTCAAGAAAGGCTGCTAAACTGGCCGCCTCTTGGGTGTAGCCATTGGTCTTGAGGAAGTTTAACTGGGCCTGGCACTGGGCTAAATGGTCTGGGTCATGACCTTGCAAATAGCGGACCAGGGACTTGTAAAAGTGCATGACAACATGGTAATAGAGCTGTTCGGGACGGGTGACCAGGACTTTTTGGGTCTGGTCTAGGTAGTAGCTGGCCAGAGCCAGCTCGCCTTGGTCTAGCAAGACTTCGATAAAGTTCAGCAAGATGACACCGATGACCTCCCTCTCCCCCTTATTGTATTGGTCCAAGTTCTTGGACAAGATGGCCGAGACAAAGACCTGGTTACTCGGGATGTCATACAAGGAGACAAAATTAGCATAAATGGATAACTTATAAAGGTTCCAGTTTGGAAGGGAAAAGAGTTTTTCCTTAATCAGGTCTTTGCTGGTCTCAGAAATAGCCCGGCCTTGGTCTAAGTCATAGAGGCAACTTTCCCCTAGGGCAATTATGGTCTGGGCCTTTTCTGTATCAAGCTTGCGGTAGGCAGCCATAATTTTTTTGATCCCGGCCAGGTCTCCCTGGTAATGAAGGGTGATAAGAGCTTCCATGTCTTTTTTAAAGGAGTGGGGTGTTTGCAGGTAGTGGTTTAAAAAGTCATCTAAGGGAATGGCATGGCTGGCCAGCAGGTCAAAGAGGTCTGTGGCCGTAATCCGGTGTTGGTCTTTTTCGACCTTGGCATAGTAGGAGGTTGACAAGACGCCAGCAGCCATCTCACTCAAGGTCAGGCCCATATTGAGCCGGTATTCTTTTAATAAATCACCAATGGTCATGCTGACCCCTTCTTTCTCTTAAGCCAAACTGGCCTAGTAGCTTGACCTTGTGATGGTAGTCAAATTATACAATAAAAAAGTGGAGGAATAGTAATGAAAGAACTAGTAAAGGAATTCAAATTTCGAAATATAGTCATTATCCTGGTCTTGGCTAGTGTCAGCTTGGCTGAAATTGCCAGTAGTTTCACCCTGTCCAGAGCTGTCAATTCCATCGTTCAACCTGACTTGACCAAGTTTGTCCAGTCCATTCTTTTAACCCTCCTTATCTTTTTTATGTACTTGACCTTCACCTACTTCAGGATCGTCTACCAGGGGCAAACGGAAGAAAAAATGAAGGTCTCCTTAAGAGAGGGACTGGTCGACCGGCTCGTCAAAACAGACTACCAGACCTTCCACCAAAAGAAACCAGCTAGCTACTCCTCCTGGCTGATGAATGATGTCAGGCAGGTTGCCACTGACTCCATCAGCCCATTTTACGACCTCTTGGCTGGCATTATCTCCCTAGTCCTGAGCCTCCTCACCCTGCTCACCCTCCACTGGCTTTTAATCGCCTATACTCTCTTGTCCCTTGCCTTGATTTTACTCCTTCCAAGACTCTTTAAATCAACCATTGTCCAGGAAACAATCAAGCTCAGCCAGGGCCATGAAAGTTACTTAAGTAAGGTGACTGACTTTTTAGCTGCCTATGATACTCTCTTTTCTTACCGCCAGCTCCCCTTTATGAAAGACCAACTAGCTAACCAGGCCAAGGACTTGTCCGATAAGTCCTTCCACTACACCAAAGTCATGGCTTGGGTGGCGGTGGCAGGTGGCTTGGGCAATGTCTTGGGCCAGGTAGGGATTATCGCTCTGACCGGTTACCTAGCTTTGACCGGCCAGGTGACAGTGGGGTCCATTATGGTCACCACCAGCCTGGCAGGGAACATTTTTAACAGCTCAGGTAACCTGAGCCAGATGATCTCCCGGATCCAGTCCAGCCAGCCTATTTTCGAAAAATTCCAAAGGGTCCAGGCCAGTCCCAAAAGCAAGGAGCAAACACTGACCACCCAGCCCCTCACTGGGGGCTATAGCTTGGAAAATGTTCACTTTGCCTACGCGGACAAGCAGGTAATTGATAACTTCACAATGGACTTTCACCTGGCCAAGAACTATGCCATTGTTGGGGAAAGTGGCAGTGGCAAGTCCACTCTCTTGAACCTAATTGGTGGCAGGTTAGACCACTACCAAGGCTCGATCCGACTAGCTGGCAAGGAACTTAACCAGTCTACTTACCAGGAACTCTTTGACCAGGTCCTCTATATCGACCAAAATCCCCATATCTTTGACGGGACTATCCGGGAAAACTTGGAAATGGGCCAAACCTACTCCGATGAGGACCTTTACCAAGCCTTAGACCAAGTCCACTTGGCTGACTTGATAGCTGGGCATTCAGACGGCCTGGACTACTATATTGGTGAGGGCGGGAAAATGCTGTCCGGTGGGCAAAAGCAACGCCTGTCCATCGCCCGGTCCCTACTCAGGGACAAAAAAATCCTCCTCTTAGACGAGGTAACCTCCAGCTTAGACCAGGAAACTGCCATCAGCATCGAAAAGCTCCTCTTAAGTGACGAAGAAACCAGTGTGATCATGATCACCCACAATCTCCGGGACCAAGTGGCCGGCATGATTGACCACACCTTAGTGCTCAGCTAGTTGAAGCAAGGTGGCTAAGTCCCTAGAAAAAGCTAGTGGCTCCTAAGGCAAAGAGTATGAGCAGGTCTCTGCTCTTTCCCCCCAAGTCCACTTGACAAAGAACCAAAAAACAAAGCCCCAGTCCAAGCGCCATGAAAGCTACTTGGATTGGGGCTTTTTGCTTCTTGTTAGTATATTGATTTGTTTGCGGCAGACCTAGTTATCGATTTTTAACTTTCTAATGGCTAAATCATAGTCTTAACCTTGCTTTACTCACATAGTTTACCGGCTAAAGCAGTAATTCATAAGGGTTTTCCAGGTAGGAAACAATGCTAGCTAAGAACCGGGCTGCGGGTGCACCGTCAACGATTTGGTGGTCAAAGGTCAAGCTTAGGCCTAGCTGGCTGTGTCCGACAATATCTTTATCTTCGTTAAATTGCAATTCATTCCTGACTGTCCCGACCCCTAGGATACCAATTTCAGGTGTATTGATAATTGGGGTAAAGAAGTCGATTCCCTCACTGCCAATATTGGAGATGGAGAAGGTAGACCCACCGTATAAGTCGCCAGGCAAGTTGCCCTTTCGGACCCCTTCAGACAGGTAGCGAGTTCTTTCCCCAATGGCACTTAAGGACAGGGTCTGGGCATCCTTGATCACCGGCACAGACAAGCCTTCTTCAGCATCGACAGCAATGCCTAAGTGGATTTCGTCATACTGGGTATATTCCCCATCAAAGTACAAGCCATTCATTTCTGGGTGGTCTTTTAAGGCTAGAATAGTGGCTTTGGCAACCAGGCTAAGCAGGCTGATTTCGCCTTTGTCCAAGGAGCGACCAATTTTGTCCTTGACATCTTGCCGCATTGCCATTAATTCGGTCACATCCGCCTTGGTATGGAGGCTTACTTGGGCTGTGGTATTTAAGGAGGTCATCATCCGGGAAGCGATGGTCTTCCGCATGCCTTCTAAACCTTGACCATATTCTGCTTGAGCGGCTGGTGTGCTAACTCCTTCCCTAGCTGGTTGGTAAGCTTCAACGTCCCGTCTGGTAATCCGTCCGTTAGCACCGGTCCCATTTATTTGAGCGATATCGTAACCTTCTTCTTGGGCTAATTTACGGGCAACCGGTGTGATAAAAATCCGGTCTCCCCCAGAGCCAGGTGAACTTTGAGACTCACTTGCTTCTTTTCTTGACGGTTTTTGGCTGGCTTCCTGGTCAGCCTCTTTGTCAGATGCTTCTGCTTGGTCTGGGACACCAGCCTGGTCAGCTGAACCAGCTTGGCTAGCTTCCTCATCCCTTTCTTCATCGGCCTCTTCCTCAACCTCTTCACCCGGCTCACCGACATAAGCGATGGCTTCTTTGACCGGGACTTCATCCCCGACATCAGCCGTAATTTTAATGATTGTGCCGTCTTCAGGGGCCTCCACATCTGCTGTTAGTTTTTCGGAGCTTATCACAGCAACGACATCGCCTTCACTAACTTCATCCCCTTCCTCGACCAACCATTCATCGATCAAGCCTTCCTTCATGGTTAGGCCGAGGGTAGGCATTCTAACTTCTGTAGCCATAGCTTTTCCCCCTTAATGTTGTCTCAAATCGTCAATTAACTCGGCACCCTCTGTGATCACCTTGTTGGTATCTGGAATGTAGAGGGCTTCCAAGTTGCGGGCAAATGGAACGGGGGTGTTGGGCGCACAAACCGTCAACACTGGACCGTCTAGGTAGTCAAAGGCTTCCCTCATAATAACAGAGGCAATATCGGTTGCCGTATTGTTATGGGGGTTGTCTTCGTCTACCACGATCACCCGGCCAGTTTTTCGGGCTGAGGCAAGGACTGTTTCCTGGTCCCATGGGGCAACAGTGCGTAAGTCAATGATCTCAGTGGAAATCCCCTCTTCTTTCAATTCCTTAGCGGCTTCTTGGGCGACAAAAAGCATTTTACCAATCGTTACAAGGGTAAGGTCCTCCCCTTCTTCAACGACTTTGGCCTTGCCAATTTCAATGGTGTAGTAGTCATCCGGAACTTCTCCCTTAGACCCATACAAGGTCTTATCTTCAAAGAAAAAGCAGGGATTGTCATCTTCAATACAGGCCAAAAGAAGTCCCTTAGCATCATGGGGTGTGGCTGGGACGACAATGTTCAAGCCTGGGATATTGCCCAAAATCCCATAGTAGGACCCGGAGTGCTGGGCTGAAGCCGAAACCCCTGCCCCGTGAGCGGTTCGGACGGTTATAGGAACCTTCGCTTTCCCCCCAAACATATAGCGTAACTTGGTGGCTTGGCCGAGTATGGCATCAAGGCACCAGCCGATAAAGTCATTAAACATTAATTCGGGCACCGGTCTAAGCCCAGTCGCCGCCATCCCAACGGCAGCCGACATGTAACCGTGTTCAGAAATGGGTGTGTCGATCACCCGGTCAGCCCCATACTTGGGTCCCAAGCCCTTGAGGACACCGAAAGATCCACCCCAGGCATCTTCATTTTTTTCTTCTAAGTGTTCAACGCCTGACCCGCCGTAAATATCTTCACCCAGCAACAAAACGGTATCATCTTTTTCCATGGCCAAGTCTAGTGCATTGTTGACTGCTTGCATAAATGTCATTTCAGTCATTTTTACTACCCCTCCCAAACTGTGCTTAAGCTAATACGTCTTCATACAAGGCTTCTGGGTCTGGTTCTGGACTGTCTTCAGCGAATTGAACCGCTGCTTCAATATCCTTTTGCGATTCTTCCGCTAGACTGTCTAACTCTTCTTCACTTAAAAGGTCTTCTTGCAAGATATAGTCTCTAAATTTTTCGATTGGGTCGGTGTCGGCCAATTCCTTCTCTTTGCCATCTTGTTTTTTGTACTTTTGCTCATCCCCTACATAATGGCCATAATTGCGGTAGGTGACGCACTCGATGAAGGACGGTCCCTCACCATTGCGGGCATGTTCGATGGCTTCTTTGGCAGCCGTATAAACTTCGACCACATCCTTGCCATCGACCCGGGCGCTCGGCATATTATAAGCAATGGCCCGGTCCGCTATGGTATCGGAAGCGGAAGCATACCAGGATGGGGTGGACTGGGCAAAATAGTTGTTTTCACACACAAAGACCACAGGGGCATTCCAGATTTTAGCCATGTTCATGACTTCATGGAAGTTACCGATATTTGAGGCCCCATCACCGAAGAAGACAACCGTTACATTATCGTTTTTCAAATACTTATTCCGCATAGCAGCTCCCAGTCCGAGACCGAAACCACCGCCAACCATCCCGTTGGCCCCTAGCATCCCCTTGTCAATATCGGCGATGTGCATGGAGCCACCTTTGCCATTACAGAGGCCGTCTTTTTTACCATAAATTTCTGCCATCATCTGCTTGATATCGCAACCCTTGGCAATACAGTGGCCGTGGCCCCGGTGGTTGGAAGCAATGAAGTCCCCATCGTTAAGCAGGCTGCCAACCCCAGCGGCAATGGCTTCTTCTCCCGCATACAAGTGGACAAAGCCGATGATTTCGCCTTGGAGAAAGCGGCGGTGAACCTCATCTTCAAAGTTGCGAATGTCGTTCATTTTTTTAAAGAGCCATCTTGCCTGGTCCTGGGTAAAACTGACGGTTTCTTCATCGAGCTTGACATCACTTTCAGTTATGGCATGGGCTTGGGTCTGTCTGGCTTCTTGCTTGCTCATTTTTTCCATTTTCATTTCCTCCCTAGCTTAATGAGTTCGGTCCATCACTATCTTCTGACTCATCTCTCCGATAACTTCTGAAAGTGTCGGGTGGGCGACAATGACATTGGCCAACTCATGAACGGTGGCTTCACTAGCCACCAGGGTCAAGAGTTGGTGGATCATTTCACTTGCTCCTGCACCTACCACCACCCCTCCTAGTATCTCGCCAAATCGTTCATCCACTAACAATTTCACAAAGCCTTCTGTCTGACCAGAGGCTAGGGCCCGGCCATTCGAGGCAAAAGTTTGCCGGTAAAGTCGGGGCCTATAGCCTGCCTCCTGGGCTTCAGCTTCACTGAAACCAAAGCTGGCAATTTCTGGGTCAGTGTAAACACATCTTGGGATGAGTTTCTGGTTAAAGGCTTGGCTGGGCTGGCGGGTCAGGTGGTTGACCGCACACTTCCCTTCCTGACTGGCCACATGGGCGAGCTGGGCACTGTCTACCAAGTCCCCTATGGCATAGATGTGTGCCTTACTGGTTCGGTAATAGCTGTCCACTTGAACAAACTGACCATCCCTTGTCAGGGCTAAGCCCAGGTCTTGGGCCAGGTCTAAATTAGCCTGGCGACCCGTTGCCAAGAGGACTTGGTCAAATTCATAAGACTTTGACCCTGTTTGAACCGAGTCTTTTTGGACTTCTTGAATATCTGCCTTCACTTCCAGGTCAATACCCATCTCTTCCAGCTTGGCTTTAATGATTGCTCTAGCTTCCTCATCTTCACTCAGCAATATATCATCCGCTACTTCCAACAAGCTAACCTCGGCTCCTAGGGGTCGCATGGCAAAGTCCATCTCAACCCCTATCACACCACCTCCTATAATGACTAAATGGTCTGGGATTTCTTTTAAATCAAAGAAACGATCGGTCGTTAAATAATCAACCCCGTCCAAGCCCTTAAGACTTGGAATAAAAGGTCTGGATCCCGTAGCCAGTATAAGCTTTTGATAGAAAACTTCCCTATCTTCCACATAAATTTTGTCCTCCTTGACCTTGGCCTCTCCTTGGATATAGTCAATGTCATTGGCCTTAAAAATAGAATGAATCCCATTTTGCAGGCTTTGGACCACTTGATTCTTCCGCTCATATAAGCGGTTAAAGTCGATATTTTCTAATTGAGAATTGACACCGCTTTCATTTGCTTGATAAATAGTGTTCACCCAGTGGGCATATTGCAAATAAGTCTTTGAGGGAATGCAACCCACATTTAAACAAGCCCCACCGATCGCTTCCTTTTCGATGACAGCCACCTTCTGACCAGCCTGGGCTGCCTGCTCAGCAGCCACATAACCACCTGGACCAGCACCAATGATGACTAGATCATACTGTGTCATATTTCCACCTCGCTAAATGATTGCCTTTTGCTTGGGACTGCAAGATTGGCTAGGGTCTAATTCCGCCTCCAGCATGATAGGATAAAAATTTTTTATTCAGTCATGGAGCGTGCGAATTTGTATACGCTTCCAATTTTAGAAAAATTTCATTGGCTGAGTCTCCTTAGCCTATCAATTCCAAGGTCAATCGGATTTGGCATCCAGCAACTACAACTGATTATTTTTAAACGATACATAGTGGTCAAATTAAGCTTCAATAAAAGTCCGGACTCTTATTAATTTTTATTATATCAAGCCCTTATCATATTTCAACCATAATATTCGTTCTTTAAAATAGACTTCTGAGCAAGCTAAAAAACCAGTCTGCTAGTAAACAAACTGATTTTTTATTAAAGCATTTTGGGAAGTTGCAAAGCTTAGAAAGACGACAGGGATCAAATGAGACCAAGGTATAACGGCTAGCTTATACTGGAAGCAAGGAAAGTAAAACTTGGTAATAAAAATCATAATAAATAAAAAATGTTGCCGTATAAAACAGGCAAATCCCCAAAGTCAAGTACCGCTCGACTTTGGTCACTTTTATGAAAAAATAAAAAATAATCAGTTCAATAAAATTAACCACGACTAATGAAGGAATAATCCAAGATAAGATTCCTGTTAGTGCAATCAGGTAAATGTAATGCGGTTGGATACTGACTTCCTTTTGAATTTCCTCTTTACCCACTTTTGGCTTGTCATCTACAAAACATGAAAGATCACAATTAAAGGTTTTACATATAGTTAAGATATTATAGATGTCGGGGACCGTCTTATCCCCTTCCCAATTACAAACGGTTTGCCGAGTAACATTTATTTTTTCGGCAAATTCTTTTTGTGAACACTTGTTTTGCAGTCGAATATCTTTTATTTTTTTCCCAATCATGGACTATCCCCCTCACTGATAAGTAACCAAATGACACCCCTTTATACCATTACCACACTCTAAAGAGTAAGGATTGGGAAGTGGAACGATGAAGTTAAAATTATATTTTTAGACTCTAGCTTTCTTGGTCAAAGACAGATGGATGGTTCCGTTTTCATTTTTTGCTGATTAACTGGCAGTGGGCCTTATACTCATCCTAAAATCAATCGCAAAAATGCTTAAGAACCCATTTATGGCCCCTGTCAAAGAACTTTTACAAGAAGTAAACCCTTTTTATATTGCTATCATACACTGGAATAAGCAATAATGATAGTGTCAATATTACTGATTACGAAAAAGAAGACAAAATTACGAAACATATAAATTTTATATTGCAAACGAAATCAAATTGATCGAATCATTTGGAGGGAAAATTATGAAAAAACATATCGTTACAATGTTAGCAGCATGCACATTTATGACGGTTTACGCTACGAGTGTTGCAGCAGGATGTGGCAGCTATTACATCTATAAAACAAGTACTCCTAAATGTCGTAGCGAAAAATGCGGCATTTGGGACAGTAAAGCCTTAGTTCAATATCAATATTCTAAAAGAAAATGTGTCAAAAAGGACAATACTACTTATTGGCAATACAAGACTGATCGGGTTCATATTGATTGCGGCTGTTAAGTTTTCAGAATCCAATAGATGTTACCCAAGTCCCCCTTTATCTAAATAGACCTGTGGGTAGGTGAGAACAATGAAGCAAGTTATTATAAAGTATTTTCCGCTAATATTTATCTTACTATTTCTAAGTTCATGTCGTCAGGAAATGGATGAAGAAAGCATTAATGAAGAATTTTATCAAACAGAAAAAATTGAAAATAACGACTACCAAGTAGAGGAGGTCGATTTTAAGGCTTTAGGAATTGATCAGCTGTCCGGAATTGACTTTGATGATGAAAACCAAGAATTGTATTTAAGCAATCGAAGCAAGGCTACTGTATCGGTTTACGATCAAGATTTAAAAGCTATTAAAACTATCCAAAATGATAGGATGGAATTCCCGAGTTTACTTTGCAAAAGCAATGACTTTTTATACGTTTTAGATGATAACACTTCCCAAGTTTTCCAATTTACTGATTCAGCTGAATTGGTCAATATTATAAACTTACCTAGCAAAGAATCAGATTCCTATTATTTAGATATGACCGTCTGGGAAGGTAATATTTACTTAACCTTAAATACACCAAATTTTGAAGATTCCAAAATATTCAAAGTTCAGGTCAATACTGGACAAGTTCATTCCATTAAAGATAAATTTATCGGTTTTATGTATCAAGATTCAGCAAGTCTTTTATTTACAAACTCAATGGTGGCTTTTCAAGAATCAGACCAACTTGGTTTTAAAGGTGGGGAAAACCATATTTATAAACTAGAAGGGGAGAAATTGCTCAAGCAAGGTGACTTGCTTGAGGGTAGTTTCCCAGGGGATTTTCTGTTAAAGGATGATCTCTACTATGTTTATACAAGTGGTTGGTCCAGTATAGACCGATACAATAGTAATTTTGAATATCTTGATTCCATAGCTAGCTTTAATGAAAGTGATTTTGAAGCTATGTTAAAGGGTGGATCAGGTAAATACTTCATCCTGATGCCCAATGAACAAAAGTTATTTAAGGTATTGGAAAAATGACCCCTATCCTCTATGGCCTAGTCGTTAGAATTAGAGAAAAAAGCCACAATTACCGAGTTATACTTTTAACCGTTCTTTCAATAGCCATTTCCTTGTATTTTGTCATGATGTTTCTCAGCAAACTTGGGGAAACAAATCGTAAAATTGCTTACTATGAAAGCCACTACAACTTGTTTGACCAGATCGTTCAGCTTGATCGTATTGGAAGTTTAAAAGGAAAAAACGACAATTTTACCACTACAATCAATACAAGCGACTATATTTTATCCAACAATCAAAAGATAAAAAGCGACCTTCTGGCTAGTGATGTTAACTATAATCAATACTACCGCCTAGATTCAGTCAGTGAAAAGCAATGGAAGGAATGCTTTGATGGAAGCCCATCTGCAATTGTTTCGCGCGAACTTGCTCGAAAGTTAAAGTTAGACATTGGTGATCGTTTTCAACTGAATAACTCTAGCTATACAGTTAAAGCGATTAGCCAAGACCCCTTTTTAGAAAAAAAGCTCCTCGTCCCAATAGACTTGTATAATAGTCAAAAAAATCATTCGGTAGATCGTATTCTAATCACTATCAAGGCTAATGAAAATCTTGATAGGATTGCTTCTAGTGACAGTATATTAGCTAGGGACTCAATGGACCAAATGATCGCTAGAGAGATTAAGAGTTTAAACCAGTTTTTGCTTTTTCTGCTTGGATTTTTTTTAGTCTTTTTTCTCATAGCTATCATTAATATTAGTCTCGTCTTGACTTCCTTGATTCATCTAGATCAAAAGAACCGAATCGTTAGACAGGTCTGTGGCGAGTCCGATGGGCAATATATAGCTAGCACAATTGTGGAATTCACATTGATAGTATTGCTTTCTTATCATGTTGCGGTCATTTTATATTATATCCTGCTTCCCTTGGTACCAGAATTTTTCTACTTTAGCTTAAGCTTAGAAGTTTATGTAATTGAGCTTGCCTTTGCTACCATACTAGCTTTTGTCTTGGCAGTAATCTATGCACACAAACAATGTCAAGCTAATATAGTTATTGGCTTAAGAGGGTGACGATATGTACGATTTGTTTCATATCCAATTAAATGTTAAAAAACATTTGTTATTTTATTTCCTTTTTAGCTTAGAATTGATTCTTTGCTTTACCCTCATCTTGATCGGATTTGATGAAAACAAGGCCTATAAGGAACGCCAAGAACTTTATACCATTGAAAGCCAGAATGACTTATATAGCTTAACAGATGAAAGTCTGTTTATGACAGACTTAAGCCTCCATGACCATATCAATGACTTAAATGCTATGAATTTAATATACGGACATGTTTCTCATGGAGAATATATCAATGCTAGTGGACAAGTAGCTTCATTTAAAATTATCGAAGCGAGTGAATCGTTTTTCACAGATATATTAAAAATAAGTCCTGACAAGAATTCGGCCTATTTAAGTCAGAACTTGAACCAAAAAGTTAAGAGGAATAAAGGAATGTTAAATGATGGGATAAGACTGGAAAATGACACTCTTGTTCTAGATAATCTTAAATTAAACCTGGAAGATTTGCCAGCCAATAAAACAAGCTATAAACAAGCCATTCCGACTAATGTCTTTGAATTCGGCGACATTCAGATAAGGGAGTCAGTCTTTGTTCTGATGCAACCAACTATTGTGGGAAAAGCAGATCAAACTTTTTTAAAATTAAAAAATGTTCCTAATCAACCGAGTATAGAAAATAACTTAGCCGAACTTCTTAATAGAGAGGTCTATGTCACGGACTTACTAGCAGATTTTGAAAAAGGGAGCAACAGTCAAGCAGCTTTTGTACGCTTATTTGCTTGGATCTCAACAATAGCTATTCTTATTGTTATTTTTGGGACTTCCAGTATGTTCCTCATCTTTGTTAAGGAAAGAAAGGAAAAAAATAAAATTCAATATTTTTATGGAGCTTGTCTTTTTCGTTTGAGAATCCAACTTTTTCTTGAATTATTTTTTATCATGTGGGTCTCAATGATTGTCAGTCAAGTATGTGCAACCCTCTTTGAGTCGATTTTGTCTTCACCCTATTACCTTATTCGACCACAGATTAACTCTTTTATAGGATTAAGCATTTTTTGCCTGGTGGTTTCCTTCGGCATTACTATTTTTGCCAGTCGTGGCTTTGAGTGGGAAAAGATCTATTCATAGGGGGTATAAGATGAAAATAGTAGAACTAAAAGGGCTAACCAAGACTGTTCAAGACGGAGAGAAGAAAATAGATGTCTTAAAAGGCGTAGATTTATCTCTAACGGATGGACAGAGCCTTGCCATAGTCGGCAAATCTGGTTCGGGCAAAACAACTCTGTTAAATATCATCTCTCTCCTGGACACAGAATATAGTGGAGAATATAACTTTTTAGGCGAAAGTCTATCCGGTAAACAAGCCAAAAAGCTATTCAAAACCAGGACTAACCATATAGCGAATATATTTCAAAATTTTCAATTAATCAATGATTTAAATGTCTTACAAAATATTGAAATGCCTTTAGGCTACAGGGGGATCAAAAAGAAGGAAAGGGAAAAGATTGCAAGTCAAGCCCTTGCTTCAGTAGGACTTGAAGGAAGAGAAGCTAGTAGGGTCACAACTTTATCCGGCGGTGAACAACAAAGGATAGCGATAGCTAGGGCCATCGCTTCCAAACCTAAACTCCTCTTAGCTGATGAACCCACAGGAAACTTAGATGAAAGAACAGCTAAGGGGATTATTGATCTCTTATTAGAATTAAATCGTGATAGCCATATGTCAATGATCATCGTTACTCATGATATAGATATTGCAAGTCAATGTAACAAATTATATACATTGGAAGAAGGCATCCTCTATGAATAAGCATAGAAAAGTAATTATTATTTTGCTAGTGTCCGTTATTGTAATACTTCTATCGTGGAATACTTGCCATCAATCAGATTATAAGAACCAAGTTTCATCTTTCTCACAAGTCAATATTCATTTAGTAGAAAATAAAGAGTCAGTCCAAATCTAAGTGTAAATTCTACAATATAGTAACAGATATTATAAGGTGGCTTTTTTCCAGAGGGAGGCAGGTTTTAAAGGGTCAAGCTTTCCGTAAAAATGGATAATTCTGAGGTCCCCCAATTCTCATGCAGGTTCAGTAAGACCGAGCCGGCTAGCCCATTGTCGCCTTTCAGCTGCAAAACTTCCTTATTTTGATTTATTGTCCAGTTTCAACTGCAAAACTTCCCTATTTTGTTCTATTGTCAGCCAGTTTTTTCGCTTCATTCTAAAATATTTTGCAGACTTCTTTAGGTTTCTTTCATCTTCTTGTTTAAAATTACCAAGGAGAGCCAAAAGGACAGGGGAAAGAGGGCCAGGCCAAACAGTACTGCTAAGGTTACCAAACCGGCAGTGGGCAAGCTTGCTAGTCTGATCATAAAACCAGGTCCGAGAAGGTCTAACAAAGTCGTCCCTAAAACCAGGAGGATGGCTAGGAAGATTAACAAGATGACAAAGCCATTTTCCAGGAATAGGTAAAGAAAGGGCATGGACAAGAGGATATAGGCTAGGGAGAAGACCAAGAGGACTGCAAAAATAACCAGCATTTCTAACCAGGTAAATAAACCGGCAAGGAGGTTAAAGCCGGCAAAGAGTAAAAAGAAGAAGACAATGAGTCCAAGAGAGAAAATACCGGACGATAAAAAGCGGGCTAGGACAGTCTGCCTGACTGACAAGTCGGTCGTAATATGGAGAAATTCCAAGAAACCCGATTCTTGGTCTTGGACATAGACATGGGTTTGGGTGTTCATCAAAATAAAGAGTAGGAAGATATTCAGTAAAAAGAATAGGTCGGTAAATACCAGGGCTGAGATGAGGATATAGGCCAAAATAAAAAGTAAGATCCGACCCTGGCCCAGCTTATTTTTCATTAACAATAGGTCTTTGATAAGGAGTCCTTTCATGTGAAACCGCCCTCATAAAATAGTTTTTAAATAGGCCTTTAACTCTTCCACCGTCTGAAAGTCGCTGGTCGTGCGCTTAGCCAAGATAGTCCCGGCTTTCATGACCAGCAGTTTGTCACTGATGGACAGGACATCTTCTAGGATATGACTGGTTAAAATGGCGACGGCTTGGCGGTCAGTGACATAATTTTGAACGACACCCAAGACTTCTTCCCGGACAAAGGGGTCAAGGTCACTGGTGATTTCATCCAAAAGCAAGTAGTCAGCTTGGTGGGAGAGGGCAAGGCTAATGTTCAATTTCTTGATCATCCCTTTGGAAAACTGTTTGAGCTTTTTCTGCCGCGGGAGGCCAAAATAGTCAAGGTAGTGGTGAAAGGTCTGGCTCTCCCAATGGTGAAAGAGGGAGGGGAAGATCTTTTGGTAGTCCGAAAGGGTCAAATCATTAAGTAACTTGTTTTGGTCAAAGACAAAGGCCAAGTCTTCCTTGGCTAAGGGGCTGACCCTACCTGAGTCTACTGGTACTTGGCCGGCCAAGACCTTTAACAAGCTGGTCTTGCCTGATCCATTTGGGCCAATAACCCCCACAATCTCTCCCTTGGTCAGGGCAAGGTTGATATTGGAGAGCTGGAAGTCGTCATATTGTTTATAAACTGCGTCTAAAAGCTGGTTTGAATCAGTCACCTTTCTTTTCCTTCCTTATAAAGTATTCACTGACAATAGTGGCTCCGATCAAGATCAAGACTGAAGCTCTGACAAGCCCTTCATGGACAGGGAAAATCAAGAAGGCGAGGACGACAAGGGCCATGAAAAAGATGACAATTCTTAAGACGGTACTCTGCTTCACAGGCAAACACCCCTCCCCAGTTAAGACTAGTTATCCCTTTCAGCCAAGGCAACTGCTAGACAAGCGAGGCCTATAGCAATATTCATAGTGGAATGAGACCCAGTGAAGGCCATGATAAAATTCAATAGAGCAACAATATACAAGCTAACAAGTAAAACTTTATTTCCTTTCATCCAGCCTCAGCTCCTTCGTCCTAGTCTCACTATTAAGTTAGCACAAAAATTAGCTTACTTCCATTATCTGTCTATTTGTCGGTTCATTGACTGCCTGCTTGTTTCGATTAAGAGACCTTCCTCAAGTTTGGGCAGGTCTCTTGCATTATAAATTTTGGGCTCGACTAGACCGCAATTGGGGCTTTGATGCCCTTGTGGGGGTGGTAGTTTTCCAGCTGGATATCGTCCATGTCAAAGTCAAAAATGCTGGTCTTGTCAGGGTTTAAGACCAAGCTGGGTAGAGGGCGTGGGTCTCGGCTCAGCTGGGTCTTAACCTGGTCGAAGTGGTTGCTGTAGATGTGGGCATCCCCTAAGGTATGGACAAAATCGCCAACTGCTAGGCCACACTCCTGGGCAATCAGGTGGGTTAAGAGGGCGTAGCTGGCAATGTTAAAGGGAACGCCTAAGAAGATGTCAGCACTCCGCTGGTAGAGTTGGCAGCTCAAACGGCCCTTGTCGACATAAAACTGGAAGAGGGTGTGGCAAGGTGGCAGGGCCATCTGGTCAACTTCAGCTGGGTTCCAGGCTGAGACGATATGCCGTCTAGACTCCGGCTTAGTCTTGATACTTTCGATGACCCGGCTGATCTGGTCGACTACTTGGCCGTCAGCCCCCCGCCAAGACCGCCATTGGGCCCCGTAGACACTGCCCAGGCTGCCATACTGGTCGGCAAAGTCTGGGTCTGTTTGGACTTTTTGGGTGAACTTGTCCATTTCAGCCTGGTAGACCTGGTTAAATTCCGGGTCTACCGCAGCTCGCCGGCCAAAGTCTGTCATGTCAGGTCCAGTATAATCGGTTGACTGGACATAATTTTCAAAGGCCCACTCATCCCAGATATGGTTGCCATGGTCTAAGAGGTATTTAATATTGGTGTCCCCTTTTAAGAACCAAAGGAGTTCAGACTTGACTAGGCCAAAAGCCACCCGCTTGGTGGTCAAGAGGGGGAAGCCCTGGGACAGGTCAAACCGCATTTGGTGGCCAAAGATAGACCGGACTCCTGTTTTGGTCCGGTCTCCCCGGTCACTGCCTTCTTCCATAACTTTTTGCATTAGATTTAAATATTCTGCTTCCATCTGCCTACCCCCTATTTACTGTCAATCCATACTATACCGTAAATGCCCTCATCATGCCAAGGGGGCTGCCTAGCTAATTTCCAAACTTTTGAACCCCTTAGTCTATCAAGAAGGCCACTGACTCATAAGGGCCCATGGTGAAGTCTTCTTGTAAAGTTCGGTCGCCTGAATTTGAGATCAAAACTTTGGCTGATTGGTCGACCAAGTCAGGGTCTAAGCTGATGTTCGCCTGGCCTGGGTAGAAGTGGTTGAGGACCAAAAGTTTTTGCCCTTGGTAGATTCTCAAGTAGGCAAAAATTCGGTCGTGGTCCAGTTGAATTCCTTGGTAGTCGCCATGACTGATCACTTTATAGTCTTTCCGCAGGCTAATCAGTTTCTGGTAGTAGGCAAAAATTTTCTGGCTGGGGTCCGGAACCTGGGTATTAACTTCCTTGTAGTTAGGAGCCAAGTTAAGCCAAGGCTGGCCGGTGGTAAAGCCAGCCTGGTCTCCCCCAGTCCACTGCATAGGGGTCCGGCCATTGTCCCTGGACTTGTCCTGGATAATTCCCAGGGCCTGGTCTGGGTTAAGTCCCCTATCTAAGAGGGCCTTGTAGGCATTGTGGGATTCCACGTCCTGGTAGTCGTCAATTGAGTCAAAGTTGGGATTGGTCATGCCTATTTCTTCCCCCTGGTAGATATAAGGGGTCCCCCGGAGGAGGTGGATGGTGGTCGCTAGCATGGTAGCTGTCTCATATGGGTAGTTTTTAGGGTCTCCAAACCGGCTATTGGCCCGGGGCTGGTCGTGGTTGTTCCAAAAGAGGGCATTCCAACCCCCACCCTGGGTCAAGCCCACCTGCCAATCGTTCAGGACCCTTTTTAGCTCTTGGAAGTCAAAGTCCATCTGGGTCCACTTGTCTCCGTTTTTGTAGTCGACCTTCAAGTGGTGGAAGCTAAAGACCATGTCCAGCTCCTGGTAGTCGGGGTTGGAGTACTTAATGCTGTCTTCAATAGTGGTTGAAGACATCTCCCCGACTGTCACAAGGTCGTCACGTCGGCCAAAGCTCTCTTGGTTTAATTCTCGGATCCATTCATGGACAATGGGGGTATCCGTATATTCTTTTTTCCCCACCCCATCTTCAGCATCCTTGAGGTCAAGGTCCTTGCCAATCACATTTAAAACATCAAAGCGGAAACCCTTGACTCCCTTGTCAATCCAAAAGTTGACCACATCATAAAGGGCTTGTCGGACATTGGGATTGTGCCAGTTTAAGTCAGCCTGGCTCTTGTCATAAAGGCAGAGATAGTAATCATCACTTCCGGGAAAGGGTGCCCAGGCCGGTCCGCCAAACTTGGACTCCCAATTGGTGGGTAAGCTACCGTCTTCCTTGGCTGGACGGATGTAAAAGAAGTCTTGGTAGTAGGGGTCCCCTTCTGCTGCCTTTTGGAACCAGTCATGGTCTGTTGAAACATGGTTTAAAACCATGTCAAACATGAGGCCAATTCCCAAGTCGCCTGCTTTTAGGACCAATTCGTCCAGGTCCTGCCAGGTCCCGTAGTCAGGGTCAATGGACTTGTAGTCGGAAATATCATAGCCATTGTCTTTTTGGGGCGACTTGTAGAAGGGGTTGAGCCAAAGCAAGTCAATGCCCAGGTCAGCTAAATAGGGCAGGCGCTGGGTTACTCCCTTTAAGTCCCCCTTGCCATTTCCCGTCGTATCTTGCCAAGACTTGGGGTAGGCCTGGTAGACCACCAAATCTTCAAACGCTTTCACCACTTATCATCCTTTCTGCTAAAAAAGTCCCTGGCACAAGGCTGGACCAGAGACCGGGTATTTCCTTAACGACCAAGTTTTGGAATCGGGATCCCTTCAATTTTTTGCTTGGTTAAGAAACCTGTTTTTTCGAAAATATACACGCAAACAATGGGGACGACAAAGGCAATGGCCATACCAATAGCAAAAGAAACAAAGGAACCAGTGGCAGCTGATAGGATACCTGGCAGGCCACCAACACCAATTGAATTAGCTGCGGTGGAAGAGAGGACCGACCACAAGCCAGCAAAAGCCGACCCAATCATCCCAGCCACCAGTGGATAGACATACTTGATGTTGATCCCAAAGAGGGCTGGTTCGGTAACTCCTAGGTAGGCAGAAATAGCTGCCGGCAGGGAGACAGAAGCTTCCTGCTTGTCATTACGGTTCTTGAAGTAAATGGCCAAGACTGCTGAGCCTTGAGCAATATTGGAGAAGGCAATCATAGGCCAGAGGATGGTCTGGCCATATTCAGCCACCAATTGGAGGTCGATGGCATTGGTCATGTGGTGGAGGCCGGTAACCACAAGTGGGGCGTACAAGCCACCAAACAGAAAACCAAAGAGCCAGTTAAGAGACCCGCTAAGACCCCACTGGACAATTTGGGCCAACCAGGTGCCCAGGGTCCAACCGATGGGCCCAATGACGGCGTGGGCAATAAAGACGGTTGGGACCAAGGCCAAGAGGGGGACAAAGATCATGGAAATAGCTTCTGGGATCACCCGTCTGAAAAAACGTTCTAAGTAGACTAGGATAAAGCCAGCCATCATAGCCGGAATAACTTGGGCTTGGTAGCCAATCTTGTCTAAGGTAAAGAAGCCAAAGTCCCAAACTTCCACCTCCCCAGCCAGGATTTCAGTTACCCCATAAGCATTTAAAAGCTGTGGGGAAACCAGGGTAATCCCTAAGACAATCCCTAAAATCTGGGTCGTCCCCATCTTCCGGGTAATAGCCCAGGTAATCCCAACTGGCAGGAAGTGGAAAATTGCTTCACCCGGTAGCCACAAGAAGTCAAATACACCGGCCCAGAACTGGGAGCTTTCAGCGATGGTTTGACCCCCCAAAAAGTCCATCTGAATTTCTCCGATAATATTGCGGAAACCTAAGATCAAACCACCAATGACGATGGCTGGAATCAAGGGAGAGAAAATCTCTGCCAGGTTGGCCATCAATTGTTGGAGCCAGTTCATATTGGACTTCCCAGCTTGTTTGACATCATCTTTTGAGGCTTCTTCCACCCCTGAAATTTTAGCAAATTCATTGTAGAACTCAGACACATTATTACCAATAATGACCTGGAATTGGCCAGCTTGGGTAAAAGATCCCTTGACCGACTCCAGATCTTCAATTTTATCAATATCCGCCTTGTCACTGTCCACTAATACAAACCGCATCCGGGTCGCACAGTGGGTGACTGCACTAATGTTGTCACTGCCACCAATTAATTCAAGCAGAGCCTTTGCATCCTGGCTAAAATCTGCCATTTAAACCCCTCCTATAAGCTTTCCACTGTATCTTTCTTTCTTCAGGCAACAGCCTTAGTGCCTTAAATATACTGAAAATGTAAGCCTTTTACAAGTTATATCTTATAGATTTTTGTAATAACTTACTTTGAAGCTGGGCTTGGTTTTTAAGTCTATCTGGGCAGGGTTTAAGGCAAGGCTGCCGACCACTTAATCTGACTTATCTTCGGGTTTTTACAGGAGGTTAGGGAAGCTGGTTTTAGCAGGCGAGTCCTTGCATCGGTCTTGACTTTTTAGCAGGAGGTACACGAAGGCTAGCCTTACTTGCTAAGCTCTAGCAGGTGGCTTGACTTTTAGAGGGTTACCAAAACCAGGTCAAATTGCCAAGCCCTGCATATGGCTTGACCTTTGCCGGGCAACTGGTAAGCTAAATGTAAAAGTCTGAACAAAGTTTAGGAGGATACTTCATGTCTCAAGTCATTGAATTGGTCCCTAATTTTAGCGAAGGGGTTAACGAAGATATCATTTCTGGCCTCGTCAGGCTTGCCCAGTCCACACCAGGAGCCAGCCTCTTGGACTACTCGGCAGATAGCAACCACAACCGGACAGTCCTCAGCTTGGTGGGTAGTCCAGAAGCGATTAAGGAAGTGGCCTTTAACCTGATCCAATACGCCAAAAACCACATTGACCTAACCCAGCACAAGGGAGCTCACCCGCGCATGGGGGCAACCGATGTCTGTCCCTTAATCCCCCTCAAGGATACCAGTATCGAAGAATGTGTTGACCTGGCCCAAAAAATTGCCAAACGGGTTGGAGAAGAATTAGATATTCCGATTTTCTTATATGAAGCAGCAGCCACAGCTCCCCACCGGAAAAATATTGCCAAGATTCGCAAAGGTGAGTTTGAAGGTATGGCCGATAAGATCAAAGAAGACAAGTGGCAGCCAGACTACGGCCCAGACCAAGTCCACCCAAGAGCAGGAGCAACTGCTATTGGAGCCCGCATGCCCCTAGTGGCCTTTAATGTCAACCTGGATACCGACAATATTGACCTGGCCAAGCGAATTGCCAAGATCGTCCGTGGGTCTTCTGGTGGCTTCAAGTACTGTAAGGCCATCGGGGTGATGTTAGAAGACCGGCAAGTCGCCCAAGTTTCTATGAATATGGTCAACTACAAAAAAACCCCTCTCTACCGGGTTTTTGAAACCATCCGTTTCGAAGCCAAGCACTACGGGGTTGGTATCCTAGGAACAGAAATTGTGGGCCTAACCCCGGCTGAGGCCCTCATTGATTCAGCGAACTATTACCTACAAACAGAAGACTTTAACCCTGATCACCAAGTTATTGAAAATCAGTTATTAAATGACCTATAGAAGGATTAATATCTAGGAGTCTAAGCGGTTCAAAGCCTTGTCAATTCTCAAAACTTGTCCACTCAATTTAACCAAAAAAAGCTCTCATCTCGAGAGCTTTTTTAATCTTAATTAACCGGATGCTTCATGGTAAAGTTTTAGGAAGTCGCCAACCAAGTAGAGGGAGCCAAAGATAATGATAATTTCATCTGCTTTTGCTTGCTGGTTTATGTAGTCTAAGATGGCTTGGAGGCTGGCCACACTGGAGGCCTGATAGCCCTTGTCAGTCAAAGATTGAACGGCCTGGTCGACATCAAAACCGCGAGTCAAATCGGGTGAAATCAAGTAAAATTTATCAGCTGTTTCCCCCAGGAGGTCAAACATTTTGGCGAAGTCTTTTTCGACCATCATTCCGGCAAAATAGGTGATTTTTTTGCCGGGGAAAAAGTGGTCAATTGACTGTCTAAGAGCCTTGACCCCGATTTCGTTGTGGGCCCCATCAAGAACAACCACTGGCTGGTCAGATAGCTTTTGCATCCGGCCTGGCCAGTGGGTCGTCTTCAAGCCTTCTAATATGTCTAAATCTGTCAAATCAGGGTAAGATTGTTGGACAATCTTCAAGGCTTCATAAGCCAAGGCAGTATTTATCAGCTGGTGGTTGCCAATCATTTGAGTCTCTAAAACCAAGTCCCCACCGTATTTAAAGGACTGGTAATCAAGGGTTTGATGAACAATGTCAAACTTGTCGGGATGGACAATGGTTAAATTACTGTCCATTTCCTTGGACACCTCTTTAACAATAGCCAATAAATGGTCGGCAAGAGGGCCCACCACCACCGGACAGTCTTTCTTAATAATCCCTGCCTTGTGCCGGGTAATTTCTTCCAGGGTATTACCCAAGACATGGGTGTGGTCATAGCCAATAGAGGTAATGACTGAGACCAGTGGGGAAGGCACCACATTGGTCGCATCGATTTTACCCCCTACACCAGTTTCTAAAACTAAAAAGTTTACCCCCGCTTGCTTAAAGTATAGGAAGGCAAGGGCAGTTAAGATTTCAAAAGAATAGTATTTTTCACCCAAGCTGTCTTCCAAGCGCTGAACGATGGGGGCAATTTGACCGGTCAAAGCCATTAAGTCTTGGTCAGATATGTAGCAGTCATTAATCCGGATCCGTTCATTGACCCGCTCCAGGTGGGGGCTGGTGTAAAGCCCTGTTTTATAACCAGCCCGGGCCAAGCTGTGGGCAATATATGCACAAGTCGTCCCCTTGCCATTGGTGCCAGCAACGTGGATGACCGGCAAGTCTGCTTCCGGATTGCCTAGCTCTTTGAGTAAAAGTCGCATCCGGTTCAAATTTTTCTTGTCTCCGGTCCCCCGGGTAGTGTTGATGAGACTGATGGTTTCTTTCCAATTCATCTGCAAAGCTCCTAAAAAAGCAGTTATTAGCCAATAACTGCTTTGTATTTTTTATTCTAGTCTACTCCTAAACCTGTTTAGGCTCCACTACTAAGTACCGGTGGGGTTCCTTGCCTTCGGAGTGGGTCTGAACCTCACTGTAGCGGCTAAGCTGGCGGTGGATCTGCTTACGTTCATGGGCCGGCATGGGTTCTAAAATAACGGACTGGTTGGTGTTGATGACCTGCTGGGCCGTTTTCTTAGCCAGGTGCTCCACTGTTCCCTTACGGCGGCTACGGTAGTTTTCGGCATCCACATGGGCGTGGAGTTTATTGTCAGCCCGCTGGTGGAGCTGGATTTGGGCCAGGGTTTGCAAGCCGTTTAAAACCTTCCCATGACGGCCGATCACCAAACCGGCATCCTGGGTATCAATATCATACTTGATAAATTGTTGGTCCTGGATGGTTTCGATGGTGACATCATCGACCCCCATATGACCAATAATGCTAAGGAGGTAGTCTTTGACAAAGCTAATCGCCTCTTGGTCTTCCTGGTTTTCCTGGATGGGAACCTGGCTGAAGGCATCTTGGCGTGACCGGGTATTTCGCGGTCCCTTGTCTGCTTGCCCTTCCACTTGATTTTCTGAATCCTGGTCTTGGGCCTGGTTAGCTAGTGGTTTTGCTGAAGCAGGGCTGGCTTGGCCAGAAGTAGTTTGGGCTAACTGGCTTGAGTCAGCTTGGTCAGAACCTGCTTGGTCAAAGTCTGCTTCACTGGCTTGAGACTGGCTTGACTCAGCCTGGTCACCTGTGTCTTGTTCAGGGCCTTCAAGGTCAGCTTGAAACTGGCTTGAACTAGGGGCATCCTTTGTGTCACCTGCTTCCTCATCCAAGCTAGCACTGGCATCTTGGAGGGGGGAGTTTTTAGGAACCGTTTCTTCGAGGACTTGGTCAACTTGAGACTTTCCCTTGCGTTTTACTGTGACGACAGCATCCTTGGCTCCAAAGCCCAAAAATCCTTTGGTAGCCGGAGTATTGACTTGTATCTCTGCTTCAGAACGGGTGATGCCAAGCTCTTTTAGCCCTTTTTCAATTGCTTCTTCTTCTGTCTTTGCCTGGGCAGTGTACTTCTCAATCATTTCATTTCCTCCATCCATCACCATATGTTGGCAATCTTTCACAAGCTTTGTCTAAGTCCTGTATACCCTTTTAGTTTACCAAATTTTGACAAAAAGTTTAAATGTTTATTTTTTTACATTTCTGCCTTCTTTTTTGGCCTTGCGAATGGCTCTCTTCCGCCGCTGGGCTTTTTCTTTCTCTGCTCGCTCAGCTTCTTCCTGTTCCCGCTTCCGTTTGAAGGGGTTGTTCAAAACTAAGGTCTGGCCGACCCCAAAAATGTTGGAGACGGTGAAGTACAAAGCAAGACCACTGGAGAGGCGGAAAGTAATCAAGATAATAAAGAGGGGCATAATAAAGCTCATCACCTTACCGCCTGCTCCTTCTCGGCCGTACTGCATCAAGAGGGAGTTGATCAAGGTAAAAAGACCGGCCAAAATTGGAAAGATGTAATAAGGGTCTGGCTCCCCTAGGTTAACCCACAGAAAAGACTCGGTTGCCAGTTGTGGAGTCCGGCTAACGGCTTGGTAGACGGCAATGAAGATGGGCATTTGAACCAGTAGGGGTAGGCAGCCCATGAGGGGGTTAACGTCATTTTCTTCATAGAGCTTTTGCTGCTCTTCTTGTAGTTTCTGCTTGGTTTCTGAATCTCGGGCTGAATACTTCTCCTGGAGGGCCTTCATTTGGGGTTGGAGGTCATTCATCTGGTTCATATTCTTGTTTTGGAGGTGGGTTAAAGGCAGGATTAAAATGCGAGAAAGAATGGTAATGACAATAATCCCAATCCCGTAGTTGCCCCCAAACAACTCTGAGACCCAAATGATAAAGCGGGAGAAGTTGTATAGGATAAATCCTTCCCAAAAACCTTCGCTATTGGGGCCAATGGGTTCTAAGTTCTGCCGGGCTTCCTGGCCACATGCAGTTAATAGGACGACCAATGACACAATAGCCAAAGTTAAGATTAATCGCTTGTGTTTCTTTAATTGGTTAATCATGCTATTCCTCTCTTTTTTATATTATAGCCTTATGTAGGTGAATCTTGAAGTAGATGGGCCAATTTAAAGACATGTTTTAACGACTTGATGCACTGGTCCACACTCATGTCCTTGGCAGGCGGCCGGGCAATGACCACAAAGTCGACCGAATCCTTGATCAAGCCTGCTTGGTCTAATTCAAAGACTGCCTGACGCATCTTCCGTTTAATCCGGTTGCGAATGACAGCATTGCCAATTTTTTTCCCAACGGATACCCCCAAGCGGAAGTGGTCTTGGTCCGGCTTGGCCAAGACGTAGACAACAAATTGACGGTTGGCGAATGACTTGCCCTTTTGGAACACCCCTTGGAAGTCTTTGTCAGACTTAACCCGGTACGCTTTTTTCATGAGATTCGCCCTCCTATCTTCTAATGCAGTCCATTGCCCAGTCTCCTAGTTTAAAAAAATAGGCGACCTTCATCCCATCCTTGGATGTCGTCGCCTATCGCAGCTTATCTTATGCTTTAAGCCAATATTCAACTTAGTAGCTTAAACGTTTTCTACCCTTGCGGCGTCTGTTTTTTAAAATTTTACGGCCGTTTTTCGTACTCATGCGTTTACGGAAACCGTGATTCTTTTTCCCTTTTCGTTTTTTGGGGTTAAATGTAAGTCCTTGAGCCATTGAAAACACCTCCTGAATCAATTTTGCTTTTAAAAAGCCTCAATCATTTCTTATTCAATAGATAGACTGACTCTACAAGTTTATGTAATGTTTACTGGAATGTCAAGGAAATTTTACAAAAGTCAGGTCAAAAATTGACTCTTCTTAAACAATTTTATCCACAAGCTTGCGGAAAAAATTTTGTCGGTAAGGTCTAACCACAGGATTTTCCAGTTTTTATCCACAAGTCCTCAAGGAGGGATAGAAGTTTGTGATTAACTTTCCATTTCTGTGGATAAGACTTTATTTACTGCTATAATAAGCTTTTTAACCTCTTAATTATCCACAGTTCTTGAGGAAATCCGAAAACATTTTAGTTTATACACAGAAATTCAGATCGTGTGGATAAGTTTTTCTCCACACTTGTGACTTTCTTTATCCACTTTTTTTAAAATCTGTGGAAAACTCCAAGCGATCGTGGTAAAATTTGGTGTATATTATTTTTTGTCAGGAGGAAGAAGATTGACCGACAAGCAAGAATTATGGTCTTTTATCCGAGACAAGTTTCAAGATTCTCTCGCCAAAATTAGCTTTGATGCCTGGATAAACTCAGCCGACTTGATCGACATCAGCCAAGACACAGTAACCATTCAAGTCCAGTCCACCTTGCACAAGGACTATTGGGAAAACAATTTAACCAATCAAACAGTCCAGTACCTCTATGAGTATTTTGGCAAGGAAATGACCCCCCGATTTGTTACCGAAGATGAAAACCAAGCCCAAATGGACCAAAGTCAGCTTGAGAGCCAAAAGCAAGACAGCCGCCCTCCTGCCTTTAAGCCAAGCTCTTTAAATGACAAATACACCTTTGAGACTTTTGTCATAGGCAAGGGCAACCAGATGGCCCACGCCGCAGCATTAGTGGTTTCCGAAGAGCCTGGGACTATCTACAACCCCCTCTTTTTCTACGGGGGCGTGGGTTTGGGCAAAACCCACCTCATGCATGCTATTGGCCACCAATACCTCCAGCTCAACCCCCAAGCCAATGTTAAGTATGTCACCTCAGAAAATTTTGCCAACGACTTTATTAACTCTATCCAGGACCGGACCCAGGAGAGTTTCCGCCAAGAATACCGGAATGTGGACTTGCTTTTGGTTGATGACATCCAGTTCTTTGCCGACAAGGAAGGGACCCAGGAAGAGTTTTTCCACACCTTTAACGAGCTCTATGACAAGCGTAAGCAAATTGTTTTGACTAGTGACCGCTTGCCCAACGAAATTCCCAAGCTTCAGGAACGTCTGGTCTCCCGCTTTGCCTGGGGTCTGTCTGTTGACATTACTCCCCCTGACTTGGAGACCCGGATTGCCATCTTAAGGAAGAAGGCCAATGCTGAACGACTGGAAATCCCAGACGAAACTCTTAGCTATATTGCAGGGCAAATTGACTCCAACATCAGAGAGCTGGAAGGGGCCCTGGTCCGGGTCCAGGCCTTTTCTGCCATCCAACAAAGCGATATCACCACCAGCCTGGCAGCGGACGCCTTGAAAAGTATGGTTAAAGTAGACAAGAAAGAAAACTTGTCCATCCCCACCATCCAGCAAAAGGTCTGCAAGCACTTTGGCATTACCCTGGCGGAGATGAAGGGGAAAAAACGGACCAAACACATTGTCATTCCCCGGCAAGTAGCCATGTACCTATCCCGGGAATACACCACTAGCTCCCTGCCCAAAATCGGTAAGGAATTTGGCGGCAAGGACCATACCACTGTCATCCATGCCCACGAAAAAATTCAAAAATTGATGAAAGAAGACCCCGATCTCAAACAGGATATCGCTGACTTGGAAAAACAATTGTAGAAGTCTTGTGGATAAGTCCTCAGCTTATCCACATACTTTGCCACACTTTATCCACATGTGGATTGGTTCAAAGGCGAACTTCAGTAAACTTTTCCCCATTATCCACAGGTCCTACTACTAATACTAATTATTTAATATATAAATGAAGACCAGGGGCTGGCCAGTCATTAAATGAATAAAGGCAAAGCCTAGATTCATCTATGGTATACTTAAAAAGAAAAAGAAGTTTGGAGGGATTTTTTTGAAATTTTCAGTAAAACGGACGGAATTTCTAAAAGTATTAAAAAATGTGCAGATTGCAGTGTCTTCTAAAAGTACCATCGCTATCTTGACCGGGATTAAATTAGAAGCGGATAACCAGGGTTTAACCTTAACCGGATCTAACTCGGATATCTCAGTTGAAAGTTACTTATCTGTGACCGATGAAGGGGCGGATTTGGTTATTGATGAGCCGGGGCAGATTGTCTTGCAACCAGCCCGGTTATTTGCCAATATCGTCCAAAAATTACCGGACACCCACTTTAAGGTAAACGTTAGCCAAGGCCAGCAAACCCAAATCACCTCAGCTTCAGCCTCCTTTACTATCAACGGCATTGACGCCATGTCCTACCCCCACTTGCCAGATATCGACCTGGAGGAATCCTTTACCCTGCCGGTTGACCTCTTTAAAAACATGATCAACCAGACTGTCATCGCAGTCTCCAACCATGAAAGTCGGCCCATCCTAACTGGGGTTAACCTATCTCTCAAAGAGGGCCGACTCAAGGCAGTGGCAACCGACAGCCACCGTTTGTCGCAACGGTCCATCCAATTAGAGTCAGCGCCTGATATTTCCTTTGACATTGTGATACCAGGTAAGTCTTTGACTGAACTGACTAAGTTGATGGATGCAGATGAAGAAGTCCGGGTAGCCATCAGCGACAACCAAATCTTATTTGCCCTCTCGACCAGCCAGTTTTACTCTCGGCTCCTAGAAGGTAAGTATCCTGATACCGACCGCTTGATCCCAGGCGACACCCCAACGGAAATCACCTTGGACACCAAGGAATTACAGGGGGCTGTTGACCGGGCTTCCCTCCTCTCCCATGAAGGGAAAAACAATGTGGTCCAACTCACAGTGACTGCTGACAAGTTGGAAATCGAAGGCCAGTCAGCTGAAGTGGGCCATGTCCAAGAAGAAATTGACTTTGGCCACTTCCAAGGCCAAGACTTAACCATTTCTTTCAACCCAGACTACTTAAAAGAGGCCTTGGCTACCTTTGGCCAAGGAGAAATTAAGTTGAAATTAGTTTCGACCTTGCGACCCTTTGTCATCGTCCCAAGTGAGGACCAAGGAGACTTTATCCAACTTATTACTCCAATCCGAACAGCCTAAGTCCATTAACCAAGCCTTCAGGCGGGATCTCCAAGAGATCCCGCCTTTTTTATGGTTTATTGTCCTTTTTAACCTTTGCGAGGGGTAAAAGTTAGCTAGGCGGTAAAAAGGCCAAAATGGATAAATATCGCCCCATTTATGGCTTTTTAAGGGGAATTATGGTATAATGATAAAGGATGACGAAAGTGTGGCGTGGTTTTTCCACGTCTTTATTTTAGCCTGAATATAAGGAGTGAACCCTGTGGCTTTTGAGACTGTTACAATTGATGGGGACTACATAACCCTAGCCCAGCTCTTAAAATTTACCGATATTATCAGCAGTGGTGGCATGGCCAAGCCTTTTTTAGCGGAATACCAGGTCTTTTTAAATGGGGACTTGGAAGACCGACGTGGCAAGAAGGTCTATCCGGGGGACCTTGTCGAAATTCCGGCTATCCAGGCTAGCTTTCAAATTGAGTCGACCCAGCAAGTGTGATCCCGATGATCTTGGAAGACCTCGAATTAAAGGGCTTTCGCAACTACCAGGAGGCCAACTTGCAGTTTTCCCCCGGGGTTAATGTCTTCCTTGGTGCAAATGCCCAAGGGAAAACCAATCTTTTGGAAAGCATCTATTTCCTGGGACTGGCCCGGAGCCACCGGACGGCCAAGGACAAGGAATTAATCAAGTGGGATGAAGCCTTTACCCGGGTCAAGGGCTTGGTCCGGACAAGCCACAACTCTTATCCCTTAGAGATTTCGGTGTCCAAAACAGGTAAACAGGCCAAAATGAACCACCTGGACCAAAACAAGTTAAGTCACTACATTGGGAACTTGAATATTATCCTTTTTGCGCCGGAAGACTTGGAACTGGTCAAGGGACCTCCTGCTACAAGGCGGCGGTTTATTGACATTGAATTGGGTCAGATGAACCCCATCTACCTCCACCAAGTCGTTGAATACCAAAGGATCCTCAAGCAGCGCAACCAATACTTGAAACTGTCTAACCAGCCTAAAAAATTTGACCAGCTTTACCTGGAAATTTTGACGGACCAATTGGCCCAGGCAGGCAGTCAAGTGATTTATGACCGCCAGCAATTTTCCAAGGACCTGGAGGCCTTGGCCCAGCCCATCCAGGCCAATATTTCCCAAGCTAAGGAAGAGTTGAAAATCCAGTATGAAACTAGCGTCCAAGATGACAATCTGAGTCAAAAGGAGTCCATCTACTCTAATCTTTTAGACTTGTATGACCAAAACCAGGACAAGGAATTCCGCCGGCAGACCACGGTGGTAGGCCCCCACCGAGATGATTTAGCCTTTTACGTCAATGGACACAATGTCCAAACTTATGGGTCCCAGGGCCAGCAGCGGACCACTAGCTTGTCGGTCAAATTGGCCGAGATTGACTTGATGAAGGACAAAACCTCAGAATACCCTGTCTTGCTTTTAGACGATGTTCTTAGCGAATTGGACGACAATCGTCAAACCCATTTGCTCAAAACCATTGAAAATAAAGTCCAAGTTTTTTTAACAACAACCAGTCTAGAAGGTGTCAAAATTGAACTTTTAAACCAACCTGAAATTTACTTTGTGTCCAGCGGTCAAGTGACTGTTGACAGTGACCGTGGACAGAACAAGAGAAGCGATTGACACTAGTGTCCAGGCAGACCATAGAAGGAGTGTGACGTGTAATGGCTGAAGACAGACCATTAACACCGGATGAGTTAGCAGAACTGAAAAAAACATATGATGCTAGTCAAATCCAAGTCTTAGAAGGCTTAGAAGCGGTAAGAGTACGGCCCGGTATGTACATTGGGTCAACCAGCAAGGAAGGCCTCCACCATTTGGTATGGGAGATCGTGGACAATGCTATTGACGAAGCTATGGCTGGTTATGCCGATAAGATTTCTGTTTCCATTTTGGAAGGCGATGTGATCCAAGTGGCAGATAACGGCCGGGGCATCCCGGTTGATATCCAGGAAAAAACAGGCCGGCCAGCTGTTGAAACTGTCTTTACAGTCCTCCACGCTGGTGGGAAATTTGGTGGCGGTGGCTACAAGGTTTCTGGTGGTCTGCACGGTGTTGGGTCTTCAGTGGTCAATGCCCTGTCAGAATACCTCCAGGTCCAGGTCCACCGAGATGGCAAAATTTACCAACAAGTCTACAAGCGAGGTCTGGTTGATTCTGACTTGGAAGTGGTGGGGGAGACCGACCACACTGGGACTATTGTTACCTTTAAGGCAGACAGTTTAATCTTTAAAGATACTACTTCTTATGACTTCGATACTTTAGCTACCCGGATTCGGGAGTTGGCCTTCTTAAACCGAGGCTTGAATATTTCCATCGAAGACAAGCGGCAAGCAGATGGCCAGTCCTTGAACTACCACTTTGAAGGTGGGATATCGAGTTATGTTGACCACTTAAATTCCAAGCGGGAGGTCCTTTATGAGACCCCAATTTTCTTGGAAGGGGAAGAAGAGGGAATTTCTGTTGAGATTGCCCTCCAGCATACCGACAGCTTCCATACCAACTTGATGAGTTTTGCCAATAATATCCACACCTATGAGGGCGGGATGCATATTTCCGGTTTCAAGACAGCCCTCACCCGGGCGGTCAACGACTATGCCCGGAAGAATAACTTGCTCCGGGAGTCAGAGGATAACTTTACCGGCGATGACGTTCGGGAAGGTTTGACAGTGGTCTTGTCAATCAAGCACCCGGACCCCCAATTTGAAGGGCAAACCAAGACCAAGCTGGGGAACTCTGAAGTCAGAGGGATTATCGACCGGCTCTTTAGCCAGCACTTTGAACGCTATCTCATGGAAAATCCCAAGGTAGGTAAGCGGATTGTCGACAAGGCCCTTCTGGCTTCCAAGGCCCGTCAGGCAGCCAAGAGAGCCCGGGAAGTCACCCGGAAGAAATCAGGCCTGGAAATCAGCAACCTACCGGGTAAATTGGCGGACTGTTCTTCTAAAGACCCTGAAGAATCTGAACTCTTTATTGTAGAGGGGGATTCAGCTGGTGGGTCGGCTAAGCAAGGCCGGTCCCGGATCTTTCAAGCGATCTTACCGATTAGGGGTAAGATTTTGAATGTCGAAAAAGCTAGCATTGACCGCATCTTAGCCAATGAAGAAATCCGGTCCCTCTTTACAGCCATGGGAACTGGTTTTGGGGAAGAATTTAATGTTGAAGAAGCCCGTTACAATAAACTGATTATCATGACGGATGCGGATGTCGACGGAGCCCACATCCGGACCCTGGTCTTGACCCTTCTTTACCGGTATATGCGGCCTCTCATTGAAGCAGGTTTCGTCTACATTGCCCAGCCACCCCTCTACCAGGTCAAGCAAGGCAAGAAGGTTAAATACTTGGATAGTGACCGGGAACTGGACTCCTACTTGAAAGAAATTCCTGACTCACCCAAGCCTTCTGTCCAACGCTACAAAGGCTTAGGAGAAATGGATGCTGAGCAGTTGTGGGAAACCACCATGAACCCAGAACACCGCCGCTTACTTCGGGTAGACGTAGACGACGCCATTGAGGCTGACACTATTTTTGACATGTTGATGGGTGAGGATGTCAAACCCCGGCGCGACTTTATCAAAGAAAATGCCCGTTACGTGGAAAATATCGATATCTAGCCTTGTCCAAAGCTGTTAAAGGAGGAAATTGTTTTTGGAAGAGAGAGATAGCCGTTTAGAACAGATTAAGCTGTCCAAGGAGATGAAAAACTCATTCTTAGACTATGCCATGAGTGTCATCGTCTCCCGGGCCCTACCCGATGTCCGGGACGGCTTGAAGCCGGTTCACCGAAGAATCCTGTACGGAATGAATGAACTGGGCTTAACCCCGGACAAGTCTTATAAAAAGTCTGCCCGTATTGTAGGGGATGTTATGGGGAAATACCACCCCCACGGTGACACTGCTATTTATGACTCCATGGTCAGAATGGCCCAGGACTTTTCTTACCGAGTTCCCTTAGTGGACGGCCATGGGAACTTTGGCTCCGTTGATGGAGACGGAGCTGCTGCCATGCGGTATACCGAAGCCCGGATGTCCAAGATGGCCTTGGAACTCCTGCGAGACATCAACAAGGATACCATTGACTACCACGATAACTATGATGGGACTGAGTCGGAACCCGATATCCTTCCTGCCCGCTTCCCCAACCTCTTAGTCAACGGGGCTTCGGGGATTGCTGTTGGGATGGCAACCAATATCCCACCCCACAATCTTAAGGAAGTCATTGATGCCTGCGTCCTCTTGATGGAAAATGAGGATGTGACTGTGGCTGACCTTATGGAAGTCTTACCAGGACCTGACTTTCCGACTGGGGCTTCCCTTATTGGTGTTTCTGGCGTCCGCAAGGCTTATGAGACCGGTCGTGGGTCCATTAAATTACGGGCCAAGTCCCGGATCGATGTCGACCAAAAAGGTAAGGAAAGAATTATTATCGACGAAATTCCTTACATGGTCAACAAGGCCAAATTGGTCGAAAAGATTGCGGAACTGGCTCGAGACAAGAAAATTGAGGGCATTACCGATTTAAATGATGAATCCGACCGGGAAGGCTTGCGGATTGTGATCGATGTGCGACGGGATACTTCTGCTGGTATATTACTTAACAAGCTTTACAAGATGACTCAATTGCAGGTTTCTTTTGGCTTTAACATGCTGGCTATCGTCGATGGGGTCCCCAAAACCTTGGGACTCAAAGACATCCTGACCCACTACTTAGACCACCAAAAAACGGTTATCCGCAGGCGGACAGAGTTTGCCAAGAACAAGGCTGAATCGCGGGCCCACATCTTAGAAGGGCTTCGGACTGCCTTAGACCATATCGATGCCATTATTACCATTATCCGTCAGTCCCAGCGGGCTGAAGAGGCCAAAAGCCAATTGATGGCTTCCTATGACCTGTCTGACCGGCAAGCCCAGGCTATTTTGGACATGCGGATGGTACGGTTGACTGGTTTGGAAAGAGAGAAAATTGAAGATGAATACGCCGAACTCTTAGAAAAAATCGAGGACTTGCGTGATATCTTGGCCCGGCCAGAACGGATCAAGCAAATTATCAAAGAAGAAATGATCGAAATTGCTGAAAAACACGGCCAAGACCGCCTAACCGATATCCGGGTCGGGGAAGAGTTGAGTATTGAAGATGAAGACCTGATCGAAGAAGAAGATATCATCATTACCCTGTCCCGAAAAGGCTATATCAAGCGGATGCCGGCTGGAGAATTCAAGGCCCAAAACAGAGGTGGCCGCGGGGTTAAAGGAATGACCACCAATGATGGGGACTTTGTCGAACAGCTGACTTTCTGTTCTAGCCATGACCAAATCCTCTTCTTTACCAACCAAGGCAAGGTTTACAAGATCAAGGCCTACGAAATTCCTGAATATGGCCGCAATGCCAAGGGAATTCCTGCCATCAACTTCTTAAATATTGATAAAGATGAATACATCCAAGCCATGGTCAACTTGAGTGACCAGGCTGACGATCAAGACCAATTCTTCTTTGCGACAAGGTTTGGCCGGGTTAAGCGGACAGCCCAGGCTGAATTTCAAAATATCAGAAGTAGCGGGCTCAATGCGATCAAGCTGAATGAAGGCGATGAATTGGTTAACGTGGTCCCAACCCATAATGACCAGGCCATTATCCTGGCCAGCCAGCAAGGTTATGCAGTCTACTTCGATGAAAAAGATATCCGCAGCATGGGTCGAGGGGCTGCTGGCGTCCGTGGCATCCGTTTAGGTGATGACGACAGAGTGGTTGCCATGGAAGTATTAGAGCCGGGCCAAGATGTATTGGTTATTAGCGAAAAAGGTTACGGTAAACGGACCTCTCAAGAGGAATACACCCTCCACAAACGAGGAGGCAAGGGGGTTAAAACCCTTCATATTACTGATAAGAATGGTCCCTTGGTGGGGCTAAAAACGGTGTCGGGTGGTGAAGACGTCATGATTGTTACCGACCAAGGTATCATGATCCGGATTGAAGCCGACAGTATCTCCCAAACCTCCCGCCTCACTCAAGGAGTTCGTTTAATCCGACTTGAAGAAGATAGCCGTGTGTCAACGGTAGCCCTCATTGACATTGATCCAGAGCTTGATGGTCAATTTGACCAAACTAATGGGGAGTAAGCTTAAACCCTAGTATTCGAAAAGATTATTTACCGAGCTGTCAAACTTTTACTAGAGGTTTGACAGCTTTTTGACTAGGCTTACCAAGAATCAGGCTGGTGATAAGCCAGTCAAAAACGGTCAAAAACAGTTAATATTTAGACTGCACTGGACAATACCTGGACAGACCATTCTGTAAAAGTCCTTGTATGACGCCATTCTATCTGTCTAATTATTACCAAAATTGTTAAAACTAGTCATATTTTGTCAAAACGAGCTTTAGTTGCTTAATTAGCCTTAAAAACGAGAAAATGGCAAAAAAGTTTTGAATCCAGACTAGTCCTGTGGTATAATCTTCTGAGTGAGTAATAAAATTAAACATTACTCTCCTTGCTCAATCCAATGAATTGAGCCAAAAGACCAAAAGGAGGTGTCAGTCAAATGAATCAGACAGCAAAATATGAAATTCTATATATTATTCGTCCTGACCTAGATGAAGATAGTAAAAAGGCCTTAATTGACCGTTATAACACTATCTTGTCAGACAATGGAGCTGAAATTTCTGAATCTAAAGACTGGGCTAAGCGCCGTTTTGCATATGAAATCCAAGGTTACAAAGAAGGAACTTACCACTTGGTAACCTTCACTACTGACCAAGTCGATGCAATTAACGAGTTTGAACGCCTAGTCCGCATCAATGATGATGTATTACGTCACATGGTTGTCCGTCTAGATACAAAATAATTGTTTCACGTGGAACAATTATCCCTAGAGAGGAGTAAGTGGATTGATCAATAATGTTACTTTAGTTGGAAGATTAACCCGTGATGCTGAACTCAGATATACAGGTAACGGGACAGCAGTGACATCTTTTACCATTGCTGCAGACCGCCCCTTTAAAAATAGCCAGGGAAACCGGGACGCAGACTTTATTAACTGTGTTGCTTGGCGTAGGACTGCCGAAACTGTCGCCAGTTTTACGAAAAAAGGTTCCTTGGTAGGGGTTGTTGGTCGGATCCAGACCCGTAATTATGAAAATAATGAAGGGCGGACGGTTTACGTTACTGAAGTAGTTGTTGAAAGCTTCCAAATGTTGGAGCCGAAATCAGTTACTGATAGCCGTCGTTCCCAAAGCGACCAAACTGGGGGCAACTACCAAGGTCAAAATCAATCTTTCAACACTCAAAACTCTAATGCCTTCAATCAAAATCAGGGACAAAACAACAATTCATTTGGTCAAGGCGACAATCCATTTGACCAAAATGATTCCCAAGATGAAGATCCCTTTGAAGCTGATGATGATTCAATCCATATTAGTGACGACGATTTACCTTTTTAAGATTTGATTCAAGCTAAGAAAAGGAGGCGGATAAAATGGCTGGACGTCGCGGAGGAAGAAGACGTAGAAAAGTTGACTTTTTTGCTGCTAACCACATTGACTACATCGACTACAAAGATGTAGACCTACTCAAACGTTTCATTTCAGAACGAGGAAAAATCTTACCTCGTCGAGTTACTGGAACTTACGCAAAAAACCAACGTAAATTAACGAAAGCAATTAAACGTGCACGTTTTATGGGCTTACTGCCTTACGTTGCGGAAGACAACTAGTCTTTCCGACTTAAGTGCATTGACGTTTAATAAAAGCAATAGACTGCCAAGACTTATGAGGTTTGGCAGT
This sequence comes from Alloiococcus otitis ATCC 51267, assembly GCF_000315445.1. Taxonomy (GTDB): domain Bacteria; phylum Bacillota; class Bacilli; order Lactobacillales; family Carnobacteriaceae_A; genus Alloiococcus; species Alloiococcus otitis. Next base: position 247,525 of record NZ_JH992958.1, read on the forward strand.
CTTTTTTATAGTTAATGCTTGGACTAGCGAGAGGTCCGAAAGATGGGGTGAAAGCAGTCAGACTCTAGCTTTTACCGGCCTGAGACTAGCCTCAAATTCCTAGCTTGTTTGGCCCATCCATGTTAAAATGGAATAGTTAAAAGCTAAATTAAAGGAGTACATATGGAAAATTCTAACCACAGCGACCGAATGCCGGTTTTATTCGGCTCAAAATCGTTAAAAACAATTATTACGATTACTTTCGTCGCGCATATTATCTTAACCTTACTAAGCTTCCTTGGGAGTGTTTGGCAAGGTCTTATAATGGTGGTCGTCTTTTTAATTGCCTGGGGTTTTGGTTTCCGTTTTGTTGACCAATATCACGAAGAACTAGACGAGTACATTATGAACCTGTCCTTCCGCATCAAACGGGGGGAGCAAGAAGCCATTATCAAAATGCCCATGGGGATTATCCTTTACAATGATGACCTTGAAATTGAGTGGATCAACCCCTATATGCAAAACTATGTCAATGATGTCGATAACTTGATTGGCAAGTCCATTGGGGTGGTACATGAATCCATCTTGGATAAGATTGTGTCAGACAAGGAATTAGACCAGTATGGTTTGATCGATTGGGGCGAAAAAACCTACCATTATGAGATCCAAAAAGGCTTGAAGGCCGTTTACCTCTTGGACGTAACCGAATACGTTGCCGTCAAGAAGGAATATGAACACTACAAGCCGGTTATAGGCTGGCTCTTCTTGGACAACTATGATGAAGCTGTGAAAGACCTGGATGACCGGGAAGTCTCGGCCTTGGATAGTTTGCTAACGACTTACTTGTCTCGTTGGGCTAAAAACAATGGTATTTTTTACAAAAAAACATCCAGCGACCGCTTTTTGATTATCCTAAGCTACAGTGAGTTGAAAGAGGTCGAAGAAAACAAATTTAACATCATCGACTACATCCGAGAAAGAACCTCTAAGCGGAATGTGCCGCTAACCATTTCCATTGGGATGGCTTACGGGGAAGAGTCCTTTAACAACCTGGCTGACCTGGCCCAGAAAAACCTTGACCTTGCCCTGGGCCGGGGTGGGGACCAAGCTGTTGTCAAAGAAGTGGGTTATGAACCCCGTTACTACGGTGGTAAAACCAACCCAACTGAGAAACGGACCCGGGTTCGGTCACGGATGATTTCCCAAGCCTTGCAAGAATTGATCATCGAAGCCAATAGCGTCTATATAATGGGCCATGCCAACCCTGATATGGATGCCATCGGGTCTTCCTTTGGGATCGCCCGGATTGCCATGATGTTGGAACAAGAAGCCCAAGTGGTCATTAACCCCAATGACCTGGCCAATGATGTGCAAAAACTAATCAAGGAAACGGAAAAATACTCAGAAACCTATGATAATATTGTGACACCCAAAGAAGCAGCTGAGCGGATCACGGAAGAAGATATTGTCATCTTAGTGGACCATCACAAGCCAACTTTATCCATTGCACCGGAATTATTGAATAAGACCAAGCGGAATGTGGTGATCGACCACCACCGCCGTGGGGAAGAATTTACCGAAAACCCTCTCTTGGTTTACATCGAACCCTATGCTTCTTCCACTGCTGAATTGATCACTGAATTCTTTGAATATGTCCCAGTGGAAGGCAACCCCATCAACAAGATTGAAGCGACTGCCCTCCTGGGTGGGATTATCGTTGACACCAACAACTTCAGCCTCCGGACTGGGTCCAGAACCTTTAACTCCGCTTCCTATCTCCAGTCAGTTGGGGCTAATATTACCTTGATCCAAAGACTCTTGAAAGAAGACAAGGAAACTTACCTGGAACGCAGTGAACTCTTTAAGACCATTGAATTTGCCAAGCATGGTTGTGCTATTGCGGTTGGTAGCGATGACCAGATTCACCATCCGGTTACGGCAGCCCAGACGGCGGATGAAATGTTGAATATGACTGACGTGGAAGCTTCCTTTGTGATTACCAAGCGGGCAGAAAACACAGTCGGCATCTCAGCAAGAAGTTTGGGTAAAATCAATGTTCAACTTATAATGGAAGAAATGGGTGGTGGTGGACACCTATCCAATGCGGCCACCCAAATCGATAGCCAAACCATCCAAGAAGTCAAAGACAACCTGATCGATATTATTAATTCCTTAGATGATTAAGGCTGGGTCTCTAGAAGAGTCAGGCCCTGCTTGAATAGACAAGAGGAGGATTTGCTCATGGAAGTTATTTTACTAGAAGATGTCAAAGGTACCGGCAAAAAAGGTGAAATTCAAAATGTCTCGGACGGTTATGCAAGGAACTTTTTGATCAAAAAGGGCTTGGCCAAAGAAGCAACATCTGGTGCTAAAAAACAATTGAAGGCCCAGAAAAAAGCCCGTCAGCGGGAAGAAAAAGAAGCTTATGAAGAGGCCAAGAAGGAAAAAGAAATCCTAGAAAACAATCCGATAGAAATAGAAGAAAAAGCTGCTGAAGATGGTCGGCTCTTTGGGTCTATTACCACCAAGCAAATTGCCGAACATGTCCATGACCAATTAGGGATCGAATTGGATAAACGTAAGATCAACCAAAAAGTTCAAATGCGGTCCATTGGTAGCCAAGAAGTGGAAGTGAAGCTCCACAAAGATGTTACAGCAAGCTTAATGGTCCGGGTGAATGCCAAGTAAGTTTTGGCTGACTTGGTGATAGATTGAGAGGCTGAAGCAAGCAAGATTGTTTCAGCCTTTTAAGATAGCAAAAATAAATGTTTCACGTGGAACATTTGAGATCGTTTCTTGAAAAAACCAGGAAAGGAAGAAGACCTTGGCAACAAATATTCATGAAGACCGCCTGCCACCACAAAATATTGAAGCGGAGCAATCTGTCTTAGGGTCCGTCCTCTTAAATGCGGAAGCCTTGGTGGCGGCCATGGAATATGTGGATGAAGATGATTTTTACCGGCGGGCCCATCAGTTAATTTTTAAGGCCATGATAGACCTCTATGAAGACAACCAAGCCATTGATGTCATTACCATCAGAGACAAGCTTGAAGCCAATGGTCAGCTGGAAGATATCGGGGGTGCCTCTTACCTAGCTGAGATTGCTGGGGTCACCCCAACCGCAGCTAATGTTTCCTACTATGCTAAGATTGTGGAAGACCGGTCCCTTTTGCGAAACTTGATTGCGACGGCTAATGAGATTGCCCAGTCTGGTTATGAGGACCATGACGATGTACCGGAAGTTTTGAACAAGGCTGAGCAGAAGATCTTACAAGTTTCTGAAAATCGGAACCGGACCGGCTTTGCCAGTATTTCTGAAATCCTCCACCAAACCATCGAGCACATTGATGAACTCCACCAAAGGGATGAGGAGATCACTGGGATTTCCACCGGCTACCCCTACCTGGACAGGATGACTTCGGGCCTCCATGAAGATGAGTTGGTCATTGTCGCAGCCAGACCGGGTGTAGGGAAAACGGCCTTTGCCTTGAATGTTGCCCAAAATATTGGAACAGCCACCGATGAAACCATTGCGATTTTTTCCCTAGAGATGGGGGCTGAACAGTTGGTCAACCGGATGTTATGTGCTGAAGGCAGTATTGATGCCACTAACCTCCGCAATGGCAAGTTAACGCCGGAAGAATATGACCGTTTGTTTGTGGCCATGGGGAGCTTGTCTGAAGCTGATATCTATATTGATGACACTCCCGGCATCCGGACAGCTGAAATCCGGGCCAAGTGCCGCCGCCTGGTCCAAGAGAAGGGAAGCCTGGGCTTGATCGTCATTGACTACCTGCAATTGATTGAGGGAGCCTCCAACTATGAATCCAGACAGCAGCAGGTGTCTGATATTTCCCGGCAGCTGAAGAAGCTTTCTAAGGAACTTTCTGTCCCTGTGATTGCCCTGTCGCAACTGTCCCGGAGTGTGGAACAGAGACAGGACAAGCGGCCCATCCTCAGTGACTTGCGGGAGTCAGGGTCGATTGAACAGGATGCCGATATTGTGGCCTTCCTTTACCGGGAGGACTACTACCAAAATGAAGAAGATATCGATGAGGACTTTGTCGATAATAGCGTGGAAGTCATTATCGAAAAAAACCGGTCAGGAGCCCGGGGAACAGTTAAGTTGAACTTTAAGAAGGAGTTCAATAAGTTTACCTCGATTTCTTACCGGTCTGAAGACGAAGCCCCAGCCAACTTTGCCTAATTTTTAGGACCAGGGCTGGTTGATAGCTTGAGACAAAATTGTGGGCTAAGCTAGCCTATGACCCTGGTGAGATTTTCACCAGGGTCTTTTTTTTATCAGTAAGGGTGTTGTCGGCGACCATGCCAGTATTTTTCCTAGGCTAAGTTAGGAATTTGATCAAAGGCTAGCTAACATTTTTTGACCTCGCCGAAGCTAGGCATTTGGCCGGAAAGCTAGCCAAATTGTTTGGTTTGAAAGCTAGATCTTTAAAAAATAACATTTGTCATATTATAATCTTTTTTAAGTTAAAATAAATACAAAATTGTGCTTCAAAGCCTGGTTTTAGGGATGATTTAGCACAGTTTGACCCCAATATTGTGATTTTCATTGCAATTACTCCTAAAAGTGACTATCCTAAACCATAGATTTCATTAACCGAATTCTAGGAGGAAAAGTAATGAAAAGGTTAAAATTTGTTACTCTAGCAGCTGCATCCTTGACTTTGGTCGCCTGTGGTAATGGGGACCAGGAAGCAGACCAAGCTGAGCCTGCTGAAACAGAAGAAGCTGAAACTGGATCAGAAGCAGAAGACACCAGCCAAGATACTGGTGAAGAAGCAGAAGATTCAGCTGAAGTCGATTCTGAAGCAGACCAAGAAGAGGGTGACCAGGACTCAGCTGAGGCCCAAAATGTCACAGTTGGTGTCGTCACCGACCGGGCTGCTGAAATTTGGGGCGATGTGTCCGACCGCTTGGAAGAGAAAGAAAATATCACCATCGAACCCGTTGTCTTGTCTGACTTTAGACAGCCAAACGAAGCGGTTTCCAATGGTGAATTAGATGCCAATGCCTACCAATATATCCCCTTCTTGTATGAATACAATACAGCTGAGGGTGAGAACTTAAGACCGATTGGCTACTTGAGTGTCGAGCCTATTGGTATCTGGGCGGTTGATGGCATTGAAACCGTTGATGATGTGCCAGAAGGAGCCCAAGTTTCCATCTATAACGACCCAACCAACCTGGGCAACTCCTTAACCCACTTGGAAAAAGCTGGCCTCATCACTTTAGATGAAGATGCTGGCCCAACTCCTACCCAGGATGACATTGTTGACAACCCATTGAACCTAGAATTTGTTGAGTTGGAAGCTGGACAAATTCCGCGTTCCTTGGGGGATTCTGAATTAGTGGTTGTCGGAGCTACCATGGCTGCCGAAAGTGGTATGGACCTAGACAACAACTTCTACTTTGAAGATACCTCCAACACTTCCAAATGGTTCAGATTAAACTTTGTTGTTCCTGAAGATAAGGTTGACGATGAAGTCTTGAACAAGGTTTTGGATGAATACCAAAGCCAAGAAACCCTAGATTACGCCAATGAAACAGGCGAAGGTTTCTATGCTGGTTGGGAAAATGATGACAATCCAAACGAGGACTACGAAGAATACGCTGACCAACAATAAACCCTAAATTTAAATGTGTGTGATTTAAAACTCTTCATGACAATCTGTGTGTGATTGATTTTATATTTTTCTTATATGTGTGTGATGAAAACGCAGGTGGCCTACCCTCCACCTGCGTTTTTGTGCTTTATTTAAATTCTTTAAAGTAGGAAGTTGAATCCTGGTCGGCCAAGTCCCGGAGTTGGTCCCGGCCTTCTTGGGGGATGGATTCTCCGATATCCATCAGTTCCATAATGTCTTGGAAGGCCCCTTTTGGAATAGCCAGGTCAGCCAGGTCCTGGGCTTTAACTCCTAAATCAATATCTTGGGCCCGTCCCTCCTGGAGTTTTAGGACAAAGTCCGGTTCGGTGACAAAGGCGGAAGACATGCCCACCAAATCAGCATGTTTTAGGGCTTGTCGGGCCTTGTCTGGGCTGTTAATGCTACCAGTCGCAATAATGGGTAGCCGGCCCTTAAAGTGGTCGTAAACTACTTTATTGACCAACTGGCCCTGGTGGTCTTTAGCCCGGACCTTGTTGAGGTAGATATGTTTGCCCCAGGAAGCGATGGCATAGTAGTGGAGGTCGGCTACTTCCAGTAGGCGGTCCACATATCCATTGAATTCATCGACCGTATAGCCAACTTGAGACCCCCGTGTTTCTTCTGGGGTTCCCCGGAAACCTAGGATAAAGTCCTGGGGTGCCAAGTCATCAATAACCTTTTGGATGGCTTGGCTGACCTCCACCCCGAACCGGGACCGGTTGTCTAGGTTTTGAGGGCCGTATTCATCCGATCTTTGGTTGGAGAAGGGGGAGAAAAATTGTTGGGGCAAAAGACGCTGGGCGTTAGAGATTTCTACCCCGTCAAAGCCAGCTTCAATGGCCCGTCTGGTAGCTTGGGCGTATTGGTCGATGACATGGTTGATTTTGCGCTTGGACATGGGGATGACATCATGTTCGATTGGTGTATGGAGGTGGAGAGAGCTGGGCCCGTAAACGGCCCCGTAGTCTTGGAGGGCGATCTTGGCAAAGCGGCCATTGTGGACCAGTTGCAAAATAGCCTTGGCCCCGTCTTTTTTCATGGCCTGGGCTAGCTGGCTCAAGCCTGGAATAAAGGCATCATCACGGACACTGGGCCCGTATTTGAACAATTGGCCGTAGTCTTCAATATAAGCAGCCGTGGTCACCTGGAGGGGGGCTGACTTGCTCCTTCGGGCGGCATAGGCAGTCTCCTCTTCGGTGACAAAACCTTCCCGGGTGGAAGCATTGGTGGTAATGGGGTTGAGGGTAAAGCGGTTGGCCAACTGGACTCCATTGGCTAAGCGAAAAGGTTCTAACAAGTCTTGGTATTGATCGTTTGAATCCGACATGGTTGATTCCTCCTATTTTTAATCAAGTTCACTATAACACAATTTTTTAACTGACAAGAGAGTTTGGACTGACTAGTCTATAAAAGCAGTGATGCTTTGTAATAAACCAGTAATTTGTTATAATGAGTTCGATTATTAAAGGAAAAGGAGTTAGAGAATGACTAAGCGAAAAAATGAATTGTTTGTAGACAAACAAGGTGACGAATACGTTATTAGTATGACACCTGAGATGCAAGATGACGTTGGGACTGTTGGTTTTGTCGAATTTGTCGACAAGGATGACATCAAAGAAGGCGACACCCTAGCTAACATTGAAGCTTCTAAAACAGTCTTAGACGTTTTAAGTCCACTTGCTGGTAGAATTGTTGCCCGCCATGAAGAAGCCGAAAAAAATCCAGAACTATTGAACTCTTCTAAACAAGAAGAAAGCTGGATTGTCCGCTTGGGTGAGGTTTCGGAAGAAGAATATAACAAACTAGAAGACGCATAAAGTCTTGTCTTGACCTCGTAACCCGGCCTTGGCCGGGTTATTTTACATAAAAGGCCCCCAAACTAGTAGCGGACTCGGATGACCTTGGGGCTTGCCTCGGAAAGAAGATAGCTTAGGAGGACTTGCCATGTATTTAATTGAACCTATACGAGACGGCCAGTGGGTTTATGACTTAGGTACCATCCTCTCCCTCCATGCCTACGTGCGGGATGAAATTTTTTTAGATGATGATATCATCATCCCCTACCTGGTCAACCCTGCAGTCCAAATTGGTCTTAACCAAAATGCTTACGAAGAAGTTAACCTCCCCTACTTAGAAGAACAGGGCCTTGACCTGGTCCGCCGGGAAACGGGCGGGGGGACGGTCTACTTGGATGACCGGAATATGAGTTACTGCTTTTTTATCCGGACCGACAAGCCCAATGATGTTTTTGGGAATTTTAAACTCATCTATGACCCCATTGTCAAGGTCTTGAAAAAGATGGGGGTCCAGGCTTTGGACCAGGAAGGGCGGAACGATTTAACTCTGGATGGTAAGAAGGTGTCTGGGGCGGCCATGACCGTGGTGAATGGCCGGATCTATGCAGGCTATTCCCTCTTGTTAGACCCCGACTATGAAGTGATGGACACCGTTCTCAGACCCAACAGTAAGAAAATCAAGTCCCACGGGGTCAAGTCAGTCCGGTCTCGGATTGGGAGTCTGCGTCAGGCTCTGGCGCCAGAATACCAGGACATCTCGGTTTGGGACTTCTCAGACAAGGTCTTACAGGAACTCTTAGGAATCAGTGACTTAAACCAGGCTAAGCGGTACACCTTAACAGAGGATGACTGGGCTGGGATCGACCAGATTGCCCGGGATCGCTACAATAACTGGGACTGGACTTATGGCCACTTTGGCGACTTTGACTACCAGGTGGATGAACGCTTCGAAGGGGTGGGCACCCTCCATGTTGGCCTGAAAATCAAGGATGCCACCATTGACCATATCCAAATTACCGGAGACTTCTTTAGTGTCAAAAACCGGACAGAGCTAGAAGATCGGCTCCAAGGTGTCCGCTTAGATAGAAAGGCCCTGGAAGAAGCCTTGTCGGATATGGACCTAGCTAGTTATATTAACAAGATGGACCAAGACCAATTTATCAATTTCATTTTGGAAATCCCGACTTCTTAAGATTGTAAAGGCCAGCAAGCAGGAGGTCTCCTCCTGCTTGCTGGCTCTTGTGAAGGAGAAGCCCCTGTATCGCTTGGTATAAGCGGATATTTATTAATTTATTCACAAATAAAGAATATAGAAGTATTTAAATTAAAAAGTCTTTGTAAAGGTGGTAATATAACCACATTTCAAGTTTTGTTCTCACCCGAATTCATCAAAAATTGATGGTCAAATAAGGTATATTGTGATATAATTCATAATGTAAGGGGTAAGCCTTTTCCAAGCTAGAAGTCAGAGTGGGACTTACCCCTTAAGAAAAAAATCGACCATTATACAGGAGGAGAGTGTCTTATGATTAAAAATGTTGTTGTTGCTGGAGGAGGCGTCCTCGGATCACAAATTGCCCTACAAACAGCAGTTAGTGGTTTTAAAGTAACAGTTTATGACATATCTGAAGATAGCTTGCAAGCTTCCAAAGAAAAAATGGAAGGCTTTATCCCTCGTTACCAAGAAGAATCCAAGAAAGACTTTGGCCGCCAAGCATTAGACCAAGCACTAGCGGACATTATCTTTACCACCGACTTGAAAGAAGCGGCCCAGGATGCTGACTTGGTTGTAGAATCAATCCCTGAAAACTTTGACATCAAGCATGAATTCTATGAAGAATTATCTAATCTTGCTCAAGAGGACACCATTTTTGCAACGAATACTTCTTCCTTCCTCCCATCTGATTTAAAAGAGTTTACTGGACGACCAGATCGTTTTGTGGCTCTTCACTTTGCCAACGAAATCTGGAAACGTAACCTAGCCGAAGTCATGCGTACGGATGACACTGACAATGATGTCTATGAAACAATCAAACAATTTGCCCGAGATATCGGCATGGTTCCAATCGAGTTGAACTTCGAAAAAGCTGGTTATATTTTAAACTCTTTGCTCATTCCATTATTGAATGCTGCCAAAGAGCTATTAGGTAAAGGTATTGCTAAGCCGGAAGTTATCGATAAAACTTGGATGAAGGCTGGACGTTTGGCAAGTGGTCCTTTCGGCATCATTGATATGATCGGTTTAGGAACTGAGCTAGAAATTACGAAATCGCAATACGAAGAAAGCCATGAAGAATGGCAAAAAAATTACCTGGATGTAATTGAAGAAAAAGTTCAAAGAGGTGAAACCGGTAAAGATAGCGGTAAAGGATTTTACGAGTATCCAAATCCTGCCTTTGAAGCAGAAAACTTCTTTGACAATCCAGCAGAAATTAAAGACTTAAAACATGACTTTAAAAAAATCATGATTGCTGGTGCTGGTGTTTTAGGTTCTCAAATTGCTTACTTGACTGCTGCAGCTGGTTTTGATGCCATCTTATACGATATTAGTGATGAAGCCCTTGAAAGTGGGAAAGAAAAATTACAGTCAATCGTTCACCAATACTCAGAGGACATGGATGTTCCTGAAGATCAAGCGGTTAAGTACTTGGACCGAATCAGTTTAACTAGTGATATCAAAGAAGCTGCTGACGATGTCGACTTAGTTATTGAAGCTGTATCAGAAAATCCTGAAATCAAACGGTCCTTCTATGGTGACTTGGCAGATGTTCTCCCAGAAAAAGCTTATATCGCTACCAACACCTCTACCCTCTTGCCAAGTGATTTAGAAGATATGACAGACCGACCAGAAAAATTTGCTGCCCTTCACTTTGCTAACCGGATTTGGAAACAAAATACTGGTGAGGTCATGCCAGGATCTAAGACAAGTGATGACTTCTTTGATAAATTACAAGCATTTTCTAGAGATATCCAATTAATGGTCCTACCCCTTCGAAAAGAAAAAGATGGCTATATCCTAAACTCCATCTTAATCCCCCACTTAGTGAGTGCCTTAGACCTCTTAGCTTCAGGGGCTGCTGATGTGGAGACCATTGATAAAACTTGGATGATATTCAAATATGGTGATGAATCAAAAGCTGGTCCATTCTCTCAAATAGACCGAATTGGTTTAGAAACAATGAAAAATATCGTCGAAATCCGAAAAGATAAAGCAGGAAATGAAGAAGAACGCCGATCACTTATCAATATCTTGGACTTACTAGATGAAAAAATTGCTAAGAATGAAACAGGTATGGCTGTTGGCAAAGGTTTCTATGAATATCCAAACCCAGCCTATGAAGCTGACGATTTTCTTGAAGAGTAGAAGGACCTTTTTGGTAGGTGAAAATTAAGGATGCTAAAAAGCACCGGTCAACCGGTGCTTTTTTGTTTATATATTAAGTTTACTGTGTCTTAAACTTGCTTGAGCTGGAGAACTTTTTCCCTGAGGCTTTGGTTAAAGGCTGCTTGGGCTTCGGTCAGTTTTAAGTTTTTATTAATGACCAAGGCTGTGGTAAATTCCGGACCCTCTTTGAGGGGGATGGTCACCAAATCAGGTCGGTCGTGGACCAAGACATCATGGATAAGGCCGACTGACAAGCTGGAAGCAATAAGGGAGTGGACGGATTGGATTTCCTTGGCAAAGGTAACCTGGGAGGTCTGGATGCCAACCTTGTCCATCCAGTTGGAGACGATTTGGTGGTGGACGTATTTTTCGTCCAGGGTGACCAAGGAGTAGTTTCGAATTTGGTTGAGAGTCACTTCCCTATTATTGGCTAAAGGGTGGGACTTGGGAACGCAAATGGAGAGAGGTCTTGTATCGATGGGGTAAATCTCTGCCCAGTCTCCCTCTAGGTCATGGTCTGGTAGGCCGGTGATGGCAGCGGAGACAATCCCGTCTTTCAAGAGCTGGAGCATGTGTTTGGAACTTTCGTCTTCGACCAATTGGATAGACTGGACAAATTCCGCCATATTGGGCATTAAGCGTGGCAAGAAGTAGCCGGCAATGGTCGGTAAAAAGCCAAAGTGGATGACATTTTCCTCATTGCTTTTAATTTCGTGTTTGGCCTGGTCCAAGATAGTTAAAATTTGGTCGGCCCGCTCGTATAAAATTTTACCAGTAGGGGTCAAGGCAAAGCTTTTGGTTGACCGGTCTCTGGTGATCAGCTGGGTTTCAAATTCCTCCTCCAAACGTTTTAAGGCGATAGAAATGGAAGGCTGTGAAACGAAAAAGGCCTCAGCTGTCTTGGTAAAGCTTGAGCAATCTGCTAAGTAGCGGTAGTATACTAAATCTTGAATTTTCATAGCAAGAATCTTCTCCAATATCCATGTGTCTTCTATTAGGGCCAAAGCCTTTGTGCTAAGCCCTTCAATCTCCTTATTACATATTATAATAATAGCATATTTGCCCCTTCAATCTCATTTGATTTGTTTACTTTTGTAAAATTTTTAGAGTTTTTCTGGTGTAAAAAGTTAGTTCAGCCTTATATAAAAAATTTATTTACAGTAAATGATATGAGGCTCCTACTTATTATCCTATTTTTGGCTTTTACTATTTTCTAGAAAAATTCTTTGAATGAAAGTTTATAAGGGAATGTGGAAGAAAATTTCCTATAAAAAACGCCAGAACCATCTTTTGAAATTTGGATGGTTCAAGGCGTTATTATTGTATTAATAGAACTTATTTGGTATAGTCAGCTGCCTGTTTGCCAGCTTGACGGCCAAAGACGATGATGTCAGCTACAGCATTCCCTCCAATACGGTTGGCCCCGTGGACTCCACCAGTTGTTTCTCCAGCGGCGTAGAGGCCAGGTATGACTTGTCCTTCTGTACTAATAACTTGAGCTAGAGTGTTGATTTCAGCGCCACCCATTGTATGGTGAATACCGGGAGCAATCTGGATCGCAAGAAAGGGTCCTTCATTCAGTTGATCATCCATAGCAGTTGTTCGATTGAATTCAGGGTCTTCTCCCTGATCTACGGCTTGGTTCCAATCATCTAAGGTGGTTGAAAGTACTTCAGGATCTATATCAATAGCTTGGGCTAAGTTTTCAATACTATCCCTTTCTACTATTAGATCCATTTCATCATATTGGTCAACTTGACTTGCTCTGTCTCTTAAACCAGCATCTCCAATAATATAAGCATAGCCATCTTCTTCATTGCTGATTGATTCCGAAACATAATCACGAGTTTCCATCTCATCAACAAAACGTTGGCCTTCTTGGTTTACTAAGATAGCCCCACTTCCTCTGACAGATTCACTGATTAAATACCCATCTTCTTGGTGGACAGTTGGGTGGACTTGGATTTGATCCATATCTATTAAATTACCACCAACATCTTCAATCATTTTTAGGCCATCGCCGGTTGCTCCTTCATGATTAGTTGTGACCAAGTCTTCTAGTTCCGGATCATATTCAGCTAGCATTTCAAAGTTAGCCCCAAAACCACCAGTAGCTACGATAACAGCTCCTGCTTCAACTTGAACTTGTTCTGTTTGATTAAGATCCACTTCTAGACCAGTTATTTCTCCATCATCTTCAATCAGGCCATGAACTTGAGAATTCAAAAAGACTGGTATATCTCTTTCGTCAATATTGTGAGAAAGACCTTCAACTAAATACTCTCCTACTGCTGAGCCGTCTGTTGGTCGGTGAGCTCTTGGCTGGCTCATACCGCCAGTATAAGATAAGGTATCTAAGGTAATCCCTAAGGAGTCTAGCCAATCAATAGCATCAGCTGCATTTTCAGTTAAATAGCGAAGTAACTCTTCATCATTTTCTCCATGTCCACCTTCTAAGGATTCTTGGAAAAATAATTCAGGATCATCCTCAATATCCTGGGCTTCTTGAACTGAAGATCCAGCTGCATTCATCCCCCCTGATGACGCTTTGGTATTACCCCCCACTATTGGCATTTTTTCAAAAATAGCAACACTACTACCAGCATCATGGGCTTCAATAGCAGCAGCCATGCCTCCTCCGCCAGCACCAACTACAACAACATCAAAGCTATTTTCTAATTGATCACTGCTTGCACCTTGAATTATTTCATTTTCTTGACTTGCACTAGAGTCACTATCGCTGACTTGGTTTTCACTCGATTGGTCAGTATTTTCAGTCTCTTCGTGCTGATTAGGATTGTCTTGTCCACAAGCTGATAACATAACCACACTAAGCAGTGAAGTAAGGAAAGACTTTTTTGACATTTGGAACACCCCATGTTCATTATTTAACAATAAAAGCATACCATAATGCCAACCCCATATCAATTTTAATTATAAGATTGTTTGACTAATAACAAGTGGTTTTCATAGTGAAAGGAGATTTTTATGATATCCAGATAGAATTATTTGTAAAAACTAACAACTCCTGACACTAGTATGATATAAATTAGATTAATGTATCTATAAAAAAATTGATGTTTATAAGCTCTTAGCCAAATGGTAGGATAAACTTGAATGGATGGAAAGGGTTACACTTTACCAGCAGCTTTCCCAACCCTCCGCCATTAATGATAAACAAAGGAGAGGCTGTTCATGTCTGAGGAATATCAAGCACCAAGACAAGTCAGAGATTTGGAAATTATCAACACTTATGACCTGGAAAAATTTGCCGAAGAGGTCGTATCCAAGGGAGGTTATGGCTACCTGTCAGGTGGGTCAGGAGACGAATTTACCCTAAGACGAAATATCGAAGTATGGAATAAGAAGGGAATCTTGCCTCGTCTTTTAGCTGACGTTGAAAAGCCTGAGACAAACACTTCCATCCTAGGTCAGGACCTCAAAGTTCCCTTTATTATGGCTCCTATTGCCGCCCATGGTCTGGCCCATGAGTCCAAAGAAGCAGGAACCGCTAAGGGGATAGCTGAATTCGGTGGATCGATCATGTCCATTTCTGCTTATTCAGGAGCGAATTTTGACGAAATAGCAGCAGGCTTAAATGGCAATGCCCGATGGTTCCAGATTTACATGTCCAAAGATGATGAATTAAACAAAAATATTATCGATGAAGCTAAGGCTGATGGAGCTTCAGCTATTATCTTAACTGCTGATGCCACTGTGTCGGGTAACAGGGATACAGATGACCGCAACCACTTTGTTTATCCTTTTGGCATGCCCATTGTGTCTCGCTACTTGAAGGGTGGGGCTAAGAATATGTCACTCAACAATATTTACGGCCAGTCTAAGCAAAAGATATCCGTTCGTGACGTGACCTTCCTAGCTGATTACTCCAACTTGCCAGTCTTTGTCAAAGGTGTCCAAGCTCCAGAAGATGCCTTAACCGCTATTGATGCGGGAGCTTCTGGTATTTGGGTGTCCAACCACGGTGGACGGCAATTGGACGGGGCCCCAGGATCTTTTGAGTCCTTGGAAGGGATTGCCAAGGCTGTATCAGGACGGGTTCCTATTGTTTTTGACTCCGGTATCCGGCGGGGTGAGCACATCTTCAAGGCCCTAGCTTCCGGAGCTGATATCGTGGCTTTAGGCCGACCAGTCTTGTACGGTTTAGCCCTGGGAGGCTGGAAAGGGGTCCGGTCTGTTTTCGAATACTTTGAGAGAGACTTGAAACGGGTCATGCAGTTAGCTGGAACCCAGACCATTCAAGATATTAAAGAAAGCCAATTAATTGACCTGGACTAGGATTAGACAAGTTGGACACAAGAAAAAGGCAAGAGAAAGGTATTTCTCTTGCCCTTTTCATATGGTTAGTCAAGTTGTCATCTAATTTTTGACAGTCTTGGACAATTCTTAGACCTGATTTATGGCATTAATCTAGTCGAAAGTTTTCAATTTCATTGCTGTCTCCAATCACGATCAAGATGGTGTTTGGGTTGATGACTTCGTTGGGGTCTACTTGGTAGGTCCGTTTTTGCTTGGCGGAATCCTTCAAACCGATCACATTTAAAGAGAAGTGTTGGCGAATTTTTAAGTCAGACAGGGACCGGCCAACCCACTCCTGGGGCGGTTTAAATTCAATAATAGAGGTCTTATCATCTAAGTCAATAATGTCCATGAGTCGGGGTTTCATAATCTTGCGGGCAACCCGCAAGCCCATTTCGTATTCAGGCCGGATAACCCGGTTGGCACCGAGCTCTTTCATAATCCGCATATAGTCGTGGTTTTTTGATTTGGCAGTGATATTTTCCACACCCAGCTCTTTTAAGTGCATGATGGCCAAGACACTGGCCTCAAGGGATGAGCCAGCTGCTACAACGACCTGGTCACACTGCTCGATGGCCACTTCTTTGAGCAGGTCATATTGGGTAAAGTCACCCACAATTCCCTGGCTGATATAAGGGTCAATCCGGTTGACATTTTCCTCATTGCAGTCAATGGCAATGACATTGTGGTGGTGGCTACCGAGTTCCTTGGCTATAGTGGAACCAAATATGCCTAAACCAAGTACTCCAATTGTTTGGGCCATTCTAATCTCCTATCCTATTAAGACATGTCCTTTAGCGTATTTAACATTTATTTTTTGACGTTTATTAACCTGGAGGGCAGCAAAGAAGGTGATTGGTCCGATCCGGCCAATAATCATCAAGAGCATCAAAATGGTCTGGCTGATCCGGCTGAGGCTAGCGGTTAAATTGGCCGAAACCCCAACGGTAGCCAGAGCAGAAATGACTTCAAATACAATGTACTCAAATTTGACTCCCATGTCAAAGATGCTGATTAAAAAGGAAGAAAGTAAGGTCAAGATGACAAACATGATCCCAATGACCAAGGCTTTTCTAGCAATATTTTTGCTGATGGAGTGGTGGTGGTAGTTAAGGCTATCTTCCTGGAATATTTCATTTTTAATTAGTAAAATAATAAGCATGACACTAGAGGTTTTCACCCCACCAGCTGTTGACCCGGGTGACCCGCCAACAAACATTAAGACGAAGGCGATAATGAAAGAAGGTAGAATCATCTGGGTATAGTCAATGGTGGAAAAGCCGGCTGTTCGCATAGTAGCCGATTGGAAGAAGCCTACTTGGACTTTATCAACCAAGCTGTAGCTTCCAATGGTTTGGGGGTTGGACCATTCTGTCAACAAGAAGGCCAGGGTTCCTGACACCAATAAGAAAATAGTTACAGTCAATACCATCCGAGTGTGGACGGAAACTTCTTTAAAGGGAATCCGATTTTTCCGGAAACGTGATTGGATGGCGGACTTAGCCATGGCCAAAACTTCAAACCAGCCAGAAAAGCCCAAGCCTCCAGCAATAATGAGAAAGGGAACGACGATGTTGATGATGGGATTATGGGCATAGTTAATTAAACTGGTTGCACCCATGTTATCAAAACCAGCATTGTTAAAGGCTGAGATGGAAGTGAAAAGGGAATTGAAAATTCCTTTCAGCCAACCAAACTGTGGGACAAAGACAAAAGACAGGATAAAAGCACCGATGGCTTCTAGGGTACTAGTCATTTTAAGAATCATAATGATAAAGCTAGGAAATTGAGACTGGTCAAAGCGGTTGAGGGATTCAGACAAGAGGACAGTTTGGCTGTGGTTGATCCGGTGGTTAATCCCGATAAAAATGGCTGCCACCAAAGTTAATAGGCCTAAGCCCCCGGTTTTAATCAGGACCATGCAGACAAATTGACCAAAGGTGTTGTAGGTAAGGTAGACCGGTTGGGTATAGAGGCCGGTTACGCATATCATGGATACTGCTGCAAACAAGTGGTCAAAATAGCTGGCTTGGGACTGGTCGGTTTGAGAAATCGGTAGATTTAAAAGTAAAGATCCCACTAGGATGATAAATAAAAAACTTAAGACGATTTTAAATGGGGTAGAAAGACGGTGTTTATGTAAGCTTTTCATCGTAGCATCTCCTTATAGCATAAGGCGATAATACCTTGATTTTTCGGGAATTACAATAGGTTATTTAAAATTACTTTAATATTTGCTATGATTGGGTCTATATGAGTAGTCCAGCCAGGTTACTAGAGATAGGAAGGTTACAGATGAACATTATTGTTGCTGGTGGTGGCAAAGTTGGGGAACTACTTAGTGTTGAGTTGACCAATGAAGGCAATAATATTACCTTGATTGAAAAAAACGAGAAAAAATTAGAGCGTTTAGTTTATAAAAATGATATTACAGGCGTCATCGGAAACTGTGTCGACTATAATACCTTGGTGGAAGCCCAGGTGGAAGATGGGGATATTTTTATCGCCGTGACTTCTGAAGATGAACTCAATATTATCGCTTGTATTATCGCCCAAAAACTGGGGGCCAAGCACACCATTGCCCGGGTCCGTAATCCTGAATACTCGGCCCACATCGATTTTATGGAAAATGACCTCAATATCTCCCTTATGATTAACCCTGAAAAAGAAGCAGCGGAAGACATTATGCGGGTCATCCAATACCCGGAAGCTTTGAGTATCGAAGAATTTGCCAATGGCCGGGTCAACCTATCTGAATTATTGATCAAGGAAAATTCCCCCTTGATTGATGTTAAAATTAGTGATTTCCGCCAGAGATTTGGCAATATTTTGGTGACGGTTGTTTTACGGGATGGCCAAACCTTGATCCCAAGTGGGCAAACTGTCCTCAAAGAGGGGGATGAAATCTACGTTGTCTCAACCAAGGAGAAATTAAATGAATTCTATGCCAAGGTCAACGGTAAGGTGGGCCAGATCAAAACTGCCTTGATTATAGGCGGTGGCCGGATTACCCATTACCTTATCGGTCTACTCTTGGACAAGGGTGTCAAAGTCAAGGTGATCGAGCAAAACACCGGTGCGGCCAAGTCATTGAGCTCCCTGTATCCCAAATGTGTGGTGGTCGAAGGGGATGGGACCGACCAGTCCTTCCTGGAAGAAGAGCGGATTGGGTCCTATGATGCCGTCATTTCCCTGACCGGGGTGGATGAAAGCAATATCTTAACTTCCATGTTTGCCATGACCTTTGACCCTAAAAAGGTTATTACCAAGGTTAGTCGGACGGACCTCTTGCGGATTATGTCCTTGATAGGTTCCATTAGCTTGCAAACCATCGTCACCCCTAAACGTCTCATTGCCTACAAGATTATCCGCTATGTTCGGGCCCTCAAGTACCATTATTCTTCCCACTTTGAGAACTTTTTCCGGGTGGCCAACAACCAGGCAGAAGCCATGCAGTTTGAAGTGGGGTCTGAATCAAAAATCATTAATATTCCCTTGATTGACCTCAAGTTAAAAGATGACCTCTTGATTGCCTTTATTGTCCGTGGTGACGACCTTCTTTTCCCAACTGGGGCTGACCGCATCTTGCCTGGCGACAAGGTGATTGTGGTGACGACCCGCAAAGTTCTGGATGAGATTGACGAGATATTGAAATAAGCGAGGATGGTGTTGGATGAACAGACAGATGATCAAATACCTGGTGGGTCGCCTGCTCTTTTTTAATGGCTTATTCTTGCTCCTCCCCCTAGGAGTCAGCTTCTATTACCGAGAAGACTTGAGATACATACTCAGTTACTTGTCCGTCTCCCTTTTTTCCTTGCTTCTGGGTTATTTAATGTCTCACAATACCCCCAAGCAATTTAACATCTATGCCAAGGAAGGCTTTATCATTGTCAGTTTAACCTGGCTTTTGATGTCCTTGATGGGGTCCTTGCCCTTTATCTTAAGCGGGGACTTTAGCTCCGTTTTTGATGCTATTTTCGAGTCCACTTCTGGCTTTACCACCACAGGGATGACCATTTTAAATGATGTGGAAATTTTGTCTCGGTCCAACCACTTCTGGCGGGCCTTCACCCAGTTTTTAGGGGGAATGGGAATCCTGGTCTTTGCCTTGGCCATCCTGCCTTCAACCGATAGTGAATACATGAATGTTTTAAAGGCAGAGGTGACAGGGCCTCGCTACGGCAAGGTCATGCCCCGGATTACAGAGTCAACCCGCTACTTGTTTTTTATCTACATCAGCTTGGCTATTCTTGTTGCCTTGGCCTTGGGTTTTTTTGGCATGAAACCCTTTGACGCCATTATCCATACTTTTGGGGTGGCGGCCACTGGGGGCTTTAGCATGTACAATAGCAATGTGTCTTTTTATAACAGCATAGCCATTGAAAGTGTCCTAGCAGTGGGGATGCTTCTTTTTGGGATTAACTTCAACCTTTTTTTCCTGGCTATTTCAGGCCACATCAAAAAAGCCTTCCAGTATGATGAACTCAAGTGGTATTTGGGGATTATTGGCTTAGCAGTCCTCTTGGTCAGTGTCAATATTTATTTCGTCTACCAGTCCTTCCCCGAAGCCTTCCACCAAGCTGGTTTTACCGTGGTTTCCATGATTACCTCTACCGGGATTGAGCTGTCACCTGTTGGGGAATGGCCCATTTTCTCTAAGTTTATCCTCCTCCTCTTAATGATTATCGGTGGGATGGCTGGGTCGACTTCAGGTGGTTTCAAGGTTTCCCGGGTCTTGGTTTTAGTCAAAACCATGTTTGCAGAGGTTAAGCAAAATGCCTATCCTAACCGGGTTGTGACCATTCATTTTGAAGACGAACCCCTGGATGAGCGAGTTATCCAGTCTACTAGTCGCTACCTCATCGTCTATATTTCCACCTTTATCCTCCTCTTGCTCTTTATGACCCTGGAGTTTTCTTCCTTGTCAGCTGCCTTTAGTATTGTGACGGCAACCTTAAACAATACTGGCGTCACCCTTGGGACCTTGGGAGAGGTCGAAAGCCTGGCAGCGGTCAGCCCTCTGAGCAAGCTGGTCCTATCCTTTGCTATGATTGCCGGTCGTTTAGAAATTTATCCTCTCTTGATTTTCTTAACACCTTCTACCTGGCGCCACCATATTTAAAAATGGTTAGGTTTGTCGGATTGTCAGTTAAATGATAGCCGAGAACCATGCTTTATTTTTGGAAAGGACAATAAAAACATAAGTTATTCTCGAACTTAAGTTCAGGTTTGAGAATTTTGCTGGTTTTCTCAAACTACAAGTGTTATTTGAGAATTTCGCCGTGATTTTCTCAAACAACATACGTTATATGAGAATCGGAAATTTCCAACTTTAGCAGGCTAAATTTCTACAATCCCTGACAGAAAAATAACTTATACATCCCCAAAGCAAGACGGGGGATAAACTTATAACAAATTAAAGTCAAAAAAGCCCAGGGTCCTTGCTCTCAGGATCCTGGGCTTTTTCTTGGTCTTATTCAGGATTGGCTTGGAAAGAAGGGTCATCTTCTAAGTCTTGGTCATCCAAGGCTTCATCTAATTCACCGCGGGGGACAACCTGGTCTTGGTGAGGCTCTTGGCTGGTGTTTTTGGTGTCGCCTAGGTCAAGGTCTTCCAAGACATTGTCTGGGACTCTATTTAAGTCACCTTGGTCGTCTTGGCGGGTCACCTGGTCTCTTTCTTCAAGTTCTTGCTCAATTTCAGCTATGGTCCGGGCTAATTCTTCTTCTTGCTTGGCAGCCTCTTCTTTTTCTTCCTGGGCTTGGACCTTGGCTTCTTGGTAGGCTTCATCGAAGTCATCTTTTAGGTTGTTGGCATAAACTTTGGCTTCTCCACCCAAGCGTTTGGCTTCTTTTTTAAGGTCTTTCCGCAATTCTTTGCCCGATTTAGGGGCAAATAAGAGGGCTCCGAGTGCGGCCCCAGCTGTTAAGAATATCGTTTTTGATAGGCTAACTTTTGGCATGCAAACCACTCCTTGTTCAGATGATTAAACTTGTAATGCTCTAGCTATAGCGTTCTTTTTGTTTTTTGAAGGTGCCTTTCAAGGCTTTTTGGTAAAGCTTGAGGTAGGCTGGCCCTTCTTCTTTGATCTTGTCAGTCAAGTTTTGACGAGAAGATTGTGAAAAGTCCTGGCTCTGGTCTTTAAGGTAGGCTAGTGAAGCTGATAAGCTTTGGAATTGGTCTTGTAGTTCATCAAGCGATCCTATTTTTTGCTGGGCATCGACTTGGGTGATTGCCACTCGTTCTTGGATTTTTTCGATCCGGTCTTGGATGGCCTGACCTTCTTTCCCATACCGGTCGACGGCATCTTCGATATTTTCAGACAAGGAATCCATTTTATTAAGAGTTGGTTTCACTTTTTTTGAAGCTACGACAGCAGCAATGACTATGGCAACAATAGCAATAATGACAAGAGACAAAGCGATAATGTAGGGAGTAGACATAATAACCTCCTAATCTACCTGCTCAGAAAGAGACAGAATAAAATGAATAAATAGATGAATTAAGAATACCACGAAAGAGCCCTAACGACAAGCATGATCCAAATTATTTGTCCTGAAGGAATAGTTAAAATTCTTTCAAAAATCTGCTTAATGGGAAAAAGAGTGGCTGTTTGGCCTTAGCGAAATCTTTTGAATGGAAAAGCAAAGCTAAAAAAGTTCCTGTCTTGGCGGTCTATTAAAATAAGCAAACCCTAATTTTGGTTTTTGGCTAGTTTTCTCTGCCGGTCTGACAAAAAATCAATTCCCAGTTTTTGGTAAGGGCCATTTTTGGTCGGTCTGTAAAAACAAGATTTCCCTAGTCTTCCCCTAACTTTTGGTTTTGGGCCAAAGCAGAGTTGACCGCATCGATGACGGCGTGGCGGAACTTGTTTTTCTCTAGAGATACCGACCCAGCTATGGTCGACCCGCCTGGGGAAGTGACCTGGTGGCGGAGCTGGGCTGGGTGGTCGTCTAAGCATTTGACCATGAGGCCGGCCCCAAGCAGGGTTTGGCTGGCTAGCAGCTTGCTGTCGCCATAAGTCAAGCCGTTTTGGATGCCGGCATCGATTAAGGCTTCGATAAATTGGTAGGCAAAGGCTGGACCGCATCCTGCGATGGCTGTGGCAGCATTCATGGCTTTTTCGTCCAGGAATTTGACCTCCCCAGACTGGGCCATGAGGTCTTCAAAGAGGGAGATTAGGTCAGGGTTATAGCAGGTATAAGTGGTCATGCCAGCTCCAAGCCTTAAGGGAGTGTTGGGCATCATCCGGATTAGCCGGTCTTGGGGGACAAATTCAGCCAGGCGGTCTAGTTGAATGCCTGCCGCCATGGAAACCCACACTGTTTCATCCTTGACCGGGTTTTTTTCGGTCAAGTTTTTTAAAAGGGGGACTAGTATATTGGGTTTGACCCCAAGGAAGATGAGGTCTCCTGACTGGGCAATGGCCTGGTTGGAGACAACCTCCCCTCCAATGTCTGCTTGGAGGGCTTTTGCCTTGTCCTGGTTATGGTTACTTAAGAGGAAGTCCCCTTCTTGGCTTTTAGCAACAGCCCTAGCCACGGCGGACCCCATCTGACCTAGACCGATAAAACCGATTTTCATCCTAAAACTCCTTTCCTTATTGCCGGATTTGGCCATTGCCTGCAATGACGTATTTGTAGGTAGTCATTTCATTGAGCCCCATGGGACCCCGGGCATGCATCTTTTGGGTGGAAATGCCTAGTTCGCAACCCAAGCCAAATTGACTGCCGTCGGTAAACCGGGTGGAAGCATTCACATAAAGGGCGGCAGAGTCCACCTGTCGGGTAAATGCTGCCTTGGCCTGGTCGTCTTCAGTGATAATGGCTTCACTGTGGCCGGTGGAGTGGGAGTTGATGTGGTCAATGGCCTCTTCTAAAGAGGGAACGACTTTGACCGATAGCTTGTAGTCCAAGTGTTCGGTATGGAAGTCCTCTTCTGTCCCTGGGGTAAATTGTTGGAGGTAGCTAGCTGCTTGGTCATCCGCCAGGAGCTCAACCCGGCCGCCTAGTCTGTCTTCTAGGCGAGGCAAAAAGCTTGGGGCTTGGTCTTGGTGGACTAGTAGGGCTTCGGCTGCATTGCAAACAGAGGGCCGGTCACACTTGGCATTTTCGACGATATTTAAGGCCATGTCTAACTTGGCACTTGCGTCAACGTAGATATGGCAGAGGCCGGTTCCTGTTTCGATCACAGGGACGGTGGCTTGGTCGACCACTGCCTGGATCAAGCCAGCGCCACCCCGGGGGATCAGGAGGTCTACCTGCCCCTTGGCTGTCATTAATTCTATCGATGAGGCCCGGCTGGTATCTTGGACCAGTTCCAGGACTGTGTCAGGAATAGGGCTGGTGGCAAGACCGTGCTTGAGGGCTGTGACAATGGCTTGGGAAGTTTGGAAGGCTTCCTTGCCACTGCGCAAGATAGTGGCATTGCCACTTTTGAGGGCCAGGGCTGCCGCATCGGAAGTTACATTGGGCCGGCTTTCATAGATAATGGCGATCAGACCAAAAGGCTCAGCTAGCTTGTTAATGACTAGACCGTTGGTAGCTTCGTATTGGTCCAGGATTCGGCCAGCCGGGTCAGGCAGGTCAATAAGGTCCAAGATCCCCTGGGCCATGTCCTGAATGCGACTTTCAGTTAAGAGGAGGCGGTCTTGCATGACTTGTCCGATCTTACCTTCTGCCTGGGCCATGTCTTTTTGATTTGCTTGTAAAATGTGGTCTTTTTCGGCCAAAAGTTGGTCCGCCATGGCTTGTAAGGCCTGGTTTTTATCCTGGCTAGAAGCCTGGTTGATAGAAGCTTTATTCTTTAGCAAACTGACTAGTAGTGCTTGAGTTGTAGTCAAAATTGTCGTCCTTTCTAAACTATCTTAGAGGGTAACCCAGTCATTGCGGTGGATCACAATGCCCTTGGGTTTGGAGCTTTGGAGGAGCTTGCGTAAGTCATCGGCCGTCATCCGGGCCCGGCCTCGTCCGATTAAGTGGTGGTCGCTGGCCCGGTAAACTTCAATTACGTCCCCAACCTTGAATTGCCCCTTGACCTCTTTGACCCCAGCGGCCAGGAGACTAGACCCCTCTTCTTTCATGGCCAGACTAGCCCCGTCGTCAATATTAATCGAGGTTTGGGCCTTGGCATAAAAGGTCATCCATTGCTTGCGCTGACTGAGGTTTTCTGCTTTGGCCTTGAACAAGGTCCCTTTGATGTTCTGGTTAAGGGCTTGGATCAGGGCTGTATCGGACTGGGAGGAACAGATAAAAACAGGGACTCCAGCCTTGGTGGCCATTTCAGCCGCTTGGATCTTGGTCGTCATGCCACCCGTTCCATTGGCCGACCCTGCACCTCCAGCCATCTGGTAGAGGTCGGGTGTAATTTGGTTAATGACAGGCAGGTGGCGGGCAGTAGGGTCTTGGCTTGGGTTGCCGGTGTAAAGGCCGTCAACATCGGTCAACAATACCAGTAAGTCGGCCTTGAGTAAGGAGGCTACCTGGGCGGACAGGGAGTCGTTGTCACCTACCTTCAATTCTTCAATGGCAATGGTATCATTTTCGTTAATGATGGGGATAGCCCCGTGGTTGAGCAAGACACGGAGGGCACGGGAGGCATTTTTATAACGTCTGGCATCGGAAAAGTCTTCTTGGGTCAAAAGAACTTGGGCCGAGCAAATGCTGTCCATCATCAGGTTGTGGGTATATTCTTCGATCAAGAGGCCCTGACCCACAGCGGCAGAGGCTTGTTTTTCGGCAATCCGGCTGGGGTAGTGGCTAAGTCCGAGCCGGCTAAAGCCAGCAGCTACCGATCCCGAGCTAACCAAGACCAGTTTGTGGCCTTGCTGGTGGATTTGGGCTAATTGCCGGGTGATCCGGGCCAACTTAATCCGGTCTAAACTGCCATCCTCTTGGGTCAAGGAAGAGGTCCCTACTTTAAAAACAAATAATTTTTTCTCCATAATCCTACCTAACTTTATCTCTTTATTACCTGCATTATAACACACCTCAAGCCTCCTGCCAGATGGAAAATAGCAGGTTTGGCCTTGGACAAGCCAGACTTGGGCAAGCAAGATTTTTATTGACTAGACAAGCCCAGCCCTAATAAAAAGGATCCAGCCAGGCTGGATCCCTTCTTCAGTTTGTATTCAATACCTTTCTGCCCCTACTTAACGTAAGATTTCCACCACATTTTTCTTGGCGGCTGTCCGTGCTGGAAAAACGGAGAAGACCAGTCCAATAACGGTTGAGACGATAACGGAGACCAGGGCAGTTGGCAGGTCGATGATGGCATTGTAGGGGAGGTAGTTGGAGATGATAAAGGCAAGGCCAATACCCAAGAGATAGCCTAGGAGACCACCAACAAGGGTGATGGCAATTCCTTCAAATAGAAATTGCAATTGGATGCTTTTTTTGCTTGCCCCCATCGCCCGGCGGATTCCGATTTCCTTGGTTCGCTCTGAAACGGAAATATACATCATGTTCATGACCCCCACCCCAGCAATAAAGAGGGAGATAGAGGCAATGAAGGTGATGAAAAGGGTGATTAGTTGCAATTGCCGGCCGATTTCTGTCATAAATTCAGACACATCATCGTAGTCATAAGACCCCTTGTCATTTTCGCCTCCCGCTTCTTCCAAGTAGTTCTTGATTTGGCGGTTGGTTTGGGCCATGTTGCTACCTTCTTGGTAGTATACGTTTAGGTTAAAGTCAGGGAAGACTGGTCCATTTAAAAGGGTAAAAGTCTCCTGGGGTAGGTAGACTTGGGGTGGAGTGGATATGGCTTCCTGAAAAGGGCTGTCCATTGCTTCCGGGTCAGTGGGCTCTTGGCTTTCATAAATGCCTACCAAGGTAAAAGCCTGGCCTTCAACCGTGAGGGTTCGGTGGATGAGGGCATCAAAATTCAGTTCGTTTGGGAAAAGTCTGGAGGCTAGGTCGGAATCGATCATGGCATAGCGGAGGTGACGGTCACTGTCTAGCTTGGTCAAAGCCCGGCCTGCTAAAAGGTTAGCTTGGACATTTTCTGAAGGTTTGACATTAACATAATTATCCTCGTACTCCCCCTCCATATCATCTGGTGACCCGACTGAAGATTCGTTTGATTTTACTTCCAGGTAGTGTTCTTCTTCCTCCGTGTTCCCCAAATCGGCATCGAGGACTCCTGGCATGGTCTTGATTGTCTCCAGGTTTTCCTCTGTAAAGGGTTTTAGGGAGAGGTAGTCATCTACGGTCTCTTCGTTGATAAAGTAAAAAGATTGGTTAATCCGGCCCTGGCTATCCTTGGTCAAGGAGTCCACCATTTGCTTGCGGTAGCCGGCCCCCAAAGAGAGGATGGTGATGACGGCAGCAATGCCGATGACGATCCCAAACATGGTCAGGATGGTCCGCCTCTTGTTGAGTTTCATGGTGAGAAAGGCAGTTTTAAGCAGTTCGCTAAGCCTCATCCACTCCACCTCCTTGGTTTTCAATCACTTGCTCTTGCTTGTATAAATTGGCCAGGCGTTCTGCTTCCTGGCGGTCTTTTTCTTCTATCTTCCCGTCAGTAATGACCAGGTGGCGGCTGGCATAGGACTGGAGAGTGGGGTCGTGGGTCACCATGACCACCGTCACGCCTTCTTCCTCATTGATCCGCTTTAAGATGGCCATGATGGAGGCAGAGGTTTTGCTATCTAAGGCCCCGGTCGGCTCATCTGCAATTAAAAATTCCGGTTTCATGACCAGGGCTCGGGCAATGGCTACCCGCTGACGTTGGCCACCTGAAAGTTCAGGGGGGGTAGTTCTTGACCTTGTCAGCTAATCCCATATCCTCTAAGATTGCAGCTACCTTTGCTACTGTGTCCTTGGCCCGCATGCCCTGGTAGAGGAGGGGGAGGGCCACATTGTCTTTGACGGTCATGTTTTCGATCAGGTTAAAACTTTGGAAGACGAAACCTACTTTTTGGTTACGGTAGTTTGAGATGACCCGGTCGCTATAGGACTGGACCAAGTCGCCCATAAAGTAATATTGGCCGTCAAAATCATTGTCTAAAAATCCCAAGACATTGATCAGGGTCGACTTACCAGAACCGGACGGCCCCATGATGGAAATAAATTCCCCCTTGTGGATGGTTAGGTTAATGTTTTTAAGGACCTGGAGCCGGTCTCCGGCCAGGTCGTAAGACTTGTTGAGGTCCTGGATGTTAATAAGGGCCTGTTTGCCACTGGTATCTTTACTTGTCATCGATTCTACCAACCTTCCATCGCTTCACCTACAGCTTCCTCACCGTAGTCTTCCATCCCTTCCAAGTCTCCTTCTTCCATACCGGTATCCAGGCTGACAGACTGGCCGTCTTCTAAACCGTCAGGATAGAGGATGACTTGGGTCCCTGCCTTGAGGTCTGCCTGCTTGGTTACCTGGGCTTGCCCAGCTGGTTCTGACTCCAGTTTCACTTTTTTAACGGTTTGGCTGTTTTCTTGGTAGGCAAAGACATACTGGTCGTCCCCTTCTAGGACAATGGCTTCAGAAGGGATGGCGATACCGGGGACTTGGATGAGCATTTCAACGGAAAAGCCTGGTTGAATGTAGTCATCCGGCTTGACTGTAAAGTTAAAGTTGCTGGCTTGGTCTCCTCCCAGGTCTCCAGCCCACATACCGGAGTCTAGGTTCTCTTCATCAGAACTTTGGCTTCCTTCTTGGCCCGAACCTGGGAAGCGGTCATATTCCACCATCTTGCCTTTTAATTCCTTGTTTTCAGCTGGGACGAAGAGGTCCACAATCCGGTTGTCTCCCAAGGCAAAAAATTCAAATTCATTAACCGAGCCTCGGATGTAAACCTGGTCCCCCACCAAACGGATAAAAGCCTGGCGGTTGTCATCCCGTCCTCTTTGGTCCAGGTAAACCGTCCCGTCTGCCTTGGCTAGGACATTTTGGTAGAGGCTGTTTTGGGCCTGGGCCAGTTTGGCTTCCAGGTCTTGGATTTGGAGGTTGACTTCCTGGATGGCTGCCTTGATGCTGGCGGGGTCGTCAGCAGGGGGGTCTAAGGCTAGGTCAGGCTCTACTCCTTCTTCACCCACTTCTTCCTCCTGGTCTTGACTTGCAAGTAGTGGTTCTTGTATATTGACTTGCTTTTGGTAGTTGGCCCAAGCATTTTGGGCATTGGCCAGGCTAGCTTGGAGGGCTTGTCTCTGGTTGTAGAGCTTGGTTTGCTCTCGTTTGAGTTCGTCGATTTCAACTAAAGATTCCTGGTCTGTCTTTCGGTAGGTAAACAAGCGGTCGCCTTTTTTACTTCTTGGCCATCTGCCACATGGACGGTTTCGATTTCTCCCAGTTCAGGGTCATAAGTATAGCTTTGGTCCACCTGGAGCTGGGCAAATCCCTTAACGGTGATGGGATCTTGTTCATAGAGGGTGGTCGACTGGTATAGGTCTTCTGCTTCTTCTAAGTCTTCTCCTCCTGCAACTTCTGGGCCACTTGAGCTGAAGTAGGTCCAAGCCAAAAGAAAGAGGGCCAGGATAAGACCAATAGCCAGGAGGGTTAGGACGAGTTTTTTGATTCTGCCAGACATATCATCTGCTCCTTTTTTACACGGCAGCCTCTAGGAAGAAATTGTATTCCTTTTCATAAAAGGATCGACCCCACCAGCCACCATGCAGTATTTGATAAATAAAATATAATCTCATTTGACCAGGATGGCAATAGGAAAACGACCTTAAGGTTAAAAATAGGGCTGAAGACCGATTGGCCAGGCTGCAATTGGATCATAGTTGACTAAAATGGCCTGGTTTGCTGCCAAGTGGTTAAAGGGGGGAATGGTTGGCCAAGCAGGCTAGAAATTAAAAAACCTTTTTAAGCCAAGATCATGCCAAAAGAGGATTGTCTGGCTGAATATTACCTGTTATGATTAGGGAATACAATACATATTGAGTGGAGAGCTGATAATGGGCGACAAAAAAGAATTAATACTGAAGGCAGTGACAGATGGTCAAGTGATTCCGGTAACCGAGGTTAAGGATGTCGTATTTTCTGACAAGATGATAGGGGATGGTTACGGCGTCGTCCCTTCAAGCGGGGCCATCTATTCACCTGTGTCTGGTCAGATTAGCCAGTTAGCAGGCAGTCACCACGCCTACTATATTAACCTGGCTGATGACAACAAAATCCTGATTCATGTGGGACCGGATGCCATCTTACTCAATGGCCAGGGT
The DNA here is from genome assembly GCF_000315445.1 of Alloiococcus otitis ATCC 51267. Classification (GTDB taxonomy): domain Bacteria; phylum Bacillota; class Bacilli; order Lactobacillales; family Carnobacteriaceae_A; genus Alloiococcus; species Alloiococcus otitis. The sequence continues at coordinate 276,842 of NZ_JH992958.1, forward strand.
CTGACCAGTCAAGTTAAGCAGGGAGACGAGGTCCAAGCAGGGGACTTGCTCGGGACAATCGACTTGGACTACCTGAAGAGCAAGCGACCGGACCTGGCTATCTCGGTTGTCTTTTTGTTTAACAAGGACTTGGACCTCAACGTTGAGGTCTACCCCCAAGACCAGGCCCAGGCCAAGCAAAGTCAGGCTTGTAAAATAAGTTACCAAGAGCTTGACAACCGCTAAGCTCGAATTGAATCCAGACCCTTGATGAGATATAATATTACTGATTATCAGGATCATAGCTAGTAAAGGAGGATAATAATGAAGAAAATACTAGTGGTTGATGACGAAAAACCTATTTCCGATATTGTCAAGTTTAACCTTGAGAAGGAAGGCTATGAAGTCGTGGTTGCCTTTGACGGCGAAGAGGCCATTGAGGTTGCTAACCAAGAAAACCCTGACTTGATCGTATTGGACTTGATGCTACCCAAAAAGGATGGTTTGGAGGTTACCCGCGAAATCCGCAAAACTCATGACATGCCAATTATCATGGTCACTGCCAAAGACCAAGAAATTGACAAGGTCTTAGGTTTAGAGATGGGAGCCGATGACTATGTAACCAAGCCTTTCTCTAACCGGGAATTAGCCGCCCGTGTCAAAGCTAGTCTAAGACGTCAATCGGTTGTCCAATCGGCTGAGGAGAGTCAAGAAGAGGAAAATTCCGACATTACGGTAGGGGATTTAACCATCCACCCCGATGCCTATATTATTTCCAAAAAGGATGAGACCATCGAATTGACTCACCGGGAATTTGAACTCTTACACTACTTGGCCAAACACCTCGGTCAGGTCATGACCCGGGAAAATTTACTTGAGATTGTTTGGGGTTATGACTACTTTGGTGATGTCAGGACCGTTGATGTGACCGTTAGACGGCTGCGGGAAAAAATTGAAGACAATCCCAGCCATCCTAATTATTTGGTAACCAGAAGAGGAGTAGGCTACTACTTGCGAAATCCTGAAGAGTAAGGGAGTTAAGCGTTTTGGCTAAAAAGGGCAAGCAGAAAAGAATACCTTTTATCAGCTCCATTTCAACAAAAATTATCTTTGTCATTGTCATGATCCTTCTATTTGCCCTGCAATTTATCGGGGCAAATTTTATTACGCAGATTGAACAGAACCTGGTCAGTAACTTCCACCAGGAGCGACGAAACCAGGTTTCCTATATCCAAACAGTGGTCCGCCCCTACCTGGAGCTACTCCATGCCCCTGAACAAGATGAGGATATTGACCCCCAAGCAGAGATCCAAAACCTGATTAATGACTATTCGGGTCCTTTAGTGACCGAGCTGTCCATTATTGACACCGATTCGTCCATCCTGGCCTTGAGTGATGATACCCGGCAGGGGCTGGTCGGCCAGCTGACTGACGATGATGCAGCACGAAATGCGGTTATCCAAGGGCAGAATTCTACCCAGCAGGTCATTGATCCGGCTACAGGCAACCGCCGCTACAAGATTATTGAGCCAGTCTATTCCAGCGAGGATAATGCCACGGTTATCGGGGCGGTCAGCTTGGAAAGTAATATTGAATCAGTCTACGATGAGGTGGATGAGATCACCTTTGCCTTTATCCAGGCCTCCGTCTTAGCCATCATTGTGTCTCTAGTCTTGGCTAATATTATCTCCCGGGCCATCACCAAGCCGATTATTGACATGCAAGAGTTAACCAAGAAAATTGCGGACGGTGACTATTCCGGTCAATTGACTGTCCACGGTAACGACGAGTTGGGTGAGTTGTCCAATTTGATCAACCACCTGTCAGAAGAAGTCGCTACAGCCCAGGAATCCATAGAATCTGAACGTCGAAGATTGGACATGGTTTTGACACATATGACAGATGGAGTTATTGCAACAGACCGGACTGGCCGGGTGACCACTGTCAACCCCATGGGTCTAGAATTTTTAGACCAGGAAGAAGAAGATGTTAAAAACCAAGACATCCGGACCTTGATTGACTTGGACAAGGAGACCCAGCTGGAAGATTTGGTAAACCAGTCCGATGATATTTATATTGACCCCGAACATACCGTGGAAGGCTTGATTCTCCGGGCCACCTTCTCAGCCATCCAGCGTCAGTCAGGTTATGTGGTCGGTTATGTTTGTGTCCTCCACGATGTGACTGAGCAAATGCGGATTGATTCAGAACGGAAGCAATTTGTCTCCAATGTCTCCCATGAGTTAAGAACACCCTTGACCTCCATGCGAAGTTACCTTGAAGCCTTGTCGGATGGAGCTTGGAAGGACAAGGACCTGGCTCCCCGCTTTTTACAAGTCACCACTGACGAAACAGACCGGATGATCCGGATGGTGGAAGACCTCCTCCAATTGTCTCGGATTGATACTGGGCGGAGCCAGTTGAACTTAGAGATTATTGATATCAAAGAACTGTTTGACCATGTTTTAGGCCGGTTTGAAATGCTTTTGAATTCAAATGATTACAGTGGCCAGTCTTATTCGATTGAACGTGACATCATGGACGAAGTGGTCTTTGTCGAAATTGACACCGACCGATTTATCCAGGTCCTAGACAATATTTTAAACAATGCTATCAAGTACTCCCCTGATGGGTCTAAGATTACAGGACGGGCCAGACATAATACTTATACCGACCGGGTGGAATTGTCCATCTCTGACCAAGGGATGGGGATTCCTCAGGCCGACTTAAACAGGGTCTTTTCCCGATTTTACCGGGTAGACAAGGCCCGGTCCCGAGCCATGGGGGGAAGTGGCCTAGGTTTGGCTATTTCTAAAGAGGTTGTCGAACAACACGGTGGTAATATCTGGGTAAGAAGTGAAGAAGGGGTTGGCACCACCTTCTATATTTCTCTTCCGATTGTACCTTTCGAAAGTGAGGATGAACTGGCATGACCTACTCCCGCATCAAATACGTCATACTAGCCTTGTTAATCTTGTTGAGTATCTATTTGAGTTACAAGATTTGGGTCCCTGTCAGTGACCAGGATGATGGCTATCTTTCCCAAGGAGAGAACCCTAGCCCATCCAGCCTAGTTGAACGAGATACCAATGAAGTCTACTCCCCCCACCAATTTATCTACCACCAAGAAGATGAATCTTGGTCCTATGACCCGTCTGTCTTTAACGATAGCTTTAGCAGGACCATTGAAAGCATGAGCTTAGACACATTGGGCGAAGGGGAGGACTTATCCCTAGAAGACTACCAAGACCAGGTAGCTGCCAGTAGACAGGCTTTGGAGTTGGTCTTTTCAGCTCCCCTTCCCTTTGGCTTGTTTGGGACTAGTTTTGACAATATCCCAACCGACTTGGCTGACCAAGAGTTTGACAAGGTCTTAATTGACCTAGATTCTCCCCAGGAGCTTGATTTTTACAATAGCCAGGCCGAGACTCTCTACAAGGTGAACTTGGTGAGTCTAGACCTAAGTGAAGCAGAGGACCTCTTGGCTGATGAGGGCAACCGCCTCTTCAGCGTTTATCCCGAAAAAATTCAAAACAAGTATGCCTACCTCCCAAATACAGAAGTGACATTGCAAAACCACTATCATGTTGTGGAACGCCTGCCGAACAGCCTGTACTCCACCCACTTTTTCCCTGATCCATCCGGTGTTGAGCTCCGGGTGTCTAATAATATTTCCCGTTACATTGACTTGCAGACCGAGTTGCGGATTAACAATGCGAGTGATGTTTTGACCTACTTCCGCCAGTTAAGTGACTTGAATGAAATGTCAACAAGTGAGCGCTTTATTGCTAGTCGTAACGAGCTCAACACCTTGGAAAATTGGCCTAATGAAATCAAGTATGACGGGGTAAACAACCAATTTAAGCAGGTTGTCTACCGCAGATACTACAATGGCTGGCCTGTCTTTAGTGAAGGGGACCTCAATACCCTGACTGAAGTTGGTGTTTTAGAGGAAGGTTTGTCCCAACTCCGCTTACCCCTCCTTATCATTCAAACCCCCTTGTCCATTGATGACGATGAGGAAGTTAGTCTAGCTTCAGGAGAAGAAGTTATTGCGGACTTAAGGAGTGTGGTTGATTTAGACTTGATCCAAGACTTGACCATTGGCTATACCTGGGATGATGACAGGGAAGAAGACCAGGTTGTCAGGCTGACACCTGAATGGTTTGTTAAAAGCCAAGATAAGTGGACAAACATGGATGACTTTATGGACCAAGGAGGCGATGTTTAATGGACTTTAAAAAAATTGAGACCATCTTTATCATCGCCTTTGCCATCTTAAACTTGTATTTATTTAATAGTTACACCAACCGAACCAGCCTCCACTATGCCACTAGTTTTGACGACTCAGTCAATATTGTTGAACGGATGGACCAGTCTGATATTAATCTTCCAAATTTTGAGGAAGTTGAGCATGAGGTCAAGGCTGTCCAAGCTGATGACCACGATTTACTGGAGGAAGAGGCGATTGACCTAGAGGACCAGGCAGGCTCTGTTTCTAGTGATGGGTCTTATTACACTTCCTTCCTGTCCAACCCACTTGAATTAGATGGCAATCCTAATGACGGATTTACAGACAGCGATTATATGGCTATTGAGGAATTTGTCAAATCAGACTATGTATTATTTGGACAGGAGTACAGCTTTGGCGAGTTTGACCCTGAAACGAGTCGCTTTATTTACTACCAAACCGTTAACGGTCTACCGGTTATGGATGGAACTTCGCAAATATCCTTGTTCATTGATTCCAACAACGATATTTTCTCCTACCACCAGCTCTATGCTGGGCCGATGACAGACCAAGGTGAGGAGGAAGAGACCATTACCGACTTGGAAGCTGTTCAAATCCTCTTTCAAAACAATGACATTCCACCAGGTTCGACTGTTGACCTGCCCATCTTGTCTTACCACCGGACCCTCGACTTAGAAGATTTGAGTATTTATACCCCAGTTTGGGTGGTCCGGGTTTCGACTTCTTCCGGTAAGCAAAGCTTCCGGGTTCACGCTTTAAATGGGACTATTATCCAAAACCCAGCTGTCTTTCCCCTTGAAGAGGAAGAAGAGGACCAAGAGTCAGGTGATGATGAGGGCGACCAGGATTTTGAAGAAGCTGACGGTGAGGATGATGGCCCAGACCAAGATCCGACTGAAGACGACGATGAAGGCCAAAATGACCAGGACCAAAATGCAGAAGAACAGATGAATGATTAATCTTGCTAGGGCAAGATAACCCATGAACTCATGCTTTAGACACATGGAGGGCCTAGCTTGCTAAAACCACTTTAACTTTCACTAAGAACGTCAAGGACCAGGCAGTTTTGGCTCGGCTAAGTTCTGCAGGAAGGGCTTCATCCTCCCCTTGCTTAGTTTCACTTATTGTTTGATTATCGAAAAATTCTATTTTAGACTTATAACGATGAAGATAAAGTGTTAGGAGAATTGTCATGGATAAGGAAACAGGAGATGACATGCGGGTAAGCGTATTAGCCAGTGGTTCAACTGGTAATATGACTTACATTGAAACAGACCAGGTAAAATTATTAGTTGATTGTGGTTTTTCGGGCAAAAAAGCCCAGGAACTCTTGGCTAAGATTAACCGTAAACCTGATGATTTGGACGGGATCTTGGTCACCCATGAGCACAATGACCACGTTAAGGGTGTCGGAGTCTTATCCCGCAAGTACGACTTGGATATCTATGCCAATGAAGAGACTTGGCAGGCCATGGCTAAGAAGATTGGCAAGGTTGACCCTGCCCACCAGCACCATTTCTATAAAGACCAAACGAAAATATTTCAAGACTTGGATGTGTCCAGTTTTGGGGTGTCACACGATGCAGCCAACCCCCAATTTTATAGCTTCCAAAAGGCCAACAAGCGTTTTGTTATCCTGACCGATACAGGCTATGTCAGTGACCGGATGCGGGCTTACTTGAAGAATGCGGATGCCTACCTTTTTGAAAGCAACCATGACCTATCCCTCTTGCGGATGGGGCGGTATCCTTGGCCTCTCAAGCAGCGGATTTTAGGCGACAAGGGCCACCTGTCCAATGAAGACAGTGCCTTGGCCCTGTCAGAAATAGTGGGTGACAAGACCCGGAATGTCTTTTTGGGACACTTGAGCTTAGAAAACAACATGAAAAATATTGCCCATGCTACAGCCGAAGAGATCTTAGACCAAAAAGACACAGGTGTGAACTACCAGTATGAACTGCACGATACTGACCCTTATGAACCCAATCCCTTGTTCATTGTCTAGCGGTTACAATTGATTTGAAATTCTTTCATGTCTTTTTCAAACCAATGATTTATAATAAGGGAGAGAAATTCGGTAAAGGAGAATATGAATGAAAAAGACACTTAAATCCTTACTTATCGCTTCTGCCACCACTTTAACCTTGGCAGCTTGCCAAGACCCTGAAAGCGGTCAAGCACCCAACCAGGAAGAAGAAACCACCGAAAACCAGGAAGGCCAAGACCAGGGACAAAACCAAGAAGGCCAGCAAGTGGCTGTCCAGACTGATGTGACCCAAGCTGTTGAAAATGTGGAAAATGCTGTTGTGACCATTATCAACAAACAACGGATACAAAATCCTTTCAGGGAGTTTGGCTTAGAATTGCCGGAAGAAGAGGAGGCAGAAGGTGACCTTGGCGAAGCCGGCACCGGTAGTGGGGCTATTTACCGAATTGATGGCGACCAAGCCTATATTTTCACCAACAACCACGTGGTGGAAGGGTCCGATGCCATTGATGTCCTCTTCTCTAACGGGGAGACAGTCGAAGCTGAAATCGTTGGAGCTGATGAATACACAGACTTGGCTGTGTTGGCTATTGATGCCCAATATGCCGATACCGAAGTAGAATTTGGCGATTCAGAAGGCTTAACCTTAGGCGAACCTGCTGTGGCCATTGGGTCTCCTTTAGGCAGTGACTTTGCCCTGTCCGTTACCTCCGGGGTAGTTTCTGGGGTTAACCGGACAGTTCCTGTCGATATTGACAATGACGGGACCATGGACTGGGAAATGTCTGCTATCCAAACAGATGCAGCCATCAACCCTGGCAACTCAGGTGGTCCTTTGGTTAACGCCAGTGGCCAAGTGATCGGGATCAACTCTATGAAGATTTCCTCCAATGCAGTGGAAGGCATGGGCTTTTCCATCCCAAGTAACGATGCCGTATCCATTATTGAAGAGTTAGAAGCCAATGGTGAAATTGTTAGACCAATCCTAGGTGTCTCCCTCCTAGATATTAACCTCTTGTCTGAAGAGCAAATAGCTGAAATCACCGGTACAGACCAGGAAGTTGAATCCGGTACAGTCATCATGGATGTCTCTCCTGGCACTTCTGCCGACAATGCTGACCTAGAAGTCGGAGATATTGTGGTTGGCTTTAACGGCCAAGAGGTTGAAAATAGCATGCAACTCCGCCAAGCCGTCTATGAAACCCGGGTTGGTGATGAAGTAGAAATTGACATTATCCGTCAAGGGGAGAGTATGACCCTGCCAATTACCATGGAAACCGAAGATATTCTCTCAATGTAAACAAGGAAACATAACTGATTAAATCAATCAGGCTGGGTTGTTTCAAGCCCGGCCTTTTTACTGTGGAAAAAACTGATTTATTTCCAGTAAAATATCTGTTAAGATACTTCTTGTGAACAAATTTATCCACAGTGTTAATAAGCCTTGGCCAAGTTGATAACCATAGGCTAAAAGTATCCACAGGACGATTTTGGATTGTGGATAAAGGGATGGAAAAGTTAAAGTAACCTCCTAGAAAGGTTTTAGGCATAGGTTTTTTAACCTAGTGAAATAAGACTGGATGTGTAAAAAAGCTGTTGATAAGTGTGGATAAAAGAAAGGGATAAAAATAAAGTACACTCTTGTTTGGTTTAAATTATTGTCAATATAAGGTTGATATTTTGTAAAGGGAACATTTTATACACAATTGTGGATAAGTCAGTGGATAAGCGAAGGGAGACATGGATGCAGGTTAAAGTCATTGCTGTGGGTAAGTTAAAGGAAAAGTATTTAAAGAAGGGAATTGAGGAGTATGCTAAGCGCTTAGGAGCCTATACTAAGTTTGAGATTGTGGAGGTAGCAGATGAAGAGGCCCCCGAAAACTTAAGCCAGGCAGAAATGAACCAGGTCAAGGCTCTTGAAGGCGACCGAATTTTACAAAAGCTCTCTAGCCAAGAAGTTGTCTTTGCCCTGGACCTAAACGGCAAGCAAATGACTTCTGAAGACTTTGCCCAGACCTTGGAGGACAAGATGACTTACGGCCAGAGTAAGTTGACCTTTATTATTGGAGGGTCCTTGGGCTTAAGCCAAGAGGTTCTTGACCGGGCCCAGCACCGGCTTTCCTTTGGCCCAATGACCTTCCCCCACCAAGTCATGCGGTTGATTATAGCCGAGCAAGTCTACCGTGCCTTTCGAATTATCCGCAATGAACCCTACCATAAATAAGGAAAAGCGACTTTCCGCCTCTTGGACGGGAAGTCGCTTGTTTATTTAATCGTCGGTATCGTTATTTTCTTTGAGGACCATAATCAAGACGATTAAAATCGGAAGCCATAGAAGAGGATTCATTTTAATCCTCCTTTTTACTGGCTATCGATTTGGTCAATTTTCTGAGCTAATTTGAAGTCATTTGCGGTTAAGCTATTGGTTTGGAAAGTGTGGATGGTTATCTTGACCTTGCCCCAGGTTAAAAAGATATTGGGGTGGTGGTTGATATCCTCTGCTACTTGGCCAACTTTATTGGTGAAGTCGAGGGCTTGTTTGAAGTCATCAAAGGAATAGGACTTGCTAATTTTCTTGCCCTCCACTAATTCCCAATTGTCTAAGTCAGCTAATTTGTCTTGGATTTCTTCTTTGGAAATATCTTTTGGATTATCAGTCATGGGCAAAACCTCCTAGACTCATTATACAAAAGCAAGGCCTGACTGACTAGTCAAGTGCTTAGCAAGGAAGTGACGAGTTAAAGCAAGGTCTTAGCAACTTGTCATATCGTTTTGATGACTCTGAAGCTTAAAGGCCTGGTGAAGTGCCTGGTATATCTATATATGGTCTTGTGTGCTATAATAGGACTGTTATGGTCCTTTAAGGTCTTACAAAGACTGATTGGTCTAAAGAGAGGAGTTTGTAAGATGGACAATAAATTTCCGATGACTAAAAAGGGTCTCAAAAGATCGCAAAAGCGACTAGAGGACTTAAAAAACCAGTCCAGCAAAATGCTTGACCGGATGAAAGATGCGAGGGGGAATGCTGATATCCCCATCAATTCAGACTTCACCTTGGCCAAAGATGAATACAAGTATGTTGAAAAGCAGATCAAGGAAATGGAGAATATGCTAGACAATGTGGTCTTGATTGAAGAAGGAGAGGGTGAAAGTCCGGTGGTAGCCGTGGGTAAGACGGTTACCTTTAGAGAATTACCAGACGGGGACCAAGAGACTTACACCATTGGCGGTAAGGCAGAAGCTGACCCCTTGGCTGGTATTATTTCCTATGAGTCTCCCATGGCAGTGTCCTTGTTAGGCAAGCAGGTCGGTGACCAGGTGGAAGTGGACCTTCCCCAAGAAAAAATCAAGGTGGAAATTGTCGACGTTCACTTGGCTGAGGATTAAAAATGCTAAATTCCTAACCTTGCTTTAGCCCTTGCTAATATCTCGCCACAAAATGAATAACCGTTAGCAGTTGGGCCAGTATTCTTGGCCCAGCCAGCTAGTCCTTGCTTAGAAGAAAACGAGCCTACTGGACTCCAGTAGGCTCGTTTTTAGTTTGGAGGGTATCTTGCTTAATGACCTTGCCCGGTTTGGTAGATTTTGGAAAACTATGGAACTGTCTTTGTGTAAGATTTAAATATAACTTTTGTTCTTAGATCACCTATAGCAATTCTCGTATAACATTTGTTGTTTGAGAAAAATATTGGTGAATTCTCGAATAACAAGAGTTGTTTGAGAAAAACCAGGAATATTCTCGAATAACCAATGTTGTTTGAGAATTCCAGGAAAAAATTCTCAAACTTGACTTCCAGTTTGAGAATAACGTATGTTTCCAAACCTGAAATTTCCCTCACACTGGATTTGCCTTGCCCACAGTCCTTTCTAAAGGGGTTAAAGCTAGCCAATTCTCATTTGGAAGACTTGACACAAGCAATTTGATTGCGCTTACAAAGCTAAAATCCTATAATGAAGCTAAGATTGGAAGAAAGACAAGGAAAGAAAGGGAGTTGTTTGCATGATTGAACACGTTACTATTGCAGGTGGAGGAGTCTTGGGGTCCCAAATTGCCATCCAGACTGCTGTGTCTGGCTTTAAAGTCACCATTTACGATGTGGTCGAAGAGGGCTTAGATGGGGCTAAGAATAAAATTGAACAGTACATCCCCCGCTTTGAAAAAGAATCAAAAAAAGACTATAGTCATGATGAATTAAGACAGGCAGCTGACAGCATTACTTACACCACTGACATCAAGGAGGCTGGGAAAGAAGCTGACTTGGTGATTGAAGCCATTATTGAGAAATTGCCAGTTAAAAAGGACTTTTATCAAGACCTCAACCAGGCTTGCCCAGACCACACCCTCTTTGCTACCAACACTTCAACCCTCCTGCCCTCTGATTTTATGGCAGAAACTGGCCGACCAGACCAATTTTTAGCCATCCACTTTGCCAATGAAATCTGGCACCGGAATATTGCTGAAATAATGCGGACGGAAAAGACATCCGATGAAAGCTTTGACCAGGCAGTCGACTTTGCCAAGGCTATTAACATGGTCCCTATCCCCTTGTTTAAGGAGCAGTCGGGCTATATCTTAAACAGCTTACTGAGACCTTTTTTCAATGCTGGCTACTACCTCCTAGCGACAAGCGATAGTTCAGCCCAGGACATTGACCGGGCTTGGATCCAGGCAACCGGTGCCCATGACGGACCCTTTAGTATTGTTGACCACATTGGGATTGAAACACCGAAGAATATACTCCAAGACCAGGTAGAAGCTGACCCAGACCAGGCTGAAGACTGGCTTAAGGATACGGTTGCCCTATTTGAGTCCATGATTGAAAAAGGTCAAGGGGGTAAATTAGACGGCAAGGGCTTTTATGACTATGATGGGACCCCTGCCTTCCAAGAAGAGGGCTTTACCGACCAGGCCAGTGATATTGGCTTTAAGGATTTTGGTCAGACCTCGCAAGACCCAGACAAGAACCGAGACCAGGCCATCTACACTAGACTTTTGACCAGTGTCTTAGAAGGGGCCTTAAAACTCTATGTTAAGGGAGTTAGTGAAAAAGATACCATAGACCAGGTCTGGCAAATCACCCGGGATTTAGAATGGGGACCTTTCTCTGTGATCCAAGAAATTGGGCCGGACCAGGTCTACCAAGTTTTTAAAGATCGGTACGGCGGTCGACCTTCTGACTTGGAAAACCAGGTTTTAGAAGAACTAAAAAATTAATCACAGCAGTCAAAAGGCTACTCAGTCGGGTAGCCTTTTTTGCTTTGAGGGATTTAACTTGTCCTATCTTTGTGAAAAATGTATAATATTATTGACCGAGGCTTGAGAGACAGCCTGGTAGTGGGTAGTCTGATTTTGTTTCATGAATGCAAACGATTTCATTCTGCCCAGTTATTGGCAAAAATAATAAAAAATAAGATGCAAGGAGATGTTTTATTTTGGTTAAGAATGTAACGATTGCAGGCGGTGGCGTTTTAGGTTCGCAGATTGCCTTCCAGACCGCTGTTTCCGGCTTTAATGTAACCGTTTATGACATTGATGAGAATGCTGCCAAATCAGCCCGCAAAAAAATCGACAACTTCATCCCAAGCTATGTTGCAGATTTGGGCAAAGACGAAGATGAATTGAAGAAAATTGCGGACAATATAACTTACACCACTAACTTGAAAGAAGCAGCCCAGGATGCTGATTTGGTGATTGAAGCCATTGCCGAAAACCTTGACATTAAAAGAGACTTCTATTCTGACTTGAATGAAGCAGCTGGCCCAGACACTATTTTTGCGACCAACAGCTCCTCCCTCCTACCAAGTGACTTTAAAGATGCTACAGGCCGTCCAGACAAGTTCCTAGCCATCCACTTTGCCAATGAAATCTGGAAACGGAATATTGCAGAAGTAATGGGAACAGAAGATACTGACCCAGAAGTTTATCAAACCGTTAAACAATTTGCCCAAGACATTCACATGGTGCCGATCGAATTAAACTTCGAAAAAGCAGGCTATGTCCTCAACTCCCTCCTGATCCCTATCTTAGATGCAGCTAAGGAACTCCTAGGTAAAGGCATTGCAACAGTTGATGTTATCGACAAAACTTGGATGAAGGCTGGGGGCAATGGCTTAGGTCCATTTGGTATCTTAGACATGATAGGCTTACGGACAGACCTAGAAATTTCTAAAACCAAATACCAAAGCAACCAACAAGACTGGTTGAAAGGCTACATCGAGGAAGCTGAAGAAAAAGTTGAAAAAGGTCAAATTGGAAAACAAGATGGCAAAGGCTTCTACGACTACCCTAACCCAGCTTTTGAGTCAGATGATTTCTTTAACAACCCTGAAGACATAAAAGAACTCAAACACGGCTTCAAAAAAGTCTTGGTAGCAGGTGCCGGTGTCCTTGGTTCACAAATTGCCTACTTGACTGCAACAGGTGACTTCCAAGTGGTCTTGTACGATATCGACCAAGATGCTATTGACAGTGGCAAGGAAAGACTGGAAGACATTGCCAAACAATATGCAGGAGACATGGACGTGTCCCAAGACCAAGCAGACAAGTACTTGGACAATATCAGCCTAACCACTGATATCAAAGAGGCGGCAGACGATGTAGACTTGGTCATTGAAGCGGTCTCCGAAAACCCTGACATCAAACGGTCTTTCTACGGTGACTTGACTGAAGTCTTGCCAGATAAAGCTTATATTGCAACCAACACTTCTTCCCTCCTTCCAAGTGACCTAGAAGGAATGACTGACCGCCCAGAAAAATTTGCTTCTCTCCACTTTGCTAACCGAATTTGGAAAAACAACACTGGTGAAGTCATGCCCGGTAGCCAAACCTCTGATGAGTTCTTTGACAAACTCTTGGCTTTTGCCCGGGACATCCACCTATTAGTCCTACCGCTTAAAAAGGAAAAAGATGGCTATATCCTAAACTCCATCTTGATCCCACACCTTATCGCAGCCTTGGACTTGGTTGCTAGCGGTGCAGCTGAAGTTGAAACGATTGATAAAACCTGGATGATCAGCCAGCAAGTCGACCGTGGACCTTTCGCTAAGATTGACCGAATTGGCCTAGAAACGGTTAAAAACATTATCAGCATAAGAAGAGACAAGGCTGGCGACAGTAAAGAAGGTCAAAAACTTCAAAAAATCCTAGACCTCTTAAATGAAAAAATAGATAAAAACGAAGGCGGTATGGGATCTGGCAAAGGATTCTACACCTACCCTGACCCAGCCTTTGAACAAGATGCCTTCTTAAAAGCCTAGATTGGCCTAGCTATAGAGGAAGCTTAAACTGATGAACCTCCACTTATTGGATGATAAGTGGGGGTTTTTATTTGTCGACCTTAAAGGCAATTAGTCCATGTTAGGGGAAAAATAAACTGGGCTGTCTAAACTTGACCACTGTCAATGAGGGGTCAAGTGATCCAATGTAAGATTGAAGTATCAAAAGATACAACAATTTTACTATAGGAGGTCAATCATGCAAAAAGTTAAGACCTGGCTACTGGGCCATAAAAATCAGATTATGGTCGGTCAAGTTATTTTACTTATAGCTAGCATTATCGCCAAATTTGTTTGGCAATCAAGGTCCACTTATTTTTGGACTTTTGCCCTAGCAGGCATCCTGGGGACTTTGCCCATCCTGGTCCAGGCCCTGGAAGCTTTAAAAGTTAAAGTGGTTTCGATTGATGTCTTAGTCTCTATAGCGGCCATCGGGGCTATGGTTATTGAGAATGTGGAAGAAGCGGCTGTGGTGACCTTTCTTTTCCTCTTTGGTTCCTGGTTAGAAGGCAAGACCCTGGCCTATACCCGGTCTTCCATTAAAGACCTAAGTCAGATGGCCCCAGAAACAGCCCTAGTAAAAGCACAAGATGGGTCCTTTCAAGAAAGGGATGTAGACTTGCTAGAAGAGGGGGATGTGGTCTTGGTTAAAACAGGGGCCAAACTGGCAGTTGACGGGACCGTTGTCAAGGGGGAAGGCTACTTGAATGAAGCTGCTATTAGCGGAGAATCAAGTCCTGTCTATAAAAGCCAGGGCGATCAAGCTAGGGCAGGGACTATACTGGAAAATGGCAGTCTTCAAGTCCAAGCTGACAAGGTTGGTGAAGATACGACATTTGGTCGGATTATCAGCCTGGTTGAAGAAGCCCAGGATGCCAAGTCTTCAACTGAACGCTTTATCGATAAATTTGCCAAATATTACACTCCTGGCGTCCTCTTGCTTGGCATTTTGGTGGGACTTTTTAGCCAGGATATAGAACTGGCCATCACCATTTTGGTGCTTGGCTGTCCTGGAGCATTGGTCATCGGGGTCCCGGTGTCGAATGTGGCAGGGATCGGTAATGGAGCTAAACACGGTGTTCTCTTAAAGGGGTCTGAGTCGATTCAAGCATTCGCCGGAGTCGACACCATGGTCTTTGACAAAACAGGAACTTTGACCCTGGGCCAAGCTCAAGTTACCGATGCCCAGTATTTTAGTGAAGACTTTGACCAAGCCCTAAGCTACTTGGCTAGTTTGGAACAGGAATCAGACCACCCTCTAGCCAAAGCCATCCTCGCTTATCTGGGGGACCCCAGCCCAAGCAGCTTGAAAGAAGCTGTCGACATCCAGGCCATCAAGGGGGGCGGGATTACAGGACAAGTAGGAGGACATACAGTGGCTTGTGGCAACCTCTACATGATGGAAAAATTAGCTATCCCAGTTTCAGAATCAGTCCGTCAAACTAGTCAAGCCTTCCAAGCAAAAGGGAACTCCATCGTTCTCACAGCAGTCGACGGGCAAGTGAAAAGTCTGATGGGCATCCGTGACCAAATCCGGCCCGGCCTCCAAGGCCACTTGGCACAATTACGCCAGCATGGGATCGATACCATGGTTCTGGCCTCCGGTGACAACCAAAAAACCGTCGACCAGGTCAGTCAAAGTCTCGGTTTAGACCAAGCCATTGGGGGGATGCTTCCAGAAGATAAGGTGAATTTGGTCAAGGACTTGCAAGAATCAGGACACAAGTTAGCCTTTATTGGGGACGGTATCAACGACAGCCCCTCCCTAGCCCAAGCTGACATCGGCATTGCCATGGGGTCAGGAACGGATACAGCTATGGATACCTCTGACTTGGTTTTGGTCCAATCAGATTTTGACCATTTGACCCATGCCTTGGGACTCAGCCAAGCTACCAGCCGGAATATGAAGCAGAATATCGTGATAGCTATCTCGGTTGTGGTGGTTTTAGTGGCTATGCTCTTGTGGACTCCTTGGATGAGTATGTCTTTGGGGATGCTGGTCCATGAAGGGAGTATCTTGCTTGTTATTTTTAATGCTATCCGCTTGTTAGCTTACAAAAACAAGTAGTTTGAAATGGTTTTGCCTGATTATTTGCCTTCATTTAGGATTAAATGAAAAACTTGACTCCTATCAATTTAAAGTTTGGATTTTAGGCCTAAGATAAAGGTGAAAGGGGGAGGAAGATGGACAAGCTAGTTGCATTTCTCAAAGATAAAAAGAATGAATTAGACACTTATACTAAGGCCATTACCAAGGTACACGGTCAGGCCCACCCTGAAGTCTATCAAGTACGGCAAATTTACTTGGACATGCAAGCTAAGATAGACCAGGGAGAGGCTGAATTAGACCCAGAATTTGAACAATTAGCCCAAGTGACGGGGCATTATGACCTGCCCGAGGATGCTTGCCAAGCTTTTACCAGTGTTTACCAAGATTTGGAACAAGCTGACCAATTGAGACGGAATACTAATAAGTCCAACTTGAAGCAGAATATAGATGAAGTGTAAAACAAAGGAGAGAGTAAACATGCAAATCGCTACTTTAAAACTGGAAGACTTGACCTGCCCTTCTTGTCAGCAAAAGATTGAAGCCGGAGTCAAGGATGTTCAAGGTGTTGACAAGGACAGTGTCAAAGTACTCTTCAATGCTAGCAAGGTCAAGTTAAAACTAGACGAAGAGGAGACTTCCCTTGAAGCTGTCGCAAATAAAATTGAGGCTTTGGGTTACCAAGTTTTAAAATCCAGTGCTAAAGACCAATAAGTTGAACTGCTACCAGACCATCATGGAAGAGGAGGGAGACCATGGCCGACCACCAGCAAACCTGCCTAAATTCAGTGCCAATTTTTAACCACCTGGATGACGCCTCCTTGGCAATTATATCCAAGAAGGTCTACCATAAGACTATTTCCAAGGGCCAATCCTTGTTCCAAGCTGGCGACCGGACTGACGCTCTTTATGTCGTCCACACAGGAGCACTTAAAGTTTACCGCCTCTTGCACAATGGCCGGGAACAGGTGGTTCAGATACTGGGTCCAGGTGATTTTATTGGGGAAAGTCATGTCTTTATGGAAGAGACTGTCCATGACGATTATGCCCAAGCCTTGGTGGATTCTAGGATTTGTACCATCCACAAGGCAGATTTAGACCGAATCATACTTGATCATCCAGAAATTTCCCTCAAAATTATCGAAATTATGTCCAAACGCCTAGACGACTCCTATAAACAAACCAGTCAGGTGGGGACAGAAAAAGTTGGACAAGCCCTCGCCATGTTTCTACTAGACCTGGTCGACAATGATAGTGAAAGCCCGGTGGTCAAACTGCCCATGTCCCGGAAAGACTTGGCCTCCTATTTGGGGACTAGGTCTGAAACCATCAGCCGAAAATTTAAAGAATTAGAAGAGAAAGGGCTTATTACCCAGAAGACCAGGGCCGATATCCAAATCAATAACTTGGACCACTTGCTTTATTACACTAGCTAAGACTATTAATATCAATCAAAACCGCCAGTTCAAGAGAGCTGGCGGTTTTGATGTGGGATAAATTTCTTTGACTATGTGAAGTTTAATATAAATAAAATTAATAACAATCGATTGTGAAATTAAAATAAAATTATTTATTTGTCAGTACTTATAGAGTCAATTTATTTCACTTGATAATAATCAACCGTTTTAATATAATGAATTTAATAACTAATAAGTCAATTTCACAAGTCGAGCTAAGAAAGGAGTCCCAAGATCAATTCGCCAACAAAGCTAGTAATTATTTAAGTCAGAATGATCGAGAGCCAGTTAGTAAGATTAAAGGACTTAAGGAGTGTTTATATTGGTTAAGAATGTTATGGTAGCAGGCGGCGGAGTACTCGGAAGTCAAATTGCATTTCAATCAGCTGTACACGATTTTGATGTGACTCTTTATGATATTGATGAGGAGGCTGCCAAAGCCGCTCGGAAGAAAATTGAAGCTTACATCCCCCGTTATGTTGAAGATTTAGGTTTAGATGAGGACGACCTCCAAAAAGCAGCAGACAGTATCAAAATTACGACTGACTTGAAGGAAGCTGCCCAGGATGCCGACTTGGTCGTCGAAGCAATTGCAGAGAACCTAGACATTAAAAAAGATTTTTACTCGGATTTAAATGAACTAGCAAAAGAAGATACGATTTTTGCTACCAATAGTTCTGCCCTCTTGCCAAGTGACTTCAAGGATGCTACTGGCCGGACTGACAAATTCTTAGCCCTCCACTTTGCCAATGAAATTTGGGACCGTAACATGGCTGAAGTGATGGGGACGAAGGATACTAACTCTGAAGTCTATGAAACAGTCAAGCAATTTGCTAGAGATATTGGTATGGTGCCGACTGAACTGAACTTTGAAAAAGCTGGTTATGTTTTAAACACTCTCTTGATCCCGGTATTAAGATCAGCAAGAGAACTATTTTCGAAAGAAATTGCTAAGTATGAAGACATTGATCGAGTTTGGTTAAGAGGCCACAATTCTTCCTTAGGACCCTTTGGAATGTTAGACATTGTAGGCTTGGCCACACCACTTGAGCAAGCCAAAAGTCTTTACGAAGAAAGTGGCGAAGACTGGCACAAGACTTTTATCGACTTTGCACAAGACAAAATCGATAAAGGTGAGTCCGGTAAGCAGGATGGGAAAGGATTTTATGACTACCCCAATCCGGCTTTTGAACAAGAAGAATTCTTTGAAAACCGGCAGGAAATCCAAGACCTTAAACATGATATTAAAAAGGTACTGGTAGCAGGTGCCGGTGTCCTTGGCTCTCAAATTGCCTACCAAACAGCAACTGGTGGCTTCGATGTTGTCTTATATGATATTTCTGAGGATGCTTTGGAAGCTGGTAAGGAAAAATTAGAAGCTAGTGCAAAAGATTACGCTGAAGACATGGGTGTTTCCCAAGACCAAGCGAATGACTATTTAAATCAAATTAAGCTAACTTCTGATATTGAAGAGGCAGCAGACGATGTAGACTTGGTTATTGAAGCTGTTTCGGAAAATCCTGATGTCAAAGAATCCTTCTACAGTGACCTTTGTCAAGTTATTCCGGATAAAACAGGTATTGCAACCAATACCTCAACCCTCCTACCGTCTGATCTCGAAGGAATGACTGACCGGCCAGAAAAATTTGCAGCTCTTCACTTTGCCAACCAGATCTGGAAACAAAATACTGGCGAGGTCATGCCGGGAACACAAACTTCTGATGAATTTTTCGATCAATTGCAAGCTTTTGCCCGAGATATTCACCTCCTTGTCCTTCCTCTCCGAAAAGAAAAAGCTGGTTATTTGATTAACTCCATGCTGACGCCCCACTTGCTGAGTGCTTTAGACTTGCTAGCATCTGGTGCTGCTGACTTGGAGACCATCGACCGAACTTGGATGATTGGTTATGATGAAGACAGAGGACCTTTTGCTACGATTGACCGGGTGGGTCTACAAACAACTAAGGACATTGCCGAACTTAGATTAGATCAAGCAGAAGACGACCAGGAGAAAGAGTCGCTTGGACGGATCATCGACCTCTTACAAGAAAAAATCGATAAAGGCGAAAGCGGGGCTGCTGATGGCAAAGGCTTCTACACCTATCCTGACCCAGCTTACCAGTCCGAAGACTTTTTAAAAGCCTAAATGAAGGTATCCACTACTCAAACCCCCAGTTTCCTTGAAGCTGGGGGTTTTAATTTGGGCTGAGATAGTGACTTTTCAGATGCCTAGTTTTTAAGTTATCCTAAATTGTGATATTAACCACAATAAAACAATCTGATTATAGCAGGATGCCAGCTTTGTTTACAATTAATTTACATTTCTTTAGTGAAGCGTTTTACTCGTGCTATGTTTTTCATTTGGATACAATGAAATTAAGCGATAACTGAGGCTTTATAGTATTTTTTAGCTAGGGCCCTGGTTAGAGAAACAGGAATTAATCTATGATTTTTCCAGGTACTAGCCCCTATCGAGCAATGTTAAGAAGACAGTTGTTGCCGTCAGCAGATCGAAAATAAGACACTTCAAGGAGGCTTATTTAATGGGACGTTTAGACAATAAAGTAGCCATTATTACTGGTGGAGCTAGTGGTATTGGGGAAGCAACAGTTGAAGAATTCGTCAAAGAAGGGGCTAAAGTTGTAATCGCTGATATTGGCGAACAAGGGAAAGACCTGGCTGACAAGATTAATGAATCAGGTCATGAGGCCCTTTTTGTTAAAACTGACGTGACAGTAGAAGATGATATTATCAACTTGGTCGACCAAACAGTCGACCGCTTTGGTCAATTGGACATTATGTTCGCTAATGCCGGAATTGCGAAAGACGGCGAAGCTGCAGACCTATCCTATGATGACTGGAAAAAAACCATCGATACCAACCTATCTGGTGTCTTCTTGTCAGACAAATATGCCATCAAACAATTCTTAAAACAAGATTCCGGCGGGGTTATTGTTAATACCGGGTCTATCCACAGCTTTGTCTCCCTACCTAACCCAACTGCCTACTCTGCAGCCAAGGGCGGGGTTAAGTTATTAACCCAAAACATTTGTACAGCCTATGCTGACAAGGGTGTTCGGGTTAATGCTGTTTGCCCAGGCTATGTCAGAACTGCCCTTTTGGATGAGGTGGACGAGGAAACCCTTAAAGAATTACAAGCCCTCCACCCACAAGGTCGCTTGGGAACTGCAGAAGAAATTGCCAAAGTCGTTTTATTCTTGGCTAGTGACGATGCAAGCTATGTGAACGGCACAACCTTGCTAGTTGACGGTGGCTATACTGCCCAATAATATTTTTGATAAAGACCAGACAAAAGACTGAAGAGGTGAAGTCTCCTCTTCAGTCTTTTTCTATGTTTGTTTTAGTTACTTGTGCAATTTGATAGGTTTAGATAATACTAAATAGTGTATAAGCTAGAAAAGTATGATTGTGAAAAAAATTCAATCAGCTTCTTCTCTTTTACTTAAACAGTTCAAAAAATATTCATAAATCAAATACTAAAACGACAGGGCGAAGCGGGATTGCTGACAGTTTAATATTGAGATATTTTCACAAGCTTAAAGATTGTTATATCTCCCAGTTATTACTATAATGAAATTAATAAGATAAAAGTTGGGTTCACAAAGCTAGTCAAGATATTTTCACCCCTTCTCTTATCTTGGTGAATGTTTCAGAAATCTTACTCTATCAGAATAGGAAAACGAAAGGGAGATGTTTTTTGATTAAACAGGTAACGATTGCTGGCGGTGGCGTTTTAGGTTCGCAGATTGCCTTCCAAACCGCAGCTTCAGGCTTTAATGTCACCTTGTATGATATTGATGAGGATGCAGCAGAAGCAGCTCGTGGTAAGCTAAAAGACCTTATTCCTCGCTACCAGGAAGACTTGGGTATTGATGAAGCTAAACTGAAAGAAGTGGTCGATGGGATTACCATCACAACCGACTTGGAAGAAGCTGCTTCTGAAGCTGACTTGGTAGTTGAAGCTATTGCGGAAAATATAGATGTCAAAAAAGACTTTTACTCGGACTTGAACAAGGTTGCGAAAGAAGATACCATATTTGCGACCAACAGTTCTGCCCTCTTGCCAAGTGACTTCAAGGATGCCACTGGTCGGACGGATAAGTTCTTGGCTCTCCACTTTGCCAATGAAATCTGGGACCGTCCCATGGCAGAAGTGATGGGGACTGAAGACACTGATTCAGAAGTTTACGAAACAGTTAAACAGTTTGCCCGTGACATTCACATGACCCCGATCGAACTCAACTTTGAAAAAGCTGGATATGTCTTAAATAACTTATTAATCCCCCTTCTTCGCGCAGGAATAGAACTCTATGCCAATGGAATTGCTGAACCAGAAGTGATTGACAAGACTTGGATGAAAGGCCATGACTCTCCAATGGGTCCATTTGCCATGATTGATATTATTGGCTTAGGCACTCCGCTTGAACAAATGAAGGCCATTTATGAAGAAACCAAGGAAGACTGGCGGAAAGACTTTATCGACTTTGCCCAAGACAAAATTGACAAGGGCGAATCTGGTAAGTTTGACGGCAAAGGTTTCTATGAATACCCTAATCCAGCTTTTGAAGCAGACGACTTCTTTGAAAATCCGAAAGAGATTCAAGACCTCAAACACGACTTTAAAAAAGTCATGGTGGCTGGAGCTGGTGTCTTAGGGTCCCAGATTGCTTACCTGACTGCTAGCGGTGGCTTTGACGTTGTTCTTTACGATATTGATGAAGAAGCGATCGAAAATGGTAAGGAAACCCTAGAAGGAATTGCTAAGGAATATGCTGAAGACATGGATGTTTCAAAAGACCAGGCCAATGAATACCTGGACCGGATTAGCTTGTCCTCAGATATTAAAAAGGCGGCTTCCGATGTAGACTTAGTTATTGAAGCAGTGTCTGAAAACCCTGATATCAAAGAATCCTTCTACGGTGACTTGGCTGAGGTCTTACCAGAGGAAGCTTACATTGCAACCAACACTTCCACCCTCCTACCAAGCGATTTGGAAGGGATGACGGACCGACCAGAGAAATTTGCTGCCCTCCACTTTGCCAACCGTATTTGGAAAAATAACAGTGGTGAAGTCATGCCAGGGACCAAGACGTCAGATGAATTCTTTGACAAACTCCAAGCCTTTGCCAGAGATATTGGTCTGTTGGTCCTACCCCTCCACAAGGAAAAAGATGGCTACATTGTCAACTCCATCCTTATTCCTTACTTGACCAATGCCTTAGACCTCTTGGCAACTGGTGCAGCTGACCTTGAGACTATTGACCGGACTTGGATTCTAGGCTACAAACGTGACAAAGGACCTTTCGCTTCTATTGACACGGTCGGTTTAGAAACCATGAAAAATATTATTGACCTTAACAAAGACAAGGCTGAAGAAGCTGGCGATGAAGAAGAGGTCGACAAACTAAGCCAGATCCTAGACCTCTTAAATGACAAAATTGACAAGGGTGAAACAGGTCGAGCAGCTGGTAAAGGCTTCTACACCTACCCTAATCCAGCCTATGAAGCAGATGACTTCTTAGAAGCTTAATAAAGGCTTAAATTTAAAAAGATAAGAAAAAAACCCCCCTGGTCCAAGACAATGGGCCAGGGGGTTTCTGTATGTGCGCCCGGCATGGGTGACAACTTGGTGGTGAAAGTCCACTGCAGGCCTGGCAGTAGGAACTGTTAGCTGAAGGCAAGGGTGTCCATCGTGAGGTGGAATCTGAAGGAAGCTGGAGGCAAACACTCGCACTGACGAACAGAAACTTCATATCAAGGCTGATTTGAGATGGATGAGCTTGCATAACAAAGTAAAGTCCAATACTGCACAAGTCCCTTTCAGTAAATGAAGCAGTGACATGAGTGGAAGGTTGTCACACCTTACTCGGGGAGGTCTCACTAGCGTTTAGTAGTAACAACGAATAGTGAGAAGTCAGCCGAGGTCATAGTAGCTACGTTGTAGCGAAGGACTGAACAATATTCATACAAAGTATAGAACGGAGGTTAAAGTTTACGAATAGGACAGAAAACAATCGAAGAGATTGGCAATCGGTGGAGAGAATAGGTGGAACCGAAAGGGTAAGCCGATGCGTCTAGTAAACTTTAGGTGAAATGACAGAAATGTATCGTAAGTCTCCAAACTTAATGGAGCAAGTTGTTGACAGAAGAAACTTGGAAACAGCAGCCAAAGCCGTTAAACGGAACAAAGGCGCTGCAGGTATTGACGGTATGACCGTTTTTGAGATAGAGGAGCACATTCAAACGTATTATCAACCCTTACGGAAGAAATTACTTGATGGAACGTATAAGCCTCAACCAGTTAAACGAGTAGAAATACCAAAGCCGAATGGAGAAAAACGAAAGTTAGGTATACCTTGTGTGCGGGATAGAGTTGTTCAACAAGCCATACGGCAAGTAATTGAACCGATTATAGACCCGCACTTCTATGACAACAGTCACGGATTCCGACCAGGGAAAAGCACGCACAGTGCTCTCAAACAATGTGCACAGTATTATAAAGAAGGCTATCGAGTTGTAGTTGATTGTGACCTCAAACAATGCTTTGACACGCTCAATCACGACAAACTTATCTATTATCTTGAACAGTACATCCAAAATAAAATGATACTGAAAATTATCCGTAAGTTTTTGAGAGCGGGTGTAATTGATTTGACTAGCGAATTTATCGCAAGTGAAACAGGGGCACCACAAGGTGGTGTTCTATCACCGCTTTTGAGTAATGTGTACTTACATGAACTGGATAAAGAGTTGGTTAACCGTGGTCACCGATTTGTCCGATACGCAGATGACTTTGTCATCTACGTTAAATCAAAACGAGCCGGTGAACGGGTAATGAACAGCATCACACGCTTTATTGAAAAAGACTTAAAGTTAATCGTCAATCAAGACAAAAGCCAGGTTGGGTCTCCTACCCGTTTAAAGTTTTTGAGCTGTCTGATGAAGCAAGTGAATGGGGATTATCGTTTTATCCC
>NZ_JH992958.1:302578-387570 GCF_000315445.1 Alloiococcus otitis ATCC 51267
GATTCAGCCAAACGGATTGCGTATTCACGCAAAAAGTACTGGCGACTGTCATGCACACATGAATTTCATCGTGCAATAACAACAGAAAGACTCAGCAAGTGGGGCTTAGTTCCACTAAGCACTATCGCTGAGTCTGCTTACGCAAGATATTGAACCGCCGTGTACGGAACCGTACGCACGGTGGTGTGAGAGGTCGACTAGCCAATTAATGGCTAGTCTCCTACTCGATTCAATTTAGTGGCTTACCAGTCTTATTCCAAGGGGATTTCAAAAATATCAGTCAGGGAGTGGCTGGCCAAATAAGTATAAGCATGGATGTAAAAGTCGATATCATAGTCATCGTTGAGGTTGTGGCAGTAGTGGTAGAGGACCTGGACTAGGCCATTAGTGTAGAACTTGGCCACATTTTCCATGCCTAAGGTTTGGATGGCCTCCTCATCTTGGAGGGGAAGTTCTTGGAGGAGGTAAATGGCAAAGGTCTCGATCTTATCTGATAAGATGCTAATGAAGTTGGGCTGTCCTTCGATGTTGAAGGCCTTTTTGTAGAAGTCTTTGTTTTTATTGAAGTAGGCAAAGATAACCGGGATGATTTCGGTGACCATGTTAATTTCAACCAAGGAGTAGAGGGTCTTGAACAATTCCTGGTCCAAGATTTGTTCAAAGATCATAAACTTGTCGGAGAAGTAGTTGTAAAAAGTTGGGCGGATGACACCAGCACCATCTGTTATTTTTTTGATGGTGATTTTTTTAAAGGGGATCTTCATCATCAGGGACTTGAAGCTAGCGACCAGTAAGTCTTGGGTATTTCTCTCCTCGGCCAAAAAAACCACCTGCCTTGTATCCGTTCTTAACCTCATTTTAACATTATGCGGCTCTTTTTAACACGAAAACCACTTGGTAAATAGAAGAATATTAAGCTTAAGCAAAGTTGATCAGTCAATTGTATAATAAATAAATAAGACTAGTTTGTTTATCTGCAAAAAAACTTCAAGCCCCCAAGGGACTGAGACAGGTCCCTTGAAGGCTTGAAGCCGGTTAAATATTTATAAGGAGTTAGCAAATGAGTTTATCAGACCAGGCCGATTATGAGGGCGATCACACCGATAATAATAGCGGCCCAGTTGACACCTTTTTGTGGAGAGAAGAGTCCTATGATACCAAGGACAGCAGCAATAATACCGAGCCAGATTGGTTGCCAGAAAAAGCCGATGACACCGACGATAATCCCGATCCAACCGAGCCATAAGCCTGCTGTATCACTTAGTCCACTGTTGTTATTAGGTGCTTGGTTTGTGTTTCCTGGTTCTTGTGACATACAAACGCCTCCTAAAGCATTGTGGTTCGAACTTACAAAGTCATCATCTGTCTTAGCCTAAACTTGTCAGACCATGGCGATAATCAAGGCAATAGCCCCGATTGCGATGGCTACCCAAGCAAGGGCTTTTTGTGGGGAGAATAAATTGATAATACCTAAAACTAAAGCGATAATTCCCAACCACACTGGTTGCCAGAAGAAGCCGATCACACCGATAATAATCCCGATCCAACCGATCCATAATCCGGCCGTATTGCTTAGTCCGCTATCTTCCATTTATTCCACCTCCTAATTGGTCGACTAGATACTTACCAATCTGAAGAGTAGGTCGACGCTGATGACCAAGAAGATGGTCCCAGCAACATAGTGGGCGACTGGTTTTTCTTCAAAGCCAAACCAGTGGCCGACATAGATACCTAAGAAGACGGCTAGGATACTAAAGATGATAAAGGGGAGGAGAATTTCAAAAATTGAAACATCCAAGGCCCCCAGTCCCATGCCGACTAAGATGGCATCGATGCTGGTGATCACCGCCAAAGATAGGATCTTGGTCATACTAAGTTGGTCGACCCTTCGCTCAAGTATGGTGTCCTTGTGGCGGTACTTCCAGATCATAAACAAACCCAAAATGGTAAATATTCCTATTGCAAAAATCAAGAGGATGTCTTGGACTGCCCTTTGATCAATGGGTATACCATAGTCGATCAACCGACCAGTAATGACATTACTCAGACCAACAGTCACAGTCTGCCAAGATCCAAAGAGAATACCAACTTTAAGTAAGTTAAGGTAGTTTATGCGTGAGAGCATGGAACCTTGGATCACCATGGCAGCAAAAACATCTAGTGATATTGCAATAGCTAATAAGACAATTTCAATTGTACCTATTTGCATCACCTGCCTGTTGATCAGGGGGTTTTTGAAGGAGTGATACTGCCAAGACCTCCATCTCCCTTGATTTCTAATTATAGTATAGGTAGAATGATCCAAACATGAAAGATGCAAAAATGGCCATTTGTGGCTAAGATCATGCACTTTTACCTACTTGCATACGGGTCAGCTACAAAAAGGGGAAATTGTATTGGAAGGAAGTCAAAGCTAGGAAAGTGTCAGTTGGGATTGGGGTTTTTGGCCAGTTAAAATGGCTTGGGTAAAAGCTACTGAAGCCCCATTTTTTCATAGGGTTTTGGTTTGTTCTATGCTAAGATAGAGTAACGGTTAGAACTTGGCTTAGATATTTTGACTCAGGAAAAAATCCTAGAATGAAAGGAAGATGGTATGTCCCAGCAGGCTATCTCGGTCCTGGTTTCTTTTGATGAAAATTATATCCCACCCTTTAAGACCATGTTTTACTCCCTCATCCAAAACAATCCAGACCAAGCTTTTAAACTATGGCTATTACACCAACAGGTTAGCGAGTCAGCCCTTGAAGAAATCCGATCATACTGCCAAGACCTGGGAGCTGACTTTCAGGCCATTAAGGTCAAGGACCAGGATTTTCAAAATGCGGCTGTCACCAACCGCTACCCACGTGAAATGTACTTTAGACTTCTAGCCCCCTTTATCCTGCCAGCTGATTTGGGCCGGGTCCTCTACCTGGACCCAGATATTTTGGTGATTAACCGGATTGAAGAGCTTTGGCATACCGACTTGGCGGGTAATTGCTTTGCGGCAGCCTCCCACAAGGGCTTTACAGATATGGTGGGCGGGATTAACCGGGTCCGCTTGCAGACTGAACATGATTATTTCAATACAGGGGTTATCTTGATGGACTTGGACCGGGCCCGCCAGGTAGTTGACCCGGATGAGATCTTTGCTGCCGTCAACAAGTTCGACAAGCTTCTGCTCTTGCCCGACCAAGACATCTTCAACCACCTTTACGGCAAGCACACCAAGCTATTGGCCGAAGAAAAATGGAACTACGATACCCGCAAATACACCCGCTATTACCTAAAAAGCGACCAAGAATACACCCCCGAGTGGACGGCGCAAAACACAGCCATCCTCCACTTCTGCGGCCGGGACAAGCCTTGGGAGTCGACCAAGTTTACTGGTTTTGTCCTCTTATACCAACACTATGACCAGGCCCGGCAGCAATTTGAAAAAGAGCGAAAAATAAAAGCATAAAGACCCCAAGCCCACCCTCTTACTTTAGGATAAGGGTGGGTTTTGACTTT
The DNA here is from genome assembly GCF_000315445.1 of Alloiococcus otitis ATCC 51267. Lineage (GTDB taxonomy): Bacteria > Bacillota > Bacilli > Lactobacillales > Carnobacteriaceae_A > Alloiococcus > Alloiococcus otitis. The sequence goes on from NZ_JH992958.1 coordinate 306,071, forward strand.
GATGGAGGTTTTTTGAGCCCAAGGTCTTCCTAGTTAAGCAGACTTGGTCTGAGAAAGGTAAGAGTTTATGGATAGTCAGCTTGGACGAGGTGAGAAAATACGACGTTTATTCTCACTGAGTTAGGGGGTTAGTTGATAAGTAGAGTTTCTTATTCTCATTAGCGGGATAAGCATGACGATTACACTTGTGCTTAAAATGATTTGGTTAGTGGGAACTAGTCTTTTATGAGCTTTCTTCTAGGAAAAATATGGTTTTCAAAGAAGAAAAATTAATTATTAAGAATTATAATAAGCCCTTGATTTGCTAGATTAGTTTCGATATAATCGGCTTAACTATTGTTATTTAAAGAACTTGTAAAAAGGAGAGATTGTGAATGAAAGTGAAACACTTTGTAAAAGGGAGTCTTTTAGCAGGCTTAGTCCTACTCCCTGTTTTAAGTAAAACTGTTGATGCAGCACCAGGAGACTACGAACCGCGTTCAGCAAATTCTGACGCTACTGTTGAATTCACCCAACCCCAGGACACTCCATCTATTATAGACCCTGAAAATCCAGGTGAAGACAATGATGAACAAGGCGGTACTGGCCAAACTGGTCCCTTGACTATAGACTGGGTGTCAAACTTGAACTTTGGTAGCCACGAATTTTCAGTCGAAAAGCAAACCTATGAGGCTACAAACCCAGCACCATTTGTCCAAGTTTCTGACCGTCGTGGTACAAGTGAAGGCTGGAACTTAACTGTCCAAGCAGCCCCATTTACTACTAGCGGACTATTGGGTGCTGAAACAAGTCTTCCAGGTGCTACGTTAACCTTTACTGGTGGGGAAGCTGTTTCAAGAATCAACCCACTTTTAGCACCTACTGTCTCTGACCCAATTGAAGTTGAGACCAATAATGAAGCGACTCAAGTTGCGACTGCTACACCAGGTCAGGGTGTTGGCTCATGGGCAATACGTTGGTTGAAAGAAGAGGGATTAACAACTGACTCTAAAGTAGAATTGACTGTTCCAGAAGCTGCTGCTTCACCAGGTGAACACACTTCAACCTTAACCTGGACCTTGACTGATGCACCAGGTCAATAAGGGAGAATACATTTTAAATAAAAACGTCTCTATTTTAATAGAGATGTTTTTATTTAATCATAGGGGTTAGTGAATTTATGAAGAAAAAAATATTATCGCTTTTACTTGTCTTGTCAAGCTTGTTTGCCCTTTTTGCCACTACTGTCCATGGTCAAGATGAGGGACAAGCTGTTCCTTATTCGGTCCAGGCCCTCTTGCCCGACAACCAGGTCAATGACCAGGTTTCCTATTTTGATATTGAAATGGAACCGGGTGCTTCTCAAGCCTTAGAAGTTGATGTCTTCAACTCTTCGAGTGAGGAGATAAAAGTGGCGGTAGAAACCAACTTTGGAGCCAGTAACAGTAATGGGATTATCACCTATGACGGTACTATTGAAGAGTATGATGACAGTATGGAAGCCCCCTTTGACGAAATCAGCCGGGTCTATGAGGAAGAAATAACCATTGCCCCGGAGGACTCCAAGCGGGCCATTATCGATGTGGACATCCCAGAAGAAGGCTTTAACGGTCAAATTCTTGGGGGAATCTTCTTCCGTCTGATCGATGATGAAGAAAACGATGGCCAAGCTGAGGGTGAGGAAGAAGCAGGCCTCGGTTTTGAAAATGAATATGCCTATGTTGTTGGGGTCAACATTGTTCAAGCTGACCCTGAAGAAGATGGTGACCAAGACCAAGCCTGGGCGGATAAAAAATCAGTTGAGGAGATCGACCCAGAATTAGAACTGAATTGGGTGGAAGCGGACTTGATTAACTACCAAACCGGTGTGGATGCTGAGTTTGCTAATAAAACCCCTGTCTTGGTTGAAGGGGTTAACTTCCACGCTTATGTCACCCAGGTGGGCAGCGAGGAAGTCTTGTATGAACGGGAAGTGGATAACTTTTCTATCGGGCCCAACAATGTCTTCAAGTTCCCAGTCCTTTTCAACCAGGAGCCCTTGGAGCCTGGGGACTACACCTACCATGCTAACTTGTCCAATGAGGAAGAAGATTGGGAATTTTCCCAAGATTTTACCATTACAGAAGTTCAATCGGAAGAATTAAACGAACAAGCAGTTGAACTTGACGATGGCTGGAACTGGACTGCTATTGCCATTGGTGCGATTGTCCTAGTCCTCATCCTCATTTTGGTCATTGTCTTCCTACTGCGTAAATTGCAAGCCAAGTAAGTTGAAGGAGGGGTAACGTGAAAAAACTTGTAAAAATAGGGACTAGCCTAATCTTGCTCGTCCAATCTATCCTCCTTGCTTGGCCTGTCCAGCCAGTCCAGGGGCAAGACCAGATTGGTCAAGATTTTGAATTTTTCTTAGACCCCCCTTTAGTGGGTGACCAAAGCATCACTGGGGAAGCCTTGCCCAACCACCCTATTAGCTTAGAGGTCCAAGACCAGGAATTCGAAACCTTAGTTGAAGAAGATGGTCAATTTGAATTTGACCCTATTCCTGGGTTAAGGGAAGAAGATGACATCTTAGTCAAGCAAGGTGAGAATGAACTTAAAAGTCCGGTCTTTACTGAAGACCAGGCCCCAGACCGGGTGGAATTTGAGGGAGACTTCAATTTTGAAGGCCTGGTTGACTTAGATGAGGCAGAAGACCTAGACCCGGATGCTGACCAAGCTGGAGAACAAGAATCTGATGTTGAGGAAGAAACTGAAGACGAGGCCCAAGACAAGTCTGAAGCTGGGTCTGACCCAGAAGGTTCGGACCGGTCTGTAGGAGAAGAAGGGGAGGACCCGGAAAATTCTGAGGATGAAGCAAGTGCTTCTGACGAGGAAGAGGAAGTAGAGACGGAAGACGATTCAGAAGATGCGGACGCCACAGGTGATCCTGGTGATGAGGAAGTGGACGAAGAGGCTGAGGACGAAGAGAATGCAGAAGAAGGCGACCAGCCAATTGGTCAGTCCCGAGCTGCTGCACCACCTAGCCAGGCTCCAGGCCCAACAAGTAGCTCAGCTGCGGTCGCTCAAGTGTCCAACTTAACTGAATTGATTAGGGCTATGGAAAATCCTAACATTGAAATTGTCCGTCTGACCAGTGATATTTCAGGGTCTTCAGGAGCAAGACCTAATATGAGAGTAGACTCCAATAGTCGGCGGAAGATCTTAGATGGCCAGGGTTTTAGTTTGCATATTAACCAAGCTGCTGGTTTTGACACTGGGACCCGGATCGATGATATGGTGGTCAAGAATTTTAGTAATATCTATACCCGTCACTCAGATAATGACGAGGGCTTCATGCGAATGCGGTCTAACCCTTACAATTTCCACCTGGAGGATGTGACCTTTAACGATGATAATTTACCTGATGGGGCCCACCTCTTTTCTGCCTGGGAGTCAACTATCCACTTCTATGGTCAAATCAATGTTAACACCCCTCCCAGTCGTGACTTTATAACCCGGACCCGGCTAGCTCATTTCCATGATGGGGCCCAAGTTGTTTTACGGTCAAATGGAATTGGACTCCAGCAACTCGACCAGGGGAATGTCCGAAACCTTCCTAAGGGGATCGTTGTCGGTGATGGGGTTAACCTAACGATTAAATCAAAGGATGCTGCCTTACACAATACCTTTGCAGGGGCAGGGCCTATCCAACTAGAGATTGGGACAAATTCCAATGTTAACCTGGAGTCGATCGATAATGATGCCATCAATATTGAGGGGACGTCCAACTTTAACATGGAAGTCGCTCCCGGGTCACGACTTAACCTATTTTCCGAAAGATGGTCGGGCTTGTCTGGAACCAATAATAATGCGGACCAAGTCTTTAACCTGGATATCCGGGGCCATTTAGATATTGAAGCCAACCGGGGCCTCTATTTTAGACGGCAAGCCTTCAACTTCACCCTAAGAGAAGGGGCTAAAGCCACCATTCAGGGGGGAGAGAGTGCGGTTTACCAATACAATGCCATTAACCGGAACCGGCCCCAGTTTAATGTCTACCCCCAGGCTAGTTGGGAAGCAAGCAGTCAAAATGGGGATACCTTTAGGCTGCTAGGGCAGTCAGACTTTAACATACAAGCACCTGAATCAGTGGATTTCAGGGCGGAGCAACCTGACACCCTAACCATTTCCAGGGATACTAGCCACCGCTTTAGAATAAGTAACTTATTAATGCGGTCCTGGACCGAGAATATTAATAACCTTTATGCCGGGGTCCAAACCCGACAATTTGATCAAGGGTCCTTTACTTTGACTCCCGATAGCTTTACCGATGTGAATATGACACCATCCAGTTCTGTCTTCCCTAGAGAGTTTCCCCGCACGATGCGGCGGTGGCAGTTTATAGCAGGCTTGGATGATCCGAAAGTGGATGAGCCAGTCTACGATACTTCGACAGAGATTACTGGTCAGGCCCAGGCCAATTCTGAGGTTGTTATCTTAGATGATGACTCAGAAGTTATTGCCGCCACCGATACAGATTCTAACGGACGTTTCAAGTTTGAATTGGACCAGCCCTTTCCAGTTGGGACGACTTTAACCTTCCAAGCCCGTCGGGGAAGTGTTCGGTCAGGCTGGGTAGACGTTGAAGTCCAGGGTAACCGGTTAGAACTATTCTCAGTGGATGACCTAGTCTTCCAGACTACCGAAATCAAAGACCAAGCCAACCAGGTCATTCCTAAGACCCAACCTGTCCAGGCCCAAGTCTTAGATACTCGGCCGGAAGGGTCTTGGCAGCTAACCGCACAAGCCCTAAGTCCCTTGACCAACCAGACTGGCTACCAATTGCCTAATGCCTTGTATTATTACAGTAATTCCACCAATAACTTCCAGCTCTTGGAAGGCCAGGCCGTCCAGGTTGCCAGTGACCAGTCCCCTAACCTTGAGGGGGTTGGGGACTACCTTAGACAGGTAACCTGGGCAGAAGAAGAAGGCTTCCTTATCCGAACCAATCCAATTTATGCCCAGTCAGAAAGCCAGTATACCAGCCGGATCCAATGGACCTTAAAAGACGCACCATAAAGTAAAAAAGCCACGCCCTAGCGCTTTTTAGCGCTTGCAATGGGCATGGCTTTTTAAGGTTGGAATGGAATAGGTAGGAAAAATCCGGGACTCCCTTCCTCCTGGCTCCGGCAGGTTTAATATTATTCTTGGCTATCCTTTTTAAGATAGGTGAAGCAAAGAGTTGATTGTTCTAAGACAACTTGGTCATCTTGGTTGAGTGCTTGGAGGTCAAAGACGACCTTGAGTCGGTTGGGGTTCTTGCTTGAAGGTTTTAATTCACTAATTTTAGATTTGACCCGGATGGAGTCTCCAGGTTTAACCGGTTTAACCCAGGTTAATTCAGTCTTAAAGCCAACCCAGCCATTTTCGACCCGGGTGCTGTCCAACCATAGCCGCATGCCTAGGTTGACTGTTAAGAGGCCACTGGAAATCAACTCCCCATAAGGGCCCTCCTTAGCCAATTCTTCATCCACGTGGAAAAATTGGGGGTCGTATTTTTTTGCAAATTCGATCATTTCTTCTTTAGTTACGAGGTAGCTGTCGCTTTCAAAAGTGTCACCCAAGTTGAGGTCTTTTGCCTGGCGTTTTCCTTCCATCACGCATCATCCTTTCCTGTCACATAAACTTAATTATAAATAAAAGCCCCGGGATGTCAAAAAGCTAGGGTTTGTTAGAGTATAATACTTATGTGACACTTACCATCAAAAAAAGAGGATGCTTCTGCTATACTGAAGTTAGCACCCAACAGAAAGGAAGCATCCTCGTATGGCTATTATAACAGAAGAAATGCGTTATCGCGAAAAAGTTGTAAAATATGCGATCAAACAGGGCAACAATGCCCAAGCAGCCCGCCGTTACCACACCAACCGGATGCAGGTCAAACGGTGGCGTGACCGTTATGATGGCACGGTCGAAAGTCTGCGAAACCAGTCCACTCGGCCCCATAGCCATCCTCGTCAGCACCAAAAAGAGGAGCTGACCTTGATTAAAAAAGTTTATCAACGCTATGGCCATGAAGGGCTTGCCCAGGTTTACGTTGAATGTCAGAAAAGGGGCTATCGTCGGTCCTATGGCAGTATGAGTAAGCAGATTAGAGACCGCAAATGGGGGATGTCGGAAGAAGCTGTCCCCAAACGCTATCCCAAATCAAAATGGCAACCGGACCCGGTGTCTTATCCCGGTGAAAAAGTCCAAATTGATATCAAATACGTCCCTCATGAATGCATTCAGTTTGAGAGTTATGACCGTCGTTACTACCAAATCACGGCCATTGATGAGTTCTCTCGCAAACGACACAGTACCATCGTCGACGAAAAAAGTGTCACGCATACGGCCCAATTTCTGCTTGATTTACAAGACCAGCTGGGCTTTCAAATTCAGATGGTTCAAACTGATAAAGGGGCTGAGTTTGTTAACGATCCCGATAAAACAACGAAAAAGACCTTGTTTGAACAACGCTTAAAAGAGCTTGGCATTCAGTACCGAACCACCCGGCCCTACTCCCCTTGGCAAAACGGAAAGGTCGAAAGAAGCCACCGGGAAGATCAAGTTCGTTTTTATAGTAAGCGCGTTTTTACATCGGAAGCGGATATGAAGAAGCAACACCAGCGGTATATGAGTCGCCATAATAACATTGTCCGAAAAGTCCTCAATTTTCGAAGTCCTAATCAAGTGGTCGATCAGTATAGGGCAGAAGTCGCTTCTTAGCCTTCATCAGTTTACATTTTTTCTTCTCCCGGTCAAGGACCGCTACGCTTTCCTCCTTGACCGGCAGGGCGAAAAAATGAGTTGGTTGTTTAGGCTAACAAGCGTTATTCCTAGAAGCGGGTGTCACATATGTTTGATTACTCTAGACCGGGATGTCAAAAAGCTAGGGTTAAGCTTGTGTAAAGTTTTTTAGACTGGGCTTGGCTGGGCAAAAGTCTTGATGAGGCATATCTTTTAAAGGTCGGCCAGGCTTTTAGTATAATGAGAAAGTAAGCTATGACGACCAGATTATTAGGAGGCTGATAAGATGTCTGACTATCAAATCCCAAAAGTTTGGGAATGGAATGAAGAAAATCCTGATCTTTCCGGTAACCGCCCGACAGCCGGTCCCCGCTTTGACCAAGACTTGCCGGTCGGAGATGCTCCCTTGCAAGTTTATTCCTTGGGGACACCAAATGGGAAGAAAATTTCCATTATCTTAGAAGAGTTGAAAGAATTAGGTAAGGATATTGACTATGACTTGTATAAGATTGATATTACCAAGGGGGACCAGTTTGGGTCTGACTTTGTCAAGCTCAACCCTAACTCTAAGATACCGGCTATGGTGGATCAGAGTCTTGACCCTAACCTGAAATTATTTGAATCCGGGTCGATCCTTCAGTATTTAGCTCAGAAATATGGCCACTTCCTACCAGAGGAAATCCATCAAAAAACAGAGACACTCAACTGGCTCTACTGGCAAATCGGGGCGGCCCCTTATGTGGGTGGCGGGTTCGGCCACTTCTTTGCCCACATTTCCCAAGCCATGGAATACCCAATTGACCGCTTTACCAAGGAGACCAAACGGCAGTTAGACCTCTTGGATAAGGTCTTAGCTGACCGACCCTTTATTGCTGGTGACCAGTACACGATAGCTGATATCGCAATTTGGCCGTGGTATGGGGAACTGGTCTTGGGCAACTTATATAAGCGGTCAGACGAATTCCTTAACGTAACAGAGTACACTCACTTAAGAAATTGGGCAAAAAAAATTGCTGACCGGCCTGGTGTCAAAAAAGGTCTAACGGTTGACTACCAGTCCATTAAAGAATAAAAGTTAAAAAAGCTCCCAGCCTCTGGTTGGGAGCTTTTGACTTTGGAGGGTCTTGGTTATTCTTCTCCGCTCAATTGAACGAGGATTTTAGCCTGGCTCTTGTCATTTTGTAACTGTTCAAAACCATCTTTCACAATATTGTCTAATTCGATTTGATCGGTAATTAAAGGCCATGGGTCCAGTTGACCGCTCTCAATCATATTGATGGTTAATTCAAAGATATCGTCTTCATAGCCCAAGCTAGTTGAAATGTGGACACCGGAAATGGTCAACCACATTGGGTTAAATTCGATGCCGGTTTCGTAAATAGAGACTACATTGACCATTCCTCGCGGTCGAGTAGCTCGGATGGCTTGCTTGAAGACGACATCCACCCCTGCCACTTCAAAGGTTCGGTCGACACCATAAGGATAGTATTGTTTGATGTATTCAACCGGGTCTTGGTTTCCGGAATTGATAGTGTGGGTGGCTCCGAGTTCTTTGGCTTTTTCTAAACGTTTGTCAGATAGGTCAAAGGCAAAGATTTCGCGCGCACCTGCAACCCGGGCTGCCATAATGAGGGCTAGACCGATTGGGCCGACACCAAAGATTGCGACTGATTCCCCAAACTGCAATTCACTTTCCCGGATGGCCTGCATAGCAACTGCAATCGGCTCTACTAGGGCACCGAGTTTTAAGTTGGTATCCTTGTTTAACTTGTAAGCATGTTTGGCATCAAAGACAGCGTATTCGGCAAAGCCCCCATCTTGAGCTAGCCCAATGGTCGACCCGCCTTGGTACATGTCAATTAGGCCACCACCATGCTTACCACTTAAAATCATCGGGTTAACCGCAATCTTGTCGCCAACTTCGATATCCTGAACGTCAGGTCCCACTTCTTCGACAATACCAGAGAACTCGTGGCCCATGGTAATGGGTTTGACTTGGCCAGTTAAAGGGTCTGGTTTGTCACCAGGGATGTTCAAGGGACCTGCATTGTACTCATGCAAGTCACTGCCACAAATACCAGCCCAGGCTACTTTCAATAAGACATCATTTGGGCCGACTGACGCCCGGTCCACCTCTTCCACCCGAATGTCTTTTGCGTTATAGAATCTTGCTGCTTTCATGAAAGCCCTTCTTTCTATTAAAAAAAATTATATCAACGCTTACATCCTATTATAGACTACTTGTAAGCATTTCACAAAAGGAAATAAGGAATGTAAAAAGAATTTACATTAATTTAAAGGGCTTGGCCTGCTTTCGTTTTGGCTAAAATAAAGAGTGGCTGAACATGACCTTTGATTTGAGAAAGACTTGACCTTGGTATAAAAATAAAAAAAGACAGGTGCAACTCGCACCCGTCTTTTGTTTCCTTTATTGATTATAAGATACTGGCACCGACCAGTCCAAAAAGAATCAAGGCGGTATTGTAGTGGAGGAAGGTTGGAATAACGGTATCTTGGATGTGGTCGTGCTGGCCGTCGACATTTAAGCCGGCAGTGGGTCCCAGGGTGGAATCAGATGCTGGGGAACCGGCATCCCCTAAAGCAGCGGCTGTCCCCACCAAGAGGATGGTAGCTGGGCCGCTGAAGCCTAGCTCTAGGGCTAGGGGGACATAGATAGCTGCAATAATGGGGATGGTCCCAAAAGAAGTCCCAATCCCTAAGGTGATAAAGAGACCAACCAAGATCATGCCCACTGCTGCCAGGAAGGGGGTGTTGCCTACCAAGTCGACAATGCTTGCCACCAGGTCTTCAATCCCCCCACTTTGCCGGATGACTTCACCGTAACCAGCTGCCACTAGCATGACAAAGGCAATATAGCCCATCATCCCGATTCCCCGGTCTAACATCTTGTCAATACTGGACCAAGTGACCACCTTGGTCAACAGCATCAGGCCAATGCCGACAATAGCTCCTAGGGCCAAGGACCCAATCGTGAGCTGGATGGCCAAAGCAGACACAGCAGCAATTAGAGCCATTAAGTGACTAGAGGTAAAGGATAAGTCCGCCTCATCCTGGTCCAGGTCAACTTGGTCCATGTCGTAGTCCCGATCTTTGCGGTAGGAGATAAAGACAGCGACCAAGAAGCCAACTAACATGGCCAGACCTGGGATCCACATCACTTGCCAGATGTTATTTAAATCAACCGGTAAGCCACTAGCAGACATTTCGTCCCGCAAGATGCCGTGGAAGATGAGCCCGTAACCAGCCGGGATGGACAAGTAAGGTGCCTTGAGGCCAAAGGTTAAGGCAGAAGCCACAGCCCGGCGGTCGATTTTAATCTTGTTCATCAAGGGGATGAGGGGCGGAATAAGGATGGGAATAAAAGCAATGTGGACGGGAATCAAGTTTTGCGAGAATATACTGACAAGGCCGATGAGGAGGACCAGGACCTTACCGTTATTCTTAATGACCTTGGCAAGCTTCTGGGCCAGGACCTTGTCTAGGCCAGTTTGGCTAATGGTGGCAGCCAGGGCACCAAGGAGGATATAGTTTAAGGCCGTCTCCGCATTTCCGCCCATGCCAGAGACTAAGACCTCCATGACTTGGCCGAGGGGGATGCCAGCCAAAAAGCCAGCCACTAAGGCCCCGATGATTAGACTAATTAAGACGTTGAGCTTGGCCAAAGACAGGACCAAGACAACCACAACGGATAAAAAGACAGGATTTGTTAACATAGTCATGCTCCTTTTGTATTGAAGTTAAATGGCTAGCGACTAACTTGGTCCAATGATGGTAGATCTTTCGTCTTTCAATGAAGTAAAGCCAAATGTTTTTCACCTGTCTCATCCTTTCTATTCCTGCCTGTAAAAGTTGATAAAAAAGACGCCCTTTTCAGAAAAAGGACGTCTAACCGTGGTTCCACCTTTATTTCCTCTCCTTTCGCAAGGGGGAGGCTCAGTGTGTCTGAACACAGTGGTAACGTAACTAACGGTATAATTTTTTTATACAACTCATGGGTGTGTATCTATATTTATTGGTTCAGCTTCCACCACATGCTGACTCTCTAAGCCAATAAAAATAGCTTGGTCCAATCGACGCTTTGATTTATTAAGTAAGATTATACAGGAAAATAATATTATTGCAAGAATAATATGAGAGGAATTTTACCTTGACTTGGTACAGCCATTACCAGGCCAAGAACCCGATAATCTTAGCGGAAGTTGGGTCGAAAGAGTCGCTGGGAAGACTTGAATAAAAAGCCGATGACGAGGATAACAGCCAAAGCGGTGGCTAGTCCACTTGCCCCGTTAAAGACAGCGGAGAAGACCACTTCATTCCAACCCTCTGGTGCAAATTCGCCCCAGTAGATAACACCGGCTACAAAGTGCCAGAAGTAGCGGAGGACCATGGCAAAGAGGGTAGCGACCGAAATAATCTGGATCCCTCTTTTATCAGAGTCTTGGGCCAAGGCCTTCTTCAATGGGCCAGCAAATACCCCAGCAAAGCCCATACAGAAGTAGGGAATGGTGTATTCGATCATGCCTTGGGTAAAGGTCAGCCACTGGACGTCTCCGATAGCGATTTTAAAAATACCGTAGGCTAGGCTAACGATGACCCCTTTTTTCCAGCCATGGCGGAGGGCGAATAAGATGATCGGGATAGAAGAAATGTCCACAGAGAATGAGGACCCAATACCAGTTGGGATAAAAGACAGGATCTGGGCGACCGCGATCATCAAGGCCCCTTCCACAAAGGTCCGGGTAGCATTATTTTCCACAAAAAAACTCCTTTCTTGAGCAAAGGAGCTAGTGAGATGGCCTTTCAAGATAAGGGCAGGCAAAATAAGCATGCCAAAAAGGCCTTGCTTTCCCTCCGCACATACGAATGTGACAGGTTCAAAGGGTCTGGTCTTAACCACTCTCAGCTCTCTAGCTCCCCTAGCAATATCGTTTATATGTTTATCCTATCAGAAAGTCGGCCAGTAAACAATAAGAATTTAAGTTTGATTTGGTCATGGTGGGGCTAGTGGCGACCAGGGCAAGACCTTAACCTGATTTTTGAGTAGTTTGATACAAGGTGAAAAGGATGATTGACCAGACGACGGTTGGACCTAAGATTGTGAAAAACTGTGAGCTGGTATTTGACAAATAGCTAGCCCAGGACACTTGTCCGACGGGGTTGACCGGGTCTAAAAGGGGGCAAAAAATATGAAAAAAGATTAAGACCAAAAGCCCGGCCAGGCTGAGAAAAAGATTAACAGAATCTTGTCCTGTTAGTAAAGACTGTAGGTTATGGAGGATGGACAAGATAGAGATTCCAAACGTTACAGATAAAAATACCAGGACCATCTCAAAAGTTTGTAATGGGCCAACCCAATGAAAGAATTGACCTGCCCTAGCCGGCGGAAAAAAGTAGCTACCCATTACTAATGCTAGTAGCAGGATGATAGCAAGCGAAATAATAGTTGATACCACTTGGCTAAGGAGGAAAGCAGATAAACCCTTTAAGCGAGATTCTATCTTGGTTAAAAGGATGGCAGAAAGGGAAGGATCGCTTCCTGGAATTGACCAGTTAAAAGTTAGAAGCAAAAAAAGAAGGATGAAAAAGAAGAGGCCACTGGCTAGTCGGTTGTCGCCAACAGCTCCCCCTGTACTATATAAAAGCCAATCCATTAAGTTTGCTTCTCGGTCGAATAGTTGGAGATAATTTTGAAAGCTAATGAGCCGGAAAGCTAGAAATAAAAGGAGGGCTAGGCAGAACAGGGCCAGGCGTTTTAAGCTGAAAGTTATTTTTAAGTGGGCGATGACGATTCTTCCGAGCATAGACTTGGTCCTTTCAATTCTATCTTTCAAAATGATTGAAGATCCGAGTGTTGGCTATAATAAGGACAAGGATCAGCAGAACTAAGTAAGTCAATTGAAAAATTGGAGTAAACCAGTCGACAGCCAGCCCAAAGGGTTGGAAAATCTGGCTGGATGCCCTGGAAAACTGGGTAAAGGGTAATAAGGCACTAATGTAATCTGGTAGATTGATAAGGTAGATGACAGCATGGCTTAAACACAAGGCAAGGATAACTAGGCTAACGACAAAGCCATTTTGGGTTAGGAGGAAAAGAAAAAGGGTCAATAAGCCAACCATAAATAAACCCAATATGATATAAACCATTACAACAGTAAAATCAATGAGAAGAGGTGAAGGGGTTTGGTTAATAATAAAGTGGTAATGATTGTCCTCTAGTCGGTGGCCCAGTAAAAACCAAAGGAGTAAGCATGAGGCTAGTAACAAGACCAAGTACTCCACTAGTATCTCTAGGAGTTGCTTAAATTGCTGGTATAAAAATTTTGGGCGGCTATCAAAACGCAGGACTAGGATATCAAAAAAATCATCCTCAAAAGTCTCTGAAAAGCTATTTAAGTAGTATAAGCTAAAGCTAAGGGGGAGGACCCAGTAAATACTGAGTAAGGGGAGGGTAAAAAGATTGAATACTAAGTCTACTAAACCAAGATCGGAAGGGCTGTTTAGCAAATTGGCAGCCATCATGAACTCAAGGCTCTCCATTCTGACTAGAAGGCCAATCAAGGCAAAGATTAAAAGTAGCAATGACAGTTTTTTTAGACTAGCTAGCTTGATCATAGGCTGACTTCCTGTAAGTCAGCCTGGTTGATCTGGTAAGCTTTATCTGAAAGGTCTTGGATAAAATCCTTGTCGTGGGAGATTAAAACAATAGTGGTCCCCTTATTTTTATATTCGACCAATATATCTTTTAACAAGGATAGTCCCTCTTGGTCAAGAGCGTTAGTAGGCTCATCTAGGAGAAAGATGTCCGGGTTTTCCATTATCGCTTGGGCCAGGCTGAGTCGGCTCTTCATGCCTAAAGAATAATCTTTTACTTTGGTCTTTAAAGAGGGAATGAGTCCCACTTTTTCCATGACATTTTGGATGTCTTGGTCAGTCAATTGATTTTTTAAGGAGGCTAAAAATTTTAGGTTATCAAAGCCAGATAGGGTCGGGATAAAGGAAGGGTTACCGAGAACCAAACCGACAGATGGGGCAAGTTTCCCTTTAGCCAGTAATTGTCCATCTAGTAATACTTGACCCTCATCAGGGTAAGACAGGCCACAAATCATTTTTAAGAGGGTCGTTTTTCCTGACCCATTTGGTCCTAGCAAGGCTGTGATTTTGGCACTAGGAAAGGAAGCGTTAATATGATGAAATAATTGACGGTTCTTAAATTGTTTGGATAATTGAACAAGTTTAATTTTTTCTGACATGGCTAGCCTCCTCTTTTTGGTGATGGCAGGTATTTATAGTGGAATAGAGTAAAAATGACCAGTAAATCTAAAGCAATGTAAGCCAGCCAATAAATGAATACTTTGAAAATGTTGTCGGGAAGTTGTAGGGTTTGCAGTAAAAAGATGATGGGTGTGTAGTTAAAAATAGGGAATTGCCGGGGATCTAAGGCATAATAGTGGGTATAAGGGATGGCAAAAATGATTAAAAACAAGGCTATATAGAGCTGGGATTTTTTAGAAACGACCATGCCGACCGCTTGCCCTGTCAATTGGAAAGCGATGGCAGCCAATATGTTGGCCAGAATTAAGCTAAAAGCATAGAGGGGAAGGTCTGCAAATTGTCCCTCTACTAGGAAAGTATGGATAATATTATTTTCTTGGAGTGGGAAGATAAAAAGATAGGCTATCAAAAGGACAGAATAGAGTAAGCCAATGAGGGAAGCAGTGATGAAAGAAGTGCTTAGAATATTTACTATGAGCTGGTGGCGTCTACCAATACGTAGGGCAGATAAGGTCATCATGCCACTGCTTTTATCAGTGAAAAAATAATCCCCAGCAATCCCAAAGACAAAGAAAGGAAGGAACAGAGGCAAAATGGAGGTTGATTCGTCGTGCCTGGTAATAAAGACCTCTAAAGCATGAGGAAAAGCATAGCCTGTTTCAGGAGTATAGGCTAAGGTAGTCAAGTAAAGAAAACTATCCATGAGGACTAAAACAAAAAACAAGAACAGTAAAATCAAGGTTAATTTGTTAAAAAGCATCCGCTTAGCAGTTAATTTTAGTAATTCCACTAGCCCAACTCCTTTTTATTGGCTTATAAAAGGGGATAGGAATAGTCCTATCCCCTGTACTTGTCATTGAAATCTATTCAACTAAGGCTTCCAAGTCCATGTAATAGGAGGAACTTTCCTATGGAGTAGCTAAGACAAGTGGGCCTAAAGCAAAATTGTTTTCTAAAATATAGCACATGGTGTTTAGAAAAACAACTTTTATCAGCTAAATTGTTGATCAACTTTTTCCGTCAGATTCTGTATAAAACTCTAAAAAACACTTTCATAAGGGTCCTATAATTAAAGGGTGAAATAGTCTTTGTAACTAGCCTGGTTACTTTATCTCAAAATGGCTTTCCCAACTCTTGTATCGGCTTTATGGATTATCAGCTGACTTATAGGACCAGTAGACCCATTCGACTTGGTCGCCGTCTTTTAGCTCATACTGGTCGGGAGAAGTCCGGGCTTCCATCTGGTTCACCCGGTAAATCCAGTAGGCCCCTTCTTCATCTTCCTGGGTATCGAATTGGTCAATGGCTAGGATTTCGGTGTCTGACTCGTTGGTTTTGATGTCAAAATGGTCTTTCATCACTTCCAGTAGGGGGTCCCCCTCTTGAAAGCGGACTTCCCGTTCAATGCCGGCCTGGTCGCTGACTGTGATTTTGATTGTAGCCGAAGCTGCCCCCACTCCTCCCCCTTGGCCAAAGAGGGAACATGCTGAAAGCAAGACCAGTGAAAGTATGAAAGTCAATAGCTTTTTGGCCATAAGACCCACCTCCTAGACTTATTATAAGCTTTAATAAGAATTATTTCTATTGAATGTAGCTCGATTGCTTCGGTTATCTTTATTCAGCTGGCAAGCTTGGCAAATTAGGCGGATTGACCTGCAAAAACCATTGTCCAAATCCTGTCCAACTTTTTACAGTAGATAGTTGGTCTTTAGCCGTTGACCTAGGTCAGATTGGACAGATATTATCCCTAAGGTCTAAACTTGACAGCCCTTGTCAAATGTGGCAAAATAGATGTAAAATTTGACCAAAATTGACAAAGGCCGACCCTAGCCTTGTGGTTATGGTCTTTAGGAAGTAGGTGAAGCCATGAGTGACTACCCGACCATCCAAGAGTTTGCCGATCGTTTGGACGTAACCAAGCAAACTGTACATAATCATTTAAAGAAGGTTGCTTCAACTGACCGGACCAAAAATGCCCGGGGGATCATTGTCTTAACGGAAGAGGAACAAGCAGGCTTGATTGAATCCATTACAGGTAAACCAGCCAATGAAGAAGACTTAACCAGTGCTAGCCAGGACCTTTCCCAAAAGATTGAAGACTTGGAGGCTGAAATTGACCAGCTTAAGCTTAAAATTGACGAAAAAGAATCCCAGATCAGGGAATCCAATAGCCGCAATGGTCGTCAGGCAGACCAAATCGATGAACTTAACCGTCTCTTGGACCAGCAGCAACAACTCCAAGCCGTAACCCAGAAGCAATTGAATGCGGCTTTGGAAGACAAGACGGAATTATTGGAGTACAAAGAAAAACAAGAGGCCAAAGGGTTTTGGGCCCGACTTTTTAACCGCTAAGATTAAAGGGTAGTGATTATAGAGTGGAGAGTTTGGCGAAAGGCCTTCCTGTCTGCTTCTTTCAAGGGGGCTGGTCCCTTGACCCGCTGCCTTTTTTTACGGGCTTGTTGGCTATAGTAACGACCTTGGATGAGGCCGTCCAGTAACTTATCTGTGTAGATAAAACCAGTGTGGTGGAGGACATAGCTGACCTTGTTGACCAAGATCAAGGCCAGGCCGTAGTCTTGGGTGACGACGATATCCTGGGCCTGGGCCAATTGGACAATCTTAAAGTCCACGGCATCCCGGCCCTTTTCCACATACAAGCATTGGACATGGTCGGGATAAGGGGTTAGGCTGTAATGGTCAAAGCTAGAGACAATAAGGACAGATACCTCTTGGCCTTGGCTTTCTTCTATGATGATATCTTTAACGGGACAAGCATCCCCATCAACGATAACTTTCAAGCTAGAAGTCCTTTCTAAAGAACTGTGAGGTGGAAGTATGAGTTTTAGTGACCAGGCTATTGAAGAAACGGTTAATTTTGTCAAAAGTCAAACGTCCAGGGAGGGGACTGGCCATGATTGGTTCCACATCCAAAGGGTCTGGCAGATGGCTTGTTATATCCACAGCCAAGAAGGGGAAGGGGACTTGTTTATTGTCCAAATGACAGCCCTCCTTCATGACCTGGCGGATGAGAAATTAGGGGATGAGGAGGCTGGCTTGGAAAAAATTGCTTACTTTTTGGAAGGTCTGGGTCTGTCCCAAAGCAAGATGGAGCAAATTTTAGCCTGCGTCCAGTCCATTTCCTACCACAAACAGCTTGCCCAAGAAAGTTTGTCGGTCGAGGAGCAAATTGTCCAGGATGCCGACCGCTTAGATGCCATGGGAGCTATTGGCATAGCCCGGGCTTTTACTTATGGAGGGAGCCTTGGCCAAGTTATTTGGGACCCGGCTTCTGACCCGCGTTTGCAGGATGACTCAGGAGATTTGGCCAAGGCTACCATTAATCATTTCTACCAGAAGCTATTACTGCTTAAAGACCAGATGAATACCGAAACCGGTCAGGCCTTGGCCCAGGACCGCCATCAGTTTATGTTGACTTATTTAGACCAATTTTACCAGGAATTGGACAGGGTGGAAGACCCAGAAACCCCGGACTAGGGTTGCTAGCTAGCTTGGACCATTGTCATAGAGGTAGTAATAGAGAGGCACTTGCCGGCTATCTTGGACCTGGATGGCCTGGGCCTGTCGAAGTCCAGCCTTTTGGTAAAAGGAAATGGTGCAGTCCTCGTCAGTATGGAGGAAGTAATAGTCTACTCCCTGGTCTTTGAAGTAGGCTAAGGTAGCCTGGAAGAGCTGGCGACCAAGGCCTTGACCCCGGGCACTAGGAGCCAGGATAAAAAGGGTGATCTCCCCTTGGTAGACTAAGTCAGAAGCTTCTTCTAAGCTTCGGTAAGTCTTTTGTTCCAAGTAGTAGTCGTCGATCAATTCTTGGCGGATACTTTGATCTTTGGCCAGGAGGGTCATTAAAGCAGGTGTAGTATCGGCATTTTAAAAGTCGCAAGTTTAGTTTGTCCCTGTCAGACCTTGCCATAATGACTCCGACAACTTGACCTTGGACTAAGGCGACCAGGCCGAAGCTACTGGCATTTAGACAGGATTGGACATCGAAATGGACACAGGCTTGGCCTGCTTCCTTGTCCCTTTGTAAGATGTCTTGGTACCATTCCTGGCCCATGATGGCCTCAATGGCGGGGATGTCTTGTGCCTGGATTGGGCGAAGGTTGCTTTCTCTATTTTCTGCTTTCATGTCATGAGTTCCTCCTGTGAACAATGAGATCCTTGCTCAGTTTTGAATTGACTGGTAAGCTAGGGTGGATTCTAAGAAAGGGGAGTGCAGCCAGTGGCAAGTCAGAAACACCCGCTCTTGGCTGAATTTTTCGAATACATATCTTCCGGTATGGTTTCGATGATTGGCGTGGCCATTTTCATCTTAGCCGATACCTTTTTTATTGCAAACGGGATTGGCCAGGAAGCGGTTGCAGCCTTAAATGTTGCCATCCCCATCGGCAACATACTCCACGGGACTGGTTGGATGATCGGGGTTGGGGGAGCCGCCCTCTACTCTATCGTCCGGGGCCAGGGAGACTTGAACCGGGCGAATGGGATCTTTACCTTTACCGTTAAGTTAGCGGCAATTGTGGCTACAATTGTCTGCCTTCTCCTTTTGGTCTTTAATGAACCCATTCTTTATTTCTTCGGGGCATCTGGTCAAACCATTGGCCTGGCCCAAGAGTACTTTATTATCCATGCCTTCTATGGTCCCTTTTTTATTATAGCAAATACTTTCGTTTCTTTCGTCCGAAATGACAACAATCCTAGGCTAGCTACCATGGCTTTGATGTCGGGTGCCTTTAGTAATATTATACTGGATTACATTTATATTTACTGGTTTAATTGGGGGATGGCAGGGGCCTCCTTTGCCACCATCCTCTCACCGGCTATTACCCTGGCTGTTTTGACCCTCCACCTCAATTATACCAAGCGCAAACTCGCTTTTGCTCCTTTCCGCTTCCACCTGGACCGCTTGCGACGGATCTTTTCTATCGGTTTCTCATCCCTCCTCAACGAACTGGCTTCAGGCATGATTATTGTCTTCTTTAACCAAGCCATGCTGGTCTTAGTCGGGGATGTGGGGGTGTCAGCCTATGCAGTGGTTGCCAATATCAACCTGGTGGCCCTTTTAATCTTCCAAGGCATGGGCCAGGGAGTACAGCCCTTAATTAGCCGGTACTATGGCATGACCCGGGGCCAAACCGTTAAGCGCCTGGTTAAATTCAGCATTTTGGCCATTGCCTTGGTTGGCGGGGTATTAATGACCATCAATTTGTCCTTTACTGACCAGATCGTCTCTCTCTTTAACCGGAATGACAATCCAGAAATGGCTATGCTGGCCAGCCAGGGGATCCGGTTCTTTAGCCTGTCCATTATCTTAGCTGGTTTAAATATCTTGGCCATTTACCTGCTCGCTGCTATAGAGCGGGCCTTTGCCTCCATGTTGATTTCCCTCTTGCGAAGTCTGATCTTGATTCCGCCCATCATTTCCTTCCTAGCTAGTCAGTATGGTGTTGAGGGAGCTTGGGCCACCATGATTGTGGTTGAGCTTATCACCCTAGTCTTTACCATTTCCTTTACCCTCTATTACTGGCGGAAAACCCTGGCAGACCAGACCTAAATTGGACCTGGGCATTTAAGCATAATAGATATAGATAAAGAAAAACACCCTCCCAAAAGACAGCCAATGTCTATAGGAGTGGTGTTTTTAGTATTTAATCCTTGCTTGCGTAGGGAATAACGCCTACCCCAATAGCTCCTTCGCCAGAGTGAGTACCTAAAATCACGGTTAAAAAGTCTGACCGGAAACTGGTGTTTGGGTATTTGACTTGGAGTTTTTCGATCTCCTTGGCAACTTTCTTTTCCCGGTTGGCATGGGCAAAGCAGATTTTAGCCTTGCCATCAAATAATTTCATTTTTTCGTCAACAATATCTTCCATCCGCTTGAGGGCCTTGTTCAGGGTTCGGACTTTTTCATAGGGTTTGACTTCACCGTTCTTGTCAATGATCAAGATGGGTTTGATCCGGAGTAGGTTCCCCATCAAAGATTCTCCTTTGGACAAGCGACCGCCCTTGACCAGGTTTTTGAGGTCTTCCACTACGACGAAAATATCGGTTTGTTCGGCCACCCAACGGAGTTTATCGCAAACTGTTTGGTGGTCTAGCCCTTCATCGAGTAGGGTCATGCCTTGTTCAACCAGGTTTTCAATTAAAAGTGATGTGCCTTTGGAATCAATAAAATAAGTATGAAAGTCATCGGCATAATCTTCGGCCACCACTTTAGCTGATTGCAGGGCACCACTAATTTTAGAAGACAGCAGGATGAAAATGACGTGTTCATAGCCCTTAGCCTTGATGTCATCAAGGATTTCGGAGTATTGTTGGGGGCTGGGTTGCGAGGTGGTTGGCAAGTCTTTGGAAGCTGTCATGGTCTCGTAGAACTCAATAGTCTTCTTGTCATCCCGGGTGTCGGTATAAGTGGTTCCGTCAGGGAAGGTGGTACTCAAGGTTAGTTCGTAGATATTGTCTTGGTCGAGTAAGTCTTGGGAAAGAGTCCCAGTACTGTCAACGACAAAAGCTGTGTTCATTTACTTACCTCCTTTCTAGATAAACCTATTATAATTTAAACTGTTCAAAAAATAAAATAGTTTCCTGACTAAGTTGTCAGTCGGGTAAAATTTCGCTGCCAGCCTGGTAGATATCAAAGAGGGCCTGGAGGAAGGACTTTTGGTAGGGGACAAAGCGGCCCTGGTCCAAGTAGGCGAACAGGTCTGCCAAGTCTAGCCACTGGACGTTTTGGATTTCGTCTTTGGCTATTTGGAGGCCGGCCAAGTCGATTGAGTAAGGAAGCAGGTAATAGTCGGACAGGCCTTGCTGGTAGGAAGCGGTCAGGATGGGGGCTGTGGTCTTGAGGTCCAAGTCCAGGCCTAACTCCTCTTTAAACTCCCGGCTTAAAGCTTCTTGGCTGGTCTCCCCAGTCTTGACCGCCCCACTGCAGGACAAGTCCCATAAGCTTGGCCAGTTTGTTTTAGTCTCTACCCGTTTTTGGCTGAGGACCTGGCCTGAGTCATTGATTAAAAGACCATGGACCATCAAGGTATAGGTCCCTGGACCAGTTTTTTCCTGGCGGCCAATGGTCTCCCCTAGGGGTCGTTTGTTGCCGTCATATAAGTCCATTTTTTCCACAGTCTTGCCTCCCGTGTCAAGTATCTCTAAAACAATACTAGCACTAGGGTCTAACTGAAGCAAAAACGGAGCTTTAGCTAGGCTAGTGCTAGGAGTGGATATTTTTAGTTGGCTTTTTTAGAGAGGAGGCCGGTCTGGCTGTCGGCCAAGTCCATGGCTTCCTGGTAGGCCAGCTTGAGCTGGTGGCCAACTTGGTCAATACTTTTGGCTGCAGCTGCCCGGTAGCCAGCCTGGGTCAGGTTGGGAATTTTGCCTTGAACCAGGTCTTGAATGAGGCTTTTAAATTCCTCAAGGTTCTGCCCCTTGTAGACGTTTTGCCCATGATGGAAGTCTTTGTCAAAAACAGGGATGTCTCGGACGATGGTGTTTGCCTTGGAAGCCAAGGCTTCAAGGAGGACGATGCCTTCAGTTTCTTCATGGGTCAAAAAGAGGTAGATGTCACAAGCAGCATAGGCCACCCGGATGTCTTTGCGGTCAATGTAGCCAGCAAATTTGAGGTTGTCTAGCTTGGTGTAGTAGGCTTGCTGGACTTCTTTCGGCAAGAAGCGGATATCGGTGTGGCCAAACCAGACAAAGTCATAGTCAGGCAGGTCTTTGGCTAATTCGACAAAGTCAATAATCCCTTTGCGTTTAATGGGTAGGCCCACTGAAATGATGAGGGGCCTGGTGGGATCAGCTTGGTAGCGGGCTTTAAAGGCCTGTATTTCCTCTTGGCTGGCCTGCCAGTAGTCGAGGTCAATCCCGTTTGAGATGACCTGGATGGGAGCCTTGAGTTGGTATTGGTCTAGGAGGCTTTTGGAGTAGGCAGAAGGAGTGACAATCAAGTGGCCACTGTTGTAGCAAATTTTTAGCCAAAGCTTAAAGAGAGGGGCTAGGGCATTGGCGAGTTTAAAGGAGTCCCTGAAGTCTTCTTCGGTGGAGTGGGCATGGTAGACCACGGTTTTGCCCCGGAGTCTAGCCCAGCAAGCCTTAAGGAGGGACTGGGGAAAGATGGTGTTGATATGGATGAGGTCATAGTCTTTGACGCGACCCTCCTGGCCTGTGGTATAGGGGATGTCAGCTTTCTGCAAGGCCATTTTTTGGTGGTCCAGGGCCCGGCCAACCCCGCTTTTTTCGATTGATTTGAGCATGTCACTAAGCAAGTAAACTTTCATGAAGAAACCTCCTAAAAAAGGTGTTCAAAGATATTTAAGACGAAGAGTAAACCATAAGAGTAGGCCAAGAGGGTAAAGGGTTTACCAAAAAAGAGGGACAAGAAGAAGTGTTTAAAAGACATATTAGATAGACCAGCTAGGTAGCAGAGGAGGTCAGCTGGACTGATGGGAAAGAACATGCCGAAGGTAAACAAGCGGTCAAAGAGCCGGCTATTTTCGATCTTGCCAATGTATTTATTGTATTGTTTTTCGTTGACCATGGTTTTGACAAAGGGTCTGCCGTACCGTTTGGCAAGGTAGTAGTTGGTAACTGACCCGATCATAATGCCAATAAAGTTGAGTAAAAAACCGTTGACATGGCCAAAGACCAAGATGCCCACTGGGATGGTGATGGCCCCAGGAATAATGGGGAGGACAACTTGGATAAATTGGATGAAGATAAAGAGTGGGCCGGCCCAACTACCAAATTGGTCGAGATAGTGACGCATGACTTCCGGGTTGGTAAAGAGGTTGACCCGGAAGGCCCAGATAAGGAAGATGCCGGCCCCAATTGTGCCTAGGATGTTTAAACCATTGATAACAGTTCGCGATTGCACCTTTGCCATAAGCCCTACCCCCAAGTTCTGAGGGTGGAGAGGCCTTTGTGACTTTTGGCTTGGCTAGAAGCTGGCACATGGTCATCTAAGACTTCTTCGTACAAGTCTGAGACCGCTTGACCAAAGGCTTGGGCTGAGAAGGATTGAAGGGCTTGGCTTCTTGCAAAGTCTCCCATTTGACTAAGGGTTTTAGGATCGGCCAACAAGCGGTCCAGTTTTTGGTAGAAGTCCTCCACGTCTTGGTAGGCAAAGCCGTTTAAACCAGTTTGGATAACCTCCTTCAAGCTGTCGTCTTGCCGGCAGAGGAGGGGGAGGCCACTGAAGAGGGCTTCGATGTAGGTTAAGCCCTGGGTTTCACTGGTGGAAGCAGACACAAAGAGGTCTGCCATTTGGTAGTAGTTGGCTACCTGGTTAGGATCTACCATACCGGTGAAGTGGACCCGGTCACTTAAGCCGAGTTCATTTACCTGACTTTGGAGACTGGCTTTGTAAGGACCGTCCCCACAAATCATGAGTTTTAGGCTTGAATCCTCTCTCTGGCTTAAGTAGTCAAGGATTTCAGACAGGTTTTTCTCTTTGGCTAGTCGGCCCAAGAAGACCAAGAGCCGGTCTCCTTCTTGGTAACCAGCCTGGCTTCGAAGCTCTTGTCGCTCTGCTTGGCTTAGAACGTGGCTGAATTTTTGGCTAGGGATACCAGTTGGGATGATGGCAATGGAGCTTTGGACTTGGTAGCCCATTAGCATGTCTTTGACTTTTTGGGTAGGGGCAATCACGTAGTTTACTTGGTTGAGTAAGTGTTTGGACATAAGGGAGACGATTTTTTTACCCATTTTTTTGTTGGGAGAGAAGTAGTGGGTGTAGTCTTCGTAGATGGTGTGGTAGGTGTGGACGATGGGAATAGCCAAGTCTTTGGCAATAGCTTTGGCCATTTTAAAGGTGGAAAACTCACAGTGGGTGTGGATTAATTCAGGTTGCCAGTTCAGGATTTGGTCTTTAATCCAATCAGTGGTGGTGAAGGAGACTCGGGCTCCTGGGTAAATTTTGTTTAAGCTAATGGAGGAGACGGAATAAACCCCCTCCTTTTCGTCAAAACCTGGTTTGGGCGACAGGGTGAGGACCCGGACCTCATGGCCAGCTGCTTCCAGTGCTTGTTTTAGGGTTTGGATGGATGTCACAACACCATTGATAGCTGGAGTGTATAAATCACTTGTCATTAAAATTTTCATGCTTGGCCCTCCTAGGCTAGGTTTGCACCCATTATTGTCGGTGGTCGCCCTTTCTTCATCTTTAGTATAGCCCAGTGACAGTCTCAAACATCAGTCCATAGACTGATCTTAGCCGGATAGAAAAATGGACTTTGATGGACTTTTTTAACAAAATGAAAAATAAAGCTTGCAATTCTATAAAACTTATATTAATATGGTTAGCAAGATGAAAATTGACTTCCTAGAAGAGATAAGTACAAGATTGAATCCTTTGTAAAGAGAGCTCTGCTTGGTGAGATGGAGTAAAGGATGGCCTTGGAAAATGGTCTCTGAGAAGCTAACTGATGAGCCTTGGCGAGTTGGTTACGTTTGAACAAGCGTTACTTTGTTGGCACTGATAGGTGTTGTAGAGATAGCATGAGCAATTGTGCTATAAGTCAAGGTGGTAACACGACTAAGATTTTAGCGTCCTTGTAGCTGGTTTAACCAGCTACAAGGATTTTTTTATAGGGATAAAAACCAAAAGTGAGTAAGTTATTACCCGCTTGACAGAGAGCTTACACTCGGTGAAAGTAAGCAAGTAGGGTTAACTGAACATGGCTTTTGACATAGGTTTAATGGTTGAGCAAAAAGCAAGACCATTACGGGGACACCGTTATCAAGAGGAGTTCTTAACTCTAGAGGGGGAATTATATCCAAACAAGGTGGTAACGCGGCACTGTCGTCCTTAATTAAACAAGTGGTTTAATTAAGGACTTTTTTTATATTCAAAATAGTAGGCCTAAGACCTCCTAGAGGTGTAGGCTAGATATAGTGCCTGCAAGGTTAAAGCAGTGGTTAGGTTAAGAAATTTTGCTCCTCCAAGCATACAGGATGGGAGTAACTTTACCGGGGATTTGACCTAGCTAAGTGAGCAGACCCCTTGTAGGATTGATAATTTCAAATGAAGGGAGACAAGTGAATGATCGAGCTGAAGGACATTGATGTTCATTTCCAATCAGATGAGCATGTCATCAAGGCGGTGAAAGGAGTTAGTTTAAAAGTAGATAAGGGGGACATATATGGGGTGGTTGGCTACAGCGGGGCCGGCAAGTCAACCCTGGTCCGGACTATCAATCTCTTGCAAAAGCCAACCAATGGCAGCGTCCGGGTGAATGGCCAGGACATGCTGGATTTATCAGCCAGTGAGTTGCGGGCAGCCCGCAAAAAAATTGGCATGATCTTTCAGCACTTCAACCTGATGAATGCCCGGACGGTAGCAGGCAATATCTTATATGCCTTACGGTCGTCTGACTTATCCAGGGAAGAAAAGCAAACCAAGGTCACCGACCTACTAGAATTGGTAGACTTGGCCGACAAGCATGATTCCTATCCCTCCCAGCTATCTGGTGGGCAAAAGCAGCGGGTAGGGATAGCCAGAGCCTTGGCCAATGACCCAGAAGTCCTCTTGTGTGATGAAGCAACTTCGGCTCTAGACCCCAAGACGACCACGGATATTTTAAAGCTTTTGAAACAGTTGAACCAGGAATTGGGCTTGACCATTGTCTTGATTACTCACGAGATGGACGCCATCAAGGAAATTTGCAACAAGGTAGCCGTCATGGGAGACGGGGAAGTGGTTGAACGGGGGGACATTGTTAAGATCTTTACTGAACCGGAGAACCCCCTAACCCAGGAATTCATCAACACAGCCCTTGGGATTGACCAGGCCTTGGAGAAATTGAGCCGGCAGGAGACCGTGATGAACCTGACCAACAAGGACCAGATTGCCCAGTTGACCTTTAAGCAGGGGAGTGCTGGTCAGCCTTTTACCAAGGAAGTTTATGAGCGTTATGGCATTTCAACCAATATTATCTACGGGAATGTTGAGATTTTAAATGGAGACTACATCGGGAACCTGATTGTCATCTTTACAGGGGACGATGAGAGTTTGCAGGAGTCTTACCGCTACTTAGAAGAAAACCATGTGACAGTTGGCTTGTTGGAACATGTCAAAGACGGGGAAGAATACAAGCTAATCCCTCGTAGTGACATTGGTTCAGAGGAAGGAGATACAGAATGACCCTACTTGCAATTTCTGATATTATTGAGCAGCTTTTGCCCTACTCAAGTGAAATACCAGAACGTTTTGTCGAAACCACGATCGAGACCTTGTACATGACCTTGGTGACCGCTGTGATTGCGGGGGCCTTGGGGATTATTTTAGGGGTGACTTTGACCGTGACCCACAAGGGCAATATCTTAGACAACCGCTATGTTTACAAGATCTTGGAGAATATTATCAATATCCTCCGGTCCATTCCTTTCATTATTATGCTGGCCTTGATCTACCCGGTCACCCGGGCCATTGTGGGGACCACCATTGGGACCACAGCGGCCATTGTCCCCCTTGTGGTGGCCACTGTTCCTTTCTATGCCAAACAGGTGGAGTCCGCCCTCTTGGAAGTGGATGATGGGATTGTCGAAGCAGCTGAGGCTATGGGGACCAGTCCAGTTGGCATTATCTTCTCAGTCTACCTCAAGGAAGGCCTGCCCAGTCTCTTGCGGGTATCCTCTGTTACCATTGTCAGTTTGATTGGGACCACCACTATGGCCGGTGCTGTTGGTGGGGGCGGTTTAGGGGACCTAGCCATCACCCGGGGCTATAACCGTTTCCAACACGACGTTACCCTGGTTTCGACCTTGATTATTATGGCCTTTGTCTTTATTAGTCAAGGGATCGGCAACTATTTTGTCAACAAAACCAGTCATAAGAATAAGTAAATAAAATACATTTGTATAAAGGAGAATGAGTTATGTCATATAAAAAACTACTATTAACCCTTGTCAGTGCAGGAAGTTTATTTGCCCTATCCGGCTGTGGCAGCCAAGCAGATGAAGTGGTCCGTGTGGGCGTGATTGGAGAAGACCACGAGGACTGGGAATTCGTCCAAGACAAGGTGGCTGACCAGGGAATAGACTTGGAATTAGTAACATTTTCGGATTACTCCCAGCCCAACCGTGCCTTAGACGACGGGGATATCGACCTCAATGCCTTCCAGCACCGGATTTTCTTGGATAACTTTAATGAAGAATTCGGAACCAATATCGTCCCTATTGCCGATACAGCTATTGCCCCTTTAGGGATTTACTCGGAAGAAGTTCAAGATGTTTCAGAGATTGGTGAAGGGGCCGAAATTGCCATCCCTAACGATGTCACCAATGGGGGCCGGGCCTTGGTCTTGCTCCAGTCAGCCGGCCTTATCGAAGTGGATCCAGATGCGGGGATCCTGCCTTCAACAGATGATATCACAGACAACCCCTTGAACCTGGAAATCACCGAACTGGATGCCTCCCAAACAGCTCGTTCCATTGGGGATGTGACCGCAGCTGTTATCAACTCTGGTATTGCCGTGGATGCCGGTTACATCCCAGATGAAGATGCTGTTTTCTTAGAGCCCGTTGACGAAAATTCAGAACCTTATATCAACGTTATTGCAGCTAATGAAGGCGATGAAAGAGAATCCTTCGACATCATTGTGGATGCTTACCAGTCTGAAGATACCCTGGAAGTCATCAATGAGGCCAGTGAAGATTCCGTAATTGTCGTCTGGGCTGAAGATGGCTATGAATTTTCTGAATAAGTCCTGTTTGTCAGGCAGGAGAGATAATGGGATGAAAAAGAGTGTTAGGAGCTCTACTGATATCTGGGAGGAAGTCGCCGACAAGGTAGCGGACCAGGGAGTGGATTTGGGAGTTGTGACCTTTTCCGACTATGTCCAGCCCAACCGTGCCTTAGATGAGGGGGATATTGATCTCAATGCCTTCCAAACCCGAATTTTCTTGGATAGCTTCAATGAAGAATTTGGATCCAATATTGTCCCTATTGCCGACACCGTCATTGCCCCCTTAGGGATTTACTCAGAAGAAGTCCAAGATGTTTCAGAGATTAGTGAGGGCGCTGAAATTGCCATTCCTAACGAGGTCTCCAATGAAGGCCGGGCCTTGGTCTTGCTCCAGTCAGCCGGCCTTATCGAAGTAGACCCGGATGCGGGGATCTTGCCTACAACAGATGATATCACAGACAACCCCTTGAACCTGGAAATCACTCAACTGGATGCCTCCCAAACAGCTCGTTCCGTTGGGGACGTCACAGCTGCTGTTATCAATTCTGGCATGGTAGTGGATGCTGGCTATAAACCAAACGAAGATGCCATATTTTTAGAGCCCGTTGACGAAAATTCAGAACCCTATATCAACGTTATTGCAGCCGATGAAGGCGATGAAAGAGAATCCTTCGACATCATTGTGGATGCCTACCAGTCCGAAGATACCTTGGAAGTCATCAATGAGGTCAGTGAGAACTCCGAAATTGTCGTCTGGGCTGAAGAAGGTTACGAGTTTTCTGAATAAGTTAGGTTTGTTAGTAAAGGGAGATGGTGGAATGAAAAAGAAAATATTGGGAGCTCTAGCAGCCTTGTCCTTGTTTTCGCTAGCGGGCTGCCAAAGTAGCCAGGCGGAAGAGCACTTGAAAATTGGTGTAGTGGGCGATGCCTCAGCTGACATCTGGGAGGAAGTCGCCGACAAGGTAGCGGACCAGGGGGTGGACTTGGAAGTTGTCACCTTTTCCGACTATGTCCAGCCTAACCGGGCCTTAGCTGATGGGGACATAGATTTAAATGCCTTCCAACATTTGGCCTTCTTGAAGGAATACGTGGAAGATTCGGGAGATGACTTTGTCCCGGTGGGATATACCGCTATTTCGCCTACCTTTGTCTTTGCCGTCGAGGGCATTGATAGTCCCGAAGACATTCCTGAGGGGGCTTCTGTTGCCATTCCCAACACGGTGACCAATGCTGAGCGGTCTTTCCTAGCCTTACAAGACCTGGGCCTCTTGGAATTGGACCCAGAGGCGGGGTCTGCCCCGACCGTCGATGATATTGAAGAGGTCAAGCATGGCCTGGAAATTGTGGAGTTAGACCCCCAACAAGTGGCCCGGGCCTTGGGAGATACAGACCTAGCCATTATCGGGTCCCAGCAGACTGTGGATGCCGATTATGACCCCCAAGACGCCATCTATAATGATGTAGAAGACAGCGACCGGGAAGTTGACCCGCTAAAGAAAAATGCCATTGTCACCCTAAGAGACCGGCAAGACGACCCAGCCATCTTAAAGGTGGTAGACGCCTACCAGAGTGATGACATTAGCCAACTAGTCGTTGATGTGACGGCCGATCTAGTAGCCTGGGAAGAAGGCGATGACCCCATTGGTGACTTTGACCGTGCCTTAGAGGAAGATCGGTAAATTAAAATTATTCCTTAAAGCAAAACCTTCACCTGAAAAGGGTGGGGGTTTTGTTTTTTCAATGTTTATAGGTAAAGTAAGTTTCAGCTTATGAAAATGAGAAATGTTAATAAAATTAGTTAAATATTAATTAAATAAAAAAAACAATTAGATAACATTTTTGCTTAGTTCTTGTTTTATCTTTTCGTTGGTGGAATCATTATTATTGTGTAAAAAGGAGTGTATTAATCGATGGCATTAAAAGTAGAAGGATTAAGCAAGCAATACCCTAAAAGTGACCATTTTGCCTTACAAGATGTGTCTTTTTCTATTGAGGACGGTGAAATAGTCGGTCTAGTTGGTCGCAACGGGTCAGGTAAAACGACCCTACTAAAAATTTTAACCAAGGCATTGCGACCAAGCCAAGGTAAAATTTATTATCAGGGGCAAGACTTATGGTCGCATGCCAACCAATTAAAAGATTTAGGAGTTTTGATCCGACCGGTTTTTTATGACCATCTTACCGTCCTAGAAAATTTAAAATTTTATTTGACCATTCACCAAGCAGAGGCCTACCAAGATAACATTGAACCAGTTCTTAAATTAGTGGACCTGTGGGATAACCGCCAAGATAAGCCTTCTACCTTTTCTTTTGGGATGGAGCAACGTCTTTCTTTAGCCATTTCACTCCTAACCGAGCCGAACTTTCTAGTTCTAGATGAACCTTTTGTTGGATTGGATCCGGATGGGGTTAGGCTCTTGATTCAGATCCTAAAAAAGGCTAGCCAAGTTAGGCAAACAACTATGATTATTTCCAGCCACCAGCTAGCTGAACTAGAAGCCATTTGCCAACGCTTCTTGTTTATTGAACAGGGGCGTTTGGACGAAAAAGCAGCTAAAATTCAAGGAACTTATATCGTATTCCTCAACCATTCCATAAAGTTAACCGATCTTTTTGATAGTCAGCTTTTAGACTACCTCACCTATACAGAAGAAGGTAAAATCTTGCGGATTAACCAGACTATTGACCTGGGGGACTTAAATAAGGTGCTATTCGTTTTAGCTAAAAACAACCTGATCCAGTCCTTTAGCAGAGGCAGTAGTCTCAACCAATATTTTGAAAGAGGGGAAGACCATGACTAATTTATACCGGGCCAATTTAAAACTAAGCTTGAAAAGAAAAGAGTCCTTTATTTTATGGGTTTTTGCCTTGCTACCCTTTATTCTTATCATTGTTGACTTATTTGACACTCAATTTATGCAACTTTCGGCACCTGCTAACTCACTGAGTTTCACAACCTTCTTGGAAGCTGTTATCAACGTTCAATACGAGACCTTTTTGCCTTTAGTAGCTCTTATTTACTTGGTTATTGTTACAGTTGGGGATGAAGTTAGGTCGGGCAAGCTTCTCTTATATAAAGATATCAACCGGGCGGAGATTATCTTTGCTAAGTTATTTTCCCTCTTAACAGTTTACGGTATTTACTTTGGTCTAACTGTTGTGACGAGCTTGTTGACTTATTACACTCACTTGGTCAACCAGCCATATACTTCTGGTCAATTTTTTCCAAGTGAAGGCCAGGAGTTCAAAAATAGTATTTTGATTGTTTTAGCAACCATAGCTATGTCTGTTATTTGTATCTTTTTGACAGCATTTTTATCCTTAAAATTTAATAAAGGACTCACCCTCTTGTTGGTCTCTATTGTTATGTTATTTTCATTTGTTAGTTCAAAATTAACCTTAACGTCCTATATATTCCCTAATGCCTATCCGGAATTTTTCACCGGGTCTAATTTTTGGTTGGTCTTACTAGCCATTCTAGGCAACTTGGTAGGAATAAGTTTCATTCTGTCCTGGTGCAACCAGGCAAGTTTTAAGAAGATTGAATATTAAGTGTCAACAAGCCCTTCCGCTGTAGGCGGGGCTTTTTCTTTTGCAGTAATGCTTACTGGTAGCTTCTAGTCTAGGGCCAGCTTTATTCGCCCGGGGATCTTGTGTATAATGGAAGGGACTTTAAATAGCAAGGAGACTTGTCATGACTAATGTAATATTAACCGGAGACCGGCCAACAGGGAAACTTCACCTGGGCCACTTTGTAGGGTCCTTGCGTAATCGGGTCCGGATGCAGGCTGATCCAGACAATGACCTCTACATTATGGTGGCTGACCAGCAGGCCTTGACTGACAATGCCAGAAATCCCAAGAAAGTTCAGGATTCTATCTTGCAGGTGGCCTTGGATTATTTGGCAGTGGGGATTGACCCGGCCAAAACCACCCTCTTTATCCAGTCCCAAATCCCCCAATTGCCGGAATTAACC
Source organism: Alloiococcus otitis ATCC 51267 (assembly GCF_000315445.1). GTDB lineage: Bacteria > Bacillota > Bacilli > Lactobacillales > Carnobacteriaceae_A > Alloiococcus > Alloiococcus otitis. The sequence continues at coordinate 337,781 of NZ_JH992958.1, forward strand.
CTCTACTTCCTCAACTTGGTGACTACTTCAAGACTTAAGCGGAACCCGACAGTGAAGTCTGAAATCCAGCAGAAAGATTTTAAAAGCTCGATTCCAGCCGGCTTTTTCATCTATCCGGTTAGCCAGGCTGCTGATATCGCTGCCTTCAAGGCCAGCCATGTTCCGGTTGGCGACGACCAAAAACCCATGATCGAACAAACCCGAGAAATTGTCCGCGACTTTAATAGCACTTACCAAACAGATGTTTTGGTCGAACCCGATATTGTCCTTCCCCCTAAAGGCCAGGGTCGTTTGGTAGGGATTGACGGGTCAGGCAAGATGAGTAAGTCTTTGGGGAACGGGATTTACCTGTCTGATTCTGAAGATGAAATCCAAAAGAAAGTCATGTCCATGTATACTGACCCAGACCACATCCATGTGGAAGACCCGGGCAAGGTTGAAGGCAATGTCGTTTTTACCTACCTGGATGTTTTTGCCCAAGACAAGGACAAAGTTCAAGACTTAAAAGACCACTACCGGGCTGGAGGTTTAGGGGATGTCAAGCTCAAACGATACCTTAATGAAGTCCTTCAAGCCCAGCTCAAACCCATCCGGGACCGCCGGCAAGAATTGGAAGCTAACCTAGATTATGTCTACTCCATCCTCAAAGATGGGAGCCAGGCTGCAGAAAAAATTGCCAGCCAGACCCTAGACCAGGTTAAAGAGGCCATGGGGATTAATTATTTCTAAATTATACCAAATCTGCTATCCAATAAAATAACTTCTATATTTATACTTTTATTGAAAACACTCCCATGGTTGTTATCATGGGCTTTTTTCTTAAACAGACCCAAGATGTAGTGTTATATAATAATGATATATCCATATTTTGTGTTTTTCACTTGTTTTCTTTTAAGCCTTTCGCTAAAATAGAGGATGTAAATAAAGACATCTCGACATCAAGTATGGCCAATTGCTTGGACTGACTGCCAATTGGTCCAACTTGAAAGAAGAGATTTAGCCTGGAGGAAATGAAGATGAAAAAAATTGTTGTATACTCAAAACCCAATTGCATGCAATGCCAGTTTACCAAAAAATTCTTAGAAGACCGGGGCATTCCCTATGAAAGCAAGGATGTCCAGTCTAGCGACCAAGCCTTAAATGAAGTGAAAAATATGGGCTACACCTCTCTACCAGTGGTCTTGGCAGATGGCTTGGGTTCTTTCAACGGCTTTAGACCCGACATGCTTAGCAAGTTGGCCTAAGATGAAAGTTGTTTATTTCAGCATAACAGGTCAAACCCGTAAATTTGTCAACAAGCTGGACATGGATTTGCTGGAGGTGTCTCCGGCCGATCCTTTTATTTACCTAGATGAAGACTTTATTATCGTCACCCCCACCTACGATGCCCAGGTGACCGACTTCTGGTACGATTTTTTGGAAACAGGGGACAACAAGGCCCACTTCAAAGGAGTTGCTGGTGGCGGCAACCGGAATTTTAATGACTTGTTTATTTTTACTGCCAAGGACCTGGCTCGTGACTATGGGGTCCCCTTGATCCATGCCTTTGAATTCCAAGGCAGTGATTATGACGTTGAGACTTTAAAGAAAGAGGTGGAAGCACTTGACCACGTTAAAGACCGCTGAAACAACTTACTTTCAGCTCAATAATGAAATTAACCGACCTGTTAATAACCAAATCCCTCTCCATAAGGACAAGGAAGCCTTAGACGCTTATTTTAGAGAGGAAATCAACCCGAAGACCCTGGAATTTGACAGCCTTAGGAAGAAGATTGACTACTTAATTGATGAAGACTTTATCGAAGAAGGCTTTATCAAGAAATACCCTTTTGACTTTATCAAGGACCTCTTTGACCAAGTCTATGCCAAAGATTTCCGCTTCCGGTCCTTTATGGGGGCTTACAAGTTTTACACCCAGTATGCCTTGAAGACGGACGACAAGTCTCACTACTTAGAGCGGTATGAAGACCGGGTTGCTTTTAACGCCCTCTTCTTGGCAGACGGGGACCAAGACTTGGCTCAAAATATTGCCCAAGAGATGATCAGCCAGCGCTACCAACCAGCTACCCCAACCTTTTCCAATGCGGGTCGCAAGCGGCGGGGTGAATTTGTCTCTTGCTTCTTGATCCAGATGACCGATGACATGAACTCCATCGGCCGGGGGATAAATTCTGCCTTGCAACTGTCTCGGATTGGGGGCGGGGTCGGTGTCAACCTGTCCAACCTTCGGGCAGCTGGTGACCCCATCAAGAAAATCCAAAATGCTTCTTCCGGTGTCTTGCCGGTTATGAAACTCTTGGAAGACTCTTTCTCCTACTCCAACCAACTTGGTCAGAGAAATGGGGCGGGGGCGGTTTACCTTAGTGTCTTCCACCCAGATATTATCTCCTTCCTGTCCACCAAGAAGGAGAATGCGGATGAGAAGGTCCGGGTCAAGACTCTTTCTCTTGGCCTAGTCGTCCCAGACAAGTTCTATGAACTGACCCGAAAAAATGAAGATATGTACCTCTTCAGTCCCTATGATGTGGAGCGGATTTACGGCACACCATTTTCATACGTTGACATCACCGCTAAATATGACGAGATGGTGGCCAACCCTGACATTAAGAAAACCAAGATCAAGGCCCGGGAATTGGAGACGGAAATTTCCAAGCTCCAACAAGAGTCTGGTTACCCATATGTTATTAATATTGATACAGCCAACCGGGCCAATCCCATTGACGGTAAGATTGTCATGAGTAACTTGTGCAGTGAAATCTTACAAATCCAGGAGCCTTCCCTCATTAAGGGCAACCAGGACTATGAAAAATTAGGAACGGACATTTCTTGTAACTTGGGGTCGACCAACATTGTCAACCTGATGGAGACTGACGATTTTGAGCGGTCGGTCGAGACCATGGTTCGGGCTTTGACCCACATTACTGACACATCTGATATTGATGTGGTCCCATCGATCAAAAATGGGAACGACAAGTACCACACCATTGGTTTAGGGGCTATGGGCCTCCACACCTTCTTTGCCCTCAACCAAATGCACTATGGGTCGCCTGAGTCGATTGAGTTTACCGATGCTTACTTCTTGCTCTTGAATTATTACAGCCTCAAGGCTTCCAACAAAATTGCCAAGGAGCGCGGTCAGACCTTTGCTAATTTCGAAAATTCTGACTATGCTTCCGGCCGGTATTTTGACTCTTATACTGCTAGCGACTTTCACTTTGACTCTGACAAGGTCCGCCAAATATTTGCAGACCGGGGGATTGACCTGCCAACCGCCCAAGACTGGCAAGACTTGAAAGAAGCCGTTATGGAAGACGGGCTTTACCACCAAAACCGCTTGGCAGTTGCCCCAACTGGGTCCATTTCCTATGTCAATGAGACCAGTGCCAGCATCCACCCTATCACCCGCTTGATCGAAGAACGGCAGGAAAAATTGACCGGTAAGACTTACTACCCTGCCCCTTACCTGTCCAACGAAACCATTGACTACTATACTTCAGCCTATGATACCGACATGCGGAAGGTGATTGATGTTTATGCTGCAGCCCAAAAACACGTGGACCAAGGCATGAGCTTGACCCTCTTCTTGCGGTCCGTCTTGTCTGAGGAATTGTATGAATGGAAGCAGGGCCACTCCGACAAGCAGACCACCAGGGACTTAAACATCCTCCGGCACTATGCCTTTGACAAGGGGATTAAGTCCATCTACTATGTTCGAACCTTTACCGATGATGAAGAAGAAGTCGGCGCAAATGCCTGCGAATCTTGCACTATTTAGGAAGGAGGGCTAGGATGAGTGATTTTTATCAAGCCATTAACTGGAACAACCTAGAAGATTTGATTGACAAGTTGACCTGGGAAAAGTTGGTGGAACAGTTTTGGACCGATACCCGGATCCCGGTTTCCAATGACCTGAATGACTGGCGGGAGCTTTCCCCAGAAGAAAAAGATATGATTGCCAAGGTCTTTGCCGGATTGACCCTCCTGGACACCCTCCAGTCCCAGGACGGTATGTCTGTGATGAAAGACAGTGTCCGGACCCAGCACGAAGAAGCGGTCTTCAACAATATTGAATTTATGGAGTCCATGCATGCTAAGAGCTACAGCTCCATCTTCTCCACCTTAAACACCAAGGAAGAGATTGAAGCCATCTTTGACTGGGCTCACTCCAATGACCTCCTCCAGAACAAGGCCTTGAAGATCAATGAAATCTACCAGAGTCGCCATCCTCTTAAAATCAAGGTAGCCAGTGTTTTTTTGGAATCCTTCTTGTTTTATTCCGGCTTTTTTGCTCCCCTATATTACCTGGGCAACAGTAAAATGACTAATACAGCTGAAATTATCAAGTTGATCTTAAGAGATGAGTCGGTCCACGGCACCTATATCGGCTACAAGTTCCAACTAGGCTACAATGAACTAGATGAAGCGGACCAGGAGGACTTGAAGAACTGGGCCTACCAGCTTCTTTACGACCTTTATGAAAACGAGATGGAATATGCCAGCACGATCTATGACCAGCTGGGCTGGACCGACAAGGTGGGGACCTTTATGCGGTACAACGCCAACAAGGCCTTGCAAAACCTGGGCTTTGACCCCTTCTTCCCTGATACAGCAGAAGACGTGGACCCCCTCGTGATGAACGGGATCTCAACGGGAACTTCCAACCATGACTTCTTCTCCCAAGTCGGTAACGGCTACCGCTTGGGTATGGTGGAGGCCATGAGTGATGACGACTATACCCAGTGGTTATAAGGGTCTTGCTGGTCATTAACGACTTAAAAATAAAGACTTGGCTTGCACCTTAGCGAGGGTGGAAGCCAGGGCTTGTTTTTACCAGCGTATGTGAAAGAAATCACTAGAAAGAAAGGATGTTGACTGATGGTACGGACCCAACAATTGCAGTTAAATGTTTTAGTCCAACCGACCTATGTAAACAAGCGGGATGGTCGCCAGCAAGCCTTTGACTTTGACAAATTTTACCACTCCTACAGCCAGGCCTACCAGGCTAGCCAGGAGTCTGGGGACCAGGTCAGCTCTGCCGACTTCCAAGACTACTTCCTCCAACTTTTTAAAGACTTACCAGGCGACCAGATCCAAGCAGCTAAACTTTACCAACTGATGGAAGACTACCTAGAAGACAGCCAGCAGACTGACTGCTTGGAGGCCTTCCAGTCTATCCGGCGCAAGAAGGTAGACCATTTTAAGAAACAAAGGGATATCAACCAAAGGATTAACACCCTCTTGGACCGGGACCAGGATGTCGTCCATGAAAACGCCAACAAGGATAGCAATGTCTTCAACACCCAACGTGATTTGACAGCTGGCATTGTGGCCAAGGCCACAGGCTTGAAGATGCTGCCGGATCATGTGGCCAATGCCCATGAAAAGGGAGAGATCCACTACCATGACCTGGACTACTCGCCCTACTCTTCTATGAGCAACTGCTGCTTGATTGACTTCAAGTCTATGTTTGAAGAAGGCTTTTACATCGGCAATGCCGAAGTAGAAACACCTAAATCTATCCAGACTGCCACTGCTCAAACAGCTCAAATCATCGCCAATGTGGCTTCTAGCCAGTATGGGGGTTGTACCTTCGACCGGGCAGACCAAGTTTTAGCCCCTTACGCTGAGAAAAACTACCAAAAACACCTGGCTGTGGCCCAAAAATGGATTGAGGACCCTGACAAGCAGAAGGCCTTTGCCAAGGAAAGAACCAAAAAAGATATTTACGATGCCATGCAAAGCCTGGAATATGAGATCAACACCCTCTACACCTCCCAAGGACAAACCCCTTTTACCACAGTAGGCTTTGGCCTGGGTCAGTCTTGGTTTGAGCGGGAAATCCAAAAGGCCATCCTCCAGGTCCGGATTAAGGGCTTGGGCAGGGAAGAGCGGACTGCTATTTTCCCTAAATTGATTTTTACTATTAAGGAAGGGCTCAACCGCAAACCAGATGACCCTAACTATGACGTGAAGGAACTGGCCTTGGAATGCTCAACCAAGCGCATGTACCCGGACATCATAAACTATGATAAAATTATCGAATTAACCGGTAGCTTCAAAGCTCCAATGGGTTGCCGGTCCTTCCTCCAAGGCTGGCGGGATGAAAAGGGTCAAGAAGTTAATGCCGGTCGGATGAACTTGGGGGTCGTTACCCTTAACCTGCCCCGGATCGCCATGGAATCAGGCGGGGACTTTAACCGTTTCAAAGAGATTTTAGACGACCGCCTAGACATTGCCCACGATGCCTTGGTCTTTAAGGCCAATCGGGTTATGGACACCAAGCCAGAGAATGCTCCAATCCTCTACATTCACGGGGCCTTTGGCAAGCGGACCAAGCCAGGCGGGGATATCAAGTCCTACTTCAAGAATCGCCGGGCCACCGTTTCCCTAGGTTATATCGGCCTTTACGAAGTGGCTACCGTCTTTTACGGTGGTCAGTGGGAGGACAATTCCGAGGCCAAGGCCTTTACCCTAGACATTGTCCGCTATCTTAAGGAAAAAACTGGAGAGTGGTCCGACCAAGAAGACCTCCACTTCAGCCTCTATGCCACCCCTAGTGAAAGCTTGACAGACCGTTTTAATCGCCTAGACAAGGATAAGTTTGGTCTTGTGGAAAATATTACCGACAAGGAGTACTACACCAATAGCTTCCACTATGATGTCCGCAAAGATCCGACCCCTTTTGAAAAGCTGGACTTTGAAAAAGACTACCCTAAATATTCTAGCGGTGGTTTTATCCACTACTGTGAGTACCCTAAACTCCAAACCAACCCCAAAGCCCTAGAAGCTGTCTGGGACTATGCTTACGACAAGGTGGGCTATTTGGGGACAAACACCCCGATTGACCACTGCTATGAGTGTGGCTATGACGGCGACTTTAAGCCAACTGACCGGGGCTTTGAGTGCCCAAGTTGTGGCAATACCAACCCGGACACCTGCGATGTGGTTAAACGAACCTGTGGCTATTTGGGCAATCCCCAAAAACGCCCCATGGTCCACGGCCGCCACAAGGAAATTCAGTCCCGGGTTAAACACGTCAAGGGTGAGTCCTAATGGCTAAGGATCCGACCCAATGGACGTCTGACCAATTTTCCAAGGGCTACATTGCTGACTACAAGCCCTATAACTTTGTTGACGGGGAAGGAGTCCGGTGCAGCCTCTATGTGTCTGGTTGTCCCTTTGCCTGCCCGGGCTGCTATAACAAGATTGCTCAGAACTTCTCTTACGGCAATCCTTATACTAAAGACTTAGAAGACCAAATTATAGAAGATCTAGCGGCCGATTACTGTCAGGGTTTGACCCTCTTGGGCGGGGAGCCTTTCTTAAACACCGGAGTCACCCTGTCCTTGGCCAAACGGGTCCGGCAAACATACGGCCAGGCCAAGGATATCTGGTCCTGGTCTGGCTATACTTGGGAAGAAATTGTCGACAAGGGAACAGAGGATAAAAAAGAACTCTTGTCTTACCTGGACATTTTGGTGGATGGCCGTTTTAAACAAGACCAATTTGCCCCAGACCTCCATTTTCGGGGCAGTGCCAACCAACGGATTATCGATGTTCCCCAGTCTCTGGACCAAGGGGAGATTGTCCTCTGGCACAATGGAGACTACAAATAAAAAGAGGCTAGGACTGCTTGATTGAGTCCTAGCTTCTTTTACTTGAAAACTGGTTGGTGGGGTAAGTTGAAGTCTTAGCTTGGTCCGGGGATTGGCCATTATTGGCTTTTTAGAGGCGTCAATTTTCTTTTTGGTCTTGCTTGGTATAGGAGACAACTTGACTCCTCTTGTTGCTAGCGATTTCGTTGGCCCGGCCTAGCGCTTCCTTCTTGCTAGCATAGGAATGACTGGCTTGGTCAGCTCCTTCCGTTCTGACCTGCCACTGGTTTTTGTCGGCATCGAAGGAGACCAGGACGTCCTGGTCTAACAAGTCTGGATCAGCTGCTTCTTCATGGGAGTCGGATTTTTTAGGCCGGCTACCGTACTTGGCCGCCTGAATCTCTTTTGGACTAGCCCCTTCTGCCCAGTTCTTGGCCTGCTGGATGGCAATCGGAATGGCCTGGCCTTCTGGATAATCGCTATCTAGGAGACTGTTAGCTATCTCGATGGCTTTTTTGCGGACCGGAAGGGCTAGGTTTTTAAAACGATCGGGGTAATTTTTTAAGTTCCAGGGCATAGTGGACCTCCTTTTTAAAATGGTTTGCTTAGTTTACCATGAAGGCTAGGTCAAAGCTTATCTAAGCTTTTGGCTTAAAAGCAGGTGTGGGTGTCTTTCTGGCTAGGAGGGGTTTTTAGCTTTTCCTAAAAATGGACTCAGTTTTAGGATCTCTTTGTTCATTTTGCTAGACTATTGGTATAATACTTGTAAAGAAATTAACGGGGAGGAATCTTTATGATCAAGGTAGTCTTTGTTTGTTTAGGAAATATTTGCCGGTCTCCCATGGCCGAAGTTGTTTTTAAAGACTTATTAGAAAAAGAAGGCATAGCCGACCAAGTCCAGGTGGATTCAGCTGGAACTTCTAGCTTGGAAGAAGGCAATCCGGCCCACCAAGGCACCCAGGACCGACTTGCCCAGGAAGGTTTATCAGCGGAGGGTTTACACTCCCGCCCCATCGATCAAGAAGACCTAGAAGCTGATTACATTGTAGCCATGGACCAGAGTAATGTGAACGATATTTTGGCCTATATCTCAGGTCGACCAGCTGGCCAGGTGAAAAAATTACTCGCCTATGCTGGTAGCCAGAAAGATATTGCTGACCCTTGGTACACCGGCGATTTTGATGCCACTTACGCGGATGTGATAAAGGGCTGCCAGGGGCTTTTAGACGAAATAAAGGCCAAGCATTTTGACTAAGACAAACTAGGAGCAGGGTAGACATGTTGAATTTAAAGCAATGGAAGGAAAAATTGCCAGTTGAGAACTTACAGACTTTACAGCCAGTAGCAGGTGGGTCTATCAATGAGGCTTATGAAGTCCAAACGTCATCAGGCAAGTATTTTCTCCTGGTCCAACCCGGAGCCAAAACAGATTTTTATGCAGCTGAAATTGCTGGCTTAAAGCTTTTTGAAGACCACCAGGTCACCGCCCCCAAAGTTGTGGATGCCGGCCAGTTAAATGGGGATGCCTACCTCCTCTTGTCTTACTTGGATGAAGGAGGGTCTGGCAGCCAGTCTCAATTAGGCCAGCTGGTTGCCAAGCTCCACCAGGTGGAGTCTGATTCAGGCCAGTTTGGTTTTGACTACCCAACTGATATGGCGGATATTGCCTTTGACAACCATTGGACAGAGACCTGGCTTGACCTCTTTATCAAGGGCCGGATTGACCCCATGTATGACCGGATCAAAAGCCAAGGCTACTGGGATCAGGGGCAAGCAGCCAAGGCTGACCAAGTGTATGACATCATGGTGACCAGCCTCAAAGACCATGATTCGAGGCCCTCTCTTTTGCATGGAGACTTATGGTCAGGCAATGTAATGTTCCTTGAAGACGGGTTTCCCGCCATCTTTGACCCGGCCCCATTTTACGGCGACCGAGAATTCGACTTGGGAGCCACCTTAACCTTTGGGGGCTTTGGCCCAGACTTTTACCAGGCCTATGAAGAAGCCTACCCCTTAGAACCAGGAGCCTGGGACCGGATCGAATTCTATAACTTATACCTGCTCTTGCTTCACTTGATAAAATTTGGGTCTAGCTACCAAGGAGGCGTAGCCCGGAGCATGGATAAGATTATTCAAAATGTTGAATAGAAGGTGAAACAAGCCAGCCCCTTAGCTAGGGCTGGCTTGTTTGCTTATTAATGACAAGAGTTTTGCGGGTGGGCTTTCTCGAATAAACCGTGTTATTCGAGAATTTATGGTCATTTTTCTCAAACAACTAATGTTATTCGAGAATTTCCCCCAATTTTTCTCGAACAAGGGCCATGGTTTGAGAAACACAACCGCTCTTAAATCTAGCCTAGTAATAGCTAGTGTCTAAAAATTTGCGAAGATCAGTATCAGTAGGGTTATCCAAGGTGTCTTCTGGACTTCCATCCGCTGCAATCTGACCCTGGTTCATAAAAAGGACTCGGTTGGCTACTTTTCTTGCAAAAGAGATTTCATGGGTAACCAGGAGCATGGTGGTGTTGCCTTCTTCCACCAAGCCTTGGATAGTGGCTAAAACCTCTGACACCAACATGGGGTCTAGGGCTGAAGTGGGTTCGTCAAAGAGGAAGACCTTGGGATTGACGGCTAAAGACCGGGCAATCCCCACCCTTTGTTGCTGGCCTCCTGATAGCTCTGAAGGGTAGGCATCTTGACGGTTGGCCATACCGACTTTTTCTAATTGTTCTAAGGCAATGGACCCAGCCTGGTCTTTGTCCACATTCCGGACGGTGACTAAAGATTCCATCACATTTTCTAGGGCGGTCATGTTTTTGAATAAGTTGTAGTGTTGAAAGACCATGGAGGATTGGAGGCGGAGTCTTTGCACGTCTTTCTTAGAGTGAGACTTAGCATCCACTGTAACGTCTCCGATGGTAATTTTTCCGCTAGTGGGTTCATTTAAATAATTTAAGGTTCGCAGGAAAGTTGACTTACCGGTTCCAGAGGGGCCAATAATGGCGACGATTTCCTTGTCTTTGACTTCTAAGTTGATGTCTTTGAGGACGGTATGGTCGCCAAAACTTTTAGACAGATTCTCGATCGTCACTACATTTTCCGTCATAAAAAACAACTCCTTTCACGAAACTAGCTTAATAAGCCTGGGATGATTTTTTAGCGATATAGCGTTGGAAAAGGCTGAGGAGGCCAACAATGACCAGGTAGACAATGATTACGCCTGCATAGATTTCAAAGTAAGCAAAGGTCCGTGACCCTTCAACCCGGGCAGCCCCCATGACATCAACGACCCCTAAGACAAAGGAAAGAGAGGTCATTTTGGTAATGCTGATTACATTGTTAAAGAGGCTGGGGAGGGCTATCCGGGTTGCTTGAGGAATAATGACCCGGCGCATGAGCTGGCTGTCGGTCATCCCCAAGGAGTAGGCGGCGTCCTTTTGCCCTTCTTCAACAGATAAGAGGGCTCCCCGGATGCTTTCAGCCATAAAACCACCTGCTGTCATGCTGATAACGATGGAGACAGCGTTGAGGGGGTTCATATTCTGTACAAAGTCACTGTACATGGCAATCCCATAGTAAAAGAAGTACAAGAGGGCAATCAAAGGAGCACTCCGGATGACGAAGAGGTAGACCTTGGCTAGGGGGTCGAGGATTTTAATTTCATAATAGTTGATCACGGCTAGAATAAGGCCAATGATCAAGCCAAATAAGGTGGCCACAAGGGTTAAATACAGAGTAAAGCGGGCAGAGTAAAAGAGCTGGGGCAGGACTTCAAGCAAGTAGGAAAAATCAAATCCCATATTGGTTATTCCCTCCTAATGAACTTAGTCAAAGTCGTATTCATCTAAATCGATATCTTCTAAGTTTTTGGTCATATCCGAAAAGAGCCATTTTTCCGTAATTTCACCCATTGTGCCGTCTTCCACCATGTCTTCGATGACCACATTTAATTCATCTCTGAGCTGGGCATGTTCAGGAGTGTCTGGCAAGAAGTAAACAACGGGTGCGGCGGTAAGGTTTTCTTCTAGGATTCGGAAGTCGGCATCTCTCGTTTCAATGTATTCGTTCAGCAAGGATCTTGGGGCTCCCACAGCATCAACACTGTCAATTTCCAGCTGCAAGAAGGCATCAGTGGTGGAGTCGTAACGAACGACTTCAAAGTCCATTTCTTCAGCCATTTCCGTCAAGGGAATATCAGCTGCTTGACCAGCTTGGACTCCGACAGTCTTACCTGACAGGTCCTCTAGGCTTTGGATGTCTTCATTGTCAGACTTAACCCCGATGGTATTAGCGTCGGCATAGGCTGGGACGGTGTAGATATATTTTTCGGCCCGCTCTTCGGTCAAGCCATAATTGTTGGCAGCGACATCGCTTCGGTCCGTATCTAATTGACCAAAGGTAGCACTAGACCCGACTCGTTGGACTTGGACATCCCAGCCGGTTCTCTCTTCAATCTCTTCCCAGATCTCAGCTTCTGTCCCGGTCCAGGTCCCATCTTCTTCAACCAAGCTGTAGGGGTGGCCGGTACCGACAGTAGCTACCCGGACGGGGCCTTCCCATTGGTCCATTTCTGCGCTTTCTTGGTCTTCTTCTGACCCACAAGCAAGTAAGACCAGGGCAAGGGCAGCAAGAAAAGCTAAGAGAGAGGTTTTTTTAGAGAAAAGTTTTTTCACTTCTATCAATCCTTCCTATTTTGTTTGTAAAAAAGCCCCTACGCACTGGTTCCAGTACATAAGGGCAAAGTTATCTTTACGGTTCCACCTTATCATTGCAGTTAGACCGACCAACTGCATCACTCATCCTGTTAGTCTATAAAGACTAGCACTTAGCGGTAACGGGCTAGACCGGCACCAGCTCAAGTGAACCACAGCTTTAGGTTCAGTTTCACTGATACGATTCAAAGATGCACTTCCAAGCAAGGACTGGTCCGCTTGCACCAACCGGACTCGCTAGTCAGTTTACTTACTTGTACTTTTCTTATCCTCATCATTTCTCTCTTGCTTAGTTAAAAGGTAGCAAAAATATGATTAGCTGTCAAAAAGTAAGTATTTAAATATGCAATTATTTGGAAATAAATTCATATTGGCAAAGATTGCTAGCTGAGGTGCATGAAAAAAGCTGAGTCTTGATCTTGAGGACCAAATACCTATGACGCATTTTATTCTTAATCTCGACCCACAGTTCGAGAATTTTCGGCTATTATTCTTAAACAACCTTTGTTATTCGAGAATTTTTTCTCGTTTTTCTCAAACAACGTCAGTTATTCGAGAATTAATGGCCATTTTTCTCAAACAACGCAAGTTATTCGAGAATTTCCCTCCATTTTTCTCGAACAAGGGCCATGGTTTGAGAAAAACCACCGTTCTTAAATTTGCCTTAGTAATAACTAGTGTCTAAAAATTTGCGAAGGTCAGTATCGGTGGGGTTATCCAAGATTTCTTCTGGACTTCGATCCACAGTTTGAGAATGACATTTGTTTTTTAAATCTGAACTACAGTTGAGACATAACTAGCTAAGCTAGTGCTAATGGTTAGCGGGTAGTTTTCTTATTTTTTAACTAGGGTAAAAACAATATATCAGCGGGTCTTCAGTCAAACTTAATTGACGTCAGGTCAATAAAGTGAGAAAATATTGATAATATTTTAATTACTAAGGGAGCCGATTGTGTGAGTAAAATAACGAGCCAAAGTTTATATGAATTAAAAAATGTGTCCCAGCCCCTTGCCGTGGATGAGGCAGTTTTTTACCTGGAGACAAGGATTGATAAGGAAAGCAATAGCTACAAGACTTCCTTGTGGCGATTGGATTTGAAGAATCAGGACCGGACCCTCTGGCTAAGTGAGGACTACAATCCCACTGCCATTGAAGTTTCGCCTAATCAGAAGTACCTGTCCTTCCTCTCTAGCTTTAAAGGGGAAAAGGCCCAGCTATACCTCATTCCACTTACAGGTGGGGGAGCTTTTGCCTTAACGGATGAAAAACAGGGTGTCACTAGCTACCTCTGGACTGCCAATTCCGCCTCCCTCTACTACCAAACCAGCCATAAGGAAGAGGAAGATCAAAAGGCAGGTTCAACATGGCCCCAGCCAACTAAGATTAACCGCCTGCAACACAAGGCAGACGGGGTGGGCCTCTTGCCGGAAGACTTGACCTATCAAGTGAAGCAGGTAGCTGTGGCTAGCCAAGAAGTCAGCACCGTTTTGGAAAAAGACCAGGCTTTTAACCTCCAATATGTGGCTCAAGATGAAAGCTATCTCCTTTATGTGGACCGGCTAGACCCGGATGATGAGTGGGTCTACGGGGCCAGTGTATACGAGTATAATATCGCCCAAAAAAAGGCCCGCTTGGTAACGGGCGACTATCCAAAGGGGAGCTTTTACTTTGAGGCTGTCAATAGTGACGAAACGGCCTTCCTCTTATCCGGGAATGACTTTAGCCATGCCTTTGTCAGCCTGGAAAACCTTTACCTGTGGGACCGAGAAAGCCAAGAAGTAACTAATGTGTCAGTTGAAGACAAGATGGTAGGCGATACTATTGTGGGCGACTTCCAGCAAAAGATTAGCGGCTTTCCAGTTAAATGGGTGTCAGACCAAGACTTCATTTATCCAGTCACCGATCATGGGAAAACAGTCCTCTACCAGGGAAATGTCCAGGGGCAGAACGAAAAAGTTTTGGATGAAAAAATCCACCTCACTGGCGGTGACCCAGTCAAAGCGAACCAATTAGTGGTGACCTATTCGACTTTAAACCAACCCAGCCGGCTCGCCTTGGTCGACCTTAACAGCCGGGAAATCACAGACTTGTACAATCCCAACCAAGCCTTTGAAGCGGACCACACTTTTGCAGACATCGACAGCTTCTACTACACAGGGGCGGATAATGACCAAGTCCAGGGCTGGTATGTCAAGCCGCTAGAGTCAAGCGACAACCACCCTGCTGTGGTTTATATCCACGGTGGACCTCAAGTCAACTATGGGGAAAGCTTCTTCCACGAAGTTCAATACTTGGCTGGAGCAGGATATGGAGTGGTTATGCTCAACCCTCATGGGGGAAACAGTTACGGTCAAGAATTTGTGGCTACCATCTTGGGTGATTACGGCAACAAGGATTATGAAGATGTCATGCTAGGGACGGATTATGTCCTGGACCAGTACCCAAATATTGACCCTGACCGCTTATTTGTGGCTGGGGGCAGTTACGGTGGCTTTATGACCAACTGGGTTGTCGGCCACACCCACCGCTTCAAAGCAGCTGTTACCCAGCGGTCGATTTCCAACTGGATCAGTTTCTACGGGACCAGTGATGTGGGAGCCTTCTTTGTCGAGTTCCAACTGCAAGCTGACCTCAGCCGGCCAGAAGACTTGTGGCGGATGTCTCCGCTCGCTTATGCCAGCCAGTCCACCACCCCGCTTTTAGTCCTCCACGGTCAGGAAGACTTGCGTTGCCCTCAAGAGCAAGGTGAACAGATGTATATCGCCATGAAAAAAGCTGGAGTCGACACCAAGCTGGTCTTGTACCCTGACTCTAGCCACGGTCTGTCCCGGCAAGGCCTTCCGAATTTGCGAATCGAACGCTTGGAAGAAATCAAGGCCTGGTTTGACCACTATGCTGGTTTATAGTGGTGAAACAAAGTCGGACTTATAAAAAGCCAATCAGTGAAAAACAGCCAAGAGTCACGGTTACTCTTGGCTGGTTTTGATTTCTTTTGGAGAATAATACATTAATTCTATTGAATCTCTGATAATATTTGTTCTAATTGTTCTTTATCGGAAACTTGAAGCAATTTTTGTCTAAATTCTGAATCAGTTAACTTACGAGCTAGGATTTGTAGAATCTTCAAATGGAGGTCATTTTGGTTTTCTTCTGGGACTAAGATTAGGAAGATTAGATTAACTGGTTCTCCGTCCATACTGTTCCAGTCAATAGCTTGTGATGGACGAGCAAATAAGACTCTAGCCTGTTTTATAGCTTCCGATTTAGCATGAGGGATTGCAATGCCATCACCTACCCCCGTACTACTTTCTTCCTCCCGCTTCCAAATAGCTTGTAAAACTTGATTTTTATTAGTAATTAAATTTTCAAGTTCTGGTAAACTGATTAGCTTGTCCAAAAGATCTTGTTGGTTGTCTTCCGGAGTATCTAATAACCACAAATTTTGATTGGTTAAATCTAATAAGTTCAGTTGATTGGAGCTAAATGATGGCTGAGGGTTTTTGGTTTGTGTAGGTGGATTGGAATCTAATGGCTGGGCACTACCTTGAACAGCAAGCTCCTTCTTAGGCATGAGAAGACCAATTAAAATAGTTGCAACAACCACACCAGCTAAAACTGCTACAAAAAACATTAAGACATTATCAACAGCTCCAAGGACCGCTACAATCGGCCCACCGTGGGCAACATGGTCTGTTACACCAGTTAAAGATGCTACAATTGCCCCTACAGAAGAACCTACCACAATAGAAGGAATAACTCTAAAGGGTGCTTTGGCAGCAAATGGAATAGCCCCTTCTGTTATTCCGAAAAAGCCCATAAAGAGAGATGCTATTCCTGTAGTCTGGTCGGCTTTAGTAAATTTGTGTCTATAAATCAATGAAGCTAAACCAGTAGCTAATGGTGGGATACAAATAGCAACTGCTATTGCTCCCATTACACTTACTTCACCGTCTGCAATCAAACCCACACCAAATAAAAAAGCAGTTTTATTGAAAGGTCCCCCCATATCAACAGCTATCATAGCTCCAAGGATAGCAGCTAAAATGGCCATGTTGGGACCTTGAAGATTAGCTAGCCAGTTTGTCAGACTGGTAAATAGCGAGGCGACTGGAGCCCCAATAAGGAAGATAAATAGTAAACCGACTACTAAAGATGAAATAATGGGTATAAAAATAATAGGCATGACGGAGTTCATCGCTTTGGGTACTGGTATTTTTTTAATAAGTAATGCTACATAACCAGCTATGAAACCAGTTATAATTGCTCCAATAAAACCTGTGTTTGTATCGGCAGCATAAAAGGATTCATTGACAGCAATAAAACCACCAACCATACCCGGAACTAAGCCTGGTCTGTCTGCAATAGCATAGGCGATATAGGCTGATAGTACTGGGCCCATAAAACTCATAGCTACTTCACCGATACCATTAATGCTCTGCCATATGGAATCTTCAGGTATTACAAAGCCAGCTTCGGTTGGTTGGCCACCGAGTGTAAGCGAAAGAGCAATTAAAAGTCCACCAGTTACAACAAAGGGGATCATGTGGGAGACACCATTCATTAATGCCCGGTAGACAATGTTTTCATTTCCACCGTTAGATGCCTGGTCTTTAACGGATTGAGCTTTACCTGATGAGTAAATTTTTCCTTTTTGATCCAAGGTATCCTGAATTAATTTTTGGGGCTTGTTAATGCCCTCTCTCACTGAAACCTCTATTATAGGTAAGCCTTCAAACCTAGATTTATCGATATTAGTATCTGCTGCAATAATTAAACCGATTGCTTGATCAATTTCTTCCTGGCTAAATTTATTTTCTACCCCCACTGAGCCATGTGTTTCTACCCTAACTTGGACTCCTAAATCTGCCCCGGCTTTTTCTAGGTTTTCAGCTGCCATATAAGTGTGAGCCACTCCTGTTGGGCAGGAAGTAATTGCAATTATTTGTTTGTCCATTTGTACTCCTCCTCCAAATGATCAAGATAATCATATCACGATAAGCGCTTACACACAATAGCTTATAATCTGACTATTTTAGCAAAAAGGAAGTAATATTAATCAATAAAGTTTAAATTATAAGTAAAAGAGTAGCTTGTAAACCATTTTGGAGGAATGGAGGCGAATTTATTTGACAAGGTAGCCGCCGCAAGTAAATAGTCTGGTTATATCGTAGTCATGTTGTATTTATATAATTTACTAGTTTGGACGTGAGGCGATCAGGTCTAAATTCCCTTTTAAGCTTACTTCAGAAATTTTGTAAGGTAAGATAAACGAAGATCCTTTAGAAATCTTGTAAGTTTGGTCTTGATAAATAATTTGACCTTGCCCCTCTATAACAGTTACTAGGGTATAAGGATCATCCAGTTTTATATTAACTTGATTCCTAACTTCAAGTTTATAGACACTAAAATAGTTGTGACTGATGAAATGAGTGAGATAGGACTGGCCTAATTGCTTGATGTCAGGTTCATTTTTTGGATCACGATGGGGAATCATGGCTACTTCTATTGATTGATCAATGTGCAGTTGACGTTTCTTCCCTAGACTGTCAGTACGGTCATAATCATAAACACGGTAAGTCGTATCTGAACTTTGTTGAGTTTCTAAAATCGTAACACCGGCCCCGATAGCATGAATGGTACCGTGGGGGACATCATAAAATTCTCCAGCTTTTACTGGTATCTCTCGCAAAAGATCATTCCAATTCCCTTCCTTAACCATTTGTCGAAATTCCGCCTTACTTTTGGCATTGTGTCCATATATTATTTTGGCACTAGGCTCAGCTGATAGGATATACCAACACTCTCGCTTACCTAGATCATTTTCGTGGATCTTGGCATAGCTATCATCTGGGTGGACTTGGACAGATAAATCACCTTGAGCATCTAAAATTTTAACCAACAGAGGGAAATCTTCTTTATTCTCGTAACCGAATAAGTCTGGTCGTTCTTTGTATAGGTCGCCAAGTCTTTGACCATTCATTTTTGGGGGATAGGATATAATTGATTGCCCGTGAGGATGGCCACTGATGATCCAGGCTTCTCCAGTGTGATCACTAGGAATATCAAAATTGAAGTCTTCCCTCAATTTTTCACCACCCCAAATTTTTTCTCTAAAATATGGTTGTAGAAATATAGGTTCTAACATGACAATTCCTCCTTTATGGTTTGATTATTGACGGAAAACTAACCCAACCGTCTTCTATTTTCATTTTCGTAATCTTGGCGGAACTTTCGCATGACGTTGACATATTCAAGGAGGTAGTTGCCGGCGATTCCGATGGCGACACCCGCTAAGATGCCGACAAAGGAAAGGACAGGGAGGTAGAGGAGGACGGTCCAGGTTTGGGCAATGATGCTGGCCATAAAGAGTTGGCCGACATTATGGAGGATGCCCCCGGTGGCGCTGACCCCGATGACACTGACCTTGCTTTGGCCTAAAAATTTGACCAGGAGCATGCCTAGGTAGGAAAACATGGCCCCCATAAAGCTATACAGAAAAGTTGACAGGGTCCCGCCTAGGAGGCTGGTCATGACTAGGCGGATCATGACCACCTTGAAACTATCTTTGATGGGCAGGGTGTAGATAGCAATCAGGGTAATGAGGTTGGCAATTCCCAGCTTGGCACCTGGGGCAAGGGCAAAGGGGAAGGGAATCGCATTTTCTGCCAGGCCTAAAACGACAGCCTGGGCCGATAAAAGGGCAATGTAGATCATTTTTTGCGTCCGGGTCATCATAACCATCCTTTGTATTAGTTTATTTTGCCACATCTGGGCTTAGACTTCTAGAAGAAATTAAGATTTGACAAGTTATACTTGGCTAGGTGTCAGGGCAAATCATCAAGAAGACCGAGAATAACTTGCTTCACCAACTTCTAAGCTATCCTGTAAAAATCCTCATGATTCCGGGTATAATAGAAAAGAGTCTTAGGACTAAGTATCAATGGCTAGCAGGGGTAGGCATTTTTGAGCCTTACCCAGCTAAATTCGTCCGATTGCATGGACAGGGCCTTAACTTTTCGGTAAAATGGTAGCGATTTAAAATGTGAGGAGTATGTCAAGTGCTGAAGGACAAAAAAATCCTAGTCCTCTTAATATCTTTCTTGTTGGTCTTAACTGCTTGTTCTCAGGCGGGAGAAGATGATCCGAGAGACCTAGCAGACCAACCCTATGAACGCCAAGAATTTCTACTGGGGACCCTGGTGGATATCTCGGTTTATGACCAAGGCCAGGAAGAGGCCTTAGACAAGGCGGTTGACCGGATAGAAGAATTGGATGGTATTTTTTCCATGACCAATCCAGATTCAGAGGTTTATGCTATCAATGAAGCTTCTGGCAAAGAACCGGTCCAAGTTTCGGATGAGGTTTATTATGTGATTGAAAATGCCCTGGACTATGCCGCAATCTCTGACGGGCGGATGGACCCCACCATTGGAGCCTTGACCGATATCTGGGGAATTGGCCAAGAGGATGCCCAGGTCCCTAGCCAGGAGGAGATCGACCAGGCTTTGCCCCTGGTTAATTATGAGAATGTAGAGCTTGATGAGGAAGCCAAGACAGTCTACTTGACTCAAGAAGGGATGAAGCTAGACTTGGGGGCTATCGCCAAGGGTTACATTACCGACCAAGCCAAGGATGTTTTAGTTGAGGAGGGGGTCACCACGGCTATTGTCGACCTAGGTGGGGACATCTTTCTCTTGGGGTCATCCAGCCGTGGCCCTCAGGACAACTGGCGGATAGGCATCCAAAACCCCTTTGATGAAAGAGGGGAAATTGTTGGCTTGTTGCCGGTCATGGATGAAGCTGTGGTTACCTCCGGTATTTATGAGCGGCTGATTACCGGTGAGAACGGCCAGGAATACCACCACATCTTAGACCCAGAGACTGGCTACCCTTTTGACAATGAGCTAGCTGGTTTGAGTGTGGCGGCTGCAACCACCATGGATGCTGATGCCCTAGCCACTGTCTTGTTTTCTATGGGTTTGGACCAGGGCATGGAGTATGCTTCCAGCTTAGAAGATGTAACAGCCGTCTTTATCACCCATGACCAGGAGATTTATGTGTCGGAAGGGGATGCATCTGAGTTTGAACTCTTGGATGAATCCTTTGACTTCAAGGGGGATTCCTTGGATTAAAGATTCATTTTTTGCTCAACTCTCTTAGGCCAGCCTAGACCTTGTCTCATGGTCAAGGACCTAGTCTAGGTCTAAGCTAGCACCCCCATGCTTACCCCACTATGAAGGTAGACCTTCCAGTTAGCAAACTAGAGAGACAGGCAGGGCAAGCTCTTCTGAAAATCATTGACAGCAAGGCCCGGTCATGATAAAGTCATTTTGCAGATACATGCAAGGGGAGGTGGCTGACTTGGCTCAAAAGAAAATAGGACTAGCCTGCACCATTTGTGGCTCGCGCAACTATACCAAGCCGGCGGGGTCTAAGAACCGGACAGACCGCTTGGAAGTGAAGAAGTTTTGCAAGTATTGTGGCAAGCACACCACCCACAAGGAAACACGGTAAGTAACAATGGAGTTTAAAAAGAACGGAGGGGTGAAGTGAAGAAGGTAACCACCTTTTTTAGAGAAGTCAAAGAAGAAATGCAAAAAACGGATTGGCCAAGTGGTAAGGAATTGCGGAAAGATTCGGCGACAATTTTCGGCGTCTTGATCTTTTTCTCAGCTTTCTTCTACCTGTCAGACTGGATTTTAACCACACTATTATAAGAAGCAACTTTTAATACTTAGTTAAAACAGCTCCTGGCCAAGGGGCTGTCCTTTTTGTTTGGGCCAGAAAGCCTGGCTCACAGCAAGTCACAAATCAATCAATTAAAAAGGAGAATTAAAGAATGAACGGGAAATTTTTTAACCTGATGCAAAAATTGGGCAAGACCTTTATGCTACCCATCGCCCTCTTGCCTATTGCCGGGCTCTTCTTAGGGATTGGGGCCTCTATTACCGGCCAAGCCTTTGTCGAACAGTGGGGTTTGGAAGCAGTCCTGGGTGAAGGGACTCTTTTAAATGGGATTTTGACCATTTTAACGGATGTTGGGGACGTGATCTTCTCCAACCTGGCCCTTTTGTTTGCCATCTCAGTGCCTATGGGTTTGGCCAAGGCCAAAAAGGAAGTGGCCGCCTTGTCTGGGGCAGTTGGCTACTTTGTGATGTATGCCAGTATGACCTCTACCATCCAAGTCTTTGGCAATATTGAACGCTTGCGGGAGATTGAAGGCTTGGTGGATTCTGTCTTAGGTTTTGAAGAAACCTTGAATACTGGGGTTTTTGGTGGGATCATTATCGGACTTCTAGTCACCTACCTACATAATAAATACTACAAGGTTAAGTTCCCTGATGCCCTCTCCTTCTTTGCCGGGACCCACTTTATTCCGATTGTGTCCACCTTGGCAGGGACTCTTTTAGGGATTCTTTTAGCCTTTGTTTGGCCTTATGTTGGGGCTGGTATTGCCTGGGTCGGCCAGGCCATTGCTTCAGCTGGGGTCATCGGGACCTTCTTCTATGGCTATGTCTACCGAGCCTTGATTCCCTTTGGTCTCCACCACGTTTTTTACCTGCCATTTTGGCAAACTGCCCTAGGTGGGACAGCCACAGTAGCGGGTGAAACCGTCCAAGGGGCTCAAAACATTGTCTTTGCCCAACTTCAAGCTGGGGAAGCCATTTCACCTGCGGCAGCGTCATACTTTTCCTTTGCCTTTCCTATGATGCTGGCTGGTTTCCCTGCAGCAGCCTTGGCTATGTACCACACTGCCCGCAAGGACCGGAAAGAAGATGTCAAGGGTCTCCTCCTATCTTCTTCTATCACTTCCTTCTTGACCGGGATTACCGAGCCGATTGAGTTTTCTATTTTGTTCGCTTCTCCCTTCTTGTACTTTGGGGTCAATGCGGTCTTGGCTGGTTTGTCTACCATTATCGTCCAGCTCTTAAACATTGGAGTCGGCTACACCTTCTCAGCTGGTTTTATCGACTTTGTCCTCTACGGAGTCTTGCCGGGAAATGGCCGGACCAACTGGATTGCCCTAGCCATCTTTACAGTGGTCTGGGGGGTTCTTTACTACATCCTCTTCCGCTTCAGTATTGAAAAATTCGACCTGAAAACACCAGGCCGGGAAGCAGATGATGAAGCAAGTCGCCTCCACACCAAGGATGAATACCGAGAAAGTAAAGGAATCGACAAGGTTAGTTTGGAAGAAGAAGACAGCCAAGCGCCTGCTCGTAAAGAAGACCAGCAATCAGCCCAAATCACCCAGGGCTTGGGTGGCCAAGACAACATTAGTGACTTTACCAACTGTGCTACCAGACTCCGGGTAACTGTGGCAGATGGGTCCAAGGTCCAAAAAAGCCTCTTGCAAAAAACGGGTGCAGCTGGTGTTGTTGTTAGTGGCAATTCTGTCCAAGTCATCTACGGAACCAAGGTTACCGGGGTGGCATCGGATTTAGAAGACTACTTGAATGACCAAGGCTGGTCCAGTGAAGACGAATAAAAACGATCATAACCAGGAGGGTAGGCCCAGTGTCGCCCCTCCTGGATTTTATTTGGCCAGGGTCAGGTAAATCGTCTGGTTTTTTCCTGAAGCCTGTGGTATGATGGTTGGTGAAATCAGTGGGTGAGTCCCAAAACTGGTTGAAAACTTTGCTGGAGAGGCAAGGTTTTTTATTTAGCCTTTTTTATAAAACTGTTAAAAAAACGATACGGAGGGAATAAAATGGCTGAAGAGTTGGAAAGTCAAAAAGCTTGGTACGTTTTGCACACCTATTCGGGTTATGAGAACAAGGTCAAGCAGAACTTAGAATCCCGGACTGAATCCATGGGAATGGAAGATAATATCTTACAGGTCCTGGTACCGGAGCAAGAAGTTTACGAAAACACAGAAGAGGGAGTGGAAAGAAAGACCGAAAAAACCTTCCCCGGTTATGTCTTAGTGGAGATGGTTATGTCTGATGAGGCCTGGTATGTGGTCCGGAACACCCCCAATGTGACCGGCTTTGTGGGGTCACACGGGGCCGGCAGTAAGCCGTCCCCTCTTTACCCAGAAGAAGTGGACAACTTGCTCCGCAGCATGGGCATGAACCCCCGTAAGGTTGACATTGAAGTGGAAATTGGCGAAAATATCCAGATTATTTCCGGTGCCTTTGCTGGTATGGAAGGGACCATCACCGAAGTGGAACCGGAAAAAGGCAAGGTCAAAGCCTCTGTCCAGATGTTTGGCCGGGAAACCACCACTGAGTTGGACTACCACCAAATTGCCAAAATGGATTAGGCACTTGATTGTCAAGTGATATTTGTGTATAATGATTGAGTGCTCTAAATAGGGATATTTGGGGTGCTGGAATAAAAAGTGGGAGAGGAAAAACACGATCCTCATTTTAACCACTCACGGACAAAACAAGGAGGTATGTCACGTGGCTAAAAAAGTTGTTGATGTAGTGAAATTGCAGATTCCTGCCGGTAAAGCAAGTCCTGCTCCACCAGTTGGGCCAGCTTTAGGTCAAGCAGGGATTAACATCATGGGTTTCACTAAAGAATTTAATGCTCGAACAGCTGAACAAGCTGGTATGATTATCCCAGTCGTGATTACAGTTTACGAAGACCGTTCCTTTACATTCATTACCAAGACTCCACCGGCTGCTGTTTTGCTTAAAAAAGCTGCTGGAATTGAGTCTGCTTCAGGAGAACCGAATAAAAACAAGGTTGCCAATGTAACCAGCGACCAAGTTCGCGAGATCGCTGAAACCAAAATGCAAGACTTAAACGCAGCTGACGTTGAAGCTGCCATGCGGATGGTCGAAGGGACTGCCCGCAGTATGGGGATCACAGTAGATAAATAAGCCTACTGAAAGATAGGTCCCTACTTAACTTGGCTTAACTTAGCCAGGAATCAGTGGGAGGTCAAACCGTTATTACCACAAAAGGAGGAATTATTTAATGGCTAAAGGAAGTAAAAAATACCTAGCTGCATTAGAAAAAGTTGACCGTGATAAATTTTACGACGCAGCTGAGGGAATTGAACTTGTAAAAGAAATTGACTATGCAAACTTTGACGCTAGTGTGGAAGTTGCCTACAAACTAGGGGTCGACCCTAAACAAGCTGACCAGCAATTGCGTGGGGCAACCGTTTTGCCACACGGGTCCGGTAAAACCCAAACCGTTCTTGTCTTTGCCAAAGGTGACGCTGCTAAAGCGGCTGAAGATGCAGGTGCTGACTATGTCGGCGACACTGGTTTGGTTGAACGGGTTCAAGCAGGCTGGCTAGACTTTGATATTGTCGTAGCTGCTCCTGATATGATGGCAGAAGTTGGGAAATTGGGCCGGATCTTAGGACCCAAAGGCTTGATGCCAAACCCTAAGACTGGAACTGTTACCCCAGATGTTGCCAAAGCTGTTAAAGATATCAAGGCTGGACAGGTCACCTACCGCTTAGACCGTCAGTCTAATGTCCACGTGACAATCGGTAAAGTTTCCTTTACCCCAGATGAGCTCCAAGACAACCTAGCAGCCATCCACGACATTATTTTGAAAAACAGACCAGCTGCTATTTCTCGATTGGCTTACCTGAAAAATGTAACCATTGCTAGTACATTTGGTCCAGGTGTCAAACTAGACCCAAGTACCATTATTAAATAAGTTAAAAAGAGTCTTGACCTGGTAGGGAAGTCTTGCTATACTTTACCAGGTCAAGATAATATTAAATATTAAGCCGAAGACAGTATGTGGGGCAACCCTTAATTTCATACCGAGGATTGAAATGTATACTAGACTATACACACTCCCTCTATGTCTGCGGTGACATTGAGGTTTTTTTATTGAAAACTTCAAAATTTCATAGGAGGTGTAGATGAATGCCAAAAGAAGAGGTTATCGCTCAGAAGCAAGCCCAGGTGGATGAGTTGAAAGACAAGTTCGAATCGTCTGTTTCAACCATTATCTTTGACTACCGGGGTTTGACTGTTGCGGAAGTCACTGAATTGCGTAAACAATTGCGTGAATCTGGTGTCGACATGCAAGTAGTTAAAAACACCTTGCTCCGCCGGTCAGCTAGCGATGCTGGTTTTGAAGACTTGGAAGATATCTTCAAAGGCCCAACTGCTATTGCCTTTAGTGAGGAAGAAGTTGTGGCACCAGCTAAAATTATCTCAGAATTTGCTGATGACCATGAAGCCATTGAGCTTAAAGGTGGCGTGATTGAAGGTAAAATTGCAACGCTTGAAACAATTGGCAAAATTGCTAAATTGCCAAGCCGGGAAGGTCTACTTTCTATGCTACTATCCGTCCTACAAGCGCCAGTCCGCAATACTGCACTTGTGGTCAAAGCCCTTGCCGAGAAGAAAGAAGAGGAAGACGCTGCCTAGTTTTGATCCAAACCAGGCTTTTCCTTAAAGCTAATAATCTTAATGAAAATGGAGGAATAAGATATGGCCTTAGATATTGATAAAATCATTGAAGACTTGAAAGACTCTACCGTTATTGAATTAAACGACCTTGTATCAGCTATCGAAGAAGAATTCGGCGTCGAAGCTGCTGCTCCAGTTGCTGCTGCAGGTGGCGAAGCTGGCGGCCAAGCTGAAGAACAAACTGAATTCACAGTTGAATTGGTTGACGCAGGTGCTGCTAAAATTAAAGTTATTAAAGCGGTTCGTGAAGCAACTGGTTTAGGCCTTAAAGATGCCAAAGCTTTAGTAGATGACGCACCATCAGCTATTAAAGAAAACATCGAAAAAGACGAAGCTGAAGAATTGAAAGAAAAAATCGAAGAAGCTGGCGGTAAAGTAGAATTGAAATAAGGTCTACTTGAAGCTTGAAGCCTGGGGAAATCCCGGGCTTTTTCTATTGCCTGTAATTTTCAGCCAGCCCAAGCTAAAAAAGCCAGATGGGGCAAGCTACCCGCAATCTCGGCTAGGATGCTCAAGCAAAAAGAGAATGGACTTGCATGATCTTTTAAACATAACTGGCATTTGCTTTATTTTTGAAAGTACTAACATTTTGCTTAGAGTTATTGATTATACTTTCAGAATTTGATAAGCTTGAAAATGAAAAAAGGGCTTTCATATACAAGGAGGAATTTGATGACGACCAAAGACCAATTCGACCATCAGGTAAAAGGGGGCTTAATTGTGTCCTGCCAAGCCTTGCCTGAAGAACCCCTCCACTCGTCCTTTATCATGGGACGGATGGCTTTAGCGGCCAAGCAAGGAGGAGCAGTTGGGATCCGGGCCAATTCCAGCCAGGACATCAAGGAAATTAAGGGCCAAGTTGACCTACCTGTTATTGGGATTGTCAAAAGCGACTATCCGGATGCCGATGCCTTTATCACCCCAACCATCAAGGAAGTGGATGACTTGATGGCTGTCAAGCCTGATGTCATTGCCCTGGATGCAACCGCCAGCAAGCGACCGGGAGGGCAGACCCTGATGGACTTTTTGAAAGAAGTGAAGGACAAGTATCCTAACCAACTTCTGATGGCCGATTGTTCAACTTATGAGGAAGCCTTGCAGGCCGACCAGCTTGGTTTTGACTATATTGGGACCACCCTGGTAGGCTACACTGACCAGAGCCGGGGGACCAAGATTGAGGCGGGGGACTTTGAACTCATCCGCCGGATTCTCAAGTCTGTCTCGACCCCTGTAGTGGCAGAAGGCAATATTGATAGCCCCGAAAAAGCCAAACGGGTCCTAGACTTAGGAGTTCACACAGTGGTGGTTGGGTCTAGCATTACCCGGCCCCAAGTCCTTACCCAACGTTTTGTCGATAAAATTAAAGAATAAAATAGAAAGGAAGAGACCATGCACGACGACTTAAAAGGCTTGCACACAGCCTTAATGATTTCAGTTAACAAAGATGGCAGTTTAAATGAAGAAGGAACGCGGCAAATTGTTCGCCACAATATCGACCGGATGAAGGTGGACGGCCTTTATGTTGGTGGGTCTACTGGGGAAAACTTCCTCTTAGATACTGACATGAAGAAAAGAGTTTTCGAAGTGGTCAAAGACGAAGCAGGCAGTGAAGTGACCTTAATTGGCCAAATTGGGGGGACCAATGTTTATGAAGCGATTGATTTGGCCCACTTTGTGACTGACCTAGGCTATGATGCCATTTCGGCGGTCACCCCCTTTTACTACAAGTATAACTTTGAAGAAATCAGAGACTACTACAAGATGATTGCCCAAGCCGTTGACAACCGGCTCCTGATTTACTCTATTCCTGACTTGACTGGGGTAGAGATATCGGTGGAAAACTTTAAAGCCCTCTTTGAAATTGACAATATTGTGGGCGTGAAATTTACCGCAGCTGACTTCTTCTTGTTGGAGAGACTCCGCAAGGCTTGCCCAGATGAGTTGATCCTCTCCGGCTTTGACGAAATGCTCCTACCAGCAGTGGTCAACGGGGTGGATGGCGCTATTGGGTCAACCTACAATGTCAATGGGGTCAAGGCTCGAGAAATTTTTGACCTAGCCCGGCAAAATAAAATCGACCAAGCCCTAGAAGTTCAACACCAAACTAATGATTTAATTGAAGCTATTTTAGATAATGGTCTCTACCCAACCATCAAGGAAATCTTAAAACTGATGGGGGTTGACGCTGGCTACAATAGACGGCCAATGGCTAGTGCAAGTGATAGCCAGATTGCTCAAGCTAAGGCCATTTATGACCAATATTTAAGCTAATAGAAAGGGGTTTTGGCCATGTCAGGACAAGGCTTTACTTGGATCGATTTGGTAATTTTAATTGTCTACCTAATCTTCGTCCTATTTTTCGGTAATTACTTTGCTAAGAAAGAAATGATTGGGAAGGAATTCTTCAAAAGCGATGGGACGGTACCCTGGTATGTAACCTCCGTTTCCATCTTTGCAACCTTGCTCAGTCCGATTTCCTTCCTGTCTTTACCGGGTAACTCCTTCGGGGGAACATGGATCTTGTGGTTCGCCCAATTAGGGATGATTATTGCTATCCCAATTGCCATAGCCTTCTTCCTCCCAGTCTTTGCCAAGTTGGATATTGACACGGCTTATGACTACTTGGAGCGACGGTTTGACAATAGAGGCCTCCGGGTGGTTTCGGCTATTATCTTTATCATCTACCAAATCGGTCGGATGTCCATCATTATCTACCTACCTTCTATTACCTTGGCGGAATTAACCGGTTTGAATGTCAACATTTTGATCATTGCCATGGGTGCCATTGCCATCTTCTACTCTTACACCGGCGGGCTTAAGTCAGTCCTCTTCTCCGACTTTGTCCAAGGGATTATCGTCTTGGTTGGGGTCACCCTCTCTTTAATCATCTTGATTAACGGGATTGACGGCGGTGTGGGCACCATTGCCGAAACCTTGGCCGACGGGAAATTTATTGCGCCTGATGAACAATGGTTTTCACCAACCATCTTTGAAGATACTGTCTTCCTCGTCTTCGTCGGAGCTGGGATGAATACCTTGACCCAATACATATCCAGTCAAGATATTGTCCAACGTTTTACCACCACCACTAATACTAAAGACCTGACTAAAATGATGCTAACCAATGGGGTTCTTTCCCTCTTTATTGCTACTATTCTCTTTTTGATTGGAACTGGTCTGTTTATCTTTTACGGCCAAGCAGGAATTGCTAGTGGCATGGACCAGGACTTGGCTTACGGCTACTTTATCGCCTACCAATTGCCAATTGGAGTAACTGGGGTCTTGTTGGCAGCCATCTTTGCAGCTTCTCAGTCTACCTTGTCAACTGGCTTGAACTCAGTGGCAACTTCGGTAGCCTTGGATATTGTGGAAGTCTTTGACACCAAGGGCAAATATGACTACAAAAGTAAAACCAAAATTGCCCGTGGCGTTACCATTGTGGTCGGCCTCTTTGCTATAGTGGTCTCCATGATCATGGTCCAATCGAATATTGTCTCTGCCTATGAATGGTTTAATGGCTTTGTTGGTCTAGTCCTCGGTGTCCTCGGTGGGGTCTTTGCCCTTGGTATCTTTACCAAACGCGGTAATGCAGTAGGTGCCTACATCGGCTTCCTTGTTTCGGCTGTGGTGATGATTATCATCGAATTTGTTATCCCTGAAGAAATCAATATCAGTATTTGGGCTAACTCCCTAGTTTCGATCATCGTAGCCTTTGTTGCTGGTTACTTGGGCTCTGTTATTTACTCAGCTATCTCAAGCAAGGATTCTAAACGTGAAGACTACTCTTCTATCCTAGACTTTAACAAAAACTAAATAAGCAAAAGTATGGAGACCGTATTAGCTGTTGGAAGGTGGCTAATGCGGTTTCTTTAAGGAGGAAAATATGAAGGCAATCTGTGTAGATATTGGTGGGACCGCCATCAAGTATGGCATTTTAAGCCAAGATAGACCCGAAGCTCAAGTTGAAATCCAGGCAAAGGGCAGCCAAAATTTGGACCCCAAGAGTCTGGGTGGCCCCAATGTGCCCAGCTTTGTATTTGACCTGGTCCAAGACTATGTGGATGACAGTATTGACTTTATCGGCATCTCGTCAGCTGGGGTGGTGGATGTCCAAGCAGGGGTTATCCAATCAGCCAATGAAAATATTCCAAACTATGCTGGGGTGAAGCTGAAAGAAGAATTACAAGGCTTGACTGACAAGCCTGTTTTTGTCGACAATGATGTCAATTGTGCCAGTCTGGCTGAATATAAGCAGGGGCATGCCAAATCTGCTGAAGTCGCTCTAACCTTGACCCTTGGTACTGGGGTTGGGGGTGGCTTAATTTACCAAGGCCAAGTATTCCGCGGGGCCCACTCGGCAGCCATGGAAGTGGGCTACCTCCCTTTAAAAGATGGGAGTTTTGAAGACCTGGCTTCGGTGACAGGTCTAATCAAACGCTGTGAAGCTCGATTAGGGCAAGAAGGTTTGGAGGGTAAGACCATTTTTGACCTAGCCTTGAAGGAGGGCAACACGGTCTGTTTAGAAGAGATCGACCGGCTAGTGGACTATTTGACAGACGGTCTGCAAGTCTTATGTCTGAGTCTGGACCCGGACATGGTCATCCTAGGGGGAGGGGTCATGGCCCAAGCCGACTACCTTATTCCCCGTATTCAAGACAGTTTGGACCAAAAAGTAAACCGGCCTCTAACAGTTAAGCCGGCCAAGTATTTAAATGATGCTGGCATTCTGGGGGCCTTTTTTACCGGCCTGGCCCAGCTGGGTTAGGAGGAGAGTTATGTTTAAGCCAGACAAGTACGAACTGAACCTGGTCTCAACAATTGAAGGCCTGTATGAAAGTTTTACCCCAAATGAAAAAAAGCTGGCCAAGTATTTTTTAAAGCAACCAGGCCATGACTGCCTGTCATCCCGCCAGGTGGCTGACCAGGTCCAGGTTTCCGAGTCTAGCCTGTCCCGCTTTGCCCAAAAGTGTGGTTACTCGGGCTACAGGGAGTTTATCTACCACTACAAGGCAGCCATCAACCGCCAGGACCTGGACCAGAAAAATACTGACTTAAGCCACCTAGTGGTAGACACCTACCAGGATATCTTGGCCAAGTCCTTTTCTATGGTGGATGTGGCCCAGATTAAGCGGATTTGCAAGTATATTAAAGCTGCTGACCTAATTTATGTTTATGGTTTAGGTAATTCCGCTGCTTGTGCCGATGAATTTAAATTCCGCTTTATGCGGTTTGGCTGCCCAGTCCTGTCTGAGTCCAACCACCACACCATGAAAATCCAGGCTGCTTCTATGAACCCGAGCCATCTTTTAGTGGGAATTACCATTTCGGCCAAGACCCGGGAAGTCATGGAGGCCTTACAAGTGGCTAAGGGAAGGGGAGCTAAGACGGTTTTGATCACCTCAAACAATGACCAGACCTTCCAAGACTTTTGCGATGAAGTTCTCTTGGTGGCTGTTAAAAAGCACCTAGATGAAGGTCGGCTGATTTCACCTCAATTTCCAGTCTTGATTATGTTGGACTTACTCTTTGCCTACTATTACCAAGATAATAATGCGACCTATAACCAGACCATTGCCCCCTTCAAGGACTTGCAGGACTAACATGATTGCTTGCTTCAGGTAAAAATGAAATGTTTGCTTGACCCAGCTATTGAGACAAGCTTATAATAAAAATGTCTGGATACCGATCTGCTTGGTCTTAGAATGGAGTTCCTGATGAAAAAATCAACTGTCTTAACCCTTGTCCTTGCCTTTGTAGCCCTCATTTTACTAGCTTGTTCTCAAAAGCCCTCCCAAAATTCCTTCCAGCCCAAGGAGGCCAATGTCACCCAAAACCAGGCCTTAGTGGAAGAATCCCGGTATCCGGGAATTGGAATTAGTAAGGAAGAAATTCATGGGGACTATGACAACCAATTCATCAGCTACCCTGTTTTTGAAGAAGACCAATTGAACCAGGATATGGAAGACTTTATCCAGGATAAGAAGGATAACTACCAGGCCTTAGCGGACGACTTAGACCTAGAAAACCATGGCCTGACCCAGGATGACAAGCTCTACCATAATATATCCTTTACCGTCCACCCAGTTACTGAGAGTGTCTATAGTCTGGTTTTTGACACTTTTATCCGGTCCAACAAGACCAACCCGGAAACCCATGTCCAGCCCTTGATGGTGGATACAAAAACAGGGACTTGGCTAGAAGTAGCGGACTATTTCACTGACCAGGGGCGAAGGCAATTTGAAGACTTGGTCAAAAGGAAACTAGAAGAGGATTTAGGCCAGTATTTTTTTGAAGAGTTTTTTGAGGAAAAAAGAGCAGATGGGTCTTTTTACCAGGCTGTTTATTTCACTGACCATTCCATTGTCGTCCAGTTTCCCCAATATGAGATCGCAGCCGGTGCCGCAGGAGCCCCGAAAGTTAGCCTAGGCCAGGGCCAAGTCAAGGCCTTTTTAAATGACCAAGGGCACTCCCTCCTAGACCAAACATCTCCTGATTTAGACATGGATGGAGACAAGGACTCGAAAGCTTTAGCCCGGGAGGGAGCAGAAGATCAAGACCAGGAAGAGGAAATTTTAGACCAGGAAGAAGAAGGTAAAAAGCTGGTGGCCTTTACCTTTGACGACGGTCCCCATCCAGAGTATACTGACCAAATCTTGGCTATTTTAGACCAGTATGATGCCAAAGGGACTTTCTTTATGCTAGGGAATAGCGTGGATTTTTACCCCGATGTCGCTAAGCGGGTGGCGGCAGCTGGTCACGAAATTGGCAACCATTCTTTTAGCCACCCTGACTTGACCACCCTTGGCAGTAGCCAGGTCCAATTTGAAATTTCAGAAGGTGACCGGGCCATTGAAACAGCGACGGGGCAAGTCCCTAAGTACTACCGGCCACCTTATGGGGCCCATAATAGCTTGGTAGATGACTTGGCCCAAAAGCCGGCCATCTTGTGGGATGTGGATACCCTAGACTGGCAGTCCAGAGACCCCCAGGCTATCTTGTTGAAAGTCCAGGAAGAAACGTCTGACGGGGCTATTATCCTTATGCACGACATCCACCAGACCACTATCGAAGGCTTCCGCCTGTCGATTGACTACCTAGCCGACCAAGGATACGAGTTTGGCACTGTCAGTGAAGTCTTAGCCCAAAGGGAATAATGTTGTGGAAAGACTAGATAAGTTAGTTATATAAAAATAATAGTTCAAAGGATTAACTGGGGACTTCAGTTAATCCTTTTTGAGTCTTGGAGGATGGAAAGACTTGGGTGTATTTTGAACGTTTAATAGAGGCTTGGCGACTTTTGGCCAGTGAGTGAAGCAAGCTGTAAGAAAATTTAAAAATTTTTCTTTTGTCCTTTTTGTCCCCTCTAAAGTAGGTTAAACTATGTTAGAATGGTTTCATTCAGTAACAATGACTCGCTTTTAAGAAAGATAGGAGATTCTCGCAATGAAAAATTCGCGAAGCCCGCAACGGATTGACTATAGTATTATCTTTCCTGTTTTAATTCTCTGTATTATCGGGATTGTCACCCTTTATGCGACGACCGTCCATATTCAAGGGGAAGATCTGACCGTCACCTTAAGGCAGTTGGGCTGGCTAGTGATTGGGGCAGTCGCAGCTGGTTTATTGCTCTTGGTGGACTCTGAGAAATTGTGGAAAGCAACCCCATATGTTTACGGTTTTGCCTTGTTACTGTTAATTGCCACCCTTCTTTTTTATGACCGACAATTGGCAGCCAGTGCCGGGGCTAGACGGTGGATTAGTATTCCAGGGATTGGGATGACCATCCAGTCGACTGAATTCGTTAAAATTCCCTTTATCCTCATGCTGTCCAAGGTGGTAACGGAACACAACCATAAGTACAAGATCCATACCAACAAGTCAGATTTTTTCTTATTGGGTAAAATTATTCTTTACACAGCTCCGCCCTTGTTCTTAGTCTTAATGCAACCCGACTTAGGAACAGGGTTGGCCTTTGCTGCCATAGCAGCTGGGATTGTTCTCTTGTCCGGTATTCGCTGGCGTATCTTGCTCCCTATTATTATTTTTATCCTGGTCTTTGGGGTAGGCTTTGTCCTTTTAGTCATCTACCAAAGAGACTTTCTCGTTGATGTCTTAGGCTTCCATGAATACCAATTCAGACGGATTGATACCTGGCTCAACCCCCATCAAGACATGAGTTCCTACAGTTATCAAGTGACCCAGGCCTTTAAGGCAATTGGGTCTGGCGGGATTATCGGTAAGGGCTTTGGTGTGTCTGAAGTCTATGTTCCAGTCCGGGAATCGGACATGATTATCGCCTCCATTGCTGAGATGTTTGGTTTTGTGGGGACTTCTATCGTTATTTTTGTCTATTTCCTACTCATCTACAACATGGTCAAGGTTATTTTTGATATCCGGAATGAATTCTATTCCTATATTGCGACTGGGATTATTATGATGATCGTCTTTCACATTTTAGAAAATATCGGCATGAATATTGGCTTGATGCCTTTGACTGGGATCCCCCTCCCCTTTATTTCCCAAGGTGGGTCGGCTTTGGTCGGCAACTTACTCGGGGTCGGTCTCATTATGTCGATGAAGTTCCACCACAAGTCTCATTATTATTCAGGGGAGAGACGGTCCCGCTACCGGTTAAAAAATAGACCAGGCAAAGAATGAAATTAAAGGAAGAGTGTCATGATTCAGGGAATTAAAAACCGCTATAAATTAATGGATAAATACCTCCTCTTTGCCTACCTGGTCATGGTGATCTTTAGCATTATCATGGTCTTCAGTGCGAGTAGCTATTCTGCCATGCAGTCCCAGGGCAACCCGGCCTACTACCTCATCCGCCAGGCTGTCCATGTGACCTTAAGCATTGTGATCATGGCGGTGACGGCTTCGATTTCCTTGAAAAAAATTAACAACAAAAAAACGGTCATGGCTATTGTAGCAATGACAACCCTCTTGCTCCTCGCCGTCCTGGTCTTTGGTCGGGAAATCAATGGGGCTAAAAGATGGATTCCCTTCCCCATCGTCAATATCCAGCCGGGTGAGATCGCCAAGGTGGTGGCGGTTTGGTACATGGCCTTTATCTTGTCCAAACGGGAGACCTCCGATTTGTCTTCGTTTTTCGGGTCGATCAAAAAACCCCTCCTGATCATTTTGCTGATGGCAGCCCTCATCTTCTTCCAGCCGGATACCGGAACGACTGTCATTATCCTGGGAGCGGTGACCATTATGATCTTTGCTAGTGGGATCCCCATTAAGATTGGGCTAGGCTTCTCGGCTGCAGGGGTCGGCATACTGGCTGGTCTCATGCTCTTGATCCGGCAATTTGGGGACAAACTCCCCCTCATCTCCGGCTACCGCTATGAACGTTTCCAAGCCTTTTGGGATCCCTTTTCCTTGGCTGACTCCCACGGTCTACAATTGGTTAACTCTTACTATGCCTTGAGCCGGGGCGGTCTTGGCGGAGTTGGCTTGGGTAACAGTATCCAAAAGACTGGCTACCTCCCCTTTCCTTATACGGACTTTATCATCGCTATTGTTGGAGAAGAGTTAGGCTTTATTGGACTTTTGCTCGTCTTAGCCTGTTTTTCCTTGATTGTTCTGCGGATATTCTTAATCGGCATCCACTCTAAAAAGGCCTTTCGTAGTCTTATCTGCTTTGGTATCGGCACTTTACTTGTCATCCAGTCCCTCTTTAATATCGGTGGGGTGGTTGGCCTCCTGCCTATTACCGGTTTGACCTTTCCCTTCTTAAGTTATGGGGGGTCGAGTTTGATGATTCTGTCCTTTGCCATTGGCCTGGTCTTGAATGTGTCCACCCGCAACAACCACGACCGGCAAAAAAGTAAAGCCGAATCCTAGCTAGGTCTTGAAGCTTGGGATAACTGGCCTTCAGTGAGTCTCGAAATCTTTAAAATAGGATTGAAAAGCCTGGCTCGATTTGCTATGATGGCCTAGGTGAAAAAATCAGCATAGCTTGGACTGGCCTCCAGGTAGAGGAGACTCCCGAGCATTTGTAAGGTTCATTGCCCAGCAATGGCCTTCTTTTTTTGTGCATTTTATCCCCCAATTTTTAAGTAAAGGATGGATAAATGTGGAAAGTAAGCAAGCAGGACTCATCTTAGATGTCTATGACAAGCCGTCAACTGGCAAGGGGTTATTGCTCAGTATCCAGCACATTTTTGCCATGTTTGGGGCCACTATTTTAGTCCCCTTGGTGGTTGGTCTTCCGGTTTCGGTTGCCCTCTTTGCCAGTGGGGTAGGGACCTTGGTTTACCAGTTTTTGACCCAGCAAAAGGTGCCGGTCTATTTGGGGTCATCATTTGCCTATATTTCGGCCATGCAAATTGCTATCCAGCAGATGGGTGGGGACTTGTCTGCCTCCCAGACTGGGATTATTTTGACCGGTTTGGCCTATGTCTTGATTGCTGGTCTTATCGCCGTCTTTGGAACTGACTGGCTCAACCGGATCATGCCGCCGATTGTAATTGGCCCGATGATTATGGTGATCGGGCTCGGCTTGTCGGCTACTGCCATTGAAAACTCAGGCCTTGTCACTGGGGGATCTTGGCGGGAGATCTTAGTGGCCCTAGTCACCTTTTTAGTCACTGCCTTTGTCAATACCAGGGCCAAGGGTTTTATGAAAATTATCCCCTTCTTGGTAGGTGTAGTGGCTGGTTATCTATTGTCCGTCTTCTTAGGCTTGGTTGACTTTAGTCCGGTGCTAGAAGCGGAATGGTTTGCCCTACCTGATTTTTACTTCCCCTTTGAGACACAAGCCTTTCACTCCTATGACCTTTATTTTGGTCCTGAAACCTGGGCTATCCTCCCCCTTGTTTTGGCCACTGCTGCTGAACACGTCGGAGACCATGCTATGCTAGGTGAAATTTGTAAGAAGGATTTTATCGACGATCCCGGCTTGACCCGGACCTTGATGGGGGACGGTCTGGCGACAGCCCTATCTGCCTTCTTTGGTGGACCGGCCAATACCACTTACGGGGAAAATGTAGGGGTTATTGGCATGACCCGGATTGCCTCGGTTTCGGTTGTCCGCAATGCGGCAATACTAGCCGTCATTATTTCCTTCCTGGGCAAGTTTACAGCTTTGATTTCCACCATCCCTGACCCTGTTCTAGGGGGCATGTCTATCATTCTCTACGGGGTGATTGCAAGTTCCGGACTCAAGGTGATGATTGAAGACCGAACTGACTTCAATAAGCCTCGCAATTTAATCATAGCCAGTGCCATGTTAGTGATCGGTATTGGTGGGGCAGTTTTGGACATTGGTCTTGTGACCTTGTCAGGGACCGTCCTTAGTGCCTTGGTCGGGATTGTCCTCAACCTTATCCTGCCCAAAGACCAGGACTTCCAAGGCGACTACTTAAAAGACAAGTAAATAAAGAAGGGTGGCTGGCTGTTGGGCCAGCCTTTTTAATTGAAAATAATTGAAGAAAGTCCTTGACTTCATCCTAGCCTTCCTATACAATGTTTAAGCACATCGATGACAGTAAATAGAAGTCTATGCGAAATATTGTCCGCAGAGGTTTTGTTGATAAGCAAAAGTAATTGAGGAAAAGGGGAATTCTTGCTCGGTTCTTTTGTCTTTTTTTGTGCTTAAAAAGAGGGCAACAAACGAATTGTTATACAAATGTAATATTTTTTACATTTAATTAACATTCACTTTTATTTACCCCATCAATATTTATGAGAGGTGAACAAGTTGGTCGGTAAAAAAGTTAATTTTGGCAAACACCGTGTTCGTAGAAGTTACTCACGAATCAACGAAGTACTCGAGCTCCCGAATTTAATTGAAATCCAGACTGATTCATATGATTGGTTTTTAGATGAAGGCTTGAAGGAAATGTTTAGTGATATTTCCCCAATCGATGATTTTTCAGGCAATTTGTCCCTAGAATTTGTTGACTATAAATTTTACGAAAGCAAGTATACTGTTGAAGAAGCTAGAGAGCATGATGCGAACTATTCTGCCCCCCTCTACGTGAAGTTACGTTTGATCAACAAGGAAACTGGTGAAGTCAAGGAACAAGAAGTTTTCTTCGGTGACTTTCCGTTAATGACAGAACAAGGGACCTTTATCATCAACGGGGCTGAGCGGGTGATTGTTTCCCAACTTGTCCGGTCACCTGGGGTTTATTACAGTCCAAAAGTTGAGAAAAACGGCCGGGAAGGTTTTTCAACCGTTCTTATCCCTAACCGGGGTGCTTGGCTTGAATACGAAACAGATACCAAAGGCATCTCCAATGTTCGAATTGACCGAACCCGTAAAATTCCGATCACTGTCTTGTTAAGAGCTCTAGGGATTGGGTCAGATGATGAAATTATTGACCTGATCGGCTTGAATGACAGCTTGGAAGCCACCTTGGAAAAGGATGTCCACAAGTCTACTTCAGATTCCCGCGTAGAAGAAGCCTTGAAAGACTTGTATGAACGCTTACGTCCAGGTGAACCTAAAACAGCTGAATCCTCTCGTAACTTGATCAATACCCGGTTCTTTGACCACAAGCGTTACGACCTAGCCTATGTTGGTCGCTACAAGATGAACAAAAAACTAGACCTTAAAACCCGCTTGATGGGGACTGTCCTTGCCGAAAACCTGGTTGATCCTGAAACAGGCGAGGTCTTAGCTGAAGAAGGTAGTGAAGTGACCCGGTCTGTGATGGACAAGCTTGGCCCTTACCTTGACGGTGACATGAACCAAGTAACCATTAACCCCTCAGAAGAAGCGGTTATCCCTGAACCCATTGACCTACAAATTGTCAAAGTCTACTCCAAAGAAGATCCAGACCGGATCGTGAACATGATCGGCAACGGGCACCCTGACAAAAAGGCCAAATGGATTACCCCTGCTGACATGATAGCGGCTATGAGTTACTTCTTTAACCTCCAAGAAGGCATTGGCGATGTTGACGATATCGACCACTTGGGTAACCGTCGGATCCGGTCAGTCGGAGAGCTTTTGCAAAACCAATTCCGAATTGGGCTCTCTC
Source organism: Alloiococcus otitis ATCC 51267 (assembly GCF_000315445.1). GTDB lineage: Bacteria > Bacillota > Bacilli > Lactobacillales > Carnobacteriaceae_A > Alloiococcus > Alloiococcus otitis. Next base: position 376,484 of record NZ_JH992958.1, read on the forward strand.
GGATGGAGCGGGTGGTCCGCGAACGAATGTCCATCCAAGACATTTCTAGCACCACACCCCAACAATTAATTAACATCCGTCCCGTTGTAGCTTCTCTGAAAGAATTTTTCGGGTCTTCCCAACTCTCCCAATTCATGGACCAAACCAACCCCTTGGGTGAGTTAACCCACAAACGTCGCTTGTCTGCCCTTGGACCAGGAGGCTTGACTAGGGACCGGGCTGGTTATGAAGTCCGAGACGTCCACTATTCCCACTACGGCCGGATGTGCCCGATCGAAACACCTGAAGGCCCAAACATTGGTCTGATTAACAGTTTGTCTACCTATGCTAAGATCAATAAATTTGGTTTTATTGAAACACCTTACCGCCGGGTGAACCGGGAAACTGGCCAGGTAACGGATAAAATTGACTACTTGACTGCTGACGAAGAAGATCTTTACGTTGTAGCCCAAGCCAATGCTGAATTAGATGAAGATGGACATTTTGCTAATGATGTCGTTCTAGCCCGAAGACGGGATGTCAACGAAGAGGTTGACGCTTCCGAAGTTGACTATATGGACGTGTCACCAAAACAAGTTGTTTCTGTGGCCACAGCTTCCATTCCTTTCTTAGAAAACGACGACTCCAACCGGGCTCTAATGGGGGCTAACATGCAACGGCAAGCTGTTCCTCTTATGCAACCAGAGTCCCCACTAGTAGGAACTGGGATCGAACACATTGCAGCCCGTGACTCTGGGGCTGCCGTTATTGCCAAGGCTGACGGGGTTGTGGAGTATGTTGATGCCAAGACGGTCAAAGTCCGTCAAGCTGATGGTACCCTCAACAACTACAAGCTAGCTAAGTACAAACGGTCCAACTCCGGAACTTCTTACAACCAAAGACCAATTGTAAAAACTGGTGAGGAAGTTGACAAAGGCGACATCCTAGCAGATGGTCCGTCCATGGAAAATGGTGAAATGGCCCTTGGTAAAAACCCATTGATTGCCTTCACCACCTTTGATGGCTACAATTTCGAGGATGCCGTCATTATGAGTGAACGTTTGGTCAAAGATGACGTATATACCTCCATCCACATTGAAGAATACGAATCTGAAGCCCGCGATACCAAGTTAGGGCCAGAAGAAATCACCCGGGAAATTCCAAACGTCGGGGAAAGTGCCCTCAAGAACTTGGATGAAAGAGGCATTATCCGGATCGGGGTTGAAGTTCGTGATGGGGACATCCTAGTTGGGAAAGTTACACCAAAAGGGGTTAGTGAACTATCAGCTGAGGAAAAACTCCTCCACGCTATCTTCGGCGAAAAAGCCCGGGAAGTTCGTGACACCTCCCTACGTGTCCCACACGGTAGTGGCGGAATTGTCCACGATGTCCAGATCTTTACCCGGGAAGCCGGCGACGAACTGTCACCAGGCGTTAACTACCTTGTCCGGGTCTTCATTGCCCAAAAACGTAAAATTGATGTTGGGGACAAGATGGCAGGTCGACACGGGAATAAGGGTGTTGTTTCCCTTATCCTACCAGAAGAAGACATGCCATTTATGCCAGACGGAACCCCGATTGACATCATGCTCAACCCACTTGGGGTCCCTTCCCGGATGAATGTCGGCCAGGTCATCGAACTCCACATGGGGATGGCAGCCCGACAGTTAGGCGAGCACATTGCTACACCAGTCTTTGATGGGGCCAACGAAGAAGATGTTTGGGAAACTATCAAGGAAGCCGGTATGGATGCAGATGCCAAAACCGTCTTGTATGACGGCCGGACTGGCGAGCCATTTGACAACAAGGTCTCCGTTGGGGTAATGTACTTTATCAAGCTAGTCCACATGGTCGATGACAAGTTGCACGCCAGATCCACTGGACCATACTCCTTGGTTACCCAACAACCCCTTGGTGGTAAAGCACAGTTTGGTGGCCAACGCTTTGGTGAGATGGAAGTTTGGGCCTTGGAAGCTTATGGGGCTTCCCACACCCTCCAAGAAATCTTGACCTACAAGTCAGATGACGTGATTGGACGGGTAGACACTTATGAAGCCATCGTCAAGGGCCAACGCATTCCAAAACCTGGTGTACCCGAATCCTTCCGTGTCCTCGTGAAAGAACTCCAGTCTCTGGGATTAGACCTTAAAGTCCTCGACAAGGAGCAAAATGAAATCAACCTCCAGGCTGAAGATGACGAATCGGAAGACCAAATAGTTGATTCCTTAGAAGAGATGCGGAAAGAGCAGGAAGAAGAACGCCGTAAGGAAAAAGAAAAAGAAGAGCCAAGTACTGAGTCGTAAGGATATTAGATTTTACTTGTAGGCTGGCGGCAAGGCGTCTTGCCGCTTGCTTACAATGAGCTTAGGGCAGCTCAAATGAAATAAAGGGAGGTTTGCCCCCTTGGTAGATGTAAATAATTTTGAAAGTATTCAAATTGGACTGGCTTCACCAGAGAAAATCCGTTCATGGTCCCATGGTGAAGTGAAGAAACCTGAAACCATTAACTACCGAACATTAAAACCTGAAAAAGACGGTTTGTTCTGCGAACGCATTTTTGGCCCAACCAAGGACTATGAATGTGCTTGCGGAAAATATAAACGAGTCCACTATAAAGGGATTGTTTGTGACCGTTGTGGTGTTGAAGTCACCAAGTCGAGTGTCAGACGAGAACGCATGGGCCACTTGGAATTAGCAGCCCCTGTCACCCACATTTGGTACTTTAAAGGTATTCCAAGTCGGATGGGCCTTATCTTAGACATGAGCCCAAGATCCTTGGAAGAAATTATCTATTTTGCTTCTTATGTTGTTATTGACGGTGGGGATACCCCGCTTGAACGCAAACAGCTCTTGACCGAACGTGAATACCGGGAAAACAAAAGCAAGTACGGCAATGAATTCCAAGCTGAAATTGGAGCTGAAGCTGTTCGGACCTTGCTAAAAAATGTCGATTTGGAACAAGAAGTTGCTGACCTCAAAGAAATCTTAGAGACTGCTACTGGCCAAAAACGGACCCGAGCTATTCGTCGTTTAGACATTATTGATTCCTTCAAGTCTTCCAATAACAAACCGGAATGGATGGTATTGGATGCTATTCCAATTATCCCACCTGAACTCCGTCCAATGGTACAACTAGAAGGTGGTCGGTTTGCAACCAGTGACTTGAACGACTTGTACCGCCGGGTGATTAACCGGAACAACCGGTTGAAACGCCTGCTGGACTTGAATGCACCTCACATTATCGTCCAAAACGAAAAACGGATGCTGCAAGAAGCAGTTGACGCCTTGATTGACAATGGTCGTCGCGGTCGGGCAGTCAACGGTCCTGGTAACCGTCCACTTAAGTCCCTTTCCCATATGTTGAAAGGGAAACAAGGGCGCTTTCGTCAGAACCTACTAGGTAAACGGGTTGACTACTCTGGCCGGTCTGTCATTGTCGTTGGGCCAACCCTTAAAATGTACCAATGTGGTTTACCTAAAGAAATGGCCATCGAACTCTTCAAACCTTTTGTCATGCGGGAGTTAGTTGAGCGAGATATTGCAAATAACATTAAAAATGCCAAACGAAAAGTGGAACGGATGGAAGATGATGTCTGGCCTGTTTTAGAAGATGTCATTAAAGAACATCCTGTCCTCTTAAACCGGGCCCCTACCCTTCACCGGCTAGGGATCCAAGCCTTTGAACCTGTCCTAGTCAATGGGAAGGCTATTCGCTTACACCCACTTGCTTGTGAAGCTTACAATGCTGACTTTGACGGAGACCAAATGGCTGTCCACGTACCTCTCAGTGATGAAGCCCAGGCAGAAGCCCGCATCTTAATGCTGGGTGCTCAAAATATCTTAAACCCTAAAGATGGCCAACCAGTTGTTACCCCTTCCCAAGACATGGTTCTAGGGAACTACTACCTAACCATGGAAGAAGAAGGTAAGATTGGCGAAGGAACTGTCTTCTCCAGTGCTTCTGAGGCTATCCAAGCCTACCAAACAGGCTATGTCCACCTCCACACCCGGGTTGCGATCCGTGCGGTGGACTTACCGGACAAACCCTTTACTGACTGGCAGAAAGACAAGTACTTGATTACCACAGTAGGTAAGATTATCTTTAATGAAATTATGCCAGCAGAATTTCCATTCTTGAACGAACCATCTAAGGTTAACCTGGAACAGCAAACCCCAGACAAATACTTTGTCGACCGGGGCCAAAACTTGAAAGACATTATTGCCGACCGTCCTTTAGTTCAGCCTTTCAAAAAACAAGACCTGTCTAACATTATTGCCGAAGTCTTTAATAACTTCCAAGTGACCGAAACCTCTAAAATGTTGGACCGCATGAAGAACTTGGTCTACAAGTACTCTACCCGGTCTGGTATTACCGTTGGGATTGCTGACGTTTCAGTCCTAGAAGCTAAACCAGAAATCCTGAAAGAAGCCCACGCCAAGGTTGATAAAATCAATGCCACCCACCGCCGTGGTTTAATTACTGAAGAAGAGCGTTACGACAACGTTATTGATGTCTGGCAAAAGGCTAAGGATGAAATTCAAGATGCCTTGATGGATTCCCTTGACCCAAGAAACAACATCTTTATGATGTCAGACTCTGGTGCCCGTGGGAACATTTCCAACTTCACCCAACTAGCCGGTATGCGTGGTTTGATGGCAGCACCAAGTGGTGAGATCATGGAATTGCCGATCACGTCTAACTTCCGTGAAGGCCTGTCTGTCTTAGAGATGTTTATTTCCACCCACGGTGCCCGTAAAGGCATGACCGATACCGCCCTTAAAACTGCCGACTCTGGTTACTTGACCAGACGTTTGGTTGATGTGGCCCAAGACGTCATCATCCGAGAAGAAGACTGTGGCACTAAACGGGGTCTTAAAGTTTCTGCCATCCAAGTAGGAAATGAACAGATTGAAAGCTTGTCTGACCGTATCTTGGGTCGTTATGCCCAAGAAACCGTCACCCACCCCGAAACTGGTGAGGTCATTGTTCACAAGGATGAATTGATTGATGAAGGCAAAACCCGAAAAATTGTCGATGCCGGTATTGAAGAAGTTACTATCCGGTCTGCCTTCTGCTGCAACACCAACCACGGTGTCTGCAAGCACTGCTATGGCCGTAACTTGGCAACTGGCCGGGAAGTTGAAGTCGGTGAAGCAGTTGGAACCATCGCTGCCCAATCCATTGGGGAACCCGGTACCCAATTGACCATGCGGACCTTCCACACTGGTGGGGTCGCTGGGGACGACATCACCCAAGGTCTACCACGGGTTCAAGAAATCTTTGAAGCTCGCCATCCGAAAGGGCAAGCCACCATTACAGAAGTTAATGGTCAAATCCAAGAGATCGTTGAAGACCCTGAAGAACGCACTAAGACCGTCACTGTTAAGGGTAATGTTGACCAACGTGACTACTCCTTGCCAATCAATGCCCGGATGAAGGTTGAAGTTGGGGATTATGTTGAACGAGGCGATGCTCTAAACGAGGGGTCTATTGATCCGAAGGAGTTACTCGCGGTGAGTGATATGATGAAATTGCAGAAATACCTCTTGCAAGAAGTCCAATACGCTTACCGGTCTCAAGGGGTCGAAATTGGTGACAAGCACGTGGAAGTTATGGTGCGACAAATGCTCCGTAAAGTCCGTGTCTTGCAACCAGGGGACACTGATATCCTGCCTGGTACCATGATTGACCTCCACGACTTCAAGGAACGCAACCAAGAAACCTTGATGTCTGGTGGCCAACCAGCGACTGCTAGATTAGTCCTACTTGGTATCACCAAGGCCTCCCTTGAAACCAACTCTTTCTTGTCTGCAGCTTCTTTCCAAGAAACCACCCGGGTCCTCACCGATGCAGCTATTCGCGGTAAAGTTGATGACCTGGTTGGCTTGAAAGAAAATGTTATTATCGGTAAATCCATCCCAGCTGGTACTGGTATGAGAGCCTACAGTAATATTGAACCTAAAAAAGTTGGTGTGGTTAGCGAAAATGTCTACAGCATCAATGAAGAAGACCAAGTCAATCAAGAAGAAAGCCAAGAAACTGAAGAAACTAGCGAAAAATAAGCTAGAGTGAGAAAAGCAGGCCCAAACTTGGGCTTGCTTTTTTCTAATTTAAAAAGCGGTTTGAGAAGTCAAATATTATAAATTTCCCTAACAAAAAACAGCAAAAAAAGCCTTGCAAATCAGGGCAGGAGTGGTAAAATAATTTCGGATAATTCTTTGACACTAGTGCTCAGATGTGCTAGTATACTAAGAGTGCTTTTGCAATATCGGCAAGTGTTATTCGTGTGTGTCGGATGATCGTTGCAAGCTTGCTAGGCAAGGGCTCAAGTCATACCATAGCCAGGTGATAATCACCTCGATATTTTTTCCGCAAAAAGGAACACCTGGACATGTGGAACTAGAGATTATTCAAAAAATAGAAAAAATAGGAAGGGAGGACATACAAGATGCCTACTATTAACCAATTAGTCCGTAAGCCTCGTAAATCTAAATTGTCAAAAACTGAATCACCAGCCTTGAACAAGGGATACAACACCTTGAAACGGAAACAAACAACTGTTTACTCTCCTCAAAAACGTGGTGTTTGCACCCGGGTTGGGACTATGACCCCTAAAAAACCGAACTCAGCTTTACGGAAGTATGCCCGTGTTCGTTTGTCAAACCAAATTGAGGTGACAGCCTACATCCCTGGTGAAGGTCACAACCTCCAAGAACACTCTGTTGTTCTGATCCGTGGTGGTCGTGTCAAAGACTTACCTGGTGTTCGTTACCACATTGTTCGTGGTGCCTTGGATACAGCAGGGGTTAACGACCGCAAATCAAGCCGTTCCAAATACGGTACTAAAAAACCTAGCTAAATCAAGAAACTAGACTAAATAAATTAATCGGAAGGAGGACATGAGATGTCTCGTAAAGGACCAGCTCAGAAACGTGATATTTTACCAGATCCAATTTATAACTCAAAACTTGTTGCTCGTTTAATCAACCGCTTAATGGTCGATGGTAAACGAGGGAAAGCTTCTACTATCTTGTATACAGCTTTTGACAAAGTAAAAGAAGAAACTGGCAATGACCCAGTTGAAGTTTTCGAACAAGCTCTCGAAAACATTATGCCCGTACTGGAAGTTAAAGCCCGCCGTGTAGGTGGTTCAAACTACCAAGTACCCGTTGAAGTAAGACCAGCCAGACGAACTACCCTGGCCCTTCGTTGGTTAGTCAACTACGCTCGTCTGCGTGGGGAGTATACCATGGAAGACCGCCTAGCCAAAGAAATTATGGATGCTGCTAACAATACCGGTGCTTCCGTACGACGCCGTGAAGAAGTACACCGTATGGCTGAAGCTAACAAGGCTTTTGCCCACTATCGTTGGTAATTTTCTTAATTTTAATCTTGTTTTTACCCAAATTTTACACTACTTAGCTATAGTGGTGTAGTACTAAATTAACAGAAGACTATTACAGAGAGGTGTAGATTAAGTGGCAAAAAGAGAATATCCTCTAGAGAGAACGCGTAACATTGGTATTATGGCGCACATCGATGCTGGTAAGACCACTGCTACTGAACGTATCTTGTTCTTCTCAGGCCGGATCCACAAAATCGGTGAAACCCACGAAGGGGCTGCCCAGATGGACTGGATGGACCAAGAACAAGAACGTGGGATTACCATTACTTCTGCTGCAACCACTACTTCCTGGTTAGACCACCGTATCAACATTATTGATACCCCGGGACACGTGGACTTTACAGTAGAGGTTGAACGGTCCCTCCGTGTCTTAGACGGTGCTGTGACTGTCTTAGATGCCCAATCAGGTGTGGAACCACAAACTGAAACCGTTTGGCGCCAAGCAACCACCTACCATGTTCCACGTATTGTTTTTGTAAACAAAATGGACAAGTTGGGTGCCAACTTCTTAGAAGCGGTTGATAGTTTGCATGACCGTTTGCAAGCCAATGCCCACCCCGTTCAATTGCCAATTGGGGCTGAGGATGACTTTGAAGGAATCGTTGACCTAGTAGAGATGAAAGCTTACTACTACGGTAATGAATTAGGAACTGAAATTGAAGAAGCTGAAATTCCAGAAGATATGCAAGAACTCGCTCAAGAACAGCACGAACGCCTTGTTGAAGCTGTGGTTGAGTTAGATGAAGACTTGATGGTGGCATACCTGGAAGGGGAAGAAATTTCAACTGAACAATTGAAGGCGGCTATTCGTCAAGCAACCTTGGACGTTGAATTTTACCCATGCTTCTGTGGTTCAGCCTTCAAAAACAAGGGTGTCCAACTCCTATTAAATGGGATTGTCGACTACCTTCCAGCTCCAACAGACGTACCAGCTATTGAGGGTCACGTGAAAGATGATCCCGATACAGTTGTCACCCGTGAAGCCGGCGATGACCAATCCTTCTCAGCCCTTGCCTTCAAAGTGATGACTGACCCTTATGTAGGCCGTCTAACTTTCTTCAGAGTTTACTCTGGTACCCTAGAAGCTGGTTCCTACATCTTGAATGCAACCAAGGATAGCCGGGAACGAGTCGGTCGTCTCTTGCAGATGCACGCCAACTCCCGTCAAGAAATCCCAGAAGTCTTCTCTGGTGATATTGCAGCAGCTGTCGGTTTGAAAGATACAGGGACTGGGGACACCTTGTCTGATATTGATGATCCCGTCATCCTTGAGTCAATGGAATTCCCTGAACCCGTTATTCAGGTTGCTATTGAGCCCAAATCCAAGGCTGACCAAGACAAGATGTCTGTTGCCTTGGCTAAGTTGGCTGAAGAAGACCCAACTTTCAAAGCTGAGACTGACCACGAAACTGGTGAAACCCTAATCGCTGGTATGGGTGAGTTGCACTTGGACATCATCGTCGACCGATTGAAACGTGAATTCAAGGTAGAGGCAACGGTTGGGAATCCACAAGTATCCTACCGTGAAACCTTCACCAAGTCTGTTCAAGCAGAAGGTAAGTTCGTCCGACAATCCGGTGGTAAAGGTCAATACGGTCACGTCTGGGTCGAATTCACTCCGCTTGAAGAAGGGGAAGGTTATGAATTCGAAGACGCCATCGTTGGTGGTGTAGTTCCTCGTGAATATATTCCGTCCGTTGACGCCGGCTTGCAAGCTGCCATGGAAAATGGTGTCTTAGCAGGGTACCCACTGGTTGACGTTAAGGCCAAACTATATGACGGCTCTTACCACGACGTCGATTCCAGTGAATCTGCCTTTAAGGTTGCGGCTTCTCTAGCCTTGCGTAATGCAGCAAAACAAGCAGAGCCTGTTATCTTGGAGCCAGTTATGGCGGTTGAAATCACTATCCCTGAAGAATACCTTGGGGATATCATGGGACACATTTCAGCACGACGTGGTCAAATCGAAGGCCAAACCCCTCGAGGCAATGCCTTGATTGTTAAAGGATCCATTCCTTTATCTCAAATGTTTGGTTACGCAACCACCCTACGTTCTGCTACTCAAGGTCGCGGAACCTTCACCATGCAATTTGACCACTATGCACCAGTTCCATCAAGTATTGCAGATGAAATTATTAAACAACATGGTGGCAGTTCCAACTAGGCATTAACCACCACATTGAGCCTGGTCCATTTGGGGCTAGAAGTTGAACTATCGTTTTTAAAACGGTATAATTACCCCAAATGGGTTCATGTGCTCATGTTAAAATAAGTAAATAAAGTTCCTTAAGGAGGAAAAATAAACATGGCAAAAGAAAAATTTGATCGTTCCAAAGAACACATGAATATTGGTACCCTAGGTCACGTCGACCACGGTAAAACTACCTTAACTGCAGCTATCACTTACGTTTTAGCTAAAAAAGGTTTGGCAGAAGCTTCAGCTTACGACCAAATTGATGGTGCTGCTGAAGAACGTGAACGTGGTATTACTATTGCGACTGCTCACGTTGAATACTCAACTGAAAACCGCCACTATGCCCACGTTGACTGCCCAGGACACGCTGATTACGTTAAAAACATGATCACTGGTGCGGCTCAAATGGACGGTGCTATCTTAGTTGTATCAGCTGCAGATGGCCCAATGCCACAAACTCGTGAGCACATCCTACTTGCTCGTCAAGTTGGTGTTCCTTACTTCGTTGTATTCTTGAACAAAGTTGACCAAGTCGACGACGAAGAATTACTCGAACTCGTTGAACTTGAAGTTCGTGACCTCTTAACTGAATACGACTTCCCAGGTGACGAAGTTCCAGTTGTTGCTGGTTCTGCACTTCTTGCTCTTCAAGATGACGAAGAACAAATGGACAACATCCTTAAATTGATGGAAGAAGTAGACAACTACATTCCAGCTCCAGAACGTGACGCTAACAAAGACTTCTTGATGCCAGTTGAGGACATCTTCTCCATCACTGGTCGTGGTACTGTTGCAACTGGCCGTGTAGAACAAGGTCAGCTTAAAGTTGGTGACGAAGTTGAAATCGTTGGTATTAAAGATACTGCGACTACAACCGTTACTGGTGTTGAAATGTTCCGTAAATTGTTAGACTACGCTGAAGCTGGTGACAACATTGGTGCCTTGCTACGTGGTCTTTCACGTGACGATGTTGAACGTGGTCAAGTTCTTGCAACTCCAGGTTCAATCACTCCTCACTCTAAATTCAAAGGCGAAGTTTACGTCTTGTCAAAAGATGAGGGTGGCCGTCACACTCCATTCTTCTCTAACTACCGTCCACAATTCTTCTTCCGTACAACTGACGTAACTGGTGTCGTTAACCTACCAGAAGGTACTGAAATGGTTATGCCAGGCGACAACACTGAAATGGAAGTTGAATTGATCGCTCCAATCGCGGTTGAAGAAGGTACCAAATTTACCATCCGTGAAGGTGGCCGTACTGTTGGTGCTGGTGTTGTTTCTGAAATTATCGAATAAAAAAGATCGATTAAAGCAACTGGCTTTGAGCCAGTTGCTTTTTTTATGTGCGCCCGGCATGGGTGACAACTTGGTGGTGAAAGTCCACTGCAGGCCTGGCAGTAGGAACTGTTAGCTGAAGGCAAGGGTGTCCATCGTGAGGTGGAATCTGAAGGAAGCTGGAGGCAAACACTCGCACTGACGAACAGAAACTTCATATCAAGGCTGATTTG
>NZ_JH992958.1:389200-485091 GCF_000315445.1 Alloiococcus otitis ATCC 51267
GATTCAGCCAAACGGATTGCGTATTCACGCAAAAAGTACTGGCGACTGTCATGCACACATGAATTTCATCGTGCAATAACAACAGAAAGACTCAGCAAGTGGGGCTTAGTTCCACTAAGCACTATCGCTGAGTCTGCTTACGCAAGATATTGAACCGCCGTGTACGGAACCGTACGCACGGTGGTGTGAGAGGTCGACTAGCCAATTAATGGCTAGTCTCCTACTCGATTTCTTGTTTTATCGGTCTAAGCCTAGCCTAAACTTATCCGTCATCTGTCTTAGTCTGTGCTATAATAGAATTATCTATGGCGAGACATAGCTTGCTAGGCAAGTGAATCTGTTATTAAAGGGGTAAGGACATGGACCAGGATAGAGTAAACCGCGTCAACGACCAACTGGTTTTGATTTTTAATGAGATTCTTGAAATTCAAGAAAGGGTACTTAAAAAGAGCCGGTTTTCAGATTTAACCCTTAAAGAAATGCATACCATCGAAGCCATCGCCCAGGATGGGAGTTTGAGTTCCAACCAGGTAGCTAAAAACCTAAAAGTCACCCCTGGGACCTTGACCGTAGCCATCCAAGGACTTGAGAAAAAAGGTTATGTGAAACGAGTCAAATCGGACAAGGACCGTCGCGTAGTCCTACTCCAATTAACTGACCGAGGCCAAGCCATCTACCAGGTCCATAAAAACTTCCACCAAGAAATGGTGGAAGAAACCTTAACTGGTTTAGACCCTAAAGAAGTGGAAGTCTTGACCAAGGGGTTGAATAACCTCCAGCAATTTTTGCTAAAGAAAAAGTAAGCTATACGTTTTGACCATATAAAATAGATGGAAAAGCAAGCCTAGTCCGGGCTTGCTTTTTTATGTGGTGATTTTGTAATTGAAATGAGAAGGTAATTGAAGGAAGGCAAGTGGCCTTATAATGGAGGACAAGTGTAAATCCTATCATAGCAGTAAAATAAAAGTTGCATTATCAAATTATTTTTCAAAAATAAGATGTATTATTATTGAACTTTAATGACATTTGTCTATAATAATTATATATGAATTCTATATGAGTTATATATAATAGAATTCATATTAAAAATACATAAAGAAGGTGTGCTTGTATGAAGTTACTGCGCAAGAAAAATGGTCAGTGGCTAACGGTCTCGCTAGCAGTCAGTGGCCTACTTTTAGGAGCTAATTCCCTTCAAGTCTCAGCGCAAGATCCGGCTGGTGACCTGGAGGAAGACCAGTTGACTAGCGGACTCGACTTTTTAGCTGATCCTGTAGGGGTTAGTGACACGGATTCTGCGGAGTCAGTTGAATTGAGAGGACTTGAAGAAGCTTTAGAGGAAGAGACAGATAATGGCGAAGGGACTTGGCAAGAATTTGAATATGATCAGGGCTATGATGAACCTGGTTCAGCTTTGCCAGAGTCTTTTAGAGAAGGCCTTAAACCTAGTCGACCAAATGAAGGTTTAACGGCAGAAGACAAGGAAGACCAGTCAAGTCCTTCAGCTCAGGAGGTCCAAACTTCTGGTCAGGAAGCTCAGGTTCAAGAGTCAGTTAATGGAGAAGCAGACCGCAAAGACCGAGAAGCTGAGGCAAGGAGTGAGAACCAGGATTCTGCTTCTTATGAGGACCAGAAAAGCAGTGATCCAAACCAGGTTGATTGGCAAGAGAATGGGGCGACTGACTTGGCTAGAGTTGGGACTACAGTCCTTTCCCCTGTAGAAGTGGAGACTGAGAACCCGGCTGATCAAGCAAGAGACCAGTTAGTTTCCTACCGTAGCGACCAAGTGAACTTACAGCAAACCTGGTCAGATGGCTACCGAGGTCAAGGACAAGTTGTTGCGATTATTGACTCCGGTTTATATGTCGACCATGATGCCTTTGCCCCCCTTTCAGACCCAGACCAAGCCCTCTACCGGACAGAAGAGGAATTAAACCAGGCTAAAGCAGCGGCTGGTATTGATTATGGCCGTTGGTTTAATAATAAGGTCATTTTTGGTCATAACTACAATGATGTTAATGACAACCTTTCTGAACTTGCCCAAGCTTCTCACGGGACCCACGTTTCAGATTCAGCAGTTGGAAACACCCCTCAAGCTCTCGATATCGGGACAGAGGCCAATCCAGCTTCACGTTACAATGTCCATGGGGTTGCACCGGAAGCCCAATTGATGTTTATGCGGGTCTTTTCAGATGTGAACGGTGCTGGAACCAGTGAATACTTATATGTCCAAGCTATTGAGGATGCAGTGGCCTTAGGGGCTTCCAGTATTAACTTGAGTTTAGGGGCAGTTGCTGGGTCGCAATACGAAACCTCTGGAGCCCTGGAACGAGCTATTGCCCAAGCCCGGCGCCAAGGTGTGTCCGTAGTCATTGCAGCTGGGAATGAGAACAGTTTTGGAGACGGTCATAGCAAGCCCCGGGCCCAACACCCCGATTATGGAGTTGTTGGGACACCTTCAACTTCGCGCGATTCCATTTCTGTTGCAGCATTTGAATCAGACTGGTTAGTCAATGATGTGATGAACTTGGTTGACCAAGACGGACAGGTGACCAGCCTGCCTTATACTATTGTGGCTAATGGCGGTGAGGCTACTTTAGAAACACCTGCCTATGCTGGACAAGCCTTTGCCTATGAACACGTTGGCCTTGGAACACCTAGTGAGTTACTAGGGGTGGATCTGACTGGTAAATTTGCCCTTATCAGCCGGGGTCAAATTACCTTTACAGAAAAAGCCCAATTTGCTCGTCAAGCAGGAGCAGCTGGAGTTGTGATTTATAATAATGTAAACGATGGTACGACAGTTAATATGGGGATAGAAGGCTTGGAAGGCTACCCAATTATTGGGGTCACTTACGATGTAGGCCAAGTCTTGATAGACAACCAGGAAAGTCACCTTTTGAGTTTTACAGGCGAAAAATTGCGGTTTAAAAACCCCAACGCTGGTCAACCAACCAACTTTACTAGTTGGGGCTTGACAGCAGATGGGGAACTCAAGCCGGACCTCGCAGCGCCAGGGGGCAATATCTATGGGGCGGTCAACAATAATGATTACCAATCCATGAGTGGGACTAGTATGGCTTCGCCTCACGTTGCTGGAGCTGTAGCCTTGTTAAACCAGCGTTTACCTGATTTATATCCTGGGCTTGAAGGGGAAGAGCTGTCAAGTTTGGTGAAGGCTCTTTTAATGAGTTCGGCCAGACCCCACTATAATACCGAAAGAGGAGCCTTTACCTCGCCACGTCAGCAAGGTGCTGGTCTTATCGATGTTGATAATGCTTTGAACTCAGGAGTATACCTCACTGGTCTTGATAATTATCCAAGTATTTCTTTGCGTAATGTCGGCGACCGGTTTGAATTCGACATTAAGGTCTACAATATTTCTAATGAAGACAAGTTGTTAAATATCACCAGTCACCTGACTACTGATGCTGTGGAGGATAGTATCTTGGGTAAGGTCTTTGCTTTAGAACCTCGCCACCTAAAAGATATCCCTGAAGGGCAAGTTTTGGTGCCAGCCCACAGTCATGAGATTGTAACCATCAGTATTGACGCTCGGGAGTTTGCCCAAACTTTATCCAGAGACATGCCAAATGGTTACTTCCTAGAAGGCTTTGTCAGTTTCGGAACTAGTCAGGATCCACTTTTAGCTAGCATTCCATTTGTAGGCTTTAGGGGAGATTTTGCCAACCTAGATGTTGTTGAAAAACCCGTTTACGATTTTGACTTTGACATGACGACTGACTACTCTGACACACCATTCTATTTTGTAGACTTATCCAATAACACGACAACGCCAAACTTTACAACTTTGATTACCAACCAGGGCAATTACCTTTTGAACTTGGGTCTGGACACCATTGCTTCATTGGACTCAGACGAAGAGGTAACCCTGGCAATTTCACCTGATAATGACGGAAGCAAAGACTTCCTTGGTTTCAACGGTGTCTTCTTGCGTAACTATGAAGACTTCAGGGCTAGCGTTTACGCCTTAAATGACTTGGGGGAAGCAGAATTAGTTTGGGTCAGCCAGCCAGCTTGGGGTATTAAGAATTATTTTGGAGGGACCCCTTTTAGTCCTAAATCATCTTTTGTCTTATCATCCATTTGGGAGGGACAAGATTTCTGGGGCCGGCCTGTGGCAGATGGGCTCTACCGCTACGATATAACTGTTCGGTCACAGGTTCCAGGTAGTTTGAACCAACTCCTGTCCTTTAATATCCATGTCAGCAGAACAAAACCTCGTGCAAGTGGTGCTGATTTTGATGAGGACACCAGACTCTTAACCCTCCGGGAAGTCGAAAATGTCTACCCGGGCCTGAACCCCTACCGAACTCGAATTATGATCGGTAATCCCCCAGATTCAAGACTTCTTTCTTTGGGATTAGTCCAAGATACTCGTCCAGCTATTTACTTAAATGGTCATGGCAACCATTCTTTCACTATTCCTGACCAAGTCGATCTTTTCGCCGTCAATGCCTACCTTCACTTAGAAGACTATGCGGGAAATACTTCGGTGACCCTCCTATCTGATATCCTGCATGGTCAAGGTGGTGTAGTTGAATTTAAATTAACGGATGCTAGGACAGGTCAAGATTTAACTGGAATGGGACTCCGAGTCCGTATAAGGGATGAGGAAGGCAACATAGTCGAAGGGCACCGCCTACAAGGATTAAACAAGCAGAATGTTAGACGTTTGCCGTATGGGGCTTATACAGCTGAAGTTTTCTTGATGAACGATGAACGAGGAGTATTTAGACTTGGTTAATGAACCAGTTCAAACCTTCTTTGTCACTGAAGACAATTCTTGGCAAGAGGTTGAATTTTTGGTCAATCTTGTAGAACAAGTGGACGTTCGAATCGAATTAAACGAGCCTCTGCCTGCCGGGGGCGCTATTTACTTGGTTGATGGACTAGGTCATGCAAGCTTGGTCCCACAAACCAGCTACGTTAATACTGTTCATCAGGTAAGGGTCCGGGCTGGTGACTATGTTCTTAGAGTCCAATTGCCAGAGGGATATGTTTCAGACCAAAACGGCCAGCAAGTGACAGTAGATTCCACTCAAAATGTGTTAGTAGTGGAGGTTAGACGAGAAGAAGTTGACAAGTCTGACTTGGGTCAATTGATTGACTATGCCCGAGGAGTCGACCAGTCACAATTGGAATTTGTAGACCAGTATCTACTTAATTCTGTCTTAAGAAGAGCCGAATCAGTTTATGAAGATCCCGAAGCGCTCCAACAAGATGTTGATTACATGACAGCTGGTTTGAGGGGCACTTTAGAAAGACTAAACTTATTAGATACCCTAGCAGAAGACCGGACAGTCGCTAAAGACCGGGTATCTGAATTGACCTTGTTAAGTGAAGCAGAAGTTTTGGCATACAACGACCAGATTGACTTAGCTGATAGTCTTGAAGCTATTGCTAGAGTGGTTAGTGAAGCAGAAGACCTGCAAGCAGAGCGGCAAGCCCAGTTAGAGGCAGCTGAAACATTAGCCCGGGTTAAAGACCAGGCAAGCAGCCAGATTAATGACTTAGAAGCTTTAGATGAAAACCGAAAAAACCAATACTTGGAAGCTATTGCTGGTGCTGAATCAGTTGAGGCGGTAACCACCCTTGTTTCTGCTGCCCGTGAAGAAAATGAACAAGCAAAGGCTGAAGCAGAACGGCAAGCCCAACTAAACCAAGCTAAACAAGTGGCCTTAGATGAATTAGGACAACTGGAAAATCTGCCTGAAGACCAAAGCCGTGACTTTGCAAGGAGAATTGAAGCAGCAGATAGTTTAGAAAACGTCCAGGCTATTCTTGCAGAAGCTAGACAAGCTGATGAACTGGCACGGGAAAGACTGGAAAATGAACGCTTGGAACAATTGCTTGCCCAACAAGCCTTGGCTACAAGCAAGGACCTAGCTCGCAGACTGGTCGATCAATTGTCTGAATTGTCTGACCAAGAGACAAGTCGTTTCCTAGACCGGGTTGAAGCTGCTACAACACCTGAAGAAGTGAATGCGGTCATCGAGTCGGCCCTAAAAGCCAATAATGATGCCCTTCTTGCTAACCAGGAGGCAGAAAAAGCAGCCCTCCAAGCACAGTTGGAAGCTCAAGCCGAAGCAGCCCGTCAACGGGAAGCAGAACTCCAGGCTCAGTTAGAAGCCCAGGAAGAAGTAGCTCGCCAGCGGGAAGCGGCCCTTCAAGCACAATTGGAAGCCCAAGCTGAAGCAGCTCGTCAGCGGGAAGCAGCCCTTCAAGCCCAAGTAGAAGCTAGTCAGAAATTGGCTGAAACACTTCAGGCTAGACTCGTTGGTTTAGAGTCTCAATTAGAGGAACAAAGTAAGACTACTCGTCAATTGTTAGAAGATTTACAGGCACAACTAGCTAAGCAAGTAAATGAACTTCAAGCTCAACTAGTTGCGCAGACAGCTGAATTACAAGCTGTGTTAGCAGAACTAGAAGGACGGTTGATTGACCAGCCAAAAGCAACACGCGAACGAGTGGAAGAGTTAGAAGACCAGCTAGGAAAACATACTCGTGACTTGGAAGCTGAGCTAGCAGACCTTGTCAGACAAGTCCAAGCTCAATTGGATGCTCAAGCGGAAGAGGCCCGTCAACGGGAAGCAGCCCTCCAAGAACAGTTGGAAGCCCAAGCTGAAGCAGCTCGCCAGAGGGAAGCGGCCCTTCAGGCTCAACTAGAAGCTCAAGCAGACCTGAAAGCTCAAATTGAAGCGAGCCGACAACAAGTAGCTGAATTACAGGCTGAGTTGATCAGACAAGTTGAACTTGCTGACCAGCGTGAAGAAGAGCTTAAAGCTCTTCTGAAAGAAAAAGAAGAAGCCAGAGCGCAGCAGCAAGCAGACCTAAAAGCTAAGTTAGAAAATCTTCAGAAACAATTAAATGATCAAGCAAAAGCAAGTCGAGAGCGTGAAGCAGCACTTCAAGTGAAATTAAACCAAGCTATCCAAGCCTTAAAAGACCTATTGTCAAGAATACATGAAGATGAACCTAGCCCTAGTGAGGGGACACCAAAACCGAGTGATCCACAAGGTCAGAACCCTGACCAAGTTGATCCTGGAAAGACAGGTGATGATGACAAGGAAAGGGAAGATAATGAGAGCATTCCGGATGACTCCAACCCAGAAGAGTCTTACCCACGAGAAGGTGAGACTTCAGTTGATTCAGTTTATGACTTCTTAGCGCCCGTCTTTGAATGGAGACCAGGAAATAATGGAGTCAAACCTGACCCAGAAGCAGAGGACGACAAGGAAGGTCAAGGAGATTCAGGATCAGTTGACCCAGACCAGGTTAAACTTGACATCATTAACTCCGATGAGGATGCTACATCTCCCGACGAAAGTGGCTCCCAAGACCAGGACTCAAATTCAGGGACTGACGAAGGGGCTAATCCGACTGTAGGAGTTCCAAGTCCGGAAGCTCCAGATGTAGAGGATCCAAGTAAGGGGAGTTTAGGATCTGATGATCAAGAAGGAGCAGACGGTCCAAGTCTAGAAACACCAAAAGATGACTCTCCTGAAGTCAAAAAAGCTCTTGGTGAAGTTGACTTTCCAATAAAACTAGATGAAGCAAGAGATCCAGATCACACCACTATTTCTGATAAAAAAATTCCAGCTTCAGACCAAGCTGGGAGCACAAAACCTAATGCTGATCCAGTCTTAGCAAGTAATCCACCAAACAAAAAGAAAGCAAGTCTAACTAAGAAAAACCTGAGCCAAAAAACGAGTCAGACCAAGCAGAGAGAAGATTCGCCAAGTCAAGACAAACAGGTCTTGCCGAAAACAGCTACAGGGACTTGGATTTTAGGCATGTTAGGCTTAACCAACCTAGTGGGCGGTTTATTTGCTGGTAAAAAGAAGAAAGGGTAAATTGATTAATTATATTCTCTCGATAGTGATAAGTAAATAAAGAAGACATTTTTATGGAATAGCTTGATGGATAAGCTTAGTCCGAGAACCCAGCCATTTATGCTTAGCATACTTGGCAGGGTTTTTCGGTTTTTTCTTCTATTGAATAAAAACCATCCCAAAAGCGAACTCTTGGCAAAAATAACGAAAAACTTTAAGAAAAACTTGAAAGTACCTAGCAGAGTCTGTATAATGTCAAGAGTGTCTATGGAAGAGATAAGCTTTTTTTAGCATGCCCATTGAAGCAGCTAAAAACCATGAAACACCCATACAGGGGTGCGATTCATAGATAGCAGGCCAAGAAGTGAGAGGTTGCGACACACCCGGATGCATTGCCATGTGGAGGGTGTGCGGAAATTTTCATGGAGCCAGTTTATTTTTAAAGTAAGCGAAGGAGGGAATAACATGGCAAAACAAAAAATCCGTATCCGTTTGAAAGCATACGAACATCGCGTGTTAGATCAATCAGCATCTAAAATCGTTGAAACGGCAGAAAGAACAGGTGCCAAGGTTGCTGGCCCTATTCCATTGCCAACTGAACGAAAATTATTTACAGTGATTCGTTCACCACACAAACACAAAGATTCACGTGAGCAATTCGAAATGCGTACCCACAAACGTGTCGTTGATATTGTTAACCCGACACCAAAAACAGTCGATGCCCTAACTAAACTCGACCTACCATCTGGTGTTGACATTGAAATTAAACTTTAAAGACTAAATCAATCATATTAAATATGGAGGTGTAATCATGACCAAAGGAATCTTAGGGAAAAAAGTCGGTATGACACAGATTTTCGCAGAAAATGGTGAATTAGTGCCTGTTACTGTCGTTGAAGCTAAACCCAACGTAGTCTTGCAAGTTAAAACTTCTGAAACAGACGGCTACGATGCAGTTCAAGTTGGTTTCGATGACAAGCGAAATGTTTTGTCTAACCAGGCTGAGCAAGGTCATGTTAAAAAAGCTAACACTGCTCCTAAGCGCTTCGTTCGCGAATTTCGTGATGCTGAGCTAGGAGAGGTTGAAGTCGGTAGCGAAATTACAGTCGAAACATTTGCAGAAGGCGACATCATTGATGTAACCGGTACTTCAAAAGGTAAAGGATACCAAGGTGCCATCAAGCGTCACGGCCAAAGTCGGGGTCCTGAAACTCACGGGTCTCATTACCACCGAAAAGCAGGTGCTATGGCCATGGCTGCTGACCCATCTCGTGTTTACAAAGGCAAAAAATTACCAGGTCGTATGGGTGGTAACCAAGTAACCGTCCAAAACCTAGAAGTTGTCCGCGTTGATGCCGACCGCAATGTTCTCTTGATTAAAGGGAATGTACCGGGTGCTAAAAAATCCCTAGTTGAAATTCGAACAGCTAAAAAATCAAACTAAAATACTCGGAAGGGAGGATTAACCAATGCCTAAAGTAACCGTATTTAACCAAGAAGGAAAAGAGAATGGTGAAATCACTTTAAACGATACAATCTTTGGTGTCGAACCAAACGATAACGTCTTGTATGATGCCATTATTATGCAACAAGCCTCACAACGACAAGGAACTCATTCGGTCAAAAACCGAAGCGCTGTTCGTGGTGGTGGACGTAAACCATGGCGTCAAAAAGGGACTGGTCGTGCTCGTCACGGGTCTAACACCTCACCAATCTGGCGTGGCGGTGGTGTCGTATTTGGACCAACACCACGTTCTTACAGCTACAAATTACCGAAGAAAGTTCGCCGTTTAGCGATTTTATCTGCACTTTCACAAAAAGTCATTGATTCAGAGCTATCTGTCATTGACAAACTCGAATTTGACAAACCAAAAACAAAAGATTTCAGAGCCCTACTAGACCAATTAGAAGTCGACCGCAAAGCATTAGTCGTGTTAGAAAAAGACAACGAATTTGCTGCCCTATCCGCACGAAATATCCCAGGAGTTAAAGTAGTAGCCCCTGATAATGTATCTGTGCTGGATGTTGTTGGTCATGACGACTTAATCCTTACCCAGGCTGCTCTGGAACAAGTAGAGGAGGCACTTCAATAATGTCAGCACATGATATCATCAAGCGACCAGTGATCACTGAAAAATCAATGTATGCTATGGAAGATAAAAAATACACATTTGAAGTGGACGCTCGTGCTACTAAAGTTCAAGTTAGAAAAGCCGTTGAAGAATTATTTGATGTTGATGTCTTAAAAGTTAATATCGTCAACACTGCCCGTAAACCAAAACGAATGGGTCGCTACAATGGTTACACTAAACGCAAACGTAAAGCCATTGTTAGCCTAACCGAATCATCAAATGAAATTGATGTTTTTGGTGACGAAGAAGAATAAAACTTTGAAAACAAATTAAGGAGGGGAAGACCGTGGCGATTAAAAGTTATAAATCTATCACTAATGGACGTCGTAATATGACTACGCTCGATAACTCCGAAATTACGACTCACAAACCAGAAAAAAGCTTGCTAGAACCACAAAAAAGAGGGTCTGGTCGAAACAATGCTGGTAAAATTACTATCCGTCACAAAGGCGGAGGCCACAAACACAAATACCGTGTGATCGACTTTAAACGTCGAAAAGATAGTGTCCGCGGTGTTATTAAAACAGTTGAATACGATCCGAACCGTTCAGCTAATATTTCCTTGGTCCAATATGATGATGGAGTTAAAAGCTACATCCTAGCACCAAAAGGAATCAAGGTTGGACAAGAGATCTTCTCTGGAGAAGATGTTGACATTAAAGTGGGCAACGCTTTGCCACTAGCTAACATTCCAGTTGGGACTACCATCCACAACCTTGAATTAAAACCAGGCAAGGGCGGACAACTTGCTCGATCTGCTGGTTCAAGTGCCAAGATCCTAGGTAAAGAAGGCAAATACGTGCTCGTTAAGTTGAGTTCAGGTGAAAACCGTTTGATCCTAGCAAACTGCCGGGCAACAATCGGCTCTGTTGGGAATGAACAACACGAACTCATCAACTTTGGTAAAGCAGGCCGAAGCCGTTGGAAAGGGAAACGCCCTACTGTCCGTGGTTCTGTCATGAACCCCAACGATCACCCACACGGTGGTGGTGAAGGTCGTGCTCCAATCGGTCGACCAAGTCCTGTTTCACCATGGGGTAAACCAACCCTTGGTAAGAAAACACGCAAAGGCAAAAACAAGTCGGATAAATTGATTGTCCGTCGTCGCCGAACTAAAAAACGAAGCAAATAATCTGAGAAGAATAAATGGGTTTTCCCGTAAGGAGGGCGTAACATGGGTCGTAGCTTGAAAAAAGGACCTTTTGTCGATGATCACTTAATGAAAAAAGTAAAGGCTATGGACGATGACAATAAAAAAGTAATCAAAACATGGTCTCGTCGTTCAACTATTTTCCCAAACTTTGTTGGGCATACAATTGCTGTATACGACGGTCGCAAACATGTCCCTGTCTACATTCAAGAAGACATGGTCGGCCACAAATTGGGTGAATTCGCACCAACTCGAACATTTAGAGGTCACAGTAAAGATGACCGCGTGACTAAGAAATAATAATCGGAGGGAGGAAAAATCATGACAGACAAGGTAACAGAAGCTAAAGCATCTGCTCGTATGATTCGAATTGCTCCACGTAAAGTTCGCTTAGTCGTTGACCAAATCCGTGGCAAAGATGCTGGTGAAGCAATTGCTATCCTTCGATTTACCAATAGAGGTGCAGCTGAAGCGGTAGAAAAAGTCTTAAAATCAGCTATTGCCAATGCTGAGCACAACTATGACATGAATGTCGAAGACTTATTTGTCAGTGAAGCATATGCCAATGAAGGACCAACCTTAAAACGTTTCCGTCCAAGAGCGAAAGGTGCAGCTTCAAAAATCAACAAACGAACAAGCCACATTACTGTTGTGGTATCTGAGAAGAAGGAGGGTTAAAGCATGGGATCTAAAATTAATCCACACGGCTTGCGTGTTGGCGTTATCCACGATTGGGACGCAAAGTGGTATGCTGAAAAAGATTTTGCAGACAAATTACACGAAGATTTGGCGATTCGAAACTACATTGCAGACAAACTAGTTGATGCTTCGGTTTCCCGCGTTGAAATTGAGCGTGCAGCGAACCGGGTCAACATTTCGATCCACACAGCTAAACCAGGTATGGTGATTGGTAAAGGTGGGTCTGAAGTCGATGCTTTAAGAAACCAATTGGCCAACTTAACTGGCAAACGCGTTCACGTTAACATCATCGAAGTGAAAAAACCGGATGTCGATGCAACACTTGTCGCTAAATCGATTGCGGAACAACTTGAAAACCGTATTTCATTCCGACGAGCACAAAAACAAGCCATCCAGAGAGCTATGCGTGATGGCGCTCAAGGAATTAAAACACTTGTTGCTGGTCGGTTAAATGGTGCAGATATGGCTCGTTCAGAAGGATTCTCTGAAGGAACCGTTCCTCTTCACACTATCCGAGCTGATATTGATTACGATAACGTCGAAGCGGATACCCAATTCGGTAAAATTGGTGTGAAAGTCTGGATTTACAAAGGAGAAGTTCTTCCTGAAATTGAAGATAGCAAGGAAGGAGGAAAATAATCAATGTTAGTACCTAAACGTGTGAAATACCGACGTGAATTTCGCGGTAAAATGAAAGGTGAAGCAAAAGGCGGTAAAGAAGTTGCTTACGGTCAGTACGGTTTGCAGTCACTTGACTCCAAGTGGATCTCTAACCGCCAAATTGAATCAGCCCGTATTGCTATGACCCGATACATGAAACGTGGTGGGAAAGTATGGATTAAAATTTTCCCTCACAAATCAGTAACTGCTAAAGGTATCGGAGTTCGTATGGGTTCCGGTAAAGGTGCTCCTGAAAAATGGGTAGCTCCAGTTAAACGTGGTAAAATCATGTTCGAAGTCGGTGGTGTTTCGGAAGAAGTCGCTCACGAAGCCTTGAGACTTGCTTCAATGAAATTACCAGTGCGAACTCGTGTGGTAGCTCGTGAAGAAAGTGGTGAATCACATGAAGGCTAAAGAATTGAAAGAATTATCCACTGCTGAACTACTTGAGAAAGAAGCGGAGTACAAAGAAGAACTCTTTAACTTACGTTTCCAATTGGCTACAGGACAGCTGGAAGATACAGCCCAAATTAAAAAAGTTCGGAAAAATATTGCTCGTGTGAAAACTGTTTTAAGACAAGCTGAGCTTGCCCAATAAGCAGTCCCCTAGTTCCATTAAAGGAGGTTAAAGAATGGCTGACCGCAATTTGCGTAAAGAGTATGTGGGGAAAGTTGTTTCTGACAAAATGGACAAGACCATTGTGGTTGAAATCAGAACAACCCGAGAACACCCTAAATACAAAAAACGGATCAAATACTCAACTAAATTTAAGGCACATGATGAAAATAACACTGCCAAAGAAGGCGACACAGTTCGAATCATGGAGACCCGTCCACTTTCCAAAGACAAACGATACCGTTTAGTTGAAGTAGTAGAAGAAGCAGTTATCCTATAAGACTGGTATGTCTGAGTTGAAAGGAGGATTCTAACGTGATTCAAAGTGAAAGTCGTATGAAAGTTGCTGATAACTCTGGTGCCCGTGAAGTACTGGTTGTAAAAGTACTGGGAGGGTCAGGTGCTAAGACAGCTAATATCGGTGACGAGGTAGTTGTTAGTGTTAAAAATGCTACACCAGGTGGCGTTGTCAAAAAAGGTGATGTAGCCCGAGCTGTCATCGTTCGATCAAAAACTGGCTTGCGCCGTCCAGATGGTTCATATATCAAATTTGATGAGAATGCTTGTGTAATCGTACGTGAAGACAAAGCACCTCGAGGAACTCGTATTTTTGGACCAGTTGCCCGCGAATTACGTGATAGCAACTTCATGAGAATTATTTCGTTAGCTCCGGAAGTATTATAAAAAGAGATGGTTTAGGAGGTGCGAGACATGTTTGTAAAAACAGGAGATAAAGTACAAGTAATCTCTGGTAAAGAAAAAGGGAAACAAGGTACGGTTATTGAAGCTTTGCCAAAACAAGACCGAGTTAAAGTTGAAGGCTTGAATATCATCAAAAAACACCAACGACCTGGCATGGGAGTCGAAGGTGGGATCGTTGAAGAAGAAGGCCCGATCCACGTATCCAACGTCCAACTAGTCGACCCTGAAACAGGTGAACCGACTCGAGTTGGTTACCGGTTTGAAGACGGCAAAAAAGTTCGTTACGCTAAAAAATCTGGCAAAAAAGTTTAATGAGTTTAGTGCGAAAGGAGGACAAGTAAAGATGTCACGATTAAGTGAAAAATACCAAAACGAAGTACGCCCATCACTAATGGATAAATTTGACTACACTTCCATTATGGAAGCACCTAAAGTTGAGAAGATCGTTGTCAATATGGGTGTCGGTGATGCAGTTGCAAACACTAAAAACCTAGATGATGCAGTAGAAGACTTGACTAAAATTACAGGTCAAAAACCTGTCGTCACCAAGGCCAAAAAATCTATTGCAGCTTTCCGTTTACGTGATGGTATGCCAATCGGTACCAAGGTAACCTTGCGTGGTCAAAGAATGTACGAATTCTTGGACAAATTAGTTACGATTTCATTACCACGGGTGCGGGACTTCCGCGGCGTCAGCCAAAACTCTTTTGACGGCCGAGGGAACTACACTCTGGGAATTAAAGAGCAACTGATTTTCCCTGAAATCGACTTTGATGAAGTGAATAAAGTACGCGGCATGGACATTGTGATCGTCACATCAGCTAACACTGATGAAGAAGGACGCGAATTACTCAGAGAATTGGGTATGCCCTTTAGAAAATAAAAATAGGAGGTTATAACGAAATGGCTAGAAAAGCAATGATTGAAAAAGCTAAAAAACCAGCAAAATTTTCTACTCGTGAATATACCCGTTGCCAACGATGCGGACGACCTCATGCTGTCTACAAAAAATTTAAATTATGCCGTGTTTGTCTTCGTGAACTTGCTCATAAAGGACAAATCCCAGGCCTTAAAAAAGCAAGCTGGTAAAAATAATATTACTGATAAAGGAGGCTACTTTGAATGGTCATGACAGATCCGATTGCAGATTTCTTAACTCGCGTTCGTAACGCTAGTGATGCACACCACGAAAGTGTGGAAATCCCTGCATCTAATGTTAAAAAAAGTATGGCCGACATCCTTAAAGCTGAAGGTTTTGTCAAAGATGTAGAAGTCATTGAAGACAATAAGCAGGATGTTGTTCGTATCCAATTGAAATATGGACAAGATAAAGAACGGGTCATTACAGGGATCAAGCGTATTTCTAAACCCGGGTTACGTGTCTATGCTAATGCAGAAGAAGTACCCAAAGTTTTAAATGGCTTGGGGATTGCTATTATTTCAACTTCCCAAGGTGTCGTTACTGATAAAGAAGCTCGTGCTAAAAAAATCGGTGGCGAAGTATTAGCATACGTTTGGTAAACAATTTATTTATTAAGGAGGTGCCGGTCAGTGAGTCGTATCGGAAATAAACCTATTAATATTCCAGAAGGCGTTGAAGTATCTTTAAAAGAGGGGAACGTCCTTACAGCTAAGGGCAAACAAGGCGAAATTACCCGTAGCCTTAGCCCAAGTATTGAAATTAATGTTTCTGACCAAGACATTGTTTGTGAACGTCCCAATGATTCGAAAGCTAACCGTATTGCCCACGGAACTACCCGGTCTTTAGTCTTTAACATGGTTGAAGGGGTAGCCAATGGTTTTAGCAAAAAATTAGAATTGAACGGGGTTGGGTACCGTGCCCAAAAACAAGGGAACAAATT
Organism: Alloiococcus otitis ATCC 51267; assembly: GCF_000315445.1. Taxonomy (GTDB): domain Bacteria; phylum Bacillota; class Bacilli; order Lactobacillales; family Carnobacteriaceae_A; genus Alloiococcus; species Alloiococcus otitis. The sequence goes on from NZ_JH992958.1 coordinate 404,878, forward strand.
GGTCTTAAATGTTGGGCTATCCCATCAAGTAGAATTTGAACAGCCTGACGGTATTGAGATTGAAGTTCCATCTAACACCGAAATCGTCATTAAGGGTGCTAGCAAAGAGGCGGTTGGTCAACTAGCAGCCAAAGTTAGAGGAGTTAGACCACCTGAACCTTACCAAGGTAAAGGGATTAAATACGCCGATGAACAAATTCGCCGTAAAGAAGGTAAAACTGGTAAATAGGCTAGTGAATAAGCTAGTGAATAAGCAAGACTGGACGATCGTCTTCTATTGCCAGACAAAATAGAATAAAGAGGTGACAATTGTGATTTCAAAACCAGATAAAAATAAAGTGCGTAAAAAAAGACATAAACGGATTCGTCGCAATCTTTCTGGTACTGCTGAGTGCCCACGTTTAAACATCTTTCGTTCAAACAAAAACATCTACGCTCAAGTTATTGATGACGTAGAGGGTGTAACGCTCGCAAGTGCATCTACATTGGACAGCGAAGTTTCCAATTCCGAAAGCAAAACCGAGCAAGCTGCCTTGGTAGGCGAATTAGTGGCTAAACGGGCTAAAGAACACGATATTGAACAAGTCGTTTTTGACCGTGGCGGTTACAAATACCACGGCCGGGTCCAAGCCTTAGCAGATGCAGCCCGTGAAAATGGACTAGATTTTTAAGCAAAAAGGAGGAAAATAGACTATGGTATCAAACATTGATCCTTCAACATTAGACCTAGAAGATCGTTTGGTTGAAATCAACCGAGTAACGAAAGTTGTAAAAGGTGGACGTAACTTACGATTTGCGGCAGTTGTCGTTGTTGGCGATGGAGATGGCCATGTCGGCTTAGGAACTGGTAAAGCTCTTGAAGTGCCAGAAGCTATCCGAAAGGCTGTTGAAGATGGGAAACAAAACCTTATCTATCTCCCTCGCGTTGGTACAACCATCCCACACGAAGTGATTGGTGAGCACGCTGGTGGTCGTATCTTACTCAAACCTGCTGTTGCTGGTTCTGGTGTTTCAGCCGGTGGACCAGTCCGTGCCGTCTTAGAACTTGCTGGTGTGGCTGATGCAACTAGTAAATCAATTGGGTCTAACACAGCAATTAACATGATTCGTGCGACCTTGGATGCCATTTCGCAACTAAAAACTGCTGAAGAAGTAGCTAAATTGCGTGGCGTCTCAGTTGAAGACTTACAAGGATAAGGAGTGGACACATTGGCAAACTTAGAAATAACCCTTAAGCGAAGTTTGATTGGTCGTCCACAAAACCAACACAAGATTATCAAGGCATTGGGACTTGGTAAGGTTAATTCTAGTGTTATCAGACCTGATAACGAAGCGGTTCGTGGCGCAATCAAACACGTCGATCATTTAGTAGAAGTTAAAGAAGTCAACTAAGTAAAAGATTTGAATAAAGGAGGTGCCAGGTTATGAAACTTCACGAATTAAAAGCTCCCCAAGCTCGAAAAGCCCGTAAACGGGTCGGTCGAGGCTCATCTAGTGGACAAGGTAATACAGCTGGCCGAGGTGAACACGGTCAAAAATCAAGATCTGGTGGAAATGTTCGTCTAGGTTTTGAAGGTGGTCAAACTCCACTTTTCCAAACATTGCCTAAACGAGGCTTCACCAATGTTAATCGTAAAGAATATGCGATTATTAACTTAAAAACTTTAAACGAATTAGATGAAGGCACTGAAGTTACACCAGAACTTCTGAAAGACAAAGGAATTATCAAAAATCAAAAATCCGGTATTAAAGTTTTAGCTAAAGGCGAATTAGACCGCAAATTAACTGTGAAGGCGCACAAATTCTCAGTTGCAGCTAAAGAAGCAATTGAAAACGCCGGAGGATCAGTTGAGGTGATCTAAGGGAATGTTCAAAATATTAAAAGGGGCATTCACCGAGAAAGAAGTTCGTGGCCGAGTTTTTTTCACCTTGGCCTTGCTCTTCGTCTTTCGAATCGGGACCCACATTACGGTTCCTGGTGTTGATGCCTCAGCATTAAATGAATTATCAGAAACTGGACTCTTCACCCTCCTTGATACATTTGGTGGGGGTGCCTTATCCAGTTATTCCGTTTTTGCTCTAGGTGTTTCGCCTTATATTACTGCATCCATTATTGTCCAATTACTACAGATGGATGTTATACCCAAGTTTAAGGAATGGTCAGAGCAAGGTGAAGTTGGCCGGCGTAAGCTGAACAATGTCACCCGGTATGGGACAATCGCTTTAGGTTTCTTACAAGGCTTAGGGATCTCGATTGGTTTTAATGCCTTGGCCGACTTTGGTCTCGTCAGAAATCCAAATGCAGCAACGTATATTACCATCGCTATTATTTTGACTGCAGGGACCATGCTGGTCATGTGGCTGGGTGAAATGATATCCGTCCATGGGGTCGGCAATGGGACCTCCTTGATCATCTTTGCTGGTATTGTTGCGACTATCCCGCAGGACTTGATCAACTTTTACCGGGTGCAGGTCGGCAATGCCGGGGACGAACTCATCCAATCAGTACTTGTCTTTGCCCTCGTCATGCTTGCTTTAATTGCCCTAGTCATTTTTGTCACCTGGATGGAAAATGCCAAACGGAATATTCCAGTGCGGTATTCTAAACGTGCTTCATCAGCTGGAGATGCGACTTTACCATTAAAAGTTAACTCAGCTGGTGTTATCCCGGTTATTTTCGCCAGTTCTTTTATCATGACACCGCAAATTTTCTTAAACCTGTTTGCTCAAAGTAGCCAGGATTCGACTTGGTTCCAGGTAGCGACTAGTATTTTCAGCTTGGAAGAACCAATTGGGGCTATCTTCTATACCATTTTGATTGTAGCCTTCACTTACTTTTATGCCTTTATCCAGATTAATCCGGAGAAAGTTGCTGAAAACTTGCAAAAACAAAATGCCTATATTCCTAGTGTTAGACCAGGGCGGGCAACGGAAGACTACATTTCCTACATGCTCATTCGCTTAAGTACGGTAGGAGCTCTTTACTTGGGAGTTATCTCAGTCCTACCGATTATTGCTTCCAATTTCTGGAACTTGCCTTCTTCCATTACCCTAGGCGGTACAAGCTTACTCATTGTTGTCGGTGTCGGTTTAGATACCATGCGACAGCTTGAAGGCTTGTTGAGCAAGAACAACTACCAAGGATTTATTCAATCCTACCAAAAAAGTGAGGAATAAGGTGTTAGCTTAAGCTTGACCTTATTCCTTGCAGGACACATTAATGGAGGACTTTATGAATTTAATCTTATTAGGCTTGCCAGGTGCCGGCAAGGGAACACAAGCAGCAAGAATTACTAAGAAATACGACCTGCCTCATATTTCAACCGGGGACATGTTCCGGGCAGCCATGAAAAATGAAACAGAACTTGGCAAGGAAGCTAAGAAATACATGGATGCTGGCGACTTGGTACCTGACCAGGTCACCAACGGAATTGTGGAAGAACGTTTAGATGAGGATGATGCCCAGACTGGCTTCTTGCTAGACGGTTACCCTCGCACAATCAACCAGGCTCAAGCCTTGGAAGACATGCTGGAAGACAAAGGTAGATCGCTGGACACAGTCTTGTACATCCAAGTGGATAAAGAAATCCTCCTGGAAAGACTGACCGGACGCTTTATATGCTCTAATTGCGGGGCTACCTACCACAAGAATAACAAGCAACCTGAAAAAGAGGGCGTTTGTGACGTTTGTGGCTCTACTGATTTTTACCAGCGTGATGACGACAAACCAGAGACAGTTAAACGCAGAATTCAGGTTAACGAAGACCAAACTAATGACCTCGTTGACTTTTACAAGGACCGGGGTATTGTCGCAAGGGTTGACGGTCAAGGGGACCCGAATGATGTCTTTGAGGATGTCAAGGAAATCTTGGATCAAAACTTGTAGTACTTGTTTTTTTGTGATACAATTGTAAGAGTGTCGAAACTAGGATAAAAGCAAGTGGAACAGAAACCTCAAAGGAGGAAATTTCGTGTCAAAAGAAGATATGATAGAAGTTGAAGGGACTATTCTTGAGACCCTGCCAAACGCTATGTTTAAGGTAGAACTTGAAAATGGTCACGAAATTCTTGCTCATGTTTCAGGTAAAATCAGAATGAACTACATTCGTATCTTACCTGGGGACAAGGTCACTGTCGAAATGTCTCCCTATGATCTTTCTAAAGGCCGCATAACCTACCGTTATAAATAATTGACCCCGAGCTAACTAGGCTAATCCCCCTTGCCTAAGATTAGGCGGGCTTATCCTGCTTGGCAAGTGGGTGTCTTGAAGCGAAAACGAAGGAGGTTAATCCAATGAAAGTAAGACCATCAGTTAAAAAAATGTGCGACAAATGCAAAATTATTCGTCGAAATGGACGGGTTATGGTTATTTGCTCAAACCCTAAACACAAACAACGTCAAGGCTAATTTAAATTTATAGGAGGTGTAAATTATGGCACGTATTGTCGGTGTAGATATTCCCCGTGATAAACACATTGTTATTTCATTGACTTACATTTACGGTATCGGCAAATCAACTGCTCAAAAAGTTTTAGCGGATGCTGGCGTTCCAGAAGAAATCCGTGTCCGTGACTTGACCAACGACCAATTGGATGCCATCCGTCGTGAGGTTGACAAGCTAAAAGTTGAAGGTGACTTGCGCCGTGAAAAAAGTCAAAATATCAAACGTTTGACTGAAATTGGTTCCTACCGTGGTATCCGCCACCGTCGTAACCTACCCGTTCGTGGTCAAAGAACCAAAAACAATGCCCGTACCCGTAAAGGCCCAGCTGTTGCAATTGCTGGTAAGAAAAAATAATTAAATTAAAAAGTTAGGAGGTATATTGTATGGCAAAAGCTAAAAGAAGAAGCCAAGGTTCACGTAAACGTCGTGCCAAAAAGAATATTGAACATGGTGTAGCCCACATTCGTTCTACTTTTAACAACACAATCGTTATGATTACAGATGTTCAAGGGAATGCCATTTCTTGGTCATCTGCTGGACAGCTAGGCTTTAAAGGATCTCGTAAATCAACTCCTTTCGCTGCTCAAATGGTGGCTGAAGCTGCAGCTAAAGGTAGCATGGAAAATGGTATGAAATCTGTTGAAGTATCAGTTAAAGGTCCTGGTTCAGGCCGTGAATCTGCAATTCGTTCACTTCAAGCTACTGGTCTAGATATTACAGCTATCAGAGACGTGACACCAGTCCCACACAACGGATGCCGTCCTCCAAAACGTCGTCGCGTTTAATGAATTGCCTAGTAGATGATAATGTTCATTACATGTACTAACGTTTTGAAAGGGGTAAATGGGTAGATGATCGAAATTGAAAAGCCAGTAATTGAAACAGTAGAGATCAGTGAAGATGGCAAATTTGGTAAGTTTGTTGTTGAACCATTGGAACGTGGTTATGGGACTACCTTAGGGAATTCCTTGCGCCGTATCTTATTATCATCACTACCGGGTGCTGCGGTCACCAATATTCAAATTGATGGTGTTTTGCATGAGTTTACTGCTATTGATGGTGTGGTTGAAGATGTGACTTCCATCATCTTAAACCTGAAAAAACTGGCTTTAAAACTTCATACTGAAGAAACAAAAACAATTGAATTGGATATTGAAGGCCCTGCTGAAGTGACAGCAGCTGATATTATTACTGATAGTGATGTTGAGATTATGAATCCAGACCTATACTTGTGTACTGTTTCTGAAGGTGGTCATTTACACATCCGGATGGAAGCAGAAACTGGTAGAGGTTATGTGAATGCAGAGCACAACAAGCATGATGATATGCCAATCGGTGTTTTGCCAATTGATTCAATTTATACCCCAATTAGTCGTGTCAACTATACTGTTGAAGACACCCGCGTTGGTGAGCGCGAGCAATATGATAAGTTAACCTTGGATATTTGGACAGATGGATCCATTTCCCCAGAGGATGGCTTGAGTCTAGCGGCTAAGATCATGAATGAACACTTGAACATCTTCATTAACTTAACTGAGCAAGCACGTGAAGCGGACATTATGGTTGAAAAAGAAGAAGACCAGAAAGAAAAAATGCTTGAGATGACCATCGAAGAGCTTGATTTATCTGTTCGGTCTTACAACTGTTTGAAACGTGCTGGCATCAATACTGTCCAAGAACTAACGGACAAAACTGAACCAGAAATGATGAAGGTCCGTAATCTCGGACGTAAGTCATTAGAAGAAGTTAAAAACAAGCTTGATGACTTAGACCTAAGCTTGAAAGAAGAATAGTAGGTAAAGGAGGAATAGTAAAATGGGATACCGTAAACTCGGACGTACAAGTTCACAACGAAAAGCCATGCTTCGCGATTTAGTATCCGACTTAGTTATTAATGAACGCATCATTACCACAAAAACTCGTGCCAAAGAAGCCCAACGTCTCGCAGACAAAATGGTGACCTTAGGCAAACGTGGTGACTTGCATGCTCGTCGCCAAGCTGCTGCTTTCTTGCGCAATGAATTGGCAACTGTAGGTGAAACAGAAGAAGAAATTATTGTTCAATCAACGCTACAAAAGTTATTTGACGACATTGCTCCTCGTTTTGAAGACCGTAATGGTGGCTACACTCGTGTCTTGAACACTGAACCTCGTCGCGGTGACAATGCTCCAATGGCTGTCTTGGAATTCGTTGTTAAAGGCGACACCGATTCTATCGACGAAGATGACGATGTTGAAGAAGTTGTAGCAGAAGAAGAATAAACTTTTAACTAACTTTAGATGTATGGAGCGTTACGATGATGGGACTCATTAGTTCCAAGTGTCTAGCTCTCGTTTTCCTGGAGGCAACTTGCTTCCAGGAAAACCCATATATCAAAGTTCTTTTTTTATACATAATAATTTGCGGCAGGGAGATTCTCTACAGCAAGCAAAGTGATCATACTTATCACATCCATTTCATTTCTTGTCTAGTTTAAGTTCCGAGCCGTTTTCACAGTAGTGTTCGGCTTTTTGTCTGGCACTTTGACTTATAACTAATTTAAATTGTAAAAAGCTTTTGTTTTTGTTAGTCTAATAGCGTTAAGGTGAAATGTTAATGATATGTAAATATGGAGCGGTTGGATGGCTGAAATAATAAGTGTAGAGAATATTAGCTTTAAGTATAATAGTGAAGATGACCACAAGGCCTTGAATGAGGTCTCTTTTACCATTGACAAGGGAGATTGGATTTCGGTTATTGGGTCTAATGGTTCAGGCAAATCGACCCTGGCCAAGACCATCAATGGCCTTATTGCCCCAAACTCCGGCCGAGTCCAGGTGGGAGACTATGAACTCAATGAAGACAATGTGTGGTCCATCCGTCAGATGGTGGGAATGGTCTTCCAAAACCCAGACAACCAATTTGTTGGCTCAACCGTCCAGGATGATGTCGCCTTTGGTTTGGAAAACTTGGGTGTGCCACGAGAAGATATGGTGGTTCGGATACGGGCTGCCTTAGACCGGGTTGGCATGCTAGAATATGCTGATCGGGAACCTGCCCGCCTGTCAGGGGGGCAAAAGCAACGGGTTGCCATTGCTGGAATTATAGCCCTCCAACCTGAGATTATGATTTTAGATGAGGCTACCAGTATGCTGGACCCATCTGGCCGGTTAGATGTTTTGCGGACAGTCAAAGAAGTCAAGGACCAGGAGAACTTAACCGTTATTTCCATCACCCATGATATTGATGAAGCAACGGAAAGCGACCAAATCATTGTCATGAAAGACGGCGAGATTGACCGGATTGGCCCGCCCAAAGAGATTTTTGACCTCGGACAAGACTTGATTGACTTGGGCTTGGACTTGCCCTTTTCCGAACAAGTCAAATTAGCCTTAAAAAATCAGGGCATTCCAGTGCCAGAAGACTACCTATCAGAAGAAGGGATGGTGGAATGGCTATGGACATCCGTTTCCAAGAAGTAGGCTTTACATACCAAAAAGGAACCCCCTTTGAAAGCCGTGCCCTTTATGACATCAACCTCTCCATTAAAGACGGTTCTTACACCGCCTTGGTTGGCCATACGGGGAGCGGAAAGTCCACTGTTTTACAACACTTAAATGCTCTGAAAATCCCCACTGAAGGTCAAGTCCATATTGGAGACCGGGTCATTTCCCAAGAAAGTGAAAATAAGAAATTAAAAGCCTTGCGCAAAAAAGTGGGCATTGTTTTTCAGTTTCCTGAAGCCCAACTTTTTGAAGAAACGGTCGGCCAGGATATTGCCTTTGGTCCTAAAAACTTTGGCAAGAGCCAGGAGGAAGCCGATGCCATTGTCCAAGACATGCTTCTTTTGGTTGGCTTAGATGAGTCCTTTAAAGACCGGTCCCCCTTTGACCTATCTGGGGGCCAGATGCGGCGGGTTGCCATAGCTGGTGTTTTGGCCTTGCAACCGGAAGTCTTGGTCCTGGACGAACCTACAGCTGGTTTAGACCCCAAGGGCCGGCAAGAAATCATGGACATGTTTTACAAACTCCATAAGGAAGAAGGCTTGACCATTGTCCTCGTGACACACCAGATGGAGGATGTGGCAGACTATGCGGACCACATGATTGTGCTAGATCATGGAACGGTCAAGCGTGAAGGTCAGCCCCGGGAGATTTTTAAGGAAACAGATTGGTTGAATAGCCTGAAACTTGGGCTTCCAAAGTCTGTTCGATTTGCCAATAGGCTCCAAGAAGAGTTTGGCTGGGACTTTGACTTCCTCCCCTTGACCACAGAAGAATTGGGTCAAGCAATTGCCGGTAAACTGGGAGAGGAGAGTGGTTCATATGATGGATAAGTTAATCTTTGGGCGCTATATTCCAGGCGACTCCATCATCCACCGACTCGATCCCAGAAGTAAGCTTCTGTCCGCCATGGCATTTATCATTATTATTTTCTTTGCCAATAATTGGCAGACCTACCTGCTTTTGGCGGCCTTTGTTTTCTTGGGACTGAAGCTGTCTGGCATCAAGTTTTCCTTCTTTCTTAATGGTGTTAAACCCTTGATATGGCTGATTTTATTTACCGTAGTCCTCCAAGTCCTCTTCACTTCGGGTAATACTATCCTATTTAGCTTTGGTCCTATTGTGGTATCTGAAGAAGGCTTGGTTAACGGGGTTTTCATTGCCCTGCGCTTTGTCTTAATTATCTTTATGTCTACCCTTTTGACTTTGACCACTATGCCACTCAGTTTGACTGATGCGATTGAATTTATCCTCCGACCTTTCAAGTATGTTAAGGTGCCGGTCCATGAAATTGCCTTGATGTTATCTATTGCCCTGCGCTTTGTCCCAACTTTGATGGATGAAACCGAGAAAATTATGAATGCCCAGCGTGCTCGAGGGATAGAGTTTGGAGAAGGCAATTTGTATGAGCAAATGAAAGCCATTGTTCCCATGCTGATTCCCCTCTTCGTTTCGTCATTTAACCGGGCAGATGACCTGGCTACTGCTATGGAAGCCCGTGGTTACCGGGGAGGGGAAGATCGGACCAAGTTCCGGCAGTTGGAATGGTACAGACGAGACACCTTCCTCCTCTTGGTCATGTTGGCCTTGGCCATTTTACTTTTACTACTGCGAACTTAGGAGAACATCTTGAAAATCTCTACCAGCCAAGAGCTTGTTCTTTTTGGCTGGTATTTTAACGGCTTTAAAAGCTGATTGAATTCGAAGTAAGGAGGGAGTCCATGACTTTACGGTATAAAATGGTGATAGCCTATGATGGTACACGGTATTCGGGCTACCAAACCCAGGTCAATGCTTTGACCGTCCAAGATGAAATTGAAGGAGCCCTCCAAAAATTAGCCAAGGGAGAATTTGTTCGCATCCATGCTGCCTCACGAACGGATGCTGGAGTCCATGCAAGGGGACAGGTGGCCCACTTTGACTTTCCCTTTGAAATCGAAAGCGAGGGGCTCCAGCGAGGTTTGAACACCCTCTTGCCAGGTGACATCTCCATCAGGTCTCTAGACCGGGTAGGAGGGAACTTTCACTCCCGCTTTGATGCCAAAGGGAAGCACTACCGTTACTGGTTGTCTAATAGTCCCATCATGGACCCCTTTAACCGCCTCTATGCCTGCCACCACCCTTACCCGCTTGACCTAGAAGCCGTACAAGCTGCCCTGGCCCACTTAGTCGGCTGCCATGACTTTACTAGCTTTGCGGCTAGCCAAACTGACGTAAAAGACAAGGTTCGCACCCTCTACCGTGCCGACTTGGAAGTGCTGGGCCATGACTGGATTTTTAACTTTGTGGGAGATGGCTTCTTGTATAATATGGTCCGGATCATGGTGGGAACAGTGGTCGCTGCAGGTGAAGGCAGGATTGCACCAGACCAAGTCCCAGACATTATCCAGGCAAAAGACCGGTCCCAGGCAGGTAAGACCATGCCTAGCAAGGGCTTGTGCTTGATGAAACTTTACTACGGGTCGGTCCCCGGCAGTGAGGGCGAAAAAATGGAAAAATATCCAGAGAAACATTGACAATAAAGGGATATTTCGGTATGATGTATTTTGGTATTGTTTACCCCATGATAAGCCCCGGAAACTTATTGTGTGACCGATTGTAAACAAATGAATCGAATTAAAGCCAAGCTATAAGGAACGGTAGTCTTGGCAATGAATGAATCTAGAGATACTGGAGGAAGAACATGCGTACAACCTATATGGCTAATGCAAGCGATATTGAACGGAAATGGTACGTCCTTGATGCAACTGACGTCTCTCTTGGTCGTCTTTCAGCAGCAGTTGCTAAAATTTTACGTGGCAAACACAAGCCAAGCTACACACCACATGTGGACACTGGCGACAATGTCATTATCGTTAATGCATCAAAAGTTAAATTAACTGGTAAAAAAGCAAGCGACAAGATCTATTCACGTCACTCTGGTTACCCAGGTGGTCTAAAACAAATTTCAGCTGGCGAATTGCTTCGTGACAAGCCTGAACGTTTGTTAGAACTATCCATTAAAGGTATGCTACCAGACAACCGCCTTGGCCGTCAGCAACTGAAAAAACTTCATATTTATGCTGGCCAAGACCACAAACATGCCGCTCAACAACCAGAAGAATTAGACATTACAAACTTGATTTAAGGAGGGAATTACTTTGGCTAAAGTACAATATTTCGGAACTGGTCGCCGTAAAAACTCTACTGCCCGGGTTATTTTAACACCTGGATCAGGTTCCATTGTCATTAACGGTAGAGACATGAGCGATTACCTAAACTATGACCACCACCACATCATCGTTAGACAACCCTTTGAAGCAACTGACACAGTCGGCAGCTACGACGTTTCCGTAAACGTTAAAGGTGGCGGCTTTACTGGCCAAGCAGGAGCCATCCGTCACGGTATTGCCCGTGCCTTGACTAGTGTTGACCCTGACTTCCGTGGTCCGCTAAAAGAAGCAGGACTCTTGACCCGTGATTCACGTATGAAAGAACGTAAAAAACCTGGGCTCAAAAAAGCGCGTAAAAGCCCACAATTCTCAAAACGTTAAGCTATCTTACTCTCTTGAGAAAGAAAAACACCAGCATCCGGCTGGTGTTTTTTTATGCATTTTTGTACTTAACTGAACTAGGCGAATTATTCAGGCTATTGGGTTAGACGCCAGCACCATTTTGCTAGTAGGGACTAGCCTGGCTTTTGCCTACTAAGCATGTCAGCTAAGGTTAAGCTGGGCTAGCTTGAGGAGGAGGGCTTGACTAGATGTCCTATTTTCTTCCAGTAGTTTAAGGCTGGATTTGGTCAGTTAAAGAGATCATCTCTAGTAAGGCCTGGGCTACTTCGCTCCCCTTGTTACCGGCCTTGGTGCCAGCCCTCTCAATGGCTTGGTCAATGTTGTCGGTGGTTAATACGCCAAATAAGATGGGAATATCGGCTTGTAAGGACAGGTTGGCAACACCTTTAGCGACTTCATTGCTAACTAGGTCATAATGGCTGGTGGCCCCTCTGATAACGGCTCCTAGGGTGAGGATACCGTCATAATCTTTGTGTTTTAACAACTGCTGGCTCAGGTAGGGGATTTCAAATGAACCCGGGACCCAGTAGGTGTCGATTAGGTCTGGGTCAATCCCGTGCTGGACGAGGGTGCTCTTAGCCCCCTCAACCAAACGTTCGGTGATAAAGTCATTGAATTGACCTGCTACCAGGGCAATTTTTGTCTTAGCTTTTAGGGTGAAATTTCCTCTGTAACTTGTCATGGTCATACTCCTTTACAATGATAATAGATGGTGAAATTTTTCTTTTTTGGTTTTGAGATAAGACTGACTGCTCCCGGTGGCTTGGACTTCTAAGGGGATACGTTTGGTGACTTCAAGGCCTAGCTCCTCCAGCTGGTCAATTTTTTCAGGGTTATTGGTTAAGAGTTGGACTGACTGGATACCTAAAGCTTGGAGGATTTTATAGGCAAAACGGTAGTCCCTCTCATCCGGCTTAAAGCCCAAATGGACATTGGCATCATAGGTGTCCATCCCTTTTTCTTGGAGCTTGTAGGCCTTGATTTTATTTTTTAGGCCGATCCCTCTTCCTTCTTGCCGCAGGTAGATGATGGCACCCCGGCCAGCCTCTTGTATCTTCTGCATGCTTACTTCTAACTGCTGACCGCAGTCACACCGCTCAGAGCCAAAGACATCCCCAGTCAAGCATTCAGAATGGATTCGGACTAAGAGAGGGTCAGGACTCTGGCGGATGTCTCCCTTGGATAGGAGGAGGTGGTCTTTTTGCTTTTGGTCTTGGAAGAGGGTAAGGTCAAAATCGCCGTATTTGGTAGGTAGGGAAACATGGAGGTCACTGTCAAAGGCTAAGGTGATAGATAAGTCCTCGATGGTGATGAGGGGAAGTTGCCACTGGTCGGCTAATTGTTCCAAGTCTGGCAACCGGGCCATGCTGCCATCTTCTTTTAAAATCTCACAGATATAAGCTGCTTGACGGTCTCCGGCTAATTTGGCTAGGTCGATGGCCGCTTCAGTGTGTCCCCGGCGCTCTAAAACGCCCCCTTCCTTAGCAATCAAGGGGAAGATGTGGCCGGGCCGGCGGAAATCCAAAGCTTGAGACTTCGGAGAAGCAAGTTGTTTAATGGTTTCGGCCCGGTCGAAGGCTGAAATTCCGGTAGTGGTGTTCTGGTGGTCAACACTAACGGTAAAGCCGGTGCCAAAGGGATCGCTACTGTCCTGGGTCATGGGACCTAAGTCTAACTTCTTAGCGATTTTAGGGGATAGGGGAGCGCAAACCAAGCCTCTTGCATGGGTGACCATGAAGTTAAGGGTTTCTGAGCTAGCCTGGCTGGCCAATCCGACTAAATCGCCTTCTGCTTCCCGGTTGTCGTCGTCAGCAACTATAATGAGCTTACCGTCTTGTAAGGCCTGAACAGCCTCTTGAACTGTGTCTGTCAATGATATGACCTTCTTTCTATTTTAGACTGGCAATCTCTGAGCTTTTAAGTATTTAGCCAGCATGTCTGTTTCAATATTCACCTTGTTACCAATTTGCACTCTTCCAAGATTGGTCAAGTCTAAAGTGTGGGGGATCAGGCTAACTGAAAAGGTCTGGTCGGTGACTTGGCTGACCGTTAGACTGACCCCATTGATGGCAATGGAACCTTGGCTGATAATTTCTCCTCTATGGTCTTGGGGATATTGAAAGGTCAAAACCAAGGCATTTTCTCTTTCTTCCTTTTGTAGGAGCCGGACGGTAGTATCGATGTGGCCCGCCACAAAGTGGCCTTCAATCCGGTCCTTCACTCCTAAGGGTCTCTCTAAATTGACTGGATCACCCGGCTCTAAGTCTGCAAAATTTGTCCGGTTAAAGGTCTCAGGCATAATATCAACTGAAAATTTAGCTTGGTCAATCTCTGTAGCGGTTAGACAGGTGCCGTTTACTGCCATGCTGTCGCCTTCTTTATAGTCCTCAAGTAAGCTTGGCGAAGCCTGGCAGGTTAAGCGGATGGTCTGTCCGCTCTTTTCGATATTCAAAATTTTGCCTTTTTCCTGAACTAATCCGGTAAACATCTTATCTCCTCCCTGATATGCGAATATCCTGGCCGATTTGCTGAACTTTGACATCCTTCAAGTCTAAAAGTTCCTGGCTCACTCGGTCACTTGATGTGGCTGGCAAGCCATTGCCTGCAATAATTTTTGGAGCTAGGTAGCTGATAAATGCATCCCACAAGCCTTCTTTGATAAAGGCGTCATGGATCCTGGCCCCACCCTCCACATAGAGGGACTGGACCCCTTCCTGGCTCAAATAGTCAACCAGGCTTTCGATAGTTACTTTTTCTTGAACAATCCACCGGCAGTGGTCCGGCAGACTTGTGGGCGGATTGGATTCTGAAAAAATCCAGACTACCTGGTCCTGGTCATGGAATAGTTGAAGCTGGTCGTAGTCTTTCAACCTACCCCGGCGGTCAAGGATAATCCGAAGTGGGGGGTAGGGCCCCCTTGGAATAGTGTGAAGGGTAGGGTCATCAGTGATGGCGGTTTGGCTACCGACTAAGATAGCCTGGTATTTTTTTCTTTCCCTGCGAACATATTGGTACACTTCCGGACCGGTAATTGGGGTTCTTAAGTCCCGTAAGCTAATTTTCCCGTCTAGACTGCTAGCTTGTTTCAAGGTAATAAAGGGCCTTTTGTTTTGGTAGAAAAAGTTATAGAAGGGGTTTAACTGCTTGCACTCTTCTTCAAGAACCCCACTTTCTACTGCAACTCCATTTTCTTGGAGCATAGTTTGACCACGACCAGCTACAAGAGGGTTGGGGTCTAGCTGGCCAATGACGACTTGCTTAATACCACTCTGTATGATGGCCTGACTGCAGGGGGGCTGCTTGCCCTGGTGGGAGCAAGGCTCCAGGGTGACGTACATTGTAGCCTCCGCCAAGACTTCATCAGGACAGTTTTGAAGGGCATTGACTTCTGCGTGGGGTTTTCCATATTGCAGGTGGCAGCCAGCTGCCACGATAGTACCCTGGTAGACAATCACAGCACCTACTAGGGGGTTGGTAAAGGTTTGGCCTTGCCCAGCCTGAGCCATTTGGATGGCTTTTTCCATAAAATATTGATCCACTCTCATTCCTCCTAAAAAAACTACTTTACTCTGTCCTCACACCACTTCCTTTCTTCAAAGTTAGTGAAAAAGGATGGTTAATGGGGCAGGGTAAAGTAGCTATCAAAAACAAGAAAAACCCCGTGCTCAAAACACGGGGCAAAAACCTTTATCAGTATAGGCTTAAATTGAATGGTTATTTACTATCATCAATTCAGTCGTTTCTTTTCTTCTCCCATCCAGACTTTAACTGTCGGTTCTAGATTCTCACTAGATCAACCACACTTGAATAGTGGGTCACGGACTTCAAGACTCGCTTGTCACCGTCGGTCGGGAATCGCACCCTGCCCCGAAGAAATATTAACTTAATAAAAGCATACCGACAACCGGTTACAATGTCAATGATAAAGAATTCACGTTCGGGTATTTCTTTGAAGCTATGAGTCGGTGTTACTTAAAAAATAATCTAACTGGTAAAGGGAAAGGTGGCACATTCCTCTATTGGTGCGCTTATTTGTAGGATTGATACCCAGCGTAGAACTTTACTGCAATTGATTTGTGATTATAGAATTTCCAAGCTAAAGTTCTACAATTGCTAGGCGATTATAGAATTCCCTGTTAAGTCCTGTCAGGTCTGAAAGGCGACAATCGGCTAGCCTTAAAGCAATTTCAAAGTTGAAACTGGACAATAAATCAAAATAAGGAAGTTTTGAAGCTGAAACTGGACAATAAATCAGAATAAGTAAGTTTTGATTCTGAAAGGCAACAATGGGCTAGACGGCTCGGTCTTACTGAACCTTTATGAGAATTGAAAAGCCCAGAATTATCCATTTTTACGAAAAGCTTGCCCCCCTTTAAAACTTGCCTTCCTCTGGAAAAAGCCCATATTCCAACCCATATTACTATATTGTAGAATTTACACATTGATTTGGACTTGACTAGTGTAACAGTTGTTGTTAGAAAAAAGTTGGAGAATTCTTGTGTAACAATTGTTGTTTGAGAAAAAGTCACTGAAATTATTTGATAACATATATTATTTTAGAAACCAGCAGAAAATTATCAAACCGCCAAGGGGTAAAAGAAAAGCAAACAGCTCCCCCAAAGACATTTTAAGTGTCTACTCTAGGGGAGCATAGTAATTAAGAATAAACTGTTTTACATTCCGACTGGGTTAATCAGTAAAATTATCGAAGTAGCCTTGGATGTAAACGAAGGGGGTTCCCTTGTCGCCGCTACCGGAAGTGAGGTCGGCCAAGGAGCCGATCAAGTCGGTCAGTCTTCTCGGGGTGGTCCCCTGTGATTCTAGGGACCCGACTAAGTCCTCATCTTTGTTTTTAATATAGTCTGATACGGCAGTCTTGAGTTCTTCCCCTTCAAGGTGGGCGAAGTTATTATCAGCTAAATATTTGAGCTTGATTTCACTTGGGGTTCCTTCAAGACCCTGGGTGTAGGCTGGGGAGACAATGGGGTCAGCTAACTCCCAAATTTGGCCAACTGGGTCTTTGAAAGCCCCGTCGCCATTAATCATGACTTCGATGGTTTTGCCTGTTCTTTCTTTAATTTGGGCTTGGATGGCTTCTACCACTTCCTGGCCGCCCTCGGGGAATAGTTTAACAGATTCTTCGGTCGACCGATTTGACCCTAGCAAGCCATAAAGAGTATTGTGGCCACTGCCCTTTACAGGTTTAGATAAGACGTCTTCGAGGCCGTAGACCAAGTTTGCCCCTCCAGCTTTAATTTGGGCCTGGGTTCGCTTACGGTTGTGGATATCGCAGGTCAAAACGTGTTTGGTGTAGTCTAAGATGGTCCGGGGATCGTTGGAGAAGATAATGTCAAGGTCAGCCCCCTCTTCTTGGACAATAGATTTGTAGTAGTCGATGTAGTCAATGCCGGTAAAGGGGTGTTTCTGGTAGCCAAAGAGCTCCCGGAATTCTCCTTCATCAAGGACTTGCGACCAAGGATTAACACTTTTTTTGTCTAATTGGTCCAAAGAGATAAGGTGGTTACCCACTTCATCAGCAGGGTAGGAGAAGAGGAGGACGATTTTCTGAGCCCCTCTGGCAATCCCTTTAAGCAAGTTGGCAAACCGGTTCCGACTTAAAATAGGGAAGACTAGGCCAAGAGTATGGTCTTGGAACTTATCTTTGATATCTTGTGCGATCTGGTCCAAGCTGGCATAGTTGCCCTGGGCGCGTGCGACCACAGATTCTGTAATGGTAACAATATCCCGGTCTTTAATCTCAAATTTTTCAGCATCTGCAGCTTGTAAGATGGTCTGAACGACCGTCTCTACCATGTCGTCTCCTTTATGGACAATAGGGCCCCTGAGCCCGCGTACGACCGTGCCGACTGCTCTTTCCATTGCTTACCTCTCCTCATTGATTCTTTCAGTCAAATTTTAAAAACTCCATTCCTGAGTATACCGATAATGGGGCAAAAAATAAATATCTTGTCATTAAATAACAGTTATTTTATAAGGAGTTTTCTTGCGAGAAGCTGACTCTAATCTCAACTATCAGGGAAGGCTTAGGTCAAATGGTCATTTAAAAAGTAAATTTATGTGAGCGCTCTCAGTTAGTGTAAAATTTATCTCGGTGGGGGGTTCCGGAATTCTGGACAAAAAGAAAAGAGACCTCTATTCTTAAGTTAGGACACCAAAAGAAAGAGGTCTCTTTATGAAGTCGATTATAACACAAATGCTTCAAATGGTAAAAGCAAACGCCAACCCGCTCGCTTGGGAAGAGGCGTTGCAGTATCTTTTTCAGGATTGGCGGGAGGAGCTCGTCCTTCAAGCCTTGGGAGCCCTCGATAAGGCCTTATATTGGCATTATAAACAAGAGGGCTGGCGGATCGACCGCCTGGAACGGCGGACGGTCCAGTTTACCTTTGGCAAGTTAACCTTTCAACGACGTCGCCTCCGCAAGAAAGGGGAAAAGAGTTTTTTACCCCTCGATCAAGCGATTGGGCTCGAAAAACGCAAGCGCTACTCTTTAGCCGTCCGCAAAGGGATGGCGGAACTCGGTGCCCGGTTGCCCTTTCGGCAAGCCAGTCAGGTTGTGCGATTGTTAACCCCGCTCACCATCAGCCATACAACCCTCCATACCATGACACAAGAAATCGGAGAACATCTTCAAAATTACAGCGAACACCGGCCTGAACCAGACGCATCAGCGAAGCGAAAAGAAGTGCCAGTCTTATTTATTGAGGGGGACGGCTTATGTTTAAAAAGTCGAGATGGGGAGCCACTGACCTTGCATCGCCTGTTAATCCATGAAGGCATTGACCGCCGTAAAAAACGAACGCGGTTGATTCACCCCTTTTGCTTTGTCAGTACCCAGTCGAGTGCCGAGGCCTTCCGGCAATTGAGTCATTACCTGAATCATCATTATCAGTTGAAACAGACCTTAGTGATTTCCAATAGTGATGGGGGGAGTGGCTATGAAGCGGACAAATTTGAAATGGCCATCGGTGCTTGCCGGCAACATGAACATTGTCGAGACCCTTACCATGTCAACCGGAAGATCAAAGACCGCTTAAGCTTTGATCGACCGATGGAATACCAATTAAGAAAAGCCTTGAGGGCTTATGACTGGACTCAAATCGAATCCGTTTTAGCCACCGCCCAAAGTCGTGTAGCAGCTTGCCCGTCGGAGATCGTTGCAGATCGACTGGACCAAATCGAGCGTTTGAGGGGCTATTTAAGTCGGCATTGGCCTTACCTGCAACCGATCGCGGACCGTTCTCTTCCCGTTCAAAAAGGAACGGGTGTCTGCGAAACAGGGCACCGCTATTATAGCTATCGTCTCAAGCACCAAGGACGGGCTTGGACTCATGATGGTGCCCGTCATGTGGCTGCCATCCTCAATGCGGTGAAAAACAAGGAATACGCCCGTATCTTAACGCAAAAAGGCGATCCCACCGTCCAATCACTGGGCGAAGACATCAAAGGAGCTGTCAAAGCGGCCCTTCGCACCCTGCAGCCAGCGACTAGCCAAGTCCAACAAGGGCATATTGTCAATCAAGGGCCGAGCTCCAGTCCTATAGGAAAACTGGCCAAAATGTTTCGCTAACAGCCCCTGTCTCCAGGCCCCATGCGGGGAGCATGGGCCTGGAGACAAGGCATCATGCGCTAGCATGAGGAAAAACATTGGATAAAACGAACTTTGATAGAGCGTTTCTGACGTTACCGAGGAAAACTTGACACATACGCGCTCTCATAAATACTGCTTCTCCTTGCTAGTCATGCTAGAATAGCTGTAACCAAGAAAAAAGGAGGATCTTGTATGGGAGACAAGAAAAAAGAAAGCGGCAACACGGGTCTTTTAGGCTACATCGAACGTGGGGGTAATGCCTTGCCCCACCCGGTTGTCCTCTTTATTATTTTGATTGGGATCGTCATGGTTGCTGCCCACCTAGCTTATATGATGGGGGCTTCTTTAAGTTATTTTGATGCTTCAAGCAATGAGGAAATATTGGTTGAGGCCAAAACCATGTTTGACTTTGAAGGCTTGCGGTATATTTTTAACCAGGCTGTTGATAACTTTATGGGCTTTTCAGCCTTAGGGGTTGTCATTTTAGCCATGTTAGGGGTAGGGATTGCGGAATGGACCGGTTTGATAGGGGCTAGTTTAAAAAGACTCCTGGACAACTTACCATCTGCCTTCTTGTCCATGGCTGTCGTCTTTGCCGGTGTTATGTCCAGTATCGCTTCTGACGTGGGCTATGTCGTCATCATTCCCTTAGGTGCCACCATTTTTGCTGGGGCCGGACGCCACCCGATTGCGGGACTTGCAGCAGCCTTTGCCGGAGTATCCGGTGGCTTTTCGGCCAACTTACTGGTCGGACCGATTGACGCCCTAGTTGTTGGGATCATCAATGATGCCTTGGCTTCAGCCAATATCGGCTATGAAGTAACGGTGACTGCTAACTGGTACTTCCTCATTGTTTCAACAATCTTACTGACCATTGTGGGGGCGATTGTGACCGAAAAAATTGTGGAACCAAGGCTGGGAGAGTACACCGGGTCCTATATGCCGGACAATGAACCCTTAACGGACCAGGAGCGGAAGGGGCTTAAATGGGCCTTGGCAGTTTTTCTTGTTTATGCCCTTGTGATGGCTTTGTTGATGTTTCCACCAGGAGCCCCCTTTCAGACCTACAATGAAGTGACTGGCCAAGTTGATTTAAATGACTTTCTTGAAAATGGCTTATTGCTAGCCATCTTCTTCCTCTTTGCCCTGCCTGGTTTGTGTTACGGACTTGTGGTGGGCAAGATCAAGGACTCAGCTGACTTTGTAGCTGGGATGACCGAGGCCATTTCTTCGATTGCAGGTATGATTGTCCTAGTCTTCTTTGCAGCCCAGCTAGTTAATTATTTTGAATACACCAATCTTGGGACCTTGATTGCGGTCGGAGGAGCCAACTTTTTAAGGGACATCAACCTAAGCGGGATTCCTTTAATTATTGGTTTTATTCTCTTAACTTCCATTATCAACCTCTTTATTGGTGGGGCAGTGACCAAGTGGGTTATCTTGGCTCCAATTTTTGCCCCTATATTTATGAGTTTGAATATTCCGCCTGAAGTTACCCTAATGGCTTACCGGATTGCCGACTCCTCAACCAATATCATTGCCCCCTTGATGAGTTTTATGCCCATCATCCTCATAATGGCCCAGCGCTATGATGAAGAAAGTGGCCTAGGAACGATCATTTCTACCATGTTCTCTTACTCTATGGCCTTCCTAGCCTTCTGGTCTATCCTGCTCATCGTCTGGCTCGGTTTCGGTATTCCACTGGGTCCATAAGCCAAGCTTAAAATTGAGGTCTCTAGCTGGTTTAGACCGACTAGCTAGAGTTTTTCTTTTGCTAAAAAGGACTTATCAGTGCAAGAGGCTTTTATTATTGGTAAGATTTGAAGTAAAGCAAGTGAAGAGGAGGCAGTCAATGTGACACAAGCTCGGGTTTTGATTATCCAGGATATATCGGCTAGTTGCCGGATTTCCATGAATGTGGCCCTGCCGGTTCTGTCCTGCCTGGATAATGAGGTCAACATCTTGCCCACTGCCCTGCTCAGTACCCATACTACGGCCGGCTTTGACCAGTATACTTACTTAGACTTAACCGAGGAGAGCGAAAAAATCCTAGCCCACTGGGACAAGCTAGGAATTCGCTTTGATGGTATTTTAGTGGGCTATATTGGATCGGTTAAGCAGATCAAGCGGATTGAAGCCATTGTTGACCGCTTTTTAAAAAATGATGGACACTTTATTCTTGACCCGGCTATGGCTGAATCCGGAAAGCTCTATGATGGCTTTGGCCAGGATTATGTAAAAGAGATGTGGCTTTTAGCCAAGCGGGCCTCTGTCCTCTTGCCCAACCAGACTGAAGCCAGTTTATTAGTAGGCAGTCAGGACTTAGTCCAAGAATCGGTCGATCTCGAGAACTTGGTTATCCAGGTTGCCCAAATCAGCCAGGAGACTGCTATTTTAACCGGGGTTCATTCTAAGGATGGCCAAGAGATTGGGGCCTATTCCTGCAATGGCCAAGCCCAGCAAGTACAGCGGGAATTTGCCCCTTACTATCCAGGACACTATGAAGGGAGCGGGGACCTTTTTGCTAGTGTGGTGACTGGTTTGATACTACAAGGCAAATCAATCCACCAGGCTATGACGATTGCGGTGGGCTATGTTAGCCGCTGTATTGGTCGGACCAGCCATCTGTCAGAGGATAAGCGTCGGTATGGGATTCAATTTGAAAGTGACTTACCTTACTTAATGAACCAGCTTTAAAGCCTGAGAGAAGGAGACCATAAATGAAAAAGAAAAGCTATATGACCTTGGCTAGTTTGATCGGAATAGCCGGCATTTATTTGGCCATCAACCAATGGCCTGTTCAAAAGCAAAAATCAGCCTTTACCAAGAAGGCGGAAGGCATGAAAAAAGGCCAACTTCCCCTGGTGATTGCCCACCGTGCTGGGGCAGGTTTGGCACCTGAAGGGAGTCAGGAAGCCTTTGACCAGTCGATTGACTTGGGTGTCAATTTTTTTGAACTGGATGTTCACTTGACTAAAGATGGCCAGTTGCTTGTGATTCATGACCCCGTAGTGGACCGGGTCACCAATGGGTCAGGCCGGGTGAATGATATGACCCTGGCTCAAGTCCAAGACTTAGATGCTGGCTACCATTTTCAAGATGAAGCCGGTCATTTTCCCTACCGGGGCCAAGGGGTCTCTCTTCTAAGCCTAGACCAAGTTTTTGCCCGCTATCCAGACCAGTTATTTGTCATTGAATTTAAAGCTAGCAACCGGAAAGACCTCCACCAGCAAGGGCTTGAGGAATTGTGGCGACTGATCCAAGCTTATCAAATGCAGGACCAAGTTACAGTGGGAAGTTTCGACCAGGCCTTGTTAGATGACTTTGCCCGCATCAGTGACGGTCAGGTTGCTTTAGGAGCAGGGATTTCCGCTGTTGCCTCTTTTGTGGTCAAGTCCCAATTTGGTCTAACCGGTCTGACTAAGAGTTCAGCTTCTTCCTTCCAACTCCCCTTAGCTCGTTACGGTTTTGACCTGACCCGTAAGTCTCTTCGGAAAATGGCCCATAAAAGAGGTCTCCACTTTTATTACTGGACAGTGAATGATGAGCGAGAAATGAAGCGGCTAATTGACCTAGGAGTTGACGGTATCATGACGGACTATCCTGACCGCTTGCTTGCCCTTTTGGATGACTTAGAAAAAGATAAATGCTAGTCACTGATCAGCGGTATAAAGGTCTGCCTTGTTCGCTTGCCTAGCCGGGTGTAAATAACTTTCATGTCATGACATTGTTAAGCTAGGTACTTGTCAGTTGGAAAGCCGAATTAAAATCATATCTATTTAAAGAAAAACCACCCATTTTGATGGAGTGGTTTTTTATATACCTACTGCTTGCTTTTAGCCTTCTTACCAAGTCCTAGCTAAAAGCCAGTCGTATCCTTCTTACCAACCGCCAGCTTGCTAGTCAGAATAGTCATTCACAAAAGCTTGGATCTTGGCATGGATTGGGTCTGGGAGGTCTTCTTCCAAGTGGTAGTATGCTTCAATTTGGTCTAAGTCTAAACGAAGGTCTCGGCTGAGTGTGTTCTGGCTAATCTGGTAGCGACTGATCACTTCCTTTAAGTCCTGAATCAAAAGAATTTGATCAATTTCCCTTTCCGTCAGGGCAGATTGACTGGCCAGGTCGTAGTCGATATAGGCTTTGAGGGAGTCTTTGGTCAAGTACCGACCAAGATTATCGATGACCTGGTGGATTTGTCGCATGATAAAGTCTTTTTCTTCTTCCATAGCCTGAACCTCCTTTTTTATAGTATACCGGAAATCTTCTAAGAAGAATACAGCCTTCTTATTGAGAATGGTTACGGTTTAGATTGTTTTTAAAGAAACCCTTAATCTCACTTGTGGTTATTATTTATAATTGGTATAATGTATTTATAAATAAAGATCTCGATAAGCTGATTAACAATAATGATTATAAATAAAGACCACCAGGGAGGGGTCAGCATGTTACAATTTTTATTCAAGTCACGAAAGGGTCAGTTTTTTTCTTTGGCTATCCTATTTACCGTTGCCGGATTTGTCCTGATGCCCATTCATGACCTAGCCAGTCGGATCTGCTTTTATATTGCTATATTCTTTGGTGGTTTTTTTGCTGCCAAGGATGCTGTTGTTGATACGATAAGAGAAAAAAGTCCTAATGTCGACTTGCTTATGATTTTGTCCGCATTAGGGGCAGCTGCCATTAACTTTGAATCAGAAGGGGCTGTCCTTTTAATTATTTTCTCCGGGTCTGATTTGTTAGAAGAGTATGCCACTGACAAGACAACTAATGAAATTTCAGCCTTGATGTCCAATGTGCCAGAAACAGCCAAACTAGTTATGTCGTCCGGACAGACCAAGGAAGTGTCGACTGAGGACCTTCAATTAGAAGACCAGGTCTTAGTCGCAAAGGGAGAGCAGGTTCCGATCGACGGCTATGTTGACAGTCAGGTTAGCATTGATGAATCAGCCCTGACTGGGGAGTCTATCCCGGTTAGCAAGGAAGCGGGCCAGGAAGTGTTTGCCGGAACTATCAACCAAGGGAATGCCTTTAAGTTAACTGTTTCCAAAACCAGTGATGAGACTATCTTCTCTTCTATCGTTAAAATGGTGGAAGAAGCCCAAGACCACCCGTCCAATATTGCTAAATTTATCGACCGTTTCGAAACGAAATATGTTATTACCGTTTTAATCGCTGTTCCCCTCTTTGTCTTAGCCCTTTATGGTCTAACTGCTAATAACTGGCAGGAAGCCATCTACCGGGGTTTGGTCCTACTTACAGTTGCCAGTCCTTGTGCCTTGGTTGCTTCTGCGACCCCTGCTACCTTAAGTGCCATTAGTAATGGTGCCAAGCACGGTATCTTAGTCAAGGGAGGGGCAGCTATGGAGTCCTTGTCTTCCATGGACCAACTTTTTACCGACAAGACCGGGACCCTAACCTTTGGTGAATTTACCCTGGTGGACTACCAGGCCAGCGACCAAACCCTTGCCTATGTTACTTATATGGAAAACCAATCCAACCACCCCATTGCTAGGGCCTTAGTTGACCACTTTAAGAACCTTGATTTCAGCCAGGTCAATAGCAGTCAGCCGGTGGAAGAAGTAGCCGGTGTGGGACTAAAAATGGGGGACTGGCTTTTAGGAAAACTGTCGGTCTTTGAAGGCTACAAGGGTTACCAGGAACTGAATGAGGAATTGGAAAACAAGCAAACGACTGTGGTAGCGGCCTACAAGGATGAAATTAAGGGTTACTTTGTTCTAGCAGATGAAATCAGGCTAGAGGCCAAAGAAGCGGTCCACAATTTCATGGCGGCAGGGGTGGATGTATCCCTCTTGACTGGTGATAATGAAACGGCTGCCAGCCAGGTAGCCCAAGCTATTGGTCTAGACCATTATGAAGCCAGCCTAACCCCAGAAGATAAGACCGTCTTTGTCAAAGAAGCCCAAAATGAGGAAACCGTCATTGGTATGATCGGGGACGGGATTAATGATGCACCTGCCCTAGCCAATGCTGATATCGGGATCGCCATGGGGTCTGGGTCTTCGGTTGCCATGGAGTCTTCAGACCTGATCGTAGTTAAAAACAACTTAGCCAAGCTCTTCTACTCCTTTGACCTCAGCAAGCGACTAAACAAGATTATTATCCAAAACATCGTCTTTGCTGTCGGTGTCATTGTCATCCTAGTTATCTTAAACCTCTTAGGTATTTTAGACTTGCCAACAGGGGTCGTGGCCCACGAAGGGTCGACCATCCTAGTCATCTTAAATGGACTCCGCCTCCTCAAAACACCTAAGGATGCTGATGATGATGAAGTCGAAAAAGAGGAAGAAACTAGCTCAGTTAGTTTACAAGCATAAAGATTGAAACCCTTTGTCAGAAGACCTAAAATAAGATTAGTCGAGAATTCGAACAAAGGAGAGAGATCGATGTCAGACTACCAAAAAGTTTATTCTACCAGAGGCGTTAACGAAAATGGTCGAGACGGAAGAAGCTACATCGAAGGTGGCGACTTTGAAGTCCAAGTTTCTGCTCCAGGTAAAAACAAACCAGGGACCACTAATCCAGAACAACTTTTTGCCTTAGGCTACTCTGCATGCTTTAACGGCGCTTTAGAATCGGTTAAAGGCCAAGAAAATGTTGATGGCAAGTCAGTTGTCCGCAACCAAGTCGACCTTTATGCCAAACCTGACCAAGCCGACTTTCGATTGGCTGTCCGGATTGAAGTTGGTATAGAAGGTGTAGACAAAGACAAGGTTCAAGAATTAGCAGACAAGGCCCACACCGTTTGCCCTTATTCTAAAGCTGTTCAAAACGGCGACATTGATGTGGAAGTTGTCGCAGTCGATTTCCAAGATGCCAAATAAGCTAAGAGAAATTTAAAGAAAGAAGACCAGTTTAACTGACAAGGTTAAGCTGGTCTTTTTGTATTTTCTGGTCGGGATATTGGGGACAGACAGTGGTGAAAGCGTAAGGTTTTTAAGAAATTGACTGAAAGTGATTGAATTTGAATGTTAATGAGTGTATTATGGACTCGAGGTGATGGAAGTGCTTACGGAAAAACGGCGCCAGCTTATTTTAACCCAACTACAGCAAGATAAAATCATCCAAAGCCAGGACTTGGTTGACCGGCTAGGCATCTCTGAATCAACGGTGCGACGGGATTTGGCTAGCCTAGAAGCAGACGGTAAGCTTGTTCGGGTTCATGGCGGTGCCAAATTGCCCCGGGATTTGACCCCGGAATTGGACTTGAGTGAAAAATCAGTCAAAAACAGTCAGGAAAAGGCTCGAATTGCGTGTTATGCCGCTAGTCTCGTCCAAGACGGGGCCCGGATCTACTTGGATGCCGGGACAACCAGCCTGGAAATGGTGAGCCACTTAAAGGGTAAGGATATCCTCGTAGTGACTAATGGAGTCAACCATGGCCACCGTCTCCTGACCCTAGGGATTGAGACCATCCTAGTTGGTGGCCGGGCCAAGTTGAACACCCAGGCTGTGGTTGGGTCCCAGGCAGTCGACCAAGTTCGCAACTATCGATTTTCCCATGTTTTTTTGGGGACCAATAGTATTGATGCCAAGTTGGGGCTTACCACCCCCGACTCTGAAGAAGCCGCCATTAAGCAGGCAGTAGCAGCGAATGGGGACCGAGTTTTTGTCCTGGCTGACCAGTCTAAGTTTGACAAGGTCAGCTTCCACAAGTTTTTAGACTTAGCAGACTGTATGGTCATCACGTCCACTTTGACTGGTGAATTACGCAAAGATTATCAAGATTTAACCACACTGAAGGAGGTTTAGGAAATGTTTTATACGGTAACCTTTAACCCGGCAGTTGACCTCTTTATCCAAACCGACCAAATCAAGCTGGGCCAACTCAACCGGATTAACCAAGAGATTTTTATCCCTGGAGGAAAAGGGATTAATATTTCGGTTCTTTTAAAGAACTTGGGTATAGATTCGGTTGCTACAGGCTTTATTGGAGGCTTTACGGGTGATTACATAGCAACTAGCTTAGGAGACTGGGGCATCACAAGCCATTTTGTAGACCTGGGGCAGCCGAACCGGGTCAATATTAAACTGAATGACGGCCAAGAAACCGAAATCAATGGCCCGGGCCCTAAAGTCAGCCCAGACCACTTCGGTCAATTGACCCGCTATTTTAAAGACCACTTGGGTCCAGATGACCTGGTTTTTCTAGCGGGCAATATAGCTCCGGGTATGACCAAGGACCACTACCAGGCCATGGCAGACTTGGTGAAAAAAGCGGGGAGCCAATTAGTCGTTGACACCAACACTGACCTCTTGACCGCGATCCTGGCCTACCAGCCCTTTTTGATCAAACCCAACATCCATGAGTTAGGGGACATCTTTGGTGTCCAGCTTAAAACAGGGTCAGAGGCCCTCCCCTATGCCAAAAAACTCCAAGAAGCGGGGGCTAAACACATCCTCTTATCTATGGGGGGTGATGGGGCCCTCCTTCTCAAAGGGGATGGCCAGGTTCTCAGGGCCCAGGCGCCAAAAGGACAGGTGGTCAATCCTAGTGGGGCGGGTGACTCCATGCTAGCGGGCTTTATTGCCTCCCTTTGGGATAAGGGAGATTACCGTCAAGCTTTAGCCTTTGCCACCGCATGTGGGGCAGCTTCGGCCTTTAGTTCGGGGATTGCCAGCCAAGACTTGGTCCAATCCCTCGTTGACCAAGTTAGCATTCAAGAATGACCGAGAGAAAAAGGAGTATAGACTATGCAATTATCTGAATTATTTTCACCGGCCTTCATGGACCTCAACTTACAAGCAGACTCTAAGCAAGAAGCCTTGGAGAATTTGGTCAAGCTTTTACACCAGGAAGGGAAAATATCTCAGCCAGATAAGTTCTTAGAAGCCTTAATGAACCGGGAAAGTCAGTCAACCACTGGAGTGGGAGATGAAATTGCCATCCCCCATGCCCAAGATGAAGACTTGGCTGTCCCAGTCATTGTCTTTGCCCGAGTTCAGTCTGGACTTGACTGGGAGGCGATGGACGGCCAGCCTGCCAAGTTAATCTTCCTCATCGCTGCTCCCAAAGACGGCAACAATGCCCACTTGTCTGCCTTAGCCAAACTGTCAGGTGTCTTGATGAAGGAAGGGGTCAAAGCCCAGCTCTTACAAGCGACTAGTCCTGACCAAGTCTTGTCAGTCTTTAAGGCTTACGAAGAAGATCCAAAAGACAGCCAAGAAACGGAGTCAGATGACACGGGCCAAGCCGGTCTCAAAGACCAAGATCCTAATGAAAAGCAGCCAGAGATTGATCCTAGCAGCCAAAAAGAGCCCTATATCTTAGCGGTGACAGCCTGCCCAACTGGGATCGCCCACACCTTTATGGCTGAAGAAAAGCTCAAAGAAACCGCTAAAAAAAGAAATATTAATATCAAAGTCGAAACCAATGGCCAAAATGGGGTTAACAACCGCTTGACCAAGCAAGATATAGAAGACGCAAGGGCTATTATCGTAGCCGCTGACAAGCAGGTGGACATGGCCCGGTTTGATGGCAAGCCTGTCTTGATCCGCAAGGTGGCAGATGGGATTAACAAGCCGGATGAACTTCTTGACAAGGCCATTAACCAGGATGCCAAAATTTACCACGCTGGCAAAAATGAAAGGTCAGATGAAGACCAAGGGGGAGACGAATCACTTGGCCGACGTTTTTACAAGCACTTGATGAACGGGGTCTCCCACATGCTCCCCTTCATTGTAGCAGGTGGTCTCCTGATCGCTATTTCCTTCTTTTGGGGCATTAATGCAGCTGGTTCAGCCAGCCCAGACTTCAATGCCAATGCCCACTTTATCAACAGTTTAGGCAACATGGCCTTTGCCATGATGCTGCCCATGTTAGCTGGCTTTATCGGCCAATCCATGGCCGACCGACCGGGACTGGTGGTTGGCTTTATGGGTGGGATATTTGCCGACCCAGAAATTCTATCCGCCTTTGGTCAGGAAGGATACTTTGAAAACTTCCAGGGGTCTGGCTTCCTAGGGGCTTTGGTAGCCGGCTTTCTAGCTGGAGGGATCATCTACTTCCTCCGCTGGGCCTTCTCTTGGCTACCCAAGTCCTTGGATGGTTTAAAACCCATCTTTATCTTCCCGATTTTAGGTGTCTTATTGATGGGTGGCCTCATGTTCTTTGTCATCAATAGTCCCATGGCTTGGGTGATGGATGGTTTGATCAATTTTATCAATAGCATCCCGAGAGAATATTCCATCCTACTTGGTTTTGTGGTGGCAGCCATGATGGCCATTGACATGGGTGGGCCAATTAACAAGGCTGCCTATGTTACTGGGACAGCCCTCTTAACCACCTCAGCTGGGTCTGGTTCTGATATCATGGCGGCTGTTATGATCGGCGGGATGGTGCCACCCCTAGCCATAGCGGTATCAGCTCTGATTAACAAAAACTTATGGCCTGACCAGCAAAGAAAAAGTGCCTATGTCAATATTGTTATGGGGGCAAGCTTTATTACTGAAGGGGCTATTCCTTTTGCGGCCAGCAATCCCCTAAGGGTCATCCCACCCCTAGCTGTCTCTTCAGGTCTAGCTGGTGCCTTGTCTATGTTCTTTGGGTCAGCCAGCCAAGTCCCTCACGGTGGTCTCTTTGCGGTTGTCGCTGGCGGCGTATCTAGCCCCTTGTTTTACACCTTATCCTGGCTTGTTGCTGGTATTTTAGGGGGCTTCCTACTCAACCTCACTATGAAAAAGAGGGGCTAGGCCTGAAGCAAGTTTGAGAAGCAAGCTGGCATGATTTTAACTGCTAGTCTTATCAAAGAGACCGACTTATAGCACATATTTTCCGTTCACTGCTTGAACCAAGCCTTTCCTTAGACTAAAGGGAACTTGTTTGTTATGGTTAAGATGTAACAAATAAGAAAGGAAGTGTGTTTGATGAATGTTTTAATTGTCGGTGCCCATGGTCAAATTGGCCAACACCTAGTAGACCTATTAAAAGAAGAAGGACAGCACAATCCTATAGCATTTGTTCGAAGTGAAGACCAGATCAAACAATTCCAAGACAAGGGTGTAGAAGCTCGGCTTGGGAACTTGGAAGACTCGATTGATGAGATTAAGAAAAACTTAACAGACATTGATGCCGTTGTCTTTTCCGCTGGTTCTGGCGGGTCAACAGGGGCAGACAAGACCCTCCTCGTTGACTTAGACGGGGCAGTTAAAGTGATGGAAGCTACCAAGGCTAGTGGCATTAAACGTTTCTTGATTGTCTCTGCCTTTGGTGCAGGTAACCGAGACCGATTTAGCGACCAAATTAAGCCTTACTATGTCGCTAAACACTTTGCTGACCAATGGCTAGTTGACAAGACTGACCTTGATTACACTATTATCCGGCCAGGTCTCTTAAGTGATGAAGATTCCAAAGATACGGTACGTCTTGAGTATGAAATCACTGATGCTGAAGACAATACAGTGCCAAGAATCGATGTGGCCCGGGTGATTGCAGCTAGCTTAGACAATGACTCAACCGTCCGCAAGGCTTTTGATTTGGTCTCTGGCTCAGACCAGATTGAAGATGCTTTGAACAAACTCTAAAGCTCTAAAATAGCCAAAACCACTAAGCTCTTTGGAGCTTAGTGGTTTTTTACTTGAAAGCAGGGAATGTAGAGAACTCATAAAGGGACCGGCTGCAGCTGTTACTGGCCAGTTAGGGGTGGTTGACTTTCTTATCGGTTCAAGTTTGAACCGGTTTTGCAAAAGGCGTAAAATAAAAGTGAATATTTAAAACGAATGTTGAAAGGGAGTGGAGCAAATGGAAAGACAAGATATTGCTAGTTTAATTTTGGACCGAGCCCAAGACCGGTTACTTGAATCGCTAAACCAAATGACTGTTGAAGAAGCCAACACCATGCCAAAACCCCTTATCAAGTCCGTGACCTGGTTAGTCTGGCACACAGCCCGCATGATTGACCTGCAAATATCCAGCTTAAAAGGCGGGTCTCCTCTTTGGACCAGTAAAGGCTGGACCGACCGTTTTGACCTAGACCTGCCAGATGATACCCCGGACTACAAGCACAGTCCTCAAGAAGCCGAAAAAGTAAAAGTAGAAGACAAAAGTCTTTTGACAGACTATTTATCTGAAAGTATCGACCTAGCCAAGGACTACCTGGATAAAATCGACCCGGCTAGTTTGGAAGAGGTCATTGACCGGTCCTACACACCTCCAGTGACCCGGCTGACCCGGTTGATATCAATTGTCGATGATGCTGACATGCACTCGGGTCAAGCTGTCTACACCAGACGTTTGGTTCTTGGCAAATAAGAGGATAAACCTAGGCCACACTAGGATTAAGAGACCAGATCAATATCAATTTGAAGTGGAGATGATATTTCCAATTAATAAGAGCCTAAAAAAGCCCTAGCCTTGTATTTTGAATACAAGACTGGGGCTTTTAGCTTTATTTCTATTTTAGCAAGCCTGCTTGGTCTAAGAAGTCTCTAGCAACTTGGTTGGCATCGGCCTGGTTGACTTCTACCTGGTAGTTCATTTCCCGCATGGCCTCATCATCAATGAGACCTTCCAATTGGCTGATGATTTCAGCAATTTCAGGGTGGTCATCCAAGAGTCCGTCCCGTAAAATAGGGGCCGCATGGTAGGGTGGAAATAGGTTTTGGTCATCTTCTAAGACGACTAGGTCATAGGATTCAATTTCGCTGTCGGTAGAATAGGCATCTACTAGGTTTACCTCCCCTTGCTCCATGGCTGTATAGCGGAGCTGTGGGTCCATGGTAGTCAGGTTATCAAATTCAATGCCGTAGGTGTCTTGGATTCCCAAGTAGCCATCTTCCCGGTCGGCAAATTCTAAGGTAAAGCCTACCTTGATGTCATCTTGGACGGCTTTTAAGTCAGAGATGGTCTCTAGGTTATGTTCTTCGGCGTAAGCTGGGTCAACTGCCAGGGTGTAGGTATTGTTAAAGCCTAAAGAAGGTAGGAGGTCCATGCCGTATTCTTCTTTAAGCCGGTCTTGGGCCCGGTCAAAGACTTGGTCGGCAGGTGTTCCGGGCTCTGGTATTTCGTCGAAAAAGGTACCCAAGACTGTCCCGGTATATTCGGTAGCGATGTCGATGTCATGGCTTTCCAAGGCATTGAAGACGAATTGGGTCTTGCCAAAGTTTTCTTCAACCTGGACATCTAGGTCGGTGTCCTGTTCAATTAATTCTTTGTACATGTTCATTAGAATTTCAGGCTCAGCTCCCAACTTACCAGAAACTACTAGCTGGTCATTAGGGAAGATGAGGCTGGGTAAGAAGATAAAGGCTAGGATGATTCCCCCAGTTACCACTAAAGTCGTGGCAACTTTTTTGAAACTAGACTGCTCCAAGTAGTGGAGGAGGCCGTCAAAGACCAAAGACAAGATGGCGGCCGGGATAGCTCCAATTAAGATCAGGTAGTTGTCAGCCCGGTCAATTCCGAGCAGGATCAAGGACCCCAAACCCCCAGCCCCGATTAGGGCAGCAACAGTAGCTGTTCCGATGATTAAGACGGTGGCTGTCCGGATGCCGGCCATGATAACGGGCATGGCAAGGGGGAGTTGGACTTTTTTAAGCTTCCGGGACCGGTCCATTCCCATGGCATCGGCTGCCTCTAGGAGGGAGTCGTCAATTTCGGTTAGACCGGTATAGGTATTGCGGAGGATGGGCAGGAGGGCGTAGACCGTTAAAGCTACCACTGCTGGAAAGAAGCCAATCCCCAAAAGTGGAATGAGAAGACCTAAGAGGGCCAGGGAAGGGATGGTTTGGAAGATCCCGGTGACTTGGATGATGGGCTCGGCAATTTTTTTCCGATCCATCAAGTAAATCCCCAAAGGAACAGCAATGATAACGGCCAGGGCAAGGGAGATAAAGGACAACTGGATATGTTCTAATAAGGACTCCCAGAGTTGGCCACTGCGCATGTCAAAGGTTTCGATTAAGTTGTCTAAGAAATTCATTTGCCTCTATCCCCTAGACCTGGTTTTTTACTGAGGTATTGGAGATAATCTGTTTGGCTGATGAGGTAGCTTTGCCCTTGGTGTAAAACATAAACTGAATCTTTTTGGCTTAAGGCCTGTAAAAGGGCATGGGTTTCTTGGTCTGCTTGTAAGCTTGAGCTGCCCTCTAAGTTCTTGCTTACTTTACTATAAAAACCACCCGCAATCACCTGGTCAATGTGGTCTTGGTCAGGATAAGTTGGCAAGCCAGTTTTGACAAAGTCTTTGACGAAGTCTGACTCGGGCTGGTTTAGGATTTGGTCAGGTGTCCCGATTTGCTCCACCTGGCCTTCTTTCATGATGCAAATCCGGTCGCCCAATTTGAGGGCTTCTTGGATGTCGTGGGTAACAAAGACAATGGTTTTATGTAGCTGGTCTTGGATGGCCAAAAGCTCATCTTGCAATTTGGACCGACTCAAGGGGTCTAAGGCTGAAAAAGGTTCATCCATGAGTAGGATATCTGGGTTGGCTGCCAGGGCCCGTAAGACACCAATTCTTTGCTGCTGGCCTCCAGACAAGTCAGAAACGGGCCGTTTCCGGTAGCTTTTAGGGTCTAGGTTGACCATGGTGAGTAATTCGTCAATTCGTTGGTCTATACTCTCTTTGTCCCATTCCTTCATTTCGGGGACCAGGGCGATATTTTCCTCCACCGTCATATTGGGGAAGAGGGCAATTTGCTGGAGGACATAGCCGATATTCCAGCGGAGTTCATGCAGGTCATACTGGCTATGAGGCTTGCCGTCTATCAGAATATCCCCTTTGGAATTTTCTATCAGCTTGTTGATCATTTTAAGACTAGTTGTTTTACCACTACCACTAGGTCCAATAAAGACAAAAACTTCACCTGTTTCGATGGTGAGGGTCAAGTCCTTGACAACTGCCGTGTCACCGTAGACCTTGGACACCTGGTCAAATGTAATCATACTTTCACCTCTTTATCTAACTATTCTAACGCATTAGCTGGTTAGAAGCTGACTTGATGCTATACGGATTATTTATAAGAAAAAGCCCCTCCAATAAACTGGACCTTTAATTGTGAGGCGCAGTTGCAAAGGGGGAAAGGTATTCATTTGTTTTAAAAATGTAAATCGTCATCGTCTTCAGGCTCAATGATTTCAGCTTCCTGGTTTTTTTGCCGACGGTTGAAGAAATAGATAATCAAACCGATGACCAATAAGACGATGAGGACACCGAAGATAATCCGGGGCCAGCTTATTTGGGTTTCAGAAGAATCACTGGTAAAGATACTAGGTGAAACATCCATCATGTCCTGGCCGGTCTTTTCAAAGACGGTAGAAAAGTAGTCTTCTTCGCTAAAATCGGAATAGTAGTAATAGTCTAAGTAGTCAAACAAGATTCCCTGGGCTTCGTCGCCAAATATTTTGTGGGCCTCAGACCCGACCGCCGTGTGGTAGCTAACGCCTCGTTCATAATTGTCTCCCTCGAAAAAAACCAGAAGGAGGTGGGCTTCATCCGTAAAGAGCTGGTCGTAGAGGTCCTGGGTAAAGTTTTGGATTTCTTGAAATTCTGGATTGGTCTCCCCGTCGATCTCGTCAGTCAAGTAGAGGTGGGGCTGGATATTGGTAAGGTCATAGAAAACCTCCATGCCCTCTGTCAATTCATCGGGATTGGTTATCCAGTTGACCTGGTCGGTATAATAGTCTGTTTCGTTAACCAAACCTTCTGGAATGGGGTCTCGATCAATAGTTGAATCCCTAACTTGGACTTGGGGTTCAGCTTGGTTGAAGTCAAAGTTGGGGTTGTCGGAGTTATTGAGAAGGGTAATGCCCAGGATGAAGAGGAGGAGGACAAAGAGACCACACCCTAAGCCGTTGCCACAGCCACAGCCACCGCAGCCCCCGCCTGGTCCATAGTAGCGGCGGCGTCCGCCAGTCATGGACCCTAAGAGGAAGCCAGGTAAGAAGGAGCCAAAACCAAAGCCACCTCTCGGTCTTGAGTAGCCAGGTCTAGGTCTATAGCCTCCCTTATTAGGACCGCCACCACGGCCACTTCGTCCTCGACCACCGCCGACACCTTGTCTGAAACCACCAGCCCGTCCTCCGCCCATGCGGGGACCGCCTCGGCCGCCCCCCATGCCACGACCTCTTCTTGCCATAATAAAACTCCTTTCTCCACTGGTCTATCCCTTGCAAAAGGCTTGGTTTAAGCTTATCTGGACCAGAAAGTTTTGCTTCCGCTTGCTAACTACTTGTCTTTTTTACTGATATAGATATGGTTGACTGCGTTGGGACTAAGGATGGTTTTGACTCCTTGGTCATCTTTAAGGGTGATGGCCCCGTCAAAGGCCTGGATATCTGCGACTAAGTATTGCTTGTCTAGTTGGACTTCCTTTTGGGTTAGGTAGCTTAAGAGGGACCGGTCATCTTCGACTTGTTTGATGGTGATTTCATCGCCTACCCGGCAGGTGTTTAACCGGACATATTCGCTTGGGTCAACCTGCCCCGCCTGGTCAGGGATAAAGGCACCATGAGGGTCTATTTCTGGGTGGTTGAGGTAGTCGTCCAAGCGGTTGATCAATAAGTCGGAAGAAACATGTTCCAAAAGGTCCGCATCTTGGTGGAGCTCATGCCACTGGTAGCCTAACTTTTCATATAAGAAGACCTCCCACAAACGGTGCTTGCGGATCAATTGTTTGGCGATGGCCAAGCCCTTGTCTGTGAGTTGGACCCCCTTATATGGGTAGCTTTCGATAATATCTTCGGCTACCAAGCGGGCGTTCATTTCGGTTATGGATGCAGCTGAAACCTCTAAAATTTCAACCAGCTGGCGGTTGGTCACAATTTCCTGGTCACCGTTCAACTCGTAGATTGCCTTGATAAAATTCTCTTTGTTCGGGGTCAAAGAATCACCATCCTCCTTAGCGTTATCTATTATACATGGATTTTTAAGAAATTGAAATTCAAGTATTGACTTAGCGTATGTTTTAGGATAGACTAAAAATCAACCGATAGCATTATAAAATATATTATCAATTATAACAAAAGAAGGGATGAATGCTATGAAAATATTACTGATGACCTTAGTCGCCTTCCTCCTGACCGCCTGTGGCAATCAGGCAGAAGGAGGAAGCCAAGCCAATGACCAAGCAAGCGAAAATGGTGGTGACCCCATTAACTTTGTGGCGACGACCACTCACGCCAAAGATATCGTGACCCAAATTGGTGGTGACCACATTGAAGTCGATGCCTTGATGGGACCTGGTGTAGACCCTCACGAGTACCAACCTTCATCTGCCGATGTGGAGGCCTTGCAAAACGCGGAAGTCGTAGCTTATAACGGCTTGCACCTAGAAGGGATGTTTGACTCGGTTTTTGAATCTCTCGATGAGATGGGCAAAGATACTTTGATCTTGGCAGATGCCTTGTCAGAGGATCAAATCTTAGCCTCTGATGAAGATGACTTGGCCCATGACCCTCATATCTGGTTTAGTGTGGAAAACTGGCGTGATATTGCCCAGCATACAGCCGATTACCTCAGTAACCTAGACCCTGCCAATGAAGCGGACTACCAGGCTAATGCCGAAAATTACCTGGCTGAGTTAGATGAATTGGATGATTACATTAATAGTAGAATTGAAGAAGTACCGGAAGAATCCCGCTACCTGATCACAGCCCACGATGCCTTTAACTACTTTGGTGAAGACTTCGACTTTGAAGTGGTTGGGATCCAGGGCTTGAACACCAAAACAGAAGCGGGGACAGGCGATATCGCTGACTTGGCTGACTTTATTGTCGAAAACAATATCAAGGCCGTCTTTATTGAAAGTTCCGTGTCTGACCGTAACGTTTCTGCCTTGGTTGAAGCTGTTGAGTCCAGAGGCGGGAACTTAGAAATTGGGGGCGAACTTTATTCAGATGCCCTTGGTAGTGACGAAGATGGGGCTGGCAACTATATTGACATGTACAAAGCAAATATTGATACTATTGTTGATGCCCTCAAATAGGAGTGGTTAGAATGACAGAAGAAAACGACGTTGCTATAAAAGTAGATCAATTAACTGTAGCCTACGACCAAACTCCAGTTTTAGTGGATAATAATGTGACCTTTAAGAAAGGTCAGATGACAGCTATTGTAGGGCCAAATGGAGCTGGTAAGTCAACTCTCTTAGATAGTATTTTAGGCTTCTTGACCCCATTAAACGGTCAGGTGACCTTCTTTGACGGTCTCAGCTATAATCAGGCCCGGGACCAAGTTACCTACGTCCCGCAAAAACAAGCTGTGGACTGGCAATTTCCGGCCACGGTTATGGATGTTGTCTTAATGGGACGCTATGGCAAGCTAGGTCTTTTTAGCCGTTTGTCCAAAGAGGACCGAACCATCGCTCGGGATAAACTAAGGGCAGTAGAAATGTTAGACTATGCTGACCGCCAGATCAACCAATTGTCTGGTGGTCAAAAACAGCGTATCTTTCTAGCCCGGGCCCTAGCTGCTGAGGCAGAAATATACTTGCTAGATGAACCCTTGGCAGGGGTGGATAAAAAAACCGAAAAAATTATCATGGACCTCCTTGGTCAATTGACCCGGGAAGGCAAGACCGTGGTAGTGGTCCACCACGACCTCCATACGGTGGAAGCATACTTTGACCAGATCGTTTTCTTGAACAAAAAAATCTTTGCCAGTGGACCAGTGGCCGACATTTTTAATGACGAAACAGTTGACCGGACATTTCGGTCTGGCCAAGAAGTAGAGAAGGGTTATGAATGA
Organism: Alloiococcus otitis ATCC 51267; assembly: GCF_000315445.1. Lineage (GTDB taxonomy): Bacteria > Bacillota > Bacilli > Lactobacillales > Carnobacteriaceae_A > Alloiococcus > Alloiococcus otitis. Next base: position 442,670 of record NZ_JH992958.1, read on the forward strand.
GCGGAATTTTAGATTGGTCCTTTATGAGCCAGGTCCTTAGTGACTATACCTTTCAAATCGTTGCCTTAGGGACAGTAGTCCTAGGCATAGCTACTGGAGTAGTCGGGTCATTTGCTACCCTAAGACGGGAAAGTTTGATGGGGGATGCCTTGAGCCACGCAGCCTTGCCAGGTATTGGCCTAGCCTTTATCTTGATTCAAGTTAAAATCACCCCTCTCTTATTGCTAGGGGCTTTGGTGACTGGTTTAATTGCTATTTTCCTGATCCAGTTATTTACCAATAAGTTACCTGTCAAACTGGATGGGTCCATGGCCTTGATTTTATCCTCTTTCTTTGGCTTGGGTTTGGTCTTTCTGACCGCCATCCAAGGCCAAGAAAATGCCAACCAGGCCGGTCTCTCCAGCTTTGTTTTTGGTCAGGCCAGTGCCATGTTACGTAGTGATGTCCGGATGATTATCCTTGTTTCAGCCATTATTTTACTCGTGATAGCCCTGTGCTGGTATCCCTTTAAGCTGATCACCTTTGACCAACAATATGCCCAGTCCATTTATCCAAATATTAAATGGTATAACTTTACCATGGCTCTGTTAATTGTCGCAGCCATTATGATCGGTTTGGAGTCTGTTGGGGTTATCTTAATGTCAGCCCTCTTAGTGGGGCCATCGATAGCTGCTCGCCAGTGGACTGATCGCTTGCTTCCCCTTGTTATCCTAGCCGGAGTTTTTGGGGCTGTGTCCAGTTTTATCGGAACCTATATTTCCTCCACGGCTGGACGGATACCGACAGGACCAGCCATTGTGGTCGTCCTCAGCTTGATCTTATTTGCCAGTTTATTTATTGCCCCTAAAAATGGTCTGATCAGTCAAACCCTCAGACGACGAAAACAGCAACGAAAAATAAAACGGGAGGTGGCTGATCGATGAGTTATCTATTCCCTATGATTTTAATTGCCATTGTTGTTTCCATGGCTTCTAGTCTCTTAGGAACTTTCTTAGTCCTCAGGGGAGCAGCTATGGTATCAGATGCCATTACCCACACGGTCTTGTTGGGGATTGTCCTAGCCTACTTTGTCGTTCATGACTTAGACTCGCCTTTTCTGATGCTAGGGGCCACTTTGGTTGGTCTTTTAACAGTCTGGTTGATTGAATTGGTCAGCAAGTCCAAGTTAATCAACTACGATGGAGCGATCGGGGTTGTCTTCCCCTTCCTCTTCGGCTTAGCCATTATGCTCTTAACCTTGTATGCTAGTGGTACCCACTTAGACGTGGATGCTGTTTTGATGGGTGAATTAGGCTTTGCCCCCTTCAATCGTTTGATTATTAATGGGGTAGACCTTGGACCAGTTGCCTTGGTTCGGATGTCTATCATTCTTGTGATCAATATCTTATTTGTGACCATCTTTTACCGACAACTAAAAATTACTACCTTCGACCCAGGCTTTGCCCGGTCTATCGGGATTTCACCAAGCAAGTATTATTATGCTTTGATGACCTTGGTTTCTCTAACAGCAGTTGGGTCCTATGAAGCGGTAGGGTCAGTCTTGGTTGTTGGTTTCGTGGTTGGCCCAGCCTTGGCCGGTTACATGCTATCGGATGACCTCAAGCACATTATTGGCTTGGCCATGATCTTCTCCGTCCTCAACAGTGTCATCGGTGTCTACTTAGCCTATCAATTTGACACCACCTTTGCCGGCATGATTGCTGTGGTCACAGGGGTAACCACCATGCTTGTTATGGTCTTCTCCCCTAAAAAGGGCCTAGTCAGAAAGCTAGGCAAAAGTAAATCCTATAGTGAATCTAGCGCTTGACTTTCCAGTCATGGGCTAATTGACTAAACGACTTGACTCTCCTTCAAAAAAAGTCAAGTTCACCTGTAAGGTTTGAGCCTTACAGGTGTTTTTTTATGGGGGTTCGCTGGTTTCTAACTTCAGAGAATAAATCTGCAGCTGGGGCCGGCTTAGAAAATGTCTAATGGGGAGTTTGAATCTGGTTTAGGTGACTTTGTACCATTAAAGCCAGACTTAGGTTATAATGTGGGGGCAAGGAGGCTAACCATGTCCGTTTTTGATGAGTTAAAACAAGAAATTATGGCTGATCCCATGAACCAGGACTACACTGATAAAGGAATTGAACCCCTCTTCAGCGCTTCAAAAGAGGCCAAGATGGTCATCGTTGGTCAAGCACCGGGTAAAAAGGCTGAGGCAAGCCGGCTCTTTTGGAATGACCTCAGTGGGGACCGCCTTCGTGAGTGGATGGGAATTAGCCGCGAGCAATTTTACCAGACTGACCAGATTGTCCACCTCCCCATGGACTTTTACTATCCTGGTAAGGCCAAAACTGGAGACAAACCTCCCCGCAAGGCCTTTGCCAAGAAATGGCACCCCAAAATTTTGAAACAGATGCCCCAAGTTAAAACCATTGTGTTAGTGGGTAGCCATGCCCAAGAATTTTATTTGAGGAAAGACCGGAAGCGGAACCTGACAGAAACGGTCAAGAACTACCAAGACTACCTACCAAACTACTTGCCCCTTGTCCACCCCTCCCCCTTAAACATGGGCTGGCTAGCCAAGAATCCTTGGTTCGAAAAAGAAGTGGTGCCAGTTTTAAAAAAACGGGTCCAGGAGATTGTGGACGGGACAGCTGGATAGGTAAAAAATGCGAGGTGATAGTGGTGGCTACCCTAGCCGATGTTGCCAAACTGGCCAATGTTTCTAAAATGACTGTTTCCCGAGTATTGAACCACCCAGACCAGGTGTCTGACGAATTAAAAAGCTTGGTGTACCAGGCTATGGCTGACTTAAACTACCAACCAAACCGATTGGCCCGGGCCCTAGTGAACCAGCAAAACCAAATGATTAAGTTAATGATCTTAGAAGATACGGAATCAGTAGAACCCTATTATATGGCTTTATTAACTGGTATTGCCATGGAGTTAGACCGACACTCATATGGTTTACAAATATTGACCCGTGATAGTAAAAACTTGGGAAATAGCGATGGTTATATTATTTGTGGCATGCGGGAAGCTGATTTCCCTGAAATCGACCGACTTGACAAGCCAGTGGTCTTATTTGGTGAAAATAAGCATGGCTATGACTATGTCGATTCCAATAATAAAGAGGGCATTGCCCAGGTTACAAACTACTGCCAGCAAGTTGGCTACCAAAATTTGGTTTATATCGATATGGCTATTGATGAACCCTTTTCAAGGAGTCGACGGGAAGGCTATCAGGCAGTGATGACTCAATTGAAAAAACAGCCTAGGATTTTGACCTTTACCAACGATTCGGATGCCATTTTTGAATACTTAATGGACCAGGCCAGTTATTTCCAGCCAGGAACTGCCTTCATCTGCGCTTCAGACCGTCTGGCCTTAGGAGTCGTTCGGGCTTTGCAAATTCGCGGGGAAATAATTCCTAGTGATTATGGGGTAACAGGTCATGACGGTGTCTTTCTAGACCAAATAACTTATCCCAAGTTGACAACGATGAAGCAGGATATTAAAGAAATGGGAGCGGCCTGTGCCAACTTACTTATGGGGAAAATTAAGCAGGACAAACCTGGCCAGCACAAGCTCCTTTTCCCAACCAAACTTCGCTTGGGAGGAACGACCAAGTAAACAAGCCCTAGAAGTTGCTGTTCAAAAGCTAACTTCTAGGGCTTGTTTATTTTGTTACCGGTAACACCTAAGAAGAGGATTGAATGGAATCGATTTCATGATATGATAAATTGTGAAAAAGATGAGACAGTAGAAAAGAGGAGAGTATATGGCACAAAAGTGGTGGAAGGAAGCCGTTGTTTACCAAATCTACCCCCGGTCTTTCAAAGACTCCAATGGGGATGGGATCGGCGATATTCAAGGAATTATTCAAAAATTAGATTACTTAGAAGATCTAGGAATAGATGTGATCTGGATATGCCCCGTTTACCAGTCTCCAATGGATGATAATGGTTATGATATTAGTGACTACAAGTCCATCTTAGCCGAGTTTGGAACCATGGCAGACTTGGATGACTTGATTGACCAGGTCCACCAACGAGGTATGAAATTGCTGATGGACATTGTGATGAACCATACTTCTGATGAACATCCTTGGTTTATCGAATCCCGGTCCTCAAAAGACAATCCTTATCGTGATTATTATATTTGGCGACCGGCTAGTGAGGACGGCGGTCGGCCAAATAACTGGGAGTCCATCTTTAGTGGACCAGCCTGGGAGTGGGATGACCAGAGTCAAGAATACTACCTTCATGTTTTTTCTAAAAAACAACCGGATTTAAACTGGGAAAATCCAAAAGTTCGTAGAGACCTGCAAGAAATGACCAATTGGTGGCTAGACAAGGGAATTGATGGTTTTCGCGTGGATGCCATTAGCCATATCAAGAAGGCTCCAGGCCTACCAGACATGCCCAATCCCGATAACAAGGAAGTTGTTCCGTCTTTTGCTGGCCACATGAACCAGCCAGGTATTAATGACTTTCTTACCGAATTCCGTCAGGCTACTTTCGACCACTATGACATTATGACAGTAGGAGAAGCTAATGGAGTAGCTGTTGAAGATGCAGCAGAATGGGTAGGAGAAGACCATGGCCATTTTGATATGATCTTTCAATTCGAAGCCCTTGATTTATGGGGTAGCCAAGGAGGTGACTTTGACTTAAGGGACTATAAAAGAGTTATGACCAAATGGCAAAAAGGTCTGGAAGGTATGGGTTGGAATGCCTTGTATATTGAAAACCATGACCTAGTCCGGGCCACTTCAGCTATGGGAGATGAAGGGGACCTCCGCGAAAAATCTGCCAAGGCCCTGGCAACCATGTACTTCTTCATGCAGGGAACCCCTTATATTTACCAAGGTCAAGAAATTGGAATGACCAATGCCCACTTCGACCGGCTTGAGGACTATGACGATATCCAATCAGTTAACCGGGCCAAGTATATGATGGACCATGAAGGGGCTAGTCTAGAGGAAGCCATGGCATATATGTGGCAGAATTCTCGTGATAATGTCCGGACACCTATGCAGTGGGACCAGACTATGCATGCTGGCTTTACATCAGGCCAACCCTGGCTCAAGGTTAATGAAAATTATCCAAGTATTAATGTATCTAGATCATTGTCTGACCCAGATTCGATTTACCACTACTATAAAAAAATGATTCAGATCCGCCGGGAGTCACAGACTCTTATCTACGGGTCCTATGAATTGATTTTACCCGACCACCCGGAAGTTTATGCCTACCTTCGCCAGGGGGACGGGGAAACTTATCTCGTTGTTGTTAACATGTTTGATAATCCAAGCCAAGTCGATCTCAGTGACTACCAGGTAGACTTTACTGTCTTAGCCAATTATCCAATTGAGGAAGGTAAGCAAATCAAACAACTCAGACCTTATGAGGCGCGGTTGGTTAGGTTGCAAAATGAAAATGCTAATTGAATTTCCCAACATTAGAAAGGAGCATGACAAGTGATGCAGAAAATTCAACGTTTTGGAGGCGCTATGATTACCCCGGTATTGTTGTTTGCCTTTAACGGGTTAATGCTAGCCTTGTCTATTGCCTTCCAAAACCCTGATATAGTAGGGTCAATTGCCAACGAAGGAACTTTTTGGAATAATATTTGGAGTGTAATCGAACAAGGTGGTTGGGTTGTTTTCAACCACATGGAGATCTTATTTGTCCTCGGCTTGCCAATAGGACTAGCTAAAAAAGCACAAGCCCGGGCAGCATTAGAAGCCTTTGTCATATACATGACTTGGAATACCTTTATCAACGCTATGATGACAACCTGGAATTTTGGTGTCGACCTAACGGATGCGGAGGGTATTGGTGTCAAACAAATCGCAGGTGTGGTTACACTAGACACAAACATTATTGGAGCTATTTTAATTTCAGCTGTAGCTATTTGGTTACATAACCATTTCTTTGATACTCCCTTACCAGAATGGCTGGGAATCTTTTCTGGCTCCTCCTTTGTTGTCATACTCGGTTTCTTTTTGGCCCTTCCCCTTGCCTACTTGACAGCAGTCATCTGGCCTCCGATTCAAGAACTCATTTTCCAACTGCAAGGGGTCATGGCTACAAGTGGCACCCTTGGAGTCGGAATCTATGTATTTTTGGAGAAAATTTTAATTCCAACTGGTCTCCACCACTTTATTTACCAACCTTTTGAATTTGGGCCGGCAGTTGTGGAGGGAGGTTTAGTGGCACGTTGGTTTGAAATGCTTCCCGAAATTGCCTCCTTTGAAGGACCATTAAGGCAAATCTTCCCTGCTGGGGGATTCTTTTTCCAAAATGCCTCCAAACTCTTCTACCCAATTGGCATTGGGGCGGCTTTTATAGCTACAGCTAAACCAGAAAGACGGAAGCAAACACTTGCTTTAATTATCCCAACAGCTCTAACAGCTATCTTAACAGGGATTACCGAACCCTTTGAATTTACTTTCTTGTTCTTGGCTCCTCAATTGTTTTTGGTCCATGCCTTGCTTACAGCGACCTTTGCCATGACCATTTATAGCTTGGGTGTAGCTGGGAATATTGGTGGGGGCTTAATTGGTCACATCAGTGGCTTTGCTTTGCCTTTAATTAATAACCACCTGGACTCCCTTTTAATCTACTATGGGGCCGGACTCGTCTTTATCTTCATCTACTTTGCGGTCTTTCGTTTTGCCATCTTGCGGTTCGATATCAAAACCCCTGGACGTGAATTAGACGGTGAAGCGGTCAGAATGTATAGCAAATCTGATTATAAGGAAAAACAAAGAGCCAATCCTAACCAGGAAAAAGCCATCCAATTTTTAAGAGGCTTAGGCGGCAAAGAAAATATTAAGGAAGTGACCAACTGTGTCTCCCGTCTTCGTTTAATTGTCAAGGACGAAAGTATAGTTGAAGATGATCAATTCTTCAAAGCAGCTGGAGCTCACGGTGTCGTTAGAAATGGTTCGGGTATTCAAATAGTTGTAGGGATGGAAGTGCCGAAGGTTAGGGAATTCTTTGATGAATTATTGTAACTGGAGGGTGGCAGCTTGAAAATCTTAACTTTAAATACTCATTCTTGGTTAGAAGATCAACAAGCAGACAAGATAGAAGTCTTAGTAAATAAAATTGTGGAGGAAGGTTATGATTTACTTGCCCTCCAAGAAGTTAATCAAGCTTTAGATGACCCATCGGTTGAAGACGAAAGCTATATTGAAGCTGACATGGCTAGTCCTAAAATTCCACTCAAGACTAGTAACTTTGCTCATATTTTAGTAAGCCGGCTAATAGACCGGGGTCATCACTATTTTTATTCCTGGGTTCCAAGCCATATTGGCTATGGCAAGTATGATGAGGGTTTGGCTATCCTTGCTAAAAATAAATTTAAAGCAAGTAGCTATTTGCTTTCGGAAGATGACGACTATCGTCAATTTACTAGACGGGTCGGTCTCAAGGCCTTGGTTACGGTCGGAGGAGAAGACTATCACTTTTTTAATGTCCATTTATCATGGTGGGAGCGAGAAGGAGTTCCTTATTTTAAAGAAGAATGGGACCGACTATCTAATCACCTAGTGAAAGACGGTAAGTTGCTAGTAGTAGGTGACTTTAATAATAGTGCGGATGTCTCCAATGAAGGCTATGACTATATCTTTGACCAAAGACCGGATTTACTGGATAGTTACTATTCTGCTGACCAGGTTCTCGGGCAGGCGACTGTACAAGGGGCAATTGATGGTTGGGAAGGGAAAGAAGAGGCTAAGCGGATAGACCTAGTTTTAACTGACCGGTCAACCATTCCCAAAACTCATCGTCTTGTTTTTGATGGACAAAACGAGTCGGTAGTTAGTGACCATTGCGGAGTAGAAGTGATCATTTAAATAACAAGAAACTTTATGTAAAAAGCAAGCCAGTTAGCTTTTCCTAACTGGCTTACTTCTATGTGCGCCCGGCATGGGTGACAACTTGGTGGTGAAAGTCCACTGCAGGCCTGGCAGTAGGAACTGTTAGCTGAAGGCAAGGGTGTCCATCGTGAGGTGGAATCTGAAGGAAGCTGGAGGCAAACACTCGCACTGACGAACAGAAACTTCATATCAAGGCTGATTTGAGATGGATGAGCTTGCATAACAAAGTAAAGTCCAATACTGCACAAGTCCCTTTCAGTAAATGAAGCAGTGACATGAGTGGAAGGTTGTCACACCTTACTCGGGGAGGTCTCACTAGCGTTTAGTAGTAACAACGAATAGTGAGAAGTCAGCCGAGGTCATAGTAGCTACGTTGTAGCGAAGGACTGAACAATATTCATACAAAGTATAGAACGGAGGTTAAAGTTTACGAATAGGACAGAAAACAATCGAAGAGATTGGCAATCGGTGGAGAGAATAGGTGGAACCGAAAGGGTAAGCCGATGCGTCTAGTAAACTTTAGGTGAAATGACAGAAATGTATCGTAAGTCTCCAAACTTAATGGAGCAAGTTGTTGACAGAAGAAACTTGGAAACAGCAGCCAAAGCCGTTAAACGGAACAAAGGCGCTGCAGGTATTGACGGTATGACCGTTTTTGAGATAGAGGAGCACATTCAAGCGTATTATCAACCCTTACGGAAGAAATTACTTGATGGAACGTATAAGCCTCAACCAGTTAAACGAGTAGAAATACCAAAGCCGAATGGAGAAAAACGAAAGTTAGGTATACCTTGTGTGCGGGATAGAGTTGTTCAACAAGCCATACGGCAAGTAATTGAACCGATTATAGACCCGCACTTCTATGACAACAGTCACGGATTCCGACCAGGGAAAAGCACGCACAGTGCTCTCAAACAATGTGCACAGTATTATAAAGAAGGCTATCGTGTTGTAGTTGATTGTGACCTCAAACAATGCTTTGACACGCTCAATCACGACAAACTTATCTATTATCTTGAACAGTACATCCAAGATAAAATGATACTGAAAATTATCCGTAAGTTTTTGAGAGCGGGTGTAATTGATTTGACTAGCGAATTTATCGCAAGTGAAACAGGGGCACCACAAGGTGGTGTTCTATCACCGCTTTTGAGTAATGTGTACTTACATGAACTGGATAAAGAGTTGGTTAACCGTGGTCATCGATTTGTCCGATACGCAGATGACTTTGTCATCTACGTTAAATCAAAACGAGCCGGTGAACGGGTAATGAACAGCATCACACGCTTTATTGAAAAAGACTTAAAGTTAATCGTCAATCAAGACAAAAGCCAGGTTGGGTCTCCTACCCGTTTAAAGTTTTTGAGCTGTCTGATGAAGCAAGTGAATGGGGATTATCGTTTTATCCCCACCAAAGAAGCCAAGCAGAAATTCAAACGCAGATTGAGAAAGCTGACCAGTCGTAAACGGCCAGGTACTTTTAAAAAGATAATGACTGAAATTAATCGAGTCACCCGCGGTTGGATTAATTACTTTGGTTTAGGCTTCATTAAAAGCTTTATCAAAGAAGTTGAGCAATGGTTAAATCACCGTATCAGACAGCTGATTCTTAAACGGTGGAAACGTCCACGAACTATTATACCAAAGTTGGAACAATATGGACTGGACTTAGATTCAGCCAAACGGATTGCGTATTCACGCAAAAAGTACTGGCGACTGTCATGCACACATGAATTTCATCGTGCAATAACAACAGAAAGACTCAGCAAGTGGGGCTTAGTTCCACTAAGCACTATCGCTGAGTCTGCTTACGCAAGATATTGAACCGCCGTGTACGGAACCGTACGCACGGTGGTGTGAGAGGTCGACTAGCCAATTAATGGCTAGTCTCCTACTCGATTTCTATATAAGGGCAATAATAACGCAAATTGACCCTAGGGCTAGGGAGTTCCAGTTAAGCCCTTTAATGTCGGACTGCCATACCCCGATGGCACTTAAGATCATGGCAATAATCCCCAGCGGAATCCCCCAAATAAAGAAGCCGATGATGGACAGGGCAATAGCTAAGTAGCCGATGTATTTTCCTTGTTGGTCCGTTAGCATGTCATAACCTCCACTTCAGTCTCTTTGATTATACGTGATTGCTTAGCCTAACTCAAACCAGACTTCTTAGTCTAAGACATGGATATAGCGACTAGGGGGATAGTCTTCAATGGGGAGGCTAGGTTCTTGGTTGCTTGTTAATTGGTAAAGGATTTTGCCGACCAGAGGCCCTGCGGTGAGACCAGTTGACCCTAGACCAGAAGCGGCCACCACCCCGTCCAAGCCAGGAACCGGACCGAAGAAGGGGGCGTAGTCAGATGTGTAGGCCCGGGTCCCGACCCGGTAGTTGACAACCCGGTCCCGGGACAAGCGGTTCGAAAAAACTCCCTGAGCCGCATCGACCATCCGGAGCACTAGGCTCCTGTCTAAATCCAAGTTAAAGCCCATGTCATCTTCATGGCTGGCTCCTACGATGACTTGGCCATTGTCAAAGGGGATGATGTCACTTTCTCCTTCTGGCATGACAACGGGCCAGGTCGAAGTAGCCTGGTCAAGTTGGAGTTCAGCAAGTTGGCCTTTTTGGGCCCGGACATCAACTTGGTAGCCCAGGGGTTCCAGGCTTTCCTTCAACCATGCAGCATTAGCCAAGACCAACTTGTCAAAATGGCCAGAAAAGTTTGGGCTCAGCAGTTGGTAAGGAGCAGTTTGGCTTTTTATCTGGACTTTTTCCTGGATGATTTGGCCTCCCTGGTCTTTTATTTTATCCAAAAGGAGGTCAACCAAGTGACTGCCGTCCACCTTGGCCCCACCTGAAGCCCAGAGAGCCCCGGCTTTTTTGTCATAGATGGGCACTAAGTCACGAATGTCTTGAGGACTTAAGATCTTGAGTTCACCGATTTCTGGAGCCTTTTCCCTTCGCTTGAGGCCAATTTCTAGCATTTCCTCCAGGTATTCTGGTTTAGACTTGAACAAGAGGGTACCGACCTGCTTGTAGACCGACTGGGGAATTCGCTTGCCTTGGCTCACTTCTTGCATAAAGTCGGGGTAAAAGGCGGCAGCATCCTTGACCATTCGGTACCATTTCTTGTTCCGCCGGCGGGAAAGCCAGGGACTGATAATACCAGCTGCAGCCCTGGTTCCCTGGCCCTGTCTATGGTCAAAAAGTGTGAGGTCAATCCCTGGGTCTTTGCTGAGGTAGAAGGCAGCACTTGCTCCGACAATGCCTCCACCAATCACAGCAACATTACTTGTCAATACAATCCCTCTCTCTTAACGATATCTTTCCTCTATTGTAGCAAATAAAATGAAATTTGTAACAAGGCTTTCTTCCCCTTAGTAACTTAAGCAAGTCACTGGGGGCAACTTGGGCTAAAAACACAAAATCCCAAAGCCTGGTCAACCAGGCCTTGGGAAGGGGTAGTTAACAAAGTTAAGTTTTAGAAGGCCCGTTCAAGGTGGCCATCTTCTGCTAGGTCATCTAAAAATTCAGTCACACGATCAGAGGTAAAGGCTTCTTTGAGCTTTTCAGCTTCCGGTGTGTCGGCATTTTCTTCTCTGACAACGACTGAGATGGCAAAGAGGTTGTCTGGGTCTTCTTCCAGAATTAAAGCATCATCTGGGGTTAAACCAGCAGCCTGTTCAATAAAGGTGGGGTAGGCAAAAACTAAGTCATAGCCGTCTAGGTAACCTTGAGCAGTATTGGACACTTCGAGTTCAACGAACTGGAGGTCATAGGGGTTATCTTCAATGTTATCCAGGCTTGGGAATAATTCTTCCTCATCATCCAGGGTGATCAGGTCGTGCTGTTCAAGGATGAAGAGTGACCGGGCAGTGTTAGCCATGTCACCGGCAATAACTACTTCAGCCCCTTCTTCCAAGTCATCGATGGAGTCGTAGTTGGGAGAGTAGAAGCCAACGATGGCATTGTAGATTTTTTGGATCGCCACCAAGTCTCCATCTCTTTCTTCGTTAAAAATTTCCATAAAAGGTTCGTGTTGGGCAAAGCTAGCAAAGGCCTCATCGTTTAAGACAGCTTCATTGTATTGGATGTTGTCATTGACTGGGACCAATTCCCCTTGGAAGCCCTGGTCTTCTAGCTCTTCAATGGCGAGTTCGACGACATCGACCATGGGGGTAGTGTGGCTAGCGATGGAGAAGTTAAAGTCTTCTGGGATGTCGCTAGCCGTGTCTTCAGCTTGGTCATCTTCTTGGTTGTCAGCTTCACCCTGGTTATCTGTATCATCTTGACTGTCATTTTGGTCTTCTGCTTGATCGTCAGTTTGGCCAGTGTTTTCTTCACTTTCCTGGGTAGGGTCTGCTTCTTGGCCACCGTTATCGTTGCAAGCAACGAGGACCAGGCTAGCAGCAGTAACCATGCCCAATTTCTTCAGTAATCCTTGTCTAAGTTCCATCGTAATACTCCTTTTTGTATTATTTTTTATCAAATTTTCTAGCGAGTTTGAGGCCCAACCATTGGGCGATTTCCACCAGGACAATAATAATGACGATGGCGGTATACATAATGTCCGTTTCAAACCTTTGGTAACCGTAGCGGATGGCAAAGTCCCCAATCCCTCCGCCACCGACCACCCCCATGATGGTGGAGTAAGAAACAAAACTAACCAGGGCGGTCGTGAAGCCGATAATCAAGGAGGACCGAGCTTCAACATAGAGGAATTTGAAGACCAGTTGGGAGGTTGAAGCTCCCATGGCTTCTGCTAGTTCAATGACCCCGGTCGGCACGTCGAGCAAAGACTGTTCCACAAACCGGGCATAGAGGGCCAGGGAAATGAGCATCATGGGGAAGGAGGCTGCCACAGGGTCTCCCGTTGCCCGGCCGTAAAAGCGGCGGATTAAGGGAAGCATGGCGACCACCAGTAAGAGGAAGGGGAAGGCCCGGATAATATTGACAAAGGTATTGGCAATGTTGTTGATGACCTTGTTTTCCCGTGGTTTGCCATCGGAGGTCAAAAAGAGGAGGGTTCCTAAGGGGAGACCGAGCAAGATAGCAGCGGCCATGGCAAAGACCATCATAATGCCAGTATCAATTAAACTTTGGATAATTTCTGGCATAAAATCCACCAGACGTTCCGAATAAGGCTCATCTGTTGTAGCTAGTAGGGTAATCATGCTTGTAGCACCTCACTTGCCCGTGTCTTGTAGTCCATATCCTGGTAGGGATTATCCCTTTTCTTCACATCAAGGATGGAAACCACTTTTCCTTCTTCCATGACGGCTGACCGGTCACATAGTTGCTTGACCACTTCCAGCTCGTGGGTCACCACTAGGATGGTCATTTCAAATTCTTGGTTGGCCTGTTTCAGGAGCTGGACAATTTCGTCCGTAGTCAACTGGTCTAAGGCAGAGGTCGGTTCATCACACAAGAGGATCTTGGGCTTGGTAATCAGGGCCCGGGCAATCCCCACTCTCTGCTTTTGGCCTCCAGACAATTCAGCAGGATAGGCATCCCGCTTGTCAGTGAGCCCGACAAAGTCTAAGACATGGTCAACCTCCAAGACTTCTTGGTGCTTATGTAATTCTAGTGGCAAGGTAATATTTTCTTGGATGGTCTTGTTGTTGAGTAAGTTGAATTGTTGGAAAACCATGCCAATTTCACTCCGGTGACGCTGGAGTTGCTTGCCGGCTAGGTCCCCAACTTTTACTCCGTCAACAAGGACATGACCGGAAGTTGGGTATTCCAAGGCATTGATCATCCGCAGTAGGGTAGACTTGCCGGCCCCGCTTTCACCGATCACGCCAAAGCATTCCTGGGATTGGATGGTCAAGTTAACATCCGACAGGGCCAGGGTCTCCTTACTAGCACGCTCAAATTTTTTGGAGACGGACTCAAATTGGATCACAGTATTCCTCCTAGGCAAAAATCTTTTCGTAAACAGTATAAAATCCTCTCTTAACCTTGTCTAATAAGTATGAAAGATTGGTCTTGCCAGGAGCAAAAAAATGTAAGCGTTATTAAATTCACCCTTAACCAGGCCTATGGTTAAGGATTTTTACCTAATATAAAAAAGGAAGATAAAAAGCAAAATTGTTTTTTTATCTTCAGCTAAATCAGACGACGTGTAAAAGACAAAAAACCACCTATCCTTGGGGTAAGATAGGTGGAAAAGGAGTTGTCTTATTACATGGGGTGTAATAAAACGGGTATTGCTTATGTGGGTATGGTTTTATTATAGGCTAAGTCTATGAACAATGTGTGATGGAAAAGTAAAGAAAAGGTGAATTTTGAAAGGATGGACATAGAGGCGGCAAATTAAGGAGGGAGACCTAAGACATCTGCTATTCACTGCTTTTGCTACACCAATTTGGTTATCTACCACAACAAAAAACACCAACCCCGGGGAAGAGTCGGTGTTTTCAGTTATGTCATATAAGAATGTTGAGTACAATTTGTAAGGGGGAATTATATCTCAACACCTACAAGTCCATAGTAGCACCCAGTTAGAACATGGTCTTTAAAGGCCATTAAGTATTCAGTAAGAATTACCGCGACCATTCTCATTAAGATAGGCTGGATTTTTGACACAAAAAAGCGCCAAGTTAAACTTGACGCCTTGGTGGTTGGACGAGGCCGTCACCGGCCCTTCAGCCGAGACCCACCTTTAGGAGTATAAGTGAAGTATTTGATACACCACAAGGCAGCAATACCGACAATGATGTAGATAATATCGGTTATATTTTGGTTGTACTCTCCAAAGAATTCTTCAAAAACATTAAAGCTCAACAAGCCAATCAGCAAGAGATGGATGCCAGCTAAGATAAGTATCAATAAGGCTAAACGGTCTAGAATTTTCATTTATTTCCCTCCTTATACCCCTGTATTTTACCATATTAAAGTAAAGGGCCAAAGCCCCTTACTTGTTTGGAGATTAACCTATGACTTTGCAGTGTTTGCCCCCTTCACTAGATTACTTCTGGTGAGACTTAGCCCATAGCTTAAGGGGGTCTAGCTTGTTGTCTAAAGAAAGTTGAGCTATCATTAGCTTGTAAAGGATTTGGAAAAGGAGTGGAACTGATGGACAAAGACCAAATCAGACAGGAAGTCACCGAAAAAATAAAAAACTTATCTCAAGAAGACCACCAAGCTATCTCCCAGGACCTTTTTAACCAACTGGTCCAGACAGAACAATGGCAGCAAGCTTCAGTCATCGGCTTGACCATGTCGGATGGCCTAGAATGGGAGACCCGCCCCATTATTGAGCAAGCTTGGAAGGAAGGAAAGAAAGTGGCGGTGCCTAAGGCGATTAAAAAAGGCAGCCAAATGGACTTCCGCCAAATCGATTCCTTTGACCAAGTTGAAGCAGGTTTTGCCGGCATCTCCGAACCAGACCCTGACCAAACCCAGTCCCTAGCACCTGAAGAAATCGACTTATTGGTGGTCCCAGGCCGGGTCTTTACGCCAGAGGGTTACCGGATTGGCTTTGGTGGGGGGTTTTACGACCGCTACCTGGCAAAATTCGACAACCCGACCATCTCCCTGGTCTGGCAAGGCCAGTTAACCGACAACCTGCCCACTGACCAATACGACCTCCCTGTTCAAAAATTATTGATTAGTGAACTGTAAAGAGTTAAGACCATGGCTAGACTTGGCCATGGTCTTTTCTATATTCAGCGATAATAGGAATTCCCCCAAGATTGCCCATACTTGGCGAAAGAGCCGTAATTTTCGAAGCAAGTTCCAGGTTTAAGCATGGCCTTCTTGGTTAGTTATTCCTAAGATTTAGACCCTACAAAAACCCCGTCCAGTTTTTGGATGGGGTTTTTGTAAGCTTCAATTAGTCACGGTAGCTTAACTGGTCGTCGTTGTACCAGCCATAAACTAGACCCATGATCAGGCCACCGCCTACATAGTTACCCAGCCAGGCCACCAGCCAGGTGAAGAGGATATGGCCTAGGGAGTAGGAGACGCCAACATTGGTAAACCAGGCAATGCCGGTAATAGCAAAGTTGGCGACCACGTGTTCGTAAGACAAGTAAACGAAGAGGAAAATAGCGGTCAAGACCATAAAAATTTTGGCCATTTCTGACTTGGTTAAGATAAAGCCCAGGATGGCAATGTTAACAAAGATATTAGCGGCAATGGCTTCTAAAAAGATGAGGCCAACTTCCTTGGTTAGCTTGCCATCCAAGACCGTCAAGATAAAGGAATCGGCTGTCAAGGCTTGGAAAGGACTGGTATTGCCAATCAAAAGACCTGCCAGAACTGCACCAGCTATATTTCCCAGGGTACAAAAAAGAAGGATAGAGAGTGCTTTGGGAGGCGTAATAATCTTGTGATAGCAAGAAGCTGTTAAGTACATCATATTCGAGGTCACCAATTCATGGTGTAAGTATAAAATCCAAACCAGACCAAAAGCAAAGATAAAAGCAAAGCCAAACTTGCCTAGGTTAGGGTTGATTTTGTTCAAGGCATCTGCTGCATATGCGCCACCAGCTGTAGCAAAAACCAGCATAGCTCCCGCATACATGGCTCGGACAAAATAGTGGGCCTTACTTTGGTCGAAGAGTTCTTCCTTCTTTCGGGTCGAGGCGGCTACTTTTTTGATGAAATCTGACTTGGTCTCCAATCGCTCTTCCATTTAAAAACTCCTTATTTTTAATCTATATAAATTGTAACCGTTGGGGCTTAAAAATCAATGGCTACTAGCTAAAAAACAAATTTTTCAAGAGCCTGGGCCAAGCCATCCTGGTCATTGCTTGCAGTGACGTAATCAGCCTTGTCTTTGAGGTCTTGGACCGCATTCCCCATGGCCACTCCAAGTCCTGCCTGGTCAATTAATTGGAGGTCGTTGCCACCGTCGCCAATCCCCATGACCTCAGACATGGGGATGCCCAATTGGTCAGCTAGTTGGGCTGTGGCTCTCCCCTTGTCAGAATCTTTGTGGATAAATTCAATAAAGCGGGGTTCGCTCCGCAAAATGGTGTAGTGGTTATAGAGGTCTGGCGTCAAGTTTTGGGCCACCTGGTCTAGCTTGTCAGTCGGTGCTACCATCATAAACTTATCTGCCTGGGTCAAGTCTTGTCTTGGGGTAACCTCAATGGGCAGACCGACCAATTGGGCTTCGTACTTGGCCAGGTCTGGAGCAGCTTCCTCTAGGGCTTGGATAGCGGTGTCTTTTTGGGAAAAGGCGTAAATATTTTGGTCCTGGGCCAGGTCAAACAATTGCTTGATTTGGTCCTCATAGAGAGGCAGGGACCGGGTCCGGCTGAGGTCTTTCAGTTGGCTGGTTACAGCCCCATGGTAGGTGATCAAGTAGTTGTCATGGCCATACAAGCCTAAAGTCTTGGTTGCTTGAATGGCAGCTGGGGTGGGCCGGCCCGTGCATAGGACGATTTTGATGCCAGCCTGTAAGGCCTTTTGGACAGCTTCTAGGTTGGCAGGGCTGACCTCTTTTTGGGAATTATAAAGGGTTCCGTCAATGTCGATGGCAATTAGTTTTATCATACTTTCCTCCTAATTCTATTGTTTATCGACTCATAGGTGTAGGTTGGTGCATACTTATTTGTATTGCTGTAGCGGGTGAGTGTTGGAACTTTTTAATCCCTAGACTTGGCCCTAGGTCTTTTATTCTTTCCGTTACTAGTGGCCAGGCTGCTGATCTCTTGCCTAGCTTTTTCCCTTGTATTGGCGAACGATTTTACCCTTAGACACATACCGGCTAAATTCCCGGTACAAGTCAGAAAAGATGCCCATAGTTTCAAAGTCAGATGGTTTGACAAATTCTCGGGGGACATAGAGCCGGTAGTCTCCGTGGATATTGTCACTTAAAATATGAGCAATTTTCGATTGTTCGCCTAACTCTGACAGGTCATTGTCCGATAGGTAGAGAAGAATAGGGGCTTTCTTCTTCAATTTGTAGTCATAGGAAATGTCCAAGGACCGGTTTAAAGCGGTAAAGAGGTCCCGGTCGTAGCTGGCCTGGCTGACTATGTCTCTCAGGTGGTCGACCGTGGCCATGTCGGTTTCGGGATTGTATTCAATGGATTTCAAGGGATGGCGGTTGAGAAACATCTGGGCCAGTTCCTTGAGATAAGGGTCCCGGTCTTCAGTCCACATGGAAATGGCGGTCAAGAGGACTCCGTCATCCAGTTTCAAGTAGTCGTTCAGGTTAAAGTTTCCTTCAAAAAATGGAGCCAGGTGGGGGGTAGGACTTTCTAATTCACCTTCAATATAGAGGTCTTTGGCTCGTTTAAGCAGTCGGTCTAGGGTAACCTCCATCCCCCGGGAGACGGGGTGGAAGTAGACCTGCATATACATTTGATAGCGGCAGAGGATATAATCTTCCACAGCATGCATGCCGGAAATGTCAAAGGCAATCCCCTGGCTATAAGGCCGCATAACCCGCATGATCCGGGACAGGTCAAAAGACCCATAAGTTGCCCCGGTATAGTAGGCGTCGCGGAGGAGGTAGTCCATCCGGTCAGCATCAATCTGGCTCGAAATTAATTGGACCACTTGGGGGTTGGGGTGGTCTTGGGTGATCACACTGGCCACCTGATTGGGAAAGTCCTGGGAGACGCTTCTTAAGATCTGGTTGACTTCCGTTCCTTCCTGGAGGATAATATCAGTCGTCAATTTTTCGTGGTTAGTTTGGAAGATTTTTTCAAAGGTATGGGAGAAAGGGCCGTGGCCAATATCGTGCAAGAGGGCCGCACACAGGGTGACCAGGCGAAAGCTATCGTCCCAGTCGCCGTTGTAGCGACGGTTGAAGTTGTTGATGATCTTCCGGGCCAATTCGTAAACGCCTAAAGAATGGGAAAAGCGGGAGTGTTCCGCCCCATGGAAGGTATACTGGGAGGTGCCTAACTGTTTAATTCGGCGTAGGCGCTGGAACTCCTTGGCGTTGATGAGGTCCAAGATCAGCTGGTGGTTGACATGGACATGGTCGTGGACCGGGTCCCGAAAGACTTTCTCATAAGCTAGCCGGTTGCTTTCTTCAAATGTTTCAGTATTCATCCCTCGTCCACTCCTTCCTTAAATAAGGGGCCTAGTAGTTTTTGGTTGCGACGGATCATCTTTTGGTATTCATCCTGGTAGTTGACGATGATGTCCTCGGTGTAAGGGCCCTGCTTGACCTGGCCGTGTCTTTCAAAGACCTGGATGATGAGGTCAATTACCTGGTCGACACTGATCTCAAAGCCTAATTCTTGAGAGACGGTGGTCATGACTTTGGGGTCGATATTGGGATAATCCCACTTGACTTCTTGGCCCTTAATCCCTTGGGCATAGAAGTCCTTGATCAGGTAGGACCGCTCATCTTGATTACCATTGATACCGATGTAAATCATAATAGCCGACCCGCCCTTGACCCGTCTTTGGGAAATGCCGGCAATCTTTCTGCCATTAATGGACAGGTCGTAATCGCCAGGGCAGTAAGAGTTTGGAATTTCTTTTGCTTGGATGTCAATATTGTAGTCCCTGAAAGTTTCAGACACCAAGGCATGCATCCGTTCATAGGCGTCATTGATTTTGAGCCTTTGCTTGCCTTCTTCAGGGAAAATCATGGAAAAATTTAAGATGCCGGGGTCACTGACCACGGCTAGGCCACCAGAATTACGGGAGACATAGCGGTAGTTGTGGTCTTTTAAAACTTCAAGTGCATCTTCAATATAGGGCATTTTGGTGTCGATCATGCCTAAAAAGACCAATTTTTCTGTCGGCCAGAAGTAGAGCATGGGCTCTTCCGTATTGGCCGCATGGTGGATCAGGGCGTCAGTCAAGGAAAAGTAGGTCAAGGGATTGGTTTCACCAGGAAATTGCTGGGCATGGTAGATGGAATAGCTTTGTTTTATCCAAGGGTAGCTTGTATTCATATCAAATTCCTTTTCTATATAATCTCCTTGCCATTATACCAAAAATAAGTCTTCATTAATATGGCGCTAGGCTCTCTTCTTAGCTTAAAGGACCAGTCTTTGACTAGGTTTTTACCCTAACTTGTGGTAAAATAACTCGGTAGTCTCAAGAGTAAAGAGGTGATGGTATGGACGAGAAAGAAAAAAATGGTGTGCCAGCAGAGATTGTGATGAAAACAGAGACCAGTCAAGCTGGCGACATTAACCAACATATTTTTGAAGAGATGGGACGTTTTGTGGAAATGAACGGTCACTATTACATCCGCTTTGAAGAAAGCTATGATGATGGCAAGGTGCCCGTCATGGTTAAAATCACAAGCGACAACCGGGTTCACTTGACCCGTTTTGGTGACCAGCACAAGACCAACCTTGTCTTTGACAGTGACCAAGCCACCTACACCAAGTTAAACACCCCAGCCGGTCCTGCTGAAATTAAGGTAGAGACCCGGTCTTTGGACATTGCCTACCATGAAAAACCTTTTTCTGGTCAAGTCGATATTTCATACAGACTTGAAATGAATGGACAAGAATTAGGCGACTACCAAATCCAGTTCAACTTTACCACTTAGCCGGTTAGCTTTTGCTTAGACAAGACTTGAATCGTGAAAGGAAGTCAGATGTGGAATTAAAAGAGTTTGATGGAAAGAAAAAAGAAGAACTAGCCATGATTGATGTGGCCAAGGCTATTTTGGACCAGGTCCATGACTTGATGCACTTCAACGACCTCTTGAGTGAAGTGTCTGAATATCTAGACTTGTCAGATGACGAGATCGAAAGCGGTATGGGCCAATTTTACACCGACTTAAACATTGACGGTCGCTTCATCTCTTTAGGCGACAACCATTGGGGCTTGCGTGAATGGTATCCAGTTGACTCTATCGATGAAGAGTTGACCCATGACAACGACCTGGAGAAGGTCACACCCAAGCAGGCGGAAGATGGCTTTGATGACTTAGAACATGTCGAAAAAGAAGTTATGGACGACGCAGAAGAAGAATTAGATGACCAGGCTGTCAACGAAGATGAAGAAAATGTTGCCCCAGATGAAATCACCGACGATGGGGATGAAGACGACCTGGATGAATACTCTAGCGATATCGAAGATCTCGAAGATGATCGAAAGGCTAGTCAAGATAACCAGTCCATTGTTGACGACGAAGACGTCTTAACAGATGACGATGAGTAATGACCAAATAAAAGACTTGACGGATGCCGATTTCATCTTTAAACTAATGCTTGGGCTCTCTTTAAAAAGAGACTAACTTCGACTATAACCAAGCTCCCTACTATGATGGTAGGGGGCTTTCTTGTTTTTAATTCTTAAGGAGGCATAATTGTGACAAAATATATTTTTGTAACCGGTGGTGTTGTTTCGTCAATCGGCAAAGGGATTGCGGCTGCTTCATTGGGCCGCTTGCTCAAGAACCGGGGCTTGAAAATAACCATTCAAAAATTTGACCCTTACATAAATGTCGACCCAGGCACCATGAGCCCTTACCAGCATGGAGAAGTTTTCGTAACTGATGATGGGGCCGAAACGGACCTAGACCTAGGCCACTATGAACGCTTTATTGACATTAACTTAAACCGCTATTCCAATGTGACCACTGGTAAGGTCTATTCTGAAGTATTGGCCAAGGAAAGACGAGGAGACTACCTAGGAGCCACCGTCCAAGTCATTCCTCATATTACCAATGCTATCAAGGATAAAATCATGCGGGCAGGCCGGACAGCTGATTCTGATATTGTGATCACTGAAGTCGGCGGAACAGTGGGTGATATTGAATCTCTGCCTTTCTTAGAAGCCTTACGCCAAATGAAGTCAGAAGTTGGCCCAGATAATGTGATGTACATTCACACCACCCTCATTCCCTACCTCAAGGCAGCAAGGGAAATGAAGACCAAACCAACCCAGCACAGTGTCAAGGAACTACGCAGTCTAGGGATCCAGCCCAATGTCTTGATTGTCCGGTCTGACCAAGAAATTGACCAATCCATCAAGGACAAGTTGGCCTTGTTCACTGACGTGGAACCTCAAGCTGTCATTGAATCCATCGATGTGGATACCTTGTACTCCATCCCATTGCGCTTGAAAGAACAGGGCTTGGATGAAATTGTAGTCCGACACCTGAAAATTGATGCCCCAGAAGCTGACATGTCTAACTGGATTGAACTTGAGGAAAAAGTCCAAAACCTGTCTCGCAAAGTTAAGATTGCCTTGGTTGGTAAGTATGCTGAATTGCCGGATGCCTACCTGTCAGTGAATGAAGCCTTGAAACATGCTGGCTTTGCCTTTGACTCCGATGTGGAAATTGATTGGGTTAACTCCGAAACCCAAACAGCTGACCAAATTATCCAGGCCATTGACCAATGTGACGGCGTGGTGGTCCCGGGTGGCTTCGGGTCACGCGGGTTAGAAGGTAAGTTAACAGCCATCAAATACATCCGGGAAAACAAGATTCCTTTCTTGGGCATTTGCCTGGGTATGCAATTGGCCACTATTGAATATGCTAGGAATGTTGCCGGACTTGCTGGGGCCAACTCTGCTGAAGTGGACCCGGATGCTGACCACAAGGTTATTGACTTGATGGCTGACCAGCACGATGTTGAGGATATGGGGGGGACCTTGCGTCTGGGTCTCTACCCTTGTAAATTAACTGAAGATAGTGTAGCTAAAGCAGCTTACCAAGACGATGTGGTGCAAGAGCGTCACCGCCACCGCTATGAATTTAACAATGCCTACCGTCAAGTCTTGACTGACCATGGTTTGACTATTTCGGGGGTTTCACCAGACAATAAATTGGTTGAAATCATTGAAATAACTGACCACCCCTTCTTCGTGGCCACCCAATTCCACCCCGAATTTGTTTCCCGTCCCAACCGGCCTCAAGCCCTCTTTACCAAGTTTATTGAAGCCTCACTACAAGCTCGGGCTAATAAATAGCTAGTTTGCTCCTTGTAAATTTGATACAATGACCTTGGTAAGTAAAAATTTATAATAGGAGGCAAACTTGAAATGAGTCCTTTAGTCAATATGACAGACATGTTAAACAAAGCTTTGCAGGGAGGCTATGCGGTCGGCCAGTTTAATATCAACAATCTAGAGTGGACCCAGGCTATTTTGCAAGCTGCCCAGGAAGCCCAGTCCCCTGCCATCTTAGGGGTGTCGGAAGGAGCTGCCAAATACATGGGTGGCTTTAAAGTGGTCATGGGCATAGTAAATGCCTTGCTTGAAGAAATGGAAATTACAGTTCCGATTGCTGTCCACCTTGACCACGGTTCAACCCTTGAAGCCTGCCAAAAAGCGATCGATGCTGGCTTTACCTCAGTCATGATTGATAATTCTAAGTTCCCAATTGACGAGAACATCGAAAACACTAAAAAAGTTGTGGAATATGCCCACGCTAAGGGGGTATCTGTGGAAGCGGAAGTTGGCGCAGTCGGTGGAACTGAAGACGGAGTCACTGGCGGTGTCATTTATGCTGATCCAGAAGAATGTAAGCGAATTGTCGAAGAAGCAAACATCGATGCCCTAGCCGCTGCCTTGGGTTCGGTTCACGGTGACTATGATGGGGAGCCAAAACTTGGCTTTGACGAAATGAAAGAAATTTCTGAATTAACCAAGGCCCCTCTTGTCCTCCATGGTGGCTCCGGTATTCCAGACTACCAAATCAAACAAGCGATCGAATACGGTCACAGTAAAATCAATGTCAACACTGAACTCCAACAAGCATGGACTAAACGGACTCGTCAAGTTATTGCCCAAGACGAAAAAGTTTACGACCCACGTAAGATTATCGGACCTGGCAAAGAAGACATTACCCGGGTAACGAAAGAAAAAATGGACATCTTTGGCTCAAGCCAAAAAGCTTAGGCTAGACCATTTTCTTAAAAGATAGACCAAGCACGGGGCCCACTTCAAGGTGGGGTCTCGTTTTTTTTTGTAGTCTAGACTTTACTAGCCTGACTTTTTTCGATCGCTTGGTTTCGAGCTGAATTATTGTTGTATTTTATGGCCTTGTTTAATATACTTTAAGGGAGTCATTGTAAATAAGAAGGGCAATTTTTGCCAAGAATCCTATAAGATTGGATGAATATAATGAAAAAATTAATCATCAACGGTGGCCGGACCCTCAAGGGAGAAGTCACAGTGTCAGGGGCCAAAAATAGTACGGTGGCTCTCATTCCAGCCTCTATTTTAGCAGACAGCCCGGTAACCCTAGAAGGGGTACCCGATATCCAGGATGTTCATTCCCTACTGGAGATTTTAAATGAAATGAATGTCAAGACCGACTTTGACGGAAACACTTTGACCATTGACCCAAGAGAAATGGTCTCTATCCCCATGCCAAGTGGTAAGATCCAAAGCTTGCGGGCTTCCTATTACTTTATGGGAGCCCTCTTGGCCAAATTCGGTGAAGGGGTAGTCGGTCTTCCCGGTGGTTGCTTCCTGGGGCCACGACCCATCGACCAGCACTTGAAAGGCTTTCGCCTGCTTGGAGCAGATGTGGATAATGAAATGGGGGCCATGTACCTTAAAACCCGTGATTCAGGCCTAGTGGGTAGTCGGATTTACTTAGATGTCGTTTCGATTGGTGCAACCATTAATATCATGTTAGCCGCTGTTCGGGCCCAAGGTCGGACGGTCATTGAGAATGCGGCCCGAGAACCAGAAATTATTGATGTTGCCACCCTCTTGAACAAGATGGGGGCCAAAATACGTGGGGCTGGCACTGATATGATCCGGATTGAAGGGGTTGACCAGCTGACTGGCTGCCAGCACTCCATCATCCCCGACCGGATTGAAGCTGGGACCTACCTGGCTATTGCAGCGGCAGCTGGGGAGGATGTCCTGGTAAACAATGTTATAGTTGAACATATTGATAGTTTAATTGCCAAGCTCGACGAAATTGGTATTGACCTGGACATCGGGGAAGACAGTATCCGGGTGAAAGCCCCCAGTAAACCCCTGCAGCCTGTTACCATCAAAACCCTGCCTTACCCTGGTTTTGCCACTGACCTCCAGCAGCCTATCACCCCCCTCTTGCTTCTGGCCAAAGGGGAGTCTGTTATCACCGATACCATCTACCCTAAACGGGTCAAGCACATCCCTGAGCTGGAACGGATGGGGGCCAATATCCGAGTCGAAAGCGATATCATCCTCATTGAAGGTGGCCACCCTCTTAAGGGAGCAGAAGTGGAAGCCAGTGATTTAAGAGCCGGAGCATGCTTGATTAATGCAGGTTTGATCGCGGAGGGTCAGACGGAAATTACTGGCGTTGACAAAATTCTAAGAGGCTATTCTCATATTGTTGAAAAACTCAATGACCTAGGAGCAGATGTTTATATGCAGGAAGAGGAAGACTGAGCAGTTTAGCTTTGTGGCCAGTGATCTATTTGACTAGCTTTAACTAGAAGTTACTTTACCGGGCTAGGTTCTGTAGCCAGTTTCTTCAAAAAATATGGAAAAGCTCCAAAAAAGTGATTGCATTATTGGGTGAAACGTGCTAATATAAAGGACGTTGCAAAAGGATTGGCTGAAGAGTCATCACGTGAGGAC
This sequence comes from Alloiococcus otitis ATCC 51267, assembly GCF_000315445.1. Classification (GTDB taxonomy): domain Bacteria; phylum Bacillota; class Bacilli; order Lactobacillales; family Carnobacteriaceae_A; genus Alloiococcus; species Alloiococcus otitis. The sequence continues at coordinate 468,019 of NZ_JH992958.1, forward strand.
TATGATTTCGCAAAGAATTCATGGCGTAAGGAGTGAAAGAGATGAAACAAGATATTCACCCAGAATACCACAAGGTTGTCTTTATGGACACAACGACTGGTTTTAAATTTTTAACTGGTTCAACTAAAACGTCAGATGAAACAGTTGAATGGGAAGACGGCAATGAATACCCCTTAATTCGGGTTGAAATTTCCGCTGACTCCCACCCCTTCTACACTGGACGGCAAAAATTCGCCCAAGCAGATGGTCGGATCGACCGTTTCAACAAAAAATATGGCCTCACAGACGAAAACTAAAATTTCGTGGGGTTCAGCTCTCACACTAGTGGGAGCTTTTTTATTTTGCTGGGGAAGTTTACCTTGTCGGGTGAATTATAAATAATATTAATCAAATAAATAATAAAAACCCAGGTATTGATTAAGAAATGGTAAGAACCGGTCTGAATATTTGCCAAATTTAAGCTATGGGTGTAGTCTATTAGAGTAGAAATTATTACAAAAAGTAAGTAAAAGGAGGATCTTCATGGCTACAGTTATTTTCTTGGCTATTTTTATAGCATTATTATACTTATTGTACCGCCTGCAAGCTAATCACGTTAGCTATACCAAGCGGACTTTTATTGCTTTAGGACTTGGGATTGTCCTTGGTGGAGTAATCCAACTTATCCTTGGGGCTGAAAGTGGGACCACTGAAACAATTGTTGACTGGATCAATATTGTCGGTAACGGATATGTCCGTTTCTTGCAATTAGTCGTTGTTCCCTTGATCTTAGTGTCTCTTATCCGTGCCTTCACCCAAGTTAAGGGGAGTGCCAACTTAGGCCGGATCAGTGTTAATGTTTTAACCTTCTTGATTGTGACTGTTATGATCGCTTCAGCTATCGGTATTTTGACCACCATCCTCTTTAACTTGGATGGGGCAGAATTTACCCAGGGAGCTGCTGAAATGGAGCGGATCGCTGAGGTCCAAGAGTCACAAGCTGAAATTGCTGACTTGACCCTACCTGAACAAATTGTCAGTTTCATTCCGGCCAACATCTTTGAAGACTTTGCCAACAGTCGCCCAACCAGTATTATTGCAGTTGTCATATTTGCTGCCTTAACCGGGATTGCCTACTTAGGTGTTAGCCGTAAGCAGCCTGAACAAGGGGAAACATTTGAACGTTTTATCGAAACCCTTCACGCTATTGTTATGCGAATTGTGACCCTTGTTCTTCGAATGGCACCTTTTGGTATCCTAGCCTTGATGACTGATATGGTGGCCACATCAAGTATTAATGCCTTGATTAATATGGGTACCTTCTTAGTAGCTAGCTATGTTGCCATTATCGCTATGTTCCTTGTCCACGGCTTGATCCTAGCCCTCTTTGGCTTGAACCCAATCACTTATTTCAAAAATGCTCGTGAAGTTCTCACCTTTACCTTCACTTCTCGGTCTAGTGCAGGAGCCTTGCCAATGAACATCCAAACTCAAAGAGAAGCCATGGGTGTCGATGATGCCAATGCAAACTTCTCTAGTGCCTTTGGATTGTCAATCGGGCAAAATGGTTGTGCTGGTATCTACCCAACCATGCTGGTAGCCATTATTGCGCCAGCAGTCGGTATGGACTTATCAAACCCATGGACCTGGCTTACCATTATTGTCACAGTGGCCATTTCTTCCTTCGGTGTTGCCGGTGTTGGGGGCGGGGCAACCTTTGCAGCCCTCATCGTCTTTGGTACCCTAGGCCTTCCAGTAGAAATCATTGGTCTAATGATCTCCATCGAACCGGTTATTGACATGGGCCGTACTGCCTTAAACGTCAATGACAGTATCGTGGCTGGTGTTATCTCAGCTAAACGGGAAGGCACCCTAGACAAGGAAGTCTATGACAGCCCAGACCACAAATTGACTTCAGAATATTCGCTTTAATAACTTTTACTTCCAATAAAAGAAAATTAGACCCTCGGCAAGCGATCCTTGTTGAGGGTCTTTTGCTTTTGTTAGGGCCAGGAGAGGATTTTTGGATGGCTGACTAGGTGAAGTCTAGCAAAATTTTTGCCTACTGGGCCAGGGTTTATGCTAGAATAAGTAAGGTATTCTATATATTGAAGGGAATTTAAGACGATGGATATTTTCTTGATTTATGGCGGTAAGAGCGCTGAACACGATATTTCGATTATTTCTGCTTTTTATATTTTAAAAGAAATTTTTTATGATAATTACCAAGTCAACTTGGTCTACATTAGCCGCGAGGGGGTCTGGTTAGAAGGACCGACCATTACCGACCCAGACCAGGTCCAAAAAGATAGCGACCTTCGTTTAGGGGATTTTGCAACAAGATTTGACTTTGCCAAGCTTCAAGAAGAGGAGGCCATAGCCTTTCCAGTCCTCCATGGTCCGAACGGGGAAGACGGGACAGTTCAGGGCTTGTTTGAGGTTTTAAATGTTCCTTATGTGGGCTGCGGTGTTTTAGCTAGTTCAACTGGTATGGACAAGATTATATCCAAAGCCCTATTTGAACAAGCTGGCATCCCCCAACTCCCCTACCAGGCCATTTTGTACAATAATTGGGTTTATGATCCAGAAGAGGTGGTCCGAGATATCGAAAGCCATTTAAGTTACCCTATATTTGTCAAGCCCGCTAATATGGGATCCAGTGTTGGCATTTCTCAGGTCCACGACCAAGCGGAACTCAAGGCGGGGATCAATTTGGCCTTTGAATATGACCACCGGATTGTGGTGGAAGAAGGGGTCACAGCCCGGGAAATTGAAATGTCCATCCTAGGCAATGAAGATGTCCATACTTCTGTCCCAGGGGAACTGGTCAAGGATGCCCAATTTTATGATTATGCGGCTAAGTATGAAAACAATACGGTACAACTGGATATCCCAGCCAAGCTAGATTCTGAAGTGGTCAGCCAGTTGAAAGTATATGCGACCAAGGCCTTTTTAGCCATCGATGGGAGCGGTTTAACCCGGGCAGATTTTTTTGTGACGGAAGACAAAAAAATTTACATCAACGAGGTCAATACCTTCCCAGGCTTTACCACCATTAGCATGTATCCCAAATTATGGGAAGCAACTGGTCTCAGTTATAAAGACTTGATTGAGGAATTGATCCAGTTGGGCTTGAAACGCCACCGAATGAAACAAGCTAAGCAATTGAAAGATAGATAGGAGTCATAACGGTGTCTTGGAAATTAAAAGAGATTGCCCAGGCAGTTGGGGGAGAACTAGTTAGTGCGGACGGCCAGGAGGAGGTCACCGGGGTCCACTTTGATTCAAGGCGACTTGAACCAGGTGACTTGTTTGTTCCTATTTTAGGCCAGCGGGATGGTCATGATTTTGCCCAAGCCGCCCTAGACCAAGGAGCTAGCGGAGCCTTTTGGGCCAAAGATTCAAGCTTAGCCCCTAAAGGCCTTCCCTTGATCAAGGTAGAAGATAGCTACCAGGCCCTAGTTGACCTGGCCAAGTGGCATCTTGAAGCTGTCGCACCTATGAAAATTGCCATCACCGGCAGTAATGGGAAGACCACTACTAAGGACATGGTGGCTAGTGTGGTGGGCCAAGAATTTAAGTGTCACAAAACAGTTGGCAACTTAAATAATGAACTGGGCGTGCCCATGACTATCTTAGCCATGCCTGAAGACTGCCAGGTCATAGTTGTTGAAATGGGCATGGATGGACCAGGTCAGATCTCGGCCTTGTCCAAACTCTTGCAGCCTGACATTGCCATTATCACCATGATTGGTGAAGCCCACATTGAGTTTTTTGGGTCAAGGGACATGATAGCCCAGGCCAAACTGGAAATTCTAGACGGCCTAAGCGACCAGGGCGTCTTTATTGCCAACGGTGATGAACCCCTGCTTGAGTCTGCCTTGAACCACCACCCCCATAGCCTGCGTTTTGGCCAATCGCCCCACAATGACATCTATCCTTTGACTACTGAGATTGGACAGCGGCAAAGCCAGTTTACCCTTAACCTGGACCCTAGTCTGCAATTTACCATCCCTTCACCAGGAAAATATAATGTCATTAACGCCCTAGCTGCAGTCTTGGTAGCCCAGGTCTTGAACTTGGACCTCCAACTAGCTGTCCAGGGCTTAGCCCATTTCCAGCTGAGCAAAAACCGGCTGGAGTGGTTGGACGGCTACAAGCAGGCCCACCTATTAAATGATGCTTACAACGCTAGTCCCACTTCCATGAAGGCAGTCTTGGAATATTTCAGCCATTTAGACTTAGCGGGTGAGAAAATAGCTGTTTTAGGTGACTTGCGGGAGTTAGGATCCTTGTCCAGTCAACTCCACCAGTCCCTTAGTCAAGCCATAGACCCCAAACTTTTAGACCGGGTTGTTTTATATGGAACTGAAATGGCAGCCCTCTATCAGGTCTTGAAGGATGATTTTGATCCCGATCACTTGACTTACTTTCCAGAAGACCGAAAAGCCTTGACCGACTTCTTAAAAGACATCATGGGTCCATCTACTTATCTTTTGTTGAAGTCCAGTCTAGGAACAGGTCTGCTTAAAGTGGTCCAAGCCCTTAGTCAAAAAGAAGATGATGAAAACCAGCCCCTAGACTAATGGGTCAGGGTTTTTTTTGGCCCCGGTGCTAGGAAAGAAGGGAAGTCGTTCAGATGAATTTTTTGGACCTCCAATTAAGTCCAGATTTAGTTAAGGCCTTAAGCAAGAAGGGTTACAGCCAGCCGACCCGAATCCAAGTTCAGACCATTCCCTTGCTCTTAGAGGGGAAGGATGTCATTGGCCAGGCACAGACGGGGACAGGGAAAACAGCTGCCTACGCCCTCCCCTTGCTTGACTTATTAGACCCTGATCAAGCTAGACCTCAAGCCTTGATCTTAACCCCTACCCGGGAGTTGGCCAGCCAGGTCAAGGGGGAAATCGACTCCTTTGGTTACTTTAAGTCTTTAAAATGCCTGGCCATTTTTGGCGGTGTTTCAATCAAAGACCAAATCAAGGCCCTTAAGCAGGGCAGTCAAATCTTAGTGGCCACACCTGGCCGCTTGTTGGACTTGTTGCAGCGGGGGAAGGTGGATACTTCTGGAGTGACCAGGCTTGTTTTAGATGAAGCTGACCAAATGATGGACATGGGCTTTATTGAGGATATCAAAGAGATCCTAAGCTACTTGGGTATGCTCCAGCAAACAGCTCTGTTTTCGGCTACCTTGCCTGATGAAGTCCTAACCATTGCAAAAGACTTCATCCCCAATTACCACCAGGTCAGTTTAGGAAGTAAGAGTCAACCGGCCCAAGCTGTTAGCCAGTTCTTTACCAAGGTCAAGGACTCGGAAAAATTCCAGGTCCTTCATGCCTTTTTGCAGGTTTTAGACCCGAAAGCTGCCTTGATCTTTGTCCGGACCAAGAAGCGGGTGGATGAAATGGTCCAGGCCCTGCAACAAATGACCTATCAAGTGGAAGGCCTCCACAGTGACTTTTCCCAAAAGCAAAGACTAGCCGTTATGCACCGGCTTAAGACCGGTCAAAGTAAGCTCTTAGTCGCCACAGACTTAGCTGCTCGGGGCTTGGACATCGACCATATCTCCCATGTCTTCAATTTTGATGCCCCTCAAGATGCGGAAAGCTACACCCATCGGATTGGACGGACGGGACGGGCAGGCTCGCAAGGGATGGCCATCACCTTCTTCGAACCCAAAGAACATGGCTATTTAAAAAAACTTGAGAAAGAAATTGGCCACAAACTTCAACCCCTTAAGCCCCCGACTTCAAGCGACTTATACTACCACAAGCTTGATGCAGCTTACCAAAATGTTCAGTCCAGTCTCGACCAAGACGACCTAGTTTCTCTCTACCCTGCTGCAGAGGATTTGTTAGACCACTACCCGGCTAAAGACTTGGTGGCTCTTTTGGTCAAGGTTTTGACTGAGGACCAAATTTCTGCTCAGGATGTCAAACTCAGTCCACAAAAAGACCTGCCCCATTTAGAACGGTCAGGTAAGAAGTCCAAAAACAAAAGAGGCCCAAACAAAGGACAAAGAAAACGGCGCCAAGGCAAGGTTGACAAAAACAAGCGGCATAGACATAAAAGGAGAGGGAAAGGACCTTAAAAAACTTGCTTTTTCTCTCGGTCTGATCATTTTCTAGGAGGGGTTACAAATGATTACAGGAATAGGTGTCGATATTGTTGAAATTAGCCGAATTCAAGCTGCTTGGGACCGGAAGCCCAGCTTTGCCCAGCGGATTTTAACTCAAAGTGAGTTGGCTTATTTCGAGAAAGTGACTGGCAGGCGGAAAATTGAATTTCTAGCGGGTCGGTTTGCCGGTAAAGAAGCTTACAGTAAAGCCTTGGGGACTGGTCTTGGACGCTTGAGCTTTAAAGATATTGAAATCCTATTCAATGACCAGGGCCAACCAGTCCTGACCGCACAGCCCAAAGATAGCCGGGCTTTGATTTCAATTTCTCACTCCAGAGATCTTTGCTTGGCCCAGGTTCTTTTACAAGAAGTTTGAGACTTTGAAGCTGGCCATTCTGTGATTTCCATTTTTCCGAACCAGTAAACTGAATAGCTTGATATGTGAATAAAGTGTGATAAAATTGTAGCCATAGTGTTGCTGTCCTTTTTCGCTATTTAATATTTCTTTCGGAGGGTGTATCATGGAAGAACAACAATCAAAAGAATTAACTGTTAAAGTGGATTCGGGGACTTACAATGCCTTTCAAGCTTACTGTGAAGAATCTAGTTTTGACCAGGACGAAATTGTTGAACACTTAATGGACCGCTTCGTTGATGAGAGCCGAATGATGATCAATCAAATGCGCAAAGGTTATGCTGAAATGGCTAACCTCAATTTAGAGATAGCAGCTGAATTTTCTGAATGTGACAACGAGGTCAATATAAATTTGTAAAATGACATAAGATTCTTCAACCGATGAGTCTTTATTAGGAGGAGTGCCAGTGGTGCAAAGAGGGGAGATCTATTACGCAGATCTATCTCCGGTGGTGGGTTCTGAACAAGGCGGCATGCGACCGGTATTGATTTTGCAAAATAATGTAGGGAACAAGTACAGCCCTACTGTTATTGTTGCTGCCATAACGACTAGGATAAATAAGGGCCGGATGCCGACGCACGTTGAGGTTGGAGAAAAAAATGGCTTAGAAAAGAATTCTGTCGTTTTACTTGAACAAATTCGGACAATTGACAAACAACGGATTAAGGACAAGGTAACACAGCTAAAGAAAGAAAAAATGAAAGAAATTGACGATGCCTTGAGGATAAGCATCGGACTTTCTAACAAATATAAATATATCTAAAGCCATCCAAGCCCAAGTTATAGAGAGATTTTAAACCGTCTTGGAGGAATAAGGTTCTACAACATTTGACGTTGGTGAGGGATTCACCAGCGTCATTTTTTATTTGATGTTTTCGCCCTTTTTTCTTTTATATATAGAAAAACAAGTGAATTCCCCTTACAATATAGTCACCACAACTTAAGAAAGGAGAAATTCACTTGCCTCATCAACATGATATTCGAAATTTAATTCAGATTCAAGATGAAAACATTATTTTTCAGGAGCCGATGACGGAAGAAAGGGAAGTCAAAGGACAAGCGGCCTTGATTCTTCATGCCACTTTAACCTACACACCACACTGCTGTGCTAAATGTGGTGTCGTTAACCAAGACTGTACCATCATCAAAAATGGCACGCAGGAATCCATGATTACCCTCCCCTTTCACCCCTTCAAACCCTTTTATTTATGTCTCCGTAAGCAACGCTTTTATTGCCGTTCCTGTGGGAAAACATTTATGGCTTCGACCCATTTGGTTAACTTCAATTGCTTTATTGCCAATCCGCTGAAAGCTGGGGTAGCCTTTGAAGCAAGTCGGGCGGTTTCATATAAAGATATCGCCGAACGTTTCAATATTTCTTGGTCTTCCGTTGCCCGTTTTGCCCGTCTAGCGGCGAAAGAAAGACGGAAGGGCCCCAAAAGCCTGCCTGCCCACCTATCCTTTGATGAATTTAAATATAAGAAAGGGAAAATGGCCTTTGACTATATTGATGCCGCTACCGGTCAGATCTTAGGTATTGTTTCCGGTCGGACCCAATATAAAATCACCCAACACTTTATCAGCCAGTACAGTCTAAAAGACCGGCAACAGGTCCAAACGGTGACCATTGACATGAATGCCGGCTATGTTTCTTGTATTCGTGAACTCTTCCCCCAAGCTAAGATCATCATTGATCGCTTCCACTTAGTCCAATTGATCAATCGGTCGTTTAACCAAACCCGGATTCAATACATGAACCAACTCAAATCCAACTCTTCGGATCAAAAGAAATAGAGGCGACTCAAAGCTTATTGGAAGCTCTTCTTAAAAAAAGAATCTGACTTATCCTATACGTCCTATCACTTTTACCGTCTCTTTGGTCAACGAACCGAAGCGGGTATTCTTCAGGAAATGTTGGCCTATGATCCGTCCTTAAAACGGCATTACCGGCTTTATCAAGACTTGATAAAGGCCATTGAAGACCAAGACATGGCCAAGCTAGAAGATCGATTAGCCGTCAACCAAGAAGGATTATCCAACTACATGAAACGCAGCCTCAAAACCCTGGCCAAACACCTCCCCTTTATTGAGAACACCTTCCACTATCCGTATACCAACGGTAAAATTGAAGGTACCCATCATAAAATCAAAGTCTTAAACCGCATTGCATATGGCTTCCGAAACCTTGGCAATTACCTCGACCGGATTTGCCTTTACTTTAGCTCCCAACCCATTCAATAAAAAAGGGGCAACTTTAAGAAGTTGCCCCAAAAAAGAACAGTGACTATATTATACCACCAACGCTAAAAAATGAAGAGCCAGGAATAAAACAGCAAGCAGTCGACTGCTTGCTGTTTTATTTTTCTGCCGTTTGCTTGTGGTAGAGTCAGAGGGCTAGTACGAAAGGGGCTGATCTTATGCTAGTTTTTCAACCAAAATTCTCTAGACAAACTATTGAAAAAAAAGAGAACCCCCTTGTTTTTTTTTTTTTTTTTTTCTGTAGGATTAGGAGTATGTGCTTTCTTGTCTTTAATAGAGTTCAGTAAGCACTGAAAATAAAGGGCTTGCATTAGGCCTTATCATGCTAAAAGGAGAGTTTAAAATTGAAACTACCGCCCCGTGCTGAATTGCACAAGAAGCACTCAGTTAAGGATAGGATCCAAATTTACCTTAAACGAAATGAAACTAGTTTGGGCCAAGTTCTTGTATTTTTTGTAATTGTATTATGTCTAACTATTGGGGGATTTTTTTACAGGACGTTTTCAACCCAAGCTAGCCCAGAGTCTCAATTTCATGTTCAAGCCAATGTCGAGACCCCATCTATATCTTTTGTGGGTGATATATCCTTGAGTCGCTATCTTGCAGAAATCGGTGAACGAGAGGGTTATGAGAATTTTTTTACATATGTTAAATCCCATTTTGATACTAGAGATTTGGTTGTTGCCAATCTTGAATCTGCCGTCACCTATGACAATCGAACTTACGTTAAGCCGGCTTCAAGTTTAAGTGGAGGTATTTATTTGGATTCTTCCATTGACTCTGTCAAAGCCATGCAAGAAGCTGGCATTGGCCTGGTATCCATGGCCAATAACCATACTGGCGACATGGGCAAGCAAGGTATGGTTGACGGCATGGAAATTTTAAGACATGTGGGAATGGATTATATTGGAATGGGTCATGATCAAGCAGAAGCTGGTCAAGCCTATCAGTTTGTTGCGAATGATTTGACTACCTCCATTTTTGCAGTTAGCGACGTGATTAAACCTGGCCAAGCAGCTAGTAACGATGAACCAGGTGTTCTCACGACAAACTCTCAAGCTTTTCTTAACCTGGCCAATAGCTATGACCAAGAATCTGATTTGGTTATCGCCTATATCCATGCTGGAATAGAGTATATTCGCCAACCTGATGCAAACCACCAAGAGCTAGCTGAAAGTCTAATTGATGCTGGTGCAGATATTGTTATTAGCTCCCACACCCACTCCCTTCTGCCCGTTGAAAAATATCAGAATGGGATTATTTTTTATGGCCTAGGTAACTTTATTTTTGACCAAGGCATGCAAAGTTCAACCGATTCTGTGATTTTAGACATGGATATCAATAGCCCAGACCAGGTTCGTTTTACCTTAAGGCCAATGAAAATAGAGGCAGGTATTCCCAAACCCAATCCTAATGGCTTGATCACTCAAAGGATTCAAAAACGCTTGACTGAGCGCCTGGATGATCAAGACTTTAAAATTGATAGGGCTGACAATATAGTTATTGATTTTGACTTAGGTAATGATGGAGGTACGCCATGACTTCCTTAATGGTTATTGTTTTATGTATTGGTCTTCTTATTGGACTAGGGGTTATAGAGAAGCAACGTAATGAAGAAAACATCAAAAAAATTGACCTACGTATTAATATTAATGGCACCAGGGGCAAGACAACAGTCACTCGTTTGGTTACAGGTGTGCTTCAAGCAGTTGGCTACCAAGTTATTGGAAAAACGACAGGTACTGAGTCTCGCATTATTTATTGGGACCGAGAGGAAGAGGAAGAGATCGAAAGACCTCCATCTGGACCTAATATTTTTGAACAAATATCAGTTATTGAAAAGGCAAGGAAAAGAGGGGCGAATGCCCTTGTATTAGAATGCATGGCAGTTAATCCAGAGTACCAAGATGTTTACTCTAATGAAATGTTTCAATCCAATATTACAGCCATCGTTAATGTCTTTGAAGACCATATGGATATCCTAGGTCCAACAAATGATCAAATTGCTTGGGCCTATGCCAAGACCATCCCTAAAAATGGCCTTGTTGTCATCTCGGATGATAGTTATAAAGACTATTTTATAGAAGTTGCCCAGGAGAGAAATTGCCGCGTAAAAGTCATAGATGAACCAGGAGTTAGTCAAGAATTACTGGAACGTTTTGACTATCTTGTTTTCCCTAACAACCTAGCTGTTCCGTTAGCGATTGCTGAAGAACTCGGCATTGACCGCGATACTGCCATTAAAGGTATGCTTCAAGCTGACCCTGATCCGGGCATTATGCAATTGTTTGAGATAGGGGAGCCTATTGACCAGAAGGTTATTCTAGCTTATGCCTTTGCTGCTAATGAACCCACTTCTACCATGCTGATCTATGAAGAGCTCAAAGAAGATGGCCTAATAGGTGAAAGTCCTATTATTTTGATCAATTGCCGTGAAGACCGCAGTGACCGGACTAAATTATTCACCAAAGACTTTATTGGTCAAATAAAAGATGCCAGAGTTATCGCCATTGGACAAAATACTGGTATCATTGAGAAGGCTATAAGATCAGGCAGGGTTAAGGTCAAGGATTATTTATCTTTGGAAGGGAAATCCTTGGAAGATATTTACATGACCTTAATGACTTATGCTTCTGGTGAAGTTGTCTTGGGTATTGGAAATATTCATGGTGTCGGTGAAGATTTTTTTGCATACCTTGATGAAAATAACTTGTGGCAGAGAAGGAGAATGAATTGATGGCTCTAACAGATTTTTATATTGCCTTGGCTTTGGGCTTAACCCTATCCTTACTAGTGGAAAGCTTTTTTGGGATTATTGCTGGCGGGATGATTGCCCCGGGATACTTAGCCCTTTACATTGACGAACCTTTGATGCTTCTTCAAGTATATTTAATCTCACTGCTGGTTTATTTGATTGTCAATTATGGGATTTCGAAATTTGTCATTTTATATGGGAAGCGTTACTTTGTTTTAAATCTCTTGGTAGCTTTGGCATTAAAAATGCTTATTGAATTATTCTTATTTCCTACCCTCCTTCCCTTAGATTCGGTTATGTTTAGGGGGATTGGGGCAGTAGTTCCCGGTTTACTGGCCAATACTTACCGCCGGCAATCACTGCCGATAACTTTGGCTGCGTCATTGGGATTGACTCTTATAGTCGGTTTAGTTTTGTATCTGATATCTATATAAAAGAGGAGTCCAAGTGATGAAGAAGATTTTTACCATTGCTTTATCGATCTTTTTAAGTTGTTTACTAATAGCCTGTCAGCCTTCAGGAAACTCTTTAGATAATTATGTTGATAAAGAAGTCAATGAACAAGAAAATAAATCAAGTAATCTTCATTACGGCATTTCAACTTCAGAAAAATTAGCTACTGAATTAGGAGAGTGGGTCTTAGAAAATGGGGGTACTGCTGCTGATGTCCTAGTTGCCAGCTCATTCATGCTAAATGTAACTGAAAGCTTTGGATCAGGAATTGGTGGGTCTGGTGGGGCCTTGGTTTATGATCCAGATACAGAGGATTATATTTTTTATGATTATATGGCCCAGGCTGGTAGCCAAGATAACCAAATTGGTATTCCAGGTCAGTTGGATGGTCTTTGGCAAATTCACCAAGATCACGGCAAACTCCCATGGGAAGATTTGATTGAACCAGCAATTACTGTTGCGGAAGAAGGTTTTACTATCGGTCCCAAGCTTTCTTATAAGATAGCAACATTAGGTGGTCAAGTTGAACAATTTGAAAATTTTATTGATGGGGAAGGTCAACCCTTAGCAACTGGAGATCGTCTTATACAAAGTGACTTAGCCGAGTCATTCAGAGAAATACAAGCTAATGGTATTACCCCTTTTTATGAAGGAGAGTTGGGTAGGCAAGTGGCTGAAGCAGTTGGTCTAAATTTTGAAGAATTCGAAGATTACCAAACACGGGAAATGGATCCTATTATCCTAGAACTTGGTGACCATCGACTGATTGGTGCTCCTGCCCCCTTTGGCTCCCAAATGACTTTGCAGATGTACCGAGATATGATTGACCAAGGTATTAGACCATTAGAAGAAAGGCCAAACCAGTTTTTAGATATTTACCAAAGGGCATATGTAGATGCACGCAATGATGGCAGTCAGACTATTGCAGATCCTTCATTTTATGATTTTGACCAAGAGGACTATTTGGCTCAGTCTAAAGTGGTTAGTCGAGAAGAGAGACCTTCTATAGTCCAATTTGAAGAAGAACCTGGTTCGACCACTCATCTATCAATAGTTGACCAAGAGGGTATGGTTATTTCAGCTACACAAACTTTGTCTAACTTTTGGGGGAGTCGTGTCCAAGTGGGAGGTTTTTTCCTAAATAACTCAAATCGTAATTTTTCTGATACTGGGATAAATTCCTATGAGCCTCATAAACGGGCAAGGACCACTTCTTCGCCTATCATTGTCGATAAGGATAGTGAAAAGTATGCTATTGGTAGTCCTGGCGGAGGCTATATTCCCCAGGTCTTAGCCTATATTCTTTTACAGCATGAGCAATTTAATAAGGACTTTGACAATCTACTAACCCAACAAAGATTTTTAGTCAATCGTGATGGCTCTATTATCCTAGATCAATCAGAAGTTAATCAAGAAGATGAAGTGATAACAGAATTAATTAACGGAAGTGGACGTAATATTATAAGAGAAAGAAAGGCAACATTCTATGGCTTTGGCAGTATATCAATAGCCGGTTATGATGGTGAAGATTATTTCGCTTATGGAGATGTTTACCGCGAAGGATACTCCTTGTCTAATTAACAAGTATCTAAATCCTTAACTGTTTTGGCTTATGTTTTTAAACATATAGAAAAGCAAGACAAAAAGACCCAAGCTAATCGAGCCTGGGTCTTTTTGTCTGACTAACTTAGTCTTCCTGCTTAGTCTTCCTGCAAGTCTTCAACGGAGACGATGGAGTAGCCTTTTTTATCTAGGTTACGTTGGATGATGTCCAAGTCTTTTTGTTGAATATTGGGTTCGAGGGTGAAGATTAGGCGGCGGACCTTGGTGTGGCCTTGTTCGTGCTTGAGGTCAAGGGAGAGGACACTCATAATGGAACAGGTTCGGTTGATGATTTTGGCAACTTCAGCCAAAGAACCTTTTTCAATCGGCACAGCTACGGTGATGACATAAGAGCCTTGCTCAATACTCCATGATTGTTGTAACATATCAATGAGCGAGGAGTGGGTCAAGATCCCATAGAAATGGTTATTTTCATCCAAGACAGTGATATAAGGTAAGTCTTTAATCATAAAGAAGACCTTGAAGAAAGAAGACTTCAAGTGGATATACTTGGTGGCGTTCTTCAAGAGGTGGGTGACTGGTAGTGACATGTCCCCGCCCCGTGACTTGTGCCGGTAGATGTGCATCTTGTAGATGTTGCCCCGGTAGATCTTGCCTGTCTCGTCTAAAATTGGCACACAACGGAAGCCGGTTGCTTCAAGCAAGTCAATAGCTTCTTGTAGGGTGGTGTCTTCCGAAATCGTTCTGACCTCATCCTTGTGTTTTGATAATTGTTTGATTAACATGTTTTCTCCTCCTGTAGTGGTTTCAATAGGATTATACCAAAAATGATGAGAAAATGTTTATTAAATTATAATGAAAGAGGAAAAATAATGCATAAACGCAATGAAATGATGGACCGTCCTGTGATTAACAATGATGTAAGGGAGTTTTTACGCAAGGGCCAGAAGCAATTGACGGGCCCTTTAAAAGAACTTGAATCTTTTGCCCACCAAAACCGAATCCCAGTGATCCCCCATGAAACAGTTGTTTTTCTCATTTGGCTCTTTCACCAAGTCCAGCCCAAAGCTGTTTTAGAAGTGGGAACAGCTATAGGCTTCTCGGCAGCCTTGATGGCGGACCAGATGGAAGGAGGCCATGTCACAACCATTGAACGCAATCCCGATATGTACCAGCGGGCGGAAAAAGTTTTTGCGGATTTAAATTTAGAAGACAAAATCAGCCTGAAAAAAGGCCAGGCCAAGGAGATTCTTCAAGAACTAGCAAGTGACACTTACGATTTTATTTTTATGGACAGTGCTAAGGCCAAATATTATTCTTTTTTCCCAGATTGCTTCCGCCTCTTACAAAGGGGCGGCATCATAGCTGTTGATGATGTCTTGCAGGGTGGGACGATTTTACAGGACCAAGAAGAAATCCCCAAACGTGTCCGCAAGATACACCGGAAGCTAAATGACTTTTTAGACGTGGTATTGGACCATCCTGCCTTGGATGCTAGCATCCTTCCTTTAGGTGACGGGCTTCTATTGATAACTAAAAAAGAAGAAGCCGATTTCTCCTTTATGCAAGAAGACGGCTAATCACTTTGCTGGCTTTGTATTTTCGAGCAAAGAAAATAAATATGTAAGATGTCCTTGACTAAAAATGCTTCAATTGCTATACTATTTCTTGTCGTCGCAAAAGGGACAAAATTCAATTGAGAATTACTTAAGATTAATTGAATAAAGTTCTTGACTCATTTCTGATACCGTGGTATTATAAATGAGTTGCTATGAAAGACAGTCAAGCGACCTAGATCTTTGAAAACTAAATAAGATAAACACCAAGAAGTGCAAGGGTCTCAAGCTTTACTTTTTGTAAAGCGAGACAATTCAAGTACTTTTGATAAGTTTTTGAAAACTTATGACAACAATGAACCAAGATAGAACAGGTGTTAACCTGAACTCTTTTAAAACGAGAGTTTGATCTTGGCTCAGGACGAACGCTGGCGGCATGCCTAATACATGCAAGTCGAACGCCAAATCTTCCTGCTTGCAGGAAGAGGCGGAGTGGCGAACGGGTGAGTAACACGTGAGGAACTTGCCCATAAGAGGGGGATAACACCCGGAAACGGGTGCTAATACCGCATAAGTTTTCCCAGTGCATGCTGGGAAAATAAAAGGTGGCTCTGCTACCGCTTATGGATAGCCTCGCGGCGCATTAGCTAGTTGGTAGGGTAAAGGCCTACCAAGGCCATGATGCGTAGCCGACTTGAGAGGGTGATCGGCCACACTGGAACTGAGACACGGTCCAGACTCCTACGGGAGGCAGCAGTAGGGAATCTTCCACAATGGGTGCAAGCCTGATGGAGCAATGCCGCGTGAGTGAAGAAGGACTTCGGTTCGTAAAGCTCTGTTGTTGGGGAAGAACACGGATAGGAGTCACTGCCTATCCCTTGACGGTACCCAACCAGAAAGTCACGGCTAACTACGTGCCAGCAGCCGCGGTAATACGTAGGTGACAAGCGTTGTCCGGATTTATTGGGCGTAAAGCGAGCGCAGGCGGTCCGGTAAGTCTGATGTGAAAGCCCACGGCTCAACCGTGGAACGGCATTGGAAACTGGCGGACTTGAATGTAGCAGAGGAAAGTGGAATTCCATGTGTAGCGGTGGAATGCGTAGATATATGGAGGAACACCAGTGGCGAAAGCGACTTTCTGGGCTATGATTGACGCTGAGGCTCGAAAGCGTGGGGAGCGAACAGGATTAGATACCCTGGTAGTCCACGCCGTAAACGATGAGTGCTAAGTGTTGGAGGGTTTCCGCCCTTCAGTGCTGGAGTTAACGCATTAAGCACTCCGCCTGGGGATTACGACCGCAAGGTTGAAACTCAAAAGAATTGACGGGGACCCGCACAAGCGGTGGAGCATGTGGTTTAATTCGAAGCAACGCGAAGAACCTTACCAGCTCTTGACATCTTCTGCCACCTTCAGAGATGAAGGGTTCCCTTCGGGGACAGAATGACAGGTGGTGCATGGTTGTCGTCAGCTCGTGTCGTGAGATGTTGGGTTAAGTCCCGTAACGAGCGCAACCCTTATTGTTAGTTGCCAGCATTGAGTTGGGCACTCTAGCAAGACTGCCGGTGATAAACCGGAGGAAGGCGGGGATGACGTCAAATCATCATGCCCCTTATGAGCTGGGCTACACACGTGCTACAATGGATGGTACAACGAGTAGCGAGACCGCGAGGTTTAGCTAATCTCCCAAAGCCATTCTCAGTTCGGATTGCAGGCTGCAACTCGCCTGCATGAAGTCGGAATCGCTAGTAATCGCGGATCAGAATGCCGCGGTGAATTCGTTCCCGGGTCTTGTACACACCGCCCGTCACACCACGAGAGTCTGAAACACCCGAAGCCGGCCGGGCAACCATTTGGAGCCAGCCGTCGAAGGTGGGTTGGATGATTGGGGTGAAGTCGTAACAAGGTAGCCGTATCGGAAGGTGCGGCTGGATCACCTCCTTTCTAAGGATCCTGCCAAAGGGCAGGGGAACTTGCAC
>NZ_JH992959.1:0-16898 GCF_000315445.1 Alloiococcus otitis ATCC 51267
TTGAGAGCACTGTGCGTGCTTTTCCCTGGTCGGAATCCGTGACTGTTGTCATAGAAGTGCGGGTCTATAATCGGTTCAATTACTTGCCGTATGGCTTGTTGAACAACTCTATCCCGCACACAAGGTATACCTAACTTTCGTTTTTCTCCATTCGGCTTTGGTATTTCTACTCGTTTAACTGGTTGAGGCTTATACGTTCCATCAAGTAATTTCTTCCGTAAGGGTTGATAATACGCTTGAATGTGCTCCTCTATCTCAAAAACGGTCATACCGTCAATACCTGCAGCGCCTTTGTTCCGTTTAACGGCTTTGGCTGCTGTTTCCAAGTTTCTTCTGTCAACAACTTGCTCCATTAAGTTTGGAGACTTACGATACATTTCTGTCATTTCACCTAAAGTTTACTAGACGCATCGGCTTACCCTTTCGGTTCCACCTATTCTCTCCACCGATTGCCAATCTCTTCGATTGTTTTCTGTCCTATTCGTAAACTTTAACCTCCGTTCTATACTTTGTATGAATATTGTTCAGTCCTTCGCTACAACGTAGCTACTATGACCTCGGCTGACTTCTCACTATTCGTTGTTACTACTAAACGCTAGTGAGACCTCCCCGAGTAAGGTGTGACAACCTTCCACTCATGTCACTGCTTCATTTACTGAAAGGGACTTGTGCAGTATTGGACTTTACTTTGTTATGCAAGCTCATCCATCCCAAATCAGCCTTGATATGAAGTTTCTGTTCGTCAGTGCGAGTGTTTGCCTCCAGCTTCCTTCAGATTCCACCTCACGATGGACACCCTTGCCTTCAGCTAACAGTTCCTACTGCCAGGCCTGCAGTGGACTTTCACCACCAAGTTGTCACCCATGCCGGGCGCACATAAAAACCGGACTTGGTCGACCAAGTCCGGCCCTTTTTGCCTTTTTAGGGCAGTCGGTTATTGAGCTCTGTAGCTAAATCTTCATAGCCTGGTTTACCTAATAAGGCAAACATGTTTTCCTTGTAGGCTTCCACACCTGGTTGGTCAAATGGGTTAACTGCATTCAAGTAGCCAGAAATCGCAACAGCTTTTTCAAAAAAGTAAAAGAGGTAACCCAAAGTATAAGGACTTTGATCAGGAATAGTAATAACAAAGTTAGGGACCTGACCATCTGTATGAGCCAAAAGCGTTCCTTGGAAGGCCTTGGTGTTGACAAAGTCTAAGTCTTTGCCCTGTAAATAGTCCAAACCATCCAGATCATCTTCTTGCTCTGGTATGGTAATGCTTTTTTGTGGCTGGTCAATTTTAATTACTGTTTCAAAAAGATTGCGCCGGCCTTCTTGGATAAATTGGCCTAATGAGTGAAGGTCGGTTGAAAAGTTGGCACTAGACGGGTAGATGCCTTTCTGATCCTTACCTTCAGACTCGCCAAATAATTGTTTCCACCATTCGGATAGGTAGCGAAGGCTAGGTTCATAGTTGATTAATAGTTCAGTTACCTTACCCTTGCGGTATAAAATATTTCTTAAAGCTGCATATTGGTAAGCTTGGTTATCTGCTAGGTTGGGGTTAGCAAAATCTTTGCTTGCAGCTTGGGCTCCAGCCATTAATTGGTCAATATCTGCCCCACTTACTGCGATGGGCAAGAGGCCAACAGGAGTCAATACAGAAAACCGGCCGCCGACATCATCTGGGATAACGAAAGTTTCGTAGCCTTCTTCATCCGCTACAGTTTTCAAGGCTCCTTTGGACTTGTCTGTTGTAGCAAATATGCGGTTTCTGGCTTCGTCTTTACCATATTTCTTTTCTAAGAGATGCTTAAAGACCCGAAACGCAATGGCCGGTTCGGTTGTAGTCCCAGATTTGGAAATAACATTGACTGAAAAATCACGGTCCCCCACCAACTCAACTAAGTCCTTGAGATAAGTAGAAGAGATACTGTTACCAGCAAAGAAAATTTGGGGTGTAGTCCGGTCTTCCTGCGGTAATTCATTGTAAAAGGAATGATTCAAAAAGTCTAAAGCTGCCTTTGCTCCTAGGTAAGACCCTCCTATACCGATAACAATCAGGATCTCAGAATTGCCCTTGATTTTTTCGGCAGCCTGTTTGATCCGGGTAAATTCATCCCTATCGTAGTCGGTCGGCAAATTAAGCCAACCCAAAAAATCACTCCCAGGTCCGCCACCCTCCTGGAGTAGCTGGTGGGCCGATTCAACTTGGTCTTTTATATGGCTAACTTCGGTTTCTGAAATAAATTGGCCGATAACATTTCTATCATCAAAATCAATATGGGTCATAAAAAACTCCTTTACTGGCTAGTCTAATCATCGAAAGCTAGGAACCCCTTCAATATTTAACTGGTTAAAAGTTTCTTTTAAGTCTCGGTGGTTCAACCAAGCATATTGGTCAGGTTCCTTAACTAATTTGTTGACATTATCCGTTTCCGTTGGTGGGTAAGAAAAAACATAGAGAGGAAGGTTTTCCCCTTCATGGCAGGCATTTGTTAATTCAACTAATTCGAGCTTGTCGAAGTTAATGGATACAATGGCCTTAAACGCTTCAATCATGGTGGCTAAAGCCGTACAGTCTTTTTGGGAGTCTGCGATAATAAAAGATTTTGTTTCTTTATTCACCAAAAAGTACAACTGGTCATCTGCTGTCTCAGCTATAATTGTTCCAACTATAGAAGCCATCTTGTCATCCTCCATCTCTTGTGTCTAATGGCCTTTATCCTTCAGCTCCTTTAGAGCATCTCGGATCCATTGGTCGAGTTTCTGGTCAATGGGTTCAAAGTCACTACCCGTCCGCCTACCATACCTTGGCGTCTTCTTCCGCTTGGCGAAGGGATGGACTGGGCTATCATGTAGGGCTCGGATGGAAAGAGATATCTTTTGGCTATATTCATCAATATCTAGAATAACTACTTTTACTTTCTGACCTACTTGGACAAAATCAGTGATATTTTTGACATATTTGTGCTCAAGTTCGGAAATATGGATCAAGCCTTGGGTGTTCTCATCCAATTTGACAAAAGCACCATAGGGTTGAATGCCAGTAACTAGGCCTTCAACACGATTGCCAATCTTATAGGTCATATCTTCACCTCAAATCTCGGTAAGTAATCCTATTAAATAAAATTATACCATGCTTGGCTTGTCATTTGAACAGAAGGCCCATGAGTAAGCGCTTTACAGAGACTTGAAATTAAAACCAGGTCCTTTAACCTGGCCTTAATTTAAACTATTTTGCTTTTTTTAACACCCAGGATAAAAGGAGCTATTCTTTTATTTCGATACTATCGATAACTACATCATCCAAGGGCTTGTCCATGCTATTGCGTGAAACCTGGCTGATGGCTTGAGCTACTTTAAGACCAGAAGTCACATGTCCAAAGACGGTATGCTTATGGTCCAGCCAAGGAGTCCCGCCTTGATCCTTGTAAGCTTCAATTATCTTATCAGGGAAGCCGGCCCCTTTTAATTGACCCAGCATTTCTTTGGGAACCTGGTCATTGGTGACAATAAAAAACTGGCTACCATTGGTATTGGGGCCAGAATTGGCCATTGACAGGGCCCCTTTTAGGTTAAAAACTTCCATACTAAACTCATCTTCAAAGGGATGGCCATAGATACTCTCCCCACCCATGCCTGATCCAGTTGGGTCGCCAGCCTGGATCATAAAATTGGGGATTACCCGGTGGAAGATTACCCCATCATAGTAGCCTTTTTTGGCTAAAGCAATAAAGTTCTTCACCGTCTTAGGGGCTTGGTCTTCGAACAAGACCAAGTCAATTTCCCCCATATTGGTTTGAATAGTAGCCTGATTAGTCTGTCTGTCCTCTAAATGTAACTGCGGAAAATTAGTCATATAAGACATCCTTTGCATTATAATCTCTTCCAATCATACCGGAAAGATCTGGAGATGAAAATAATCTTAGGTCTAAGTGGGTGAAAATTTTTATCAGTGCCTCTTTTCCATTATCATGATAGAATGGGATGCAATGAGAAAAGGACGTGTAGTTTTTGCTCTTTAACAATTACCCACTCGTTGCTGCTTTAGCAGCCATTTTAATTTCACAGATCCTTAAAATCCCTATTGCCATGGCCCTCCGACGGTCTCCAAGCATAGGCCTCCTCTTTGCAACTGGGGGAATGCCGAGCTCACATTCTGCTGGGGTAGCCAGCTTGGTAACTGCCTTGATTGTAGTGGAAGGTTGGCAGTCTCACTTAACCGCAATTGCCATCACTTTTGCTGTCATTGTGATTTTTGATTCCATGGGGGTCAGACGGCAAAGTGGCGAACACAGTATTTTAATCAATGAACTCTTGGATGATTTTAAATCCTTACGGGAGAGCCTGGCGAAGGTCAACCAAGACGGGAAGCTAGATTTAGCCACCGTTGAAAAACATTCCCGACAGATGCTTGGCCATAAGCCCATTGAAGTTTTCTTCGGGGTCATAGCCGGCATCCTCATTTCCTTGATCTTATATTTTATTTTTTACCAGTAAGCAAGTTTATCGCAAGAAAAAGGAGGAAGATTTTTGAAGGAAGAAGCAATTAGTGACATCACCATCATCGGGGGCGGTCCTGTTGGCCTCTTCGCTGCTTTTTACGCTGGATTGAGACAAGCTAAGACCAAGCTGATTGAATCCCTGCCTATCTTAGGTGGTCAACCCAATATTTTATATCCCGAAAAAGAGATTTATGACATCCCTGGCCACCCTAAGATAACCGGAAGCAAGATAACCAAACAGTTGATCCAACAGCTAGATCACTTTGACCAGGACATTTGCTTGGGTGAGAAGGTCCAATCCATCCAAAAAAAAGAAGGCATGTTTCAGATCCAAACCCCTAAGCAAGTCCACTATTCTAAGACTATTATCATTACAGTCGGCCAGGGAGCTTTCAAGCCCCGCAAGCTTCCCTTTGATTATCCAGCAGTTTTTGAAGACCACAACCTCCATTATGTGGTCAAAGACCGCCAGTCCTTTGCCGGTAAAAATGTGGCCGTCTTTGGCGGGGGTGACTCTGCAGTGGATTGGGCCTTAAGCTTAGAACCAATCGCCAAGCAAGTCTACTTAGTCCACCGCCGGCCAAAATTCCGGGCCATGGAAAGTTCGGTGCAAAAGTTACAAGACTCAGGTGTTGAGATCATAACTCCTTTTGTTGCTAGCGATTTTCAAAGCAAAGACGGAAAGACGATTTCTGCTACAACCCTAACCAAGGCCCGGTCTGATGAGACATTTGATCTACCGGTTGATGCAGTTATTGTCAATTACGGTTTTGTTTCCTCCTTGGAAGGAATTGATAATTGGCAGGTGGACCACCAAGCTGGCGGAATCACTGTGGACCACAGGATGGCCACTAGCCAAGAGGGAATCTTTGCAGCGGGAGACGTAGCTTCTTATAAAGACAAGATCAAACTCATTGCAGTCGGCTTTGGCGAAGCCCCCATTGCTGTTAACCATGCCATCCGCTACATTAACCCAGACGAACACCTCCAGCCAATCTTAAGCACCAGCTTAAACTTAAATTAACATCAAAGCTGTAGACTAAAAGTATGAAAAGGAAGATATTTATGAATATGCAAACAGATAAAAGACTAAATGAAAAGGCCGTAGCTGGCATTCTCCAAAGAGGGGTCCAGTTAGAAGAAATTGCCGAATTGGTCTATGACCTGCAAGAATCCTATGTCAGCAACCTGACCATGGACTACTGCCTAGAAAATGTCAAAAAGGTACTCGAAAAACGGGAAGTCTGCAATGCCGTTATTACAGGGATTGAACTTGACCGATTAACTGAAGAAGGAAAGGTGTCAGAACCCCTCTCCTCCATCATCGAAGCGGATGAAGGCCTGTATGGAATCGATGAAGTTTTAGCTTTAGCCATCGTCAATGTTTATGGATCCATTGGCCTAACCAATTTCGGTTATCTAGACAAGTTAAAGCCTAAGGTAATAAAGCGTTTGGACAACCACAAGCACAAGGACCAAACCAACACCTTCTTAGATGATATTGTCGGCGCCATTGCCGCAGCTGCTGCTAGTCGAATTGCCCACGCCGACCCCGATGTATCCAAGAATATGCAATAAAAAACCAGCAAGTGCCACCCCAACTCGGTTGACACTTGCTGTTTTTATTTACGGCTAAACCCCTTGTCTGAGTCGGTCCCGCCTAGCCAAAACGTAGCCAGTAATAAATAAAGCTTCAATCAAGACAATGGCAAAAGCAAAACACAACATAAAGAAGTCCTGGGTTAAGACATTGATAATAGGATCGGTTTGAGGATTAAATAGCCAGGCATCATTGTCAAATAAAATCTCATGGAAGGTCAAAAACAAGCGGTCAAAATTGATGGCTAAAAAGACCAAAAGACCCAAGGGCAGGATGGCCGCAACCAGGGCAGGTTTTTCCAACTCGTATACTTGGTTGGTTTGCTTGAGTTTCACCAAATAGTAAATGGCAAAAGGCAGACTGACAAAGAGTAGGCCATAATTGAGTAAAAAGAGTTGCTTGACTTCATAAAAGTGAAAGGCTCCACTAGGGGAGGTGGGAAAGTCTGGCATGGCAAGTTCGGTCACCCAAGGAAAGTGGAGGTATTCTAATAAGACATAGTAATTCTCCATTATCCGGTCTATGGATAGGCCGACCTGTTCAGGGATATTATTTAGGGACAAATTAATTTCCAGTAAAGGCGTTAAGAGGATGGTTACTGCAATGGCAAAGGTTACAACCGCCACAAACAAGAACAAGTAAAAGATGACATCCTTTAGCCTACTTCTTCCCCCCTTAAACATCCGTCAACCAATCGTCAAGACTGTTAATAGTGTGGGTGGGCTGCTTGTCTTTTTCAGCCAATTCTTCAGGGCTGGTCAAGCCAGAAAAGACCAGGATGGTGTCAATGCCATTGTTAATCCCAGCTAGGATATCTGTATCATAATTGTCGCCAACCATGGCCACATCTTCCTTGGCAAGGCCTAAGCGCTCAATCCCCTTGTCCATGATGGTGGCTTCTGGTTTACCAATATACTTAGGCTCCTGGCCGGTTGCCCGCTCTAAAAAGGCTGCCAAGGCTCCAGCACTCGGAGACATGCCTCGGTCAGTCGGGATATTGGTATCTCTGTTAGTGCAAATAAATTCTGCTCCCTTTTGGATGGCCAAGGTTGCTATATTAAATTTCTCATAGGTTACTTTCCGGTCTAAACCAACTAAGACAAAATCAGGCTGGTCTTCATCCCACTTGTAGCCCGCTTCTTCTACAGCATCTAGCAAGCCTGATTCGCCGATAATATAAACAGAGTCCCCTGGCCGGGAATTCAAGTAGTCAACAGTGGCTAATGAAGAAGTGTAAACTTCTTCTGCCTGGGCCTGAACCCCCATCTTGCCTAACTTATCTGCAACATCCTGGGGTGAGGCGGTCGAGTTATTGGATAAGAACAAGAAAGGTAGATTGGCCTGGCGCAAGCGGTCAATAAAAGGTCCGGCCTCTTCAATGGGGTCAGGCCCCATATACATAGTTCCATCTAAATCGACTAAATAGCCCTTGTAATCCTGTTTTTCATCCGACATACTAACACTCCTTTATTGCTTACGGTTTATCTTAAACTTGGCTTGTCCTTTTTCATCTTTGACGGTTTCAACTTCATTGTAGTAGTCATCTTCACCAGGCTGGTAGTGGTATTTTTGCCGATTTTTCTTTTTAAACTTCGGCGACCTGCTTCTCTTTTTGAAGTCTCCACCAGCTTTTTGCTGTTTTCGTCTTTTATTTTTCTTATTTTTTTGGTGTTTATACCGGTCCTTGTTATGGGAAGGTTGGCTTTTATAGTTAAACATTTCCGGCTTGTAGGGATGGAAATTTGTGATCTCAGCCTGCCGTTCCAAGACAAAGTAAGGGGCGGCAAAACTGCAATCTTCCATTATATAATCATCTAGTTGGCCAATTTTCATCTCTTCAGGAACCTTGTCTTGGTCATTGCGGTAAAAACCCTTGAGTCGTAACTGACCCTTAGAAATATCCCCTACGATGTAGTGAAACTTGTCAAAAAAAGGAGTATAGCGGTCATTAACCTGGTCGATATCTAAAGCTTGACCTTGGTCTTCCAAGATTAAATAGGTTGCCCCATTGAGGTCCAAGTGTTCAGCATCAAGTCGTTTAACCAACTTGTCTTGGTCTACCCCCTTGACTTGGTCATCAATTAAGGCATCCACTTTAGGGTCAAGAGAAGCCTTACTTTTTTTAGCCATGAACTAGCCTCCTTTCTAAAAGTTAGATTGGATTTCTCTCCTATTTTACCACAGATCCTCTCCCCTTCACCAATGACAATTCTAAAGGAGAAGGAAATCATACCCTCTAGTCTTTGGCTTATGCTATAATAGAACTTGAATTATTTCCCTAGAGAGGTTGGTATCTTCGTGGTCCAAAAATATTATGCCGTCAAAAAGGGCCGGAAACCAGGACTCTACACCTCATGGCCACAAGCCCAAAACCAGGTTAGCCACTATCCCAAAGCAGAATACAAGTCCTTTAAAGACAAAGCCCAAGCCCTCCAATACTTAAATAATGGCTTGGAAAATGCCAAAGAAACTAGTCAGGGCCTCCAAGCCTACGTCGACGGATCCTTCGATAAAAAGCAAAAAAACTACAGCTATGGTGTTGTCCTCCTAGAAGATGGCAAGCTTGTAGCCAAGTTAGCCAACAGTGACAATGATCCTAGGTATGCGGCCAGCTATCAAATCGCTGGCGAGTGCTATGGTTGCCTCAATGCCATCAAATGGGCCATTAACCATTCCTATAACCATATCACCATTTTTTATGACTATATGGGGATTGAAAAATGGGCTAAAAAAGAATGGCAGGCTAAGAAAGTTATCTCCCAGGACTATGTTCGCTTTTACGACCGCTTTGCCCAAAATATTGAGGTTGACTTTGTCAAGGTCAAGGCCCACTCTGGCGTCTCCATGAATGAACTTGCCGACCAATTGGCTAAAGACGCCTTGAAACAATAAAAAGCCCAAGCTAGCTTGAACCCAGCTTGGGCTTTTTTAGTCTAGAGTTGAGAAACTTGGGCCATATCTTCTGAGGATAAGTCAAAATCAAAGATATCCAAGTTGAGGGCTTGGTTGTTCGGGTTATGGGATTTGGGAATGACCACAATCCCCCTTTGAACTTGGTAGCGTAGGAGAACCTGGGACCAAGCTTTACCGTATTTTTTGCCAATTTTAGCTAAGGCTTGACGCTGGTCTGGACTGGACTTCATGGGACCCCAGGCGGTTGGGACGATCTTTTGGCCTTGTAAGTAGTCAATTAAGTCTTGGTTCTTCTCTTCCGGGTTAATTTGAATTTGGTTGACTGCTGGCATAATTTTGGCATAGGACTTCAAGTCTTCGATTTGCTGGGCTGAAAAGTTAGACACCCCAATATTTTTGAGCTTGCCTTGGTCATAATAATCTTCTAAAACCTGCCAGATCCGCTTGGTGACTGATGGGTTCGAGCTGGGCTTGTGGATCAAGTACAAGTCTAGATAGTCGGTGCCAAAATGAGCCAAGGACCGGTCGATGGTCTGGCGGATGCTTTCTTCTGAATGGGTATAGCTTTCATCATTTGGAATCTTAGTTGTGACAAACAAGTCTTGTCGGTCAACGTTACTACGTGCTAGGGTAGCGCCAACGCCTGCCTCATTACGGTAGACAATAGCCGTGTCGACTAAGCGGTAACCGAGCCTCAGGGCACTTTCCAAGGGTGCAAAGTCGCCGTTTAATTCCCCATTATAGTCCTGGTCAACTTTGCCATATGTGTTGGTCCCTGTCCCTAAAAGTGGCATGGTTTGACCATTATTTAAATTAATCCACTCCATTAGTCTTCCTCCACTTCACTGGTCAAGGCTAAAGCAAGTTTTTGGGCTTCATCCTTGGTCAAAGTTATTCCTTTAGACATCTTGGCATGGTCGGGTGACCAAGACCGGATGTCATACTTAGGAGCCTGGCCGTTCCAAGAAACCAGGTTAACTTCCTTCTTCCAGCCCTTACTGGATTCGGATAAAACTGCGATATGACGGGTGATCTCTACTTGGATATCCAAGGCTATCCCTCCTTGTTAGCTTATCTAGTCAGATTTATTTTACCATACTTAAATAAAGAGACCAAAATGATTATTCTCTCATCTATATTGAATTAAGCTAGGGCACAACCTATAATATAAGAGCAAATTTAATGGGGAGGTTCTTATCGTGGCAAGCCGGGAAGAAAGAGTCAAGTTATCCGAACGGGGGGCATGGGTGTCCATTATTGTCTACATCATCCTAGCCCTGGTCAAGGCTGGATCAGGGCTCATTTTTAATTCAGCTGCCCTTTTGGCTGATGGCCTCAACAATTTTACCGATACCATCTCTAGCATTGCCGTCTTAATTGGATTAAAAACAGCCAGGAAACCGGCAGATGATGACCACCCTTATGGTCACTGGAAGGCCGAGCCAATCGCTAGTTTGGTCACCTCCTTTATTATGCTCTTCTTGGGCCTACAACTTCTTATCTCTGCCATCACCAGCTTAATCCGACAAGAAGTTAACCAGCCTCCTTCAAACCTGGCTGCCATCATTTCCTTACTGGCCATGCTGGTTTTGTTGGCTGTTGCAGGCTACAACCGTAAAATAGCCATAGAGTCTTCCAGTTTTGGCTTAGAAGCTGTGAGTAAGGACAACCTAAATGATGCTTTGACCTCCCTAGCTACCGCCTTGGCCATCTTTACTTCGTCGCTCAATTTAGCCTGGTTGGACCAGGTCATGGCCATTGTCATTGCCCTCATTATCTTAAAGACAGGAATTGGTGTCTTTAAACAGTCCTCCTTCGCCCTATCAGATGGCTTTGATGACTCGCTCCTCCAGGCCTACCATGACCGGATTAGTCAGCTAGAGGAAGTCCAAGCCATCCCCCAATTAAAGGCCCGGATGTACGGAGCTAATATTTATGTAGATTGTACCATCTTGGTCCAGGCCCAGATGACCGTCCAAGAAAGTCATGATATCACAGAAGTCATCGAAAAAATTCTTTATGAGGAATTTGATGTGATGCATACCGATGTCCACGTGGAACCCCACAATATCCAGGACCAATTTTCCGATGAACAAATGTAAAAAAAGACCAGGCTCAAAAGCTAACTCGTCAGCCCTTGAGCCTGGTTTTAACTGTTTTATTGATCGTTTAGCTTGACCACTGTCCGACCCAAGTGTTTGCCTTCTTTTAAGGCGGTGATGGTCTGGTCTAGGTCTTTCAATGGGATTTCAGAGGTCACTAATTGGTCTGCTACATTCCATTCTTGAGCTAACTTCTGCCAAATCTTGGCCTTGGCATTTAACGGGTAGCTGACGGAGTTAATCCCCAAGACATTGACCCCTCTTAAGATAAAGGGCAGGACGGAAGCTTCCATCTTAGCCCCACCAGCATTCCCGCACATGGACATAGCGCCATTGTGGTCTATTTGAGCTAGGGCTTTGCTTGCAACATCTCCACCTACCGTGTCTAAAACATATTGGAAGTTTCGGCTGTCTAAAGTCGACCGACCTGCTGCCAAGTCTTGAGCCTGGACAATAAAATTGGCTCCTAATTTTTGGGCTACTTCCACCTGGTAATCTTTACGGACCAAGGCATGGAGCTTAGTGTAACCCAAGTGGCTTAGAATTTTGAGGGCTACGCTCCCCACTCCACCTGTGGCACCAGTGACTAAAATATTGGGATCTTCCTCAAGAGACAGACCGTGGTCTACTAGGGCCTGGATGGACAGGGCAGCAGTAAAGCCAGCTGTGCCAAAGGTCATGGCATCCTTTGGACTGAGCCCCTCCGGCAGACGGGTCAAGTGGTCAGCATCTGTTTGGACATATTGGGCAAAGCCCCCTGTTTTGGAAACCCCCAAGTCGGTGGAGATCACCATAACGCTTTCTCCAGGCTTGAAGTGCTCATCTTGAGATTCCACCACCTGCCCCACCAGGTCAATACCTGGAATCATGGGATAGTCGCGGACCACCCCACCCTTGGCCTGGGTGGCAAGCATGTCCTTGTAGTTAACTGTCGAATAATCTACTTTGATAGTAATAGGTCCTTGGGTCAAGTCATCTAAAGTTAAATCTTCAATTTGGTAAGTCACCTGGTCGTCTTCCTGGCGAACAATAAGTCCTTTAAAGGGATCCATGCTCTTCACTCCTTTTAAACGTTTACACTTTCCTTCAAGTTTATTCTAGCATAGATCAGCTATACTTATAAAACGGGCGAAATGGCAAATGAAAAAAGGCAAGGCTAAACTAAAACTAGGCCTTACCTTGGTCTTTCAACTGTCCTAAACAATAAATTAATAAGGCAATACTCAAGCCTGTCACTACCAGCAAGGTCAAAATAGCCACTTCATATGATTGAGTGAAGTCATAAACATAGCCAATGGCCGAAATCGAAAAGGCACCTGACAAACCAGTCAAAAGAGAGATAAAGGGATAGATACGGTTTGCCTGGGATTTCCCAAAAAATTGATTGGTCAAAAGTGGCAAGGCCAAAGGAGGGACAAAGTAACAAATTCCATACAGGAAAGCTCCAACCAGCAAGAGACCCGTATGCTGGCTGGTCAGTAAAATCCCATAGGCGAAGACCAGGACTAAGGCTGAATAAATAGTTGTTTTGGTGGGGCCAATTTTATTAGCCAAGGGGCCCAGGATGAGTTTGAAAATAATATTAGCCAACATGGCTGCCGACAGTAAACTAGCCCCAAATTCCAAGTTGAAACCCTTCGACAAGGCAAAGCCTGGTAGGTTTTGGGAAAGTCCGGTTGACAAGGGGGTAGAACAAGGCAATAAAGACCAGGGACAGGAAGAGAGGGCTGGTATAGTTAAAGGACTGGTTAGGGGTCAATTCCAATGGTCTTTCCCCCACCAAGTCGCGGTCTGGCAAACTTGTCTCGCCATAAGCCAATAAGCCTTCATCTCTTGGATTGAGCCGGACTCCCATTAATAAGATCGGTAGGTTAAAGAAAATAAAGAGGACGCCGGTTATCACAGCGGAGGTTCGCCAGCCAAACTGGCTAATACACCAAGTCATAACCGGTGATAAAATAACCCCGACCAGGCCGGCGAAGGAGGTTGCGATGCTGAGGGCTAGGCCATTTTTTTCTTCAAACCAATTGTTAATCAAAAGGGTAAAGGGGACCACCGAAATCAAGCCAGACCCAATCCCTCGCAAGACACCCAAAAGATTAAATAAAAAGGGGCTTGAGACCAGTGAAATACTGGCAATCGACAAACCGGCTAAGATCGCTCCAAAAACCGCCATTTGCCTAAAGCGAAACCATGACAAAATGCGGTGGACAAAAGTCCCTATTATGGCTAAGAAAATAGCAGCCACAGTGGTTTGAAAGGCGACTGTTCCGACATACAAGCCCAAGTCGTCTGCAATGGGTTGGTAAAAGACGCCCATGGCATTCATATTAATCCCCAAAGAAGAAGCCGCCATCCCACAAGCCGCTAGTAAAACAAGCCAGTGTTTTCTTGTCCTATTTTCCAAGTGATCCCTCCTAAAATCGTGACACATCATTAAATCAATCATAGCCTAGCCTCTATGAGATGTCAATTAGAACTATTTTGGTCATCTCATTGGCCGGATTTAGGGCTAGAGCAGACAATATTCTTGCATTCTCCCCAACCTTCCTCTATAATTGTTACGTTAAAACACTATGCAAGAAGAAAGGATTCGATATGAGTTTAGAAATTAGAAAGTACAAGGAGTCTGACTTTGACTCAGTTCACCGATTTATTACAAACACCTGGTATGCCGATGCTGCAAAGGAAGATCCTGCAGTAGCCCATGCTTTTGTAACGGTTGATGTTAACTCACATCTCCACAATAGCTCTTTTGGTTTGACGGCAGAATTAGATGGCGAGGTCGTTGGGGTTTTCTTTGGCTTTGTGGTTGACCATCCCAAAGAAATGCGCCTCTTTGAACGCGACATCGTACCTGAATTACAGAAATTTTTTGAGACAGATACAGAACTCAGCGAGAACTTAATCAAGTCGATAAACGAAGAACACCAGGCCAATGACCAATTAAACGAAAATTTAAAAGACCCTTACCAAGGTCAAATCCAATTATTTATTGTCGACAGCAGTAAGCGGGGGCAAAATGTAGGGGGTACCCTGTGGAATGCTGGCCAGAAAATCTTTGAAGAAGCAGGTGTGGAACGCTTTATCCTCCATACCGACACCGATTGTGACTACGGCTACTACGATGCAAAAGGCCTAGACTCCCTTGACCCGGTCGTTATCACTGATGACGAGGGCAATGAATCAATTGATTACATGCTCTACCACGGTGAAGTTGAAAAAGAAGACGAATAAATTTGAACAAGGAACAGGTCCTGGCCATCATTGGTTCAGGACCTGTTGCTGTAACAGATAATGGTGGCAAGGGACAAAAAGCTGGTTTCCTGATATTTTCCTTTCTTTCCCCCTTTTTTGACAAAAAAATAATTCAAAAGGCTAACAATCAATGGTAAAATAGAAAGGAATTTCGTATTTTAACCGTGAAGAGGGAGTGTTTTTTTGAACAATATTGAACAAGTTAAGGACCTCGAGCAAATTGTAGTACTCGACTACGGTAGTCAATACAACCAACTTATCACCAGACGAATCCGTGAATTTGGGGTTTATTCTGAACTCCTTTCCCACAAGGTAACTGCTGAAGAGTTAAAGGAACGCAATATCAAAGGCATCATTTTATCTGGGGGACCAATGTCAGTCTTTGACCAAAATTCCTTCGCATTAGACCCAGAAATTCTAGATTTAGGTGTCCCAATCCTTGGCGTCTGCTACGGCATGCAACTCTTAGCCCAGCACTTTGGGGGTAAGGTTGAAGCTTCCAACAAAAGAGAATATGGGGGAGCCCTCATTTCTCAAACCGACCAAAACGGACAACTCTTCCAAGGGCTCGACCAGGAAGAAGAAGTTTGGATGAGCCATGGTGACCTAGTCAAGGAAGTCCCTGATGGCTTCCAAGTCACTGCCCAAAACCCCCACTGTCCGATTGCAGCCATGCAAGACCTGAGTCGAAATATCCATGCTGTCCAGTTCCACCCCGAAGTGGGCCACACCAAGCACGGCAAGGACATGCTCAAACAATTTACCTTTGACATTTGTGGCTGTTCTGGTAACTGGGACATGGGTAAATTTATCGACCTAGCCATCCAAGAGATCAAGGATACAGTTGGCGAGAAAAAAGTCCTCCTAGCCTTGTCCGGCGGGGTTGACTCTTCAGTAACCGGTGTCTTATTAAATGAAGCTATCGGCGACCAACTCACTTGTATCTTCGTGGACCATGGTCTCCTCCGCAAAAATGAAGGTGACCAAGTCATGGACAGCTTGGTGGGCAAATTTGGCTTGAATATCATCCGGGTCAATGCCCAAGACCAATTCCTGTCCAAACTCGCGGGTGTCACAGATCCAGAACAGAAACGGAAAATCATCGGTAATGAATTTATTGAAGTCTTTAATGCCGAAGCCGAAAAATTAGAGGGCATTGAATTTCTTGCCCAAGGTACTCTCTACACCGACATTATCGAAAGTGGCACGGAAACGGCCCAAACCATCAAGTCCCACCACAATGTAGGTGGTCTCCCTGAAGACCTGCAATTTGAACTCATTGAACCCATGAAAGCCCTCTTCAAGGATGAAGTCCGAGCTCTGGGTGAAGAGTTGGGCATGCCAGAATCTCTGGTCTGGCGTCAACCCTTCCCTGGCCCAGGACTTGCTATCCGGGTCCTCGGTGAAGTGACCGAAGACAAGCTCAAAATTGTCAGAGAAAGTGATGCTATCTTAAGAGAAGAAATTGCCAAAGCTGGCTTAGACCGGGATATTTGGCAGTACTTCACCATCCTGCCTGACATGAAATCAGTCGGTGTCATGGGCGACAACCGGACTTATGACTACACCATTGGCATTCGGGCAGTTAATTCTGTAGACGGGATGACAGCTGATTGGGCCAAGATTCCTTTTGATGTCTTGGACACCATTAGTCGCCGGATAGTTAATGAAACCGACCATATCAACCGGGTCGTTTACGACATCACCTCTAAGCCACCTGCAACAGTTGAGTGGGAATAAGACGATAGCTAAGAAGTCCAAGGACTTCTTAGCTTTTTCATTGGCCTGTGAGTACGGCAATAGACATGGTATAATGGCTAACGATAACCTTTGAAGGGGGTAGCTTATGGATAAAGAAGAAATAAAGGCAAGCATTGCTGAAATAATTTATCAAGCTTTTAAAGACAAGATCAAATATTTTTGGTTTTGGACTGATAACAAGACCAAGGCCTTAGATTTGATCCAAAAGGGACTAGATCTCAGCCAGGTTTGCACCTTGACGAATGACCAAGGCCAGATAGTGGCTTGTGCGACCATAGAAACAGCTAACAGTGGACTGGCCATTGACCTTTCCTACAAAGATTTTAGGAAAAGCTTCAACCCCCTAACCGGCCTGGTCCGGCAAATTGTCTATACCATTTACAAGGGAGCTCAAAAAACGGCCCAAGAAGATGAAGTTTATGTCGACCTGGCTGCAGTTAGCCCTGCCTTCCGGAGCCAGGGTTATGGTGGTCAGCTCTTTGAAAAACTAGAAACCCTGTGCCAAGAAAAGCAAAAAAACAAGTTATCCTTAGATGTGGTGGACTCTAACCAGGCTGCTAAGTCCTTTTATGAGCGAATAGGCTTTGAGCAAGTCGGCTACGAGCAAATGAACATCTTGTTCAGACAATTCACCAAAAAAGCTGGCTTTGCCGGGGTATACACCATGACCAAAAAAGTTAAATCGAGTAGGAGACTAGCCATTAATTGGCTAGTCGACCTCTCACACCACCGTGCGTACGGTTCCGTACACGGCGGTTCAATATCTTGCGTAAG
>NZ_JH992959.1:18273-121934 GCF_000315445.1 Alloiococcus otitis ATCC 51267
TTTGTATGAATATTGTTCAGTCCTTCGCTACAACGTAGCTACTATGACCTCGGCTGACTTCTCACTATTCGTTATTACTACTAAACGCTAGTGAGACCTCCCCGAGTAAGGTGTGACAACCTTCCACTCATGTCACTGCTTCATTTACTGAAAGGGACTTGTGCAGTATTGGACTTTACTTTGTTATGCAAGCTCATCCATCTCAAATCAGCCTTGATATGAAGTTTCTGTTCGTCAGTGCGAGTGTTTGCCTCCAGCTTCCTTCAGATTCCACCTCACGATGGACACCCTTGCCTTCAGCTAACAGTTCCTACTGCCAGGCCTGCAGTGGACTTTCACCACCAAGTTGTCACCCATGCCGGGCGCACATAAGATAAAAACCAAGCCAACAATCGGCTTGGTTTTTTAGCTATTAAAATTGGTCTTTCTTCTCACGTAAGTTTTTAAAAGTTTCCAGGTCTTCTGCTTGGAGGAAAACATTGACTTGTTTTTCAAAGGCCAGGCTTGAGGGCAGGGTAGCTTCTCCCCTAGCCCGTTTTTCTCGAACTTCCTCCAAGGCCTTAGAGATGACCGAATTGTCTGCTTGCACACTATGGGCAAAGGCTAAATTGCTTTCGGTGTACTCATGGCCGGCATAGACCTGGACACTGTCTTCCATTGTCTTAAATAGCTGCAAGGCGTCAAACTGGGCTTGGTAGTCTCCGGTAAAGACCCGGCCACAACCGCCTGAGAAAAGGGCATCGCCACAAAAGAGTCGCTCGCCGGACAGGTAGGAAATATGGCCCGGAGTATGGCCGGCCGTTAGGTAAACTGTAAATGAGTCGCCCAAGAGGTTAAATTGGTCCCCATCTTGGACGGTCTGACTATTGTAGGACCCCGTTTCTTGGGGACCATAGACTGGGGTGTTTGGGTTTTCTTCAATTAGCTGGTCCACACCTGCCACATGGTCTTGGTGGTCATGGGTGAGCAAGATGGCAGCTAACTTTTTGCCACTTGTTTCTAGATAATCCAAGACCGGGTCTGCTTGCCCTGGGTCAACCACAAGGGCCTGGTCGCCAACTTCGACCACCCAAATGTAATTATCTTCAAATGCTTCTAGTCTCTTGACTGGCATAGGACCATCCTCCCCTTCTATATTTTCCGTCTTCACTCATTATAACATTTTTTAGACAGACCCAGCTTGTTTAAACGACAGCGGGCTAAAATGTAGAGTAAAATCCCCTTGACCACACTAGAGAGGGTCATGGCCCACCAAACTCCAGCCGGTCCCAAACTTGGCATCAAAATCAAAGACAAGGGAATCCGGCTAATGTTCAAAAGAGTGTTAATCAAAGCCGGGAGCCGAGTCTCTCCCAGACCGTTTAAAAAGCCTGTTGACCCAATTTCAATGCTCATAAAAAACTGACTCAGGCCTAAAATAAACAAGTAACTAGCCCCCAAGGCAATGGCCTCCATGTCACCAGGGACAAAAAGTTTGTACAAGTGGTTGCGAAAAGTAATCAAAATTACCGTAGCCAAAATCCCAATTGTTCCAACTGATTTCATACTCGTGTAGAAAATCTTTTCAATTCTCGATGACAACCCTGCCCCAAAATTTTGTCCGGAGAAGGCAGTAATAGCAGAAGCAAAACCTTCCGTGGTCACCCAGGAAATGGACTCTATGTTAGAGCCGATGGAAGTAACTGCTAGGGCAATAGCCCCGTAAACCGACACATAGCGGTTTAAGATAATACTAATGGAAGCGTGGAAGGCTGACTGGAGGGCAGCTGGTAGACCTAATTTAAAGGTATCAGCAAATATCCCCTTGCGGTAAGTAAAGCTTAACAGTTTACTATGGTAGACCAAGTCCTGACTTTTAACGATAACAAAGATAAAACAGAATAGAATAATGACCTGGGCTGAAACAGTCGCTAGAGCCGCCCCCCTAATCCCCAGTTCTGGAAAGGGACCCAGGCCAAAAATCAAGAGGGGGTCTCCTATAATATTGGTGACTAAACCAATAGCATTAATCCGAAACGGGGTCCGGGAATTCCCTAGACTGTTATAGGCCCCAGACAAGACGGGGTTAATGAAGAAAATCGGCATACCCATAGCAATAATAACCAGGTAGTCCTCCGCCAGGGCATTGACCGGCCCTTCCAAGCGGTAAAATTGAATCAGGGGGTCCCGAAAAAAATAAAGGAAAAGCCCGTAGAGGACCCCCATAATGAGGCCCATCCAAACCCCATTGTTGATAGCCAGCTTAACCCGGTCCCGATCCCTTCTCCCGTAAAACTGGGCTGTTAAGATAGAGAGTCCTATTCTTGGCACCATCACAAAAGAGGAAGCCAGCCAAAGTAAAAAACCCCCTACCCCAGCCGCAGCGACAGCTTCAGTAGAAATCCGACCGATCCAAGCCATGTCCGTCAAACTATAGAAGAGTTGGATAAAGGCAGTCCCCATTAAAGGAGCTGCTAACCGTAACATGGTGGGTAAAATTTTTCCTTCCAATAAGTCTAGTTCTTTCACCAAATCCCCCCTTACTTAAGCTAAAGGTTAGCAGTTTTTAAGGGCTTTAGCAAGAAAGAAAAAATAAAACTGGCAGGACCATTAAGTATTTAATCACAAGGATGGTCCTGCCAGAAGGTTAACTATCTTTTTTATTTAGTCTTGAACCATATCTTCCCGGTTGGTAATCTTGTAATTTTTAAAGGCCCAAGATCCGACTATACCGACAACAGCCCCGATAATAAGACCCAAGACACTGTATAAAACAACTTGTCCTGGTGGGTTCCAAGCAAAGGCGGCTATAATACCTGGAACAACAGATGCAGTCCCTGGGGTATTGTTAATTAAACCGGCCAAGGAAATCATAATCCCGATCAATCCCCCACTGATCATATTAATGGTATAAATTGGAATAGGGTTAGCCGAGACCAAGTCAGCAGCTGTCAAGGGTTCGACAGTAACAGCAATCGCATCGGATTGGTCCCCAATTTTTAGCCGTCTAAAGATAAGGTAGTTACAAGCAGCTGTCCCAAAGATGGACAAACCTGCAATGGCCATGGGTCCCCCCGTCATATTAATCATGGCTGACACGGCCATAGAAGAAATCGGTGCGGTGGAAACAACTGTCAATAGACCTCCGATTAAGAAGCCCATGATAATCGGTGAAGTTTCAGCCGCTATGTTGATGGTTTCACCAATTTGCATCATGAGGCCATCGATTGGACCAGAAGACCACATGCTGAAAGCATAGGTTAAAACAGGACCAATGAACAAGATGACAATCATGTCAAAACCACCCGGTATTTTACGTTCCATCAAACGGATCAAAAAAGCTATAAGGTAACCAGCTATAAAGCCAGGCAAGATGGACTGGCCATAGAGAGGAAGCGAAACCATAAAAGCGTAAACAGGCGAAACCCCAAGTGCCATGGCAGTCAAACCTGCCGCCGCTGCACCTGACGATTCGCCAGCAATATTCCCGATTTGGGCCAACCATCCGACATCAAAAATTTCACCGAACAAGGCTGAAAAAACGGCTTCGACTAAAAATGTTGCAACTGCTGCATCTGCTAGGGCTCCCATTGCCTTTGAACCATCCGGCGCATAAAATGTAAATAGTGAAAACGCTGCCAAAAATAAGAGCAATAAGCCACTTCCAATAAGAACTTCCAATTTGCTTCACCTTTCTAGTAATATATAGTATATTGTGTCACAGCTTTGTCTGTTTTTCACAAGTATAGTATAACATACTAGAAAGCGTTTACTAGTAATAAAATGCTTATAAAATATTAAATTAACAAAGATGGAAGGGTTTACCTTCTGTCAGGCTTTTTATTTGTGAAAGCCCTTCCTTTGGTCGCGGTCTTGCCACCCTTTCACAATGATTCTTAGCTTTGGGAATAGCCTATCTTTCCCATTCGGTATACTTTTTCCGGTTCCCCTTACTTTTACTAATTGGGTATTTTTGTGCGTTTTTAGCTAATTTATCGCTGATGATTTCATCAATGTCTAAGTCTAAATTATCCGCAAACATTAGGGCATAAATGAGGACATCAGCTAACTCTTCTTTGATGTGTGTTAAATTTTGATCAATAGCTTCCTGGCTGGACTGCCACTGGAAAATCTCTAGCAATTCCGAAGCTTCTAAGGAAATTGAGATGGCAAGGTCTTTTTCATTATGGAACTGGCGCCAGTCTCTTTCATCCCGAAATTGATTAACCTTATCAGTCAAATGATCCACTTTATTGCCTCCTCTTGAGTCTAGAGTCAATCTTCTTAAAGATGGCCCGCATGGCGAGTTAGTAGCCCTAACCCGTCATGCCTCTGGTCACTATACCATCTATGTCAGAGACCCAGGGATAGTTGATCAGTATTTTCGGATCAATATTATCCAAATTTAACTAGCAATTTATCAAATCCCTTACTCCATTGTATCAAATATGTGGACTAACTAGACCAGAAAACTTAGCCTATTTAAAAGAATTTTGACAAAATGGTTTATTGGTAAGACTTAGTGTAGCGCTAACAGTTAAGATTGGTATAGGTCATAATTTATATTTATAATAAGTTCCAAGTTACTTCTCTTGTCACTGATCCATCAAGTGGTATAATTGACTTACTAATCATAAGGAGGAAAAATTATGGCTTACAAGACAATTTATCCTTATACAAATGAAGTTCTCAAAAGCTATGATGATACGACTGACCAGGAAATCGAAACAGCTCTTGACCAAGGTCACGCCCTTTACAAGAAGTGGCGCCAAGAAGACCAATTGCAAGAGCGAAAACAACACCTACTCAAACTATCCCAAATCCTTTTGGACAATGTGGACCATTACGCTGAAGTTCTCACCAAGGACATGGGTAAACTCTTGTCCGAAGCCAAGGATGAGGTCAAATTAACCGCTAAAATTGCCCACTACTATGCCGAAAAAGCAGAAGACTTCTTGCAGCCTACCCCACTGGAAACCAATGCGGGAGATGCCTACTATCTTAAACAAGCAACCGGTATTATCATGGCAGTTGAGCCTTGGAACTTCCCTTATTACCAAGTTATCCGGGTCTTTGCCCCTAACTACATGGTTGGGAACCCCATGATCTTAAAACACGCTTCCATCTGCCCTGGTTCTGCCCAAGCTTTTGAAGACTTAACCAAGGAAGCAGGTATCCCAGAAGGTGGCTTTACCAATATCTTTGCAAGCTATGACCAGGTCAATGAGATTATTGCGGATGACCGAGTTTCAGGGGTCTGCTTAACTGGGTCGGAACGCGGTGGTTCTGAAGTTGCCCAACAAGCTGGTAAAGAGCTGAAAAAATCGACCCTTGAGTTAGGTGGGAATGACCCCTTCATCGTCCTAGAAGATGCTGACTGGGGCAAGGTTGAAGACTTACTTCCCTCTGCCCGCTTGTCCAATGCTGGTCAAGTTTGCACCTCTTCCAAACGCTTTATCGTTTTAGAAAAAGATTATGATAAATTTATCGACCTCTTGCAGAAAAGCTTTGAAGAGGTCGTTTGGGGCGACCCAATGGATGAAAAAACGACCCTGGCTCCCCTCTCATCTGCCAAAGCCAAAGAAGACGTTCTTGACCAAATCAAAACAGCAGTGGACCACGGGGCTAAAGTCGTTTATGGCAATGAAAGCATCGACCACCCCGGAAACTTTGTCCAGCAAACCATCCTAACCGATATCGACAAGGACAACCCCATTTACAACCAAGAAATATTCGGTCCGGTTGCCATTGTCCACAAGGTGAAAGACGAAGCGGAAGCTATTGAGCTGGCCAATGACTCTTCATATGGTTTAGGGAACACCATTATGAGTGAAGATACCGACCATGCCAAAGAAGTGGCTAGCCAGATTGAAACCGGCATGTCCTTTATCAACTCTTCTTGGGTTTCATTACCAGAACTCCCATTCGGTGGTGTGAAAAACTCAGGCTACGGCCGGGAACTCTCCGAACTTGGCTTTGATGCCTTTGTCAACGAACACTTGGTGTTAGTCGCTAACTAAGTTTCGCCATGGTTTAATAGTGTAGAATCAAATTAACCCCTATTAACTAGCCCACCCTTTCCAGACCAAGAAGGGTGGGCTAGTTTTTTATCAAAAATGGACCCTGTTACCAGTCACCAGGGTCCATTTTAAGATTCATTTTTAAAAATTGATTTCTAGATAAATCGGGGTGTGGTCTTGGCGGGGACCAGAGTCGACCATTTCGGATTTTTCTACCTGGTCACTTAAACGGTCACTGGTGAGGAAGTAGTCAATTCTCCAGCCTGAATTGTTTTCCTTACTTGTCTTGACCCGCTGCGCCCACCAGGAATAAACACCCTCAACGTCTCCATTGACATGGCGGAAGCTGTCGGTAAAGCCCCGGCTAAGCAAGTGACTAAAGCCTTCCCGTTCTTCATCTGTAAAACCAGCCGAGTGGTGGTTGTTCTCTGGGTGGGCCAGGTCAATTTCTTGGTGGGCCACATTAAAGTCTCCAGCCGCAATAACTGGTTTGGCAGCATCTAGACTAGTCAAGTAGTTAGCATATTGCTTGTCCCACTCTTGACGTTCACCGAGCCGGGCTAATTGCGATCCAGCATTAGGGGTGTAGACTTGGGTAAAGTAGAAGTTGTCGAATTCCAGGGTAATCATCCGGCCCTCACTATCCATGGGCTCCGGTGCATCAATCCTTGGGTAGGTCACTTCAGGACTAAGGTCTTTTTTGTAGAAGACCATATTACCGGCATAACCTTTTCTGGCTGGTTCAACCGAACTAACCCAGGCATAGTCATAGTCTGGGAACCATTCTTCTAGACGCTTGGCGTGCTTTTTCGTCGGTCCCTTAGCAGACAGCTTGGTCTCTTGAATGGCCAGGACATCCGGTTGGTAGTCCTGGATAGTTTCTAAAACCTGGCGTGACATCTGAGCCCGGTTGGAATCACTCGTTAAAGCAGCGTTCAGGGAATCGATATTCCAAGAAATAAATTTCATGCATGCAAAACTCCTCGTCTTTTTCTCCAGTTTACCATAAGTGATGGGATGACTTCACATAAGGCGCAAAAAAGATTGTCCTAACTGAGACTAAGCCGGTCTGGCAAAGCTAAAATCTCTTCTTTGCTAATGAAAGGCATCAACTTTCCTTAAGGCTGCTAAGACAAGTACGCCAATAATAGCTCCTACCAGGGCAGAGGGAAGGAAGAAAGGGATATAGTAGCCGGCATTAGGCAGGTCCAAGCCATAAATAAATTTCATCGGAAAATAATAGACAAAGGCTGAGAGAATGCCCGACCCCACCACTTCACTTAATCCAGTCCATAAGATATTTTTAGTGTGCTTATAGACCAAGCCTGACAAAAGGGCTCCTACCCATCCTGAAGTTGCAATGAATGCTCTCCCAGACAAGGCCATCCGGAAGAGGCCAGAAACAAAGGCAGCAATGGCATTATAAACTGGACCTAGGACCATGGCCCCGACAACATTCATCATGTGTTGGGCTGGGGCCATATTGGGGAAGACAATCACTGTGGACAAGACAAAGGACAAGGCGATAAAAATAGCCAGACGACTGAGTTTCTTAGTAGTCATTTTTACCGCTTCTAGCTAAATAACCATGGTCTAGTGGACCCCTGCCCTGACCCAGGTCGAGATTTTGTTGGATGGCTCCGGTGATGTAGTCCTTAGCATTTTGGACACTGGTAGATAAGTCATGTCCCTTGGCGAGGTTAGCGGCAATGGCAGAAGACAAGGTACAGCCACTGCCATGGACATTGGGGTTGTCAATTCGTTGGCCATGGAAAGTTTCCACCTGACCTTGGTAGGCTAAGATGTCATCTGCTTCCTGGTCCTTTAAGTCGCCACTCTTGGCTAGGACTGCTGTTTGGAACTTGTCTGAAATGTCGCGTGCAGCTTCTTCCAGATCTTTTAAGGTCTTAATTTCCTTGCCGGAGATTTGCCCGCTTTCATAGACATTGGGTGTCAGGACGGTAGCCAAGCGGAAGAGAGCATCATAGCTAGAAGCATCATCGGATTTAAACAAGTTAGATCCCGAAGTCGCTACCATAACGGGATCCAAGACAATATTTTCGGCTTTATATTCTTTTAGTTTCGCCACAATCGCATCGATAGCGGCACTATTGCCTACCATACCAATTTTGACAGCATCGGGGCGGATATCTTGGAAAATTGAGTCCAACTGGGCTGCCAAAAGGTCTTCACTTAAGACTTCCACCTCTTGGACGCCCTGGGTATTTTGTGCGGTGATTGAGGTGATAGCAGACATGCCGTAGACATCTTGGGCTAGGAAAGTTTTCAAGTCAGCTTGGATGCCTGCGCCTCCTGAAGAGTCAGATCCTGCTATGGTTAGTGCTTTTTTCATTATAATCCTCCGTTCATTTTTCTGCATTTTGCCAAGTTGTAATGAGTTCTCGGGCTGCCTGGCCGGGGTCATGAGCCCCAGCAATAGCTGACACGACAAAGTAGCCAGCCACCCCAGTTTGTTTGAGGTCGGCCAGGTCTTTGGCCTTGACCCCGCCCCCAACGACAACCGGGATGGGGCTGATGTCAGCCAAGGTCTTCAATTCATCCAAATCCCTAAGCTGAATGGGTCCCTTTTGTGTTTTGTCATAACCAGCATCCGGCTTGGTTGCTGTCTCATGCAAGGGGCCTGCCCCAAAGTAATCAATGTCTTTGGTGTCCGTTTGCTTGACGTAATCGATCAATTGGTGGGTAGCTGCTGATAAACCAACAATACTGTCGGGTCCTAGGTACTTACGGCAGACCGACACCGGTATATCGTCTTGGCCCACATGGATGCCGTCAACCTTGTAGCCTAAGTCGCGACAGGCTAAAACAATATCCAAGCGGTCATTGACAAGCAAGCTAACCTCTTCTTCCTTGCCCATTTTTTGGATCAGGTCAGCTGTCTTGTTGGTCAGGTCAATAATTTCCTTAGCCTCCCCTTCCTTATCCCGGATTTGGATCATGGTCATGCCAGCTTCAATAGCCGCTTCAACCACCTGGAGGGGGTCCCGGCCCAGGGTATTTTGTGGCCCTACAATAAAGTAGTGGGTCAAGTGGTCAGGATTAAAGTCAGTCATTTAAGTCATCCTCCTCATAATTGGCTTCCAATTTGCCTTCTTTGGAAAGGCTATAAAGCAAGTCTAAGAACGCTGTTTGGAAAGATGCCGGTTCTTGGGCTGACTGGGCAGCTGCTTGACTGGCCTGGTTAAACAAAGTGCAAGCTGTAAGGGCTGCTGTTAGGGGTTGAGCTACTCCCAGGTAAACTGCCATCACACCAGCCAGCATGCAACCAGCTCCAGTGATCTGCCCCATTAAGGCTGACCCGCCCTTGAGCGAATAGTGATGGTTACCATCAGTCACAAAATCTTTCGGGCCTGAGATGACTACCACCTGCTTTGTAAAGCGGGCTAGCTTGACAGCCAGTGACTTGGCAGCTTGGACACTATCCTTACTGTCAACCCCGATAAAGGTTTGGTCTGCCTGGTCTTTAAGCCCCCAAGCAGAAGCTAACTTAATAATTTCAGTCGCATTGCCCTTAATGATGGTCGGCGGGTAGTCCTTGATAAAGGAAATCAACTTCTGGTGTATCCTTCCCTTGCCAATACCGACTGGGTCAAGTAACCAAGGCTTACCGGCTTGGTCAAGGGCCTTGATGGTAGCTGGCACCGCCGTCTCATGGTCCTTGATGAGTGTACCCAGGTTAATGTAGAGGGCGTCACACTCTGGTGCAAAACTCTCTCCTTCTTCTGCCTGGTAAAAGACTGCTGGTGACCCGCCCACTCCTATCTGAGCGTTAACAACAGGATTTACAGTGACAATATTAGTGATACTAGGAACAAAAGGACCATGGTCTCTTGCCTCTGCCACAGTCTTTTGCATTTGATCTAGCACTGGATCACTCCTCATACATATTATGGGGCTAAGGCTCACTTTATTTCATTTGAACGAAAAAAGGGCAGACTCATGCTAGGCCTGCCCTTATCCAAGATAAAGATATTTTACTAAACATATCCCTGCGTCAGCATTACCTACTTCAGGTTCAATGAGTCAATCTCAGCCTTTAACGGCGCCCCACATGTTTATATTATTATATTTTCTAAACTTATGGTAACGGTTTAATGCTTCCCTGTCAATGCTTACTATTCTTGGTCTACTTTTACCTAGTAGGAGCAGGTGAAACAAAAGCGGAATAAGCCGGCCAGGTAGGATGGCTTTTTTTACCCTATTGCAAGCTTTTATGACAAGTCAATCCAATACCGGTTAACCAGTTGGCCTGACCTTGCTTTCACTTGGTTTTCCAGTCTTCCACCATTAGCCTTGACGACCCTTATACTAGCCATATTGTCAGTTTTGACAGTCAGTAAGACTGATGTTAGTCCGATAGCCCTTGCCTGGTCTAAGCAAAGAGAGAGGATCTTTTTACCATAACCCCTTCCCCGGTATGAGGGCCTAATGCTGTAGCCGATATGACCGCCATCGTA
Organism: Alloiococcus otitis ATCC 51267; assembly: GCF_000315445.1. Classification (GTDB taxonomy): domain Bacteria; phylum Bacillota; class Bacilli; order Lactobacillales; family Carnobacteriaceae_A; genus Alloiococcus; species Alloiococcus otitis. The sequence goes on from NZ_JH992959.1 coordinate 28,751, forward strand.
CAGCAATCCCTCATTTAATCGGTGGCGAAGGTTAACAATACCCACCATTTCCCGGTGGTTCAAAAGAAGGTAGCTGGAAGCCGGTACCATGCCTTTCGGAACAGTATCTTTTGTTTTACATTGTTGGACAAAGTGATACCAGTCTTTGAAGGTATTTGCTTCTTTTAAACCAAATCCACCATGAATAGGGCCTGGCCCAAAGGAATCCCGAAAAGCCATGACTTGTTGTTGGAATAGGGGTGTCACTTCCACCAAATGGAGGGCGTCTTTGTTTGCCTGCATTTAAACCACCTCTTCTTGGTCCAGCCACCGTTTGATTAAAGAAGTGGTCTGGTCTTTAAAGTTAGGGCCAATAGTCATATGATCAGCCTCCCCAGACAAGTAAACGGTAGCCTGACTGCCATATTTTTCGCCAATTGCCCTGGCAATAGCCGGCACTGTCAATTTGTCGTGTTGGCCGACAATAATCAGGACGGGACAGCTTACCTTCTTATAGTCAATGGCTGTTGTCGCTTCGGGATCTAAAAAGGGTAAAGCGACTTGAGTATACGCCTTGCCTGAGTCTGGAACAAAATGGTCCAAGGCTGCTTCAACATGTTGAAAGTCATGTTGGTCATGAGCCAAACGAACCGCATGCTTATATGGTGGAATGGCCTTGCGCCAAAAGCCCCAGCGTAAAAAATGAGGCAAGAAGGCTAGCACCATAGAAGGGTAAAAGGCGAAGATATCTGCATTGGGAGCCGGCCCCAGTAAGATGAGGCCGGCCAAGTCAGTCTTTTGAGCTACCATTTGGACCACCAAACAACCCAAGAAATGACCAACTAAAATGGGGGGTTGGGGGCAATTTTCCACCAGTTTTTGAACCTGGTCAGCATAAGCTTGTAAGCTCAAGTCCTTAACCATCTCACCTGCTTCTTTATAGGGCAGGTCATGGTGGAGCAGGTTGAGGGCTAATATATCAAAGCCAAGCCCTGCCAAGTCATCTTGAATATACTGCCAATCTTGACTGGTTCCCCAAGTGCCATGTACTAAAATCATTCGATTCTTCATGCTTTCTCCTTTATCCGATTTACTCAAATACCTGCAAAAGAATACCCTTAATGTAAAAGAGGGGAAGTCAGAAGTCAAGTCATAATGGCTAGAATGAGCATAAAAGCTAGCACTCTTTTCAAAGAGTGCTAGCTTTTATGGCACTTGGATCATGAATGGAAAATACCTATCACCCTAAAAAATATTTACTGGCCATTAACATCTTCAATTCCTATGCCAGTCGGTGCCCAGATATGGTTAAGGGTTTCTTCGGGATCGATACCCTCTTCTAGAACGCCCAATTCGATATAGTCATCAATAATTTCTTTAATAGTATCCTCTAATTGTTGTTCAGATGCCTTATAGTTTAAAGAATCAATAAATTCAAAACCATCTTGTTGATCACCAGATAATAAGTCGTGGTCATAAAGAAACTCTACATAACTTCCTGTATCTTCTTCAGCCCAATCATTGGCCTTATAGATGCCCGTAACAATTTTTAGTGATAACTGGATTTTCTTGGATAAAGGGTTTATGAACAAAAATTGCGCAACAAACTTCATCTTTAAAAGCTTCATCAGTGGTAATTGAATTAATCTCTTTCAAAGACCCATCTTCAACGATTGGGGCAGCACAGTTTTCTGTGTAAATCGCCCCATCTAACTCACCACTTTTGATCGCTTCTGTGGTTGCTGCTACGTCTGAAGTAGTAAATTGAACAGATTCAGGGTCAGCCCCTTCTTCTTGGAGAAAGCGTAAAGCAATATTGTGGTCAGACTCGCCCATGCCACCATGGATACCGATAGTCATCTCATCCATCTCTCCAGCTGATTCAAGATCTGAATCACCTGCCACATAAAGTCCCTTGCATCCTGTATTCATCAGTCCAAGGTATTGGGCATCAACACCATTAATAATTGGAATCAAACTACTGGTAATATGTCCAGCACCTAAGACAACTTGACCAGTCCCGACAGCATTAATTGTCTCATTTTGACTTTGCACTAGTTCAACGTCCAAACCTTCTTCTTCGAAATATCCTTTTTCCTTAGCCACATTGATGGGAGCAGTACAGCCATTAATGCTTGGATTTTTGATATAACTTGATAAATTACTAACTAATTTGAGTTAAGACACGGGCAATCCGGTCCTGGTCGCCTTCAAGCAGAGTCCGGACATCAACTTGGACCTTGCCATCAGCAATTCGGGCAATGATATGATCTTTGGAAAGACGAAGGGCCCGTTCCAATTGGCTCTCCGTCAAGGTTTGGTGGCTTATTTCCACCAAGCTGGTAGCAAGTCTGGCTTCCGGATAGGCACCGCCACCAACTTGAGACTGGCCAGGGACTACTTCAACAGTATAAGGGCCATTTATCCCTTCAATTTTTTCTTTCAAGGCCTCTGCCTTTGCTTGTAACTGGTCAGGGCTCTGGCTTAAAAGCTGGAGGCTAGGAATGGTTTCAAAGGCTTGCTGAGGCTTGCGGTAGGCCTGTAGAGTCATTTCTAAAGCAGCTATAGTGAACTTATCCACCCTCAGGGCTCTTAAGAGGGGGTGGCCTTTTAATTGTTTAATGTACTTGGCCTTGCCCAGCAAAATACCCGCTTGGGGGCCACCCAAGAGTTTGTCCCCGCTAAAGGTCACGACATCGTAACCCGCCTGGATGCTTTCTTGAACAGTTGGCTCGTACGGCAAGCCTAAAGGTTGCAGGTCAAGCAAGAGACCAGACCCCAAGTCGTTAAAAATGGGTAATTGCTTGCGGTGAGCCAAGTCAACTAAATCTTGGTCACTGGGCGCCTCAGAAAATCCGATAACCCGGTAGTTACTGGTGTGGACTTTTAAAATAGCCCCGGTCTCTTCCCCGATAGCAGCTTCATAATCTTTTAGGTGGGTCTTGTTGGTCGCTCCGACTTCTTTTAAACGGGCTCCCACACTAGAAATAATATCTGGAATCCTAAAGGAGCCCCCAATTTCCACGAGTTGACCCCGGGAAACCAAAACTTCCTGATTTGAAAGGAGGGCAGTGAGCAGCAAAAGAACACCCGCTGCATTATTGTTAACAACTAAAGCCGCCTCAGCCCCGGTCAGTTCACAAAGAAGGTCTTCGACATGGCTGTAGCGGGACCCCCTTTGACCAGCCTGAAGGTTGTATTCCAGGTTGCTATAGCCTTCAGCTTTGGCCTTTAAACTTTCTAAACTAGGCTTACTTAAAATGGCCCGGCCTAAATTGGTATGGAGCACTGTCCCTGTGGCATTGACAACCCGGTCAAAGGATAAAGAAGCCCGGTCAGTTAATTCTTCATCCACTAAGCTAATAACCCGGTCTAGGGACAAGGATGGTGACTGGCCGTCCAGGATGGCCTGGCGAAGAGAGTCTAGAACTTGGTTGCAGACTGCCTTGATCAAGTCTTTAGTAAAAGTTTCCTGCCATTTTTGAATGGCCTCATCTGCTAGCAAGTCATCCATTTTAGGGAGTTGCCGGAGTTGGTCTTTCATTTTTATTCACCTACTTTGCCAAAATTCGTTTGTCTCCTAGGCGCTTGGTCACACCCTGATTGTCCAATGTCTCTAAGAAAGAAACAGCATATTTACGAGAAGTGCCAAGCAAGTCCCGGAAGTCGGGCAGGGTAATGGACCCGTCTGCCTTAATTTTTTCAATAGCTGCTTCTTTACCAGCCTGGTAAGCATCCTGGTGGAGGTAGACCTCCTTGTCAATCCGGACCAGTTCATGGTCAACCATAGATCGTAAGATTTCTACCTTAACGGGGTCATCTCCCACCACTTCTTTGACCTTAGGCGGTTTAAAGCCAGCCTCCTTGTAGGTTTTTTCCATATTCGTCTTGACCTGGCCCTGTTCTTCAGACAGGCTTGGATCAAAGCTGGCTAAACGCACCGTATTGTCATCCTGGCTAATGACCTCCTCTTGGTCTAAGTGTTCTAAGAGAAGGTCGCGGTCTTTTTCCTCCACCTGGGTGAAATTTCCCCGCAATTCTTCTAGTGGCATGCCAGACCGGATCGGATAAGTCTCATGGTAGTCTTGCAGTAGTTTCACAACTTGGTCAGTAAACTGGTCCAATAAGTTCTCAGATATATAGCCTTGGCCAAATTGGTAGACTTGCTGGTCGGCCAACAAGTCTTCTAGGGTCACTTCAAGTTCTTGGTGTTCGACATTTAAATAGTTAGCGATTTCTTTTTGACTGGTTAGACCAAAGGACCGGTGATCGAGGAAGTAGAGCGTTAAAGTAGCCAGGTCACCGGACTCTTTTACTTCAAAGCTTTTAATAACCTCATCGTTAAAACGGCGGTGCTTGTCGGGGGCTTCATCTAAGACTACCCCGCCGGCAATAGTGTAGAGGGGGGAGTAGGACCGTAAGACAAATCGGTCCCCCTTCTTCACCGTTACCTCATCTTCTAGCCGTAATTGCAAGTAACCCTCCTGGCCAGGTTCTACCCTTTCACTGCCAATCGGAACAAGCCGGGCTAAGACTTCCCGACTTCCTAGATAGACATGGACCCGGTCCCAAAGTTCCAGGGCATAGGGGGAATGAGGCAGGCAGGTAACCTTTACATCTAGCATATAACTAGCCTTAAGGGGGCCAGTGGTTAAAATATCTCCCCGACTGACCTGGTCAAGGTCGACCTTGGCTAAATTTAAGGCTGTCCGATTGCCGGCATAAGCTGTTTCTACATCTTCCTTATGGATTTGAATATTCTTTATTTTCGTCTGGATTTTTTGGGGGTAGATGGTGATCGCATCCCCCAAATGAAGCACCCCTTCCTTGAGGGTACCTGTCACAACTGTCCCAATACCCTTAACCGAAAAAGCCCGGTCGACATTCATCCGGGCAGGTAGGTCAAGGCGGCTGTTGGTAACATTTTGACACTGGTCGGTTATTTGCTGTCTTAGGGCTTCTAAACCAGTTCCGGATACAGCATCCGTTTCCACAATTGGAGCCTGGGCTAATGGCGTCCCGTCAAAGCGATCTTTGATATCTTCATAGACAATCTCTTTGAGGTCTTTATCCACCCCATCGACCTTGGACAGGACAATGATAAAGTTCTCGATTCCCAAAAGACTTAAGATAGCGGCATGTTCAATCGTTTGAGGCATGATTCCCTCATTCACGTCAATAACCAAGAGGACCAGGTCAATACCAGGAGCCCCTGCCAGCATATTTTTTAAAAACTTTTCGTGGCCAGGAACATCAACGATACCCACTTCTTCACCATTCTCCAAGTTCATATAAGCAAATCCCAAGTTAATAGATAGACCTCTACTATGCTCTTCTTCCATGGTGTCCGTTTCGATACCGGTTAAGGCTTTGATCAAGGTCGTCTTGCCATGGTCTACGTGGCCAGCTGTTCCAACAACCAAGTTCTCTTTATCTGCCAATGAACAGGTCCTCCTATCTTTCCTCGCTTAAGCAAGACCAATTTAGTTGATTATGATGGTCTTGTCCTCTTTCTCACCAATCTTACCAATGACTTGGCCAAAAACCTGCTGGTCTTTTAAGTCAGCTATTAAATCTTGAACCTGGTCAGGACTGATACTGATTAATAGACCGCCTGAAGTTTGGGGGTCGTAAAGAACCTCCTCCATGGCCCTGTCATTAAGATTAAATTGAACTTCTTTTTCTAAGAAGTTTCGGTTTTTCCGTGCGCCACCGGTGATCAAACGTTGGCTGGCAGCCTGGTAGGCTTCTTTCATAATTGGAATTTGACTAGCTTCTAAGTAAGCAGTAACTTTACCGGCTGTCATTTCCTTCAAGTGGCCCAGCAAACCAAAACCAGTTACGTCGGTGGCAGAAGAAACTTGGTAGTTTTGCATAACTTGACCAACCCCTTTGTTGAGGGTAGTCATCCACTGACAAGCCTGGTCATAAGCATCCTGGCTGACCGCATCTGCCTTATGAGCTGTTGTGATCAGACCGGTTCCCAAAGGTTTCGTTAAGATCAAATAATCTCCAACCTGGGCCTTGTCATTCTCGATAATCTTGTCTGGGTGGACCAAGCCAGTCACCGATAGGCCATATTTAGCCGTGTCATCGTGAATGGAGTGGCCACCACTCAAGACAGCATCCGCTTCATGGACCTTGTCTGCTCCACCTTTGAGGATTTGACCTAGCATGTCATAATTTCCTTGGTCAGGGAAAGTCACAATATTAAGGGCTGAAATTACCTTGCCCCCCATGGCATAGACATCACTTAAGGAGTTAGCTGCCGCAATTTGGCCAAACAAGTAAGGGTCTGACACCATGGATGGGAAGAAATCGATAGTCTGGATTAAGGCTAAATCATCCCTTAACCGGTAAACGGAGGCATCGTCTGAAGAATCATAGCCCACTAGTAAATTATCATCTTCTTTGATCGGTAGTTGTTTGAGTATTTCGCTGAGGTCTCCCGGACCTATTTTAGCGTTTCAACCACCACAAGAAGAGAGTTGCATGTTGTATTTTTCTTCTTCTGCCATCTTGTCCACCACCCTTTCAGTGATTTTCACTTCATTTCATTATCTCATAAATACCAGGCAAGGTCACATAGATTAAACTTTTTTAACTCATTTTAAGGCAATTGAGCCAAATTCCTGACCAAACTCCCCTTTCTAAGCTATAGAAAATCCAAATAAAATAACCCAGCCAGCTCTCACTAATTAGGGAGTGGCTAGGTTATTTTTTCTCTACTTAGTCAATATCTTGGCCAGTAATGGTTGCCCCTATCCATTGTTTTAACATGTCCAAAGATGGTGCCATGACTTGGCCAGCCAAAGCGTCACGCAAGTAGAGTTCAAAGTTGCGGAAGCCGGTATAAGCCCGTCCTCCACCAATCCGCATGCCGAGGTTAGCAGATTCGGTCACATTTTCGGTAGCCACAACCCGGGCCGCTAAAACTTGAGGGAAGGCCGCATCCAGGTCCTCTCGGGCAGCCTGGGCGGCTTGTCTAGTTAGGGCAGTTGCTGCTTGGGCGTTGGAGTAGATAGTGGATATATGTCCTTTAATGGCATCGACTTCGGACAATTTGTGGCCATCAGGATACTGGCGGTCAGTAGTATGCATAACAGCTTCGTCCACGATAGCTGTGTTTAAACCAGAATAGACGGCAGCTAGTCCAACCAAGAAGATAGTGTGGGTCTGTGGGTTATCCAAGCGGTCGGCTTCCGAAATGGACACATCCTCCAAGAACATTGGGCAAGAAACATTCCCCCGCATGCCTAGGCCAGACCACCATTCCATTTTAAAAGTGACGCCGTCAGCATCTTTTGAAACCAAGAAATGTTTAGGGTCTTCATCCTCATCTGGTCCTGTAGCGTTGACCACGTAATAGTTCGCAAAGGTTGCGGAAGTCACCATGGACTTGGCACCACTTAAGATCCAATGGTCCCCGTCTTTTTTAGCTGAGGTTCGGTCTGGTTTTGTAAATTGGACTCCACCAGAAGTTTCGGAGTAAGCCAAACCAAGAAACTTACCTTCTTCAATCACTTCTTGGATGATTCTTTTTCTGGTCTCTTCATGGGCCGTTTTAAGGACACCATCCAAAGCCACATTGTGCATCAAGTAGGTCAAGCCCACTGTGGCTGATTTTTGGGCAAAAGTCCAAATGATGTCAACTAGATCAGCAATATCGCCCCCGATGCCGCCTTCTTCTTGGGGGATCAGGAGTTGTAAGTATCGTTCTTCGTGGAGTTTTTCAAAAACTTCTTCTGGAAAAGCCTTTTCCTCATCTAATTTTTGAGCAATTGGTTCTATATATTCTTTAGCAAAGTCACTCGCCTGATCAACTAATTCTGTCATCCCATCATTCCTCTCATACTATTTTAATGAACATTATAACAGGAATGAACCCCCGACCCAATCATTTACCCTTGACAAGGAGGGAAAAGACCTAGATGTTAGGGGAAAAGCCCTACTCTGTGGTCAAAAGAGCAGGGCTTTTTGGATCAGGCAGGCTAGATAAAAAATACTTAACACTTTAATCCATCTCTTGACCCGTCAATGTCTCCCCAATCCATTCTTGCAGCATGTCCAAGGATGGGGCCATGACTTGACTGGCAAGAGCATTTCTTAAATAGAGCTCAAAGTTCTTGTAGCCCGTGTAAGCCCGGCCACCGCCAATCCGCATACCCAGGTTAGCTGATTCAATAACATTTTCGGTTGCCACAACCCGGGCAGCTAAGATTTGGGGAAAGGCAGCTTCAAGGTCATCCCGGCCTGCCTGGGCAGCTTGCTTGGTTAAAGCAGTCCCAGCCATGGCTTTGGAGTAAATAGCCGAAAGATGGCCTTTAATGGCATCCACCTCTGCTAGCTTGTGGCCATCTGGGTACTGGCGGTCCTGGGTGTGGTCAATAGCTTCTTTGGCAATGGCCATATTGAGTCCTGAGTAAACAGCAGCGAGTCCTGCTAGAAAGACAGCGTGGGTTTTAGGATTATCAAGCCGGTAAGAGTCAGGCACCTGGACCCCATCCATAAACATTGGGCAGGAGACATTGCCCCGCATGCCAAGGCCAGACCACCATTCCATTTTAAAGCTTACCCCAGGGTCATCCTTGGCGACGATGAAGTTTTTAGGATCTTCTTCCTCTTGGGCATCTTTGGCTATAATGACATAATAGTCAGCAAAAGTGGCAGAAGTCACCATTGATTTTGCCCCATTGAGGGTCCAAGTGTCACCTTCTTTTTTGGCGACGGTTCGGTCAGGTTTTCTCGTTTCTACCCCGCCAGAGGTTTCGGAATAGGCTAAGGCCAAGAACTTGCCCTCTTCCTTGACTTCTTTGGCAATTTGCTTTTTAGTCTCTTCCTTGGCAGCCTGGATAACGGCAGCTAAGGCCACATTGTGCATCAAGTAGGTTAAGCCAACTGTGGCCGACTCTTTTGCAAAAGCCCAGGTAACCTCAACTAGGTCTACAATATCCCCGCCAAGTCCACCTAAGTCTTCTGGCACCAGTAATTCAAGGTATCGCTCTTCATGGAGCTTGGTTAAAATATCTTGCGGAAAGGCGGATTCTTCATCTAATTCTTGAGCCACCGGTTGGATATACTGCTTGGCAAATTCAGTCGCCTTATCTAAGATTTCAGACACACCATCAGTCCTTTCATTTTCAGTATTGATAGCAAAAAACTAAGTTAAATAAATATAGTCTATTTTCGTCCCCGTCATTGTCCCTTAAGCTAGTAAGTTCTAGCAAGTTAGGCCCAATAGAAAAGCCCTAGCCCATTCATTTTTCTCTAAACCGGCAGGGCTTCACATTTGGATGGGGGGACCACTACAAAATGAAGTGGGGTTCTATCTCAATAGGGGAAGATTGGTTGACCAATTGGAAGATGGGGTTGTCTACTTGACAATCCCTTGCCATCCGGTCCAACTTTTCTTCATCGTCATCAGCATAATAGTAGATTTTGACCTTGATATTTTGAATTTGAGCCGGCTGGTCATAACCCCGGACAGGAACAAGTCGCAAAGGGTTTTGGAGGTCTGCCTCAATAACCCCTTCAATTTCATCCAGGTCTATTTTCTTTTGTTTCAAATGGTTTTGGAAGGTCCAAATAACTGACGACAGAATGCTCCCCATGAAATAGGACAAGGCAGAATAACCTTCGTCTTCAATGTCAAAGCTAACCACTTTGTCAACGTCGAACCGCTTCCGTCCAGTATAGAGTTTGACCTTGTCCAAATCAGGGTTGGTCCCTCTCATATGAAGGCTATAGACTTGAGATTCTTTTGGTTTATGATTGGTCATAACGATCTCTCAATTCTTGCTTAACTTCACTTAAGACTTGGAGCTTGTTTTCGATAAATGCTAGGCTGTTGACCGGTTTTTTGGAAAAAGTGGCAAAGCCACAATCCGGATTCAAGTTAATCCGGTCAGCTGGCAGGTAGTCAAGGGCTTGGTCCACTTGCTTAATGATCGTCGCCTTGCTTTCTGTTTCATCCTTTCTGGGGTTCATAACCCCCAAGCCTAAAATGGTCTCCTCACCAAATTGATGGTTGGTGAACAAGGAATCAATGCTCCCAGCCCGGTCTGTCGAATATTCCAGGTACAAAATATCAGGATTGGCATAGTCGAACAAGTCGAGCAAGGGGGTGTATGGTCCTTCAAGTAAAATGCTTTCATCTTTGGACCAGTTACCCCGGCAAACATGGAGGGCCACATTGCTTTGACTGCGGTCGATGCCGTCAAAGGTCTTCTTGAGCAAGTCCTTGGCAAAAGCGAGTTCGTCACTGGGGTCTTTTTTCTCAGACAAGGAGGCACACATAAAGGTCCGTGTGTGCTCTGGTGAGAAGACAACTTCGGTCAAGACTGGCTCATCAAATTGAACCGTGTCCACCCCAAGCTTCTGCAAGTCTTTTACTTCATCTATTAGGCACTGGACAACGTCTTCACCCAGTTCTTCTTTTGAGTCATAGAAGTTGTCAGACAGGCCTTTGAGCCACATGGACCGGGTGACCAAATAAGGCCCGGGCAGGGTGATTTTAACCTTGTGGTCGGTCATTTCTTTTAACATTTTTAATTCTGACCCAACCAAGGACTTGTCCCGGCTGATTTTGCCAAAGCAAATGGCGTTTTTGATCACACTGCCAGGAACATCTAAAATGCCTAGCATGTCTTCATAGGCCTGCTTGTCCTCAATATAGTCCAGCATTTCTGTATTGCTCATCATTTTGACATTGTTTAAAGAATTGGCAATAAAGGAGACGTAATTGTCCCTGGCAAGTTCACCTGAGACAATATAGTCCAGGTCATACTTTTCTTGGAGTCGAACAATTTTTTCGGTTTCTTGGTAAACCAAGTCCTCATATTCGTCTTGTTCGAGACGATTTTTGCTGAGGTCACGCTGGGCTTTTAATAAGGTTTTAGACCGGGGCATGGAGCCAATGAGTGAATTGGCGAAGCTTTGAACAGTCATCAACATCTACCCTTCTCTTAATCAAAAAAGTTTAAATAATCGACTGCTTGACGGATTTCTTCATAGTTACTGGTCCGGCCAGGCAACCATTCTTTTAAGCCTTCTAAGTCTAGGATTTCCTTGTCCTCTGGCTTGTCGTAGTCCATTTTCATCAAGACTTTCGTAAATTGGTCGATCAGGTTTTGGTCGAGGCCAGGTCGTCCGGTAAAAATACAGTGGTCAAAAGGTTTAGTTTGGCCAATCACTTCCACTTGGTTTTCATCCAAAGTCCCATCTTTGAGCCAACCCTCATAGTTACCAGCTATGGCAAAGCCAGCTGCATTTTCACCTGACTGAACGGACTGCAAGGCATCTTTTTCGCCACCAACGTGGTCTCCGTCCAAGCCAAGGCCCAGGTCAAACCGAACTTCTTCATAATCCTTGCCGTAAGCCAGACCTTCTTCACGCAAGTATTGGATGGGGATCAAACGAGCTTGAGGAGAGTCAAGGGCTCCAAAGGCAATTTTTTGTCCTTTGAGGTCAGAAACACTTTTGATATCACTGTCTTTTCTGGTTACCAAAACACTGTGCAAGTCACGGTCGGTGTCCCGCATGCAAGCATGGACCACTCGGCTACCAGATTTCAACTCAGCCTCCAGGTTAGCCAGGGGAGAATTCCAAGCTAGGTCGACTTCGCCATCCAAGAGTCCCTGGACCTGGTTGCGGTAGTCGTCAAAAAAGACTGGTTCAACTTCAAATCCATCGCCGTTTTCTTTAATAAAATCAACAATTTTCTCCCAGACAACAGTTACCTTGGGATCATACACAACTGCGCCAACTTTTAAGCTATCAGACATTAATAGATTCCTCCTAATAGTTCATTCAAACGATTCAATTACTACTGGATCATGTCTTGGTCGGTCAAAGCCGCCCCAATCCACTGGTAGAGCATATCCAAGGATGGTGCCATAACTTGACCAGCCAGGGCGTCTCTCAAGTAGAGTTCAAAGTTTTTGTAACCTGTGTAAGCCCGGCCACCACCGATCCGCATGCCTAAGTTAGCTGACTCATTGACATTTTCAGTGGCAACAAGTCGGGCTGCTAAGATTTTAGGGATGGCTGCTTCAAGGTCCTCTCGTCCGTCATAAACTGCATCCTTGGTGACCGCTGCAGCAGAAACGGCATTACTGTATATTTTTGAAATATGGCTCTTGATGGTATCTACTTCTGACAACTTGTGGCCATCCGGATATTGCCGGTCCATGGCATGACTGATGGCTTCTTGGGCAATAGCCATATTCAAGCCAGAATAGACTGCCGCCAAGCCAGCAAGGAAGAGAGGAACGATGTCCGGGTCTTCCAAGCGGTCTTGGTCACTGACGACCACATCTTTTAAGTCCATTGGGCAGGAAACATTCCCCCGCATCCCCAAACCATTCCATAATTCCATTTTAAAGTTGACGCCATCTGCATCTTTGGCAACAAGGAAGTTTTCAGCATCTTCTTCACTTTCAATGGTTTTAGCAATCACAATATAATAGTCGGCAAAGGTTGCTGAAGTAACCATGGATTTTGACCCGTTAATAGTCCACTTGTTTCCGTCTTTGACAGCCTGGGTGGTATCTGGTTTGTAAAATTCTACCCCGCCTGTCGGTTCGGAGTAAGCTAAGGCTAGGAACTTACCGTCTTCAATCACTTCTTTGATTATTTTTTGTTTGGTGGCTTCTTCCCCTGACTGGACCACGGCATTTAAGGCCACATTGTGCATCATGTAGGTCAAGCCAACAGTAGCTGATTTAGCCGAAAAAGCCCGGATGACTTCAGTGTGGTCAACAATATCCCCACCTTGTCCGCCCAGTTCTTTAGGAATCAGTAATTCTAAGTACTTTTCTTGGTGAAGCTTGTCAAAAACCTCTTCCGGAAAAGCTTTTTCTTTATCCAATTTGTCTGCTACCGGTTCAATGTATTGGCTAGCAAATTGGCTGGCCTGGTCAAATATTTTAGTCACTTTATCCATCCTCTCTTGATTTATTTATACAGTTTAATGTGATTAAGACCAAGCATTGACTTGCTTGGCTAAGTCTGCCCCTGACTATTCCGCCGGCTTTCTTCCTTTAGGATAGAATCAGATGTCTAGACCTAAATCCTTCATCCATGGTTCGGCAAGGAAAAAATTGAAACGAAAGTTTGCCGAAGAGCTAACTTTTCAGCCTACTTAAGCTGGGAAGACAACTTTAGGACTGTTAGCAAACAGGTCCACAATCTTAGGCATGGAAGTAATGGTGCCAACTTCAATCTTATCATTTAAGTCATAATAGTTGACACAAGTTCCGCAAGTGGCAATGTCAACCCCTCTTTCAGCTAGGTTAAAGAGGTCGTCTAAGGCTTGTGACCCTGAAGCAGTAAGGAAGGCCCCATCCCCGTAAAACCACAAGTGGTCTGGTAGGTCCACTTTTTCAGTTAAGGTATGGAGGAAGGTCAGCATCAAGTTCTCTGTCAAGTCCTTTTCGCCTTCCCCCATGGCTTTGCTTGTCACAACAATATCATAACTCATTTATATTCCTCCTTGTAGTTTTCAAAATACAGTTTTGCTTTAACCTCATCTATTTTCTCACTTGGCAAGTGATTTTTAAAGCAATCAGCTTATCGCCTATTTTTGAAAATGAGAGAATAAGCTAGCAATAAATCGCTTGCAAGGCACGATTTTATTATCCCACTATCCCCTGTATTAGCTAGGTAAATGATAGAATTTTTACTGATTCTAATTTAATTTTCTTTCAATTGACAATAATTTTAAAATACGGTAAATTCCCAGCACTTTGTCTTGTAGACAAGTTCACTTTGTAGTATAATAGGAACTTGCCTAAGGGGAATGGATGGGAAACTGGTGTTCCCTCTGGTCTTCAAAACCAGTATGAGGGGTTAGGAGCTCCTTGGGTGAGTTCGATTCTCACACATTCCCGCCAGTCAATAACCACTGGAAGCCCAGTGAAGTGAACCGAAAAAGAGGCTTGTCAAGATTGACAAGCCTCTTTTGTGTCGTTGTCTGGATTTTGCCGTTTTCAATTTTCTACTATATTTGACAATTGTCACCTTTCAACTTTGAAACCACCTTATTTTTACTTATTGTCCAGTTTCAACTCCAAAACTTCCTTATTTTGATTTATTGTCCAGTTTCAAGTCCCAATAAAGTAAATTTCCTTTTCCCAGCCATAACCTGGCTAAGCTTAGGGAAATACTTTTAAAATCACAAAAAGACCCAAGCGTTAAGTCACGCTTGGGTCTTTCCTCTAGTCTATTCCGTTAAGGAAATGATTCATTTAAAATAGTAGGGTGTCACTACCGAATGTGTAGTCATCACCAAGTGCTTGCATGGCAAGAACATTCAAGTAGTTCCATGGTCTGTTGTATTCTGGTTGGAAGAAGAAATCAGCTGTCGCTAATTGCTCTAGGGTCCAACCAGCAGTCAAGGCGATAGACATGGAGTTGGCTAGTGGCCCAACCACATCATCTTTAGCCATAAACTGAGCCCCTACAATACGGTGGCTATCTTTAACATAGTGAATTTTCATGTGAAGGGTGCCAACTGGATTTTCACCGTTCCCCATGAAGGATGGCAAGAGGGGTTCTTCAACATATTTGCTTTCAACTTCTTCTTGGATCAAGTTGAGGTTAATGTCCTTGATACCTGTGGAAGCGAAGTAGTAGTCAAATACCCGCAAGCCGGAAGTGCCGTTGATGGTTGGCGCTTTGTATTTGTTTCCTTCAATCATGTTTTTCGCTGCAATAGCTCCACCGCGTCTGGCATTTGTCGCTAAACCAATTCTGATTTTTTCACCAGTTGGTCCGTATGGCAATTTAGTAGCATCTCCAGCGGCATAAATGTTTTCGTCTGAAGTCTGCATGTAGTCATTGACGACCACACTGCCATCAGGGTTCAAGTCCACGACTCCGTCTAGCCAGTCAGTTGCTGGGTGCATACCAACGGCAAAAATAACGGTGTCTGCTTCGTATTCACCCTTGTTGGTGACAACACCTCTAACATTCCCATCTTCATCACCTAGAATTTGCTGAACAGCCTCAGAAGTTTTAATCTTCAAGCCACTATCGATGGCGTGGCTGGTCAAGGTTTCAGTAAATTCTTTATCCAAGTAGGTTGGGATGATGGTTTCCCCAAATTCAACGATAGTGGTATCAATATTGGCAAGTGAAATAGCTTCACCAAACTCAATACCGATGTAGCCACCACCAATAACGACAACTTTTTTGGCCTCTTCCATTCTCTGTTTAATAGCTCCGGTCCAGTCTCTGCCTGGGGTAAAGTAAATGTGGTCATAGTTTAGGCCAGGAATATTCAAGACATTTGGTGCAGAGCCTGGGGAAATAAAGAGTTTGTCGTAAGAATCTTGGTGCTGTCCGTCTGGTGTTTCAACTGTAATTGTTTTGCCTTCTGGGTTAATGTCAACAACATCACTATTTAAATGGACATGGACACCTTGGCAGGTGTAGGAGTCAGCATTTGCATAGTGGAGAGAATCCAACGTCTTAGAAATACCTTCTAAGTAAGATTGGCTCCCTCAACCCATAAATGAAGCAGAGTCACCTTTTTCGTAAAGGTGGAGTTCCGCATCGCTTTGGTTTTTCAAGTAAGTCTGGATAACTTCGTGTCCAGCGTGTGAAGAACCGACAACTGCGATTTTCATAAATCATTCCTCCTATTCATTGATACCCACATTATAAGAGCAAAGCAGGCAATAATCAAGCTTCCACCATAGCGGCAAGTAGTCTTTATAGAAAACGGGTTGAATGAAATACTTGGTTCTTAAATAATCCAAACCAAAGGAGGACTCGCTTCAAATCACCGGATCTCACAAGAGCCTGCAAATTGAAAATGGTCATTCATGTATACTTAATCCCAAGTTAACTTGCCTAAGCCAATTATCCATGATAAGTTAGTGGTGTAGCAAGCCTTTTCACTAGGGGTAGTCATTAGACTTGAGAATGACCCTTTGAACCTGATCGGGTTAAGACCCGCGGAGGGAAGTGAGTGGTTAGGTGGGCTTTTTGCCTGCCAAAGTCCCTACTCCTAGTGTCTCAACAAGACTTAGGAGGAATAATGATGACTTTCACTGATGAATTGAAAGAAATGACACAAGACACCTGGGACCGGTCTTTGAACCATCCATTTGTAAGAGGAGTCACTGACGGGTCCTTGCCCTTGGAAAAATTCAAGTTCTATATTTTACAAGATATTTACTATTTAAAACATTACGGTAAGGTCCATGCCTTTGCCGCAGCTCATGCGGACGACTTTGACGTAACAGCTGACCTGGCCCAAAAAGCTTCTGAAACAGCCCAGTCAGAGTTAACTGTCCACCAAGAACATGCCGAAATTTTGGATATAAAAAAAGAGGAAATCGACAACTTAGATCCTGCCCCAACGGCCTATGCCTATACTTCTCACTTGTACCGGGCAGCCTTGTCCGGGTCTTTAGGCGAAATTGTTGCGGCCATCCTCCCTTGCTACTGGCTTTATGCTGATATTGGCCTACGCTACCAAGATGCAGAACCTGAACCTGACATCTACAAAAACTGGATTGCCACTTATGCCAGCGACTGGTTTCAAGAGTCGACCCAAGATATGATTCAGCTAATGAATGATATCGCCAGCCAAGCCAGCGAGGTCGAAAAAGACAAGTTCAGACAGCAATTTAAAATAGCCAAGGAATACGAACTTGGTTTCTGGGAAATGGCCTACACCTTTGAAGACTGGATTTCCAATAAGTAAAGGCTAAAACGACCCTACAAATTAAGACAAAAACGACCCCAGTTTCAGGGGTCGTTTTTAAATCTCTAAGCATCAAAGCGTTTAATATCCTTAATTTTGTCAATGCCCAACTGGTCGAGTCGGTCGGGTAAGCCTTCAATTATTTCCTTGCAGACCGTGGGGTGGAGGTAGTTTTCTGACCCAATTTGAACGGCTGTGGCACCGGCCATCAGCATTTCAATCACATCATCAATGGTAGACATGCCTCCAACTCCAACTACAGGGATGGAAACGGCCTGGGCCACCTGGTGGACCATACGGAGGGCAATGTGTTTCAAGCTACCAGCAGACAAGCCACCGGTTACATTACCCAACTTGGCCTGGCGGGTTTCAATATCAATGGCTAGGCCGGTCACCGTGTTAATGGCTACCAAACCGTCTGCTCCAGATCCTTCAGCTGCCTGGGCTAAGACAGCAACGTCGGTCACATTAGGGGTTAGTTTGACAAAGACCGGCAGGCTGGTCGCTGCTTTCACTTGCCGGGTTAAATCAGCCAAAATATTCGGATTGGTCCCAAAGGCTAGCCCTCCTTCGGCAACATTGGGGCAGGAAGCATTCACTTCAATGGCCACCACATTGGGTGCTTGGGAAATTTGCTGGGTGACCTCTACATAGTCCTCAATTGTCTTGCCGGCTACACTGGCGATAATGGGCAGGTCATACTGGGCCAGGGCAGGTAATTTTTCGGCTAAAACTGCTTCAATTCCTGGGTTCTTCAAGCCAACTGCATTTAAAATCCCCTTGTCAGTGTGGGCAAATTTCGGGTCTGGGGCTCCTTTTCTAGCCTCCAAGGTGGTCGTTTTGATCACCAGGGCTCCAAGGATGCCTAAGTCATAATGGTCCATCAGGGGCTCCCCATAGTCCACTGTCCCTGAAGCAGGGATAATGGGGTTTTTCAAAGTCAAGCCAGCAAGGTCAATACTTAAGCGGTCATTGTTTTCTTCAGTCATGATTTTCCTCCCTTTCATAACGGACTTGGCCATCAACAATGGTCATCTCCACCAAACCATCAAAACTTTCGCCTTTAAAGGGTGTATTGTCTGACTTGGAGGCAAAGTCTTGGGCAGTATAAGTCTGGTCGAGGTCAATAAGGGTCAAGTCCCCGTCATATCCCACTTCCAGCAAACCCTTGTTCAAACCTAGGATTTTAGCAGGATTGTGGCTCAGTAATTTCGATACCAAGCTTAGGTCCTGGCCGTGGTCCTGGACTAAAACCTTGTAGGCAATGGGGAAGGCTGTCTCCAAACCGATCATGCCGGGTGACCCTTGGGCCTTGTCTTCTGCACTGTGGGGGGCGTGGTCGGTAGCAATAACATCCACCGTCCCGTCCAAGATTCCTTCAACCAGGGCCTCTACATCTGCCTTGGCCCGGATTGGTGGGTGGACCTTAAAGTCTGAGTCGTAAAGGTAGATGTGGTGGGGGGTCACTTCCATGGTGACTGGGTAACCCTTGGCCTTGCCGTAGCGGACAGCATCCAGGGCATCGACTGTCGACACATGACAGAAGTGAACTGGGTTGCCTATTTTTCCGGCAAAGTAGACATCCCGCCAGGTGTGGACATCTTCTGCATAGCGGTAGTCAATTTCAGACAGTTCCTTGTCTTCTTCATGGATCATAATGCCTAGGTTTTTTTCCTTCAGGGCTTGGAACAATTCAAAAGTAGCCTTGTTGTTAAAGAGACCAAAGCCGTCATCAGATAGGAACTTAACCGAGTCTGGTATCCGGTCAAAGTCGACTCGTTCTTGGCCGGCCAGGTCCTTGGAGGCAGCATAATTTTGAAAGATATGAACCAAGCCTAGTTCCTGGGCTCGGGTCATAATATCTTGGTAAACTTCAGGATTATCCACTACTGGCTTGGTGTTGGCCATCAAGTTAACTGTCCCGTATCCGCCATGGAGAGCTGCTTGAGACCCAGTTTTCAGGTCCTCTTTATAAGTCAAACCTGGGTCTCTGAAGTGGGCGTGGAGTTCGATAAAGGCGGGGGTGACCACTTTACCTTTAGCATCAATCACCCGACCGCAGCCTTCACTAGCCAGGTCTAAACCAATAGCATGGATTTTCCCCTCTTTTAAAAGGATATCGGCCTGGATTGACCCACGACTATCAACCAGTTGGCCGTTTTTGATTAAGATCATTTTAACTCCTCCGTATCATATAGGTGTTCACAATACTCACAGGCATAAACACTTTCCACCGGGTCGACCAGGATAAAGCTCGGTTCGATGTGGGGCTCCGTATTGGTTATACAGCGGGGGTTGGTGCATGACAAGTAGGAGTTAATCCGCTTAGGTAGGGCAACCTCGCCCTTGTCAACAATTTGGCTATCTTTGATATAGTTAACGGTAATGTGGGGATCCACAACACTTAAAATATCAAAGTTAATGTCACTCAAGTCCCCTTGAATTTTAATAATATCTTTTTTACCCAGTAACTGACTATCTACATTCATCATAAGAGCCACCCGGTCTTGAGCCCGATTCAAGTTCAAAAGGTTAAAAATCTTGTAGCCGTCTCCGGGCTGGATGTGGTCAATCACGACTCCATTTGTAATAGAAGAAACTTCTAACATTTATTTCACTCCTAACATTTTTAAGATCAAGGCCATACGCACTCTAACCCCATAGCCAACTTGGTCAAAATACTTGGCCCGAGGATCATCGTCAACTGAAACATGGATTTCATTGACCCGTGGGAGGGGGTGGAGGATAGCTAAATCATCTTTGGCTTGGTCTAGTTTAGGCATATCCAAGATATAACTATCTTTCAAACGTTCATAGTCTGCCTCGTTAAAAAATCGCTCCTTTTGAACCCGGGTCATGTAAAGGACATCCAATTCATCGATTACATTTTCTAGCCGCTCTTCGGTCTTGTAATCTACCTTGTTTTGCTTAAGCATGACTTCAATATAGTCCGGCACCACCAGCTCTTCGGGTGAAATTAGGACAAAACGGTTGTTAGGGTACTGCATCAGCATGCGAAGGAGAGAGTGGACGGTCCGGCCAAATTTTAAGTCTCCGCAAAGACCGATCGTCAAGCCTTCCAACCGCCCCTTGGTTTCCATAATGGTGAGTAAGTCGGTCAAGGTCTGGGTGGGGTGCTGGTGACCACCATCGCCGGCATTGATAAAGGGCACATCACTGGCCAAACCCGCCACCATGGCAGCCCCCTCTTGAGGGTGACGCATGGCAATAATATCGGTGTATTGTGAAACTGTCCGAATGGTATCAGCCAGGCTCTCCCCCTTGGCCGTTGAAGAGGACTTGGCTTCAGTAAAGCCAATACTGGTCCCCCCAAGGCGGCGGATGGCGGATTCAAAGCTCAGCCGGGTCCGGGTTGAAGGCTCAAAAAAAAGTGCCCCTAGGATGATCCCATCACAAATATGTGAATAATCATCTGGGCACTTAATAATATCTTGGGCTAAAGTAATAATGTCATTGATTTCATCAACGGTGAAATCCTTAATATGAACAAGGTTTTTTTCTAATAAAGTCATTCCTTTTTCCCCTTCCACTTTTAGGCTCAAATTGTCAATATTTTACCGTGAACCATAAGGGCTGTCAATATTTTTAGTGAAATTCAATAACTTTTTCTCGTTGGGTGGTCGCATGAAATTTTGGGATAAGTCTCAGTTTAAGTTGACATTGGGTTAGATGTGTTTATTGCTGGCTGACATATTTTTCAACTGTTCGATTAGGTTTTTTTGCCGAAAGCCAACCGATTAGGGATCGTCTAGCCTCCTTGGAGTTCAATTTTTGCTACTCACCTGACTAAAAATCTTCACGATTTCATATTATTTTGGTCATCAATTCAAGCCAGTCCGGTGGTAAAATAAAGTCAGCTTGAGAGGGGAAAAGGCTTCCCAAACCAAGTATAACTCATACCAGGAAACTTTTGCCTGGCAAAATACACTACTTTTCATAGAAAGGAAAAGAAAAATGAAAAACAAACTCGCTTTACTTGCCGCACTTGGACTAGGACTTGGCGTCTTAGGCGGTTGCCAAAACAACAACGAGGAACCTGCTGAAGATGCCCAACAAGAAGAGGGCATGACCAAGGAAGAAACCGACGAAGACATGTTCCCTGATAATGGCAAAGAGGAAGACGATATGGACCAAGGAGCCGAAGAAGAGTCTGAAGACGACATGGAAGAAGATTCTGAGGACGACATGGAGGAAGATTCCGAAGAAGACGGTAACAACTAAGAGCCCCTGCCCAACCACTTGTGGTTTTGCCTTTCTTTCCCTAGAGAGAGGCTAGACCACAAGTGGTGTTTTAAATTACTTGACTGGTTGGATGGGGAAAGTCGATTTTCGCTCACCAATTGTAGAATCTTGGAGTTATAATTCTATAATCGTTGATCAATTATAGAATCTTGGACCAGGAATTCTATAATCGCAGATCAATTGTAGAATCTTGGAACCAAAATTCTATATTCACAGTCCAATTGTAGAATCTTAGATAGCAATCAAGGGTTGACCAATTTGCAACTCTACAGTTGTGAAATTTAGACTTGTCTGGACTTAATTCAAAAGGCGACAATCGCCCTCCGATTGTCGCCTTTCAACTTCGAAAGTACCTTATTTTTATATATTGTCCAGTTCCAACTTCAAAACTTCCTTATTTTCATTTATTGTCCAGTTTTAACTTCAAAACTTCCCTATTTTCTTTTATTGTCCAGTTTTAACTTCAAAACTTCCCTATTTCTATTTATTGTCCAGTTTCAACTTCAAGACTTCCTTATTTCTATTTATTGTCCAGTTTCAACTTCAAAACTTCCCTAT
Organism: Alloiococcus otitis ATCC 51267; assembly: GCF_000315445.1. Taxonomy (GTDB): domain Bacteria; phylum Bacillota; class Bacilli; order Lactobacillales; family Carnobacteriaceae_A; genus Alloiococcus; species Alloiococcus otitis. The sequence continues at coordinate 50,265 of NZ_JH992959.1, forward strand.
TTCTATTTATTGTCCAGTTCCAACTTCAAAACTTCCTTATTTTCATTTATTGTCCAGTTTTAACTTCAAAACTTCCCTATTTCTATTTATTGTCCAGTTCCAACTTCAAAACTTCCTTATTTCTATTTATTGTCCAGTTTTAACTTCAAAACTTCCCAATATCCACCTGCCTTCTCCCTTGCAAGACAAAAAGCTTGTCGGCTACCGACCTGGTCATTTCACCCAGTCCAATAGCAAACAAGCTTTTTTATAATTCAATCTTGAAGATGACCTGGTCTTTTTCTTGGGCTAGTTGATAGTTAAAGCCGTAATTTGACAACAAATTAGAGACGATATAAAGGCCTAGGCCATTGCTGGTATCTTGATCCAAGCTAAAGTTGATCTTAAAAGCCCGGTCCAAGTCAAGGCGACTTGGGTCATGAGACCTGTTCGCCACATAGAAATTCCCGTTGGTCACACCAATAGAAATCTGACCCTGGTTTGGGCTATACTTGATGGCATTGCTGATAAGGTTGGACAAGATAATTTTCAAGGCTGGACGGCCAATGACCATGGTTTGGTCCTCTAGGTCATTCACAATGGAGATTTGCTTTTGCTTGGCCAAAAGGTCGTATTTGGCCAAGACTTCTTGGAGGACTGAATTAATGACCAACCGCTCTTCATCATCCTTCATATGGTCCAGAGAAGAAATTGAAAGAAGCTGGGAGATGTGCTGGGTTAAATCGTCCACAAGGGCAATGCTTTTGCCAATATACTTGTCCCGGTCCTTGTATTTGCCGATATTGTATTGCATGTTTTCTAATACTACTTTCAGACTAGCCAAGGGAGTCTTGAGTTCATGGGAAGTCCCACGGAAAAAGTCATAGCGTAAGTTTTCCAGCTTAATTATTTCTTCGTTCTTATCTTCCAAATCGTCGATGGTCTGGAGCAAGCTCGTATAAAGGTCATTAATCTGGTCTTTGAGTTGGCCAACTTCATTACTAGAATCGACCTTAAGCCAGGCTGTCCGGTCCAGGTCCATCATCCGGTCAGTGGTGTCTTTAATCTCCTGGATTTGTCTTTTGGTCACTTGAGCATAAAGGAGGGCTAAGAGAATGGAAACCAACAGAGACAAGGCCAATGAATAGGGTAAGAATTGTAAAGACAAGTCCCGGGCCTCTCTTTGCATATCGGCCGTTGACACAAATTGCAAGGTCCTCTTTCCACCGTCCGCCAAGTCAAGGGAGCGTTCTTCTATAATCAAGGAGTTGTTTTCACTGGTCAAATCAACTCCGACTCCATCTTGGATGGCGAGTTCATTGTCTCCACCTCCTTCCTTTAGACTGGCCCTTATGTCATTCTTTTTGGAGTAGAAATCCAAGCTGGCCTGGACATAATCCAGGTCCTGTCCTTCTAGCTGGTCAGTAATTTGGTCTGCTTGGCTGGTAATTTCTTCCTGACGATTGGCCAGGTAGGACTTAGGAAAGGCAAAAAAGACAAAGAGGTGGATGGCTAAGACTAAGACCGACAAGATGACAAAAAATTGCAGGAACATTTTGGGAAATAATTTTAAATTTTTCATTTTCGCTCCAACTTGTAGCCCACATTGCGGATGGTGACAATGCAGTCCAAGTTCAATTTCTTCCGTAATTCTTTAATGTAAACATCCACCACCCGGTCATAAGGGATGTCCTCCGTCTCCTTCCAAACTTGGTCAATGATCTGGGACCGACTTAAGGCCCGCCCCTCATTGTTGACCAATAATTTAAGGATTTCCATTTCTTTATCGTTGACCGCTACGGGCTCTTCTCCAAGCTGGGCTGAATAGCTAGTAAAGTTAACCTGACAATCCTTATAGGTGAACAGTTGACTTTGACCGTACTCTTTCCTGATCAAGGCATCGACCCGGGCCTTTAAGACTGGCAGGGAAAAAGGTTTTTCGATATAGCCATCTGCTAGGCTGGAATAGGCATCAATCTTGTATTCTTCATCATGAAAGGCCGTCAACATTAACACAGGGATATCGCTTTTCCGACGAATTTCCTTTAATACTGCCAGTCCATTTAAAAAGGGTATTTGGATGTCCAAAATCACTAAGTGGATGGGAGTAGCTTGGAAATATTTCAAGGCTTCTTGACCATCTTTCGCTTGGACCACTTGGTAGTCAAATTCTGCCAAGTATTCAGCCAACCCCTCCCGAATCAATTGGTCATCTTCGACAAGAAGTATCTTCATTGCTCTGCTCCTTCCCTTTCTTTACCGCTTTTATTATACACCAAACAAGGGTGATGGCCCTGGTCCTTTTTAAACTCGAAAAGTTAGTCCTAAAGTCGCTTTATTGTTTGAGGTATAAAAAATTTGCTTCTAGTTACTTACTAGGCCATGACCTAGCCCAGGATCCTAAAGCAAAGAAAGCAACGCCAACCAATACACTAGTTTTTATTTAACATCAAGGAGGAGGTCTTTCGGGTCTTTTTGTAAAATGGAATAAGATGACAAAAGTAGGGCCAAAGCCAAAACAAAAAGGAGTAAAATTCCGACAAGCAAGATAGCTTGACCAGATAGTTGAACATTTAAGCTAGACAAAGTCTTGTTAAAACCGTCTACTTCTGCTCCCCCGCCAAGTCCAGTCGCTGCAGATTCTTGGGCAATGTTTTCTGCAATACCCGCTGTAACCCTTTGTAAAACACTATTGCCAATCCTTTTACCTAAAGCAGAAGCTAAAAAGATCGATAAGGCAAAGCCTGGTAAAGCAAGGAAGAAGAGTTCAAGGGCAAACTGACCAAATAGCTGAGGCTTGGAGAACCCCAAAGACAAGTAGATCGCAACTTCCTTCTTACGGGCATTCAGCCATAAGAAAAGAAGAAGGGCAAGGATCAAGCCAGCAAAGATCAGTGACCCTGCCAAAAGTTGGTCGGCTAGCTGGTAAATACCGGAGACGGATGCCTGAAGAGCTGGATAGTTGGAAGCACTCTTTATCAATGTGTAGTCCCGCCAGTTAATATTCAATTGACCCAGGTCCTTGATCACTTGGTCCAAGTCTTTGTCTCCCTTGACAAAGAAGGTCGCATCCTGGTAAACCGCGGTTTCTTCTGTATTGCCATAAACCTTGGCAGCAGTGTCTATGTCAGTGACTAGGGTGTTTTCATACAATTCTTGGGCGGCCGTCACCCCTCCCTCATTGTGGCCGTCAAAAAGTCCTTTGATGGTAACTTCCACCCTCTCATCTGCCCCTTTTTCATTGTCAGCATCATAAAGGTTAGACTTGAGGGTGAATGTGTCGCCCACTTTTAACTTATTTTTCTCAGCCAGGTCCTTGTGCATTAAGACCTGGCTTTTATCTTGGTTGGTCAGGTGGTCTCCTTCAACCAGCTTGTAAGCTCCTGAGACGAATTTTGTCTCCTGGTCTGATTCATTAACCCCAGTCAACATGACAGCTGAGCCAAATTTTTCAGCCCGGTCTGGCGTTTCATTGGCCAGGGTCTGGTCTGTTTGAACAATGTCCAAATCCTCCAAGTTAGCCACACTGTTAATCCGCTTGACATAGCCTGCAATATCTTTGGCATTGGCAATTTTCTGGATGTCCTCTCCCTTGACATTACCTCCACCACGAGGGGTTCCCATATTGACTTGTCGGTTGATTTCCATGGTAAAACTATTGGTGATATTCCCAAAAGTTTCTCTTGCAGCTTGGTCAGTAGCTCCCTTGATAGACCAAGAAATTAAAGCCAGGGCTGACATAGCAGTCATAATGAGTAAAATAATGAGGGATTTAATTTTCTTCCGTGTTACATAGGCAAATGCATTTTTAACCATGTCTAAACCTCCTGAATTAAGTTTTGGCTTTGGTATAATTTTTTATCTTTAAGTTCTAGAATATGGTCAGCAGCTTGGGCCACTTCCTTGCTGTGGGTGACCACAATTACGCATTTGTTTCGGCCATGAGCCAAGTCTTTAAAGAGGGAAATGATGTCTGTTGCCGTCCCTTCGTCTAGGTTTCCTGTTGGCTCGTCCGCCAAAATAACTGGCGCTTCAGAGGCCAAGGCCCGACCAATGGCTACCCGCTGTTGCTGGCCACCAGAGAGTTTGAGAACATTGCGTTTGACTTGGTCTTGGCTCAAGCCCAAGTCCAGTAATATCTGACTTGATGCTTGCTTGTTAACTAGCCGGACATTCTCCAGTGGGGTGAGGTAGTCGATCAAATTGTAATTTTGAAAAACTAGGGAAATATTATTTTTTCGGTGGCTCCTATACCCCTCTTGGCTGATATCTGCCTCTTGGAACAGGACTTGACCGGAACTAGGCTTGTCTAAACCTGCCAATAAGGATAGCAAGGTTGATTTGCCTGAACCAGACTTGCCAATAATAGCGTAAAATTGACCGGGTTCAAAAATGTAGTGTAGGTTCGATAGGACTTTTTCCTTGCCGTAGCGGTAGGTGAGATTGGTTATTTCTAAAAGTTTCATCTTTTTGCTCCTAACTCATTTGCGATAAGATCGCCTTTGGTTTTTTAACTAAAATCATAGCGGATGCTACAAAAACAGATAAGACAATAATAAGAAGTAAAATACCATAACTTTGGCCCAAGATGAGGAGGTTCTGCTTTAAGCCAAAGTCTGTTTGGAGTAAAGGGACTGATAAGACTTGACCTAGGACTTGGTTTAAAAGCATTCGACCCAGTAAGAAAGAGATCAGGAGGCCTGGCAAAGAGACCAGGATGAGTTCTAGGATAAATTGGCCGATAACTTGTAATTTGCTAAAGCCAATCGTTAAGAGGACGCCAATTTCATATATTCGTTCACGTAACCATAAGATTAAGATAAGGGAGAGGGCAAGAGCTCCCGCAATTAAGATGGCCAAGGTCATCACCTGTATAATCTGGCGAATTCCAGCTAAGGAAGCCTGGGCTGTTTCATAGGCCTCTGTGTTCTCCTCTACCCGAAACTTAGCTGGTGCACCCCCCATTTCATCTAATTTTTTAGAAATTTTATCTAATTGGTCGGGCCCTTTTGCAAAAACGGCAATTTGGCTGACTTCTTGTTTACTCCCCTTTAAGTGAAGGGCAGTCTGGCTAGAGGCGTAGTCGGTATAGACCATATTCTCACTCAAGTCAGAAGACAGGCCCGTGTAGTTTTCCTGCTTTTTACCCGAAAAAATACCCACGATTTCATATTCCTGACTTTCCAAACTTTCCTGGCTTTCCGGATCAAACTTTTCATTGCTCGGTCTTTCTAGACTTTCCTCGTCTTCTGGGCCCTGTTTTTTATTGTCCTGGCTTCCCGGACTGCCCTCGCTTTCTGGACTAGGGTTTGCCATAGTTTCATCATTTTCCAAATCCAGCATTTGCAAACTTAGCTTGTCCCCCAAGTCTAACTTGTTGGCTTGGGCAAAATCTTGATGGACTAGGGCTTTATGCTGGTCCCCCTCCTGGATCCCCCTACCTTTGACAAGAGTAAAAACGCCAGAAGTGAACAAGGGATCTCGGTCTGTTTGACTGATCGCTTGGAGGGAAAGCAAGTTTTCCAAATCACTGGCTAAATCATCTCGGTTTACCTTTTGGTCACCAGTGACCGGCTGACTCCCCAAGCTTTGAGCTAAACCCTCATATTGGTAGACCAGGCTTTGAACACTCGGGTCTCCTTGAAGCCAAGATAAGTCGCCCACTTGAAAGTGACCTCCCCCCTCCTTTCCCTTAATGGTTAAAGAAGAGTTGGACGATTGATAGAGGCTAGCTTGAACCTGGTCGCTAGACTGGAGGATAGCCAAGCAAGCATATAAGGCAGACAAAACCAAGCATATGAGGGTAAAGATGATCAAGGTCCGAGACTTTTTCCGGATCACATAAGCCAAGGCATTTTCAACCATATTTTTGCTCCTTTCTAGGCTGGACAACCAGCCCTTGTTTTTATCTAATTTCATTTTAGGCGGGAAATATGAAAGCTATATGAAATGGAAAATTTTATTTGGACTTGACTCTGCTGACTTTGAAATTTCTCGTATAACAATTGTTGTTTGAGAAAAGAACGGAAGAATTCTCTAATAACGTTAGTTGTTTGAGAATAATCTGCTGAAATTCTCGTATAACATTTATTATTTGAGAAAAACCCACAAGAATTCTCAAATACCTATTGTTATTTGAGAAAATTACCATAGTTATATAATAACATATGTTCTCAATACTAGCCGACCACACTTCCCCAAGTCAAGCTCTTATTTGAACAACCGCTGCCAAGCTAACCCCTAAAACACAAATAACCCACCACCTTATTTTCCAATAAGGTGGTGGGTTGCTTACAGTAAAAGTTTGCACTATAAAACTTTATCGGGATCTTTTTAATTCCATTAAACGGTCAAATTCCTTCTCTAGTTCTTCCCTTTCCTCGCTTGTCAATTCCATGGCTGCTAAGCGGTTATTGATGGAAGTCAGGCGAAAATCAAGACGTAAGTCGCTTTCATCATCTGGACTTGGTTTTTGCTTTTCCTTTTGGTACTGAGCCAAGTTGCCTGGGAAGGTCTTTATCTTTTGGTCTTCGATCAAGAGTAAGTCAGTGGCTACTTTATTGATAAAAGAGACATCGTGACTAACAAACAGGAGGGGGCGGTCATAATTTACTAGTAAGCTTTCCAAGGCTTCAATGGTTCCAATATCTAGATAGTTGCACGGCTCATCCATCATTAAGAAATTGAAGTCTCCGGTCACTAACTTAGCTAATTTTACCTTGGCTTTTTCGCCATCACTCAAGTTAGCTACTTTTTTTGAAACTTGGTCCCCTTTAAAAGTTAGCCGGGCTAAGATGATCCTTGTCAAGGTCTCGTCATAGATGGAAGTTTCTTCTACATTAGCTAGCACTGACTTTTCTAAGTCAAGAGTGCTGGTCAATTGGCTGTAGTAGCCAATTTTCAACTTGGGATGAACATAAACTTCCTTGTTTAAGATCATTTGAAGCAAGCTGGTTTTACCAGACCCATTGTCTCCGATCAAGGCCCATTTGCGACCATTAGCAATCTCTAGTTTGGCCTGGTCAAAAATCACTTTCTGACCAAATCGCTTGGTCAGCTCTTGGGATTTTATGAGAGTTTTTGATTGGATCTTATCCTGTTCAGGTATGGTCAATTGGATGTCCTGGTCTTTTTCAGGTTTTTCCTTAACATCTAACTGATTCAGCCGAGACTGGACCGCTTTGGCTTGCTTGTCTAGTTTCTTTTTATTCTGCTGGCCACCCATCTTGTGGAGTCTAGCTTCAGAATTCCCCATACGATTAGGAGTCTTTCGGACATTTGCCGACTGGTCTTCAATCTCTTGGGTTAAATTTTCTAACCGAGTTTTCTCTTTGACATACTTATCATATTCTCTTTCCTTGAACTTCTGCCTTCTGAGCCTTTCTTCAAGGTAAAATTGATAATTACCATTGTATAATTCAAATTTCCCAGCCGAAAGCTCCATAATCTTATTGCATGTTTTGTTGATAAAGTCGCGGTCATGGGATACCATCACATACCCCTTCTTCCGAGCTTTCAACCTGCTAGCTAGCTTTTCTTTCTGGTCAATATCCAGGTGGGAAGTCGGCTCATCAATTAAGAGAAAAGCCTCTTGGTCTTTTAAGAGACTAGTTAGCTTTAAACGCTGGTACTGGCCAGGGCTTAAACTTTCATCAGGGTCCAATTGAGCCCTAGAGTAGGTCTCGCCAGAAAAATCCAAATCCTTGGTCTCATCATTCATCAGCCAGATTAATTCAGTTGAAATTTCTAGCTGTCCCTCATAGTCTGGGTCTATCCCAGCTAGAATTTTTAAAAAACTAGTCTTCCCTGCTCCATTATTTCCTATCAAGCCTACCTTGTCTTGGTCACTTATAGACAAGTGGTCAAGATGAAATAAATTTCGATCAGCAATAGATTTGCTCAAATGATTCATGTTTAGCATAAAAATCCTCCTCGTCTCAGAGAGGATTTTACCCTCTCTTACTGGGCGGGTCGTCTGCTATATATTCTCATTGGTCTGTACCTCCTTGTTAAGATAGCCTAAGTATAACATACTCAAAGGAAAATTCTTCTTTTTTGGTAAGGGCTTAGCTAATCAAGTCAAAAAAGCCATCTAAGCTGACTTGCTTAGATGACTGTCTTGCCTAATTATTTTGAACTTTAAAGTCCATCTTCTCCAATGCAAGCCGGCGCTTGGCCCCTTCTTCTAGCAGGGTCATTAAACTTGCTTGGTCTTCATCCTCCAACGCCTTTTTCAACAGGTCAAACTGGTCTTGGAAGTTGGCCATGGCCCTCAGGAGGGCTTCTTTATTATGGAGGAAGAGTTGCTGCCAAAGGGGGGCATTGATATTGGCGATCCGGGTCAGGTCGCGGTAGGAGTCCCCCATAAAGTCAGCCGTCTCCTGGCCAGCTTGGTCACTGTTAATTAGGGAAATGGCTAGGATGTGGCAGAGCTGGCTCACATAGGCCACCATCCGGTCATGGGTTTGGTAGTCCACCTGACGGACACTTTTGAAGCCAAGAGCTGTTAAGAGCTGGGTCAAAAAGTGGACGTTTTCTGGCTTATTAGCGGGTCTTGGGGTTAGTAAATAGTTGGCTTGGTCAAAGACCGTCTTGTCAGCATAGGCAAAGCCCTGGCTTTCCCGACCGGCCATGGGGTGGCCAAAGATAAAGTCGACTTCCTCTGGTAAAATCGCCACCACCTCTTCTACCACTCCCCCCTTGACCCCAGTTACGTCAGTTACAATCGCCCCCGCCTTAAAAGAATCCCGGTGGCCTTTGACGAAGGCAATCAAGTCATCAGGGTAGAGGGTGATGATGACCAGGTCAGCTTGCTGCAAGATCTCCCGGTTAACTAACTCCCCCTGGTCAATGACCCCAGCTGCAAGCGCCTGGTCAAGGGTTCGGCCATCCCGGTCAATTCCCATCAGCTTAACCGGAAAATCTTCTTGCTCCTTCAAGGCCCAGGCAAAAGACCCGCCGATAACCCCCAGGCCAACAATGGCAATCTGAATTGTATCTTCCATAGTCTAGTCTCCTTAGTCAATAGCAAGGGGTTGGAAGGCCCCAATGATTTGGATATATTCACTGGCAAAGGCTAAGTTTTGCCACAAGAGTTGGTAGTCTCCCCCCAGATTGCTAACATCCACCTCGATAAAGAACCCGTAACGGAAAGGCTGGTTGGCAATGGGTCTGGCATCCAGTCCTTCTAGGTTGCAATCAAAAAGGTCAAAAATATTGAGCAAACGAACCAAAGAGCCTGGCTGGTGCTTGGTTTCCACATAAATCATCCACCGGGTTCGGCTAGGATATTGCTTAAAATAGTCCTCTAATTCCTGGTCTAAGTCCAGTGGTGTCTTTGACCAGTGCTTGGCTAGGAAAAAACGAGTGGTATTGGTCTCTTCTGTTTGGATATGGTCCAAAAGAGGAACAAGCTGGTAGAGTTCACCATTTTGCGGACCAGCCAAGGCAGCCTTCTTGGGGTCTCCTTGTTCATGGATATACCATGCCGCCTGAGCCGTGTCAGTAAATGGAACTGGTTCAATTTGAGGATGAGCCTCAAAAAAGGATTGGCACTGGGACAAGGCTTCCGGGTGGGAGTAAACCTGGCGGACCTGGTTCAAACTTGACTCCGGCAGGCCCCACAAGGTATGACGAACAGGTTGGTAGCGCTCTTCTTCCACAAAGATGTCCCGGCCCTTAAACAGGTCTAGGGTCCGGGTGATCAAGCCAGTGGTGGAGTTTTCAACCGGGAAAACACCCAAGTCAACCTGGTCCCCCGTCAACCGGTCCAAAACTTCAGGAAAATTCAAACAGGGAACAACTTCAGCCTGACCACTTTCCTTAACTCCTTCTTTTAAGTAAGTTTGTATCACAGTTTCAGAATACGACCCTGCAATGCCTTGATAAGCAACTTTCATAACTTTCCTACTTTCTAAACCTTGAGGCCTTTGATAAAAGCCGCTGTCCGTTCACTATTGGCCTGGTCAAAAATCTGACCTGGTGGCCCTTGTTCGATAATGAGGCCCTTTTCTAAGAAGCAAACCTGGTCAGAAACCTCCTTGGCAAAATTCATTTCATGGGTAACCAAGACCATGGTGGTCTCCCCATAGGCAATTGACTGAATCAAGTCCAGGATACCGGCAACCAATTCGGGGTCCAGGGCTGAAGTGGGTTCATCAAACAAGATGACCTCAGGCTGGATGGCCAAGGCCCGGGCAATGCCAACCCGCTGTTGCTGGCCGCCCGACAAGTGAGAGGGGTAGTAGTCTTCCCGGTCCCCCATCCCACTTGGTTGAGGTAGTAGCGGGCTAGGTCCTTGGCCTCTTTTTTGGATCTTTTTTGGACCATAATCAGGCTTTCCATAACATTTTCTAAGGCCGTCTTTTTAGAGAAAAGGGCATAATTTTGAAAAACCATGGCTGTTTGTCGCCGGATCTTTAAGAGGTCTGCTTGACTAATGGCTTCAATATCATAGGCTTGGTCAGCCATTTCAATTGTCCCATTATCAGCCGGCTCCAAGAAGTTGATGGTCCGAAGCAAGGTGGACTTGCCAGAACCGGATGACCCGATGATGGTTAAAACATCCCCAGTGGCTACCTCCAAGTGGATATCTTTTAAGACTTGGTGGTTGCCAAAAGACTTGTTCCAATTCGATAGTCGTAACATACTTTCCCTCCTATGCTTGTTTACTGTCTAGCTTGGGCGCTTGCTTTTGGCTTGGCCGGTCTGGTATATTCAGTCGTCGCTCTAAGTAGCCGACCCCGCGCTCGATTAAAATACAAAAGAGCCAGTAGAGGAGGGCTACAGCAATATAGGCTTCAAAGAAACGAAGGTTAGCACCGGCTAAAATCCGAGCTTGGCCCATAATATCAATCACAGTTACGGTAAAGGCTAAAGAGGTCCCTTTCAATAAACTAATCAAGCTGTTTCCCAAATTGGGGATGGCAACGACTAGGGCAGAGGGCAGGATGATCCGCCGCATGGTCTGCCGGTCAGTTAAGCCAATGGACTTGGCTGCTTCAATTTCCTTGTCGTCAACTGACAGGATAGCTGCCCGGAAAGTTTCTGAATTATAAGCCGCTTCATTCAAGCCAAATGCCACAAAGACATAGACCAAGGCTGGTATCCCATTGACATCCAAGTTCCAGCCCGCTTGCTGGTTGACCCACTCCACCACCAAGGGAAAGCCATAAAAGGCTAAAAAGAGCTGGACCAGTTGAGGCGTTCCCCGCATAAAGGAAACAAAAACCTGGAGCAATTGGTTGACCACAGGGACCTCTTTCAGCCGGATAACCGCCAGCAAAAAGCCTAAAGCAAGACCGTGATAGGCAGCCTTGCCAAAATATCTGGCAGCATTTGGACAATGGCTTCTGGGGCAAAGATCTTACCACTTGCAGCTTCTGACTGGTCTTGGTCTTCCCTTTCTTGATCAGGGTCAACCTGGCCTTCTTGCAGTCTTTCGGCCTCGATGGCATCATTTTTGGCAATCATTTCTGGAGTAAGTTCAGTATCATCTTGGCCCAGGTAAACTTGGCTCAGTTCAGCCAGCCTACCCTCTTCCCGCATTTCCGCCAGAGCTGAATCCATTAAATTTCTTAAGTCTTCATCTTGGACCCGGTAGATAAAGTAAGACCCGGGCGGTTGGATGGCCTCTTCATCTTCAATAGGGTGGGACTGGAGTTCAATACCAAAAGTTTCCTGGACATCCTGTAAATAAATGGTCTTGTAAATCGTGGCATCAAAGCGGCCATTGTAGACATCCCGGATAATGGTGGACGGGTCCGAGTCCACATACTGGATATCCACCGCCAAGTCTGGGTTTTGGTCATTCCAATTTTCTAAAAACATGGATTGGGGCGAGGCCGGAACTACCCCGAAGGACTGGCCTGCCAAGTCTTCCAAGTCTAAATTAGCCGGCTGGTCGGTGTCCGTAATGATAACATTGTGGGTGATGACATAAGGGTAGAGAGAAAAGAGATACTTGTCACGCCGTTCCTCATTTTCACCCAAGTTGTTGGCCACCAGGTCAAATTTCCCTGAATCCAAGCCAGCAAAGAGGGAAGGGAATTCAGTAATCTCATATGTAATCTCAATTTCCTCCAAACGCTGGTCTATTTCATCTAAAATATCAATTTCCAAGCCGGTCAATTCTTTATTATCGTCGAAGTAGTTGAGAGGTTTGGTCTGCCCCGTAGTCCCTACCACAATCTGACGAGGCTCTTCCCCTTCCGCCAAATCCACTTCCTCCGAAATGGCCGAGTCCGAACCCCTTGCTTCTACCCTTTGCGTGACTGAGCTTGACCTGGTGAAGCAGAGTAAGCCAAGCAAGACCAATACTAGCGATGCGAATCTTTTTTTCATCCCATATACCCTCCAATTGTAGCAAGTTACTCCTTTGGAATAAATAAAAACACCTATCTAGAGTCTTAATCTAAATAGGTGCTGTAGCTAATTGGTTGGGTTCTGGCGACCACTTAGATTAATTCTCTAGGTGGCCGATCCAGCTTAAATAGCTTTAGCCATTAGAGATACAATTCAGTTTGCTGACTGAGTTTGTATCCATAATGACTGACTTATGGCTACAAACTGTATCTAAAATAGCTAAAGAAGAAGTTAGTCTTTAAATTGAGCACTTGCTGGTTCATTTGATCTTCTCCTTTATGAACTTGTAAGATTATTCTACCATAGGAGGGATATAAAGCAAGGATTTTTTCATTTTTCTTTAATGTTTTGTTGGCTAGAGGTAAAAGGATCACAGGTCACTTTCTAACATCCCGTAAACATAACTATCTGTCCATTCGCCTTTGTTCCAAAAATCTTGCAAAAAATGGGGTTCCCTTCGCATACCAAGTTTCTGACATAAATTTGCTGAAGCTGTGTTGCGAGCATCCAAGTTAGCTTGGATGCGGTGTACTTGGAAGGTAGAAAAAAGTTCCATAATGACTGCTCGAACTGCCTCCCTAGCATAGCCCTGCCCGGAATAGGAAGGGTTAAAAACATAGCCAAGCTCAACCGTGTCTTTCATGTCGGTATACCATACGGAGATATCGCCGATTACTGTATTGTCTAATAGGACGGCTAAATTCAAAGCAGACTCCTTGTCCAAGTTATGGTTATTCAGTTTTTCTTGAAATTTCTCTTCCCTGTCTTGGTCTTGCCAAGGATCTTCCAAGAGGTATTGGCAGACTTGGTCATTGGAATAGAATTTAAAAACATCAGCCAGGTCCCCTTGGTTAAAAGGGCGAAGAGTGAGTCGGTCGGTGGTTAGCTTCATATTGGCCTCCTTTTCAAAATATGGTTAACTGGTCTGCTCCAATGGGACTCTTTTACATCATTTAAACAAAGATTAAGCTTATTCGTGATCTTCTCTCTGGTCAGCATTTAGTAAAGCATTTCTAAGTTCTTCGTCTACAGCATAGATATATAAGCCGTTAACCCCTCTGGTTAGTAGGACATTTAATTCATTTTTTAATAGTGTTTCACCGTGTTTAACTTTGGAACCATCTATCATTGTACGATTTTGGGTGGCATTTTTATTATGGCTACTATCTGGATCATAAATAATACGACCATCTCGATATTTTACAGAAGGACCAATGATCACCCCAGCAAAATTCAAGTCAAGTCCTTGGACCGTGTAAGTAGACCCCACTTCATCGATCGTATGTGGTTGCTCAGCCCAGGATAGATCTTTGTTTTTCTTCCTTTGCTCTTTATTCTCTTCTATAAGTTGTTTATTCCATGGCATTTTCCAATCTTCTTCACTTACATACCAGTAATCACTGTACGTCGGTTTTGAGGCACTACTGTAATCCCAGTCATAGGTAGCAGTAACACGGGAAAGGCCTTTTTCATCATTTTGAGCCTTCACTCGAATAGCCTCTTCTAAATCTCCTGGATTATCAAATATCCTTAAGTCAAACTTTGAATCTTTCGGAATATCATTAATCTCTTTTGAATCAATAAAATCCCTGATCCATTTTAAGGTTTCTGGATTCGAGTTTATCCGCATTTGCTTGTGGAGGTATATAACAGTCATTTCTGAGTCGCGGAGAATTTGCTTAATTGGCTTTTCCTCCCAAATTTGATTGGTTTGTAAAATTTGATCTTCATCAAACACAGCCACTACAACTCTAGCTCTATCGATAATATCCTTTAGTTGATTCTCCCCTCTATAGGATTGCTTCCCTTGGGTCCACAGTAAATGAGCTTCGTCAACTAATACAACATCAGCCTTATTATCTGGATCATGATGGTTAATAAAAGAGGTAGGCTTGGCTACTCGCTTGGATTTTTTATCAATCGGATTGAGTTTTCTAGCTATTTGTTCATAGATAGTTAACTGCTCCTGGTGGTTAACCAAAAGATAATTGTCTTTATTGTTAAGCTTGTTTGGATTATCAGCATCCTCCTCATCATGAAATAGGTCATAAAACAAAGAACTCAATACCACCGTTTTGCCTGCTCCAGCAGCTCCTTTTAAGAGAATTAATTGTTTCGACTTATTTGTGTTTAAAGCCTCTTTTATTCTCGTTTTGATTTGATTGATAGCATGACTTTGTTCATCGGTCAGTTTATGAAAGGGAGAGGCCTTAAACAGTGCTGAATCTTTAATGATTTCCTCTAAAGGAAATAGATTTTGGTCAATATTCCGTAAGCCTCGCCATATCTGTGAAAATACTCTATCTAAACATTCTGAAGTATAGTATTCATTTTGTTGGTTTGTTCGTCGATTGTAGACTGTGTCAATATTTTCGACACTGGATAAGTAAAGCATTAAACGGTTTTCAATATCTAAAGTAAGTGATTTATTAAAGAATTTATGTCCAATAATATACAAGGAAGAATCTCCAGCAATAACAATTTTTTCCCAGTCTTTGCGATCTTTTGGGTCTCTTTGTAAATGTTGTAGGGTACGAAAATAAATATTGCTTGTTTCCCCAACATAGACATTATACTTATCATCTTTCTTATCCGTTTTAGTGTGATTAGCTATGTAAACGGTTGGATAGTTTAGAAAAAACTTCGTTGAGTCCTTTGTGGGATATAATTGATCTTTACGAAATTGATCTATAGCTTCCTTCGTAAAGGGTATTTTTTCAATAAAAACTTCTTTAGACATAGAACCACCTTAGTATTGCTTATTATGTTTATTATATCATTTGTTGAATCGATAACTAGGTTGTATTCGTATCTCTTCTAGTATTTTCAGCTCAACCTAACCCTCCTCCACATTCCTAGACCCATGCTTGATGACCCAAAGGCATTCTTTGCTAGGCTGCCCCTTCTGCCAATCATGGATAATGGAGTGAAATTTGTCAGGGGCTTCCTTGTAGAGGTCGTTGAGGTTATTGGCCACACTTTTTTGGATGTACTTGTCCTTGTCGTCCTTCAAGTTGGATAAGATTTCTACATAATCATTAAAGTAATCAAGGGCCACCGTCATCTTCTTAGCCCAAGGGAGGCGAATTCGTAGGCATTCACTGGAGAGTCGCCGGACCCGCTCGTGGTCATCCTGGCTCCAGTCTTTTAAAATAGTCAAAGATCGTTCGGGGTACTTTTTGATCAAGGGACGCATGCAAAATTCCGAGGTAAAGCGTTTGGTCAGCTCCTTGCTGAAGTCAATACTGACATGGAAATGAGCTGGTCCAAAAAGTTCTACAAATCTCCCCACCGGCCACAGCCACCAACCTTCCGTAAAAGCACCGGCATTACCCCTGAGTTCAGGACCAAGTATTTGGCTAAAAACTTTTAATGTATCTTCATAGCCCAAGTTAATGGACTGAGCTAGAGCCCTTGCCACCAGGTCCTGCCTTTGACTAAATTTCAAGTCCAGGATTTTGGCTTTCGTTAAGTTCAAAAATTCTTCTTTGTCAAATCTGCTAGTCACTGACAATAGCTTATTTGCAAAGTTATCCAAGTAAGTGTGGTCATAATAGTCTTTCAATTTTTTTGCCATAGTACTCCTCATCAATCGGTCATAATTGGATCCAAAAGCTTAGCAATTTTTTCCACCCTACTTATTCAAGTCCACACCTTTTTGAGCTAAATTTTCCAAACATTCCTGCTTGTAGTTTTCGTCATGTTCTGGATAGATAGGCTGGGTAAATTTACTAGTTTCAAGCTGGTCATAAGGGGGGCAGGACTTGCCTCTGTAATAGGGATCTTTCCATTTTTGGTTAACATGGTAGCCTCTGTTTTCCATTTCTCCCATCACCAAACAATGATACTGGTATAACTTATAGGGGCTGTGTTCAAAAACGTACTGTACAGTAGTGTGGGGCCGGCCCCAGCCTTTGCCCCGTAAGGCACAACATTCTCTGTGTTGGCCTAGGAGTTGCTGCCTAGGCAAGCGGTTGATGAAGTCTTGGTGCCAGAGTCTCATTTGACCACCTCCTAAACTTGCTATTACCAATCTATTATATACTTAAAAAGCCAACAAAACTAACCGTTTATGCAAAAAGGTCTACTAACCTGTCACCAAACAAAGGCTGGTCCTTGTAATCGGCTGACAGGTTTCATAGACCTTGAGTATATAGGGGTTCTACTTCATTTGACAAAAGGCCTTTTAATTTATTTTTATAAGAAATAACCCCTCAGATTCAACATATAGCTTAGTCTCTTTTAAAAATCTATCGTTTTCAGAGTAAATAGTAGTATCAAACCCTGAACCAATAGTTATAACGCTACTTTTAGATGGAATATAAACATTCATATGAGTTTTCCTTTAATTATGACTAACTCTAATGCTGTACTGATTTCATCTAACCCTTTGTCTCTAAAATTATGATACTCATATTCTTCAAATCTTTTAAGCGGATTGTCTTCATAAAATTCTGTTAGATATACAATTGAATCATCGTAACAAATAATCCTAAATAATATTTTTTATACTGTCACAACACTCATGTAAATATTCCCTTTCAAAATACTCTTGTAAATGATCAAAATCACTTTCATAAGGGTAGATATTTAAAAATGGACTGACAATATACCAAGAATCTAAATTAAATAGTCTTTCTATTTTTTCTAAATTTTCTTTTTCAATCACTTGCCTAAAACCTTCCCGTTACCATCCAAAGATGCTCTTCTTCTACCACTTCTATCTTTCAATTTCCATTTACTTCCTTTGTGTCTTGCTGTATCTTTGTCAATACTCCAAGCATACCAACTAACTATAGACTTTGATTAACAGAAATCATTTTATTTCTTGGATTCCCATCTGTTTAAAGAAGTCATAAAGTTCATCTAAGTAATCAAATTCAGGAATATAAATATAGATACCCTTTCGACTTCTGGACAAGAGTACCCGGTAAATATTTTCAACAATAGTAGGGAAATCCTCAAATTGTTGATTTCTCTTATCATTTTTAACAGAATCTGCAATAACCCATTGATTATTTTTCAAGTAATAATCTCCGCCAAAAGTTACGATTGGCCACTCAGATTCCAAGCCTTGGCTTTGAAACTCAGTTGCTGCACGCTTGAGTTTGTGAGCCGTCTTCAAATACCAATTGACTGATTGCTTATTATATAATTGGTCAACATCCTGTCCAGGGAAAATGTTTTTAAAATTCCATTTAGGTACCTTTGAGGAAATATAGAGTCCCACATGGTCATTGGGGAATGCATCTTTCGTCTTCTGCGCAATTCTTGGTAAGATCTGGGGATTGCGGATCAAACGAGCCTTGAACCCCGCTTTGAAGATTTCAATAAATGCTTTTTGTGCTCCTTCAAGATCGGCCGTTAGTATACTATCAATCCAGGGCACAATATTAATAAAATCATTGCGGATGGATACATCTAAAAATAAGTCATCATTAATTTGATAATTTGCTCTTTGGAATTCTGACTCATAGCTCTTGGGTATAAAGACATTCCAGTCTTGCCTATCTTTTACCACCTCATGCCATAGAGCCATCCCCTTTTCTTCACCAGTATAAATAGCTTGACCGTCTCCGATAAGGCAAATTAAGCTAACTTGCTGGTGTTGGTCAAATATTCTGTCTGCAATATCAAGCAAAACTTTAGGTTCGCTTTTCCCATACTCCTTATTTCGTTTATCATCCCAGGCACGTTGGGCTTCATCAAAGACAATCAACTGGTTATCCGACTGCTTGGTATACTCAAGTCCAGAATTATTTGCATAATACTCACTTATAAATTGGTGCATTTTCCTTATTGCGCTGCTACCCTCATTTAATCCAGAGGTCGATAACAATTTTTGCAAGACGTCTACAAGTGGCCCGTTTCCTGAAAGAAAAATGGGGTTTAAACTACTTTCAAGATAGTCATACACCGATTTCAAGCCTACTAACGTTTTGCCAGAACCCGGGACACCACTAATAAAAATGAGATTCTTCTGGCCTTGACCCCTATTAACGATATTCCTAATAGCCTCCAGAGCCTCACTAATATCACTTTCTTCAATGCGCTTAATCTGTGGCAATCTTCCAGAATCAAATAAATCTTTTGTCGCTTTAACTAGACTTTCTAAAGGCTGGTATTTTGATCCTAGCCATTTCTCAACATCAGTATATGCACTTTGTCCGAGCAATTCTTTAGTCATTTCTCTAGAAAAATTTTCCGCTGTTAGGATGGCAATACTACGGTCCTTGTAGGGCCTTACATCGTCCAGTGTATATACCACATACGAATGAACGATCAATTGATGGTCTGCAGTTTCATAGTGGTAATTTTCTATGTTTTTACGGTAGTTAATAGCTTGTTCCAGATCTTTCGGAGTAACATCATTTTTTCGTTTGAATTCTAGAATTAAGACCTTATTGCGACTAAGCAAAATGACATCCGGTCTTTTACCTCCTTCAAGGGGCAACATGTATTCAAAAATAATAGATAGTTCTGGAGCAAGCTGACTGAAAGGCAGGTGCCGCTTTAAAAAATCAAAGCAGTCATTCCAGGAAATGATCTGTGATTCTTTATTATCATAACCTTTGTTAGTCATCAAAGTTTTGATCTTCTTGCGAAAGTCCGCTTTATTTTCTGCTTGAAAAGACCTCAAACTATAAACCAAATTATCCATAGCAATCTCCCATTCCTTTTCGTAAGAGGACTATTCATAGTATGCTTTTAATTCCTCAAATGATATTTCTAGTCCAACTTGGGCCAAGGCAGCTTGTCTGTCTTCATACAATTTTTTCAAAAGGGGAATTTTATCTTCCATTTTTCCATAATGAAGCAAATTATGGCAATGACTACATAAAGAGACAATGTTTTCCATCACATCAAGACTGTACTTGGTATAATCAAAATCACGATATTGACTGATAGGAATAAGATGGTGAGGTTCAGTATACCCCTTATTATTTTTTCTTAAAAAATCCTGTCATTCGGATTAAATTCGCACTGATAGCCTGCTCTTTGCAAGGCAGCTGCTGCAACTTTAGGATTACGCTTTGGCTTTTGTCTTTCTTCAAAAGAAGCAGTTGTCATTTCTTGAGCTCTTTGCTCTCCCGTCCACTCTGGTACTACATCAGCTTCATTGTCTACTAAATTATCTATTACCTGCTTTTCAACCACGTCATACTCTGATTCTTTTTCTCCAATTATATCTTGCAGAGCCCTTTTTAACACCCTGACAGCTTCTTCAGAGTTTTGTATTTTTATCGCTTCTTCTAAAAAATAAATAGCATGGTCTTCATCCAGTAAGCACATATATTGCTGTTTGCCTCTTCCATCTTTCAGAAAAGCACTATTTGGTCTATAATTTTCAATTAGCCACTCTCTATGTTTACTGAGTTTCAGAGGCTGATCTAAGTCTTTATACAAGGTGTTCACCATATAGCCTTGCTTGTCCCACAGATTTTCTTCGGCTGTCGTATAGTCAGGTCTATCAGCTTCATAACAATCCGTTTGAGCTATACTGATTGACTTAATCATTTGATTAGCTGAGTGGACTATAAAATCTTCTTTTTTTATATAAGTCATATTGGTAAAACCTCTATTTTTACCTCCACGCTTGTTCAACTGTGGAGACCAAACGAATCCACCCTTACGTTCATCATCATAGGTTGTACCCTGGAATACAAAAAACACTGACATTTATCTAAAACTCCTTACCATCTTTTTAATCATTATACAATAAAAAAGAGACAAAACGATCTGTAAACCTTCCTTGGTATCATTATGTATCTTTTCTACTTTAGGCTTCTAGATTACCCATTTCCCTTCGGCGGGTGATAGCTTTTGGATATTTTATTTTTCTACTAAAACTTAAGTCCTATTCATCTGTTTGATCAAGCACCATCACACACTCCACATGGCTCGAGTGGTCAGTATTGATAAAATTTAAATTTTTAGGAAAGCCTCGTTCTTGGGAATATATCTACTCCTTTTATTCTTTCTTCTTCACTACCTATTAATACTGAATATTTTAAGATATCAGGGTGGGACCACCCTTCTATCTCTTCTTTCCAAGTATATCTAGCAACTCTTAATGGTACTATGATTAAAACTTTAGAAATTGCAAAAGCATCAAAAAATAAATCTTTTATAGCCATTAGGCCTATAACCGTCTTATCTAAACCCATATCTAGTAAAAGTGACGATTTTCTATTTTCTTTTATAAATTCAGTAGGATAGTTTTGATATTTACGTAGAGTGTATTCCAAGTTGTCATCTTCGATTCTCTTTATTATTTCATCAATATTTTCTTTAAAATCAAGAACATAAACCTTAAAATTTAATTTTTTAAATGGCTTATCCTTTTTTTGAATTGGTCTTGGTTCTCTTCCAGGTCTTTTTGTTTCAATAAATTCAATCTTTGCTTTTGGCAGAAGTATTATCCTATCTGGTATTCCTGTCATTGATGGGGATGTAAATTTAAGACAAAGCCCTCTATTCACTTTTATCTTATCAACTAAACTTGATTCTATCACCCTTTCTTACATTGATATTTCAAGCTTTATAGTTATTGTGTGAAGATTTCTCCTATAACCTTTATATAAAGACAAATTTTAAATTTATTACTATATAACCTTCGAAACTTGCACAATAACCAATTTACATAAAATCACTTTTTAATTTTTGTCCTTGATTCTTAACACCATCTCAAAGTTTTAGCCCATTAAATCCATTGGATAAAAGTACAGAATAAAAATCGGTTGTAAACCTTACATAGTCACTAATTTTTAAACAATAGACCCTATATTCTTGTGAAAAACTTCTCCAGATTTTTCTTAATAAGATGAATCAATTGCACAACTTTCATTTAAATAAATCTATAAATTTTGAGTAAAGTTCCTTAAATGAATTAAACCAAACTACCATGAAAAATGAAAGGATAGAATTTGTGAATTTATGACTATATATTTAGCCAAACAATAAATTCAGAAAAGGTATCATCATATTTAACATATTATTAAAAATAAGGAATTAAAAAAGCGATAAATATAAATCAATGATAACCTTACAAATCGTACTAGGAAGAAATTTGAAAACAAACGCAATAATCGTTGCTTTCATTTATTAAAAAGACTTGACAAGATAAGTTTACAAAAGTAAACTTATCTTAAGTACTAAGTCTACAATTGTAAACAATAAGGAGGGAAATACAATGGGTGTAATAGTATATAATACTCATATCACAGATGCTGAATGGGAGGTCATGCGTGTAGTTTGGTCAAATGATCGAGTAACTAGTAAAAAAGTCATCTCCATATTGCAAGAAAAAATGGACTGGACGCAATCCACTATCAAAACGATCTTAGGTCGATTAGTTGGAAAAGGCGTACTAAATACAGAGCAAGAAGGTAGAAAGTTTATTTACACTGCCAATATTGAAGAGAAAGAAGCCGTAAGGGATTATGCAGAAGATATTTTTAACCGTATTTGCAAAAAGAAAGTCGGAAATGTAATAGGAAGCATCATTGAAGATCATGTCTTAAGCTTCGATGATATAGATCGACTAGAAAAAATATTAGAGATGAAAAAATCTTTCGCAGTAGAAGAAGTGGATTGCAATTGTCCAGAAGGACAATGTGAATGCAATTTACATCATAAGGGAGAATAAGGAGGAATTAAAAATGAAGAATAACAATAAACACTCATCCCACAGTCACCATAATCATGGCGACATGAATCACTCAAAACATGAGCATGTAAGCACGGAAGAACATAGAGACCATAATAAGGATCAACATCACGACCATCATGCTGGCCATGCCCACGGTGGGCACAGTGGGCATGAGCATCATCATGGAAACTTTAAGGAACTTTTCTTAAAGTCATTGCCACTAGGAATCATTATTATGCTCTTATCCCCTATGGCTGGGTTTGACCTACCATTCCAGTTTACTTTTCCATATTCTGATATTGTAGTAGCTATTTTATCTACTATATTAATTATTTATGGTGGACGTCCATTCTATCAAGGGGCAGTTGACGAATTTAAACAAAAAGAACCTGGAATGATGGCTCTCGTTTCTTTAGGTTTAAGTGTTTCATATTTATATAGTATTTATACTGTAATAGCAAGCTACGTAACAGGTGAACAAATTATGGATTTTTTCTTTGAATTTGCTTCATTACTATTAATCATGCTATTGGGTCACTGGATTGAGATGAAAGCTATTGGAGAAGCAGGAGATGCACAAGAAGAACTGGCTAAGCTAGTACCAAAAGATGCTCACGTTGTGTTAGAAGATGATTCAATTGAAACACGACCAGTTGCTGACTTAAAGGTAGGTGATTTAATTCGAGTTCAAGCTGGAGAAAATGTGCCAGCAGATGGAACTATCGAGCGTGGAGAATCACGTCTAAATGAAGCTCTTTTGACTGGGGAATCTAAATCAATTAAAAAAGGTCCTGGCGATGAAGTGATTGGGGGCTCAACAAATGGGGAAGGGGTTCTTTATATTAAAGTACTTGAGACAGGTGATAAGTCCTTTATATCTCAAGTACAGAATCTAATTAGCCAAGCTCAAAGTCAGCCTTCTAGAGCAGAAAATATTGCTCAAAAGGTTGCAGGGTGGCTGTTCTATATTGCGGTAACTGTCGCACTAATAGCTTTTGTAGTATGGACGCTTATAGCGGACATCCCAACGTCAGTAAAATTTGCTATCACAACATTAGTTATAGCTTGTCCTCACGCCTTGGGTCTAGCAATTCCATTGGTCACCGCTCGTAGCACAAGCTTAGGGGCAAGTCGTGGCTTACTAGTAAAAGACCGAGAATCCTTAGAAATAGCTCAAGGTGCAGATGTGATGATTTTAGATAAGACAGGTACTTTAACAACAGGTGAGTTTAAAGTATTAGATGTTGAACTTTTTAATGAAAAATATACAAAAGAAGAAATCATTGCCTTACTGGCAGGTATTGAAGGAGGATCTAGCCACCCTATTGCTCAATCAATTATAAGCTTCGCTGACCAAGAAGGTGTAAGTCCAGTATCCTTTGATTTCATTGATGTAATATCCGGTGCTGGCGTAGAAGGTAAAGCCAATGGGCACCGATACCAATTAGTCAGTCAAAAAGCATATGGACGTAATCTAGATATGGATATTCCAAAAGGAGCAACCCTCAGTGTCTTAGTAGAAAATGATGAAGCTATTGGTGCTGTAGCCTTAGGAGACGAATTAAAAGCAACAAGTAAAGATTTAATTGAAGCTCTTAAAAATAACAATATAGAGCCGATTATGGCAACAGGTGATAATGAAAAAGCGGCTCAAGGCGCGGCAGAAGATTTAGGGATTGAATATAGATCAAATCAATCTCCACAAGACAAATATGAATTAGTTAAAACACTTAAAGATGAAGGAAAGAAAGTTATCATGGTAGGTGACGGTGTCAATGATGCCCCTTCTCTTGCCTTGGCAGACGTTGGTATAGCTGTTGGTGCTGGGACTCAAGTTGCATTGGATTCAGCTGATGTCATCTTGACTCAATCTGATCCAGGAGATATTGAATCATTTATTGAATTAGCACACAAAACAACTCGTAAAATGAAACAAAATCTCTTTTGGGGAGCTGGTTATAACTTTATAGCTATCCCTCTAGCTGCAGGAATTTTGGCTCCTATTGGTATCACATTAAGCCCTGCATTAGGAGCAATTCTAATGTCTGTGTCAACAGTCATCGTCGCCATTAATGCTATTTTATTAAGTTTAGATCCAAAAAATAACGGTTAACAGATCGAATGATTGAAACTCCTTAAAGTATCAAGATACAATAGTTTTACAGGAAAAAAAGAGATGTAAGTACTGGCTCTTTGTAAAATCGTGTTGGTAGAAGTAGACGATTTTTCTACCAACACGATTTTTAATTTATTATAGAACTGATTTCTTTTAAAATCCTAAAAGCCACCTATTCAACAATTTTATAACTTGTTATTCTATTTTCTTGTCATCAATACCACCGTCTCCACATGGTGGGTCTGTGGGAACATGTCAATCGGCTGGACCTGGCTAACCTGGTAGTTGGCCTCTGTGAATTTGTTGAGGTCGCGGGCTAAAGTTCCCGGATTGCAAGAAATATAAACGATTTGGCGGGGTCTAACTTGTATGGCAGCTTCGATAAAAGCAGAATCTAAACCCTTGCGTGGTGGGTCGACAAAAATTAAATCAGCATGCATGCCTATCTTGGCTTGGTCTACCAGCCATTTTTCTGCCTTGGCCTGGACGAAGTGGACATTTTTAATTTGGTTCAGGTCTGCATTTTTAATGGCATCTGAAACAGCTTGAGGCACCACTTCTACCCCATAAACCTGGTCTGCCTCTTTGGCAAGAGATAGGGTCAAGGTGCCGATCCCACAATAAGCATCCACAATTTGGTCACCAGCTTGAATATCAGCTAGATCAATGGCTGTTCGATAGAGGGACTCCGTTTGCTTAGAATTCACTTGGAAAAAGGACTGGTGGGAAATATTGAATTCCAGGTTCAATACCCTGTCCCGGTAACTGTCCTGTCTGTAAAGGACTTGGGACTTGCGACCAAGGACCAGGTTGGTTTTCTTAGGGTTGATATTTTGAACGACAGAAACTAGCTGAGCTACGGTTGCCTCCAAGTCCCCTACAATTTCCTGCTTGTGGGGGAGCTTGGGTGTTCGGGTCACCAATACCACCATGATGTCACCGGTAAAGTGTCCCCGTCTTACTAAAATATGGCGTATGTGACCGGTATTTTTCCGGTCATTATATGCCTTTACCCCGTATTTTTCTAAAATTTGCCGGACTTGGATGATGGTTTGGTCAATAACCGGATCTTGAATGAGAAAGTCTTCTATGGGAATAAGGTCGTGGCTCTTTTTGCGAAAAGCTCCGGTGACCAAATGTCCCTGGGCATCCGCCCTAACTGGAACTTGAGCCTTGTTGCGGTAGTGGTATGGCCTCTCCATGCCAAGGGTCTCTTGGACTTGGACTTCTGTTAAGTTACCAATCCTGCGAAGGGCATTTTCAACTTGGCCTTGCTTGAATTTCAATTGGGCAGGATAGGACATATGAGCCAAATCCATGGTCCCTGTTTGAGCGTAAACCGGGTCTTGAATAGGGACCCGGTCTGGACTGGCTTGGTGGATATCAGTCAGTTTCCCTTGAGCAAAACTCTTTCCTGACTTGAAGACTTTGAAAGTGACCTCTTCGCCTTCCATAGCGCCTTCAATGAAAATAGGGTATCCCTCAATCTTGGCCACACCCCAACCTTCATGGGTGTAATCTTCGACGACAGCGCGGTAATTTTGATTTTTCTCAACAGGAATCTTTCTTTTCGACATGCTTTCACCTAACCTTATTTATTTAGTGTGGGTAGTCGGGGCTTGCTTCAAATGGATGGAAGTTGATTTTAGAATTTAGTTAGTCGGGCGGACCGTGATCAAGTAGTTTGAAATTGAAAATCAATCTAGCTCAAAAGCTCCTGTCCCTTGAATAAAATGCCCAGCACTCACTTGATAGCCAATCTGTTATAAAATAACAATCGATATAATTCTATTATTGTATTTTGATTATAGAATTTTCGAGTCGTAATTCTACAATTACTCTGCGATTATAGAACTTTACAACCGCAATTCTACAATTACTTTGTAATTATAGAACTTTCGACCTGACACACAACATTGTTAGCACACCTCTATCATGGCAAGACAAGCTTTCTAGCATCCCATATGACTAGCAACCAAAATGGAGGAAGATCTGAGAGTCAAAATCTGTCTTGGCCTCCCTAACCAATAACTGAATGCTAGAAGCGTCCGAGGCCGTGGCTCAATAATCGTCTGACTGCTCTCAACTGCCCTCACTGCTCTCAACGCTCAGCTATAGCATCAACCAGGCCACCAAACAAGACAAAAGCAACTTCGGCGAGTGGTCCAACAGCTCGCCAAAAGTTGCTTTTTCTATTAGTCTTGGTCTGGGTCATTACTATCGATATAATCCAGGGATTCTAAGACCTGGTTGGTAAGTTCTTTTTCTAGCTGGACTTCTTGCGGACTCTTAATCGAGGTTCGGGCTTGGATAGCTTGAGTGTCTGCCACAAATGAAATGTGTTGTTGGACACATTCAAAAGAAACTGGGGCATGCCCACCTAACTCCCCATCTAGATTGATCAGGAGCTTGTGGTCGTTTTGACAGTCAATCCGGACACTATTGGTTTTAGTATAGATAATCTGGGGATCATGAATGTGCTTGCCCCCCCGGATTAACTTCCGGGCCAGGTCAGTCAGTTCCACAAGGTTGGAGGTCGTCACAATAATTAAAGTAAACTTGCCATCCCCCATCACGGTGTCGGGAGCAATTTTTTCGAAACCGCCAACCGAATTGGTAAGGGTAACAAAGACGACCGAAGCTTCCCCATCATAGATTCCATCGTCATATTCAATCTTGAGCGGAGTCCCATTCAAGCGGGGCAGCATTTCAGCTCCTTTAAGGAAATAGGCTAAAGAGCCAAACATGGATTTCTGCTGGGAGGAGACTTCGTAGGTTAATTCGGTCATGGATCCAGCTGCAGCTATATTCATAAAGTACTTGCTTTTAGGTCCATCATCTGTTTCTAAACTGGCTTGGCCAATATCCATCAAGATGCTGTCATCTTTTTGGATCACCTTAGCGGCCTTAACCAAGTTGTCCCGAGGAATACGCAAGGCCCGGGCAAAATCATTGGTGGTCCCGGCTGGCAAAATGGCCAGGCGAGGCCGGACCGGGAGTTTAGCAATACCGGTTACTACCTCGTTAATGGTTCCGTCACCACCAGCAGCTACAATCAAGTCGAAACCTTCCTGGCCACACCTTCTAGCTTCTTTCATGGCTGAAAAGGGTTCAGGGCTAGTCTGGAAGCAAGAAGTTTCGTAACCCGCTTCCTCATAGACTTGGAGGAGTTTGGGCAAGTGTTTTTGGACCTGCTCCCGGCCTGACTTTGGATTGTAAATTAACCTCGCTCTTTTGGTCATTTGGGATCCTCCTCCCAAGTAAACTTAGCGTTTGTTTAGCTCCTGGTCGAGAAGCTGGTTGACCACTTGTGGATTGGCCTTGCCACGAGTTTCTTTCATGACTTGGCCGACTAAGAATCCTTTCGCCCGATCCTTACCAGCCTTAAAGTCTTCAATGGATTGTTGGTTCTGGTCTAAAATGTCGTTAATGATGGGCTCTAATTGGGCAGGATCTGATAGTTGGACCCAACCTTTTTCTTCGACTAGAGCTTGGACATCGGAACTTCCTTCTTTGATCAAGACAAGGTAGACTTTTTTACCGATTTTAGAGGAAATGGTGTCTTGGTCAATTAATCGGATCATTTCCGCTAGTGATTCTGGAGTCAGTTGGGTGTCGGATAATTCGACGTTTTCCTTGTTCAAGTAGGCTGAAATGTCCCCCATCAACCAGTTGGCTGCTTGTTTAGGGTCAGCTCCAGCTTCAACAGTCTGGTTAAAGAAGTCGGACATTTCCTTGCTGGCGGTTAGGACTTCGGCATCGTATTCAGAAATACCCAAGTCATTGACGTAACGTTTACGGCGGTCTTCAGCAAATTCAGGCAAGGAGTTCCGAATTGACTCCACCCATTCGTCGCTGATAGAAAGAGGGGGGAGGTCTGCTTCAGGTAGGTAGCGGTAGTCTGCCATCTCTTCTTTGATCCGCATGAGCTGGGTTTGGCCTGAATCTTCGTCATACCGGCGGGTTTGTTGGCGGATCAACTTGCCAGCTAGGAGTTCTTTTTCTTGACGTTTAACTTCTTCAATGAGCCCCTTGCGGACATTGTTAAAGGAGTTCAAGTTCTTGAGCTCGGCCTTGGTCCCAAACTCTTCTTGGCCAAATGGTCTTAAGGAAACATTGGCGTCACACCGCATGGATCCTTCTTCCATTTTAACATCTGATACCCCAGTATACTGGATAATTTGCTTCAATTTTTCCAAATAAGCGTAGGCTTCTTGGGGTGATCGAATATCAGGTTCAGAAACAATCTCAATCAAAGGAGTCCCTTGGCGGTTGAGGTCGACATAAGAGTAGCCGTCCTCGCCGTGAGTATTTTTCCCAGCATCTTCTTCTAAGTGGACCCGTTCAATCCGGATGGCCTTGTGTTCGCCGTCGACTTCAATATCAATGTGGCCATCGTGACCAATTGGCCGCTCTGATTGAGAAACTTGGTAGGCCTTAGGGTTGTCAGGGTAGAAGTAGTGCTTACGGTCAAATCGGGTTTCTTGGTGGATGTCACAGTTTAAGGCTAAAGCTGCCTTAATCCCGTATTCAATGGCCCCCTTGTTGATTGTCGGCAAGGTGCCTGGGTAGGCCCAATCAATTTCATTGGTGTTCTCGTTTGGAACTGCACCAAAGTGAGCCGGTGCAGGTGAAAATATTTTGGAGTTGGTTTTTAACTCAACGTGGACTTCTAATCCAATAACTGTTTCAAAATTCATCCTTACTTGCCTCCTTCAAAGCTGGGTGTTTGGGTGTGGTGGCCGGTCGCTTGTTCGTAGGCATAGGCAACTTGGTAAAGTAGTCTTTCTTCGAAGTGGTTGCCGATCAACTGCAAACCAATTGGCATACCATCGACAAAGCCACATGGGATGGACATGGCAGGGATACCAGCCAGGTTGACCGAAACAGTAAAGGTATCTTGCTTGTACAAGCTTAATGGATCTTCAATTTTCCCACCGATGTCAAAGGCTGGGGTCAAGGTGGTTGGGGTCAAAATAACGTCTACCCCTTCAAAAGCTTGTTTAAAGTCTTCTTTAATCAAAGTTCGGACCTTGGCTGCCTTATCAAAGTGGTCTTCAGCATAGCCCGCAGACAAGGAGAAAGTCCCTAACATGATTCGTCGTTTAACCTCATCCCCAAAGCCTTCAGACCGGCTCTTGGTGTAAAGTTCGTCCAAGTCTTTAAATTCCTCTGTTCGGTAGCCATACTTCACCCCGTCAAAGCGTTGTAAGTTACTAGCAGCTTCAGATGAAGCAATGATGTAATAGGTTGGGGTCCCGTACAAGGCATGGTCTAAGTCAATTTCAACTAACTCGGCACCTAGGGCTTGGTACTTGGCCAAGGCATCTTCAATGACGTCCATAACCTGGTCATTTAAGGCAGAGTCTCTAAATAATTTGCGGGGAACACCAATTTTAAGGCCTGTAACCCCGTCTTCAATCCCCTGGGTAAAGTCAACTTGACTTTCAGGATAGGAAGTTGCATCTTGGGGGTCATGGCCACTAATCGCATTCAAGACCAGGGCATTGTCTTTGACAGTCCGGGTCAAGGGGCCGATTTGGTCTAGACTGGAAGCAAAAGCAATTAAACCGAAGCGGGAAACCCGGCCGTAAGTCGGTTTCATCCCAACAATTCCGTTAAAGGCAGCAGGCTGGCGGATAGAGCCACCTGTGTCGGTCCCTAAAGAAGCTGGGAGAAAACCGGCTGCAACTGCAGCTGCTGAACCACCAGATGATCCACCAGGAACCTTGTTTAAATTCCAAGGATTGCGGCAGATTTTGAAGTAGGAGTTTTCATTGGAACTCCCCATGGCAAACTCATCCAGGTTTAACTTGCCTAGAGAAATCATGCCTGCTTCCTTCAAGCGTTTGACGACCGTTGCGTCATAGACTGAATGAAAATCCTCTAGCATCTTGGAAGCAGCGGTTGTCGGCTGGTCTTTGGTGACAATATTGTCTTTGATCCCAATTGGTAGACCGGACAAGATATTAGCTGGATCAATCCCTGCTTGATCAGCTTCCTTAGCTTGGGCTAGGGCCTGGTCCTTGTTTAGGTGTAGAAAGGCTCCTAAGTCGCCATCAAATTGGTCAATCCGATCATACAAGTCTGCAACAATCGCCTCAGCACTTGTTTCCTTGTTGACTAGGGCTTGGTGGAGTTCTTCCAGTGTGTTATAAGCAAATGTCATTAAGCCTTGCCTCCTTGTCGGTCTACTAATAATGGAACTTGGATAAAGTTATCTTTCCGGTCAGGTGCATTTTCCAAGAGTTGCTCTGGCACATCAGACTTCACTGGCTTGTCCTCTCTTAAGACGGTAGTGAGGTCATTGCCATTGTAAGTTGCCTTCACGCCTGAAACATCGACTTTGTCTAAGCTTTCTACGAAATCGATGATTTTCTGCATTTCTTTCAACATCTCTTCTTCCTTGGAATCATCATACTCTAACTTAGCCAGGGCCAAGCTTTGGAATAAAGCACTTCTATCAATTGCCATTCTTTGCTTCCTCCTCAAATCATTCTGCTAACTTAATCAAATATGTGGCTGACAAATTCATTCTGGTTGGATTCACGGACCAAGATGGCCTCCACCCCGTCGAGGGATTCGACCACAATTTGGATCCTTATGTTTTCTGGTAGGTAAGTCATAGCAGCTGTATTCAGATAATAGGTGAAGGCCGCCATCTCTCCCCTACCATAGAATTGGGTGGTAATTTGGATGTGCAAGTCGGCCAAGATCTCGTTGATATAGTGGGCCCGGCCAACGACTCCGTTCAAGTTTGGGAAAAAGGACTCCACTTGGGACTGGAAGTTCTTAAAGCTATTGACTTCCGGACTTTCGCCACCTTGTACTGGGAATACTAGGCGTTCTTCATCTACCTCTTCCCATCCAGCTACCTCAGGTCCGCCTTGGCTGAGGCCTTTTTGGATATAGGTACCACCGGACAAGTCATCCTTGGCTGCCTGCTCAAAAATTCCTACCATGATCGGCAAGTCATCCCCAATATCCTCATGCTCTCTGACCTTGGCCACTATTTTATCTGCCATCTCTTGTCCTTGGTCGATTAAGGTCTGGCGGTCAATCTCTTGGTCAGTATCAGTCTCGCTATCTTCTGGATTCATGGCAAGACCGATGCTCATCCCGGCCAGTTGATAATTACCGTCTTCATTAACTTGGTAAAAATCATGCTCTAAAACTGAATTCAAGTAGCGGGGTTGGTCCTCATCTCCAGGATTGAGTCCTTCGGGGTTGTCTTCTGACTCCCGGTCCAGCCAAGTTTGGACCATGTCAGAGGAAATGTACTGGCCTTCTTGGAAGTAATGGTCTTCAACCGGGAAATAGTCTTGGGCTAGGCGGATTAAGTCATCTTCGAACAACTTCATGTTGATATTGGAATTCAAGCGGGATGTTGTCCCCCGGTTTTGGCTGACCGGGTAGTTGCCGTCTTGGTCAATCAAGGGCTGGTAATATTGGGCCTCTCCCAATTGTTGGATGGCCTTATCTTCTTCAATCACTTGGTCTTCGCTTGAAGTTGACTCCCCGCCTTCCTCTCCTTCAGGGATAATATTGCAGGCAGTTAAGAGGGTCAAGCTCATGGCTGCCACCATCATCTTCACTAATTTTGCCCTCTTCATTGCTTCCCTCACTTTCTGAAACTAGTTTAACTCTGCTAGTAGTTGGTCTTCGTCCCAGGTCTCTACTCCTAATTCTTGGGCCTTGTCCAACTTAGACCCAGCATCTGAGCCAGCTATGACCAAGTCGGTATTTTTGGACACACTGCCGGTCACATTGGCTCCCAATTCGATCAGGATCTCTTTAAGTTCATTGCGTTTGAACTGGCTTAACTTACCGGTTAGGACAATGGTCTTGCCGGCAAAGGCCTGGGTTGATTCAGACAAGTCATTTTCTTCTAAGGACCGGGTTGGGATATAGTCCATATTGAGGCCAGCCTGAGCGAACTTGTCGATTAAGGCCTGACTTTCTTCTAGTTTAAAGTATTCCA
The DNA here is from genome assembly GCF_000315445.1 of Alloiococcus otitis ATCC 51267. Taxonomy (GTDB): domain Bacteria; phylum Bacillota; class Bacilli; order Lactobacillales; family Carnobacteriaceae_A; genus Alloiococcus; species Alloiococcus otitis. The sequence continues at coordinate 82,356 of NZ_JH992959.1, forward strand.
CCAGGCTATCAGCAATCACTTGGCCCAAGCCATCAATTTGGGTTAGGTCTTGGACGCTTGCTTCCCGCACCCGGTCCATGGTCTTGAATTCTTCGGCTATTAGCCGGGCTGCCTTGGACCCAACATGGCGGATGCCCAAGCCAAAGAGTAAACGCTCCAAGGAGTTGGATTTGGAGTTTTCAATGGCATCCAGTAGCTTGCTGGCTGACTTGTCGCCAACCCGGTCTAAGGCCATTAAGTCTTCTTTTTTGAGGTAGTAGAGGTCTCCAGTATCTTGGACTAAGTCCTGGTTAAATAATTGCTCAATCAATTTTTGTCCCAAGCCATCTATATTCATGGCATTGCGGGAGACAAAGTGGTTGGCTTTTTCCAAGACCTGGGCCGGGCATTGGGGGTTCATACATCGGAGGGCCACTTCGTCTTCTAGGTGGACTAATTCTCCTTGGCAAACTGGGCATTTAGTCGGTATGGGGTAGGGCTTGCTATCCTCTGGTCTTTGGTCTAAGTCAACCCGGACCACTTCTGGGATAATATCCCCAGCCTTACGCACCACCACCGTGTCTTCAAGCCGAACATCTTTTTCCTTGATCAAGTCGGCATTGTGGAGGCTGGCCCGTTTGACCGTGGTCCCAGCCAATTGGACTGGGTCCATCACGGCAGTTGGGGTAACTACCCCTGTCCGGCCCAAGGTCCATTCAATATCATGCAATTTGGTATGGGCTTCTTCAGCTGGAAACTTATAGGCAATCGCCCACTTGGGTGCCTTGACGGTGTAGCCAATTTCTTCCTGAGCCTTAAAGTCATTGACCTTGATGACCACTCCGTCAATTTCATAGGCTAAGCTGGATCGTTTAGCCTGGAAGTTTTCGATGTAGTCAATGACTTCCTCCATACTAGAGTAAACCCTGCGCTCCGGATTGGTTCTTAGACCAATGGAAGTGAGGTAGTCCAGTGACTGGTCTTGCTGGTCAATCGCTAATGATTCTTGACTGACCAGGCCGTAAAGGAAGACATTGAGCTGCCGTTTCGCCGTTACCTTGGGGTCCAGGTTGCGCAAGGTGCCAGCAGCAGCATTCCGAGGATTGGCAAAGAGGGCCATTCCTTCTTCTTCCCGGCCTTGGTTGAGCTTTAGGAAACTCTCTTTAGGCATGTAAACCTCGCCCCGGGCTTCTAAGCTAATGGCTTCTTGCAATCTAAGAGGGATGGCTTGGATGGCTTTAATGTTAGCCGTGATGTCTTCGCCAATATTCCCGTCACCCCGGGTTGCTCCCTGGACTAGTCGGCCTTGGTCATATTTTAAGGATACTGCTAGGCCGTCAATCTTAAGCTCAACTTCGTATTCAATATCTAAGTCGGTTAGGTTCCGAACTCTGCGATCAAAGTCCAGCAAGTCTTTCCGGTTAAAGGCATTGGCCAAGCTTAACATGGGGGTGTCATGGCTGACCTTATTAAAGCCTTCCGCTAATTGGTCCCCCACACGTTGGGTAGGAGAATCTTCTTGGATTAAATCAGGGTAGGTGCCTTCAAGGTCTTCCAGCTCCCGGTAGAGTTTGTCATAGACCTCATCTTGGACAGTCGGTTGGTCCAAGGCATAATACTCATAAGCATATTGGTTTAATTCTGGAATCAGTTGGTCAATCCGCTCTCTAGCTTCATCTTTTGCAAGCGTCATCCTTTATCCTCTCCCTAAATCTTTTCGATGGGGGCAAAACTGGCTAGCAAGGGCTTGATCCCTTCATCTGGAAAGGCAATGTTGAGCTGGAGGTCCGAGCCAGAACCTTTAATCTCAATAATGGTTCCTTGGCCCCATTTTTTGTGGTGGACCTTGTCACCAACTTCCCAGTCTTCTTTTTCAGCCCCAGTCGCCCCAACTGATTGCTGAGACCAAGCATTAGCCTTATAACCACTGGCTTTGCGGCCTCCTAGTCTAGGGCTAACTTTCCCCCCAGTCTGGCTAAGAGACCCAGTTGTAGCACCAAGGTCTTGGACCAGGTCAGAAGAAATTTCAGATAAAAAGCGAGATTTGGGATTAGCCTGGGTCCGGCCATAGAGTTGGCGCATCATGGCACGGGTTAGGTAGAGGGCCTGCTCAGCCCGGGTAATCCCTACATAGGCCAGTCGTCGCTCTTCTTCCAAGCTTTCCGGGTCTTCAGCCGCCCGGGACAAGGGGAAGATTCCCTCTTCCATACCAGCGATAAAGACATAGGGGAATTCCAACCCCTTGGCTGCATGGAGGGTCATCATGGTGACCTGGCCCCGACCCTCTTCAACATCATCAGCTGGTGACAATAAGGAAAGGTCAGTTAAGAAGGCTAAGAGTGACTTGTTGTCGTCTTCTTGCTGGTCAAATTCCTGGGTGACGGAGTAAAATTCCTGTAGGTTCTCTAACCTTGCCTGAGATTCAAGAGTCCGGTCTTTTTCTAAGGCTTTTTGGTAGCCAGTATCCTCTAAGATTTTTTCGGTCAAATCAGTAATCGGTAAGTATTCCGTCATTTTCCTGAAATTTTCAATCATTTGACTGAAGTCTAATAGTCTGTTGACAGCCCGACTAGGCAGGTTGGTAGCATCCGCATTGAGAGCTGTTTCGTAAAGCGACCAACCCATCTCCTGGCCAGCCTGGCGTAACTTGTCCAGGGTGCCGGGTCCAATCCCTCTTTTGGGCTCATTAACGATCCGTGAAAAGGACAGGTCATCAGCTGGGTTAGCCACTAGGGTTAGGTAGGCAATCAGGTCACGGATTTCTTTTCTTTGGTAAAAGCCGGTTCCGCCGACGATCTTGTAGGGGATATTCGACTTGATAAAGGTTTCTTCAATAACCCGGGACATGGCATTGGTCCGGTAGAGGATGGCGATGTCCCCATAGCCAGCCTTTTTGCCTTCTGTTAGGTCATGGATGGTCCCTACGATAAACTGGGCTTCATCCTGCTCGCTCCGGGCAGCGTATAAGCTGACCTTGTCCCCCTCATCGTTGGCAGTCCACAAATTCTTGTCCCGGCGGTTGATATTGTTTTGGATAACATCATTGGCTGCCCTGATTATAGACTTGGTTGACCGGTAATTTTGTTCCAAAAAGATGGTTTGGGCTTCTGGATAGTCTTTTTCGAAATTCAAAATATTTCCCATATCAGCCCCCCGCCAACCATAAATAGACTGGTCAGCATCTCCCACGACGCAAACATTTTTAAAGCGTTGGGCTAGCAGTTGAACCAGTTGGTATTGGGCTTGGTTGGTATCCTGGTATTCGTCAACATGGATATACTGGAACTTGGCCTGGTAGTAAGACAGGGTATCGGGCTTTTCCTTGAAGAGACGGACGGTTTGCATAATCAGGTCGTCAAAGTCCATGGCCTCAGACTGGCGGAGCTGTCTTTGGTAGGCCTCATAGCAGTCAGCCACCACTTCCTTAAAATAGTCATCAGCTTGTTTCCGGTAGGTTTGCTCATCCAAGAGGTCATTTTTGGCATTGGAAATCTCGGCCAATATCGCCTTGGGGTTGTAACGTTTAGGATCAATATTCAAGTCTTTTAAGACCTGCTTCATCAAACTTTTCTGTTCACTAGGGTCAGCAATGGTGAAGGCACGGTTATAGCCAATTTGGTCCCCGTCCCTTCTTAGAATGCGAACACACATAGAGTGGAAAGTCGAGACCCAAACTCCAGATCCTCCCTGGCTAACCAGTTTCTGGACCCGGTCTTTCATCTCGCCAGCCGCCTTGTTGGTAAAGGTGATGGCTAAGATATTCCAAGGATTAACCCCTTTTTCTTGGATCAAGTAAGCTATCCGGTGGGTTAAGACCCGGGTCTTGCCAGATCCTGCCCCAGCCATGATCAAGAGAGGGCCATCAGTGGTCATGACCGCTTGTTTTTGTTTGTCATTCATTTTGCCTAAAATATCTTTTGCTAGGCCCATGCAAGTCTTCCTTTCACGTAATCATGCTTTCTCATTATACACCAAAATAAAGGCTGGTTTCTACCTCGACTGGTTCTTTCTCCTATAAAATTTGACCTTCTTGCTGGTTTTTTGACCAGGTCTCAGAAGAAAAAACCAATGAACTAGGTCATTGGTTTTTGCTAAAAGGTTACACACCTTGAATAACGTTCATATTAAGCTGGTTAAACAAGATCCGAAGCTCCCGTCTGACATAAGGGTAGTTATTGTCTTCCAGATAATCAATCACGAACTGGTAGTGCTTGAGCTTCTTGTCCCGGCTGGCCTGGATAATGGATTTCAAGTGACCAGTCTTGGGCAGGATATACCGCAAAGTGTCTAGCATCATCCCTCGCATGTAGCTATTGCGGCAGTATTGCAGAAGATCATGCCAAAAGTCCACTTCCCTGTCTTCGAAGAGGTCCTGGTCACCAAACTTATCATCAGCCATCTTATCATAAGTTTCTTTCAGGCCGTCCGTGTCAAAGTCGACCTCGTCTAACTCTAGGGTTTGGAAGTGGTAGCTAACCAGAACTTCCAAGAAATTGGTCCTCTCCTGAAAGGCAGAAGAGTCAATTTCGGGCTCTAGAATCTCTGCCCCCTTGTAGGGGACAATTTTTAAGATTCCATCTGCTTCCAAGCGTTTAAAGGCCCCTCTGATCGGCGTCCGGCTGATGTCTAAGGCCTTGGCAACATCCATTTCTTTAATATGCTGTTTGGGTAGCCAATCCTTGGCCTTGATCTTGTCTTCTACAAAGTCATAAACGGTCTGCTCTAAAGCTTTCTTTTTACCCATAGCAAGTATCCTTTTCCCTTTATTTTTAGCCTTGCTTTTGGCAAGGGAAGCGGGCTTTAATCCGGCTTACTCTTTAGTGTAACAGAAAATTAAAGACTTGGCTCCCCTTCAATTTTTTCCCGGTACTTATCCATTTTCTTACTAAAGAGTTCCCCATTCGAAGGCGGGGTGTAGGTGATCGCATTAGCGCCGGCATCGATGGTCTCTTGGATGTCTTCATCTGTCGGGCCACCAGTGGCGATGATGGGAACATCTGGGAATTTTTCCCGGATTTTCCCGACCACTTCAGCCGTTTTATTGGCACAAGAAACATTTAAAATGTCGACCCCAGCCTTGAGGTTGGCTTCAATGTCCGTATGTTCCGATACAATGGTCTTGATAATCGGGCTGTCCACTACCTCATCAACCAAACGGATGGTATCCAGTTGGGTTGGAGCATTCAAAACCACTGCGGTACAGCCATTCGCTTCAGCAAAGAGGGCCATGTCCTTGGACCGCTGCCCCTTGGTCAAGCCACCGCCAACTCCAGCTAAAACTGGGAGGTTGGAAGTGGAGGCAATGGCTTCAATGATGGCTGGGTGGGGGGTGAAAGGATAGACAGCTAAAATGGCATCGGCATTATTATTTAAGATAATCGCAATATCCGTGGTGAAAAGAATGGACTTAATCCGCCGCCCCATAATTTTGATACCGGAAGCATTCCGGATGGTGTTGGGGACTTTAATATAGTCCTTACGCAGGTTGGTGGTTATTTCTGGAATTTGTTTACGTTTTTTTACGACATGTTCAGTCATTTTTACTTCCTTCCTCAATCCCTGTCATCTCATGATGATGGGTGGTCATATTGGTCAAGTTGGTAACGCTCAATCAGTTTAATCAACTTTTGAGCGTAGTTGGGGTCAGTGGCATAACCGGCTTCTTGGAGGGCATGGGCAGCGCTTTTGTAGTCAGGAGCTTGGATGACTCCTTGATAGAGCTTGGAGTCCCAAGAAGTTCCATAAGCCAGCAAGCGGGCATGGTCTTGCATTGATTCTTCAAGAGAATCGTAGACCTTAAAAGGCTCTTTTTGGTCTTCCCACTGGCCTTTGTATTCCTTGGTCATGTAATAAACCCCATCCTGGGAGTCTTTCCGGCCAAAATAGTTGTTTTCCTGCTTGGCCAAGTCACTTTCGCCCCAATCGGATTCCAAAATTGCTTGGGAAATCATGATACTGGGCAGGACACCGTATTCTTCCTGGAGGGCCTGGGAGCCAGGAACCAGTTCCTGGATAAAGGCCTGGTCAGCTGGTAAGGGTGCCTCATTTGATCCTTTTTGGCCACTGAATCCCAGAGCATGGCCCAAGTAGATAAAGGCAAAGATCAAGACCAAAGTCAGACCCAGCAAAAGGGCCAGGAAAGCACGATCTTTTGCCTTGCCCTTCTTTTTTCCTTTTTTATAGCTTGACATGACTATCCCCAGTCCTTTCTTGACTCACTTATTTTAACGATAGTGACATAAAAATGTCCACCTAAAACCCTACTTTTAGGTGGACAAATTTTTGTTTTTTAGCTTTGGGCAAAACTCGCTTAACTTTGTTGCTAAATCAAGCTAGTTGCTTTAACTCAAGGCTTCTACCATGTCAATGCTTTTAAGCTTGAAGTGCATAATAACCATGACAATGATGGAAAAGATCACCATGAGTCCTGCCGAGTAGAGGTAGCTTGGCCATAAGATGGTCCGGCTAAACATAATGTAGTTTAGCTCGACGGTTTCGATAATATATTGGTGCAAGAAGAAGCCGAAGATTAGTCCGACCAAAATACCTATGATAGATAAGGTAAAGGTTTCGCGGTAAACATAGCGAGTGACTTCCATATCAAAGAAACCTAAAACCTTGATGGTAGAGAGTTCCTCAACCCGTTCGCTGACATTGATGTTGGTGACGTTGTAGAGGACGACAAAGGCTAGGATGGCAGCAGATAGGATCAAGACAACCATCACAGTGGAGAGGGCCGATAGGGAGTCCTCGACCGTTTGCAAGTTCTCGGTCATTAAGTTAACCGCTAAAGTGGCATCCAGGTCAACTAACTGGTCTTCAAATTCTCCTTCAGCTTCTGCAGTGACCTCAGCATTTTGATTATAGCGGATCAGGCGGGTGTCAAAGTCATAATCTTCATCTGAGACAGTCTCCCAGTATTCGGGGCTAACGTAGACATAGTGGGCCACATAGTTGTTGACAATACCGGCTACTTCCACTTCATATTCTTGGTCTTCATAGTCTTCCAAGATGAGGGTATCACCGATGGAAATATCTTCTAATTCGGCTATTTTCTGGGTGACCAAGGCCCCGTCTTCAGGTAAAGCCAGTCTTTCATCGGTATCGTAGTCTTGGAGTTCCATATAGTCTTCTAGTTCTTCAGCACTTTCCGGGATCATCAAACTAAGCTCTTGGTCAGTTTGGTCGTCTTGTAGGGTCATGGTTTGTGTTGAGACCCGGATAAAGTCTTCCGCTAAGTCGGAATTGGAGATAGTATCTTCGACTTCATCAACCTGGTCTTCTTCGGCATTGGTGTCCACAACTGAAATAGCGTCGTAGTTGGAGATTTCATTAAACTGCAATTCACCAATCCCTTGAATGGAGTCATAGAGGCCAAAACCGGTCAGCATCAAAGCCACCCCACCGGCAACCCCGATGATGGTCATAAACAAACGACCCTTGTAGCGGAAGAGGTTACGGACAGAAACTTTTTGGATAAAACCAAGTCGGTCCCAAATCCATGAAATACGCTCAAGGAAGATGCGTTGACCACTCTTAGGCGCTTTAGGTCGCAAGAGGGAAGCCGCATTTTCTTTGACCATGGACCGCAAGGAGACAAAGGTAGCAATACTGGTTGCTAAAACTGCACCTAGAAAGGCAATGGCAGCAATGCCAGGATAGAAGGAAATCTGAGCGTCAATAAGCTGGTAGGCCGCTTCATAGGCATTGACAATAACGGTTGGGAACAACCAGAAGCCAAGAGGGAGACCAATAACTCCACCTAGGACGGTCGCTAAGAGGGCATAAGTGAAATACTTAGCAGAAATTTGAGTATTATTATAACCCAAGGCCTTCATGGTCCCGATCTGGGTTCGTCCCTCATTGACAATACGAGACATGGTAGTGAGGGAAATTAAGATGGCTAAAGCAAAGAAGAAAACAGGGAAGACACGGGAAATAGCCTGGATTCGGTCGGCGTTCTCACCGTACTCATTGACACCAGGGAAGTCGAGAGAGGTATTGTAGAACATGGAAGCATTGGTCTTTTCAAATTCAGCCAACTCTTCTTCGCCTTCTTCAAGCTGAGCCCGGGCATCCTCTAGCTCTTCTTGGGCTTCTGCTTCAGCTTCTTCAAATTCTGCTAGATTGCTTTCATATTCATCTTCAGCTTCTTGGATCTGGTTTTGAGCCTCTTCCAGCTGGGCCTGGCCGGCTAAGACTAGTTCTGAATTAGGACCGTAAAGGGCAGCCGCCGCTTGAAGTTGGCTTTCCTGGTCTCCTATTTCCTCCTTGGCCTGGTCAAGTTGAGTCCTTGCTTCTTCCAAGGCTTGCCGACCTTCTTCTAGCTGGTCTTCAGCTTCTTGAATTTGATTACGTCCTTCATCAAGCTCTTCTTGAGCCTGGTTGATCATGTCTTGCTTTCTTTCTTCCGCTCGGTCATTGAAAACATCTTCGTATTCTTCTTGGATGTTGTCAATTTCATTCTGATAGTCTTCACTGTAGACATCGCGGCCTTGGCTCAATTCGTCAAATTTCAAGTGAACTAAGTTACTTTCTTCGAAGTCAATGACGTCTTCTGTGACGACACCAAAACCTTCTAAAACCCCAGCACCAATGGCAGTTGTCCCCCGAGTTTCATCTTCGACAAACATAGGGGTTTGGACAAAACCGACTATTTCAAATTCCTCTTCATTGACATTGGCTGTGTTGTCAAAACTAGCATCTGTTTCCAGGCTAAAGGTATCGCCGATATCAAATTCTTGGAGGAAGTCATCCTTACTGTCTAGGGCAATTTCGTTTGGCTCTTCCGGAAGCCGTCCTTCTAAGACAAGATAGTCATTAAGCTCATGGTCTTCACTATAGCCAAACAAGCGAAAGGCCCGGTTTTCATCATCTAAGACATCCACCGTCTTGTGAACGTCCACTGTTGCATCGCGGACTTGGCTGAACTCGTCAATGTCTTCCTCGGTATAACCGAAAGGAGAGATAACCTGCATATCAGCCAAGTTTTGTTCATTATAGTAATTATTAGCTGTTTCGATCATGACGGGGCTAGTTGCCACCAAGCCGGAGAAAAAGGCAACCCCGATAAGGATAATGGCAAATATGGAGATAAACCGGCTTTTGGTATTCCATATTTCCCTAAGAGTATCTTTGATTAGGGCTTTATTAAACACGCATGATCACCTTTCTACCAAATGCTTTTACCATGAAATTTCATCAACCGGTTTCGGATTGTCATTGACGGTAGTGTTGGTTACCTTGGCATCCGCAATTTCAATGACCCGGTCAGCCATTTTGGCGATAGCCTGGTTGTGGGTGATTACGACAACTGTTGCCCCATACTCTTCTTTGGCTTCTTCCAATAATTTCAAGACTTTCTTGCCTGTTTCAAAGTCCAAGGCACCGGTCGGCTCATCACAGAGTAAGAGCTTAGGCTTCTTAGCTAAGGCCCGGGCAATAGCCACCCGCTGCTGTTCCCCACCAGAGAGTTGGGCTGGGAAGTTGTCCCGTCTGTGAGAGAGTCCGACACTTTCTAGAACATCATCGGGGTCCAGGGCGTCATCGGAAATTTCTGAAGAGAATTCAACATTTTCCTTAGCGGTCAAGTTGGGAATTAAGTTATAGGATTGAAAAATAAAACCGACATCATCCCGTCTGTATTGAGTTAGTTGCTTGTCATCGTAGTCAATGAGGTTCTTGCCATCTATAATAACATCCCCCTCATCAGCTGTGTCCATGCCCCCTAAAATGTTGAGGACGGTTGTTTTCCCTGCACCACTGGGTCCGACGATCACTGCATATTCATTTTCTTCAATTTCAAAAGTCATGCCGTCATTAGCTGCAATTTTACTGTCACCTGAGTCAAAATACTTATATTCATCTTTTACCGAAATAAAGGCCGTCATCACTTTCACTCATTTCTATTTCTAAATTTTTGTTACATTAAATATAGTATAAAATAAAGCTTTACATGGCAAGGATCTTGTCTTAAAATGTGTTTATTAAACAACATATTATAGTTATTTGTCGTTTAATAGTTTAAAACAAAATAAACTAGCCCAAAGGAGGACTTATGGACCGCCGCCAAGAAAAAACCAAGCAAGCTATTTTACAGGCCTTGATCAAGCTGATTGACCAAAAGGGGTTAGACCAAGTCAGTGTCAGCGACCTTTGTCAGCAAGCCAACATTAACCGGTCAACCTTCTACCTCCACTACAAGAATATAGATGACCTCTTGCTCAGCGTAGAGGCTGATTTTATTCGGGAAATTACTGATGCCATCCAGGACTTAGAGACGGAAGACCTTATCTACAACAGCCAGGCCTTGACTCAATTGTTTACCCGGATTCTGGAATCCATCGAAAAAAATAGTGATTTGATCATCACCCTGATGAGCCCGACTACCTCCCCTAGGACTCGGCTGACCATCGAACAAGCCATTGAAAATATCATAATCGACCGGATGAATACGGCTATCATAAGAGAGGCGACCCAGGAAGAGCTGCCAGTGAGCAAGACCTATATTGCAGTCACCATCTCTTCCCTTTTCACGGGTATTGTGGCGGAGTGGCTGCTTAGTGGCAAAAAAGAAAGCCCTCAGGACCTGGGCCAGTTTATCTCTGAAGTAGCCACCCAACCCATGATTGACCGTGTCCTTGGCTTGGACCAGTAAAAATCCAGCAGAAATCATTTCTGCTGGATTTTTGCTTTTTCTTAAAAGGGGGTTTTTGTCCCAAAACCAATTTGCTTAGGCTTAACTGATATTTCTAGTTTAGCTATTCGTCCTTCTGTAAGGCAAAAACCTTTAAGTAGTGGCTTTCAGGATAAGTTTCCCGGACCCTGTAGTCTTGAGGCAGGCCGTACTCTTCCACCACCAACCCGTCGCATCCGGCCTGGTCAAAGCCACGTTCGATCAACTTGTAAAATTCATCCTTGCTAACCTGCCAGGCATTGGTAGAAGCAATGAGGATGCCGTCCCGGTCCAAAATACTCAAGCAATCTTTGATCACCCGGCTGTAGTCTTCTTCCACCTGCCAGGTCCCGGCATCGGTACGGGCAAAAGTTGGCGGGTCTATCACAATGAGGCCAAAGGTCAAATGGTGTTTTTTTGCATAGTCCAAGTAAGAGTCGACATCAATCACCCGGATTTCATGTTGGTTTGGGTCTAGGCCGTTTAAGCTAAATTGCTCAGCTGTTAATTTTTTACTTCTTTTAGCCACGTCGACATTCACAGTATGGACTGCCCCACCCATGCTAGCTGCTACAGAGAAAGCTCCCGTATAGGAGAAGAGGTTTAAAACCCGTCGCCCTGGCCCAAACCGGGTCATCAGGTCATAACGAAGATCTCTTTGGTCAAGGAAAATACCAGTCATCCAGCCGTCATTCAGGTAAGTGGCATAAGTAAGGCCATTTTCCTTAACCAGCAAGGGCGCAGGTGCTTGGTCCCCCTGGATGTATTGACTTTTCACTGGGGCATCCGGAAAGTTATTCTTCTCATAAAAACCCAGTCCGTCTTGGAAGACAGAAGCGATCAAGGGAACCAACTTAGACCGAAGCTGGTAGAGGCCCTGGTTGTACCAAGAGATGACATAATAGCCCGCATAATAGTCAATGGTCAAACCGCCAATCCCGTCCCCGTCTCCATTGAAGACCCGGAAGGCATTGGTGTCACTGTTGGCATAAAAAGCTTGACGGTAGTCCTTGGCTGCTTGCAATTTCTGGCGGAAAAAGTCCTGGTCAATCTTCTCGTCCTCCCAAGAGAGGACCCAGCCATTATTGCGGTTTTCATAACCCAAGTAGCCAGTTGCCACATAAGACTTCTGGGGGTCGAGCAAGCGGACAATATCCCCTTCTTGGGCACCCGCCTTGTCGTAAAAGTCTAAGTCAGTCAAAACCGAATAACCGTGTTTAATCCGGTTGGCTGCCAAACGTTTTAAGTGGACATCTTGCATCCCAATCACTCTTCTTTCCGTCTAATCTTCTTCTATTATACCAGCAATTTGCCGGCGCATGGCAAATCCCTGGTCGGTCTCCTTCATGGCAAAAATGTGGTGGAGGCCCAAGCCCACTATAAAGTTGTGGGCAATCCCTAACTGGCTTAGTTTATCGTGGAGGAGGAGGTTGTCAGGGTAAAAGATTTCCTGGTCCCCTACAACAATGGTTAATTTCCCCATCCGGTAAAGTTCTTGACTATAGAGAGGGCTGACCATGGGATTAGTCCAATTGTCTGGACCTTCAGCCCAAATTTTCCCATACTCTTGGAGGACCCACTGTCTCAAGTCTGGGTCCAGACCTTGGTAGTCGGCAATATCAGGATTGGCGGTTGCAATATCCAACCATGGAGAAATCAAGATAATATCCTTGGGCTGGTCGATTCCTTTCTGAGCTAAGCGGTCAGCCAGACCCATGCCCAGTCCCCCACCCGAACTGTCTCCAACCAAGCTCACTTGTTTGGCATCTTCCAGACTCTCCAAGAGCTTTAAGTAAAGCTTGACTAGGCGGTCTTGGGAAGCACGGTAGCTATATTGAGGCCCTTTAGGATAAAGGGGCATGACTATCTTAGCCCCTAATTCCCGAGCCCATTCATTGAGGCCGTTAAAGTAGCGGTCTTTGGGCTGTTTAAAGTAAGACCCGCCGTGGAGGTAGAAAATCAGCTTTTGTTTGGGATCTTGCCGGTCATTCCAGACAAAAGTCCGCATCGGCCCGTCATCTATAATCTTTACCTGCCACTGGTCCAAGGCTTGGGGGACCGAGAAAGGAATGGAATTGACGGCCCTTTGGTGTTCAATAAAGCTCTTCAAATCTTCCAATGTATGGATATCGTCACTGTCGGTTACTTGTAACTCGTCCTGTCCCTTCTCTAGCACAAGGTCTCCGCTTTGAGCATTCTTATTTTTGTCCTCTTTCAGCCTAGGAAAAAATCGTCTTAAAAATCCTTGTATCATCACTGACTGCCTCCTACCTGCCCTTTAACCTAGTTGGTGTTTGCCTTTAAAATAAATGCTTAAATCTAGCATACCAAAAATTTCCCTTGTCTGCTTTGAGGGAAATGGACTGGTATGTGTCAAGTTTTCCTCGGTAACGTCAGAAACGCTCTATCAAAGTTCGTTTTATCCAATGTTTTTCCTCATGCTAGCGCATGATGCCTTGTCTCCAGGCCCATGCTCCCCGCATGGGGCCTGGAGACAGGGGCTGTTAGCGAAACATTTTGGCCAGTTTTCCTATAGGACTGGAGCTCGGCCCTTGATTGACAATATGCCCTTGTTGGACTTGGCTAGTCGCTGGCTGCAGGGTGCGAAGGGCCGCTTTGACAGCTCCTTTGATGTCTTCGCCCAGTGATTGGACGGTGGGATCGCCTTTTTGCGTTAAGATACGGGCGTATTCCTTGTTTTTCACCGCATTGAGGATGGCAGCCACATGACGGGCACCATCATGAGTCCAAGCCCGTCCTTGGTGCTTGAGACGATAGCTATAATAGCGGTGCCCTGTTTCGCAGACACCCGTTCCTTTTTGAACGGGAAGAGAACGGTCCGCGATCGGTTGCAGGTAAGGCCAATGCCGACTTAAATAGCCCCTCAAACGCTCGATTTGGTCCAGTCGATCTGCAACGATCTCCGACGGGCAAGCTGCTACACGACTTTGGGCGGTGGCTAAAACGGATTCGATTTGAGTCCAGTCATAAGCCCTCAAGGCTTTTCTTAATTGGTATTCCATCGGTCGATCAAAGCTTAAGCGGTCTTTGATCTTCCGGTTGACATGGTAAGGGTCTCGACAATGTTCATGTTGCCGGCAAGCACCGATGGCCATTTCAAATTTGTCCGCTTCATAGCCACTCCCCCCATCACTATTGGAAATCACTAAGGTCTGTTTCAACTGATAATGATGATTCAGGTAATGACTCAATTGCCGGAAGGCCTCGGCACTCGACTGGGTACTGACAAAGCAAAAGGGGTGAATCAACCGCGTTCGTTTTTTACGGCGGTCAATGCCTTCATGGATTAACAGGCGATGCAAGGTCAGTGGCTCCCCATCTCGACTTTTTAAACATAAGCCGTCCCCCTCAATAAATAAGACTGGCACTTCTTTTCGCTTCGCTGATGCGTCTGGTTCAGGCCGGTGTTCGCTGTAATTTTGAAGATGTTCTCCGATTTCTTGTGTCATGGTATGGAGGGTTGTATGGCTGATGGTGAGCGGGGTTAACAATCGCACAACCTGACTGGCTTGCCGAAAGGGCAACCGGGCACCGAGTTCCGCCATCCCTTTGCGGACGGCTAAAGAGTAGCGCTTGCGTTTTTCGAGCCCAATCGCTTGATCGAGGGGTAAAAAACTCTTTTCCCCTTTCTTGCGGAGGCGACGTCGTTGAAAGGTTAACTTGCCAAAGGTAAACTGGACCGTCCGCCGTTCCAGGCGGTCGATCCGCCAGCCCTCTTGTTTATAATGCCAATATAAGGCCTTATCGAGGGCTCCCAAGGCTTGAAGGACGAGCTCCTCCCGCCAATCCTGAAAAAGATACTGCAACGCCTCTTCCCAAGCGAGCGGGTTGGCGTTTGCTTTTACCATTTGAAGCATTTGTGTTATAATCGACTTCATAAAGAGACCTCTTTCTTTTGGTGTCCTAACTTAAGAATAGAGGTCTCTTTTCTTTTTGTCCAGAATTCCGGAACCCCCCACCGAGATAAATTTTACACTAACAAATGGACTCGCCCCGGTTGAAACAATGCCTTTTTGATTGGTCAGTTTGCTAGGGGGCCAAGTACCGAGTTACTAGGCTGCTAGAGAGCTTGACATAGGGTTTAAGCCACTATCTGGGGACAATCACTCTTAATCATACTGGTAGATTTATTTTTAGTCTCTTCTCTGGCAGACCATCTCCTCTGCTTTCTCTATATAAAAAGTGTTGACAGGATGTCTGCCAACACTCAAAATTTAGATTTTTTAATAGACTAAAAGAAGAAGTCTAAAAGTTTATTGCTCAACCCATTCATCTGGACCAGATGCAACATCTTGTTGGAAGAGTTGACCCGTTCTGGTATTGTAACGGAATCTATTTTCCGCTGTCAACCGTTCTGGGTGGTCTTTGTAAATGGTTATTTCTAGGGTTTCACCGTTAATGACTTCAGTAGAATAAGCAAAATCGACTGGTTTATATTGGTAGTCTGTAGCCTCGTGGATTCGGTCTAAGGCCGCTTGGGTATAGTCTTTGGGATTAAGGCTTTGGTAGTTAGTGTCTGGAACCCATCTTAATTCGTCCGCTTCAACTATAATAACGTCACCAGGCTGGATGAGGGTATCAGCTGTAATCCCATTGCGGGCCATCATCTCTTCCATGCTGTCGCCAAATTTGGCCGCAATGCTCCAGAGGGAATCACCAGGTTCAACTTCATAAGGGCCAAGGTGAGTCGGAAGATAATCTGGATCTTCTAGCCCTTGCTCTTGGTAATCCTTGATACCTTCTTTAATCAGTAATTGGTCTCCAGGATGGATGGTATCGTTTGGCCCAAGATTATTCCATTCTTTAATATCCTCTACACTTTTATTTGTTTCTTGGGCAATCCGCCAAAGCCCTTGTTGGGGCTTAACCGTATAGTAATAATCTTGACCACCTGCTTGACTATCAGCTTGACTTTGGTCTTGTCCAGGGTAAATGACCAAGCTATCGCCGGGTTGGATCACATCATTTGGACCCAAGTCATTCCAAGACATCAATTGCGACACAGTGACATTATAATTTTGACCAATACGGTAGAGGTTATCACTTTGTTGAACCTGGTAGGTCACTGCTTGGTCAGAAGAAGGGTCAGCAGAATCTCCATTTTGACTTTGGGCTGCTTCTATCGGACCCCCAGAAGCTTCAACTTGACGACCAGTGGCTAGACTTGGACTAATAAGACCAAGGATGCTCGCCGATAGGGCAGTACTTGCTAAAATTTTTTTCACGTTCATAGTCACTTTACCTCCTAAAAACTATTTTTTAATTTCGAATAATGATTTCGTCACCAGGGTGAATCACGCTATCTTCAGTTAAATTGTTCCAATCTAACAATTCATCTAAACTAACACCAAATTGTTCTGAAATACTCCAGAGAGAGTCACCTGGTTGAACAATATATGTTTCTGCATCTTCAGATGATGTTTGCCCCCCTTCTTGTTCATTAGTAGTTTCAGAGCTACTTTCCCCTACAATCAATTGATCCCCTGGGTGTATAACAGTATCAATTGTAATACCATTCCAAGATAACAACTGATCAATTGTGATATCAAACTGTTGTGCAATACTTGATAGGGAGTCACCTGGTTGAACAGTGTAAACATTGGAATCATCGCTTGTTTGATCAGGTTGATCACTACCACCAGTATCTGGATTATCTCCTTGAATGACTAGACGGTCTAATTCATATAACTGATTATCTTCAATAATTTGGATTAATTTTGAAGCATATGAAGAATCTGTGGCATATCCAGCTTCTTGAAGTTTATTAGCAACACTGACATAATCAGTATCTCCTATCAAACTTTCATATATAGAGTTTTCATACAAAAATCTACCATGGTCATCTATACTTGCTTCCCAACTAGGATAGGCCCTAAACTCGTCATTAATTTCATATTGCCCTTCCTCTGACTCTTCAACTGTGTCTAAGTTAGCACTTTCACCCTGATAATCTCCTTTAACGCCAAACAAGTTATTATATTCAACTGCTAAAGCAGAAAGTACCCCAACCACTTTCGAGAATAGCTTGTGCCACTGTAATGGATGGTAGCACACCATAATCATACCAACCTTGAATCGCAGGGCCTTTAATTTCGTCAATAAATTCCTGACGGTAATTTGCTTGATTTTCGGCTTGATAGGTTGTAACTGTTTGATCAGGAGCAGAGCGCTGCGTTTGTCTGCTATCATAATTTTTAACTGCTTGATCAGAAGCCCTTCCTTGGGTTTGTCCGCCTTCTCTTGATTGCTTACCCTGTTCGACTCTATCCTGCCCTTCTACTGGGGCAGACAATAGAGGATCCGTTATTTGGTAGTTTTTGTCGGTAAAAACATGACTAGTTTCAGTTTCACTTGGATGATTTTGAATATCCTCCTCTCCATTAATTTCTTTGATTTGATTATGGAAAGTCAAACCATCTTCTATTTGACTTAAATCATCATATGATTCCGAACCATCTGAACTTTCATCCTCATAAGATTGATCTTCTTCATCAGTAGTCTCATCCAAGGAGTCAATGTGACCCTGATCATTAGATTCTGTTTGACTATGTAAGTCTTCATATTCTTGAACTAGATCAAGATCAAAATCTGACGAATCACTTTCCTCAGATGGATCTTCTAAATCTTCATTAACAATATCGAAGTTTCCATTTTCCTCAGTAAAACTGTCTATTTGATCACTAGCTGCAACGTAAGTAGAGTTTTCCGAATTATCAATTTCTTCTGCATGGACTTCCCTATCTAAAATAAGCAAAGAAGAAAGTCCAGCAAGCGTACTAAGGACCAATTTACTTCTTCTCATTAATTATTCCTTCTTTCTACCCTTCATGCTAACAAACACTTAATACCTAGTAAACCTTAACGCTTTTAAACATTAACATAGATTTATCTGATAATTGGATTATCTAACTTTATAATGTTAAATAAATATAAAAAAACCGACCCAGTTATACTGGGTCGGTTTCTAATACAGTCCAATATCAATCTAATATTGGGCTGATCAAAAGAGTTTTAGAATAGTTTGGTTATAACTTAGTCTTCTTTGTTTTTACCAGCGAACAATCCACCAGCTAAGCTTGATAGACCAAGTAGGCCTAGTGCCCAAGTTGAAGTGGCTGTGTCTGGTAGAGTTTGACCAGATTCTTCAGCAGCTTGCTGGTTAGAAGTTTGTGCTTGACCTGTAGGTGCTTGACCTTGGCCTGTAGCTTGAGATCCAGTTTGACCAGTAGCTTGTTTGCTGTCTTGAACTGGTGTAGCAACTTGATCTTCAGAACCTTCAACAGATTTTACTGGTACGTCTTGACCAGTTTTTTGGTCTTTGGAATCATCTGATCCATTTGAAAGTTCATCCACCAACTCGTCCCAGGTTAACTCACTGTCTGGTAAGAAGTCGTAGACAGATTCAACAGTTGTTGAACCTTTAATACCGGTATCTTCCTCAGTTTTTTCATGAGCAGTGAATGTCTTAGTTTCTTCGTCGTAAGACCATTCAAGGTCGCCTAGGTCATGCTCTTCAGCCCAGTTTTGGAAGTATTCTTTAGCTTCTTCAAGGCTTGATGCTTTGACAGTAGTGGCACCGTTTTGACCTTTGGTGTTTTGAGTGATATAAACGAAGGAGTAAACTTCTTTTTGATCTTTTTCACCTTTAATTGCTTCTTCTAGACCGCTCCAGTCAAACTCGGGTGCTAAGAAGTCATATTCAGAATCAACCGAAGCTTCGCCTTCGATTTTTTCACTTGCAGTAAAGACTCTGTCTTCACTTTCATAGTGCCAGTTGAAGTCCCCAGCATCTAGACCATTTTCGCTCAGGAAGTTTTGGAAGTATTCTAGTGCTTCTCGTGGGCTGGTTGCTTTAACAGTGGTAGCACCATTTTGATTTTGAGTTCGTTGACCGTAGTAGTAGAGGGTGTAGACTTCTTCTTGGGCTTCTTCCTCAGCAGGATCAGTTGCTAAGATTTCGTTTTTAGCATCTTCGACGAATCGAACTGTTGACTGAGCATTGATCACGTCAGCATATTCTTGTTCGGTGTAACCAGCTGCTTGAATTTCAGCAATTGCCTCTGCTTTTGCGTTTCGAAGCCCTTCTTCTTGTTGTTTTACGTTTACTCCTACTATTGTTTTATTATCGACACTGCCATAGTCTGGTATATCAAAGTCGTTTTCATCTTCCTCATCAGTAAATTCTTCAGTAGATGTAGATGGAGAAACGTCTTCATACACTTCTTCGTTTGTTGTTGCTTGGTCTGGTAGTTCACTGACTTGTTGCTGACGGACATCGATAATGTCACTCTTCACTCTTTTTACTTCTTCAACAGAGTCTGCATCTCTAATGAGACCAAATAAAGTATCATTTTCAATGCCGATGCCTTGTAGTTCAGCAATAGCTGATTCTTGTTCTTGTTCAAGTTCGTACGCTGCTTCAGCTCCACTCCAGTCAATTTCTGGTGCAGTATTGTTTTCGGTGTCAACTGAAGTTTCGCCTTCAATACTACTTTGTTCTTCGTTAGGAACAGTTGTCAAGATGTCGCGTTTAATACCGTTGACATCTTGCTCTGTTTCCTGAGCATTGATCCAACCAGCATATTTTTCATCTGTGAAGCCAGCTGCTTGAACTTCAGCAATGGCTGCTTCTTTTGCTGCTTCTAATTCTTCATCTACTTCATCAGTTTGATCTTCTGCTGCTTGGTCTTGTTCGACTTGTTGGCGGCGAACGTCAAGGAAGTCATTTTTAAGTTGTTCAACTTCTTCTACTGAATCAGCAGCGTCAATGGCTTGAGCTAGTCTTGGGCTTGTTGCTCCAGCTTCTTGTAATTCAGCTTTTGCTGATTCTTTTTCAGTTTGTAGAGCTTCTTGCAATTCTTCAGTAGTTGGTTCATACTCATCAGCCGAAACTGTTTCAGCATTACCTAATAGTAAAGTCGAACCGACTGCAACTGATGCAACTCCAACACTTAATTTTTTAAGTGAAAATCGTTGTTTTTTGTTAGCAGCTTTTTCAGCACGTGTTTTATAGTTATTTTTTCCAACCATTATAAAACTCCTTTACTAATTGATTTGCTATACAACTGTCTAGTGGTATTTTACAATAGAGTTAAAATGATTACAAGAACTAGGACTTGAAAACTCTATTTTTGTTTCAATCAACATTTTCAGTAGCTACCTGTTTCTATATTGGGTAAGAAGTACTTGGCAACCACTACTTCTTTCACTGTAACACTATTTTAATAAAATTGCAAAAAGACCAAGCCAAATTGCTGGGTTGGTCTTTCAAATCTTGCTTACTTAAAGGGATTATTCGCCATCGATAAAGTCTTCCTGGACTCCTTCTTCCTCTTCTTCATCCTTATATTGCCCGTCAATTGCCTGGTCGTCGATTTCTTCGTCGTCCATGGCTTCTTGGCCATATTCGTTAAATTCACTGATTATAGGCTGGCCGGTAATTTCAGGGGCATCCGTTTCATAAAGGTCAGGCAAGTTGTCTTGGTCTGATTGGTTGGCTAGGCTGGTATCTTTGTCAGGATGGTTTTCTAAGACAGGCATTTGGTCATAGTAGATATAGTCATTTGCCTCTCTGCCAGCCAAGGATTCAGGCGTATAGAAGCGAAGCAAGTCTTTCATCATGATGTTGTCGGAGTGCTCTAGGCGTTGGTTGGCCTGGTCCCGCATCTGGAAGATTTCTTCTTTCTCTTGGTCGCTCAACTGGTCATTTAACAAGGCACCGCTTTGGCTGTCGTAGATATCACCGTTGACGATGGTATAATCCTCATTAATAAATCGGCCATTGCGCATGGTGACCGACTCATTGTGGTCTGGTGAGAAGACGTCTTGGCCCATAAAGAGGTACTGGTCAGTTTCGATGCCAAGCAGGTGAAGCAAAGTCGGCAAGAGGTCAATTTGACCTGCATACTTGTCAATTACATGGCCATCTTCTTCTCCCGGTATGTGGAAGAGCATTGGGATCCGTCTCATCTGGGCATTGTGGTAGGCGGTCCACTCATCTTCAGGGATACCGAAAAGTTCTCCCATGGCTGGGTTACGGGTATCGGAAATGCCATAGTGGTCTCCGTAAACGACAATAATTGAATTTTCATACAAGCCTGATTCCTTCAACCAGTTGAAGAATTCTTCCAAGGCCTGGTCAGCGTAGTGGTTAGTTTGGAAGTACTGGTTGATGGTCTCATCACTTGTGTTGGCTTGAGGGAAGTCAATATTAGCCTCATCAAGCGGGTAAGGGAAGTGGTTGGTAACCGTTAGAAATTTGGCATAGAAGGGTTGAGGTAGCTGTTCAATATACTGGGCCGAGTCATGGAAAAAGACCTTGTCCTTCAAGCCATATTCTAGGGTGTTCTCATCATCTAGATCGTAGAATTCTGAATCGAAGAAAAAGTCAAATCCAAAGGACTGGTAAGTGTCTGTCCGGTTCCAGAAGGACCCAACATTCCCGTGGAAAGAAGCTGTCGTATAGCCTTTTTCTGCCTCTAAAATGTCTGGTGAGGCATGGAAGGTATTGCTGGAACCCAAGCTTTGGAAGGCAGACCCTTGGGGTAAACCAAACAAGGAGTTCTCTGCCATCACTTCAGCATCCGACGATTTGCCTTGGCCTACTTGGTCAAAGAAGTTGGAAAAGGAATAGGTGGCCGGGTCATGGATTAAGGAGTTTAAGAATGGGGTCACTTCATGCAAGTTGCCTTCTTCGTCTTCCAATTCATAGTCCACCAAGAATTGCTGGGCACTCTCTAAAACAACCGTAATCACATTTCTGCCTTCTGCCTTCCCAAACATGTCAGGGTCTGGTTCAGCATAATTGTCTTGGACGTAGTTAACAACTTCACTCAAATCAGACTCATCGGCATTGGCCCGAATCTGGTTGTTTTGGACCGTTTTAGCTGCATCATAGCCGGTAAAAAAGTTCAAGCCAAGGTATTTCACAATATAATTGCGGTCAAAGGTCCGGGTTAGCAATTGGGGTCGGCTAATTTCAGCTAGGCCTAAGTTGACTCCAAACAGACCAGCACCGGCTAGGGTGGTTATGAGGGCAGTCCGTTTCCGGTTTGGCTTAGATTCATCTTGGTTGGACTTGAAGATCTTATACAAGGCGTAAGCTAAGACAATGCTGTCCAGCCAATAAAGTGGGTCATGCCAAGTTAAAACATTTAAGGTTGAGGAAACCAAACCTTTTGAGACGGTCCCTGCTCCAACTGCTACATTAGTGGTTAGAAAATCAGCAAATTCCCGGTAATAAAGGATATTCACAAAAAGGAGGAGGCTAGCTAAGAAATGGATTAGCCACATGGTGACCAGTGATTTTTTACTGTCTTTAAAGTACAAGCCTAAGCTGAGTAAGACTAGCATGATTGGCAAAGGGTTGAGCAATAGGATTAGGTGCTGGAACAAGCCACTCACACCAAGGTTAAATTCAAATAAATAAGCCAGGTAAGTTTTAGCCCAAAAGGTCACAAGGGCCAATAGTAAAAAACTGGTCGGTTGACCCAGTCTTCGTTTTAAGTTCTCCATACACAAATCCTTCTTTCACTTATCTAAATTCAAAAAATCACAAACCAAAATTGTAAATTCACATTAATAAATTTTACACAATATTTACCTTAATAGCAAGTTGACTCAAACCTTGTAGAAAAGCTATCTTATCAAGGATTTATCCTGGTTTTCACCAAATCTTAAGGTAAATTTATAGTAAATAACCCCTTGTGTTGATTAAAAAGTTTAACATAATGTTTACGAAAAGTGAAGGAAAGAAGTTTGAAAATCAAAGAAAAGATCCAAGCCCCCTCGAAATGAGCCAAACTTGTGGTATATTAAAAGAACCATCCCCCTTAGGGTGGTCAATTCTTTAAGCTTTCAGAAAGTGGGTAACAATGGAAGAAATTTCGAGCAAAGATTTTTTGCAGCAATACAAAAAGGACCCCAAAATGAAGATTTTAGATGTCCGGACTGAGCAGGAATATAAAGATAGCCATATCCCAGGGGCTATTTCAAAACCCTTGGACCAAATAGACACTTGCAACCTGGACAAGTCCCCTGACTACTATGTCATCTGCCGGAGCGGACGGCGGTCTAGCCTAGCCTGCCAACAGCTTCAAAGCCAAGGCTACCAGGTAAAAAATGTCCAAGGAGGGATGCTTGACTGGACTGGCCCAACCACATAATACCTTGTAGGACTAAGCTTATCTCTTAAAAGCCTAAGCTGAGTAAAAAGCACCGAACTCGACACAAGTGAGTTCGGTGCTTTCTTTTATTCAATAATATCTCTTGGTTTATTTTGACGGAGTTCTTCTTCATGTTCTGGGCTATCTGGGAATTCAATGCTAAAAGTAGTTCCCTTGCCTTTTTTACTGCGAACATCAATCTTAGCCCCATGCAGGGCCACCAATTGTTGAACGATAGACAGTCCTAAGCCGGATTCTCCATAAGAAGTGTTTTGCCGGGAAGTATCTGCCTTGTAATAGCGTTCCCAGATATTTTGGATTTCTTCTTGGGTCATGCCAATCCCAGTGTCTTGGACATAGATTTTGGTCCCGTAATGACTTTTTTCTGCCCACACCCTAATTTTGCCGTGGTCGGTAAACTGGATGGCATTTTTGATCAAGTTGACCAGGATTTGTTTAAGCCGGTCGCCATCAGCCAAGACCGTCATCTCCCCCATATCCTGGATCAGCAAATTATTGTTTGCATCTTGAGCTAACTTGGTCATTTGATAGTTGATTTCTTCAAATATATCACTTAAGGGGATTTCTTTCTTATCAAGTTGGAAACGGTTGGACCGGATATTTTCATAATCCAGGTTCTCATTGACCAAGCGAATCAGTCGGGTCGTTTCCTTCCGCATGAGCTGGATGGAACGGAGCCGGTTAGACTCATCAATCACGCCGTACTCCAACCCTTCCAAAAGACCATTAATAGTAGTTAAGGGAGTCCGCATTTCATGAGCAGCATCCTGCATAAAGGACTTCCGTCGTTCTTCTTGCCGGCTTACTTCCTTCTGAGACTGGTCCAAGGCTAAAATCATCTTATTGAAGTCTCTGCTTAAATTATCGAGTTCATCCCGGTCCGAGTGGTTGATCCGAACATCGTACTCACCCTGGGTTACCTGCTTGGTCGCCTTGCGGAGCCGGTTGATCCGGTTAACCTGGTACCAAGATAGGAGAGCTGAGAGTATGATGGACACCACTGTGGCGATGAAAAAGGAGGTGAAAAACTGACTTTCCAAAGCTGATATCTCATCATCTACTATGGAAAAAGGAGCCATCACCGTTACAAAACCAGCATATTCCCCACTCTCCTGGATAAAATAAGGAACATAAGCCATCATGTATTCTTCATCCTCTTCTTGGTCAGTCGCCAAATCAACCAGGGAGGTTACTCTTTCCCCATTTTTTAAGTCATCGATCTCTTCCGGAATAATCCGGTCTAAGACCTGGGAGCTTTGTTTTGGGTAGATAATCTGACCTTGGTCATCTACTACCACCAAGGAAACATTAAACCGGTCCAGCAATTCTTGCTCCCGGCTAAAGTCATTGTACTTGGAGATAGAGCTAACCACTTCTTCAGCATAGATAAAAAGGTCTTCCTGGGTGGAATCATAGGCTGACTCCCGGGTTAAGTGAAAGAAGGATAAGAGAGAAGTATACATTAAGACCAAGATGACAACCAAAAAGCCCAGCATTTGCTGGTAAAAATAAGGTAGCTTCATGGCTAGTCACTATCCTTAGTATCGTCAAATTTATAACCTACGCCCCAAACAGTGTGAATGACTTGGGGGCCTTTTTCAACCAATTTTTGCCGCAATTTTTTGATATGGGCATCAACGGTCCGTTCATCCCCAAAGTATTCATATTCCCATACCTGCTGCAATAATTGCTCCCTAGAAAAGACTTGCCGGGGCTTACTTGCTAAGGTGTGGAGCAAGTCATACTCTTTCGGGGTCAAGTTATCCAACTTTTGCCCGTAGAGGGTCACTTCCCGGGTTGAAGAGTCCATCTTCAAGTGGTCTGTTTCAACTTCTAGGTTTTCTTGGTCACTAGGTGTCCGGCTAGCCCGGCGGTAAATGGACTTGATCCGGGCCACCAAAGTTAAGGGGCTAAAGGGTTTGGTTACATAGTCGTCTGCCCCTAACTCCAAGCCGATCACTTCATCGCTTTCCGTATTTTTGGCTGTCAGCATAAGAATCGGAACCTGTTCATCCACCTTGCGGATTTCCTTGCAAATACTGGTCCCATCCAAGCTCGGTAGCATAATGTCTAAAACGATCACGTCAAAGTCCTTGGGTTGGTTTAAATAGGTATCCAATCCTTCTTGGCCGTCTTCAATAAAGGTAGCCTGCCAGTCTTCTTTTAGGAAAAACATCTCCAGCATTTCACTGACTGAACTATTATCTTCTACCATTAATATCTTCATAGTTTTCACCCTCACTCATAGATTCACCCCTTATTTTAACGTAAATCTTTGAAAAATCTATGAAGGAAAGAAAAAAAGCATCCAGGCTACATCTCGCTAAACTAGCCAACCCCTTCAAGAGTTATGGTGCAAACTATTTCTTAGCCAGTTCTTTGAGTAGATCCACCTCTTCTTTTTTGTTTTTTAAAAACTGAATATTGTCGACATTTAATTCAACTACATACCTGACTTCCTTGTCCTTGGTCTCGTAAGACCGGGACTGGAGCCGACCTTCTAGGGCAACTTGATCCCCTTTCTTGCAATACTGTTCCAGTAATTCAGCCTTCCTCCCCCAGGCCACAAAAGGGATGAAGTCAGCCGTCTGCTTGCCTGAAGACTTGGTCAGTCGGTTGATAGCCAAAACATTGTTGATAACCCGACTGCCGCTTTCCAAATTATGCAAACTCAGGTCCCTAACAATTCGTCCAATTAATATGCATCGATTCATTTCCATTATCCTCTCAATTTTTTAAAGCAAGACGCACTTGCTCCTAACTATATATACGCAAAAAAGGACGAAAATCATTTTTTTAAATAAAAAAACGGCTCATTTCCTAGCGAAATAAGCCGCATTTTTCGTATGGATTTGGAGGACATGGTCAAGGGGCCAGCTAGCTGACAAAATAAGCAAAAATCTGCTGCCAAACTTGAGGGTTCAAAACATCCAGTGGGTTGCCCCCATCCCCTATTAAACTATAGCCTAACATAGCCCCGACTAAGAAGGTAATGGCAATCACGAGAACGACAATTAAGACCTTCAATAAAAAATAGAGTATATCCTGAATAATTTCAATGAAATCCATCTTCGCACCTCAATTATTGACCTTGTCTGTAAATACCCTTTAATCATAACTTAAAAGGTCAGAAAATAGCAAGAAGTATGTTAAAAATCCACAAGGTTATCCTTTATTAAAGTTAACATTTCAAGCCCATACACCCTGTAAAGGAAAAGCCCCTTGAAAAGTTTCATCTCAAGGGGCCTAACTCTTATCAATATGTCTTTAATTCTTCCTTATTTGCCCTTCTTGAGGCTAGCTTCCTGGTCAACTTGAATTTCCTCGTCAATCCGTTCAATGGAAGCACCTAATTGCTGTAATTTTTCGTGGAATTTGTAGTAGCCCCGGTCTAAGTGGTTAAGGTTAGTTACCTTAGTGACGCCATAAGCTACTAAACCAGCAATAATCAAGGAAGCCGAAGCCCGCAAGTCACTGGACTGGACTCTGGCACCTTGGAGTTTTCTGCCCCCCTCGATAATAAGAGACTGGCCATCGACGGTAAATTGTGCATCCATTTTACGGAGTTCTTCCATGTGCATGAAGCGGTTCTCGAAAACCGTTTCTCGCATGATGCTTCTTCCCTCAGCCAAGGTTTGGGCAACTGTCATCGGTGATTGCATATCAGTTGGGAAGCCAGGATAAGGCAGGGTTTTAACATCTGTTGCCTGTAAGGTCTCTGGTCCCATGACCCGAAGGCCGGTTGTTTCTTCTTCAAATTGAACGCCCATTTCACTTAACTTAGAAATTAAGGGGCGGTTGTGTTCCACAATACAGTCTTCAATCAAGACATTCCCTTGGGTGACACCAGCTGCTACCATAAAGGTACCACTTTCAATCCGGTCGGCAATAATGGAGTGGTCGCAAGCCTCTAGCTTGTCCACCCCTTCAATTCTCATGGTGTTGGTTCCAGCTCCGTAAATACGGGCCCCCATCTTGTTCAAGTAGTTGGCAAGGTCAACAATTTCAGGTTCTCGAGCTGCATTCTCGATAACTGTTGTCCCTTTTGCCCGGGTGGCAGCCATCAAAATATTTTGCGTAGCGCCAACACTTGGGAAGTCAAGGTAAATGTTAGCGCCGTCCAATTCATCTTGAACTTTAGCAATCACATAACCGCCTTCGACTTCCACATCGACCCCCATAGCCCGGAAGCCTTTTAAATGCAAGTCGATAGGACGAGTCCCAATCGCACAGCCACCTGGAAGTGCCACCTTGGCGTATCCATTGCGGGCTAGTAAGGGACCCATGACAATGATGGAAGCCCGCATCTTGCTCATAAATTCATAAGGGGTATTGGAGTTCAGGTCTCCTGTAGCATCCAATACGATTTCGTTGTTGTCTTCATCAAAGTCAATGTCAACATTTAAGTAGCGTAGAACTTCTTGCATCGTATAAATATCAGATAATAAGGGGACATTGGACAGGTGACTTTTCCCATCTTCTGGTAAAAGACTGGCAGCCAGGATAGGAAGGGCAGCATTCTTAGCCCCTTCTACCTTTACCGTGCCTTCAAGTCGATTGTCTCCCCCTTGAATGACGATTGTGTCCATACTCTATACTTCCTCCAATTTAATAGCCATACTTTTATAAACTTTGTTTTTTATTTGACAG
Organism: Alloiococcus otitis ATCC 51267; assembly: GCF_000315445.1. GTDB lineage: Bacteria > Bacillota > Bacilli > Lactobacillales > Carnobacteriaceae_A > Alloiococcus > Alloiococcus otitis. Next base: position 109,866 of record NZ_JH992959.1, read on the forward strand.
CAATTATCAAAATTGGTGTCAAACTTACTATAATTATAACATATCTATTTCGTTATGGAAATTATATGTCAAAAGCTGTTAAAGCTTTGACACTAGAATAAGGCTCCGATTGACTGGGCTGTGAAAATGATTTCCAGGACAAAAAGGCTGACATTATAACCAATAGCGATGGAAATGAGCATAAAGAGTAAACGGGCTTGGGGGATGTGGTGCTTTTTGATCCAGCCACTGGTTAACAATGACTGCATGGCCCAAAAGGTTAAGACAATAAATATCAAATGGGAAATAATGGCAATAACAGCCTGTCCATCGACATAAACCATGCTAAGACTCCTCTCTAATATTCCTTTCCTAGCCTAGGTCAAACGTGGTGCAATATCTTCAGGCCAGGCTAAAAAATAAAGGGCTAAGGCGAGGCCTCAACCCTTTTAGACCATCTTATAATGTACCAAATAGACGGTCGCCTGCATCACCTAAACCAGGTTCAATGTAAGCATTGTCATTTAATTTGTCATCCACAGCAGCTGTAAAAATATCAACGTCTGGGTGTTCGGCCTGTAGTTCTTTAATGCCTTCTGGTGCAGCGACCAAGACCACCAATTTGATATCCTTACCACCCCGACTTTTCAAGGCCTCGATAGTGGCAATAGCTGACCCACCAGTTGCTAACATGGGGTCAACAACTAGGAGCTGTCTACTTGCAATGTCTTGGGGCATCTTACAGAAGTATTCCACCGGTTTTTTGCTTTCTTCATCCCGGTAAACCCCCATGTGGCCTACCTTGGCAGCGGGAATCAAGTCTAACATCCCGTCTACCATCCCTAGGCCAGCTCTTAAAATAGGGACAATGACCACTTTCTTACCTGCCAAGCGTTTTTGGGTGGTCTTGGCAAGCGGGGTTTCAATTTCGACATCTTCAAGGGGCATCTGTCTGGAAACCTCATAAGCCATCAAACGGGCAATTTCGTTGACAACTTCTCTAAAAATCTTCGTTCCGGTTTCCTTGTCACGGATAATGGTGAGTTTGTGCTGGATAAGGGGGTGGTCTAAGATATGAACATTTGCCATTGCTAAGCTCCTTTTTTATCTGGTCTGCCCTATAGGCAAGTGGTGGATGGTTATTGACTAGCTGCTTTTTCCAGTCGGTTCATATAGGCCCAACCAAGTCCACTCTTGGCATAAGACTGGGCTAGGATAAGGGTAACAGGCGAGTCATCAAAATACCGCAAGCCCTTGTAGAGAACTTGACAAGCCCGGTCCACATCCTTAGGGCCTCCTAAGGAAAAGACATCGTAAACTTGGTTACCGTAATTTTCAATAATATCATCGCTAGCTAGAATACCAATTTTTTCACCAGATTTCAAGCACTTATCAATCGCCTCTGTCCAATTATTGTCCACAATGTAGACAGGCTGGTCAGGGGAATAGTGCCGGTACTTCATACCTGGTGCTTTTGGTCCCTTGTCACCTGACTTGGACTGGGTCTTGTCTTGGACAGGTCCAATAACCCGCTCAATATCTTCTCGGGCCAGGCCACCTGGTCGTAAGATGGCAGGCTGGTCTGGATTGGTAAAATCAACCACCGTCGACTCCAAGCCAAGGCCAGTTGGTCCCCCATCAAGGACCCCGGCGATCCGGCCCGACAAGTCATGCCAAACATGGTCAGCTGAAGTTGGGCTGGGCCGGCCCGACAGGTTAGCTGAAGGGGCAGCCAAAGCTAAGCCAGACACCTTGAGTAAGTCCCTAGCAAGAGGGTGGCTGGGCATCCGGATCCCAATAGAGTCCTGGCCAGACGTGACCGTGGGCGCTGCTGTCTCCTGGTCATGGTTTAAGATAATAGTTAAGGGACCTGGCCAAAAGGCATTAAGCAAGTCCTGAGCCCGACTTGGTATCCTTGAGCTAAAGTCATAGACCTGGTCTACAGAGTAAATATGGACAATAAGGGGGTTGTCACTGGGACGTCCTTTTGCCTGGTAAATTTTTTGGACAGCCTGGTCGTTTTTGGCATCTGCTCCCAGGCCGTAGACAGTCTCTGTAGGGAAAGCCACTAGCTCGCCCTCTTCCAGTAGTGTCACTGCCTTGTCCAATTCTTCAGGCTTTATCCACAAGCTTTCCACACTTTTTCACATCCTTCCACATTCTTATACACATTATTGTTAAAGTTATCCACAGATCTCTTTTACTAAATAGACAAAATCCGTCTAAAGCTTGTTGTGATACGGTTTTACTAGCCACTGTCCATCCTGTCAATCTTGTTCACAAGTGTGCACAAGTTAGACAAGAACTGACACTAAGCGGTCCAATCCAGCTAAGTCTGTCCAAGTTTTTACAGCGGCCTGTGGATAAGTTTCCTGGGCCAAGTGAGAAACCGCCTGGCCCTGCTTATAGCCTATTTCCAGCAAAATCATAAACTTGTCTGATACAAGTGATTTGGACTGGGTCAAGATTTTCTGGTAAGCGGCCAAGCCATCCTGGTCAGCAAAGAGGGCTAATTTGGGTTCGTACTTCCTAACCGACTCGTCCATTTCACCCCACTCCTCCTTGGCAATATAGGGTGGGTTGGACACGATAAGGTCAAAGTGAATGTCCTGGTCTAGCAAGGGGGCCAAAAAGTCGCCTTGGACCAAGTGAACCTGAGCCCCTAAGTTCTGGGCATTTTCCCGGGCCAGGTCTAGGACTTGGTCTGAAATATCGGTCAAGTAAACTTGGTCTTGGGGTCGTCTAAGCTTATGAGAAATGCCAATGACTCCTGTCCCGGTCCCTACATCCACCAGCTTGAGAGGGTTAGGAGATAACTTGTCGATATAGCTGGCAAACCAGGCTTCTGTTTCTGGCCTGGGGATTAAGGCAGCCGGATTCACTTTAAACTTGTGACCGTCAAACCACTCATGGCCTACGATATACTGGGCTGGGTAGTGGCAGCTGGCCAGCTTGACCTGCTTGGTATAGTCTTGTCGGTCCCCTGCAGGCATGGGGTCTTTCGCCTTGACTAGCAAGTCTGTTGGGCTAAGGTCTAGCCCTTCCCGCATCAACCACTTGGCCACATGGGGCTCCACACCCCGGTCAGCCAAAAAAGAAGAAGCCCATTGGAGGACTTCTGAATAGCTTGGCATATTAGACACCTTCATTGCTTAACTGCTCCAATTTCTCGGTCTGTTCCCATACGATTAATTCATCAATAATTTGACCGAGGTCGCCATCCAAAATTTGGTCTAATTTTTGCAGGGTTAAGTTGATCCGGTGGTCAGTCACCCGGCTTTGGGGGAAGTTATAGGTCCGGATCCGTTCAGACCGGTCGCCAGTTCCAACAGCTGACTTCCGTTCAGCGTCAAATTCAGCTTGTTGCTCAGACTGAATCTTGTCATATACCCTAGACCGCAAGACCTTCATGGCTTTCTCCCGGTTTTTTAGTTGGGACCGCTCATCCTGCATGGCCACTACGATTCCAGTGGGCTCATGGGTCAAGCGGACTGCAGAAGCGGTCTTGTTAACGTGCTGGCCACCAGCTCCAGAAGCGTGGTAGATATCTGTCCGAATATCATTGGGATCAATGTCAATTTCCACATCTTCTGCTTCCGGCATGACGACAACAGTTGCGGTTGAGGTGTGGATCCGGCCTTGGGATTCAGTCTCAGGAACTCGTTGAACCCGGTGGGCCCCATTTTCAAACTTCAATTTAGAGTAGACATTGTTGCCGTCAATGGAGAAAATAATTTCTTTAAAGCCCCCTACTCCACTTGTGTTAGAGTCTAGGACTTCGACCCTCCAGCCTTGGTTTTCGGCATACTTGCGGTACATTTCAAACAAGTCGCCAGCAAATAGTTGGGCTTCATCTCCACCAGCAGCTCCTCTGATTTCCATGATGATATTGCGTTCATCGTTTTCATCCTTGGGTAAGAGGAGGATGGTCAGCTTGTCTTCCAGTTCATCCTGCTCTGACTTCAAGTCTGATAGCTCTTCTTTGGCAAGGTCTGCCATTTCTTTGTCTAAGTCGCTATCAGATAGCATGTTCTCGGTCTCTTGGATTCCCTCTTTGACCTCTTTATACCGACCGTAAACTTGAACGGTTTCCCTTAAGTCTGCTTCTTCCTTGCTCAACTTCATAAAGCGATCGGTATCATTAATGACTTGTGGATCACTGAGGAGTTCATTTAATTCTTCATATCTCGCATCGACTGCTTCCAGTCGGTCAAATATACTCGTCTGGTCACTCATTGATAATCTTCCCTTCACTGTCCAATGGCGGGTTAAAGTAGTGCTTGCGGCAAACCGGGTAATAGGATTCATTGCCGCCTATTTGAATCTGGTCTCCTTGTCGGACTGGTTTGCCTTCAGCAATCCGCATATTCATGGTGGCCTTTTTCCCACAAAACCAACAAATAGTCTTCATCTCTTCAATCTTCTCAGCTAAAAGCAGGAGGTACTTGGACCCTTCAAACAAGTCATTGCGAAAATCATTTTTCAGGCCAAAAGCCATAACAGGAATGTCCAAGTCGTCGCAAATCCGGGCTAGTTGATAAACGTGTTCCTTGGTCAAAAATTGCGCCTCATCAATCAAAACACAAGAAATTTTATCTTCGATATTTTTCACTGCTTCAAAGATATTGGTGTCTTGGTTAATGACCGTGGCATCCCGGTTCATCCCAATACGAGAGGCAATTTTCCCAATCTCTTCCCGGTCATCCATGCCCGAGGTAAAGAGGGCCACCTTTTTATTTTGTTCTTCATAATTGTAGGCTACTTTTAGAATTTCAATTGACTTACCCGAATTCATAGCCCCATACCGGTAGTAAAGTTGTGCCATAAACCTCACTCCTACTTTCTTAAAAGTCCTTATAAATTATAACGAAGATTGGCCCGCAAGTCTATCACTTGCCTTCATCTTCATATACAGTAAAACTAAAAAAGAGAAGGGTGTGACCCTTCTCTTTTTTAGCTAATCACTTAGTTTTTAGCGTAAGTTATATCTCTCGTTTTGTAAGTTAAACCTCTAATATTTTTATCACTGTCTGGGAAAGCCAATGATAAGAAATAACCAATTAAGAAGGTGACAATAAAGGCAACAGTTGCAGTGAGCAAGGGTGAAATATTCATGGCATCCGTTATTATTGCTAAAACGATTCCGGCAATTAAACCGATGAGGGTCCCTTTGCCATTTGCTCTCTTCGTAAATATGCCTAATGTAAAGACAGCAGCAATTGGCACACCAAAGAGTCCTCCAATAGCTAAAATGATGTCCCAGGTTTGAGAGGAGTTACCAGCTGTAAAGTATACTGTAACTAACAAGCCAAATAAACCAGTGACTATAATAATCCATCTAGCTATTGAAACTTCTGATACATTTTTTAGTTTATCCTCAAAGAACCGTCGTTTGATATCAACGACCAAGCAGGCTGAGATCGAGTTCAAGCTACTGGAGACAGTTGATTGGGAAGCTGCAAAAATTGCTGCAATAATTAGCCCAGCTATACCAGCAGGAAGTTCAGTTAAGATAAAGAATGGAACGACAGCACTAGTGTTAACTCCAGCTGGCAAACCGCCATTTTGGCCATAATAAACATATAAGACACTGCCAATAGCATAAAAAATTGGGAAAAAGACAATGCAGAGACCGTAAGTTAGCCAGAGTGATTTTTTAGTTTCTTTCATTGATTTTGAAGTGACAAAACGTTGTACCATATCTTGAGAACAACCATATTGGTAAAGGAAGGAAACAAGTTGCCCTATAAAAATTAGCGGAACATAATCCGATAAATCACTCATGTCTAAGTTACTAGCTGAAAAGAATTTCCCTTCTGACACTATGGTATTTGATATTTCGCTTAGACCTCCATCAATTTTAAAAATAGCCATCAATAAAATTAGAATTGAACCAGCAAGTAAAATAAAGCCCTGGATGGTGTCACTCCAAATTACTCCTTCCATACCACCTAACAAGGTATAAATAATACAAACTAAACTAACTGCAACAGCAATCAAAACGGGATTAATATCAGTCACTGATGCAACTGCCAAAACTGGCAAATAAACAACTACTGAAATTCTACCAAGGTGGTATAAAACAAACAAAACACTGGATAAGGTCCGAACGACTGGGTCAAATCGCTCTTCTAAGTACTCGTAAGCAGAGGTTACTTGGAGCTTTCTGAAAAATGGTACAAAGTAGGCAATCAAAATTGGTATGACGACTATTATACAAGCAGATCCCACAATATAAGACCAATCACTAATGAAAGTCTGTTCTGGCGTAGACATAAAGGTAATTGAGCTGACTGCAGTAGCAAAAATACTCATTCCAACTGCCCACCCAGGTAAGCTCCCTTCAGCTTTAAAAAAGGCATCTGAACTTTTGCCTGATTTTCTGATGAAAGAACTACCGAAAACTAACATAAACAATAAATAAACGACTAAAACGACCATGTTGGTAAAGCCAAAGCCAGGATTGGATTCCATGCTGATACCCCTTTCATTATTTCCTTTTTTCGAACACTCATCCTTTATAGTAGAACAAGCGCTAGGTATGGTTTAATCTAACCTGCATCCTCAGTTATCACTTGAGATTGATTTATTATGTCTTGACTATCAAATCTTTGCATGAGTAAGACATCTTTCAAATGCAGCTGGTCTCTAGACCAAGAATCATAATGCAAGGCTATTTCCCCATCGGGAGTCTCGGTTAAATCAGAATAAGAAAAGCCATCTTGTGTATCCGGAATAGTATAACGATATTTCCATTCGATTTCTTCACCATTATAAAGACCGATAATCAACTCGCCATTTTCCCTAGCTTGGGTAGAATTGGGGGTACTAAGAATAACTGCTAGCTTGCCTTCAATTTCTTCCGAATATTTTAATGCTGAAACCTGTGTCCCATATTGTGTATTGTCTACAATATCAAGATTGGTGATTTCGGTCCAAGTGTCCCCATTGTCATGACTCATGCTGTAACCAATTTTACCATTATCAGTTCTTGTAAAGGTTGCTAAAACATCTTCTTCAAGTTCAATTGTTTGCGATTCAGCAGTTGCTTCAGAAAATGGCAAGTCTTGTCTTACTGGGAACCATGTTTCACCGTGATCATCGCTTACAATATATATAATGGCTGATTCAGTATAAGAAGACACTAGCAAGCGTCCATTTGAGGTCTCTAAACCGCCGCCGGGGGACAAGTATGGCGCATTATGGTCTGGGCCCAACAAGGGATCAAGTAAGTTCAAAGGTGACCAACTTTCCCCTTGATCCTGACTGACGGTATAGCCCACATAGTTTGTAGGGACTACTTTAAATAAAGAGTCATAATAGAAAATGTTCATTTTAACTTTGGTTCCATTTTGATACTCAATGAGCTGGCCATCTTGAAAGTCAACTGAATATTGTTCTGTATACAATGATTCTCCGTTTTTTAGGATGTTATAGTCATCATCGACGCTATAGTCAGTAGCTTCACCTGTTCTTTGATCATAAATCACCTGGTCAGACCCTAGCAAATAATGATATTCCTCTTCATCTTGCGAGCGTAATTTTAGGAAATATTGACCGTCAATTTCTTCAAAACCGGAATCATTTTTCCAAGCATTGCTATTCCCAACGCCAGCTGGCATAACATCAGCAAATAGATATATATTCCCGGTTTGAGAATCTTCTAGAATTACCGAGTCAATGAAAGAAGCACTGTATTTAATTTGTTCTTCCTTCCCTTGGTCATCCCGGGGCCAATCTATTTGTTGGTTAGCATAGTCGTCAAAAGACAAGGGCAATGTTGATTCAGACCAATTCAAACCGTTATCGTCACTGTAAGAACTGGCAATGGCGATATTATTAGGTGAATCATGTGTGCCGCCGTACCGGGCATCTGCACTTGCCAAGATTCGACCATCATTTAACGTATAAATATTTGGAATTCTAAAGTAATTAGCTGCTGTTTCATCGCCGGCAAAAAATATCTTTGATTCTTCCATATTTTTTTCCTGGTCTCCGGCCGAACTTGTTTCTTCAATATCTATAGTACCAGCAGTTCCTAGCTCTTCTGCTTTGATACTCTTATGATTATTGAGTAAGGAAAGTGAGCATAACAAAAAAGACAAGGCCAGAGAAGTAATTATATGATGCTTAAAGTGTTTCATTTGAAAACTCCTAACTTTCCATATTACAAAATTTCATTTAATTGAACCACTCGTTTTTCCTGGTTTGCTAGAGTGGCGGCATCTGCTGTAGCAATAGCCTCTTCTGCAGCAGAACCATCTAGGAGTTTTCGGTATTCATCAGGAACTTCCATACCATGGAGTACATCATTTAAAAACGTAACTTCTTTTTTGATACAGTCATTTAACCATAATGGAGCCTGTTTACCTGGATGACCATACTGGATGGCACCATCCATTTCAGTCCCATGGTAAATACGAGTTCGGTCATCATCAATTTCTTGTGAGCCATGAATAAGGAAATGGTTATCTTGACCGTCCACTCTTAAAGTACCCCCACAATCATACATATCTAGCATAATGGCCCCCTTCGTTCCTTGGATCAAAACATAGTGTTCGCCCCATCTAAATGCCGAGCCCCATTCCAAGTGAGCATATTTATTATTGGGAAATTCCAAATTCATACTAATGAAATCATCTTCGTCACCGAACTCTTCACCCTTATGGGCAATGTCAGATGCAGACATAGCGACATGACTTGGCAAACCACCCATAATAAACTGGACACAATCTAATTCATGGATGTGGTGATAGAGGTGACCGCCAGACTTACTGCGGATTTTTTTCCAAGAAACACTCTCTTGCGCCTCTTCCCATCCATTACGAGCTGCCTTCACAAATAATACATCCCCAATTTTTCCATCTTGGATATACTGTTTAGCTTGGCGGACTCCATCAAAGAAATTCATAATATGACCGGCCATAAAAGTTACGCCTGCATTCTTGCAAGCTTGGACCATTTCATGGCAGTCCTGATAATTTAAGGCAATTGGTTTTTCACAAAAAACATTTATACCTGCTTCTGCAGCTTTTAAGACAGGCTCTTTATGTAGATTGTTGGGGGTTGCAACAATCATACAGTCAATGTCCCCTCTTTTAACAAGTTCGTCTAAGGAACTTTCAAATTCACATCTTAGTTCGCTAGCTATTTTTCTGCCATTATTTGGATCATATACCGCTTTAATTTTAGCTCCAGCCAGAGCCTGGATAGCTTTTGCTAATTCAGTACCAAAATAACCAGTCCCGACAACGCCATAATTAATCACTTTTTGATCCATTCATAGACATCCTTTCTAGAATATTTTATCAATAAAAGTAAAAGGGGTTAATTCTCAAGGTCAAAAATAAAGTGAGTAATCCCTTTCTTTCCCCTAAAAACAACTTAAAACCATAAGATAAATGGCCAACATTGAAAAATGAAAAACAATGGCCTATTAGCTTTCTCTTCGAAACTAACAAATCACTCCCTTTCAGTAAAAATATAACTATATATCATTATGGTTTTAACAAGGATTATATTTTTTTACAATGGGATTATAACGCTTACAGAAAAAGCTGTCAATTTAGCTGGGAAACGAACTTGAAAATTAATCTTTTAGACCTTAACTCTTGCTTGGCTTTAGCTAGCTTGGAGAAATTTCTCCAATTCGGTTCCAATCTTTATCGTGTAAAATAATCCGGGCTGGGATCCCAACTGCCGTTGCATAAGCCGGGACATCCCGGTTAACATAGGCGCCGGCTCCAACCTTGCTGTGGTGGCCAATGGTGACATCGCCTAGGATAATGGCACCAGCCCCAATTTCCACATCATTTTCAATGGTTGGATGGCGCTTAGCTCCTTTCTCTTTACCGGTTCCGCCCAAGGTGACCCCGTGATAGAGCTTGACCCGGTCACCTACAATCGCTGTTTCACCGATAACTACCCCAGTGCCGTGGTCGATAAAAACATTAGCCCCTAACTGGGCACCAGGGTGGATTTCGATATTGGTTTTCTTCTTAGTTCGCTCGGACAAATAGCGGGCAAAGTTTTTAAAACCCTTTTGGTAAAAATAGTGGGCCTTAAAGTGACGACTGTAAGCCACTACGCCAGGATAGAGGAAGAAGGTTGACCAGACGCCCCGGGCTGCAGGATCATTTTGGCAAATATGCTTGGCTAGCTGGTAACGCTTAGTCCAACTCATCGGCTAAGTGCTCGTACAAGTCAGTAGTCAAGTAGCGTTCCCCATTGGATGGTAGAACAGTCAGAACTTTTTGACCCTTGCCAAGTTCTTTGGCCAAGTCAAGAGCTCCAAGCAAGTTGGCACCTGAAGAAATCCCAACTAAAAGGCCTTCTGACTGGGCCACTTCCCGGGCCTTAGCCATGGCATCTTCATTGGAAACCTGGTAGACCTTGTCATAGATGTCTTGGTCTAAGATTTCAGGAATGAAATTAGCCCCTAATCCCTGAATCTTGTGGGGACCAGCTTCCCCGCCTGACAAGAGAGGTGAAGCTGCTGGTTCAACTGCCCAGACCTTGATCTTGTCATCTTTTTCTTTTAAGACACGACCAACACCAGTGATGGTGCCACCAGTTCCAACACCAGCTACAAAGCCGTCTAGGTCCGGGATATCTTGCAAAATTTCTTGGGCAGTGGTTTCTTGGTGGGACTTAACATTGGCTTGGTTAGAAAACTGGCCAAAGATAGGGGCTCCTTTTTCCTTAGCAATTTCTTCAGCCTTGTCTCTTGCTCCAGCAACACCTTGGTCCCCTGGCGTTTGAACCAAGTTAGCGCCATAAGCTTTCATCAGGAGTTTACGCTCTTTGGACATGGTCTCCGGCATGGTGATAATCACATTTAAACCTAAAGCAGCCCCTACCATAGCCAAGGCAATGCCCGTGTTCCCACTCGTATACTCAATAATGGTGCCACCCGGTTTTAAGTCGCCCGATCGAAGCAAGTCTTTAATAATATAGCGGACGGGCCGGTCTTTGACACTACCGCCTGGGTTTTGGTATTCCAACTTAACGTAAACATCAGCAGAGTCTTCTGGAACATGGTGGAGTTTAACAACCGGCGTATTCCCAATCGCATCAATGACATTATTGTATAACATGAGCTCAATCTCCTTTTACTTGTATTTACTTACTAATTGTTAGTATATTAAAAATAAAAGGGAAGTTCAACCCAGAAGACCGGTGCTTCTGATGATTTGTATTTCGCTTTTGACTGAACCTGAAAGATTGTAGAGGTCTGCTGGCCCATTTCTTAGTAAGTTGTCACAGCATAGGATACTGTTGCAGACCCCTTGAGAAGTTTAGCCATGGGGCAGCGGACCTTGGTTCGCTCCAAGTACTCTTGGACCTGTCTTAAGTCCATTTGGTCAATGGCCAGTTCTGCATCTAAGCTAAAGTAAAAACCAGTTTCATCCTCTTCCTCATGCATTTGAACCGCAACTTTGACTCGGGTCTTGTTGTCCAGTCCATCTTCTTCCAAGATTTTTTGAACGGTCGAATTAAAACAGGTACTCAAGGCCAGCCCGACAAATTTTTCGGGATTGAAGCCTTGGTCTTCGGACAAGGGGTGGGCTACCTTTATGGGGTCTTCACCTTCGATATAACTGTAGCCGTCTACCCCATCTTCGTTGACTGCCTTGGTTTGGTATAAATAAGTCATCTTTATTATCCTTTCCTTTTCTTCTTTGCCTCTAGTATAACGACCGACCCCTAGGCCCACAAGAATAAGGCTAGCTATTTAATTTTAGGCAAAATTCCGCTAAAAAAGCCAAATCAGTTCTTGGTCCTATAGTTCGGTTATAGATTAGTTGACTTGGTTGGAGCGAACCATGGCTTATTATTGTCACTTTTCAAGTCTGAAAGTACCGTATGGCTCGCCCATTGTCGCCTTTCAAGTTCGAAACTACCTTATTTTCATTTATTGTCCAGTTTCAGCTTCAAAACTTCCTTATTTTGATTTATTGTCCAGTTTTAACTTCAAAACTTCCCTATTTCTATTTATTGTCCAGTTTTAACTTCAAAACTTCCCTATTTCTATTTATTGTCCAGTTTTAACTTCAAAACTTCCTTATTTTGATTTATTGTCCAGTTTCA
>NZ_JH992959.1:122034-246952 GCF_000315445.1 Alloiococcus otitis ATCC 51267
TATTGTCCAGTTTCAGCTTCAAAACTTCCTTATTCTGATTTATTGTCCAGTTTCAACTTCAAAACTTCCTTATTTTGATTTATTGTCCAGTTTCAACTTCGAAACTTCCTTATCTTGATTTATTGTCCAGTTTCAACTTCAAAACTTCCTTATTTTGATTTATTGTCCAGTTTCAAGTCCGAAACCACTCTATTTCTAGTCAATCGCTAGCTTGCTTCCAAAGTGGACAAGTCATTCCTAAAGGCTTTCAAATTTAGTTAGGACTAGATTTTTCATAATTCACTTCAAAATCTCTGCATCAAAAAAGGGCAACTTTAACAAGTTACCCTCAAAAAACAATTTCCCTACTGCTTCAATTTTTTAGCTATCCCAAGCAAGGTCGTCTGCTTGGTCATCTGAAGAGGCAAATTGGGCGTAATAAAGATCAGCGTAAAAGCCTCCCTGGTCTAGGAGTTCTTGGTGGGTGCCTGTTTCGATAACATCGCCGTGGTTCATGACAATGATCTTGTCAGCATCCTGGATGGTAGACAAGCGGTGGGCAATGACAAAGGAAGTTCGCTCTTGGATAATATTTTCCATGGCTTCTTGGATTTGTTTTTCAGTCCGGGTATCAACACTGGAGGTGGCTTCATCTAAGATTAAGATCTCAGGATCTGCCAAGAAGGCCCGGGCAATGGTGATCAATTGGCGCTGGCCTTGGGAAACGTTGGAACTTTCCTCGTTAATCACAGTGGAGTAGCCCTTGGGTAGGCGACGGACAAAGTCGTCTACATTGGCCGTTTTAGCAGCTTGGAGGATTTTTTCATCGTCGTCGGCATACTTGTCGTTGCCGTAAGCAATATTTTCCCAGATCGTACCATTAAACAGCCAGGTATCCTGAAGGACCATGGACATGTGTTTGCGCAGGTCTGACCGGTTAAAGTGGCGGGTATCTACCCCGTCTAGGTAAATACTACCGCCCCTGACATCATAAAAGCGTTCCAAAAGGTTGATCAAGGTCGACTTCCCGGCCCCAGTTGGTCCAACGATAGCCACCATTTCACCTGGTTTCACCTGCAAGTTAAAGTCATTCATTAAGAGGTCGGCCTCTGGGTCATCCGCATAACCAAACTGAACGTGTTCGAATTCCACCTTGTAGGGAGTATCTTGCTTGTCCGGGACATCGACTTCCACTTTTTGCATAGGCTCTTCATCAATGATTTCAAAAATCCGCTCAGTAGAAGCAATGGTAACCTGGATGGTATTGGAGAGCTGGGCAATGAAGCGGACAGGCTGGGAGAATTGGTTGACATACTGCATAAAAGCTTGGACGTGGCCGATGGAAATGATCCCGTTAATAACGCCCCAGCCACCAAAGACACCGATCCCAAAGTAACCCAGATCCCTTGCAAAACTAACCAAAGGCATCATGATAATGGACAAGAACTGAGCCTTGGTGGAGGCATCATTTAACTTGGCACTTTGGTCAACAAAGCGGGCATTTTCATCGTCTTCTCGGTTGTAGGTCTTGACAATCGTGTGGCCGGCATAGACTTCTTCCACCTGGTCTGTCAAAATCCCTAACTCTTTTTGCTGGCGGGCAAACTGCTTCTGGGCCCTTGGTGCAATAAAATAAATACAGCCTGCACTGATTGGGAAGGTTAGTAAAACAACCAAGGCTAGCATCCAGTTGACCATAAACATGATCACTAGGACGGTCACAAACATGATCACCCCGTTCACCAATTGGATTAAAGATTGTTGGAGGATGTTAGCGATTTGGTCCATGTCGTTGACGGCCCGGGACATAATGTCCCCATTCCCGTGGGTATCAAAGAACTTAATGGGCAGGGTTTCGATTTTTTCTTTTAGGTGCTCACGCAAGTCGTAAACAGTCGCCTGAGATAAAGCAGCGAGTAAAAAACTTTCTAAGTAGCGCAAAAGTGCTTGGCTGAGGTAAATAATGACGATGGCTATAATGATTTGGATAATTAGGTCATAATTGATAGGCAGGTTGGTTAAGGACAGGTTGTCGCTCATTGCCTCTTGAAAGGCCCGGATGACTTCATTGGTGGCCATAGCCATGACAGAGGGGGCAATGGCATTGAGGATAATGGCTGCTAGCCCGAAGATGACAGCAAAGATGAAGATTCCCTTCCGGCGAGACATATACTGGACTAAGCGCCATACTGTCCCCCAAAAGTCATCAGCGTGGCGTTTTCTGTGGGCTTGTCTGGCCATTAAACTTCCTCCCCTCTCATTTGTGACTGGATAATTTCTTGGTAGACTGGATTCGATTCTTTGAGGTCTTCGTGCTTGCCAGCCCCCACAACTTTACCGTCTTCAAGGACAATAATCTCGTCAGCATTGACAACCGTACTGATTCTTTGGGCAATGATCACCACTGCCTTGTCCCGAGTCACTGGTGTCAAGGCTGCCCTTAAGTTAGCATCGGTTTTAAAGTCTAGGGCGGAGAAGGAGTCATCAAAAACCAGCAAGTCGGCATCGGTTACCAAGGCCCGGGCGATACTCAAGCGTTGGCGCTGGCCACCAGAGAAGTTGCCCCCGCCTTGTTCTACCTTGGCATCTAAACCGTCTTCCAAACCTTCCACAAAGGCCTTCCCTTGGGCGATTTCCAAGGCCTCCCAGAGCTCTTGGTCACTGGCGTCTGGGTGGCCGTAAGTGAGGTTTTCTCGGATGGTACCTGAAAAAAGGATGGCCTCTTGAGGGGCAAAACCAATCCGGTCTCTCAAGTCTTCTTGACTAATGTAGCGGATGTCCTGGCCATTCAGCTTAATGGAGCCAGATTCCACATCGTAAAGGCGGATCATAAGGTTGGCGATGGTAGATTTACCAGACCCGGTCCCCCCAATGATGGCTAAGGTCTGACCAGCCTTGACTTCCATGTTAATCCCTTCTAGGGCTAAATTGTCTGTGTTAGGGTAGCGGAAGTCGACATCTTCAAAGGCAAAATCAATAGACTGGTCGCTGACCTGGTCTGGGTGGTCGTCATCCTTGATAGTAGATTGGTGGTTCAAGATAGCCAAAATCCGTTCAGCAGCAATTTGCCCCCGAGGAATAAATGACAAGACTTGGGCTAGGAGCATAATCCCCATCATGATCAAGCCGGCATAGGTTAAGAAGGCAACTAGGTTCCCTACCTGCATCTGACCAGACCCTACTAGGTTAGCCCCAAACCAAAGGATCATGATATTGGTCAGCATGATAACGACCAAGAAGACCGGCATCATGAGGGCCATGCGGGCATATGCCCCGATGGAAATAGACTTGAAGTCCTGGTTAGAAGAAGCAAAGCGGTCTTCTTCATATTGACTCTTGTTAAAGGCTCGGACAACCCGAACACCGGTCAATCCTTCTCGGAAGATCCGGTTAATTTCATCCGTCTTTCTTTGCAAGCGGCGGAAGAGGGGCTGGGCTGACCGCATAATCAACCAGATAGCTAAGCCCATTAGAGGAGCTGTAATGATAAAGACAAAAGCCAACTGGGGTTCCCGAGTAAAGGCCATAATGGTGGCTCCCAGGATTAAAAAGGGGTCAACCCCTAGCATAATAACCACCTGGAGCATGACAAATTGTAGCTGCATCACATCATTAGTGGTTCGGGTAATCAAAGAAGCTGTCCCGAACTGGTCCAGGTCTTCTTTGGAAAAGTTGACAATTTTTTTAAAGGCCCGGTTACGGACCGTCTCCCCCAATTTTTGGGTTTCCCTAGCAGTAAAAACAGAACTTCCTACCGCAAAGGCTATAACTAAAAGGGCTACACCAATCATCAATAAACCTTGCCTAATAATATAGTCCATATCTTCTTGCAAGACACCGTAGTCAATAATATCCGCTGTCATGGTCGGCAAGAGAATCATGCCAAAAACCCGGCAGGCTGATAAGAATATGGATAGAAGGACATACTTTGTCTCCATCTCTTTAAACAAACGGAACATTAACAATTCTCTCCTTTATCTACTCGGCTAATCCCGTAAAAGACCCAGTCTAGCCGTTTAATAAAATGGTCTTGGGTCACTTCAACCGGTGCATTCTTCCAAAAACCCTCCATAATACTATTGTTCAAAAGTTCGTGGAGAAACTGCAGGACTTCTAGTAACTCAGCCTTAGTCGAAATCTTCAAATTATCTAAGCGAACAACTTCATATAAGGCACTTTTGTGGCTATCCGTAAACATTATGTTGATACTTTCACGGTTTAGAGAATAGTTCATGTTAAGGTATAGTTTTTCAAAAAAGCCAAACTTCTTAGACTTGGTGATATTGTCAATATAATAACGACTATAACTTTTATAAGAGGCATAAAAGTCTCCTTGGTTCTTTTTAAAGCAAGTCATCAGCAAGTTATGGTAGTTCCGCTTAAAAAGACCAATCAAGTGGAGGTACAAGTCTAATTTATCTTCAAAGTATTGGTAAAAACTCCCCCGGGAAATACCAGCCTGGTCCACAATTTCGGCAACAGAGGCCTCATTGAGGGCCTTGGTCGAAAAAACAGCCATAGCCCCTTGGATAATCCGGTCTTTCTTTTCCTCGGGAAGGTTAAAAAAAGTTTGTCTTGGCATGTTTGCCTCCCATCATGACAAGCTGTCATTTTTTATAAGTAATTCCTATTATAGATGACAGTCTGTCACCTAGCAAGGCCAAAAACTCATTATAAAAGAAGCATATAAAAGAGCCTTGCAGTTTAGATTAGACTGCAAGGCGGTTAGGATTGATATTTTGAACGTTCCAGCCTAGTCCTGGTCTTTCAAAACGGCTGCTTGACTGGCATGTCCTTGGTCCTCATGGTACAAGTCCGTTTCTTCTTTGACGTATTCAAAGGCCATGCTGACCACAATCTTGATGATGGCATAGGCTGGCACCCCTAAGAGGAGACCCAAGACACCAAAGAGACTACCGGCGATTAAGAGGATAAAGAGAATGGTAATGGGGTGAATATTCAACTGGCTACCCAGAATATAAGGTTGGATAACCCGATTTTCCAAAATTTGTTCAATGATAAAGAGAATAGCTAAGTAAACGAGGAGGATGGGGTCTTGGAATAAGGCCACTGCTGCAGCTAGTAGGCCTGAAATAAAAGAACCCAAGTAAGGGACTAGGTTAAAGAAACCAGCGATAATAGCCAAGACCAAGAAATAGTTGAGGCCGATAATGGCATAGCCGATTAAAAAGATAATGGCAACGCAGATGGCAACAAAAATCTGGCCACGGACATAAGTACCCAACTGGAGGTTAACATTGGACAAAAATTTACGGACAGTACTCTTCATCTGGGTGGGGGTAACTTTGACCAGTCCTCGGGCAATTTTTGACCCATCAACTAACATAAAGTATAGGATAAAAGGAACGGTAAAGATAGTGATGACCACCTGGGCGGTGACGCTGATCACACTCCCGATCCCACCCAAGGTTGCTGATAGGACGGTTTGAAACTGGTTAGCAGCATTTTCTAAAATATTGGTTTGGGAAACTGTTTCTAAGATTTGGGCCACAAAGTCAGCCCCAATTTCCTCTTCAAAGAAATTAACAGCCTGCTGCCAGTAGGATGGGAACTCTTGGATGATGGCTTCGACCTGGTTGTTGATAATCGGGACAATAAAGACAATGGCCCCGCCAATCAAGGCCAAGATTGCCAGGAAGACAATGATAACGGAAGCCGCCCGGGGTACACCCTTTTTATTCATAAAATCGACAAAGGGTTTAAAGACATAGTAGGCAATGACCGAGGCAATCAAGGGTGCAGACACAATCTGCAAGGCTTGTAAAATCGGACTCAAAAAAGGCCTCATTTGTAAGAGTAGGAAGAGGTTTAAAAGAACCAAAAAAGAGACCAACAGGAAAAAGATAAACTTGTGGTTTTTTCTAAACTGACTTAGACTAAATTTCATTGTCTCACCTCATTAAAAATATTTTAACATATTTTTCCCATTCTGGCGGAACTTTTCGTTCAATACATAAACTAGCCTGGTTTTGTTATAATGACAAGTAGTTAAATGGATGAGAGGAGTAGGAAAGATGATTAAAAAAATTTTACTGGGAACTTACACGAGAGGGGAAAGTCAAGGCATCTACCAAATTGAGCTTGATCCATCCCAAAAAATATTAAACAATTTGCAGCTAGTCCAAGAAATAGACAACCCAACCTACTTAAGCTTAAACCAGGATAAAACCCTCCTATTTTCAGTGGTAAAGGAAGGAGACCAAGGCGGAGTCGCCTCTTTCAAGAAGGAGAGAGATGGTTCCTACCAATTACAAGATAAGGCCCTGCAAAAAGGCCCTGCCCCCTGCTATTTGGCCTATGACCAAGACCGGCACTTGCTTTATTCAGCCAACTACCACCTGGGCAGTCTCCAAGTCTACCGTGTGGACCCCCAGGGGCATATTGGCTTGACCGATAGCCTAAGCCACCAAGGATCCGGACCCCATCCCAACCAGGAGGCACCCCACGCCCATTATTTCGACCAAAGTCCAGACGGCAACTACCTAATCTCTTGTGACCTGGGAACAGACCAGGTCCAGACCTACCAAGTCAACCAGGAAGGAAAGATTAGCCAAATTGCCTGCCTAGACCTTGAGCCCGGTTCTGGCCCCCGCCACTTAGCTTTTCACCCCGATGGTAGCCATGCCTACTTGTTTACCGAACTAACCAGTCAAATTTACCTCCTGAATTACCAATCCGACCAGGGCAGTTTTAAGATTTTAGACCAAGTCTCCAGCCTGCCTGAAGACTTTGAGGGAGAAAATAGCGGGGCTGCCATCAAGCTGACCCAAGACGGTAAATATTTATATGCCTCCAACCGGGGCCACAATTCCCTAGTCGCCTACCAGGTCCAAGACAACTACACCTTGACGGACCCCGCTTGGACCCCAACTTATGGACAAACCCCCAGAGACTTTACCCTATCTCTTGAAGAAGACCTAGTTCTCGTGGGCCACCAAGACCAGAATGTCCTGACCCTCTTTGAAAGAAAGGCCAAGGATGGTCGCTTGAGCCTTCTTGAAAAAGACGTCTACGCCCCAGAAGTTGTCTGCCTCAAATTTTTAAATTAAATCAAATGAAGTTAAAAAAGCTAGCTAGGTTTCTCACTACAAGAAGCCTAGCTAGCCTTTTAACTACCGATCTTTATTCACCCTTGCTGGTCACTTGGCCAAGTTCAGCTCCCTGGCTAGTCTTGCCGGTCACTTGGAGGTCAAAGCCTTCTACCTTATCCATATTGGTAAAGACCACAATAATGGTGTCGTCCTTGCCAGACTTTTCCAAGCCTTGTAAATCGACTGTGGAAATTAGGGTGTCTGGGGTTACCTCGTCGCCTTCTTTGACCACTGTATCAAAAGGGCCCCCATCTAATTCGACCGTATCGATGCCAATGTGGACCAAGACTTCAATGCCATTTTCAAACTCTAAACCAACGGCGTGCTGGGTAGGAAAAACGGATACAACCTTTCCTGTTCCTGGGGCATAAATTTCCCCACTTTCAGGACGGACCCCATAGCCATCCCCCATCATTTTTTGTGAAAAAACTGGGTCATCTACTTCTTCAATGGTTACAACTTCGCCTTCTACTGGGTTGGTAAAGGTTACGGTTTTGGTCTTTTGAGGGTTTTGGTCCTGGTCTTTGCCTTTGTCACCTTTTAGAAAATCAAATAATCCCATTCTTGGTCATCCTTTCCTAAGTTTAAGGAATATCGTGCATAATATAGTTCAATTCTAGCACATCCGGCCATCACATGGATAGCCATCCTACCATTTTCTCTTATTCTTTAATAAACTTTAATCCCCAAGCCTTGTCGATTTGGGGAAATTTTTGTAGAATGCTAGGGTAAATAAATTGGATAGGAGTTACATATGTTTATTGAAATTATTAAAACCATTATCTTAGGTATCGTCCAAGGTATCACAGAATGGCTCCCCATCTCTAGTACCGGCCACATGATCCTAGTAGATGAATTGATCACCTTAAACGTCACCCCCGAATTCCGGGAAATGTTTCTGGTGGTCATCCAGCTGGCCTCCGTCTTGGCCGTCATCCTCCTCTACTTCCATGAGCTTAACCCTATCGCCTTCAGCAAGTCCAAGGACCAAAAGGAAGAGACTTGGAATATTTGGTTCAAGGTTATTGTAGGAGTTATCCCTGCTGGGGTCATGGGCCTGCTATTCGACGATTTGATTGACCGCTACTTCTTCAACTGGTTGACGGTTGCCATCATGTTAATTGTCTACGGCATTGCCTTTATCATTATCGAACACTACAACAAGGGCCGGACCTTCCCTATCCAAACTTGGGAAAGTTTATCCTATAAAACCGCCTTCTTGATCGGGTGCTTCCAAGTCCTCGCCTTGATTCCAGGGACATCCCGGTCTGGGGCTACCATTGTGGGGGCCCTCTTGATCGGAACCGCCCGACCCATTGCCGCTAAATTCTCCTTCTTCCTCTCTATCCCGGTCATGCTAGGGGCCAGCCTACTGAAACTCTTGGGCTTCGGCCTGTCTTTCACCACTGGAGAATTAACCATCCTCCTAGTGGGTTGCCTGGTCTCCTTTGCCGTTTCCGTTATTGCCATTAAGTTCTTGATGGCCTACATTCGCCGCAATGACTTTACCGCCTTTGGTTGGTACCGGATTGTGGTAGGGATTATCGTCATTGCCTACTTTGGCTTTATAGCCGCTTAAATATAGAGATAAAACACAACCACCCCTCCCTGGCCTACAGGCAAGGAGGGGTGGTTTTTTGTGCTTCCTTAGCTTAGAGGAAAATTTCAACGACTAAGAGGAGTAAAAACAAGAAGGAAATGGTCAGGTTGGTGGGGTTCAAACGACCTTTTTGGCCGAAAACAGAGGCAATGATGGGGTAGAGGACAAAGCCATAAGCCATACCGGACACGATACTACCAGTCAAGGGGATGCTTAAGATGATCACAATGGCCGGCAGCCACAAGGACCAGTGGGGCACTTCGATGCTGGTGATAAGTTTGCCCATGGATAAACCGGTAAAGACAATGACCGGGCCTGCTGCAACTGCTGGAATGTAGGAGAAGAGCGGAGTGACAAACAAGGCGACTAGAAAGAGTAAACCAGCCACACTGGTGGACAGGCCAGTCCGTCCCCCTTCTTGGATCCCAGCCCCATTTTCGGACAAGGTAATGGCAGGACTGGTACCGAAGACACCAGAGAGGACACTCATGACTGAAACGACCTGGTAGCTTTTTTTCGCCTCTTCACGGTCTTCCACAAAGGCCTCTACAATGCCCAGTGCTTGGAAGATTAAAAGCATGACAAAGGAAAAAATAGCAATCAGACCATTGATGGAGATCATGTTGGAGAACTGAATGTCTAAGAGGTCAAAGTAGTTGCCAAGTTCCAACAAGGCATTGGTGGAAGAAACTTCCAAGCCATCCGTGAAAATCCAAAAGATAGCCGTAATCAAGGCAATGGCAATCAAGAAGGCCCCTTTAACCTTGAAGAGGGTCAAGACTAAGACGATTAGGAGGCCAATAAAACCAAGCCAAGACCAATTAAAGCCGTCTTCAAGGAGGAAGCCGGCATTCTCAAGCCCTATCCGGACTAGGAAGAGGCCAATCCCAATAGTAATGGCCTTTTTGAGTTCTAAGGGGATGGACAGGCGGAATCTTTCAATAACCCCGGTAAAGGTTAACAAGACAAAGATTAAACTGGAGACAATGGTAATCCCCAAGCTTTCCTGCCAGGTAAAGCCCAACCCCCCAACTAGGGTATAGGCAAAATAAGCCGTCATCCCAAGACCTGGGGCCATGACCAAGGGGGTATTGGCATAAAGTCCCATGGTTAAACTGGCCACGATAGCAATAAAGATAGTGGCCAAGAGACTTAAGACCTGGGGCACGCCAGCTTCGCTTAGCATAACGGGGTGGACAAATAGTATGTAGGAAGAAGAGAAGAAGGTAATCAAACCAGCCAAGATTTCGGTTTGAATACTAGTTCCTTTCTCACTTAATTTGAAATATTGATCCATAAGATCCTCCTTAATAGAAAATGTTAACCCTATCCTACCACATTTAACTGGGGAAATATAGGTTGTTTCCGAACAATCATAGAATTAATTATTCTATCGTTCAGTTTTTACAGACCTAGACTAGGATATTGCGGATTTTCTTGGCCAAGTCCCCCTTCCCTAGCTACAAAGGGCTGACTTGGCCCTATGCAAGGATGGTCGGCTAGAAATCAGTCTCTAGAAGGAGGGCAAGTGGACTAGCAATATGGTAAAATAAGGATAGCTATCGTAAGGGAAAAAGGAAGGAGGATAATATGGAAGGGATTACACTCACCTTTATCTTTATGGGCCTGGCCATAGCGGTCATGACTTCCCACACCAAGGCAGGCATTTTACTATCGGGGTTAGCGACTTTTTTTTACTTCTATCTTGTTGATTTTAACAGCTGGATTCCCCTTGTTCTATTCATCCTAGGCCTACTTCTCATTGTGACGGAGATCTTGATACCAGATTTCGGCTTGATTGGACTCTTAGGGATCGCCTCTGTTATCGGTGGTCTCTACCTTACCTTGGGCGACTTGGGTCAGACCATCCAAGATATGAGTATCGCCATTGTCATTACTGCAGGCTTAGTCCTCTACCTGGCTAAGCAAGGATACTCCCTGGCCAACTTTAGCCGCTTTGTTTTAACCTCATCGGAAGAAAACCAGCAAAGCAAGAAAAAAATCAACCGCAAGTTGCAGGAAGGAAATGAAGGCATTTCAGAAACGACCTTAAGACCATCTGGCAAGGCTATCTTTAATGAAGATGATGGACTCATCTATGATGTCCTTAGCGCAGAAGGCCACATTTCCAAAGGCACCCCTATTGTGATCGAAAAAATAAGCGGAACGAAAATACTCGTCCGTAAATTAAAGCAAAAAGGAGACTAGCTCATGGATTCTACACTTATTGGCGTCATTATTGTTGCACTTCTGGTCATTGTCGCTTTGGCCCTCTTCCTCCGTTTTGTCCCCATCGGCCTGTGGATTTCGGCCTACTTCTCCGGGGTTAAAATTTCAATTGGAACCCTTGTGGGGATGCGGTTCCGTCGAGTCAAGCCCAATTCCATTATCAACCCCTTAATTAAGGCAACCAAGGCCGGCCTAGTCTTAAACACTGACCAGCTGGAGGCCCACTATTTGGCAGGTGGTAGCGTGGATGATGTCATTGACGCCCTCATTGCTTCCCAAAGAGCCAACATCGACCTAGAATTTGAAGAAGCTGCCGCTATTGACCTGGCAGGCCGTAACGTCTTTGAAGCGGTCCAAGTGTCTGTTACCCCGAAAGTTATTGTCACACCAAACATTTCAGCCGTTGCCAAAGACGGGATCGAAATTATTGCCAAGGCCAAAGTCACTGTCCGGGCCAATATTGAACGCTTGGTTGGTGGGGCTGGTGAAGATACCATTATTGCCCGGGTCGGCGAAGGGATTGTCACCACTGTCGGTTCAGCTAATGAACACAAGTCCGTTTTGGAAAACCCCGACTCCATCACCAAGACCGTTTTGGCTAAGGGGCTGGACTCTGGTACCGCCTTTGAAATTCTATCCATTGATATTGCTGACTTAGACGTTGGCCGTAACATCGGGGCCAAACTCCAAAGAGACCAGTCTGATGCAGACAAGAACATCGCCCAAGCCAAGGCTGAAGAACGTCGGTCCATGGCTGTTGCCGAAGAACAAGAGATGCGGGCTGAAGTCCAAAAACAACGGGCTAAGGTTGTGGAAGCCCAAGCCCTAGTCCCACAAGCCATTGCCCAAGCCTTGAAGGATGGCAACTTAGGCGTTTTAGACTACCTCAAAATGCAAAACTTGAATGCCGATACCGACATGCGCCAGGCTATCTCAGGCAAAGACGACAACAATCCACAAGACGGAGAGTAGGGGTTTAAATGCCATTTTTTTACCTCTTTAGCCTCATATTTACCCTCCTGCCCTTTTTGGTCATCGGCTTCATCGTCTTGATTATCGTCCAAGCCACTAGCAAGTCTCCAAAAAAAGTAATGGGTAGGGGCAAGCCCAAGCCTTCCTCCCTACTAGAAAAATACCAGGCTGATTGGGCCAAAAATGCCCAAAACCAAGAAAGACCTAAAGTAAATCCAAGAAGGTCTCCTCATGCAAGACTCGATCAAGACCAAAAAGAAAGCAGGAAGAAAAGAAGTCAAAAAGAAAAGCAAGCTAAAAGAAAGGCAAAACAATCCGGCAAGAGACAGACAAGTCAGCAGGCTGCAGAAAAAAACGGGCCAGACAAGGGTCTAAGACTCAGAACCAAACCAATGGCAACAGCTCGCAAGCAAAATCTGATCTAGACTGGTCTGGTGAAAGTAATTCCAAATCAGGCAACCGGATCTATCAAAGAGAGATTCAGTCAATCTTTGATAAAGAACAAGATGATCATCGGCAAAACTTAAACCAAGGTCAAATTTTAGGCCAGCAACTGGCTAAAAACTTGAAGCGAGACCAGCTGAAACAGGCGGTGATCTACAAAGAAATTCTTGACAAACCCAAGTCCTTATCCGATGATTTGTAAAAGAGTCCGGTACAAAATATGATAAAAATCCATAACAACCCCACCCAGCTTGGTCTGGGATGGGGTTGTTTGACTTCATTGAGTCAGTGCACTAGGGGCGAATAGCTTACAAAGAATAAGTAAAATAGAAACAAAATTGTTTATTATTATCACTAGAAAACCCGTAAATCACTTCATATGTTTTTAATAAATGTAAAAAATTAACTAAAAACCCCTCTTGTGTGAAAATAATGTTAATTTTACCTTATAGACCTTGTGGAATGTGAACTTTACTACTACAATTGATATATAAACTATATAAATAGACTTCTAAGGATACCGACTAATGTCTGAGAAATTTGCAATAGAGATTATCTTTTACACATCAGAAGGGAAGTATAAAATGATTAATCTATTCACATCACCAAGTTGTACGTCTTGCCGTAAAGCCAAGGCTTGGTTAGAGGAGCAAGGTCTAGACTATAAAGAGAAAAACATCTACCATGAACCTTTAACCAGAGATGAAATTAAAGAGATCTTGATGTTGACCGAAGAGGGAACAGACGAAATTATTTCATACCGGTCTCAGGCTTATAAAAACTTAGAAGTTGAAATCGAAGACTTGTCTATGAACGAGTTGCTCGATTTATTCATTAAAGAACCCAGTCTTATCCGCCGGCCTATTATTATGGACGACCGAAGACTGCAAATTGGTTATAACGAAGAAGAAATCCGCACTTTCCTTCCTCGTGAAGCAAGAGAAGTCGAGTTGAGCGAGATCCGCATGAAACTTGTTGAAGACGAAATTGCATAAATCTCTGTCGGTGTTATAACTGGTAAAAGCAAGGGCCTTTCCCCTTGCTTTTATTTTGGATTAAAAAAGGTCCATTCCAAGCTTGATAGCTGGGGATGGACCTGTTTGCATCCAAGCCGTAAAAAGGCCTTGGAGAAGTTGGGTGTTCACATCACCCAGCTTCCGACACACGCTTCCCGCGCTGTGCACTCAAGCACGGTGTCTTGCTTAGATTTGCCTACATCAGTCATGTAGGCGCCTCGACTCATCGCATGTCCTCAAGTCTAGCTTATCCTCGTGTAAAATGCAAGTTTCTTTCCTTATATCTTCCAGATGACCTCTACAATCCTTAGTTAGTAGTTTCCGATGCCACTACTAAAATTACCATTCTTGCCATTATCATTATTGACCTAGTAGCCCTCGCAAAAAAGCCTACTCCCTTTTTGACCGCTTAACCCAACCCTGTCCGAGGACTTGGGTAAAAAATTTTACGAAAATGAAAACGCTTGTTGACAACGCTTTCTGTTTTGCTATAATAAAGTTAAAGAAGCGATAGTGAATGCTTTTACCTTCGTTTTCTTTATATTTTAATCATCTCCTTTCTACTAGGAAAGACCCTTGACCTCCCGTCAAGGGTCTTTCTTATGGGCTTTTTCCTATTTAATGGCTGGTAGTCTTGGTCTCCCTATGTTTTTTTATCAAAGCAAGACTTGATCCGGTTAAGACCTTCTTGGACATTTTCCCGGCTAGTAGCAAAGTTAAGTCGCATCCAAGTTGGGGAAGTTTCGCCGTAGTTTAGTCCATTCACCAAGGCCACTTGCCCTTCTTGGGTGAAGAAGTCTTCTAATTCTTTCCCTTCTAGACCAATATCTTTGGCGTCAAACCAAAACAAGTAAGTAGCTTCCGGTTTGATAAAGTCCACTTGGGGTAAGTTTTCTTGGAAAAAGTCAACAATCAACTGGCGGTTTTGGTCCAAGTAAGCCAAGAGGTTCTGCTGCCAGTCTCGGCTTTGGGCAAATGCGGCCTGGGTCGCCACCAAACCAAAGCTGGAGATGGCCGAATGAGCCAGGAGGGCTTGGGTAGATTGGATCTTGTCTTTCAATTCTTCGTTTTTGACAAAAATAGCTGAACACTTGACCCCGGCAATATTGAAAGTCTTGGTAGCTGAGTGGAGGACAAGTAGCTGGTCAAAGTATTTTTCATCCAGGGTATAGGCTGAAGTGGCCTTGTTTTCCGGATAAGTTAAGTCGATGTGAATTTCATCTGATATGAGGTAAACACCATATTCTTGACAGAGGTCAGCCAATTTCACCAGTTCTTCTCTAGTCCAGACCCGGCCCCCTGGGTTGTGGGGATTACTGAGGACAAAGAGTTTGACCTCACCCTTTTTAAACTCAGCTTCAATTTGGTCATAATCCATGACAAATTTGCCAGCTTCAATAATCAGAGGGGATTTAACTATTTTACGCTTGTTGGCCTTTAGAATTTTGATAAAACCATTGTAGGCAGGGTCATGAATCATCACCCCATCATCCTTGCCAGTCACTGCTTGAATAACAGCTCCAATAGACCCCACTACTCCAGGAGATAGGAGGATGTCTGATTTTTGCAAGTCCACCTGGTGGCGGTCTTTGTACCAATCGATCTGACTTTGGTAAAAGTCATCGGATGGAATGGTATAACCTAAGACATGGTTGATAGCTAAGTCTTGTAAGCTTTCTTTGATGGCCGGTGCAGGGTCAAAGTCCATGTCTGCCACCCACATAGCTAGCAAGTTAGGGTCATTACTTCCAAAGCGGTCGGCTAGCCCATCCCACTTCGCTGAATTGGTCTGGTGCCGGTCTCTTACATTATCGAAATTTGTCATTTGCTTCCACCTCTCTATTTTTCACTCTCTTCCATCATACCACAAGCCAAAATCATAAAGGATACTTTTCCCTAGACCAGGCTCTTTTCTTAATAAAAAATAATGGATGCCTAGCCTAGATTTTCCTCTTTTTAAAGTTAGTGTTGACAGAGTTCCCCATTATCTGTTATTATTAACTTTGTGTTAACAGGCGCACATGGTGGAACGGTAGACACGCTACCTTGAGGGGGTAGTGGGCTTAAACGCCCGTGGAGGTTCAAATCCTCTTGTGCGCATAGATCGATGCCAAGAAATCTTAACTTAGCAAGATTTTCAATATAAGCATGCAAAATAAGTGCAAAAAGAGCAATAGTCCGAAAGGCTTTTGCTCTTTTAGCATACAAATAAACCAATCTAATCTTTACTGTTTGTAAAGACTAGATTGGTTTTATTAAAGTCTAACCCTTGTCTACCATGGTTAAGGAAATCCGGCCCTTGTCTAAATCGACACCATCAATCCATACCGTGACAATGTCCCCAACCGATACCCGGTCTCTGGGGTGGTTGGTGTAGTCTTTACTCATTTTAGAAATATGAACGAGGCCATCTTCTTTGACCCCAATATCGACAAAGGCACCAAAATCAACCACATTACGGACGGTCCCTTCTAATTGCATCCCTTCCTTGAGGTCTTCCATCTTAAGGACGTCTTGGCGAAGCAAGGGGGCTGGCCGGTCGTCACGCATGTCACGGCCAGGCTTAACCAAGCCCTGGATGATATCCTGGTAGCTTTCCCGTCCTAGTCCAGTTGCCTCAAGCAAGGCCTGGTCGTCAGCCTTCTTGACTTGGTCAGCCAAATCTTGTGACCCAACCTGGTCCTTACTAAAACCTAATTCTGTCAAAATGATTTCTGCTTCCTGGTAGGATTCAGGGTGAATGCCGGTCTGGTCAAAAGGTTCAGCCCCATTCGGAATCCGTAAAAATCCGACTGCTTGCTGGTAGGTTTTGGGGCCTAGCCGTTTGACCGACTTAATTTGTTGACGCTCGGTATACTGGCCTTTGTCTTCCCGGTAGGCTACAATATTTTGGGCTGTGGCCTGGGTCAAGCCGGAAACGTGTTCCAAAAGACTAGCCGAGGCTGTATTGAGGTTTACGCCAACTTGGTTGACAGCAGTCTCCACCACAAAATCCAATTGGTCAGTCAACTTGGCCTGAGATAGGTCGTGTTGGTACTGGCCTACCCCAATGGACTTCGGATCAATTTTAACCAGTTCAGCCAAGGGGTCTTGCAGGCGGCGGGCGATGGAAACGGCGCTTCTTTCCTCAACTTGGAGGTCGGGGAATTCCCGTCTGGCCTCATCGCTGGCTGAGTAAACCGAAGCCCCCGCTTCACTAACAATGACGTAGGCTACAAATCGGTCAAGGTCTTGGACCACTTCACTGACAAATTGTTCCGACTCCCGACTAGCTGTCCCATTCCCGATGGCAATCGTGTCAACTTGGTAGGTTTGAACCAAGTCGGTCAATTGGAACTTAGCTTCCTGGTATTTTTTTCTTGCTATTGTGGGGATAAATGACCTTAATGGCTAAGACCTTGCCTGTTTTATCCACCACGGCTAGCTTGCAACCAGTTCGAAAGGCAGGGTCTAAGCCCAAGACAACCTGGTCTTTAAGAGGTGGTTGCAAGAGCAAGTTCCTCAAATTGTCGCCAAAAACCTGGATGGCCTGGTCTTCTGCGGCTTGCGTCATATCGGACCGGAGTTCTCGTTCAATCGCTGGTTGAATGAAGCGTTTAAAGGCTGCATCAATAGCCTTCTTGACTAATTGGCTAGCCGGGTTATTAACTTGGGCCGGAATTTCTTGCTTATAAACATAGTTTTGCACCCGGCTAGGGTCGCAGTCTAAACTTACTGATAGGACCCCAGCTTCCTCTCCCCGATTCAAGGCCAAAACCCGGTGGTGGGCAATGGTTCGGTAACTTTCTGAATAGTCGTAGTAATTCTGGTAAATACCCTTGGGGTCGTCATTTTCATCCTTGACCTTGGAGGTATAAAGGGCATTATAGCGCATAAAGTCCCGCAGACGCTTGCGGTATTCCGGCTTGTCGCCTACTGCTTCTGCAATAATCTCAAAAGCCCCGTCTAGTCCAGCTTGGCTGGAATCGACTCCCTTATCTGGGTCAATAAAATCCTGGGCCTTGGTCTCTATATCCTGGTCGGAGAAGGTCAAAAGCCAGTCTGCCAAGGCTTGTAAGCCGGCTTCTTTAGCCTGGCTAGCCTTGGTCCGACGTTTTTTCTTATAAGGGCGGTAGAGGTCTTCCACTTCCTGAAGCTGGTTTGCCTGCAGGATTGCCGCTTTTAAATCCTGGCTCAACTTGCCTTGGCTGGCAATAGACTCCATCACAGTTCCTTTCCGGTCTTGTAAGTTTTTTAAGTAATGGTAGCGGTCTTGAATGGTCCGGATTTGGACTTCATCTAAGGCCCCCGTTTGGTCTTTCCGGTAGCGGGCAATAAAAGGGACCGTATTCCCTTCTTCCAAGAGGTCCAATACACTGGTGACTTGCTTGGTCGTAAAATCACTCAGGTCTTTTAACAAGTTTGCTTTAATTGATTCTTCAATATTCATATACTGCTTCTCTATTCCTTTCCATCAGAGGTCAACGTTTGTATTTTACCAAATTATTGATGAGGGGGGCAATGAAGTTGCTAGGACTTTTTGAAAGGGGTTTTTCTAAAAAATAAAAGCTGACCAAGCGACTAAACCCTTAAATTTGTTATAATAGTAGTAAGAAAATCGGTAAAGGAGATAGGACAATGAATTGGAAAAAATGGTTGGGCTTAATTGTCGTCCTAGCCCTAATTGTTTTTGTTGGCTATTCTTTAGTAACCAGTGGCCAAGAGGATGGGGAGGGTTTTGAGGTTCGGACTGACCAAGTCCAGCGGTCCTCTATCAGTGAAGAAGTGACGAGTCAGGGTCTAATTCAAGCCGTTGACCAGCAAGAAGTTGTGGGAACCGGTTTGGTCGAAGACCTTCATGTCGCTGAAGGAGACCAGGTTGTTGAAGGAGATCCCCTAGTGGATTACCTTGAAATGGGCGAGGTCACAGCTGACTTTGACGGAACTGTCACCCAGGTTAATATTGAAGCTGAAACAGCAGACAGCAATGCCCAACAAGGCCAACCCTCTATATTAGTTGAGAGTTTGGATAATCTAGAGGTCAAGTTAGACTTGTCCCAAAACGATGCCCAAGACATCAGCCTGGAAGATTCGGTCAGCTTAGACTACCATGGCCAAGAATTCCAAGGCCAAGTCAGCTACCTAGCCCCATCTGCTAGCAACCCTGGACAGGAAAGCCAAGCTGCCTTGTCTGGCCAACAATCCAGCAACACCCTAGAAGCAAGGGTTGCCTTTGACGACGACCAGGACTTAGACCCCTTGGTGGCTGGCTTTGAAATTGACCTGGCCATCACCGTGGACGAAAAAAACGATGCCCTATTGGTTCCCATTGAAGCTGTCATATTTGACGACCAGGGCCAAGCCATCCTCTTTAAAGTAGAAGACGGCCAAGCCAGACAAGTCCTTATCGAAACCGGGCTCCAATCAGACTTATACATTGAAGTTGCAGACCTGGTTGAAGGCGACCTCCAGGAAGATGACCAGGTGATTTTATCACCTGAAGAAGGCTTAGCTGACGGCGACCAAGTCCAAGTCCAAGAAGATGCAAACTAAGATGTTAAGCTGAGTCAAGCTACTAGCCAAGGAAGACAAGGAGTCTTTAGCATGATAAAGATTGAAGATATCGTGAAAAGCTACCAAACCGGTCAAGAAATCGTCAAGGCGGTGGACCATGTCTCCTTGTCGATCGAAGCGGGTGAGTTTACGGCTATTATGGGCCCCAGTGGGTCGGGCAAGTCCACCATCATGAATATTTTAGGGCTTTTGGACAAGTTCGACTCCGGGTCTTACTCTTTAAATGGGATCGATGTGACTGACCACGACAAGGATGAGTTGGCCCGGATCCGGAATGAAGAAATCGGTTTTGTCTTCCAATCCTTCAACCTCCTACCCCGAATGAACCTCTTGGATAATGTCATGCTCCCCTTAGTTTATGCCAAAGTCCCTCTCAAGGAACGCCAGGACCGGGCCAAGCAAGCCTTGGACCGGGTAGGTTTAAGTGACCGCCTCTACCATGCCACCAATGAAATCTCAGGAGGGCAAAGTCAACGAGTCGCTATTGCCCGAGCTATCGTCAACAATCCTTCTGTCATCATGGCCGACGAGCCTACCGGTAACTTAGACTCCAAGACGACCAAGCGGATTATGAAGCTTTTCCAAGACTTGAATGAGGAAGGAGCAACCATCATCATGGTCACCCATGAGCCTGAAATGGCTGTTTATACCAAGCGGATTGTCCACGTCCGGGATGGCCAGGTGGAAAAAGATGAAAAAATTAACCAAGAAATCCTGACCAGCAAGGAGGTGGGCGACCTATGATTGTGGAAAATTTTAAAATGGCCATGGATTCCATTGTTGCCAACAAGATGCGGTCCTTTTTAACCATGCTGGGGATTATTATTGGGACTGCCTCTGTTATCTCAATTTTATCAGTGGGGAATGGGGCTACTGAAGAGATGACCCAGACCTTTGCGGATATTGGGGCTACAACAATCAGCCTGGCTGCCGATCCTGACCAGGAAGAGCGGGACTTGATCACCCTAGAAGATTTAGACTTCCTCAAAGAAAACATTGATGAAATCGAGCACCTGTCTCCCCCCAACCAAATAAACGGTCGTATTTCATCCAACCAATCCGGCAACCAATTCGGTTTTTTGACTTTTGGGACACCCGACCTCCAGTACTTAAATGCCCAAATGGAAGACACTATCGTGCATGGCCGCTACTTCAACCAGAATGACCTGCAGGTTGGCAATGATGTGGCAATCGTCGATTCGGACACGGCCCAGCGACTCTTTAACCAGACAGATGTTGTTGGGGAAAGTATCCAATTCACTGCTCGCGATACCACTTTAAACTTCACAATTATCGGGATAATGGAAGGCCGGTTCTCAGAACTACAGGGGGAGTTTGCTGAAGAAGGCATGCCTGTTTTTGTCGCCGCCCCCCTGTCTACCATTGAAAATTATTTCCCTATCGAAAGCCGGATTAATAATGTCTTAGTTCAAGTGACCAATACCAGTGACATTGGGCCTGTCTCCAACCAAATGGTCCGACTCTTGGAGCTCCGCCATGACCAGGCTGGCCAAGATGCTTATACAGCTACTAACTTTTTAAATGCCCTCAACCAGCTGGAAGGCTTACTAGGCCTCTTTATCAACTTTATCGCAGCAGTTGCTGGGATCGCCCTCCTGGTTGGTGGAATCGGGGTCATGAATATTATGCTGGTCTCTGTAACCGAACGCACCCGGGAAATCGGAGTCCGTAAGGCTTTAGGAGCCACTACCGGCAATATCTTGGGGCAATTCTTGATGGAATCCTTGATTATCAGCCTCTTGGGCGGTTTAATCGGTTTGGTAATTGGCATTGTCGCCTCCAACCTGATCGCTTCTGCCTTAAACATTACGACCAGCTTAACCCTAGGAGCTGTCCTCTTAGCCCTTGGATTCTCCAGTGGGGTCGGTATCTTCTTTGGCTACTACCCGGCTAGAAAGGCCGCCAACCTCAACCCGATAGATGCCTTAAGACATGAATAAAGGTAAATAGACAAAAAATCGGAAGATCCTGTATGGGATCTTCCGATTTTTCTTTATCCTAGCCCTTTTAAACTTAGCGCATGGTTACAAATTCTTCAGCTGAAGTTGGGTGGATGGCAACAGTATCATCAAGGTCTGCTTTGCTTGCCCCCATCCGGATAGCTACCGCAAAGCCCTGGAGAAGTTCATCCATCCCTTCGCCAACCCCGTGGAGGCCGACTACTTTCTCTTCTGGACCTGCAACTACTAACTTCATCCAAGCCTTTTGCCGGTGGTCGGCCAGTTGGGAGTGCATGGCATTAAAGCCATTGGTGTAGCACTTAACCTGGTCCTTGCCATAATGGTCGATGGCCTGGGCTTCGGTCAATCCAACTGTCCCAATCGGTGGGTGGGTAAAGACAACCGTTGGAATATTGACATAGTCCAAGTGACGGTCAGGCATATGATTATAGAGCCGGTCGGACAACCGTCTTCCTGCGGCAATAGCAACAGGAGTTAATTGGATAGCCCCGGTCACATCCCCGATGGAATAGATGTGGTCATCAGTAGTTTCCTGGTACTTGTCCACCTTGACATGACCTTTTTTGTCAAGTTCTACCTGGGTGTTTTCGAGGCCAAGATTTTCCGTATTGGGTTGGCGACCGGTGGCCCAGATGAGGGTGTCAGTTTCGTGGCTGGACCCATCATTAAAGTGGAGAAGCAAGGACCCATCGTCTTGTTTTTCTACTTCCTTGATCTCCTTATTGCCGTGAACTTGCAGGCCGTCAGCCTTGATGATTTCCGTATATTTTTCCCGGATAAAGTCATCGAACTTGGTTAAGGGAAGGTCTCTGCGGAAGAAAAGGTGGGAATCTGACCCCAGGGAATGCAAGAGGCCGTGAAGTTCCACCCCAACATAGCCAGCTCCATAGATAGCCACCCGGTCTGGCAGGTCGGTCAGGTTAAAAAAGCCGTCTGAGTCAATACCGTATTCACTACCCGGTATGTCTAATTTTTCAGGCCGGCCACCAGTCGCAATTAAGATCCGGTCCCCGGTGTAGGTTTGACCATCCACATCCAGGGTCTGGCTGTCAATAAAACGAGCAGTCCCGGTGATGTGGTCAACCGAGTTACTGTCTAGTCCATTTTGGTAGGACTGGTGGAGACGGTCAATATATTCTTCACGATTTTTGACCAATTCAGCAAAGTTCAAGGACTTGTCTTGGATCGAAATCCCATAGCCTGGACCATAAGCATCCAAACCGTGGTAAGTCTTAGCTGCATACCACATAACTTTTTTAGGGACACAGCCACGGTTGACGCAGGTTCCCCCTAACTGGTTGCGTTCAATTAAGGCAACCTTGGCCCCCCGTTCAGCTGCCCGGTTTGCAGAAGCAATCCCGCCACTGCCACCGCCAATTACAAGGTAATCATAATGGTTTGTATCAGTCATAATGTCGCTCCTTTTACTATTTTCTTATTCAATTTATCATGTATGGGGTAAATGTCAATCCATTTAACCTAGACACCATGCCTCACAAGGTTAGGTCCTAGCTGAGGTTTTGCTTTATCATAAAAGTTCCGCTATACTACAAGCAAATAACTTAGAAAAGAGAGAAGCCATGCTTGATGCAAAAGAATATTGGATTTTGTTCAAATCAACCTTTACCCTCAGTGCTTTTAGCTTCGGGGGAGGCTATAGTATTGTTCCCTTGATGCAAGAACAGTTTGTTGACAAACTTCACTGGATTGATGAAGATGAAATGCTGGACCTGGTTGCCCTGGGTCAATCCGCTCCTGGTCCCATTGCTGTCAATACTGCTATTTTGATCGGCTACCAAAAGGATGGGGTCTTAGGAGCCTTGCTTTCAACTTTGGGAACAGTCCTCCCACCTCTAATTATCATGACTTTGGTCTCCTATATCTATTTTTTTATCCGAGACAATGCCTTAATCAATAATATCCTGATGGGCATGGCCGGTGGGATTGCAGCCATTATCGTCAATGCTGTTTACAATATGGCCAAACAAATAGTCGTCCGGCGCAATCTTGTTCAAATTATTGTGATGGTCCTGGCCTTGGTGGCTGCCGTTATTTTCCAGATTAATATCATTTATATATTAATTCTAGCCGCAAGTGTAGGCCTAATCACCAGCCTGGTCAAGGGCAAAGGAGGTCAGGCATGATCTACTGGCAACTTTTCATCACCTTTATGAAAATTGGGGCCTTGAGCTTCGGTGGCGGTTTAGCCGTCTTGCCTTTAATCGAAGAAGAACTGGTCCAAAACTTGTCCTGGCTCAGCCTGGAGGAATTTGTCGATGTCCTGACCTTGTCTGAAATGACCCCGGGACCCATTGCCATTAATGCTGCAACTGCAGCTGGCAATAATGTGGCTGGGGTGACAGGGGGCATTGTAGCCACTATTGGGGTCGTCCTCCCCTCCCTCT
The DNA here is from genome assembly GCF_000315445.1 of Alloiococcus otitis ATCC 51267. Taxonomy (GTDB): domain Bacteria; phylum Bacillota; class Bacilli; order Lactobacillales; family Carnobacteriaceae_A; genus Alloiococcus; species Alloiococcus otitis. The sequence continues at coordinate 145,327 of NZ_JH992959.1, forward strand.
TGATTGTTATGGTGCTGGCTTATATCTACTTTAAATACCGCAATCTTTCCCTCTTCCAGGGAGCGATTGCAGGACTCCGGCCAGCGGTAGTAGCCTTGATTGCCTCTGCTGGTGTCACCATTTTCATGACCGCCCTCTTCAATACTTCTTCATTTGACGTGAACTTAGCCGACCTCAACCTCATTAACTTGGCTATCTTCTTTTTAGCCCTCTATGGCTTGCGAAAAATCAAACTGACCACCATCCAAACCATTATTTTGTCTGGCCTGGTCGGTGGTATCCTCTTCTCCATTTTGTAGACGACTACAATTTATAAATGAGTCGGTCGACTTTCTTGACGGTTCCATTATCAAAATAATCGAACTTGACCCAGAACCGAATCAAAATTTTATCAATAGTGTTAGCTTGTCCTTCAAAAGCCCAGCATCTCACCCTTTAAATCCAGCAGCCAAAGCAAAAAAGCCCTGAACCCAGCCTAACAGCCAGGTTCAGGGCTTCTACTATTTAGTTTTATTTATCTAAAGAATCTTTTTGACGGTCAAAGACCACATTCGGTCGTTGGTTGTGACCATAGATTTTTGGCATAAATGCTCGGTCAATAAAGGGTGCACAGATGTTCATAATAATAACAGAAATACCGACTGCACCTGGGAAACCGACTGCTATCCGGAGTATGACTGTCAAGGCACCGGCACAGAAGGCAAAGATCGACTTCCCTTCTGGTGTTAAACAGCCTGAACTGTAGTCCGTTACCATGTATGTAGCAACAAAGAGGAAGGTACCAGACAAGACGTGGGTCAAGCTGAAGAATGGGTCAAAGTTACCCCAGAAGGTTGCCACTAAGAAGCCACCTAGGATAAAGAGGAGGGGGACTTTAGGGTTGATAACCCGTCTGACGATCAGGTAGATCATCCCAATTAAGATAGCCAGCTTGGAAGTCTCACCAATGTTCCCACCAACGTCAATCCCTAAGAAGAGGTCCCACAAGTCGGGTATTTGGCTGGAAATTTCAGTTGCCCCCCGGTTCAAGTATTCCAATGGGGTAGCAGTTGCCACCGCATCTACACCAAAGCCACCATATGGACCAGAGAAAAATCCATTGGGTAAAATCCAGTTGGCAAAGGCTGGTTGGAATAAAATCTTGGCAACAACCCGGGCAGTCAGGGCTGGGTTTAAGTAGTTACGGCCCAAGCCACCAGGTCCAAAGCCAAAGTTCCAATGCTTGACAATTAAAACGGCTATCAAGGCCGCTACAGCAACGACCCACAAGGGGGAAGAAACTGGGAAGGACAAGCCCACCAAAAGACCGGTAACGAAAACACTGCGGTCATAAAGGGTGACCTTCTTGTCAGAAAATTTCTGGTAGCCGTACTCTGCCAAGGCAGCCACGGCAACCGCTACAGCGATTTGAACAAAGACCCACCAGCCAAAGAAGTAGGCTGCTGCGATAATGGGTGGGACAAGGGCAATCATTACGTCAGTCATAATGTCCCGGGACCGACGCTTACGCCGGATGTGGGGGGAGGGAGAGGATTGGAGTTGCTTTTGAACTTCTTCAATACTAATTGACTGCGACATGTTATTCCTCCTCTTCTTTTTTGGCATTAATGGCAGCTTTTGCGCCACGGATATTGTCAAGGAGTGGGATGTTGGATGGGCAGATGAAGGAACAGTTACCACATTCGATACAGTCCATAGCTCCAAGTTTCTCAGCTTTATCAATCTCACCGCGTTCGAAGGCTTCCGAGATCAAAATTGGTTGCAGGCTGACTGGGCAAACGTTGAGACACTCAGCACACATAATACAGTCTTCCCGTTCTTCGACTTCAGCTTCTTCCTTGGTTAAGATGGTTAAAGCAGTCATCCCTTTGGGAACTGGAACGCCTAAGTCGGTGATAACTTTCCCCATCATAGGACCACCAGATAAAATTTTACCCGGGTAGTCAATGAAGCCGCCACAGTCATCAATGATGGAGTCCATTGGGGTTCCAATTTTGACTTTTAAGTTTTTGGGTTCTTTAAGAGGGGCCCCAGCTACAGAAATAACCCGTTCAGTGAGGGGTTCACCTAACTCACAAGCCCGGTAAATCGCCCGACAAGTAGACACGTTGAGCAAGATAATATGTTTGTCTGCTGGCAATTCATCTGGTTTCACTTCCCGACCAGTGAGGTTTTGGATCAAGTTTTTCTCAGAACCTTGTGGGTACATGTGGGGTAGGGTGCGGACAGTAACCTCATTCATGTGGCTGGTTTCATTTTTCAAGACTTCAATAGCGTCTTTTTTATTGTCTTCAATCCCAATATAAGTTTTGGTCAGTCCTGGATATAATCTAGAGATAATTTCTAGTCCCTTAACCACTTCCTGGGCATAGTCTAACATAACACGGTGGTCTGAAGTTGAGAAGGGTTCACATTCAGCCCCGTTGAGGATAATGGTATCAATGGTGGTTCCTTCTGGTGGGTCGAGCTTGACAGCTGTTGGGAAAGTTGCCCCACCCATCCCAACGATACCAGCCTTCCGTACGGTATCTAAGATCTCATCATTGGACAATTGATGGGAACGACCGGGTTCGATAATGGGATCCGCCTGGGTATACTTGTAGTCATTTTTGATAATGATACTTTTAACAGTCCCACCACCATCAGAAGGTCGGTCTTCAATGCCAACGACCTCACCGGAGACACTAGAGTAAACGTGGGCTGAGACAAAGCCGCCTTCTTCTGCGATCATTTGCCCTGCTTTGACTTCATCGCCAACTTCTACAACTGGTTCTGCTGGAGCCCCAATGTGCATTGCGATGGGGTAAACCATTAATTTAGGAACACTAGCATCAACAATTTCCTTGTGCTCCGTGTACTGTTTATTACCATCAGGGTGTGATCCCTTTTCTTTATGCATAAAAGAAAACGCCATGATAATTCCTTCCTTCCGCTTGTTCTTCGCTTAACAATCGCACCTGTAGCTCGCTACAAGGCCAATATTATTTATGTAAATAATACCTTTAGCTAGAGTATACATTATTCTCATTCTTAATTAAAGGCTAAAGTTTAGCATTTTCACTTTTATTTTCAGCAAAAATGACTGGATTTTTTATCTGTTTATAATCATTATAAATTAGCTTTTCTTATAAGTCCAAACCTAACAAGTAAACGTGCCATATTTTAGGAAAAACTAAATATGTAAGATCTTAAACAAGATAAAAACCTACCAGAATATCAAAAAAAGGCAACTTGACCAGGATGTGGTCTTGTCAAGTTGCCTAATGCAGTGAGATTGTTCTCACTTAATAAAATTTTATCTTTCTGCTAATGGATCTACTTTTTTAAAGGGTTCTCGGTCATTGTAGCCCATACCCAAAAAGGGACGGTCGGTATGACCGTATACCTTGTTGAAGGCTAACCGGTCCACATATGGAATGACGGCATTCATGGTTACTATGGCCAAGCCCACACCTTCTGGGGCAAAGCCCTGGGTCCTAAACAAGCCCACCAGAAGTCCAGCCCCAATGGGAAAGACAATTTGACCAATTCGGGTCAGGCCAGCTGTTGGGTAATCGGTCACCATAAAGACCCCTGCAAAGACTAGGGACCCACTCAGTAAGTGGTAGGTCATAAATTCCAAGTCCATGACTCCATAAAAATACATAAAGAGTCCCACAGTCGCGATGAATAAAACAGGCTTATACCAAACAATGACCCGTCTTAGGATCAGATAAACCATAGCAATCAAGATCACCAGGGTGGACGTTTCCCCCATGGCGCCGCCCCAACCACCAGTATTGCCAATAAAAAGGTCCCACAAAGGAGGTGCGCCGGAAAAGTCGCCCCCGCCACGGAAATTAAAGATCAGGGGAGTTACCGTGGTATAGGCATCTGGCCCTAAGTTAGGGACATAGGCTTGGAGGGAAGCCGTCGAAACCTGGTCCAAGGATAGGCCAAAGAAATCATTTAGCCAGCCGACAAATTGGAAGTTAAAAAACCAAGGGAATAGTAAGTGGATGACCCTGGCTGTCACTGCTGGATTAAAGCGGTTGGACCCCATCCCACCAGGGATCAGCTTGATTAAGATAGCCAAGAGGGCTACAAGGCCAGTAGTGGCGTAGAGGGTCCCATTGGGCATGGACAAGGCTACTAAGATCCCAGTGATAACTGCCGACAGGTCACGAATGGTCGACCGCTTGCGAACGGCCCGCTCATAGACCCACTCCACTAAAACGGTCACTGCCACAGCAATAGCCACATGGATTAAAACAGTCGGTCCAAATAGGATAGCCCCTGCTAAAGTCGGTAGCATTAGGGCCAGGATAACTTGCAGCATTTGCCACTGGCTATCCCAGCCTTCAAAGATATGAGGCGATTGATCCGTTACTAAGTCATAATCTGCTAGTCTAGTCTTAGCCATTTTTATCCCTCTCTTTCCCGGATGGTCACTTTGGCCTTACGGATATTTTCTAAGAGAGGGATGTGGGATGGGCAGATATAAGAGCAGTTACCACATTCAATACAGTCCAAGGCCCCTAATTCCTGGGCTGCCTGGATATCCCCTCTTTCATATGCATTGCTGATTAAAATAGGTTGTAAACCGACTGGGCAAACATTCAGGCACTCAGCACACCGGATACAATCCATCCGGTTCCGCTGGTCGACTTCATCAGCCGCCAGGAAGGTTACATGGGTTGTCCCTTTGGAAATCGGAATGCCCCCGTCATTAATAGCTTGACCCATCATCGGGCCACCTAAGATAACCTTGCGTGGGGCTTGGTCAAAACCGCCACACTGGTCGATCAAGTCATCCACCGGTGTCCCAATCCGGACTAGTAGGTTTTTTGGTTCTTTAATGGGACTTCCGGTTACGGTAACCACCCTTTCAGTTAAGGGCTTGCCCAGCCGGACAGCCTGGTAGATGGCCACCAGGGTCCCAACATTTGAGACCAGGCAACCCACATCTTTAGGTAGGCCACCTGATGGGACTTGAAGTCCCTTGCAGACTTCAATCAATTTCCGTTCAGCCCCTTGGGGATACTGGGTTGGCAGTAGTTTCACCTGACATTTACTATAGCCAGTCTGGGCTATTTGCTTTTCTAAGACTTGGCTAGCTTGAGCCATATCCTTCTCCAAGGCAATAGTGATGGTTTTGACTTCAAAAACCTGGTCAAGCAAGCGGATCCCTTCCAGGATTTGCTCGCTCTTTTCGAGGATAGTCCGGTAGTCAGATGTAGCATAGGGCTCACACTCGGCCCCATTGACAATCAAGTGGTTGATTTTTTCGCCCTCGTCTTGGATCAATTTAACTGCCGTCGGAAACTCGGCACCCCCCATTCCGGCGATACCAGCCTGGCGGATTAAGTCTATAATTGTTTCTGGGTCAAGGTCCTCCCCAAAACCAGTTAGGGCTGGGGCCTGGTCATCTTGATAATCATTTTTGACAATGACACATTCTAACTGGCGGCCGTTGAGCATACGGTTTTCGACCGAAACAACTTGACCGGAGACCGATGAAAGAATGTTGGCTGACACATGACCCTGGGCTTGGCCCAAAAGACTGCCAATCTTAACCGAATCACCGACCTTAACAACTGGCTTAGCTGCTTGGCCAATATGCATGGTCATTGGAAAGACTAAAATCCCTGGTGCCTGGGCCTTTGTGATAGCCTGGTCTATGCTTCTATCCCTGTTGCCTTCTAAAAAGGTCCCCCCATGATAACCCTTTAAAACAAATCGACTCTCAGCCATACCCAAATCCTCCTTTATTATAGTCATTCTCAATAGTCTTATAATTTTAAGGAAAACGCTTATAAATTCTACTTATAATATACCGAAAAAAATCTTAGCTTGTAAAGGTTTATTCCCAAATTCCTCTGCTTTTTAGGCGAAAAGTTGAAACCAGGGCTTAAACTGGTGAAAACCAAGCAAAAAGAGTTGGCCAAGTTGCCAACTCTTTCCTGACTTTAAACTATTCGATTTCCTGGCTTAAAGCAATCATCCGGTCCACTGCTTGGTCTAAGTAATGGATGGTGTCCGCCAGTGGTTTTTCAGTGTCGAGGTCAACGCCAGCTACCTTACCCGCTTCGATCGGTTTTTTAGTCCCACCGAGCTTCAAGAAGTCTAGCCAGGCCGAAACATCAATGTCGCCTTCTTTGATTTTCAAGAAGGCCTGGGTAGCTAAGGTGAGTCCTGCTGAATAGGTGTAAGGGTATAGACCCATGTAATAGTGGACTTGCCGCATCCAGGTTAATTCTGCTCCTGGTTCAATTTCCACAGCATCGCCCCAGAAGTCTTCTAAGACCTGTCTTTTAATTTGACTTAACTTGTCAGCATCAAAGCCCTTGCCTTGGTCAATTAACCGGTAGACTTCCCTTTGGTAGGCCGCTTCCAAGAGATGGGTGACAAAGTTGTGGTAGTAGGTCTTGGAGATCATTTTGGAGATAATGGACCGCTCTGCTCTTGGACTAGTTGCCTCCTTGCGCAAGTAGTCTGACAGGAGCAATTCATTAAAGGTGGACGGTGCCTCAATTAAGTAAGTGGAAGGTCTAAAGGCGGTCTGGACTTGGTTTTGGGCTGCCAAGTAACCCTGTCCAGCATGGCCCAATTCGTGGATAAGGGTGTAAGCATCACTTAAGATACCTGACCAGGACAACATAATGTAGGGGTGGGAGGCATAGGCTTGAGAGCAAAAGGCCCCGGACCGCTTACCAATATTGGAGGCAAAGTCAATCCACCGGTCTTCATAAGCCTGGTCCATAATAGCTACATAGTCTTGTCCTAAGACTTGGGTTGCTTGCTTAATCAAGTCCCTGGACTCGCCCAAGGTTAAGCGTTCGGTGTAATCCGGATCCAAGTCCATCTTCAAGTCGGCATAGGTTATCTTGTCCAGGCCGTTGACTTCCTTAACATGGCTAATGTATTTGCGCATGACAGGGGCAAAGTCCTCCATCAACATGTCGATTTGCCGGTGGTAGAGGTCTAAACCCACATCTTGGTCCTCTAAGAGGTAGTCAAAGACTGAGTCAAAGCCACGGAGGTTTGCCATAATCTTGTCTCTTAAGACATGGTTGTAGTAGTTAGTGGCAACCGTATTTTTATACTGGCCTAAGACCTTATTAAACTGGTCATAGGACTTCCGTCTAACTTCTTGGGATTCATCGTAGGCATAAACTTCCTCATAGGAGACAAAGTTTAGGGGGTATTCCCGACCTTGGGCTAGGAAGGAGCCATAATCTGCATCAGCAGACCGGGCCTGTTCATAGATTTCCTCAAAAGAATTTAAAACAGGACTTAAGCTGGCCAGGGTCTCTTCTACTTTCGGGTGGAGTTGGTGTCGTTTTAGTTTAATGATATTCTCCACAAAGGTTTGGTAGTTGGGGTCCAAGTCTGCCACTTTTCTTAAAACTTGGTCATCCAAGAGGGTCAACTCTGAATTGTAAAAACTCAGTTTGGTCGACACTTGGGCAACAATGGAAGAGGTTTTTTGAGACCGGTCCTTGGCTAGGCTGTCGGTGATGTCAACAGATACAGGTAAGTAAGAGTATTGGTGGATGTCTTGCAAGCGGGCTAGGATGGCCTCTAAGTCTTTAACTGAAGTTAGCACATCTTCTGGGTCTTTTAGCTTGCCTTGGTATTTTTGGACAAATTGGTCAACGTCCTTGACGAGGTCTTCCAAGGCCAAGTCAAAATCTGCTTCCGTTTGAAATAATGAAGTAAGATCCCACTTCAGACCAGGGTCTACTTCAGATCTTTTGAATAATTTATCTGACATAACGATCTCCTTAATATTCTTTTTGGTAGTCAATTTTGTTGAGGGCTACATCCTGCTGGTTGATATAAGAGGACAAGTTTGCTTCAATAATAGGGAACAAATGAGCATTGTAGTCAGCCATTTCGCCAGCAATATGGGGGGTGATGAGGACATTATCCATCTCCCATAGGGGACTGGTTTCCGGTAAAGGCTCTTCTTCAAAAACATCCAAGCCGCAAAAGGCGATTTTCCCCTCATTTAAAGCTGCCACCAAGTCTTCTGTGACCACACTGGGCCCCCGCCCCACATTGATAAAGACTGACTGGTCCTTAAAGGCCTGGAAGCACTCAGCATTGTAAAGGCCCCTTGTTTGGTCGGTTAAGGGCAGGATATTGACCACTATATCTGCCTGGCCTAAGACCGAATCCATTTGATCTGACGGATAAATGGCGTCAACCGGTGCATCCGTTGTCCCCGACTGGTTCACACCGACCACTTTTAAGCCAAATGCCTGGGCAATGTCAGCCACTTTTTGGCCAATATTGCCTAGGCCGATCACAGCCAAAGTCTTCCCCTTCAGTTCAAAGAGGTCGACATCCTCTTGGCCCCAATACTTGTGTGCTTGATAGTGGCGAGATTGGAAAACTTGGCGTGCGTAGCCCAAAATCATGGCAAACACGGTCTCCGTAATAGCTTGAGCATGCATGCCGGAAGCAGACGTTAAGATAATTCCCTGGTCTGCTAATAAGTCCAAGGGCAGGTAGTCGACCCCAGCGGACTTGGCTTGGATCCACTTGATTGAATGGTCACCCCGGGCAATAATATCTTCCAGGTCCGAATCCCAGCCCAAGACAATCTCAACCTGAGAAAAGTCGGCCTCTTCCAAGGACTGGATTAGGTCATAGTCCTGGGCTAGGTCCTGGATCCTGTCTAGGTAGGCCTTATCATAATCAACCAATACTAAAATTTGCTTAGTCAGCTTTAAAACCTCCTTTTTTATATTATGACATATTGTCATATTTTTTGCTATTGCTTAAGATCCTCGAAATCATTTTCCACCTAAAGTTAAAGGGGACAGATCCTGTATCCTCCCTATTGGCTCAACTGGCCCAAAGCCTGGCTTATCGCTTGCTGAGAATTATTTTTTTGGTAGAATAAAAGTTACAAAGAATAATGGAGGTTATGCGTATGTCAGAAGACAAAGACCAGTTAGAACCAAGAGGCAGCCAGCCCAAACACCAGACCCAAGCCCATGAAAAAGGCCAGCATAAGTGGCAAGTTTACGATATCCTATACTTAATCTCTGGCATTGTGGGCATTATTGCCCCCTTTCTACCCTTTGCCCAAGTCTCTGCTTTTGGTTTTTCCGAGTCCACAAACCTAATGGTCGCTAACGGCAATATTGGAGACGGCATTTTTTACATCATCTTATTTATTATCGGACTTGTCCTCTTCTTTTTTAAGAAAAAACTGGGCATGCTGATCGTTGCAGTCTTAACAACCCTTTTAGGAGTAATCACTTTCGGTCTGTATCTCTACAACATGAGCCAAGTTGGACAGATAAGTAATTTAGTTAGCCTACAAATTGGCGCCTACCTCCTACTCCTATCCATCATCGTTTTCTTGGTTTCTGCCTTCTTGTCCTATAAAAACCGAGTTTAACCTACTTAAACCAAGCTTGAGCCGGCCCCCCGTTATGGTGGCCGGCTTTTTTGCGTAAAGACCCCTCTAAAACCCAAGCCTGCTAAACAAAAACCACCCTGCCAGATGGCCTGGCTAGGGTGGTTTTTTGATTTTTTATTCGACGGCTTGGTAGACTCCTGTAATGAAGTCAAAGGCCTCGATTTCCCCGCTTTCAAGGTTGCGACGGAAAAGAGCCACCAAGTTGGTATGGTCTTGGCCCGGCATGTTTTCTCGAACTTCTACCTGCAACCACTGGCCATCTTCTTCTAAGTGGGTTAAGTAGAGGTAGTTGTCGGTATTACCGTCCAGGTAGGGCTGGACGGCTTCAATGGACTGGTCAGCCTGGTCTTGGCTGACGTCTTCTTGTCCGTCTGGGTTAGGGTCTGCTTCAGCTTGGTTGTTTTGGCTTGCTGGCTTGCTTTGACCAGCCTGGCTGGATGAAGCCGACTGACCTGAATTTTTGCCTTGACCAGGTTGGTTAGAAGTAGAGGCAACTTGGTCACCACTTCCTGACTGGGATTCTTGATCCTGGTCGTCTCCAGCTTGGGCTTGGTCATCTCCTCCGCCATCCTGACTGTCTTGGCCGTCACTTGAGTCTGGGTCAGACTCTTTTTGGTCAGAGTCCTCTTGACCAGTGTCTTCTTGGTCTCCAGACTGGTCCTCATTAGACTGGTCGTCCGCGGAGTTTTGACTTGCTTCTTGGCTCTCCTCTTCTACAACCGGGTCTTCAGCTTCCGGTGCTTTGGCTTGGTCATCGTTAAAGCAAGCAGTTAATAAAAAGGGCACAGTCAATAGGTATAAGTACTTTTTCATCAAATGGCCTCCTTAGGGTCAGTCTAGGTCGTGGTAGGCAGCGTAAACCTGCCGCTTGGAAATCTGGCGGATCTTGGCTACCTCTTTAATAGCAGCCTTGCTGGATAAGTCTTGGTCTGCCATGATCTTGGCCACATGGTCTTCAAGGGAATAAGCCTGCCAGTCTTGTTGATCCTGGCTTTGTGGATTGTCATTACCTGCTACTATTATAACAAATTCTCCCCGCAATGGGACGGTTTCCAGGTAATTTAATATTTCTTTTAGCTCTCCCCGAATAAATTCTTCGTACTCCTTGGTCAACTCCCGGCCTATAACCAGGTAACGGTCGGGACCAAAGACCTGGTTCATGGCCTTGAGACATTTTTTGAGCCGGTGGGGAGACTCATAAAAGACCAGGGTCTCCCTTTTGTTCACCAGGTCTTGTAAACAATCTTTCATCTGCGACTTACCCCTGGGCAAAAAGCCATGGAAGTAAAAGGGTTGGGGCGGGATACCGGAAGCAATTAAGGCAGTCAGCCCGGCATTGGCCCCCGGCAAGGGGATCACCGATATGCCTTGGTCAAGGGCGGCTTGAACCAATTCCATGCCTGGGTCGCTGATGGAAGGCATACCGGCATCTGAGACTTGGGCAATGGACTGGCCAGATTGGAGGATGTCCACCAATTCAGCCAGCCTGGATTGGGTATTGTGTTCGTGGAAGCTGATCTTTTTGGTGTCAATGCCAAAATGGTTGAGCAACTTTTGGGTATGCCGGGTATCTTCAGCTGCAATGAAGTCCACCGACTTCAGGGTTGCTACCGCCCGGAAGGTCATGTCGTCTAAGTTACCAATAGGGGTGGGAACGAGGTAGAGCTGGCCGGCATGGTCATCTGGTCCCTTAAAACTTCTTTGGATTTTAACTTCTGCTTGGTCTTGACTGGGCTTGGCCACGCCTTATTCCTCCTCATCTCTGATAACGCTCTTCCGCCTTCTGTCAAAGGGAATCCTTACCCCTTTTTGACCTAAAAATGCTTCCTTTTTAGGCCGGGTTAATTGCTTAAAGGCATACTCTGCCTGCATAGCTAAACTCTTAGAAGGATAGGTCTGGGCAAAAAGGAGCTTGACCGGTCGCCTAGACTGGGGTCTGGTATACTTGGCCCCCACACCAGCACTATGCTGACTCAGGCGGCGGCTTAAGTTTGTAGTATAGCCCCCATACAAGCTGTCATCCTTGCATAAGAGGACATAAAAATAGCTTTTAACCATTTCCCTTTAACACCTGGATCATTTGGTCGGTATACTTGCTTTTGTCGTCCATAATATAAAAAGGTGGATCCAGCTGAAAGCCGGCTTTGGAACCTTGCTTAATCAGTTTCACTAAAAAGAACTTAGAAGGTCTATTGAACTTCGGATAAACCAGTTGGACTTGCTTGGGGACTAGGCTATAAGTCAAAGACTGGTCGATCAATTCGACGAGTCGGTCCGTCCTATAAACCAGGTAGGCAAGACCCTTGTTCTTCAAGAGCCGGGACACCGCCTCAAGCAAGCTGGCCAGGTCTAAGGTTACCTCATGCCGGGCCTGGGCATAGGCTGCCAGCTTATTTTGCCTGGTCTTGCTTGACTGAAAGTAAGGCGGATTACAGGTCAGGCAGTCCACGCTTCCGGCCGGGACTTGCTGGCTGTAATCCACCAGGTCAGCTTGAAGGAAGTCAACCTGGTCACTTAAGCCATTTAAACTGGCTGACCGCCTGGCCATGTCAACCAGTTTTTCCTGGATCTCAACCCCTACCAGCTTGGCGGAAGTTTGGTCAGCTAATAGGAGGGTAACGGCACCGTTACCCGCACAAAGGTCTAAGAGCTTGGCATGTCTAGACTTGGGCAGCTTTGCAAAGTGGGCTAGGAGGATGGCGTCAACGGAATAGGAGAAAGTCTTTTTGCTTTGGATAATCTGACGCCGGCTGGGATACAAGAGGTCCACCCGCTCGCCAGCTTTTAATGAATTGTCACTTGCCACCTAAGCTCCTCCTAGCCCTGCACTGCTTACCCCCTGACTATTTGCTTTGTCTAGCGGGGACTAGCTTGTTGGTGAGACCAGGCAAGCTAAGAGCCGGTTAGGGTAGGGTCCACCTTGCCTTAGTCTTGTTTTTGGTCTCGGTCACCGTAGATAACTTCCAGGCAAAAGGCACAAGGGGAGTCTCCTTCCCGGCGCTTGCCAAAGAAGAGGTTGCAGACATGGAAGCCATCTTCATAAATATTTTCCAAGTTTAGCCGGGACTTGGTTAAACCAGATGGGTTGTTGGGGTCTGCCGGTGGAACTTGGTCTGGCACCTGGCTGTCAGGGCTTTTTTGGCTCAATTCCGAATCCAGTCGGTCCCTCAGGTATTGGTTTTCCATCCGGAGGGTGTGGTTTTCTTGGGTCATTTCGGATACTTCTTCTTTAATACCAGCTAATTGGTCAGCCAAGTCCTTGGCCTGGTTCTCTAAATTGAGGATGGTATCATATAGGCCTTTTTTATCCATAAGTCACCACTCTCTTAACTCCTTGTTCAATCTTGGTGCAAGCCTGAAGCCAATCCAGTTTCCTTGCCTTAGCCCTTGCTTGACAGCCTCCAGCAAGCTTAAAACGCTTAACCGATACTTTCCTGCAAGTCCAAGGTCAAGCCTTCTAAAACAGCCTGACTCGCCACATTGTGGTCCACTTCTCTTTTAGCTTGCAGGGTAGCTTGCATGGCATAAGACACTTGCTTGATCGAAAGCCGGTCCATAAAGTAGCGGAGGTCACTTTCATGACCTACAAAGCAGGCCGGACTATCTAGGTGGTAGTGCAGGTGGATCAGGTCTTGGAAGAGGTATAGGATTAGGTCACAAACCATTTGGCAGTCATCCCGGTCTTGGATATAGACCATTAAGTCTCTTTGGACTAGGATAAAGGCTAAATCGTTTCGGTTCACCAGATAGCTAAACCACTGCCAAATTTTTTGGCTGACTGACAGCAAGTCGTCTTCCTCAATGAGGGACTTAGCCAAGTCCAAGTCTTGGGTAAGGTGGCTAGCCAAGTGAGCCTCTTCTTGGGACAAACCGGCCTCCACTAAGTCCATAATCCGAGTCTTTAAATCCTGCTTGGCAAACTGGATAACCTGGCAGCGGGAAACAATAGTCGGCAAAAGATTTTGCCGGCTAGCAACCAACAAGAAAATCGTTACATCCCCAGCTGGGTCTTCCAGGAATTTAAGCAGGCTGTTGGCGGCACTAGGGGTCATTTTATCAGCCTGGTTAAGGATAATCATTTTCTTTTGACTCTCCACTCCAGACTTGCTTAGGGCATCCTTGACCTGTCGTACCCGGTCTACCCTGATCGACCGCCCCTTGCCCTCAGGGGCTATCTCTATCACATCAGGGTGTTGACCCTGGTCAATGCGCAAGCAGGTGGGGCAAACTTGGCAAGGCTGGCCCTGGTCTTGGTTAGGGCAGAACCGTCTCTTGGCAATATACCGGCTCATCTCCAACTTGCCGACTCCGGACAAGCCTTCAAAAAGATAGGCATGCTTGAGGGCATGGTTGGCCAGGATTCGGTCGAAAAGTTGGTAGACTCCTGCTTGTTTTTCTGCTAAGTCCATCTTATCCCACCTTGTGGTTGACTCGGTTAAAACTGTTCAAACTGGTCAATTGGGAGGACGAAGACTGTCGCCCCGCCCACTTCAACATCGATTGGGAAAGACAGGTCCGATTCTAGGGTAAAGTCATAAGAAGGCGGGTTGACCATTTTTTGTTCCCTTGTTGAACAATTTTCTTGGATGATATTTAAGACAAAATCAATGCGGTCGTTATCTGCACCCACAATAAATGTTGTGTTCCCTGCCCGTAAAAAACCACCAGTCGATGATAATTTGGTAGCCCGGACACCATTTTCTACAAATTGGTCTGATAAACGTTTACTGTCCTGGTTTTGGACAATGGCTACGACAAGTTTCATTTTGCTTCCTCCTCATGATGGGACTATACTGCTAGTTTAAGTTTAACTTAATTTCTTAATTCTGCAAGTCGTTCCCTTACTGCCTGCCAAGCTAAGTCGGCCACCTGGTTAAGCTCTTGGCTAGCATCAATAACAATAAAGCGGTTGGGGTCACGGGCAATTAGACTATGATAGCCCTGGCGGACCCGGTTATGGAAGTGAATATCTTCCAACTCCAAGCGGTCCCTGACCCCTCGGCCATTTTTTGAGGCAATCCGGTTGAGTCCCGCCTGGGCATCTATGTCCAAATAGAGGGTAAGGTCAGGCATAAACGACTGGATGGCAAAATGGTTAATGGACCAAACCACCTCCAGCCCCAACTGGCGTCCTGCTCCCTGATAGGCCAAGGAAGAGTCCACATAGCGGTCCGATACAACCACCGCTCCGGCCTCCAACTTGGGCAGGATAGTTTCGACCAGGTGCTGACGGCGGGAAGCGGCCATGAGGAGCGCCTCTGTCTTGGGGTCCATTTCCTGGTGGCTGGTGTCTAAGATCAGTTGGCGTATGTCTTCCGCCAATGGACTGCCACCCGGTTCCCGGGTCTGGATAACCTCTCTATTGAGGTAGGCCCTGATCTTGGGCACAAGCACTTGAGTCAAGCTGGACTTGCCCGACCCATCTGGCCCCTCTAGGCTAATAAAAATCCCTGGCATCTTATCCTCCTAACTTCTACATCTCTCGTCTGCCTTCAACCGCCTTGAGCAAGGTGATTTCATCAGCGTATTCAATATCACTACCGACCGACAGTCCATGGGCTAGCCGGGTCACCTTGATGCCAGAAGGTTTGATCAAGCGAGACAGGTACATGGCGGTTGCCTCCCCTTCAGCTGTGGCATTAGTGGCGATAATGACTTCTTCAACTTCATTTTCCTGGAGACGTTTAATCAAATCAGCAATATTAATGTCTTCCGGACCCGTCCCTTCCACCGGGGACAAGATGCCGTGGAGGACATGGTAAAGCCCTTTGTATTCAGACATTTTTTCCATGGAAAGGACATCCCGGGCCTGCTCGACCACTAAAATAGTGGACTGGTCCCGGCTGTCATCACTACAAATACTGCAGGGATCCTCTTCGGTCATATTGCCACAAATGGAGCAGTAGGTCAGGTCACGCTGGACGCTAATCAAGGCCTTGGCAAAGTCAGTCACGTCCTCTTCCCGCATCTTGACGGTGTAAAAGGCCAAGCGCGCTGCGGTTTTCTCACCGATTCCGGGTAGTTTCATATAACTGTCCATCAAGCGGGCAATGGGTTGGGGGTACTGCATCAAGTCACCTTCTCTATCAACTTTCCTTAAACGTTGAAAATCAGAGTGGTTCACCACTCTGATACTTCCTAACTTGCCTTCATAATAACTTCTCTATAGCCAGTCAAAAGTCTAACTAAAAGCCTGGTAAACCGCCTAGTCCTTTGGTGTACTTGCCCATGACACGTTCAGTTTCTTGGTCTACCTTGTCCAAGGCATCGTTCATGGCTAGCTGGACTAAGTCCTCAATGATTTCCTTGTCCTCTGGGTCCACAATCTCTTCTTTAATGGTCACAGCTTGGACCTTCTTTTCTCCATTTAAGGTAACTTGGACCAAGTCATTGTTAGCTGAACCAGTAAATTGGCTTTCGTTCAACTTAGTCTGAGCCTCTTCCATCTCCTTTTGCATCTTCTTCATCTTCTTCATCATACCTTGCATATTTCCCATTCCACGCATATAGTATAAACTCCTTAATCTTTGATTGTAATATTGTCTTTACCGAAAAGTTCCACAGCCTTGTTAAGGGCCTGGTTGTCTTCTTGACCAGGGTCATCATCTTGGTCATCGCCGTTGGCTTGGCCATCTTTGGAACTGCCATCTTCTTTTTTCATCTGTTTGATAAAATCTCGGCGGATAGTCGGCCACTTATCTTCAGGCACACAGACCAGTCTTGGACGGCGGCCGATAATTTTTTCGATGTAATTGCCGATAGCCGTTTGCAAGGTCTCATCAGACTCTGCTCTCTCACATAGAATATCATATTCAAAGGTCACCACCAAACCCTCTGGACTAGCAGCAACTGGTTTGGAATTGTTCAAGATAGCCTTTTGACTAATGGTCAGTACATTGATCAAGTCTGGCCAGAGGTCTTGGAGGTCGTCCAAATCCTTACGAGTCGCCTGGTCCAGGATAGAGTAAACGGCTTTCCGGTTAACCTTGAAGCCTTGCTGGTGGCGGTGGGGTCTAGACTTACCAGGGCCAGATTGCTTGGAGCCAGCTTTTGACTTGGCTCTTTGCTTAGGACCTTGTTTGGCTCCTGCTTGTAAGTTTTGAATACTTTGCTGGAGGGACTTAACCTGGTCTTTAAGTTGGACAATCTCTTCTTTATTGTCCTGGTCCACCATATTGACTTGACTGGCCTGGATGGTCTGGACGGCGGATGAAGGCTGGCTGAGCTTGACAGTAGCTATTTCCAAATAAACTTCACCGTGGTTACTTAAACGGAGGTCATCCTGGGTTTGGTTAAGGACATCAATAATATGGTAGGCCATCTCCTTGTCCAAGTCTCTTGCCAGGTCTTTAAACTGGTCGTCTAACCGAGCCAATTTAGGAACAAAATTATCGCCTTGGCTGGTTTGGTAAAGCAAGAGGTCCCGGGTTATCATAATAGCGTCTTCCACAAACCGGCTAGGGTCCTTGCCTTCCCCTAAAACTTCTTGCAAGAGCTTGAGTCCTTCTTCCGTCTGGCCTTGGCTAATAACCTGCAAGTATTCAAGCAAGAGGGACTGGGTAATGCTCCCCGTAATCTGGAGGGCGACTTCTTCCGTTAACTCATCTGTCATAAAGCTTAAGGCCTGGTCCAGCATGCTTAAGGCATCCCTCATCCCACCTTCAGCTGCATTAGCTAGGTTTAGGACGGCTTCTTTGCTGTAGGCCACCTGGTCTGCTTCTAAGATATAAATTAAGCGGTCAATAATGTCCTGGTTGTCAATCCGCTTAAAATCAAAACGTTGGGTCCGGGAGATAATGGTAGCGGGAATTTTGTGGGGTTCGGTCGTTGCTAAGATAAAGACTACATTGGCTGGTGGCTCTTCCAGAGTTTTCAAGAGGGCATTAAAGGCCCCAGAGGATAACATGTGGACCTCATCGATAATATAGACCTTGTAAACGGCCGAAGTTGGGGCATAATTGGCCTTTTCTCTAATATCGCGAATCTCTTCCACCCCATTATTGCTGGCCGCATCGATTTCGATGACATCGCCTAGACTACCCTGGGTGATCTCCTGGCAAATCTGGCATTCATTGCAAGGCTCCCCGTCATCCGAGTAGGGGCAGTTAATTGCCTTGGCAAATATTTTTGCCACACTGGTCTTGCCCGTCCCCCGGGGTCCAGTAAATAGGTAGGCATGACTGGTATTATCATTTTTTATGGCATTCTTTAGGGTCTTGGTGACCACATGTTGGCCGGATACATCTGCAAAGCTTTGTGGCCGCCATACCCGGTATAAGGCCTGGTGGGTCATAGCTCTCCCCTCCTAAAACATCGTCACTTTATTATATAAGAAATTCTTTCTTAATTATAGCCTGAGCCACAAGAAAATCTGTGCCCAAGATTGACCAAATATTGGATAAAGTAAAGAGCCAGCAGGTCCACTTCCCACTGACTCTCTACACTATGAATATAAATAATTGCTTTAAAAGCACTATGTAATATGTACGCATGACACATAACGGAGCAATACTTAGTGCTGCTTCTTTCCAGACCTGACACGGTTCATATGTCCGCTATTGTCCTGCGCTAACTACATAGTAACATAGCCCCGAAAAAAAGACTAGGAAAATTCGCAAATAATTCCAAATAAATTCTGGTATTTTCTTTTTACTTGGTCGGCTAACTTGGCTTGTCCTGGCTGGTGCCAGTTACGACAAGGCCTATCCTTGTGATTGTGAAATATTTCATATTTAAATAAGGGACGGCTTGAAAATGGCTTAATGTAAGCTTTATAGCAAGGCGATTAGCTGAAAACACTTACTTGAAAATTTACGTGAATTTGTGTTGACTTCACAAAATAAGGGCGTATAATCGGTCTCGTCAGTGATAAGAAAGAAGGTATCGGAATGCACTATACTAACGCTATTGTAGTTGTTGGTTTTACATTTATTCACTATTTTTCGAAATTTTTCCATTTAAATAAACATTCTTTGATTGCTAAATTTTCCTCTCTTGTCGGTGGGGTTTCCATTGCCTATGTCTTCTTCCACCTTTTGCCAAGCTTAATCCACTACCAAGCCGATATTTCGACTGCCTACAACCTATCGGCTACTGGTGCCTTCCAACTTTTATTTGCCACCATCTTACTTGGCTTAATTGTTTTTTACTTCTTGGAAGTGGCCATGGAGTCTAGTCGTTTAACCATGACTATCAGACGTATTAACAACCAGGACATGTCTGATGCTAGTTTTGAAGAAGCCCACCAACGTGTCTTTTGGGCCCACATGACACCCTATGCTATCTACAATATTATCATCGGTATCCTCCTAGCAGACCAAAGTTTTGAATCCACCGCCACTGCCTTGATCTACCTCCTAATTATTGGCTTGCACTTGTTTACTAACGATTGGGTTTTACGCCACCACTTCACCCAGCTCTATGACAAGTTCGGCCGTGGGATTATCACCTTCACTGTTTTACTTGGTTGGACCATTGGCTTTGCCTTCCACATCAATCACATCTTTATCGCCCTATTAGAAGCCTTTGTAGCAGGCGGAATTATCCTCAACGCTATCAAAGATGAACTACCTGAATGCAAGGGAAGCAACTTCCCACTTTTCTTAATGGGAACTGCAGCTTATTCCCTCTTCTTAATTTTTATTTAAGGCAACAACCATTTCCTTCCTTGGTTAAATCAATCAAGGAAGGTTTTTTACTGGCCTAGGGAAGTTTCCCTAAAAAACCAGGCCCCACCTATCTCTTTAGGAGGAGCCTGGTTTTTATTTAACAAATCATCTTGGAGGGGGCAAATCCAACAGACAAAATAGCTTCTAGTGTTTTTTAACTATTTTTAGCCTTGCGGTTGCTCCGCATCAAGGACCAGGACCGCTTGATTTGTTGGATAAAGTTTTCAGAAGAGTAAACCAAGACATTGCTACGGTAAAAGACTAAAGATAGCCAGGTAAGGAGGATGAGGAAGACCATATTGCCCCCGATTGACAAGGCTAGCTCCAAGCCCCCTACCGTCCCCATGGCCATGCGGAAGGGCATAATGTGAGGCATGAGGAAGGGCAGGTGGGAGAGGACATTGACCAAAAGCCCATCTTCCAAGACCCCACTTTGGATGAAGAAGCCCAAGTAAAAACCAAAGAGGGCTAGGAAGACAAGGGGAACCATAACCTTGTTGGCATCCTCTGTCTTGGTAACCAAGGACCCAAGGAAGGCCGAAATAACAGTATAAGACAAGACCCCTAAAACGACGAAGAGGACTGACAAGGCTAGCACACCTTGAACACTTGCCAGGGACTGGCCAATAAATTGCAAGATGATGTCTAACACTTCGTTCTGGCGGAGGAAAAAGAAGCCTACTAGGGCTAAAAGGAAGTAGATGGCCAGGTGGACAAGGAGGGTAAAGGCTACGCCCAAAAGCTTGCCAAAAAAGTGTTGGCTTGCGGTGATACTGGAGAGGATAACTTCCATGACCCGGGACCCTTTTTCATTGGCGATCTCTTCACAGATCATACCACTATAAAAGAGAATGAAAAAGAAGGTCACTAGGTTGACCAAGACGGCCAAGACCATTTGCAGCTCTGAAGCGCTGAATAGCGCAGGAGCAGTGTCATCTTCAGCTAGGAAATACTGGTTATCTCCTATGTCAACCCCTTGTGTCAAGGCAGTCAAATCTTCTTGAGAAATGGCCAGCTCGGCTGCCCTTGCCTGGGCCTGACTTTGACTCAATTGACCTTCAAGGTAGGGGAGGGCATAAGACAAGTTGCCCTCATGGTAGAGGGTGGCTTCAACCTGGTCCCTTTGCCCGCTGATTTCTAAGATGCCGTCTATCTCGCCATCTTGATAGGCTTGCTTGGCCTGGTCTAGGTCGGGATAATCTTGGGTAAGCTTTAGGGAGGCCTCTTCTTGGCCTTCCCAGGTCTCATCCCCTAAGAGGTCACCTGGGCTAGTGACCAGGGCTATGGTGTCCACATTTTCTGCCCCCGTACCCGAATCAGTCGAACTCGATATAAAGTAAGAAATCAGACCAATAATCAGGGGAAAGACAATCGGCATGAAAACCATAATATAAAAAGACCAAGATTTTAAATTCTTTAACAGCGACTGCCAAGCAACGATTAGTATTTTGTTCATGACTTGCCACCTACCATTCCCTTAAAGATCTCTTCCAAACTTGGGGGCTGCTGGCTAAACTGGTAAATGTAGCCACCAGCCGTAGCCAGGTCAAAGACGGCCTTGCCTGCTTCTGGGTCAGTCAGGTAGACCAACTTCTTGTCCCCTTTTAAGTCTAGGACCCGGCTAACCCCTGCTAGGTCACTGAGGGCCTGGCTGGTAACCGGTGCTTCCAGGTAAACCTTGGTCCGACCAAATTTTTGCCGGATGGAATCCAAGCTCCCACCCAAAACACGTCTACCATCTTTAAGCATGACCGCAGAGTCGCAAAGTTGCTCCACATTGTTCATATTGTGGCTGGAGAAGATAATACAGGCCCCACGGTCAGCTGCCTCCTTAATGCTGTCTTCTAATAGACCAGCATTCACAGGGTCTAGGCCAGAAAAGGGCTCATCTAAGATAATCAGGTCGGGCTCATGGATCAGGGTGGTCATCAATTGAACTTTTTGCTGGTTACCCTTAGACAACTCCTTCACCTTGTCTGTCCGCTTGCCCTTGACTTCAAACCGGTCCATCCAGCGGTCAATCAGGGGTTCAATTTCTTTTTTCTTCTTCCCTTTTAACCTGGCAAAGTAGTAAACCTGGTCTTCAATGGTCCGCTTGGGGTAGAGTCCCCTCTCTTCAGGTAGGTAGCCAATATGGTTGTGGATCGACTTGTCAATGGCCTTCCCCTTCCACTTCACCGACCCCTTGTCGGGTATGAACAAGTCCAAAATCAAGCGAAAACTGGTGGTCTTCCCTGACCCGTTTTGGCCAATTAAGCCCATGATCTCGCCTTCTTTGATGGTAAAAGACAGCTGGTCTACTGCCACCACTTCCCCGAAAGTTTTCCTTAAATCCTTCACTTCTAACATGCTGTGTCCTCCGTTACTTGTTGAAATTTTTAGTCGCTTAATGCAAAACCTCCTTCCAGGACAGCTATTCTTGCTGACGGTCTTGCTTTTCTTTTTTCTTACGGGCCCTTAAGTCTTTAAAGAAACTTTGCAGGAGGTCTTGGCAGTCTTCTTGGAGGAGGCCTGGAATCACCTCTGTTTGGTGGTTGAGTCGGTCATCTTGCAATAAATTCATCAAGCTCCCCGCCGCCCCACTCTTGAGGTCATGAGGGCCATAATAAACCCGGCGGATCCGGGACTGGACAATGGCCCCAGAGCACATGGGGCAGGGCTCTAAGGTGACATAGAGGTCACAGTCTTCCAGCCGCCAATTGCCTAAAGTTTGGTTGGCCTGGCGGATAGCTAGCAACTCAGCATGGAGGGTGGCATCTTGAAACCCTTCCTTTTGATTGTGGCCCCGGCCGAGAACTGTGCCATCTTTGACTACCACAGCACCGATGGGAACTTCCCCCTTGTCTTTTGCAAGACTAGCTTCCTTGAGGGCTTCTTGCATCCATTTGGTCGAATCTTCCATCATTTCAATCCATCCTATTTCTACTGGCTATTCTTACATGACTTAGACATATTCTTCGTAAATATCTGGGTGCTGGTTTTCCACCCGGCCGGCCTCGCCTTGGTCTAAATTATTGAGGGCCTTGATATCATCAGGGTCCAATTTGAAGTCAAAAGAAGCCAAGTTGGCCCGAAGGTGGTCCTCTCGGTCAGCCCGGGGGTTGGACAAGATGCCAGCCTGGTAGTTCCAGTTTAAAATCACCTGGGCGGCTTGCTTGTCATACTTACGGGCCAGGTCTTTGACCCTTTGATTGTTTAAGACATCATTTAAGACCCCCCGGCCAAAAGGAGACCAGGCCTCCGTCACAATGCCTCGGTCCTGGTTGGCTTGGACAACTTCTAAGTTATTAAAGTAGGGATGGCGTTCAATTTGATTGCTAGCCGGGGTCACCCCAGTCTCTTTGATAAGTTTGTCCAGGTGGTCAGGCTGGAAGTTAGAGACTCCAATGGACTTGATTAAACCATCTTTTTGGGCATCAATTAAGGCCTGCCAGGCTTCCACATACAAATCTTGCATGGGGAGGGGCCAGTGGATTAAATACTTGTCAAAGTAGTCCAAGCCCATGCGGAAGAGGGATTCTTCAAGGTATTTAATGGCCTTGTCATACTGGTGGGCAGCCCCGGGTAGCTTGGCTGAGATAAAAATCTCTTCCCGAGCCAAGGGTGATTGGCGGATGGCCTGGCCCAGCATGCCTTCGTTGTAATAATTCGTAGAAGTGTCAAAGGCCCGGTAGCCAAGGTCCAAGGCCTTTTGGATAGTCCCTAGACCCTCTTTCCCTTGGATCCAAACCGTTCCCAAGGCCAAAGCTGGATAGCGGTTGCCATCATTAAAGCTAAAGTATTCCATTATCGATCATGATACCCCTTTCTTCAACTTGTCCTTATATTAGCATAAAAAAGACCTTAAAGGTAAATTCCCCCCTAAAAAAGCAAAACTTTACATAAATAAAACAGGCAAAGGCACGGCTACCTCTGCCTGTTTGACGATGTTCTTCTTGGCTTTACTTAACTGCCTTTTTTAGGAAGTTAACAGCATCACTGACTTTGTCCTCTAATTGGTCTTCTAGGTCATTCACACTGTCAAAGGTTGACAGGAGGTTATTGACACTAGAGTCATCCAACTTGTCAACAGCCTTCAAGACTTTATCGTTCCCGTCTAATTTAGTCCGGACAAGGTATTTGGCCCGTTGCCGGTTGACAAGGGCTTTTGATTTTTCTTGAACTTCTTCAGAAGACAAGAAGATAGCAAATACGCCTAGGCCGACTGCTGCAGCTGCTCCTAAACCAATTAAGATTCCTTTGTTATCCTCTAATTTTGACATATGAATCAGTCCTTTTTTATCTATTAAGGTTATTTTAACATAAATGGGGAGTCGGCGCATCCCATTCCCTTTAAGCCTTACTGGTTTCGGCTTCTTGACTGCGTTCTCTTACCTTCAAGGTAATAGTCCCCTTGCTAGCTCCAATGGTTACCTTGTCTCCGGCAATTATTTCACCGCTGAGCAAGGCATCACTGAGCCGGTCTTCAATTTGGGTTTGGAGGGCCCGCTTAAGAGGTCTCGCACCATATTCCGGGTCGTAACCCTTATCCGCAATAACATCAATGGCGGCTGGGGTAATCTTGAGGTCAATGGCTAAGTCAGCCAAACGCTTGATTAAGTCTTGGGCTAGCAAGCGGACAATGTCATGCAAGTGGTCTTTGTCTAAGGTGTGGAAGACAATGGTTTCGTCCAGGCGGTTGATAAATTCAGGTCGGAAGTAATCTTTGAGCTCATCCAACATCCGTTTGCGCATGGTGTCATAGTCAAATTTCAAGTCCTGTTTACCAAAACCGACTTCCTTGTCGTCCCGTAAGCTGGTAGCCCCAATATTGGTGGTCATAATTAAGACGGTGTTTTTGAAATCAACCTGGCGCCCTTTACCATCTGTTAGCTGACCATCATCTAAGACTTGGAGCAACATATTGAAGACATCTGGGTGGGCCTTTTCAACCTCATCAAAGAGGACTACCGAATAAGGGTTGTTACGGATTTTTTCTGTCAATTGGCCCCCTTCATCATAGCCAACATAGCCTGGAGGGGAACCTGCTAGACGGCTGGTGGAGTGTTTTTCCATAAATTCAGACATGTCAATCCGGATCAAGTCATCTTCTGACCCAAACAGGGTAGCCGCCACGGTTTTAGCTAATTCGGTCTTGCCAACCCCGGTAGGCCCTAGGAAGATAAAGGATCCAATAGGACGGTTAGGGTCTTTTAAACCAGACCGGGCACGGCGGATGGCTTTGGAAACAGCCTTGACTGCCTCTTCTTGACCTACCACCCGTTCATGGAGGTTGTCTTCAAGTTGGAGTAGGCGCTGGCTTTCTTCTTTCTTCATTTCTTTGACCGGAATGCCAGTCCATTGGGCGACAACATCAGCTATATCCTCGCCTTTAACCTTAGGCCGGTCAGCTTGGCCTTGGTCTTGTTTTTCCTTGTAAAGCTTTTGGACCTTGTTTTGTTGCGTCATTTCCTGTTTGCGGATTTTAGCCGCCTCTTCAAACTCTTGGTTCTGGATTAGACGGTCTTTTTCCTTGTAGAGGTCATTGAGCTTCTCAGTTGCTTCATTCAAGTTAGACTGGCCGTCTGTTTGGTCTAATCTAACCTTGGCTGAAGCCTCGTCGATCAAGTCAATGGCCTTGTCTGGCAACTGCCGGTCTGTAATATAGCGGATGGACAACTTAACAGCTTGTTCAACCGCTTCTTGGCTAATCTCCACGCCATGGTGGTCTTCATACCGGTCTTTCAAGCCATTTAAAATTTCCACTGTTTCAGCCTCGCTCGGTTGCTTGACCAAGACTGAAGCAAAACGCCGCTCGAGGGCTGGATCTTTTTCGATGTGTTTTTGGTATTCATCCAAAGTAGTTGCCCCAATGGTTTGGAGTTCCCCACGGGCCAAGGCTGGTTTGATTAAGTTGGAAGCATCAATGGCCCCTTCAGCACTTCCAGCCCCGATCAAGGTGTGGAGTTCGTCAATAAATAAGATGACATTGCCGTCATTATAAATTTCATTAATGATTTTCTTCATCCGGTCTTCAAATTCACCCCGGTATTTGGTACCGGCAACCAAAGACCCCATATCTAAGGTCATCAGTCTTTTATTTTGCAAGACAGGCGGGACTTCCTTGTTGACAATTTTTTGAGCTAGACCTTCTGCAATAGCTGTTTTCCCAACCCCAGCTTCGCCAACCAGGACCGGGTTGTTTTTGGTACGCCGGCTTAAGACCTGGGTAATCCGTCTAATTTCCAAGTCCCGGCCCACAATAGGGTCTAGGTCCTTCTTAGCAGCCATGGCTGTCAAGTCTCGGGCTAGGGCATCCAGGGTTGGCGTTCCTCCTGCTTCCTGACTGTTGGCCGGGTGTCCTCCCATACCTTGCTTACGGCTCCGGGTCCGTCTTTGTCCCTGACGGCTAGCCTGGTCGCTGATGCCAAATTTTTCTAAGACCAATTGCCGGACAGAAGACAAGTCTACAGCTAGGTTCTCTAGTAATTTTGCAGACAGTAATTTATCATCTCTGAGCAAGCCAAGTAGGAGGTGTTCTGTCCCTACTTTTTTGCGCTGCATTTTCCGGGCTTCATCCGCTGCATACTGGACAACCTTTCTAGCCTTGTAGGAATAAGGTAGGATGGCATTGGAGGGCAGTTTAGAGTCTTGGGCAAAGGTGACAAAGCGTTCCAATTCATCTCTTACATCTTGGGTGGTTAAATCTAATTCCCGTAAAACCTTGCCTGCTATTCCTTCTTCTTCCTCAATCAAGCCGAGCAACAAGTGCTCTGACCCAATGGAATAGTGGTTATAGGATTTGGCTTCTTTTTGGGCTATGAGTAAGACCTCTTTGGCCTTGTCCGTGAATAGTTCTTCCATCTAATCATTCTCCTCCGTTCGTCAATGATTAGTTTTTTCATATCGTAATTCTTTTAGCATGGATTTTAAAATATTGGCCCTGAGTAGTTCATCAACGGCCAAGTCACCAGTGTAAAGCGTTTTCTCCATAGCGACCAACATCAACTTGGCTTCCCGGCGACTCACAATCTGCTCTTCTAATAGTTTTTTGACAATCGAAACAGCATCACGTTCACTGATTGTCTTTCCGATGATGGCTATCATCTTATCAATAACATCCGCTTCTTCCAAGATTTTAACCTTAGAAATCCGGATAAAACCTCCCCCGCCCCGTTTGCTTTCCACCAGGTAGCCCTGCTGGACGGTAAAGCGGGTGTTGATCACATAGTTGATCTGTGAGGGAACACAATCAAACCGGTTAGCAATTTCACTACGCTTAATTTCGACTTCTTCTTTGTTACTGAGTACTTGTTTCAAATAGGCTTCGATAATATCTGACATATTTTGGTATCCCATTTTCTTCTTTCATTTAAGGTAATTGTTGGAATCATACAAAAAATGACCCGACAATTCAAGTTAAACGAAGGTTCCCTCCTTTATTTCTGAAATTTTGACTATATTTGACCTTAATTCATTATAGCAAGTATTTGCCTTTTTGGAAAGTTTTTAATATAACTTGCAAACTAAAAAAGCACCTAAAGGCAGCTGCCTTTAGGTGCTTGCTTAACTGAGTCGAGTTGACGATTAGAGGAAGTATGGGTCATCGTCAGCATCGATAACTGAAGTGATTTCGTCATAGTTGGTGTCCCGGCCTTCTTCCGGCAAATCTTTAGCCGATTCAGGGTCAGCCGGTTCAGTCGGCACGTTTTTATCTTCAAAGTCCCGGTCGTTGGATTTGGCTAGGTTCTCTTCTGTATCCTCTGGCCAACGTTCCAAGTCCACATCATCAATGTCAATTCCCAGGGCTTCAGCGACACCTTCACCATATTTAGGGTCAGCAAAGTAGCAGTGACGGATGTGACGGTGTTTAATTTGGAGGGTTGAGTCACCCATGTTACGGGCAGTGTTTTCAAACAAGACCTGTTGTTGGTCTTCAGTCATGCGGTTGAAGAGGATACCAGGTTGGGTGTAGTAGTCGTCATCATCTTCACGGAATTCGTGGTAGTCTACCTCGCCACCTGGGAATGGGGGTTCAGCGTTTTCGGGGTGGTCGACCCAGTTACCATAGGAGTTCACTCCATTGTGGATTTCAGAACCACCATTGCCGTCTACCCGGCCTTGACCGTCCCGGTGTTGGGTGTGGAAGTCTTTAACACCTTTCGGCTGGTTGACAGGGATTTGGTTGTGGTTGACACCCAGACGGTAGCGAGCCGCATCGCCATAAGCAAAGACCCGGGTCATCAACATACGGTCAGGCGAAATACCAATTCCTGGTACTTGGTTGGCTGGGGAGAAGGCGGATTGCTCAACTTCCGCAAAGTAGTTTTCTGGGTTACGGTTTAATTCGTATTCCCCAACTTCAATCAATGGGAAGTCTTTCTTGTACCAAGACTTGGTTAAGTCAAATGGGTTGTAAGGTAGGTTTTTGGCTTCTTCTTCAGTCATGACCTGGATGTACATTTTCCATTTTGGATACTTGCCTTGTTCAATGGCATTGTACAAGTCGACCTGGTGGGATTCCCGGTCCATCCCTACAACAGTTTCAGCTTCTTGGTCTGTTAAGTTTTGGATCCCTTGTTGGGAACGGAAGTGGAATTTAACCCAAACCCGCTCATTATCTTCATTAATTAAGCTGTAAGTATGGGAAGAAAAGCCATGCATATGGCGGTAAGAGGAAGGGATTCCCCGGTCACTCATGGTAATAGTGACTTGGTGAAGGGATTCAGGCAAGCGGGTCCAGAAGTCCCAGTTGTTGTTAGGCGACCGCAAGTTAGTCCGAGGGTCCCGCTTAACAGCCCGGTTTAATTCGATAAAGTGTTTAGGGTCGCGGATGAAAAAAACAGGAGTGTTGTTCCCCACTAAGTCCCAGTTCCCTTCTTCAGTGTAGAATTTAAGGGCGAAACCACGAATGTCCCGTTCAGCATCTGCCGCACCACGTTCCCCGGCTACAGTGGAGAAACGTTGGAACATTTCAGTTTTTTTACCAACTTCAGAGAAGATTTTTGCTTTGGTGTACTTAGTAATATCATTTGTTACGGTGAAAGTTCCATAAGCTCCAGAACCTTTCGCGTGCATCCGGCGTTCCGGAATAACTTCACGGTTAAAGTGGGCATGTTTTTCGAGCAACCAGTGGTCATTTAAGACACCTGCACCCCGCTTACCTGCTGTCATGGAGTTGTGGTTACTGGTGACTGGAATTCCAGCCGCATTTTGCAAGCTTGGATTTTTACCGACTCGTTGATTCCGGCTTGCTTCCGGCTTGCCTAATCCATTTTTGTCCATTGGATTTTTCATAAATCATAACCTCCGCAATTTAATAAATTAATACTTGTTAGCTTTATGTTACCCTATAATGCTTGCGGTATCAATTTTTTAGCGCATTTACTTATTAATTATATTTATTACTCATCTGGCTTCAGACCAGAAAGTCGTAGTTGATTTCATTTAATTCTGTGGTGTTAAAATCCTTTTTTACCGTGTGATTAGTCACGTAGATACATATGGATCACGCATCCTTTCTATTGGATAAGCTCACAAACGCTCACTACTCGGTCAACTACCATTCGCTCACCACCTTAGCTAAATAAAGCAAAAAAGCACAAGGCCACCCTTGTACTTGCTATCCTGGCCTTTAAAGAAGTGAGGTTATCCTATTGTTGGCGCTATGATGTAACCCAATCACTTGTAACCACCTTCCTTACCAGGTTCTTGCTTTCTTACCCACACTATAGCATGCTGTAAGCCCCCTGTCATTTGCTAAGAACTGGTCAGGGGCAAACTTAACACTGCTTTTACAATCCAGTTTTAAACGGGGCTTCCTGCTAGTTTGCTGGCTAGTTGGAGTGCCCAATCCACCGCCAAGGATTAATTTGGAATGGGATATTTCTTGTGTTTTTTACCGGAATTTAATATAATGAGGTATATTTGAGGGGGGACCCAGCCATTATGCTGAACAAAAAATACACTAAACGAGAAGTTGATATCTTAGAAACACTCTGGGACGAAGGCAAGCCCTTATCCGTTAATGAAATTGCCGACACCAGTGGCATTAGCAAGAATACGGTTGCCCCGATTTTAAAAAAATTACTAGACAAGCACTATATCAAAGTCGAAGAAGTCTTTTATTCTGCCAAGTCCCTTACCCGGAAGTTCCTTCCCCTTATGGACCGGGAAAAGTTTATCTTAGACGCCTTTCAAAAAATACATATTGATAATTTTCTAAACCACTACTTAGACCGCCACTGCGACCAGGAAATCCTGGACAAGCTTGAAGCTATTATTCAGGAAAAAAGGGATAAACTTCAGGCTTGAGGTCAAGTCTATGCTCGAGCCAACACAAAAAAGGACGATCACTTGTGTCACCGTCCTTTAAGAGGGAGAGGAAGTCCTAGTTCCCCTCCCTATCCCTAGCACAAAACAGGAGGAAAAATATGTTTTAGATGCTAGCAATCTTTATTTTGCTATAAAATCTAATCGATTGAAAAATTTAAATGAAAACCTGCTTGGCAAGTTCACCCTACAAAATTGCTAGGCAGGTTTTTACTTGCTTTGGGACTAAACTAAGTTATTCCCCCAGAATTTATGGGCAATTTCTTGTCCTTGCTTGATTTTAGCCCATTGTTGGTCGATGGTTAACTCATTCCCGATATCGGTCGAGGCAAAGCCACACTGGTGGGACAGGTAGAGCTTATCCTTGTCCACATACTTGCTAGCTTCCTCAAGGATCGACAAGGCCCGGTCTTCGTCATCCAAATGGTCGGTCTTACTAGAGAGAAGGCCTAGGACCACCTCGGTATCAGGTCGGTCACTGAAAGCTTCTAAGGCAGTCAAGCTACCAACCCGGTCTTCATCGTCCCATTCTAAGAAAAAGCGGTCATAACGGAGATTTTTTAAGAATGTATCAGAGATAGACTCATAAGTCCCATCCGAAAAACTTCTCGAAGCGTAATTGCCCCGGCAGTTATGGGTATATACTTTTAGGCCTAAATCATGGCCATAGTCAATAATTTCATTGTTGAGGTCAATAAAGTCTTCTGGTCGGACTTCAAAATTATCCTTGTTTTTAATAAATGGGTGGTCTTGTTCAGCAAAGAGCTCCCAAAGGCAGTCATCCAGTTGAATGGTCTTGCCACCAATTGCCTTGTAGTCATCTAAGAAGTCTTTATAAGCTTGGGCCAAATCCTTGCGAAATTCCTCTTCCTTCCCTTCATAATAGCTACCCTGTAGTTGGTCAAAAACGATATTCTCGCCATAAATATGAGAAGGAGAAGGAATACTGAGCTTCAAGTCAGCCCCATCTGGTGCAAGTTCGCGTAGACGGCGGTAGTGGTCCAAGAAAGGATGGTTTTTCCCATCAATGGCCTGGTCAAAGGTCGTCCCAATATCGCGCCGGGTTTCATAATTGGACTCCTTATTGTCTTTGTCCCGGAAGTAGTATCCATGGTCAGTGATATAACGGCGAGCCCCATTTAAGCCCCAAACAAAGTCTGTATGCCAGAGTGATCTGGGGTATTCCCCGTCTGTCAATTCTGGTATTCCGACTTCCGCTTGCTTGGCTACAACTTCTTTAACGGCCTGGTCTTCCACTTCCTTGTAACCATCAAAGTAGTCATAAAATGGATAGGAAATATCCTCGGCTACTTGGATTTTATCCCTGTATTTGAGTAATTCTTCTGGTCTGAGCAATGATCCGACTGTTAAAAAACGGTTCGATGTGGTCATCATTGATTCCCCCTTACAAGTTGATTGACTTGCTTATCAACTAGTCAGCTTCACCTGGCAAAATAGCAAAAACTTCTGCATTAAAACCAGTCAAGCCAACAATATTTGGTACAGCAATATGGATCAGGGCACCTGTAGCCGGTAGGTCAGCCAGTCCCTTGATCACTTCCACTTGGTACTTATCTTGCTTGAGCCAATATAATTCCCCGGGATTGGCTCCAGTTTCTGCAACGGCAAGACCAGTGTCTGTGTTTAAGGTTTCATGTCCGATGGCAGTGACATCTCTTTCCTCATGAAGGAATTGTAAAGCCTCAATGGACCAGCCCGGTGTGTGCTCTACCCCATCGCTATCACGGTTATAGAAGCTTTCCGGCTGGTCAAAACGATCTGACCAGGCTGTGGCCAAAGCGACAAAAGACTTGGCCGGGATCTTGCCGTGTACTTTTTCAAAATCCTTGATATCCTCAACCCCGAGTGTGTAATCGGGATTTTCTCGGACGGCTTCCTCCTTGTGAATCACATAGAGTGGCAGGGTACGTTCTTTTAAGCTTAAAGCAGCTAATTCACGCGTCCCTTTAGCGAAATGGTTGGGTGCATCCACGTGGGTCCCGTATTGAGTCCCAATTTCGACTTGTTGGCCCCAAAAACCATCTTCATCGATGGTGGCAAGGGTTGTCACTTCTATCGGACTAAAAGCTGAAAAATGTGGGATAGTCGAATCAACCGGATGACTCAGGTTGACCCACTTCAGGTCTTTTAGTTGCCCTAATAATTGCTGTAAACTTGTCATAATCATTCATCCCCCCTATTATCATTCTGGGTATAAAAAAATACCCATCCCTTTGCTGACTACTAGTAGTCAACAAAGGGACGAGTATCTTTCGTGGTACCACCCTACTTCACGGTTACGATTAAGCCAACCGCCTCTTCAGCACATAACCCCCTAAGGAATTATAAGCCTAGCCAGATAACGGTCGCAGCCGTCTAGCCAGCGTGAACCGACTAGATTACCAGAGCTCATCTTCATTTGTTTTACTGCTTTCCCTTCTCACCAAACGGGAATCTCTGCTAACAATGCCACAAACTACTCTTCTCTTAAAGTTCTTTGATTTAGCTTTGATAACAATATATAGATAAAACCATTAAATGTCAAGGGGAAGGCTCATTTTAAAGATATATTTTTTCATTTTTTGTTTGACAAGTTAATAATTCATGCCATCCAAGCAAGAAAAAAATTGCAAGCATGCATATAAATGAATGGTATAAAACGAATATTTACATAATTAGGTTCATTTTGTATAATTTTTACAGAAACAACTATTGTAGATATCTATTTTAAGTAACATTAAAACACTAGGAGGAAAGACCATGACCAAAGAATACCATGATGAAGACGGGAATACACTTGTTGTAAAGGAAAAGAAGGGTGGATGTCTAAAATGGGTCCTTATCATCCTAGCCATCATCCTATTTGCCCTTCTTGCAGTATACTTTACCAACCCCGAAGCCGTTGAAAAGCTCTTTTCAGGGGAAGAAACGGCTCAAGTTGAAAATGTAGAGGACTCTAACATTGCTATAGATAGTGCAGAAGAGACCTGGGTCTCTTAACACGGTCTAACTTGCCCCATCCCAAAGCTATCCAAAAGAAAAACCAGGAGGACTAATGATTAGTCCTCCTGGTTTTTTAGCGCACCGTATAAGATTTAAATTAGCTTGAAGAATGTTGTCATATCAGGCTTTACAAGGGGTACACTATAGGCAGTGCATAAAGAGTGCATAAATGTATTTTTATAACGATATTAACATAAGCATAGGTTAAAAAACCTATGCTTTAGAATTATTTTCGATTGAATTTATATGCCATAAGTGATATAATATATTATAGCAGGAGGGATGACATGAATGCATTCATATTTACACTAATATGCTTTTTGATTACGATGCTTTTTTACCACAATATAGATAAGGACTAGATAAAATGCATGCTGACTCTGAAAAGATCAAAAAACTATTAGAACAGAACAGTCAATATCACATTTCAAAAGAAACAGGCGTTAATCAATCCATCTTGTCTAGAGTTGTGAGCGGCGAACGTAAGATAGAAAATTTAACCTTTAGGGTGGCTAGCGTTCTTACGGAATACGCTGAAAAAATTGAGAAAAAAGAACAATCTTAAGCACGAAACTATTTTTGCTAAAGTAAAGCGGGCGGATCACACCGCCCCTTTTCTATGTAAATAGGCAAGGCTCGTAAGCCCTGCCCTTGGTCCTATTCTTATGGTCGTTCGTCGTGGAAGGTTCCCCACGCTTTGTTTCCTTTACCACTTTCTCGGTAAGGCAAGTAGCGTACACCGTTCTCGGTGTGGTATCTGAGCCATTTGTATCCGTTGCCTTCATACACGGCGAAATAGTGGATGCTTTCGCCTTTAGGAAGGGTGCCGGTGTGCTTGGCGCTTGTAGAAGGTTTGTTTCTGACTTTAATCTTTTCGTTCGATTTGAAATACGCATTTTCTTCCTTCACCAGCTTCGCGCCGGCTACTTCTTTAGGGAAGCCAGATGTTTTTTCTTGAGTGCCTTCCGTAATGAATGCATCGCCCAATTTTTCTTTGGCTTTTTTCAATTCTTTTTCAGCATTTTTCTTATCTCTAAAAGCACCAGTTTGAACTCGGTAAACTTTTTCTTCAGTCGACTCGTCTTCTTCCACAGTGGTGGATCCACTTGACTTGCCTGCTAAACGATTTTTAAAGTCCTGCCAAGTAATTCCTTTGTTACCATTTCGCAAGAAACGTGG
The DNA here is from genome assembly GCF_000315445.1 of Alloiococcus otitis ATCC 51267. Taxonomy (GTDB): domain Bacteria; phylum Bacillota; class Bacilli; order Lactobacillales; family Carnobacteriaceae_A; genus Alloiococcus; species Alloiococcus otitis. The sequence goes on from NZ_JH992959.1 coordinate 178,906, forward strand.
GCAATCTTTTCCAGACCAATGATTGTGTTGAACTACTTTGTCATTTGGAATATTATGCCGCTTTTGGAGTTCTTGGACTAATTCCACCAAATTTTGAATGGTTTTCTCAAAATTTCCATCTGCGTTCACGCAAGTTTCCACACCAATACTGTGGAGGTTTCCTGTTCCATTGCCGCCGTCTCCAGCATGCATGCCAGAAGTTGTATCCAGCAAGGATTGAACGGCTTCTTTGTCATCTACTTGGTAATGCCAAGAGGCGCTACGGTTGTTCCCGTTCCGTTGCAATTTAGCATGCATCGCAGCGTTAGCCCCGTTGCTGGTGTTCGCTGTTTCATGAATCGTAATGTATTCGCAACGGTTATTGGTGCCTAAAATGACTTTGTTCGCAATTTTATTTGGAATAAGGTCCTGTCTAATGGTTACCATTCAACATCTTCCTTTCGCTCTTCTTGCTTATCTTTGTCGTATCGATACTCGCCAGTCTTGAAGATGGTGCCTAAGAAAGTTTGAAAGGCTGCAAGAATTGTTAATATGGTTCCTCCATAGGCAATACCAACAGCTTCAAATACAACGCCTAAAAACGTAATAAAAGCTGGTAGCACGATCGCTATCAGCCACTTCAGGATTTTATAGGTTCGGTCACTTAATCGCACCGTTTCACCTCCTTTCAATTTTCCAATTTGTTTTTGTTTTTTTCGATTCGTTCACCATGCCGAATAATATTGTCTTCATTCCGGCCAATGCGAACTTCATGATTGTCAATGATTTTTTTCATGTTTTCCGTTTCTTTTCGACTTTCTTGCATATCTCTCGCTAAACCATCAATACTCTTCTTTAACGTCCACATGGTTTCATCATTTCGTCGCATTGTTGTACGGAAGGGTTCGACAACTAATTTTGCGAGTGACACAATCGCAATAACTGCGCCAGCAATGGTGCCGATGCTCACGATATCGATTTCCAAATGTCTCCCTCCAGAAATGAATTAGTCATCTTCTTCAGTCTTGTCTTGGCGGTCAGGTTCTTTTGAAGGGGTGTCATCTTTACCAAATTCCACACCGTGGAAAATTTCGCCTCTAGGTTGAGAGTAAGTTTTATAATTTGTGTTTACTTTATTATTGCTTTTTGCATCTTTTGATTTTCCGGCTTGAATTCGATCGATCAGTTTACTTTCATTTTCGCCTTGACGTTGGACAAATTCCACATAAGCTTCGTGAATTTCTTCGTGGTATTTTTGATAATCTTCTTCGGTTACATCAGGCGTTAGCCAAGCGTTATAAGTCGGTAAGTTAGTTCCATTAACGCTAGCTGAAAAGCGGGCTATCTGACGTCCGTCAATATATAATTGGGCTTCTTGACTGTGGTTTGGATTTGCATATTGTAAATTACTCATTGAGAGTTTCCTCCTTCACTAGTGGTAAAATTCCTTCGATGACATAGCCTTCAATGTCGGGTAAGTCATCCAGGACTAATTGTTTTTTAAAGCTATAGTCTACCTTTTCGTCCAATATTTTACTTTCTTCCTGGCTGATCAATTGTTTTTGAGTTTGCTGCGGTTGGTCATCGATTTCATTAGCATATTTCTGAAGGGATTCAACCGCGCTTTGTACATACGGTTCTAAGTCTTTCTTTGCTCGAATAATTTTGAACGATACTTGTGGGTTCAGCTTTTTCTCTAGCAATTTATTCAAGCAATTATTAACATCAACTATTTTTCTTAATTCCACTTTTAACCATCCTTAATTGAAGCCTGGAGTCACTCTATTAAATGATCCTTGTGTATTTCGAACAAAGACATAGCCATTATCAGCAAAGAATATACCTGCTTGGTTAGCGTTATTAAGCCATAAAAATAAACCTTTATATCCGCTTACATCCCCTTCAACGAGTTCCAATCCTCTTTGTCCGTCTATAGAAGATCTAGTGCGCCATGTTTTGAATAACAAGGTGTCCCCTAAGATCTCAACTTCTCCTTGATCAGTGAGCATAAGCCCGTCATTGTTGTTAGATAAACTATTTTTAATAGTGGGTCCTCTTCTACCATCAGACAAAGTATGAGTAAATTTAAATCCCATTTCATCGCCAGAATTGGGATACAAATTATCCATTATAATACGACCTGTTTGACCATCTACCCCTAGCGCTCGGTAGAATTGGTCGCTTCCTTGTGGACTAAAAGCTAAACTAACATAAGCTGTATGTTCAGCTGCCAAAGAAACGGAATATTTCCCTTGAAAAATACCGTTATTATCGATTGATTGTAAAGTACTCATTTGGCCGTGATCGTTACCATCACGCCAAAACTCAATACCTCTTTCAGACAAAAGGTTAGACCGTGATCCGTCGTTACGGTAAATGTGAAGACCTTGCCCATTTAAGTCAATGTTCCGGTTCAAGCCTTGAATACCGAGTTGAACGAACCGTCCCTTGTCACCGGTCAAGCTATTGACATCAAGGTTGATAATTCTAACTTGATTGGCGTTAATTTCACCAGACGTCAATTTATTAGCGCTAATATTGTTGGCCAGCATTTCATTTGTGATGATGCCACCCTCAATAACCGTTTGAGCTGACACGTGGAGGTTTTCGCCGCTAATTCGAACGCCACTTGGGGAGAGGTTAATTTCTGATACAATGTCTTCCCCGTTCATCTTGCTGTTTTGCGCCGCATTTTCCACGCGATCGCCGACTGCGAGCCAAATGCTATCGCCTGAACTGCGGATGATAGAGTCCATTTCACCCCGACTAACTTTCGATTGAATTTGGCCAGCGAGGTTTCGGATTTCAGTTTTAAGGGTTCCGTTCGCGTTGTGGACATCGTAACTTAAGCCGTTAACGGTTTGGGTTAAGCGGGACACATCGCCGTTGACGTTGCTAATCCGACTATCCAAAGCATCGACGGTTTGCGTGATTTGCGATTGATTGCCTTCCACGTCTGAAATGCGGGAGTGAGCCGAGTCAGCGCGCTGTTCTATACTATTAATATCGCCTTGCGCGCTAGTGATTTGAGCGCCGTGGCTATCCAATGTTTGCCAAATGAGTGAGTTAGCCCCGGTGGCACTCTCCACGGTGGAAGCAATAAGCCCCTCTAGCTGAGTTTGTTGGCTTCTCAACTGCCCTTCGACTGTTGACTGAAGACCGTTGACCAGTTGGACGGTTTGACTAAAGTTTTCTTCGTCGGTGTCTTCGATGAGGGTGATTAAGCTATCAGATGTCTGTTGCATAGCCGAACGCAAGTTCTGTTCTGTATCTTCCAATTGGTTTTGCCAAATATCGGCCGTGGCAATCAGTCGACTAGTCAAACCTTTTTGCGTGTCCTCAATCTGTTGCTCTAAGCCAGATTGATTGATTTTAATTTGTGTTTGTAAGCCATTCTCGGTATCGTCAATTTTTAAATTCAAATCTCGCAAGTCTTTAAAGATACCGGAAATATCATTTTCAAACACTTTCGGCTCTGTGTAGGGGGTGGCTCTAAGGCCTTCTTCTAGCTGGATGTCATCCACGTGAAGGGCGCCAATGCAGTCACTGGGGATGATGACCCGATTCGTCTCTTCCGTGGCTCGAAAAGTCGCTTGGAGTCGTCCATCTGGCCCTTCTCGAACAGGAACAGATTGGTTACCAACGATAACCTCCACCTTGTGGCCTCCTTTCTAATCTTTGAGGTAGATGATAACTTCATCACCTATATTGGTTTGCTGTAGCCCTAGAGTTCCAATCTGTTGCTTAAATGCGATGTCCCGTCCATCGTTTCTAATTTCTTCAATTTCACTACCGTCAATAAATACGCCATTGATTTCAATTGAGGCAATCTGATCTTTAGGCTCTTTAACTGGGTCATTTAAATAGATTACTTTGCCTAACGGGAGCGTTTCAGATCGGATCGTTGTAGTATAGTCAGCCGTATGGGGTTCAGTTGGTGCAGGTTCTGGCGGAGGTGTTTGGCCTGAGTTACTTTCTAAAGCTTTAATTTTTTGTTCTAATTCAGCAATTTTGTTTTGTAAACCCGAAATGTCAGCAATACTGTGCGTGTGGTCTTTAAGAGCAACTAAACTCCCATCTGGATTGCCAAACCATGATCCTGCTCTGTGATAGAGAACCGCACCGCCGCTATCAACTTTGACACTGTCGACTTTGTCCGCTATTTCAACTGTCAAACCATTCACATCGCTAATGTCATGTGTGTGGTCTTTCAAAGCAACCTTGTTTTCATGGTTCCAAAAGTTCCAATCATCATCGGGTTCATCGCTTCTCCGGTAAATGACTCGCCCATCGTCTGCAACACGAACGACGTTCACTTTTTTGTCTAATTCATTTTCTAAGCCAACCACATCACTTAGGCTGTGGCTGTGTCCTTTATCAGATTTGCCGGCCAAGTCAGATTTTGTGGCGTAACTGGTTAAATCAATACCTAAATCGTCAATATCGTCCACGTTAGCCTTATTGTCTAAGCTAGTTTGTAAGCCGGTGATATCTGAAATCGGGTGCGTGTGGTCTTTGAGCGCCACTTGTTCGCTCGAATCATCGGTTTGCCAGATGTAATCTTCTGAATTATAGTACTGAATTTCGCCATCATCATTGGCTCTTGCTTTGGTTGCTTTTGTATCCACTTTCGCTTCTAATCGTGCTAGGTCACTGGCGCTAGCCCCAATGTCAATGTTGGCCAAGTCGGACTTACTAGCTTTACTATCCAACTGGTTGGGCAACCCTATCACGTCATAAAGGCTGTGATTGTGATCTTTATCAGCCTTGTCGTCAAGCTTACTATCCAGGCTAGCGAATCCTTCCACTAAAGCTGATTGTGTGGCAAAATCGTCCAAGTCTTCTTCTTTGACATATTCGGATAGGTCTATACCAGCATTGGAAATTTCAACTTTTTGTTCTTCGGTCAGGTCGTCATATTCAAAGGGTTCGCCTTTGGGGCCTCTTGGACCACGCTCACCTTTCGGCCCGCGATCCCCTTCAGGCCCTTGGAGTTGAGCCAGTTGGGCTGGTGTAAAATCTTCATACGTAAACGGTTCGCCTTTAACACGACCTAAATTCTGTTCAGTCTGGCCTTCTAGCTTCACGTGGAGGTCTTCGTCGTCAAGGCGGACCCATTGAATGGAGTCCCCTTGTTCACCCTTTTCGCCTTTGTCACCTTTCGGGCCTTTTAAGGCGGCTAGCTGTGCGGGTGTAAAGTCCTCATACTCAAACGGCTTGCCTTTCGGCCCTCGCTTCCCTTGATGGCTTTTCAGGTCTTTCCATTTCTTCTGACCATCGCCAACCTTGATAACTTGCGTGTCACTGGCAACGCCAATTTCGCCTTCCAGTAAGACAATATCACTCGCCAACCATTCTTCTTCGGTTTTGGTGACTTGCTTGACACGTCCTTTTAGCGTTTCAACCATCTAAATTTCCCCCTTCCATATAAGGTCTGGATCAGTTGAGAATTGAAAGAGTCGGTCACTATTTGGATCATCTTCTAATATTTCTCGATAAGCTAAGCTGACATCCACGCGGTTAATTTCCTCTAAGGCTTTGACGGGTAACCTTTCCGTTTGATACCAATCGCTCCTAATTTCGGTTTGGTAATAGTCTGGATAAACTTCTAGCTTATGCGGGGTCGTTGTCGTGGTGTCCGTCACTTCGGGAAATTCGTCTTGCGTTGGTATCATTTTAATGGTGACTTCTTTCAAGCTTCATCACGGCCTCCCTAATCTGGTGCGTTCAAGTTAAAGACAACAGTGTTTTTATCCATTGGCTCACAATAGGCGTCAAAACTAATGGTATACAGCTGACCGGCTTTAAAACCTGGGCCATTGTGATAAACCTCGATTGGATCGCCACGGAACTCGATTCTGCCGCTGGTGTCGCCTTCCACGCGGTTTCGGCTGTATCGAGTAATACCATCGCTTCCAATCATGTCAAGCGCCAATTCTGCGCTGTCTGACGTTTCCGCTAGTTCTTTTTCAATAATATTAATTTGGCGTTGATTGAAGCCAGCTTGGCGAATGGCCTTGTCTATTTTGTCGGTGTCAATGCCGCTTTCAGCAAGATCATCAATATCTTCCCGAATGCCTGCCAAGTAGTCTTCAAAATTGTCTAATTCTTCTTCATTCCGCTTTTGAAGTTGCGACCACTTGTATTCAAAGGCTTGAAGTTTTTGTTCTGCTTCTTTTAGCCCTTGGTTAATCGCGGCTTCATCAATCAGCAGTTCCCAAGCTTCTCCATTCCATATCAGCAGTTGAGTTTCCCCTGGTATAGAAGGGTGATCACGGTACCATAAGTCCCCGGTTCGCTTGCGTTCAGGCTCAACGTTGCCATAAGTAATGCTATTGAAGCCATCAGCTGATAGAAGGGTATAGGATAGATTAGCTTGACTTTCTTGAATGTCGGACACGTTTCGTTCGATGTTGCGAATATTGGCTTGTCGTTTTGTACTTGGAGTATAAACTACGTCCCCCAACTCAACTTGAGTTTTATTATCGTTTAATTTATCTCGCACAACTTTCCGAACACGTGTTTGATAGTGAATATCTAAGTCATGGCGGTGGATGGTAACGGTGTCCCCAATACCAGTCGCGCCAATGTTCGCCACGGTGGCTTTAAAGAGAACTTTCGGACGGGATTGCACTTTTAGTTGCTCGTAAGTGAGTTCTAATAAGCGCTCAGGGTCTTCCTCGTCGTCAAAACCGACGATCCCAATACGGGGCGCTTTACTTCCTTCGATATACGGGATGCCAAATCGATCGGTTGCGGTTGGGTCTTCTAAGTAAATTTGGCCTCTTGGTTTGTCTAGCGGGTCTCCGTTTGCGGTGGACCATTCGACACCGGCAAACGTTAGTTTACGGCCATAGCCAGCTTGCCCACCGTCATTATCTTCCCCGCTTGATGTCTGTTCACCTTTGCCGCGTCCAATCAAAGCGGTATAGATTTCATCGCGTTGGGTTTCTCGGACTACTGTTAAGGCGTTGGACCCGTACGAGTAGCGTTTTTGAGTTTTCTGCCCCATTTCTTGATAAGCCTCAACCCACTTGTCCGTGATGGATTGGCCGGATATTTCAACTTTAAACACAAACTCCACGCCGGTCAGATTTTGCACATGCTTTAAGGCTTCCTTAACACTGGTGTAGTAAAACTGTGTAGTAACGCTTGGTAAACCATCATCTACATAGCCAGCTTGCCAATCAGTGTTCTTGAGAAGGTTGCCTAGCACCTCTTTCAAACTTCTTCCACGTGGACGATAGTCCTTGATGATTTGGCCTTCTAGTTCATACACTGCCAGCTGAATCCCAACAAATTTCATTGTGTAATCTGGGGTTGTTTCACTGACGATTTGATACATATCAAAAGACTGTTCATTTCCGCGGTAAGACTTCACGGCCATGTATTGGGCGTTTGTGAGTTGTTTATTGCCTTGCACCGTAACTTCTAGGGTGTCTTTTAAAAGGCCACCATCATCCGGCAATTCTTGCGTTTGAATGGCTGAAAAGGTGGCTGTATCTGGCACAATTTTTAGCAAGTCTTGATTGTGATCAAAGAAGTAAATTGCCATACTTTATAGCCACCTTTCTCTAACTTTTAATTCAACTGATCCTTGTGGACATCGAACAGTGTTTCCTTGCGTGAGTTGAAAATTTTCAAAGTCGCTATTTAAATCGATCATATAGGTTGCTTCTTCGCCAGCTACCGTCAGTGTCATAGCCTCACGATCAAAGCGAAAAATAGCATCATTGCCACCGTTAAAAGTTCCTGTGGCGGTAATAGTATAGTTGCCATCGGTTACTTCTAATTTATTTGTTGTGTTCGCCACGGAAACTTTGATTTGTTCAGGCGGGGTTGGATAAAAAGTATCAATGGTAACTTCTCCGTCGGTGGTTTGAACTGGGCCAAACTTGTAAGGATCAGGACAATATAAAACAAATGTTCCCACTTTATCATTCGTATGATCAGGCGGGGCTTCCATTTCGCTTAGCAGACCAAGGTAGTATGTCTTCGGTTCATCGCGGAAGCTGATGACTAAACGGCCTGATAAGTGCTTTCTTAGTTTTTTAAAGCGTTGCTGGAGAGTGGCTCCATCGTCAGCTTTTAAATTGTAGGTCACCGTTATTTCTCGTGCTGGTAAGCGGCTGTTCAGCACCAGCGTACCAGTTGGAACCTCTTCAGGCTGAACCTCTTGACTGAGCGTTTCCCGTCCGCTTACTTTTAAAGTTCGATAGCCTTCAATCACTTGGTCTAAGGTTTGGCCGTTGAGGCTAAGCGCTACAGAAGATAGGCCCGCTGGTTGAGTTGAACGATCGGTTAAACTGGTGTAGTCCATGCTAGGCCTCCTTTAAAATTGTAATTCCAGGTCGGTTTGACGTCCTTGTTCTTGAGAAATATTGTCGACAAAAGCTGTGAAGTTCTGCCCACCAATCGATAAGTTCACTTGCATAGGCTGTTTGTCTAACTCAATGTTTGAAAACTCATGATTGATGTGGCTATTAACTTGAGCATTTGCATTGTCCACAGCGTTGCGTAAGCCTAGGTCAGCGTTTAATTGACGGTGGTTTATTATGCCCTGCGCACGATCTAATGCACTAGACGTTGCGGAAGCTAGTTTGTCTTCATCACGAGTAATCCCTTTGGTGATTTGTCTGATAATACCATTTTTCTCAATTCCCACTAGTGGACTTGATTTGTCTTTAGGAGGGGAGAACGGGAGCAAATCACGAGCTTTATTCAAGACACCTTTAATACCATCGACAACTAAACCAGCAGCGCCTTTAATACCATCAGCTATACTTTTAATAATATTTTTCCCAGCATCTTTAAAACTGCCGAAGAAACTTTTTACGGCGCTAAGCGCGTTTTGCATGCCGTTTGATACCGCTGATTTAACTTGGTTAAAGGTTCTCGATACAATCCCTTTGAAACTGTTGAAGATATTGCTAAAGGTATTTTTAATCTGATTGAGGATAGAGGTGATGGTAGATTTAATGCTATTCCAGACCTGTGAAGTGATGGATTTGATATTATTCCAAATCGTTGTAACAGTCGATTTAATGGAATTGAATACTTGGGTAATCGTTGATTTAATACTATTCACAATCTGGTTAATCGTTGATTTAATATTATTCCAAACTTGTGAGGTAATAGATTTAATATTATTCCAAATGTTGGTAATAACAGATTTTATAGCATTAAACACACTTGTTATAGTTGACTTGATAGCATTAACAAGTTGAGTAATGGTGCTTTTAATACTGTTCCAAACTTCAGATGTTTTGCTTTTAACGTTATTCCAGATCTCTGTAATTTTCTCTTTGATTGCGTTGAAAACGTCTGATACTTTATTTTTGATACTTTCCCATTTATCCGAAAGCCAGTTTTGAATGCTGGTCCAAATTTCAGATGTTTTGGATTTGACATTATTCCAAATTTCGACAATCTTTTCTTTCATAGCAGTGAAAACATCGCTGACTTTTGATTTTAAGCTATCCCATAAGCTAGATAAGGTATCTTTAATGTTATTCCAGACTTCTGAAGTCTTCTCTTTAACGTTAGTCCATATCTCGCTAATCTTATCTTTTATAGCAGTAAAGACTTCTGTTACTTTTGCCTTGATACTTTCCCATTTTTCGGACAACCAGTTTTTAATGTTGGTCCAAATCTCGTTGGTTTTTGTTTTAACATTAGTCCAAACTTCTACAATTTTTTCTTTAATTGCTGTAAAGATTTCCTGGACTTTAGTTTTTATGCTATTCCATTTATCAGATAGCCATTCAGTAATGTTAGTCCAAATTTCAGATGTCTTCTCTTTTACCTTGGTCCACGCTTCATTTATTTTATCCTTGATAGCTGTAAAGACCTCGATAACTTTGGTCTTCAGGCTTTCCCATTTCTCGGACAACCATTCTTTAATGCCGTTCCATATTTCAGATGTTTTTTCTTTGACAAATTCCCAAGCGCGACTAATCAAATCAGCTATTTTTTCAAAGATTTCATTAGCTTTTTCTCTAATGATTTCCCAAATCCGTTTGGCTGTTTCTTTGATGGTTTCCCAAGCCGCTTCCCAATCGCCATTGATAATGTGCATAATAGTGGTAATGATACCGAGGACAAGTGTTAAGGCAATTTCAATAATTCCTTTGATCTTGGACCAAACAACGCTAGTGATAGTCTTGAGAACTTCCCAAGCGCCTTTAACTAGCGGGACAATAACAGCTAAAGCGGCTTGGAAAATAGCGGTAATAGCTGTCCATACCGCTTCGAACACTGCTTTAATAGCGTTCCACACTGTTTCAGTTACTTGGCGAATGGTTTCCTGGTTTTCCATGTACCAATCGGAAACAGCTCCCCAAATATCGCGGATAAAACTACTAATTGCTTCAATTGCATTGCCGATAGTGTCTTTAATGGCGTTCCAAGCAGTATCAATAAAGTCTCTTACTGTTTCATTTGTATGGTAAAGATAGATCAAGACACCAATAAAAACAGCAATAGCAGCAACAGCAATGCCAACTGGACTAGTTAAGAAAGCGAATGCCGCTTTTAATAGCCCCAGTGCTTTAGTAAGCAAGCCACTCATTACGCCACCGGCTTGAAAGGCTCCGGCTAATTTCATCACTCCGCCTTTAACGATGCCAAAGCCGGCGGATAAGTGTGGAAGAACAATTAAAAGCTTCCCTAATAGCCAAAGAACTGGCCCAATAGCAGCCGCTAAACCGGCCATTTTGACAATGTTTTTTTGAGTTCCTTCGTCAAGGTCAAGAAAAGCATCTAGTGCTTCTGTTGCACTATCAATTAAACTTCTTAAAGATCCTTTGATTAAATCAAATATGGTTAGAGCAACTTCACCCAAGGATGATTTAAACTCTCTAAAAGACCCCGCTAGATTATCTTCTACTTGACGAGCAAATTCCTCCGCGAATCCAGTAGAATTTTCAAGTTCATTTTGAAATTCACCTAAAGCATCAGAACCAGCATTTACCAATGCGGTCCAACCAGTAACAGCTTGCGCTCCGAATAAAGTTGCTAAAGCAGCTGTTTTCTGTTCGTCCGACATGCCAGCTAGGCCAGTTTCTAGCTCTCCCACAATTTCTTTCATCGGTTTCATTTGACCATTTGCGTCAAAGAAGGAAAGACCTAATTCATCCATTAAAGCTTTTTGCTGAGAAGTCGGGTTTGCTAAGTTAATTAATCCACGCCGTAAGACATTTCCAGCTTGGCTTGCATCAATACCAGCATCCCCCATAATACCTGCAGCCGCAGCAACTTCTTCAAAGTTTAAACCAAGACTTGAAGCAACGGGGGCAACATACTTAAAGGTTTCGCCTAAGCCAGAAACAGTTGTATTAGAATCAGCAGCAGTTTTAGCAAGAACATCCGCCACACGGGATGCATCAGAAGCTTCTAAACCGAACCCCCGAATAGTCCGAGCAGTAATGCCAGAAGCTTCATCCAGTGAAATAGCCCCAGATGTCGCAAGGTCTAAGGTAGATCCTAAAGCATCCATAATTTCACTCGTATTAAAACCAGCACGTGCTAAGTTTTCTTGTGCGCCTGCTGCTTCAGTTGCACTATAACGGGTTGTTTGTCCCATCTGACGAGCCGAATTTTCCAAAGCTTCCATTTCAGAAGCGGAAGCATTAGTGACAGCCCCAACTGTGGACATCTGTTCTTCGAAGGAGGACCCCAAGGCTACACTGGCACCAATTGCACCAGCTACTGGCACCGTAATGCCAGTGGTCAAGGCTTTCCCAACGCTTGATACAGCATTACCAATACTGGTTAAACTGTTTGCTTCATTCTTTAGGCCTTTTATGGCATTAGAAGCACCTTTCATGGCTTGATTAAAAGAGCCAGTTTTAGCACTTAAAACAGCTTGGATATCAAAACTATTTCCAAAGGCCATTGGTTACCCCCTTCCTTTCGCGTTTAATTTCATATTCAAGTCCGCCAAGCTTTCCGTTTGTTTTGGTTCAGTTGATTCTGGCGGGTCAAAGACCTGCTCAAAGTCTTTAGAGTAATTGTAAAAATCTTCAAACTTCTTGAAAGCCGGCCGGACATTTTTGCCTTTTCCTTTGGTCGCTTGTACGGCTTGATTTTGCCACGCAAGGAAGGAAGCACGATAGCGCCATTCTTGCATCTTTAAGCTATAACTAAGCGCGTATACTTCAAACTCCTTTAGTGTTGTACGTCCAGCTTCCACAGGAGAGAGATTATGACGGGCCATGAGAATGGCCTTCAACTCTTTTATGCTCCGCTGCGGTTGTTCGCTTGATTGAGTCTTTGTTGTGCTTTTTCGGCTCGTCTCAAGGTTGAATTCTTTCCCATTTCTTCTAGAATATCATCATAAAACTGAAAGAATTCATCATCAGATAAATTATTAAAGTGCGTTTCAATCTCACGGCGGTTCAACTTTTTAGGGCCGGTAGTGGTGCCTGCTACCAAAACATCAGCTAAAGCAGATTGGCTGTATTGATTCATCTTAGCTTCTAAAATTGGGAGTCCACCAGTTCCGATCTTAAATTCTTGGCCTTCTGCTTCCATGGTCGGCGAGTGTTTACGCTCAATTTCGTCTAAGAAATCTAAGCCAAAGTATAAATCGTAATCTTTATTGTTTACGGTAACCTTCATCTTGTCCTCCTATGCTTTATTGGCCTGGAATAGTAGGGATGTCTGTTTCATCATTCTGACCATCAGAAGTATCGGTCTCATTACCGACTACAGAACGATATTCGCGATCGCTGTTGACCAGTTGTAATTGCTCTTGGGTCAAGCTTTCGACACCTTCAATTGGGTTACCATCAATAGTAAATGAATAAGACAATTCAACCTGTCCTTCTGCGTCAGCGGATAATTCAAAAGAATTTAGGTAGCCCGTTGCGTATTCTGCCCGTTGGTATTCGCCAACATTATACACAATCCAAGCTTCCATATATTCTTGGTTTCGACGGTAGCGTTTCAGTTGGTGCCAACTTTCGGTTGTTTCTTTGTCGGAAATGTAAGCAAGTGAGTTAAACTCAATAGTGCTTTCGCCATCCGAAACAGTATTGAAAATACCGTCAGTGGTAGCAGTTCCTTCCACGTCTGTTTCTTCTGATAGAGAAACTTCTGATTGGAAACGAATCCGGGTGCCATCTTCTTCGTCACGGTTTTTGTATGGTCTTAAAAAGACTAAAACATTCTTACCTGAAATTAATTGGTCCATATCTATTCTCCTTTATTTTCAATAACACGAAAACGAACCGCTAACACATGATGCAATAGCGGTTCTCCTGTTGTATTGTCTGGTATCGTTGAATGTGCATGATCAAGCGGATTTAAGGTATAAGCAAAAGCCAAGCGTGGATGTTTTAGCTTGTCAGCCAAAGCTTCTAACCAGTAATCTAGCTGGTTACGATCAGTACGCTTGCCCCAAAGATGAACAGTTTGCTCTACATCTTCCACACGATCAGTATTGAACTGATGATCACTTTCATCTTCGCCAATGTAAATGAAAGGATAATGCGCGCTAGCATCCGGCAAGTAGTCATAAACGTTGTCCGTTATGTCCTGCGCTGTGGCAAATACATAACGAAAAACAGCATTAGCAGGTGTCATGCAAACGCCCCTCTCATTACATCCATCAAGTCTTTTAGTAGAATAGGTTGCAATTCAGTCATCATGGGCCGCATGAAAGGCTGAGCAGACATAAAGCGAGTCCCGAATTCTTGGTAACCTGAGTAACCTGCTCGCGCGTGGATGATCGCTTCCTTAGGTTGGTATTCAGTCACGATATTTTCTTTCAAGAACCTCGTATCCACGGGGGCTTTTTGTTTGGCAATCGCCATGCCTTTTTCAGCGTTATTCTTTATCACTTGGTTGGCTTGCTTTGCTGCTTTCCCGCCAGCTTGATCGAGGATGTTAATGAGTTCATCGGCCCCTTTCAGATCCATTTCGATCTTCATGGCGAAACCTCCTTCAAGCGAACGGACCCTTTCACGGGTGCGTCAATGGCTTCAATCGGCTTAAAACTCCGGCCGTCGTAAAAGGCTTTGGAAAAAGGCGGTTGCTCTTGCAAAAAGCGAGCCACTAAAATACGATCTTGACGATTGCCATATTGCTCATACACGACTTCTTGCGTGACGTAATTGGCCAAGCAAGGTACGTGGCGGGTGTCGGGTTTTGGCTCATCGTATTCGCCTGTCACCGGGTTGAATTCAGCCGGTTGATCGTCACCTAAGACCAGTTCAATCATGTTTGGTGTTTTAATAAAAGACCACCCGCCCTTGTCGTTCTTGGCCGGATGGTTCTTCATTCAATTTGAAATCGCGTTCCAGGATAGGCCAAAACTCATCATACAGACCCGCTACATATTTTACGCTGTAGCCATCTACATTCTCGCTTTCCATGCCTTCGGATCCTCTGCGGTTGTAAAGTTTAGCAGCGACTTGCACTACCATGAAATTATATTTTTCATCGATCGTATTTGTCCCTGTGATGACTTTAAACGCGTTTTGAGCATCTTCTAAGACATCTTTCAGAACCTCTAAATCTGGCGAGTCATCGGAAATCCCTAAACGACGTTGGAGCTTTTGAAGCATTAATCTTCACTCCCTTGGGCCAGGTCTATTAAATTATCCTTGCGGGCGTTGGCTGGATAATCTACACCACGATCATCTAATATTTCTTTCAGTTGCGGAATAGTGTTGCCTCGGTAGTCTAACGGGGCTTCAGGGGTCCCCGGCTTTACTCCCCCGCTTCACCTTGGCTTGAGCCTAAAGATGCTTGAGGTTGAAGAACAGCAAAGTCTTTCGCACCTTCTGGAATTGCAACAGCAATTTCAAAGACAGCTCTTAGAGCTTGCAAGTCTTGTTCAAAGAGGTGAACATCGCCTAGGCTTTCATTATCAGCATTTTGAACGGTAGATAGAGTCGCTTGGTCCGCAATTTTAAGGCGTAAGCTGGCCCCATTTGGCACGCCGTATTTCAATCCATTAAAGTTACCAGTAAGAAGAGTACCTTCAGGGTAGTCTTCTCCTTTAGATAGTTGTAGAGCGTGGTAAGGCAAGCTATCCAAGACACCAATACCATTCTGACTAGTTGGGCGCTCAAAGATAAATTGACCGTTAACACTGTCAGTATCTGTAAGTGTTCTAAGTCCACGATTTAGGGTACGGTGACCAACAAAAGCGGTTGGTTCGTTTGGAGTGGTAGCACCTAAGTCAAAGATGTTTTCAGCGGTCAAGTCACCCGCCACAATATTACCGGAAGCTTGCGCTTGGGCTAAAACAGAATTACCAAATGGATTGTTGTGGAGGCCTAAGAACGCCGCCCCATCAATTTTCTTATTGAACTTATCTGCAATGACCGGCACAATTTGACTGAAATATTGGCTCCAGGTGTAATTTAGAAACTCTTCCGAAACGGGAAGGATGACCCCAATTTTCTTGGTTTCTAAAATGTAGTCGCTGCCTTCAACTTTTGCAGTTGAGATTTTTTCGCCTTCGTCGACAAAGTAAGCATCAGACAATTCTCCAATGCCACCATTACGACGGACAATTCGTTGATTGCCCATGTCCACGCGTTCGCCTAGTTGGATCAGCTTGGATGTACTAACGAGTTGATTTAAAAAGGCGTTGGTGAACGGTTGGGCGGATACTTCACGTCCTAAAGTGTCGGACAATAGAACGTTATCGGGTTGGAATGATTGGGCCATGTGTTATCGCTCCTTCGCTTGGTCTAAAATGTCAAACATGTTTTGATCGCTGTCATCTGCTTCAGTCCCGCCGCTGACTTTGGGCGGTTTGCTAGTAGCGTACTCGCTCTTCACGGCACTGATCACCTTCGCCAATGCGTCAGCCCGGCTACTCATGCCGTCTAAGCTGTCCGCCTGCACCAAATCAAGCGTTGATTGGTTAACGGGAATGTTCAGTTCATCTAACTTTTTAATGGACTCATCATGAATTTCCCGTTGTTTTTCCCGCCGTTTGTATTCTGCGATTTGCTCTTCGTATTTTTGTCGCTCTTCTTCTTGCTTGCGTTCAGTTTCTTTAATACGATAGTCAGCTAATTCATCGGCGGACATCTTCGCTTCTTTTTGGGCCTGCTCATACGCTCGCTTAACAGCTTCTTCTTGGTTTTCTTTGAGTTCGTCAATTTGCTTTTGGTATTTATCTTGTTCTTTTTCCAAACGGCGTTTCATTTCCGCTACTTGAACGGTTTTCTCTTCTTCCGCTTGGGTTTGGTCTTGCTTTTGTTCTTCGTCTGCCATATTTAAAATCCTTCCTTACGCTTTCTACGTGCAACCTCCACGATCTCATGCATCTTTTTCCGTCGTTAAGCACGGTTTGGACAAATACCCTTAGGGCTCATAGTCTTTGTATTCATCTAAGTTTGTACCGCCATCCACATAGTCCATTTTTATTTGCATATAACTGCTACATTTACAGTTCGGATGCATCGGGTAAAAGTTTTCCCCAACGCGGATATCGTCTAACGGAATAGCGGTGCCATCTAAGTCCGCACAAACATCGCAAGCCGTTGGTTCCGCCACGTAAATGGCGTGTGTGAACCCGTTGGCCTTGCCACTTTCAATTTGGGAGTCGGCTCGCACGCGAGCCATTTCCGTCTTGAGCAGTCGCATGGCTTCGTTCTCGCTGGCATTAAATTTAGCCATTAATCGGTCCCGCTCTTTGCGGTAGCCCATCATGTCTGTAAAAATATTGGCTAAGCTATTGAAGACATCGCGTTGCATCTCTTGATAGTGACCGGTTCGACCCCAAATACGTTCACTGAAGTCCGCGCCATAAAAGTCCGCTTTAACAATATTTCGGTAATCTTGGCTGGGACTAACAACAGAATTGCCAAGAATACCCGCTTGCTCTTTGTTTTCACGGATAATTTCCCGTTGGCGCTCCATTTCATCTTCAACTTCGTCCAGCAAGGATTGCTCAATTAACCCTTCTTCGTCGTCGTACATTGTCAATAATTCCAAATTGATTTCAGCCTTTAAGACTTCTAGGCGTGACGTTCGCATTTTCAAATTGTAGGTGCGTAACCATTCATTAGCTTCCGGGCTAAAGTCTTTTTCGGCCACAGCTTTGCGCGCTTTGTCAAAGTATTGTGTAACATCAAAAGCGCTCGCCTTTTTCTTCGCTTCTTCCACGCTTAGCCCTTCGCGTCCTGCATAGCGACGGTAAAACTCATCGATCATATTCCCCACGCGTTCAGCAGCCGCTTGGTGGATGCCTTTGATCAATTGCTCTTGGTCGACATCTTCCATAATCCATTCAGCTATCTTACGCCGTTCGCGGTTGTAATTTCTATTCGCTATCTGTTGCTGGCGGGTCTTGGTCAAAACCATAACGACGTTCCTCCTCACTCATGTAAAGCTGAGCGGGACTCTCGCGGGTCAAGCGTTCCACTTCAGTGGCTTCGTCAGTAAAGGAGGCTAATTCTCGTAAAGTAGCCTGACTCAATTCCCCGCCTGCTTCGATAAAGTTCCCGACTTCTTCCCAAACATCTTGCGGGAGGTTGGGGTGAAACGTGAATTTCAATTGATCTAAATTAATCGGCGTGTCGTTTAATTCTTCATGGATATTGGCAAGTAACTTGTACCGACGGCGTAAAGCCTTGGTAAAATAACGTTCTTTAATAACTTGAATTTGACGTAAGCCAATCAGCTTGTACTGGATCGCAATACCCGATTGCTGCCCGCTGAAATTTTTGTCATCCAAGTTCGGGATGTTCGCCAGTTTAAAAATATCGTTCAGCAAACGGTCTTTGTATTTTTCAGTTCCCTGCACATCGTACTGTTTGTAAATATATTCGGCCTTGCCTTGTGTAGAGGATCCGTTAGCCGTAACGCCATTCTCCAACACAAAAATGTTGGCGTCCGCCATAGCTTCGGCTCCTTCGCGTCCGCCTATGCTGTCTATGTCATCCACGGAAAGTACTAATGTGGCATCATTCAGATCGGACATATAATTAGCTGTGTCAGATTGTGCATTGTCATAGGCGTTGATTTGGCTCAATACGGGTTCAAAATCACCTGTACGGAATCGGTTATTCCACCACTCAACAACAGGGACAATCCCATATTCATGGCGGGTAACGTCAGGGCTATTAAAGTTGATGTTCTCGTAAGCTTGCGGTGGGTAAGTATAAATATAATTGTCCGTGTAAATGGTGATATGCATTTTTCCGTTGTAAGTCGGACAATGCACCGCTCCAATAATGGGATATTTAACGCTCGCTTCCCGAATCACAAATAACTCGCTTGGATCAATGATTGAAATATTATCTAGCCCATCGCTGTCGCGGTAGTGCAATTCATAAGCCCGGCCAAAGCGGGAGGCATCATAGCCTAAATCATAATTCAGAGCATCAATATCGTTGTTTTCGTGGATGTCAGAAAGGTTTTCTTCATCTAAGGTGATCGGGTTCCCAAGTAGATAGCCGGTTACAAAGGAACTAATATACCCGCCAAAGTTGTGCTGAATACGGTTGTCGGCCTTATTCTTATCCACGCGGCGCTGACCTGTCTTGATGTCAGTGTTATTGCCTTTAGAATAGTCATCTAAAATGTTGATACGGTCTAGCTGTGCGCCTTTGAATTGGTTCAGCATTCGGCGCAAGCGTTTGTGGCCTTCTGCTGTGTTGAGCAAGTCATCCATGCCGTCAGCCAGAAAGTGATCATTAGCGCCATCTTGGAATTCCACGCTGTCATGTCGGTTCATCACGGTGTCCCGGTCCATGTCCCGTTCAAATTGATAGGACTTTGGTACATAGTCGCCTTCGCTCATTCTGTCGCTCCTTTCTATTGGAAGAGTTGTTTGGCTTTATGAATAGCCTTGTCAGCATTGAACTCGCCTTTGTTGAGCATGTCCTGCCCTAATGCGTATCTTGTTGCATCGATAGCGTGGTTATCTTTATCAACCAGTCTTGGTAATGGATCGCCGTAGCGGTCGGTGTCGTAATCGATGTTTTCAAACTCCCACGCAATATGAGGGGTTCGTTTCGGGTCGATACAAATAAACTCCAAATCATCAAGCCATTGCTCACCATACTCTACTGAGTCTTTGCCTTTTACAGCACCATAGACCCGCTTAATGCCGTGCTCTTTCTTCAGTTCGGCAATACTCTTCGGTTCGGCACTATCGGCCGCTATACGCTTGCTTTGGTAGCCTCTCGCATGCAAGACCTTAGCCAGCTGACGGTTCGAAATCTTTTGCCCATAATATTCATCAACTGCATAAATGCCATTATGCTTCTTGTCATAGTGCCAGCAGACAAAGGCTAGTGGATCGGTGGCGTATCCAAAGTCCACGCCGAACCGCAAGTTATCGAAAGCTTGCGCTTGCTCGTCTGGAATGGTATCAAACACCAGATTGTCAAACGGAACAACGCCAGACCCAATGGCTTCACCTAAATATTCCCAATCGTACCGGCGTTGGCTCTTTTCTTTCGTTGCTTCGGCTTCATCAATAAAGGCTTGAGCAATATAGGGGTTGTCGTGATAAGTCGAGTGATGAACATAGGTGTTAGCTGGCAAGAAATGACTATTGTACTTTTTATTGACCCAAGATTGTCGGCGTTTGGGCGGGTTATAAGAATAGAAAAACTTATAAAAAAGACCGTCCCCTAGCTCGCCCCGTAAGAGGGAGTTGGTGATGGTCTTCACTTCATCTTCTGTTTTAAACTCGGCTAATTCCTCGATCCAGCCAATGGCAAAGGGAAATTGACTGTCTTTTAAAGACTTAATGCGTTCTGGATTTTGCGCGCCACGAAAGACGATGTAATTCCCACGCGGAAGGTAAGTAATCCGCAACGGGCTTTTGTTGAATTTAAACAGGTGTGTAACCTTCTGCTCTTGAATGGCCCATTTTAACTGCTCATAAACGGACTGTTCTAGCGTGTTATCTGTCTTTCGTATAGCCACAGCGTTAACGGCCTTGCGCATGATTAATTGGATCAGGATATGAGCAATGTCGGATGATTTTCCCGACCCTCGGCCGCCTTTGCAAATAATGTTTAAAATGTCAGGATCTTTCGCGGCGTTCCATACAGCGTGAAATTTGGGCGGAATCAGATCACTCATCTTCAGGGTCGATGTCATCGATGAATTGCACGCCTCCTGTCAGCTCAATTTCGGAACGGTCGGTAAAGGCTCCGTGAATTTTCAAAATATGTTCCAGAGAACGCTGACGATCTTCCACGGACGGCGTGTACTGCCGTTCGGTTTCTTTGGTGACCTCATCTTTCTGCTTGTCAGTTTCCTTGAAGTGGCTGGTTTGAGGTTCGCCTCTAGCAATACTTGACGATAAAGCAATAGCTTCTGCAACCGACATGGCTTTTTCATCGAACAGTTGTTCGGTTCGGCGTTTGATTGCTTGTGATATTTTAACATTATGCAACAAACGCCCTGCTTGCGCTCCAGCTGTTTTCTTGCTGTAGCCCGCGTTAATGGCTGCTTTTGTAGCGTTCCCATGGATGATGTACTCATCCACAAATTTTCGTTGTCGTACATTTAATTTATCGATTTTCCATCACCTCCTAAAATATGTAGAAAGAATGCAAGCTAGGCGGAGGAATATTTCAGAATGGCAATGATACGTTAAAAAGAGTAGGACACTTTGATATGCACCGCGTCAAAAGTTGATCGGACTTTTAAAAGTATGGACACCTTTCTTGCATTCTTTCTATACTACCACTTTACACCTGATAGAGGTGTCTTAAAAGGTCCTCATAAATTTGTGCGGAAAAAGTTTTTCAAAAGCTCGCAAGGCTTGCTCATGTAGCTTCCGCACCCATCGGACGCTGTAGTGGTGCTGTTGGGCAATTTGCTCAAAGGTCTTGCCTTTAAAATAGCGTTCAGATAATACCATACGGTAACGGTCATCAGATAGTTCATTCACTTCCATGGACAGCTTTAATTTATAATCAACTAATTCATCAACTTGTTTGTCCACGTCGTCATGAAGTTTAAAGAGTCGGTGCAACTTATCTTCGTGCGTACGAGTCGGGGATGACTGAACATTCACATCACTAATCTTACTGGCTGATAAAATGCTCGCCTTGACCAATTCGTATTGATTTTGCTTTTCGGTTACGGCGTGATCGAGCGTTAGGCATTGCTGAAAGTACTCCCTTGGCGTCATTCACTCACCTCTTCCAACTTGTCCATATAGCGGTTATAGGTCTGCCGCTTAACCCGTCCGCCATACTCCATATGACGAATGACACGGCTCCCCATGGATAAATCAGCTTGCTTCACGCCTTTCCGCTTCCGCTTTTGTTTTATCTTTTGGGCCTCTTCGGGCGTAATAAACAAGTATTTTGTATGCCCTTGTTGGATTTCATCATCAATCATTTCTTCAATGATCGGTAAATCGTTGACATCAACGTCATCTCTAAAGAGCGTCAAGGCCTCTCTCGCCCGTCGCTCACTCATCTGAAGGTATTTCGCCACGGGGGCCAAGTTGGGTCCATAATAGTTAATTTTATCTCGTATAGTGGCCAAGTCTTGAGGAGAAGCAGGGGCCTTCACTGAAGCGTTAAAGTATTCTTGAACCTGCTGGAGGCGCTGATCATCATCGGGGCAATCGCTAACATGACCATATTCATTTTCGATCGATCGAATAAGGTTAATAATGCGTTCTTCCACGCTAGACCTCCTTTATACGGTGCTCGAGACGACGTTTAAGTCTTCTTTGATCGCTTCTAATCGTTCATCGTCTTCCGGTACGAGCGATAGCTGCCCAAATTCATCTTCGAGTTCAGCAACAAGGGTATAATTGATCACGCCACCAGCCCCCACTCGATCCTTTTCGTCTAAATAACTCGCAAGGCCCCAGTTCGGTTTTAACAGCATGCCTTCCATTTGTTCCAAATGATGAGGCGGAACCGTTTGACGCCCCGAAACATAACTACCAAAATCACTTTCAGCAATGCCCATATAATCCGCTATTTGTTTGTGCGATATTCCCTCTTCCAAGCTTCTGAGCAGTAGCTGACGCAACACCACAGGCTTATCGGGTAAATGGAGCCACGGTTCGACTTTTTCAATTGGCCAGCCAAGTGTCATAGCAACTTGGTAAGCGGAACGAGGGCGTGGCACCACTTTGTCTTCTTCCCACTTGGTATAAGTTTGGCCAAACGTCCCGAGTACACCTTGAATTTTATAACGACTTAGTCCTCGCTTCAACCGTTCCTCTCTGAGTAAAGCGCCAAACGTTTTAGGCATCATAGGTCTCCTCCTTCACCATATTGCGGCGTAACCGTCTTAACGTTTCAATTGCTTTGTCAATATCTTGAATAGGGTTATCTTTCTCACGCTTCATATACCGCTCAGCAATGCAAACCATGACCGTTTTGTAGTGCTGGAAGGGTAGCGTTGCATACCAGGCATCAAACAAATCTAGACGGCCTTGTTTGTAGTGGCCGGGCTTGATTGGATTGCTAGACTTCATTGCCAAACCTCCTCACTTATTACTCGATCCACAAGCACATAAGCACTAGGCTCTATATCGAACTTTTCCTTGAACAATTGGATAGCCTGTACTCGGCTTTCGGACTGAATCACATCACCATAATAATTTCCAGATTGATCAATATAACAAAGGCGATAAACATTCTCCTTCATGCTCAATCCTCCTCAATAATTTGAAAAGCTTCATCCACGCTGTGTGCCACCCCATATAGGATCGGTTGCGTCCGGGCAAAATCCCGAAATTGCTTTTGCTCAGATCGTAAACGACCGGACTCATTTTTGACCTCAATCGCAATAAATTTTCCGTCGCCTTTCCGGTAGCCAACCGTATCGGGGAAACCCTTCGGAAAGAGTTTCACCCATTGGCCAAAATTTGTTTTAATTTTGCCGGCATTGCTGCGCCATAAGCGATGACCTGCTTGATTAACGGCCAGCAAAATATCATTTTGGACTTTTGCTTCAGATGCCATTAGCGCAACCCCTTTTCGATCAGAAAGATAGCGGCTTGATTGTAGGACTGGATATTGTTGCGTTTACGGTACTTTTCAATTTGATCATTTAAAGGCGCTGGTAGGTTGAGTGATGTTTGCTTCACGCCAAAGCGGTTATGAGTTCGGCGATTTTGCTTCAAATACGTCTTCCACAAAGGGACTAGAGCATTGACCTGGTCAGCCGTATACCGAGGGCTATCAGTCATATATTGGCTGATATCGTCCAATTCATTAGTACGGGGAAGATCAGGATCTGACTGAAGGGCATCCGCCAGATTGTCTAAGCTCGTATTGGAGGTCAAGCGTTCATCCAAATAGTCTTGAAATAACATCTCAAAATCCTTTCTTTAAAATTTGTCGAGTAGAGAAGTCCACGCGGGAGCTTCCATTTTTTGTTTATTTGGGCATTCATCCACGGGGTGTATACCTTGGTGTAGACCTATCAACCCCCTCTAAACCCTATCAACAAAGCATATTCAAGCTTGTTTTTTCACACGGTGTATACCTCCTAAAATCATTACCTCTTTTATACCCTTTCTTATTATTATTTTCTTTTCCTATACTACTTTTTAAAGGAGGTATACACCAATAAATATAAATAGTAATAAAGCACTGATATGATAGGATTCAACAGATGTTATTTATTTTTATAAGGTATACATCGGTATACACCAGGGTCTACATCAATGAATATCGTGGAGTCCAGGATATCTTTCTCTAATAACTAAACCTTTATAAAAATTACCTTTCTTAGTTCGTTTCCGACTGAATTTTTCTCTCATTTTCTTCCCAAAAGTATTCTTATTCATTTTGTACTCTCCACTATCATCAGCCCACTTTTTGTATAAGTTATACAGTCGACTAGCAGGGGCCAAGCCACCTTCAACGCGTTGGCATTCATCCGCAATAAAGTGTTCTAAAACGTCCATATCTTGCCGGTAGTCCTGGCTCGCGTGGACAATTTTATGTGGTGGTTCTAATCCTTCTTCTTGCCATTGAATGGTTCCCTCAATGAGCCACTCAAGAATAGCGGACGCTTCTCTTAGAAGCTTGTATTTAAGGTCTTTGTCAACTTTATCTTTTGGGATCTGCACATCAAATGGGATGAGGATCAGCCGGCGCCAGATCCCGTCATCCGTCCCTCTAACAATCGGTTTGTGGTTAGTGGACACCCATAGCTTAAATTTAGGGCTATACTCAAAGTCTTCTCCATATAGGAAGCGGGCGGTGACTTTATCGCCACCAGTCAGTTGTTTGATCAGCCCCTCATCAAAGCGAAACCCTTCATTCGGTTCACTAGAGGTCACCATTCGGGAACCTTGCAAAGCGGCAATGTCGTTATTGACACGGTCATTTCGTTTAACCATTAAGCTATCAGCTCGAACGGTTTTGGCATAATTGCCTAAGATTTCCGAAACGGTTTCGATAAAGAGTGATTTCCCGTTATTCCCTTTTCCGTGGAGAATGAACATGACTTGTTCACGGGTACTCCCCGTCAAGGAATACCCTAAGGCTTTCTGGATATAATCGATGGTGGCTTGGTCGCCGTCGAAAATATCATTTAAGAAATCAAGCCAAGTGTCTGGGCTGTCTTTTTCGGTGTAATCAAATTGTGTGATCTTGGAAAAGCCTTTGGCGCTGTCGTGATCGTGTAATGTGCCATTTGATAGATCAATAAAGCCATTCTGGACATTGAGCGTCATGTTATCTTGATCAAAAGCATCCGTGGATATGGGAACGCGGTGCTGGATTTCTTTCATCACAGCATCCTTGCGCTGCGTTCCGCGACTGGTCTTAATGAACTTCCGGAATGCTTTCTGCGCTTCTTCTTCATCCATATCTTCAGGGACGTCGATCGTTTCGTTTTTTAAGTCATCAATCATAGCGTCCACTAGCTGCCGAACTTCCCCCATGTCGTCAACTTTCCAGCGTGTGCCGTCGTACACATAAAAACGATTGTGGACGAACGAGTAACGGACAATATCACCGTAACGATCCATGAAACGGTCAGCGTTGCCGGTATCATCCCATGATCGGGCCGGGTAGCTTTTATCGCTCGATTGGCTAAAGTTGAAGTGGTATTTCAGCGGTTCTTTCTTGTGTTTATCCGGCTCATAAACGTTCTGTGTGTCGTTAATCGCCCGGTGAAGGGTAGCACTCCCGTAAGTGGTTTTCCCACGCTTCGCGTCCCATTTTGGACGGTATAAGCTAGATTGACGAAAGATACTGTCCATCTTCTCATAGTCCTTGGCGCACCAGAAGGCTAATATATTGGCTAAGGCGATGTCGGCTTCTGATTGAGAAGGATAATCTTCCTGCCAATGGTCATTCATCAGCTTCTTGAATAAAGGACCTTGCTTACTGGTTAAAATCCGGTTGATAATCTCCCTTTCGGACAAGTCGTGTACCGTGGACTTGCGAAACTTATGATGAACAATTTTATTTTGGTTAGGTTGAATATAACGTTCGTACAGGCGGTTAAAGGCCTCTTGGTCGGGCTGGTTAATCGTTTGATAGCGCCCTAAACTATCGCCTGTCATGGTGAAAAATCGGCCGCTGTCGTACATTTCCACATTGCCTTTACGCTTGGCATCGCCGGGTACTTTACCCTTTAAAATAATGTGTATCCCTTGGCCAGATGGACTAATCTCACCATAGCTTTCCAAGCCGTGGTAAAATTTCGACACTAAATTGTCGGTATGGTCCCCATTTTTAAAACGTTCCAAGTCGGTGGCAATATCATCTAGATCGATTCCCATGTATGGCGGTTGGAAGAAAAAACCTAGACCGTCGGCGTCTGTTTCTTGAAAAGCCGCACGGGCGGTTTGAAAGTCCGCCCATGTGCTTGCATTATTGCTCTTCGCGTTTTGGTATGTCTTGGGGTCATACGGTATTTTGGTTCGTTTGCCGTTTCGCTCCTCATACTTCCACACGCACCATTGCTTCAATTCTTTGAGTTCTTCGGGTATCATTGCCATTACTCCCCTCCTTAAAACGGTATGTCGTCTTCGTTAATGGTAATTTCATCGTCGTCATCATCAGCTGGTGAACTGGCTGGGGTTCCATCTTTCCAGGTGTGATTAACGATGGGGTAATGACTTTTCCCATAATTCCACGGCGCCACTTCATTCACGTCTTCTTCGCGGTAGTCGGAATATTCTTTTTTCACGTAAACACGAACCGGTTTACCAGTGATCGCTTGGGCGAAATCATCCATTGAGTTTATTTCGGTCCCCTCCGGTACTTCAGTCGCCATTAAAATATATTGAAAGTCATCAACGGGGTATTGGCCTGCGTTTGGCCCATTTTTTCGTTTCCAATTGTCGTTAAAGATGTGGCGGTTTTGATAGCCTTTGTTTTCTTGAATATCGTTTCGAACGACAAGGTCAATCTGGAAGGTTTCCGCACCGTTTGGGGTAGCATTTTCGCCTGCTTTTTTAATGATCATTTCGTATTCGCCGGTGGGTAAAGGTTCAAAATCTTTATTGCCACTGTTGAGATTTGAGTAGTCTGCTTTAAATAACATCTAAAAAACTCCTTTGTATTTTTCTTTATAAGGGTGTATGGTTTGGTAAAATTGAGGCCATGATAATGGTTTAAGAGGTTGATAATGGTACTTAAGCCAACCATCTTTATAGCCTCGGGACTTGGCATAACAATACCAATCTTCTAAATTTTCTAAATCGGATTGGTTACGTTTAAGGTAATCTTGCTGCAATCGTACTTTGCGGTAATCCGCCTTAAAGCTCGGCTGGTCGACTTCCACTAAGTCGGCATCCACCTGCTCTAAATCATCCTGACCGCTGTTGGCTTGAATGCTTTGCCCGCACATCGGACAAATGGTTTTCCCACTTGGAATAACCGCAAAGCAGTGTGGGCATTCCGTCACGCTGGGGACATCATCCCGGGGCTTGGCCTTCGCTTGTTTCTTGCGACCGTGTAGTGACCAGTCTCGTTCAGTGTTGGGAAGGCCGTGTAACTCATAGTTGCCAACGTGGTCAATAATGGTGGCGATTTTGTTCGGTCGGTAGCGCATGCTACGCATGGATTGCTGGATGTGAAGCACAAGGCTTGCGGTTGGGCGAACTAAGATGACACACTGGCAATCGGGAACGTCAAAACCTTCACTGATCAAGTCGACATTACACAAGATTTTGAGTTTCCCTTGCTTGAAGTCGTCCATAATTTTGGCTCGCTTTTGCTTCGGCGTGTGGCTGTCCGCGTGAGTAGCTTGAATCCCCTCGGCCCGGAACGTCTTTGCGAGTTGCCGACTTGCTTGAACTGAGTGGGCGTATAAAATGGCTTGCTGACCACTGGCTAACTTCTGGTAGTGCTGAACGACATCCCCAAAGACGGCTTTCTTCATCGCTTGATCAATCGATCGCTTGGAATACTCGCCCGTGGAGGACTTCTTCAGCTTGCTTAAATCTGCTAACTTTGGGGCAAAGTAACGATAAGGAGCTAAAAATTCATGGTCAATGAGCCATTGAACACTAGGGCCTTCCACCATCTCGCCATAGAGATCATCAAATCCACGCCCATTTAAGCGCCACGGACTTGCTGTAAAGCCCAAGCGGTAAGCCTGATCAAAATAATCGTAAATGTCTTGATAGCTTTTAGCTCGGCTGTGATGCGTTTCATCCGTGATAATCAAGGACGGTTCGGGCAATTCAGCTAACCGGTTCGCGGCTTTGCGAACGGTCATAATCGTGACATAGGCCATGTCCACACGGTTTTGTTGAAAGCTGGCTTCAATTTGGTCGGCTAATTCTTTGCGATGAACGATGAATAAAATGGGTCGTTGGTTCTGTGTCGTCAGACGAGCAATTTCAGCGATGACGACTGATTTCCCGCTTCCTGCTGGGCTCACCACTAAAACACCTTGGTGGCGTGTCAGAGCCTTTCTTGTTTGTTTAACAAGCTTTTCTTGATAGTCATAAAGCTTATACAACGAGTTCACTTACCTTAGCCCCAGTGCGGTCATCTAATCGATTTTTAGCGATGACCTCAGGAGTCGGCTGGAGTAGGAAGCCACGGACTTGCTCATTGTCACGCTGAACAATAATCAAGCGTGCGATCACGTCACAAAGCCCCATGAAGTTTTCAGCAATTGAGTTCCGTAAATCCGGAAAAGCACGGTTAAAGGTTTGCCCGCTTTCATGTTCGTACTTATCGGTTTTCTCCCAAGCGGTTAAGATCAGGCGAACATCTAAGGTCTGTAAGCCTCTTAACGCTCGCATGATCATAAAATCGACAATCTGGTAATCGGACATAGCCGGTACCCCTTTTTGGCTTGCCTTGCCCCTTTTCCCAAGATTTTCAAGAGAGGATCGGAACAATTCGCTGATATTGTCAATCACGATATTGTCGTATTTTTCTTGGTAACTTTTGTCGGTAATCAATTCTTTCGCAATATTATTCCACTCTTCCCAAATATTGCTAGTATCGATAGAGGCCACGTCAATAGCTTCTTCTCCTTTAAGAACTCGACTGGACTTATCAATATCAATCACTAATGTTTTGCCGGGCAAGTATTTCAAGGAACTTGTTTTACCAACTCCTTGACCACCATAAATAAGATAGGTCGCATTCTCTTCCGTTAAATCAGTAGCGCTTTTAATCTCCATCTTGTTCCCTCCTTATCGTATGCTTAAGCTTTCGCCTTGTTTGAGTTCTACGCCGTCTAAGCCGTATTCTTTAACGTATTCTTTGAGTTTTTGCTTATCGAGTTTCGGCTTTTGTTCAATGTAGAATTCAGCCGGGATAGCTTCCTCACTGTGGATAGCCAAAGCAGGCGGGTTCTTGCGAATGGAAATATTGAAGAGATCAGATTTGATTTTGTCTTTTTGGGTTGCTTTCATATTGTCATAAATATAATCTTTCAAGCTTTGGGCTTTGTTCTCTAGTGTCTTTTGCCGTTTCCCCAATCGTTGCTTCTCTTCTTTCACGGCTTTGGCATCCGCTTCAAACGATTTAATCATTTTCACGGTGTTAATCGCTTTGTTTTCAAAGCTGTCATTGACTTCATCTAAAGCAGCGGCAATGTCTTCGTCCTCCATGTCTTCCAAAATGTTTTGGAGTTGAATATAGCTACCACTCAATTCATATAAATTCATCTCGTTAGCTCCTCCTATTTGTGTTAAACTAGGCTTGTGTTTTTATGGAAGAGGACTGTTTTTACAGTTCTCTTTTTTTGTAGTCGGCGTATTTACGTCGTCTTTTTTCGTTTTGTTGTATTTCGTGGCCAATCAACCAGAAGAGGAAGACCAATAGCGGCACGGCGAATTCACCCCCAGGGGCGTAATTCGGTCGGTGAGGCAATTCAAAAATGTACCACATCAATGTGACATTCAGCGTGGCTAATGCGACAATAATTTTCTCTTTCATTGGCGTATCATCCTTACTTTGTCTTCAATAATCTTTAGCATTTGCACCATGAGTGTTTCTTTTTCGGCGTCCGTTAAAGCATAGTCTTCAAAGACGGTTTTCCTTGCTTTTTCGAGCGGTATAGAATGCGTAATCATCATTTCATAGTCCATGAAGCAATGCTTTAACATCGCTTGTCGGTCTGCTTGGCTGATTTACATTACCTCCTCTAAATGATCTTCCAGCCATCGGCTCATCTGCTTAGCCCCAAACTTCCAGCGATCCCCCTTTCCACGTGGGTATTTGACAAAGGCTTCTAAGTCAGAACGGTAAGGGTAAAGAATATACTCTTTGAGCCAATCAGCACTTCGCCGCGTGGCTTGGCTTAAGTCTTTCATTTCCCAAACCTTCCCGGTGAGGTCATTGTTTTTTAATTCATCAAGTTCCGTTCGCTTAATGAGTACATGATCCTCCGGTACTTGAACTTGAATGTCTAAGGTTTGCATTGTATCACCTCCTTATTAATATATTCCTTTCTATACTTCTTGTTTTCTTTGTTCACTAAAAGTGAACTTTGGAGGTAAAAAAATTTCTTCTAGTGTCTTTCCATAGTACTTAGCGATTATAAACATTTCTGTTGCTTTAAATTCTGTATCACCTTTTTCTTTATTTCTAAAAGATGTAGTATTTATGTTTAGCAGATTTGCTATTTGCTCTTGTGTGTCACCATTTAACTCTCGTAACTCCTCTAACTTCCATTGTCTTTGGTGCTTTCTCACATCGATCACCTTCTTTCTTAACTTTCTAAATTAATTGTACACGATTAGTGAACTATTGTCAATAAAAAAGTTTGCTTTTCGTGAAATAATTATTGCAATGTTCACGCGGCGTGTGTATAATATAGGTAGAAAGTAATTGGGAGGAGGAAAAATAAAATGGATTTAAGTTCATACATTGGCAATAAATTGCGTTACTACAGAAAAGAAAACAAAATGACCCAAGATGAACTAGCCAAAAAATTAGGGTTGGGGAAAGGCACTATTTCAAATTACGAATCGGGATACCGAACACCTCAAGAGCATAGATTATTTGAGCTGGCAGAGGCTCTGAACATAAGTATTAATGATTTGTTTCCGCCCACTGCTAAAACTGATGATATAGTGAAGAAGATAGCAGAAGTTTCTACTCAACTCGAAGAGGTTCGCCAACAGAAAGTCTACAACTTCGCTGAACATCAACTTAAACAACAAAATGGCGAAATTGATGATACTATTCTGTTCGCCGCTCATACTAAAGATGACTTGACAGATGAGGAGAAACAACAAATTAATGACTTTATTGACAAAGTACGAAAAGAAAAAAAGGAAAGTAGGTGATTAAATGGACAGACTAGAAAAGTTAATTGATGAATATCATGATGAGTTATCTTTTGAATTTAGATCAGATATGCCTGATAGTCTGTCTGGGTTAATTGTCGATAATAATGTTTTTATTAATTCGAACATTGATAGAGACCAAGCATACATAGTACTAGCTGAAGAAATTGGACATTATGAAACATCTTCACCAAAAGACATTACTAATTATAAGCTACATCGTAAAGAAGAAATTCAAGCTAGACGGTGGAGTTATAAGAAAGTAGTGCCAGTACACTACCTAAAAAAGTATAGTGAAGCAAAGGATAAGGTTTATTTGTACCAGATTGCTGAAGAATTAGATTTGCCAGAAGATGTTATCGAAAAATCTATTGAAGTGTATAAATTAGAAGGGAAACTATAAGGAGGAAACAAAATGGCTAAAGAACAAAAGAAGTATTATGATGAGAACGGTAACGAAGTCACTGTTAAAAAAGAAAAACGTGGAGGTTGCATGAAATGGGGTTGCGGAGGTCTGATTGGTTTAGTAGCGGTCCTTGTAATCGGGGGAGCATTACTTGATGACGGAGAAACTGAAACGGCTACAGACGAGCCACAGACAGAAGAGGCGGCCACAACAGACACTGAACAGACAGAAACTTCTACTGATGAAGCGTCTCCTAATAATGATTCTATAGAAGATGAATCTACTGATGAAGATCTTCCACGAGAACATAAGAATGCCCTGACGTCTGCTGAAAACTATTTAAATACAGGTATGGGCTTTTCGGAAGAAGGATTGAGAGAACAATTAGCATTTGAAGATTACGGCGATGAAGCAATTAATTACGCTATGGAAAATATCGAAGTTGATTGGAACGAGCAAGCCTTGATGTCTGCTCAAAACTATGAGAATACCGGCATGGGTTTTTCTGATCAAGACATGATTAATCAATTGATGTTTGACGGCTACACAGAGGAACAAGCACAATACGCCCTCGATAATCTTTAAAATAAAAAAAACACACCCACTCTCGCCAAAGAACTAGGTGTGTTAGGAAGTAAAGAAAGCCTCCAAAAGAGGTCTCTTTATATTATTTTAACATATTAAGGAGGACATTCCAGACATAGCAGATGATGTGAACTTCCTACTAGACTCATAAAATTATGCTTCATATTTTATAGCGCTTACGTTATACTGGCCGAAGGCGTAAAAGCTTAAAAATAATTCAATGGAGGAATGTTGTGTATGAAACGCCAACTCATTGCAGCTCTTAGCTTATCCACGTTAGCCCTTACCGCTTGTGGAGGAGATGCCGACAGTCAACCACCTGAAGAGGAAATGACGGAAGAAACGGCTGATGAGGAAGAAGCTGAAATGGAAGATGAGGAAGCGGACGTGGAAGAAACAACTGAAGTCAATGAACAAATCGTAGATGATGAAAATGTGACGGCTGAACTTGTCGATATTGATTACATCTATGATGAATTTTGGGAGGAAGAAAAATACGAAATAAACTTTGATATCACCAACAATACCGATAATACCATTACCGCCCAAGCCCGTGACGTGTCCATTAACGACACGATGGTTGATGAAGGCTTACTTAGTATGAGTCAAGATATAGCAGGAGGCAAAAATGCAACCGCCACTTTAAGCATCGGAGGCCTGGGAGGGGATGAATTGCCCGAACTAGAAGGGAATTTAGAAATGACCTTGCACGTCTTTAACGAAGCTGATTTTGAAGATATCGGCGACTACCCGGTTTCAGTGGACTTAAACGAATAACACATACAAAAAAACCGCACGCTGACTTCTGGGGAGAATGGAACGTGCGGTTTTATAAGGGGTTGATGGGGATCATATATGGATGGTTTCCCCCAATTCCTTATTTTAGCATTTATGCACTCGTTATGCTAGAAAAGTAAGGAGTTTTTGAAATGGCTTTTTTGAAGAAAGTAAAATCGGGTTGGAAATATCGCATTTCCTACAAGGATCCAATGACACAAGAACTGAAGCAAAAATCGAAAAGTGGCTTTGCCACTAAAAAAGAAGCCCAACTTCACGCCGCAAAAACGAAAGAGAAGTTGGAGCAAGGATTGAACTTCAGCAAGGATATTTCTTTTATTGATTACTTTGAGGAGTGGTACAAAACATACAAAAAAGATAAATTTTCACCTAGCTATAACAAAGACGTGGAAACAGCTATCGAACAAGCCCGCGATTATTTTGGGCAAATGAAATTAAAAAATATAACAAAGCACGTCTATCAGAAATTTCTTAATGACTTTGGCCAAGGCCGTACAACTTCCACGGTGAAAAAGAAACATGTTTTTATTGGGGAATGTTTAACCGACGCCTTTCATGAGGGCCTGATTCCCAAAGACCCGACTTATAAAGTAACAATTACGGGAACGAAAGACCGTTACGAAGAAGCGGACATGTATCTCAATTACAATGAAGCAATCAAATTGTCCGAGCAATTGAAGCAAAACCTCAAACCAACTTATACTTCAAGATATATGATCTTGCTAGCGCTAGCGACTGGTTTACGGTTCAGTGAAATTGTTGGACTGGCTTGGGACGACATTGATTTTGAAGGACATACGCTATCGGTCAATCGTATGTTTGATTACCGGACAAGTCAGAAATTTCAGAAACCGAAGTCCGAAAAGTCCAAGCGAACCATTGCGCTGGATAAAGCAACCGTCGCATGGCTCAAGCGCTATAAATTGCAAGTCCAGAAGGATTACCCTCAATATATCTTCATGGACAAATTCGGCCAACACGTGTCCAATAGTGGCGTGAATAAGGCATTAAAAAAAGCCTGCTCAAAGGCAGGCGTGAAAGAGATCACCTTCCACAAATTACGGCATACACACTGCTCTATTTTGCTGTACAAAGGAATTAACATTAAGTACATCTCGAAAAGATTGGGCCACTCATCTACCCAAATTACTTATGAGGTGTATGGTCATATCCTAGATGAGTTGGATCAGCAAGAAGCGCAGCGTGTGGATGACATCATGGCAGAAATTACATCTGCTGGAGTGCATAATTAGTGCATAATTTTTATGCATTGTTATGCATTCTGTCGTTTTCCATTTTCAGGAATGCCGTCATATCAGTGTTTATGGCTTCTCTTGTTTTCTGAAAACGCACCGTATAGGATTCGAACCCATAACCCTCTGATCCGAAGTCAGATGCTCTATCCAGTTGAGCCAACGGTGCAAGATGAATAAAATGAGCCATGCTGGATTCGAACCAGCGACCCTTTGATTAAAAGTCAAATGCTCTGCCGGCTGAGCTAATGGCCCCTCTTGAGTGGAGGTTATAGGACTTGAACCTATGACCCTCTGCTTGTAAGGCAGATGCTCTCCCAACTGAGCTAAACCTCCATGATCGCCTAGCAAGGTCCGGCTTTCACACAGGGAAACCCTGCATTATCCTCGGCGCTCAGAAGCTTAACGACTGTGTTCGGCATGGGAACAGGTGGGTCCTTCTGGCCATTCTCACTAGACATCATGTTTAATTAACAACTTCTTTAGTCTACTATCAATCCAATAACATGTCAAGCCATTTTGGAAAATTAATTGTCTTGTTCTTTCCTACCATAGAACTTGGCTAGCAGGAAGATACAAAATAATTTATTTTGTATAGGCTAAAATATTAATTAATTAACGCTAAACTATTCCCTTGAAAAAATCCCCTATTACGCTATAATTTAAACTATAATCACCTTTTTACATAGAAGGTAAATTTAGAGAGATGAGGAATTTTAATGGAAATTAACCAGCAATTTTTAGACAAGTCTAGACAGTCCTTTGCCAATGACCGTGCTTTCCGAATTGCTCAAAGAGCTGCTACCAACACTGGTTTGTTGGAGTCTAGCATTAACCGCAGTGAAGATGAGACCAACCGTCACACCTTTAATATTGACCTAACCGAAACCGAAATCCGGTCCCAAAACCAGTCAGGACGTTGCTGGATCTTCGCAGCCATGAACGTCATGGAATACAAGGTGGCCCAAAAATTCAACCTCAAGGAATTTGAAATTTCCCAGTCCTACATCTACT
Source organism: Alloiococcus otitis ATCC 51267 (assembly GCF_000315445.1). Classification (GTDB taxonomy): domain Bacteria; phylum Bacillota; class Bacilli; order Lactobacillales; family Carnobacteriaceae_A; genus Alloiococcus; species Alloiococcus otitis. The sequence continues at coordinate 213,632 of NZ_JH992959.1, forward strand.
TTTACGACAAGTTAGAAAGATGTAACTACTTCTTTGAGTCTATCCTAAACACCCTAGACGAAGACTTGGACAGCCGACTCCTTGCCCACTTGTTAACCGACCCAATGGGAGATGGCGGTCAGTGGGACATGGTCAAGAACATCATCAATAAATACGGTATTGTCCCTAAAGCTGCCATGCCGGAATCCAAAAACTCTTCAAACTCTGACCAGATGAATAACTACTTGACTAAAATCTTGCGGATGGATGCTAAAAACTTGCGCCAAGCCCACGCTGAAGGCAAGTCGATCGAAGACTTGCGCGACTTGGTCCAAGCCTACATGGTGGACATCTACAACGCCCTTTCCATTTCTTTAGGCACCCCCCCTGAAAAAGTGGACTTTGAAACCCGGGACAAGGACAACAAGTTCATCTCCTACAAAAACATCACTCCTAAAGAATTCTTCGACCTCCTAGACATGGACTTGGACGACTATATTTCTATCATCAATGCCCCAACCAAAGACAAGCCTTACTACAAGTCTTACACAGTTGAGTACCTAGGTAATGTGGTAGAAGGTGAGATTGTTCGCTATGTCAACCTGCCAATTGACGAAATGAAAAAAGCCATCTTGAAACAATTGCAAGATGATGAACCTGTTTGGTTTGGCTGTGATGTTGGCCAGTTCTTCAACCGGTCTGGTTCCCGCCTAGACTTATCTACAGCTAATGTCTTAGACCTCTTCAATGTCGACTACGACTTTGACAAGGAAGACCGGCTTGACTACCATGAATCCCTTATGACCCACGCCATGGTCTTTATGGGAGCTGACTATGACGAAACCAGCAACAAAATCAACCGCTACAAGGTCGAGAACACTTGGGGTAAAAACTCAGGCCACAAGGGTTACTTGGTAATGAGTGATGAATGGTTCGACCAGTACATGTACCAAGCCCTCATCCACAAAAAACACCTGCCACAAGAAGTTATTGATGCCTACCAAGAAGAGCCTATCAAGTTGAAACCATGGGATCCAATGGGGTCACTGGCTTAAAAGACTGATGATAGATAAAGCCAGGAGCGAGCTCGCTCCTGGCTCTTTTTTATATTAAGTATGCTAGTCACTGCCTTAATCTAGGAATTTTTGGGCTGGCTTTTCCAAGCGGCGGCTCAAAGGGTAGCCTAGGATAAGACCAATCGCTGTCTGAAAAATATTTGGTATTAAACCAGCTATACCAGTAGCCAAAGTCCCATACAGGATAATATTACTGATAAAGTAGCCCACTACCATAAAGACGGAGGAGGCAATTAAAAGACCTACTTGGTCCTTAGTGGCCCTGCCCCTAGCCAAACCAACAATATAGCCTTGTAGGCCGTGGACAAGGGCTGAGAAAGGGATCCACTGGGCATAACCGGACAAGAGGTCAACCAAGGCTCCTGACAAGGCACCAATAGCCAGGCCAGGTCCCGGACCAAAGAGGAGGCCCATAACGACAATCCCCGCATCGATCAAGGAAACGAAGCCATTAGACCCCGGTACCGGGATCAAAATTAGCAAGGAGAGAGCCACAATCAAAGCCGTTGCCACCGCATAAAGGGGTAGCCTACGCTTCATGAAAACACTTCCTTTCTTTACCCCTAGTATAGTCCTCAAATAGTTAAGTGGCAAGAAGTCCACTTGGCTAGCTAAAGGGACAAGCTTACAAGACTTGGCAAATATTGACTATTTATTTCAATAGGGTTAAAGTATATTTTAGGTAAACTAAATAAAAGGAGGAAGAATATGAAACTAGTTTTTATCCGCCATGGCCAAAGTCAACTCAACCGGGCCAATGTTTTCACAGGTTGGTTGGACCCCAAATTGTCTGACCAAGGAGTAGAAGAGGCCCAGCTAGCTGGCTTGAGCTTGAAAGAAACAGGGATCCACTTTGACCGAGTCCATACCTCAGTCTTAACCCGGGCTCTTGAGACCAGTTATTATGTCTTAGACCAACTGGACCAGCTCTACCTGCCCATCCAGAAAAGTTGGCGGTTAAATGAACGTCACTATGGTGCCCTACAAGGCTTAAACAAGGCGAAAACTGCTGAAAAATACGGGCAAGATCAAGTCCACACCTGGCGCCGGAGCTATGCCACCCGGCCACCCCAAGGTCAGGGCCAAGGCTCCTTTGACCGGCGTTACAAGGATTTAGACCAAGACTTACTGCCAGCTGGAGAATCACTCAAGGATACCTTGAAACGGACCCTACCCTACTGGGAAGACTACATCGCCCCTGACTTAAAGGCTGGTAAAAATGTCCTCGTCGTCGCCCACGGCAACAGTCTACGGTCTTTAACCAAGTACTTGGAGAATATTTCCGATGAGGCTATTGCCCAACACGAAATCGCAACGGGTCAACCCATTATCTACAAGCTAGATGACCAATTCCACATTAAAAACAAGCAGGTCTTAAGCAAAAACTAGGGTCGACTGTAATCAATAGCTAAAAAACCACCCCAGCCTACTAATTAGACTTGGGGTGGTTCTCAACTGATAAGACAAGGAGAAGATGGGATTCGAACCCACGTGCCGGCTAGACCGACAACTTGATTTCGAGTCAAGCGCGTTATGGCCTCTTCGCTACTTCTCCGTGAATATCTTCCATTTTATAAAAAATAAAACTAAATTTCAATCTCCTTACCAAGAAGGACAGACCGGCACCGAATCAGAAAGCTCTTTTTGATCCAGGAGTAAAGCAAAAGACCCCCAAAACTCAGCAAATGGGCTAAGTTTGAGCGGGGTCTTTTTGTTATCTAGTTATGGGTCTTGCAGTGGAGATGGCTTAACGCTCACCGACGTATTCAAAGATACCAGCGGCACCCATACCCCCACCGATACACATGGTAACGAGGCCGTATTTACTTTCTTTGCGACGTTTCATTTCGGAAAGCAATTTAGCAGTGACGATAGCACCGGTTGCCCCAAGTGGGTGACCAAGAGCGATGGCCCCACCGTTAACGTTGGTGACTTCTGGGTTCATGTTTAATTCCCGCATGGAAGCAACAATCTGTGCTGCGAAAGCTTCGTTAAACTCAATCAAGTCCATGTCTTCCAATGTTAGGCCAGTTTGTTTCATAACAGCAGGAACTGCTTCTACTGGACCAATCCCCATAATTTCTGGTGCTACACCAGCTACCTTGTATCCAACAAATTTGGCTATTGGTTTGACGCCCAATTCTTTAACCTTGTCACCTGACATCAAGACAACGAAACCAGCACCGTCAGTAATTGGTGAAGATTGACCTGGTGTAACAGTACCGTTACGACGGAAGGCAGTTGGCAATTTGGCTAGGGTTTCCATGGTAGTGCCCCGTCTGACCAATTCATCAGTGTCGAAGGTTTCAGTAGTCATTTCAACACCATTAGCAGTGTATTTAGGCTTTTGCACTTGGACCGGGACAATTTCGTCAAACAAGTTTGCATCTTGAGCTGCTGCAGCCCGGCGGTGGGATTCAACCGCAAAAGCATCTTGGTCTTCCCGAGAAATGTTGTATTTGTCTGCTACGTTCTCAGCTGTGATCCCCATTGGAACCCCAGTTTTAGGACCTTCATCTTGAAGAGTTGGGTTGTTGGTCGGTTCATTCCCACCCATTGGCAAGGAGGACATAAACTCAACCCCACCCGCAGCGACAATATCATTTTGACCAGCAATAATGGAGTTGGCTGCAGTGGCAATAGTTTGCAAGCCGGATGAACAGAACCGGTTAACAGTTTGTCCAGGAACTTTTTGGGATAAGCCTGCTCTTAAGGCAATGGTTCGGGCAATGTTAGTGCCTTGAGGGCCTTCTGGAGTAGAACAACCCACAATCACATCATCAATGGTATCAGGGTCAAAATTCCCTTCAATCCGGTCAATGGTCCCTTTTAAGACTTGGGCTGCGATGTCATCAGGTCTTGAGTAGAAAAGGGCTCCTGACGCTTTCCCTTTAGCAACAGCAGAACGGCCGTAAGCAACAATATAAGCTTCTTGCATCCTCATTCAAATCCTTTCATATTCCTAATCTAGTTTGTTGTGGTCAAAATCATTAGTTCCGCAATGGTTTGTTGGTTTCTAGCATGTGTTTAATGCGGTCGTAAGTTTTTTCTTCTTTGCTGACAGCCACGAAGTTGTCCACCTCAATTTTGAGGAGTTGGTCTTCATTGACCACTGTTTGGCCAGGGATATTGCCACCAGCTAAAACTTCAGCAATCTTAGTTCCAACTAAGACATCGTGGTCAGATGCATTGTTCCCATCACGCATGGCTTCTAAACTAGATTGGGCTAAGGCGATAAAGTCACGTCCTAGAACACTGTAGTTGGCTTTAAATTGTGGAATGTAGTTGTACTTGCTTTCTGAGCGAACTTTGTCGATCGCTGCAGCTACAACCAAGTCTTCATTTTGGACAATTTGGTCAGTCTCACGTAGGAAGCCTTTTTGAACAGCATCATAAGCATTCTTAGACAGGCTACCTGTTGCAATGGTTGTGAGGGTTGCGGACAAGCGGGCGATCTTCTCTGGTTTAGTCAAGTTTTGACGGTAGATACGGTCAGCTAATTCCACTGTTCCTGCTCCACCTGGAATTAAGCCGACCCCAACCTCTACTAAGCCAATATAGGATTCAGCAGCGGCTACTACGAATGGGGTGTGTAAGAGAAGTTCTGCTCCCCCACCTAATGCCCGACCCGAAACAGCTGCGACAACTGGTTTCGCTGCGTATTTCAAGCGAGAAACGGCTTGGTGGAGTTCTTCCGTTCCTTGACGAACTTCAGTATCTTGAGCCTTGTTGTCGATGGCTTCTTTCATCAAGTTAAGATTAGCCCCGTAAGAGAAGTGAGGACCAGGTGTGTGAAGGACCAATCCTTTGTAGTCTTCCTCTTCTAAAACATCGACGGCTTCAATAATATCTTTTTGGAAGTCGCTACTCAAGGTGTTGTTCGGTGTTAGCATTTGTAGGAGTAAGACACCATCTTCAGTCACATCTAGACGGCTAGATCCCTCTTTTTCCCAAAGGGTCTTAGCGACGAAGCTTTGAACTTCGGCAACATTGGAAATGCCTTCGCCTTCTTTGTAGAAGGGCTCAGTTCGGCCTTTCACCCATTCAGGCAATTCAGTGTCACTGCCTGGAATGTCGTCAATTTCGTCTTCAATTCGTTTGGCTACGCGCTCAACACCAATTAAGTCCCAAGCTTGGAATGGTCCAACTTTCCAGTTGTAGCCCCAAACCATTGCTCGGTCAATGTTTTTGTATTCGTCAGTGGCTTTACCCACGTTAATAGCAGAGTAGAAGAAGAGGTTACGCAAGCTTTTCCATAGGAAGAGACCAATTTCGTCTTTGGCTTCAAAGATAGTGTTGAAGTTGTGTTTTAAGTCCTTGTCTAGGTCGTTTAAGATGTCAAAGTTAACGTCTTTCGGTTGGACATAGTCTTTTTTCTCTAGGTCAAAGATAAGTTTGGACCCGTCTTCTTGTTTTTTGTAGAAGCCTTGGCCAGACTTGTCACCCAACCAACCTTGGTCAACCAAGTATTCAGGTGTTTGAGGAAGCTTGAAGTATTCAGCTTCTTCTGGGTCATCTTTAAGACCGTGTGAAACGTGGTAACCGATATCGATCCCGACAAAGTCAGAGAGGCGGTTGGTTCCCATGCGAGGTCGACCAAGAATTTCACCAGACAGGGTATCGACTTCGTTAACAGCCAAATCTTCTTGTTCTGCCCGGTAGGCAATGTCCATACCAGTAAAGGTTCCAATCCGGTTGCCGACAAAGCCTGAAACGTCGTGGCAGATGACAACCCCTTTACCTAGGGTGTAGGTTGTAAAATCGGACAACTCTTGGACATATTTTTCATCAGTTCCCTTGTGTTTGATGATTTCAACCAATTTCATCACACGGACTGGATTGAAGAAGTGTAGTCCCAAGAAACGTTTTTGGAAGTCTTGGTCAAAAGGTTCCGCAATGTCAGCTATGGGAATACCAGAAGTGTTGGTAGCTAGGATAGCTGAATCTTTAGCGACTTTAGCGACTTTCCCCCAAATATCGTGCTTAATGTCTAGCTCTTCGCTGACCGCTTCAATATAGAGGTCAGAATCGTTTGCCTCTTTGAGGTCATCTTTAAAGTTCCCAATAGTTAAGTTAACTGCCAGGTTGTTATCATAGAGTAAGCCTTTTTTACGGTGGGTAATCCGTCCTAAAGCATCCTTAGCAAGTTTGTTGGAGTTATCTTCGTCCACTACGATATCCAGTAATTGAACTTTCAAACCAACATTAATGAGGTGGGCAGCAATTTGGCTTCCCATTGCACCGGCACCTAAAACTGTAACTTTATTTATACTCATTCTTTTACCTCCACTGTAGTCTAACAGGTCTTGTTAGCTTATCTTTATTCAAAGATCAATTCTGCTTCTGTTGCTTCTTGAATTTCTTCGTTAGTAAAGTCAGGGTTGGTTTCAACAACAACTAAACCACGTTCAGTCGGTTCAAAAACGCCCATTTCAGTTACAATCAAGCTGACCCGACCTTCACCTGTCAGCGGTAAGGTACATTGTTTTAGGATCTTGTGGTTCCCTTTGTTGGTGTGTTCCATGGCCACAATAACTCGCTTAGCACCCGCAACTAGGTCCATAGCGCCCCCCATCCCTGGGACTAACTTGCCTGGGATCTTGTAGTTGGCGATATTTCCTTTTTCATCGACTTGGAGGGCACCTAAGACGGTAATATCAACGTGTCCTCCTCTTACTAAACCAAAGGAGTCAGCACTGTGTAAGAAGGCTCCTCCCACATCCACGCTAGCGGGTTGGCCACCAGCATTGATAATGTTAGGGTCAACTTGGTCTTCAGCAGGGCTACCACCCAAGTTGAGGATCCCATTCTCAGAGTGTAGGGTGACATCGATATCACTTGGCACATAGTTAGCAACCAAGGTTGGCACCCCAATACCCAAGTTAACGACGTCTCCACTTTGTAACTCTTTTGCTACTCGTTCTGCAATAATATTGTTTAGTTCTTCTTTACTGAGTGCTACGGCCATAATTAACCCTCTCCTTTAACAATGTAGTCAACGTAAACATGAGGAACTTTAATGTGGTCTGGGTTGAGTTCCCTTTCTTTAACAACTTCTTTGGCTTCGACAATAACTTCTTTACCAGCTGCTGCCATGACAACGTTAAAGTTAGGTGTCACCCCGTGGTAGTCCAAGTTTCCTTTTTCATCAGCCCGGTCAGCATATATCAAGGCATAGTCAGCAAATAAAGGTTTTTCAAGGATGTAGTCTTTGCCATCAATGTTAAAACTATCTTTATCTTCAGCAACCTCTGTTCCGACACCAGTTGGGGTTAAGAAACCACCGATACCGTAACCTGCCGCCCGAATTCGTTCAGCTAGGGTCCCTTGCGGAATAAGGGTAACTTCCATTTCCCCTTCGTTCATCTGACGAACAGATTCTGTGTTGGTCCCAATGTGGGTAGCATTTAAAGTTTTAACTTGCTTGTTGGCTACTAACTTGCCCACACCGATTTCAGCAGTTGCGGTGTCGTTAACAATCATGGTAATGTCTTTTACCCCTTGTTCGATTAACTCGTCTATTAACTGGTAAGGGCAACCAACTCCCCCAAAACCACCGATCATGACACTAGAACCGTCTTTAATTTTTTTTATCGCATCTTGCTTTGAAATTACTTTATTAGTCATATTGTATCCACCACCGTTTTTCCCTTTCAAATTCCTTTTCTTTTTCAATCTTTCTTGGTCAGGTCTATCTTTAAAAGCAGACCTTATACGAAACACTGTCTTTTGTTCCAAAGCTAAAGTAACTTCCGGCTAGCAGGGAAAGCCTAGTTTTAAACGAGAATGTTATCGCTTTCATAATAAGCAAATTCTTACTGCCGAAAAAATTTTACTGGGCTATACCACAGGAGCAGATCTGACTCGTCTTTCTTTCTTCTTCCAAATTACTTTGAGTCAAAAATATGTTAGCACTTGTTGCAATGCTTGGAGGAAAAGAAATACCGCGTAAGATTTCGAGCGCTTCATTCTGTCTACTTACTAAAGCTCGATTTCCTAGTAAAGTAAATCGGAAAGACCTGGTCTCTTATCCTGGACGTAAGAGCTAGAATCACACCTTTCTAAAAAAATGTTAACGGTTACAATATATGTAAAAATATAGGTCGTCTAAGTCACCGACCCGGTCTAAGGTCTTAACTAGAGCCATCAAATTGAGTCGATATTTAGCCATCCTAGTCGCCCTTTAGACTTGGGGCCCCAATAATGACTTAAGTTTTGGAAAGGTTTACATATTTATTGTATCCGCTTTCTCATTTATCATAACAAAGTCTTGTATTTTTGACAAGTGGATTTTTAAAATAAAATATTATTTTTTTGTAAACTTTGTTAATTACCCGATTAAGCCCATCCTTATAGGAATAACCAGGATTTTCGGATTTATTTAAGAACAATAATGTTTTTAAGCTGACCAAAAGAAAAATGATAAAAATATATTTATAACTAATTTAGTCATTTGTGCCTTTTTTCGTTTGGATGGTTTTATTTTACTTGCTTAGATTTGATTCTTACTGGTCAAATACTTTGGACTAGCTTGTCCTACTTACTGGCTAGTCGCCTTGGGCTTTGCTTGGAACTTGACGTGCTTCCTTATAGCTCAAACAAAAAACTCCCCCCCAGACAAGCCCTTGACTTGCCTGAAGAGAGTCAGTTTTTATTCTTTTGCGTCGTGGCTGGGTGGTATCAGCCAAAAAATTGTCTAGAACTTCGCCTTACCGTTCACCAACGTATTCAAGGATACCCGCAGCACCCATACCGCCACCGATACACATGGTGATCAAGCCGTATTTGCTGTCTTTACGACGTTTCATTTCTGAGAGAATTTTAGCTGTCATGATAGCACCGGTTGCCCCTAGTGGGTGACCAAGAGCAATCGCACCACCGTTGACGTTGGTAATCTCAGGGTCCATGTTCAATTCACGCATGGAAGCAATGATTTGAGAACCAAATGCTTCGTTAAATTCAATCAAGTCCATGTCTTCCAAATTAAGTCCTGTTAATTTCATAACTGCAGGAACTGCTTCTACTGGACCAATCCCCATGATTTCTGGTGAGACACCAGCAACTTTGAATCCAACAAATTTAGCAATTGGTTTGACGCCGAGTTCTTTGACCTTATCACCAGACATCAAGACCACAAAGCCAGCACCGTCAGTAATGGGTGAAGATTGACCAGGTGTAACAGTACCGTTGCGACGGAAGGCAGTTGGCAATTTAGCCAAGCTTTCCATGCTTGAGCTAGGACGAATAGTTTCGTCTTTGTCAAAGACGGTTGTTGTCATTTCCACACCGTTTTCAGTGTATTTAGGGGTTTGGGCATTGACCGGGATGATTTCGTCGAATCTACCAGCCTCTTGAGCAGCAGCTGCTCGGCGGTGAGATTCAACCGCAAAGGCATCTTGGTCTTCACGAGAAATGTTATATTTGTCGGCTACGTTTTCAGCAGTGATCCCCATTGGGATACCAGTTTTTGGTCCTTCTTCTTGAAGGGTTGGGTTATTGGTCGCTTCGTTCCCACCCATTGGAAGGGAGGACATAAATTCAACCCCACCAGCAGCTACAATGTCGTTTTGGCCGGCAATAATAGAGTTAGCTGCTGTTGCGATGGTTTGTAAACCAGATGAGCAGAACCGATTAACGGTTTGTCCAGGAACCTTTTGGGAAAGGCCAGCTCTTAAGGCAATGGTTCGGGCAACGTTAGTCCCTTGTGGGCCTTCTGGAGTGGAGCAACCGACAATGACATCTTCAATAGTAGTTGGGTCAAAGTCCCCTTCAATTCGGTCAATAGTTCCTTTTAGAACCTGAGCCGCAATGTCATCTGGTCTAGAGTGGTAAAGGGCTCCTGATGGTTTCCCTTTGGCAACGGCAGAACGGCCATAAGCAACAATATAAGCTTCTTGCATCCTTATTCAAATCCTTTCATATAGCTCATTTAGCTGATGATCTTGTCAAAATGATTAGTTACGCAATGGTTTGTTGTTTTCTAACATGTAAGTGATACGGTCGTAAGTTTTGTCTTCTTGACTAAGGGTAACAAAGTTGTCAACTTCGACTTGAAGCAACTGGTCTTCGTTAACGATAGTGTGGACTGGTACTTGGCCACCAGCAAGAACTTCCGCAAGCTTAGTTCCAACGAAGACATCATAGTCAGAAGCGAAGTTACCGTCGCGAGAGGATTCTAAGTTGGATTGTGCTAGGGCGATAAAGTCGGTACCTAAGACACTGTAGTTAGCCTTGTATTGTGGGATGTAGTTGTATTTGCTTTCTGAGCGAACTTTGTCGATCGCCGCAGCAACAACCAATTCTTCATTTTGAACAATTTGGTCAGTCTCACGTAAGAAGCCTTTTTGACGAGCATCGTAAGCGTGTTTAGAAACACTGCCGGTAGCGATAGTTTGAAGTAGGTTTGACAAGTGTTTGATTTGTTCAGGTTTGGTGTAGCCTTTACGGTAGATACGTTCAGCGAGTTCAACTGTACCTGCTCCACCTGGAATCAAGCCAACGCCAGCTTCAACTAAACCAATGTAGGATTCAGCAGCGGCTACTACGTGGGTGGAGTGGAGTAGTAATTCAGCACCACCACCAAGTGCCCGGCCAGATACAGCTGATACAACTGGTTTAGAAGCGTATTTCATGCGAGAAACAGCGTAGTGAAGTCCTTCAGTTCCTTCACGGGTTTCAGTGTCGACAACGCCACGATCAATGGCATCTTTCATGTCGTTCAAGTTAGCCCCGTAAGAGAAGTGTGGACCTGGTGTGTGAAGGACTAAGCCTTTGTAGTCTTCTTCTTCTAAGACATCAATTGCTTTGACGATGTCTTTTTGGAAGTCAAGGGTTAGGGTGTTGTTTGGAGTAAGCATTTGAAGGAGTAGGACACCGTCTTCAGTTGTATCTAGACGACTAGAACCTTCATTGGTCCAAAGGTTTTCGTGGTAGTAAGTTTCTACTTCTGGCACGCTAGAAATACCTTCGCCTTCTTTGTAGAATGGCTCAGTTCGACCTTTCACCCATTCAGGTAAGTCAGTGTCACTGCCTGGGATGTCGTCAATTTCCTCTTCAATTCGTTTGGCTACCCGTTCAACACCGATTAAGTCCCAAGCTTGGAATGGACCAACTTTCCAGTTGTAGCCCCAAACCATTGCCCGGTCAATGTTTTTGTATTCGTCAGTGGCTTTACCCACGTTAATAGCAGAGTAGAAGAAGAGGTTACGCAAGGTTTTCCATAGGAAGAGACCAATTTCATCTTCGGCTTCAAAGATAGTGTTGAAGTTGTGTTTCAAGTCCTTGCCTAGGTCGTTTAAGATGTCAAAGTCCACGTCTTTTTTCTCAACGTAGTCTTTTTTCTCTAGGTCAAAGATAAGTTTAGACCCATCTTCTTGTTTTTTGTAGAAACCTTGGCCTGACTTGTCACCCAACCAACCTTGGTCAACCAAGTATTCAGGTGCTTGAGGAAGCTTGAAGTACTCAGCTTCTTCAGGGTCATCTTTAAGACCATGGGAAACGTGGTAGCCAATGTCAATCCCAACGAAGTCTGATAGGCGGTTGGTTCCCATACGAGGACGTCCCAATACTTGTCCGGATAGGGCATCGGTTTGGTTGACAGCTAGGCCTGCTTGTTCTGCCCGGTAGGCAATGTCCATACCCGTAAAGGTTCCAATACGGTTACCGACAAATCCTGTGACGTCATGGCAGATGACAACCCCTTTACCTAGGGTGTAGGTTGTGAAGTGGGATAGGTCTTCCACTACTTTTTCATCTGTTCCTTGGTGTTTGATGATTTCAACCAATTTCATAACACGGACTGGGTTGAAGAAGTGCAGTCCTAAGAAACGTTTTTGGAAGTCTGGGTCAAAAGGTTCCGCAATGTCAGCTATGGGAATACCAGAAGTATTGGTAGCTAGGATCGCTGAGTCTTTAGCGACTTTTGCCACTTTACCCCAGACATCGTGTTTAATTTCAAGTTTTTCACTAACTGCTTCGATGTATAAGTCAGAGTCGTTTGCCTCTTTGAGGTCATCGTTAAAGTTTCCGATGCTTAAGTTAGCTGCTAACTCATTGTCGTAAAGGAGACCCTTTTTGCGGTGGGTAATACGGCCCTTAGCCTCTTTTGCTAATTTATTTGGGTCGTCTTCGTCAACCACAATATCTAACAATTGAACTTTCAAACCAACATTAACCAGGTGGGCTGCAATTTGGCTTCCCATTGCTCCTGCACCTAAAACTGTAACTTTATTTATACTCATTCTATTACCTCCACTTATGATTTTATATTACTCTGAAATATATCCAACTTTTTTAGCTTGTTCAGTTAGTTGGTCACGTACTTCTGGGTGGGCAATTGCAATCAGACGGCGGACACGTTCACTGATACTTTGGTTTTTCAGGTGGGCAATACCATATTCAGTTGCAATGTAGTCTGTTTCAGAACGTGGGATAGTGACTGGAGTCCCTTCTGGCAAGGCGAATTTGATGTTGGATGACAATTCACCTGTTTTCTTGTCCTTGTTGACAGACCGGACACAGAAGAAACTTTTACCGCCTTCTGAAATATTGGCTGCACGGGCAAAGTCTAAGGCCCCACCTGTCCCTGCGATAATCCGGGTGCCGGCCCCTTCAGAGACAACTTGACCCGTAATGTCTACCATTAGGCAGGCGTTAATCGAGATCAACTTGTCTTTTTGGCCAGCCTGGTAGGGGTCAACCACGTCATAAACGGGTTCAATGGAGATCTGGTCACTTTCGCCGGCAAAATTGTACAAGTCTTTGGACCCCATGGCAAAGCCACCAACGATATCTCCTGTGATGACTCCTTCTTTGGCAAGGGTCATCATGGATTGGGTAATCATTTCAGTGTGGACAGCCAAGTCTTTCTTGTCACGCAAACCGTATGAAACAGCTCCAGACAAGCCGCCGACCCCAATTTGAACAGTCGACCCGTCTTCAACTTCCGGTAAAATGTGGCTAGCAATTTGCTTGTCAATTTCACCAGACTCTAATTCGGGGATTTCAGCTAGCGGCTCATCTTGCTCGAAAATCAAGTCCACATCATCGATATGAAGAGTGGTAGACTTCCCTTTGACTGGGGGCACATCCTTGTTCACTTGGATAATGACCCGGTCAGCCACATCAGCAATTAGCTTCCCTTGGGCAACTCCCATAGGTCCCAAGTTAAAGTTCCCATCTTCATCCATGGCAGCAGCTGTTGTCACAAAGACGTTGGGCTTAACCACATTTTTGATAAAGTCTTCTGTATTTGAAAAGTTAAATGAAGTCACACTGAATAATCCATTCTGAGCATATTGGCGTTCAAGGGCGCCAACAAAGAATGAATTGTAGTGGACATGGGCCGCTACTTCCGGTTCAGTTAAAAAGCGGAAGGGAGTGGTTAAAAATGATGAAAAGATTTCAACATTGTTCAATTCCTCGTAGCGGTTTTCAATTTTTTTAAGCAAGTCAACGGGCATAGCTGCCACTGAGTTAGCCGCTATCCGGTCCCCATCCTTAATGGACTGGGCTGCTTCATCGATTGTGACTTTCTTTTCCTGGTATTGGTCTTGGTAGGTCATAAATTCATTTCCTCCTCTTGTCAGAACACCGGCAAGGCTGACTAAACCCTGCCGGGATAGCTATTAGCAATGGTCTTTATCACTAACAGCAAGCTGCAGTAGCAAAGACATTTATCAAAGATGGCTAATGGCTGGTTCTTAAACAAAAGCAGAGTGACCAGTTAGGCTTCGGCCAATAATTAAAGCGTTCATTTCGTAAGAACCTTCGTAAGTGAAGATGGCTTCAGCATCTGCAAAGAAGCGGGCAATACCTTTTTCAAGGGTAATACCGTTCCCACCACAAGCAGCACGACCAGCTGCAACTGATTCACGAAGTCTTTGAGAAATAAACAATTTACCGATCGAAGAGTTTACCTCGTCAAAGTTGCCTTTTTCTTGTTGTTTAACGATTTGGTCACATAGGGCCAAGCTTGCAGTTAGGTTGGCTTTCATCACAGCGATTTTTTCTTGGATCAATTGGAATTTAGCAATTGGACGGCCGAATTGTTTCCGTTCTTTCACGTATTTCAAGGTTGCTTCCAAGGCACCAGCCATCATACCAGTTGCAGAGAAAGCAACTCCTGATCGAGTGATGTAAAGCACTTTCGCAACATCTTTAAAGCTGTTGATATTTTGCAGGCGGTTTTCTTCTTTGACTTCAACATTGTTCAAGGTAAAGTCAGCGTTTTCGACCATACGGAGAGAAATTTTACCGCCAATTTTTTCGATTTCAAGACCCTCTTGGCCTTTTTCAACGACAAAGCATTTAACGTCGCCAGTGTCAGCATCTTTGGCAAAGACGGGGATAATGTCAGCAGTAGTTGCCCCTCCGATCCAACGCTTGTGGCCGTTTAAGATCCATTTGTCGCCATCTTTTTTGGCTACTGTTTCAAGACCACCAGCAACGTCAGAACCGTGTTCAGGTTCAGTTAGGGCGAAACAAGTCTGGAGTTCGAAGTCCAAGATTTTTTCACACCAACGTTCTCGTTGTTCATCATTACCACCAAGTAAGAAGGTGTAAAAACCTAAACCAGAGTGGACACCAGAGAAGGTAGAAATGGAAACGTCAAATCTAGACAGTTCGTAAGCTAAGAAGAAAGTATAGTATTGACTTGTATTGAAAAGACCTTCTGTTTGGTAAACGCGGGGGTCTTTTAAGTAGTTAACATCATTAACCACTGCTTTAAATTGTTCGAAAGGTGTTTCACCTTTTTCCCAGTATTCGTTAATAACTGGCCGAAGGTGTTTTTCCAAAGATTGGCGTAGTTCATAAAGAACTTCAACTTCTCCATCTGTTAGGTTATCACCAATGTTAAAGTTATCTTCTGGATAAAGCTCTTTAAGTAACTCAGCTTTGTCTGCCATAATAATTCCTCTTTTCTAATTTGTTTGGATCCCTGACTACTGACGTTAAATTAAACTGTGGCAAATTTCAGGTGGTTAATAAACTTCAACTTCAAAGAACAAATTTGAAAGTCGAGCTGGCTTTCCTTTCCAACATCAAAAGAAGCAAAAGGGTTAAGCTACCGTTAAAGAAGGGCTTTGGACTCCCATATTGCCACAGTTCTCCTCATCCTGTTCCTAGGATGAATACCCCTTGATGTTTGTGTTAGGAAAGAATCCATGTGCGACTTTTACTGTTAATGTTAAACAAACTAGCAAGTCTTCAAAGCAATTCAGCTAGCTTGTCCATCTTCAAAATCTAAGATGGTCTTTTTTGTTGAAAGTCAATGACCTAACCTAGTCCAGTGAAGGAAGCACTCGGCTATCCCTCAGTCACCATCCCTCCTTTGACTTTGTGATTACATCATATCAAGGAAAGCGGTAACGGTAAAGAGAAAACATTTTGAAAAAAACAATAGTGAAAGAGGTAACTTCATATTAAATCTCTTATAAAAAATAGCTATAAGGATTTATACGGGCAAATCTTATAATGAGAACATTTTCAAACTTTTAAATCATTAATAAAATGTAAAGGCTTTTACATACGCTCAAACTTTGTGAATAAAATAATTTATTTAAAGCGCTTTATTAGCCCCGATTGACAATCCATAATAAAAAGTCCCACCAAGCAAACTTTTGACTACCATCAAAATTTGGGGTGAGACTAAATTAATTTTTTAAGAAATTAAACCGAGGATTTTTCCTTAGCTAGATTAATTATCTTCTACCTGGTCTGCTTGGTCTTCCTCTTCCTGGTCATTATCGTCTTCCTGACCCTCATCTGACTCCCCATCCTGGTCTGGGCTATCGACCAGTTCATATTGGGGTGCCAAGGCTTCTTCTGGGTCTAATAGTCGCTCAAGGGCAGGACGAGAATCTTCAGGTATGTCAACCAAGATAGGGGTCAAGCTATTGGCTTCTACTTGCCCATAATCTTCAGCAGACAAGTGGAGCTCTTCCTGGTCTAGTATGACTTGGTCGTCACTGTTGGCAAAGTCTAGGGTCAAGTTAAAATCGCTGTAAGCCTGGTCGGTCCGGTTAGCTAACATGAAAATAGTTGTCTCGTAGTTACCTGTTGCGATCCCGGTCCAGTAAAGGGTTAGCTGGCCATCTAGTGAAAAACCGGCAGCTGGGTTGACAATATTTTCATCTTGGACCATGGCCATGATATCATCGCCTTGGGGGTCATTGGCAATAACGGGTGGAGTAGTGACAGCAAGGTCTGGAACGTCCCCACTTTCAATATCAGCTAATAATTCCTCTTGTTGGCGAACAGTCATCACATAAGTTGGGTTGTAGCCCACATTGTAGCCTTCAGGAGTTTGATCTTCTTGGTCATCAGTCTCTTCTTCCTGGTCATCATCGGCTACTTCTTCCTCTTCGAGCCCGTCAATCAAGTCATCTTCAGTATCAAAGTTCAAATTGGCTAAAGTGATCTCCCCGTCCTGAAAACCTTCCCCATCAATGGCTTCAGGATCATCTAGGGGGAGTTCGATATAAACCGGCATGGCTGTCCCTTGTTCTAAGACACCGAACATGTCACTGCCCAAGTAAAGGGGGTAGTTTTCCAAGACTGCCTGGCCTGCTGAATTGTAGTGGGTGACTTCAAAGGACAAGTTGGTCATGTCCAAGTTCAGGCGGTTAGTTAGGAGGTAAACCCCGTACAATTCCTCTTCTGCACTGAGGTAGATACCAGAGTAGTCCAGGGTTAATTCGCCTACTTCCCCAATCTCCCCATCTTCGTCTGCTTCTACCTGCTCAGATAAGAAGGCAAGGGCATCATCGTTAAAGGGGGATACTTGGGCTAGGCGGTCGGACTCTTGCAAGACAAAGGCCAAGTCATTACTGTCCTCCTCACTTTCCTGGCCCTCTTTTTGACTGTCCTCCCCTTGACTAGCTTCTTCTTGGCTCGCCTCTTCTTCTTGGTCTTCCTCATCAACAGTATACATGGAGCAGGCTGTTAACAAGCCAGCTCCAAGGATTAATAAAGCTTTTTTTAGCATGAACAAATCTCCCAATTCTCAGTTTTAAAAAAAGTATACACCCTTAAATTATATCAAGGGTCTATCCATATTTCCATTACTCTTAGCTTATTTTCCAATGTTGCAAAAGATTTCGTCTCCCTTTTAATTGCGTAAAAGCAAATTCTCTGCAATTCTAAGAGCCACAAGCGCTAGTTAAAAACCACTAGACCCCGAAAGCTGGGTCCAGTGGTTTTCGTAAGTTCTATCCATTTGTCGCTAGGATAGGCGTGCCTTTAGTCTTTGGTAATTTCAAATTCGTGGGCTAGTTCAACACTACGGTCTTCCCCTTCAAGCAATTCACCTTCGATTTGGTAAATTTCAACAGCAATTCGGTTGCTTTCGACAGTGTAAACCGCAAAGTTTTGAATAGCGGAGTCACGGGCATTGGAGTGGGATTCTTCAAACTCAGGAGCATCTTGAGGCTGTTCACCAAATTCAAAGAGGTTGTTCCAGTATTCCACGTCTTCTTCTGTCAACCAGTCCAGTTTAGGTCGGACTTCGTGAAGGCGGTCGATATTTTTGCTGTAGATGTCGTCGTAAGCCTTGGTCCCCCCATTGTTTGGTAGAACAAAGACTGTCCCCTCAGGGTTGGTGTAAGTCTTAACTCCATCTTCTTCAGTAATGGATTCTTCATCAACCTCCGCATTTGAGAAGCTGACATCACTTGGAACGAAGGTTAGGGGTTTGGTTTGGGAAATAACGTGGTCATGACCTTGAAGGGCCAGATCAACGTCTAAGCGGTCAATTAATTCCATAAATTCTTCTCTGACTAATTGCACATCCTCATCTTGGAGGGAGTGGTAGGATTTAGAGAAGAGTGGCTTGTGGTAGTTCAAGATAATCCACTCAGCCCCATTTTCTCGGGCTTGGTTGATATCTTCTTCGATCCACGCCAACTGTTCATCTCCAATTGCTTTTCCGTCAGGGTTGTCGTCTGATTCCTTGTTGTCGTTAGTGTTCAAGGTAACAATGTGGGCATTGTTGTAGGTGACCGAGTAGTATGACCCACCGTCAATGGCATCGTTGGCTGCTGGCACGTTAATGTGCTGGTTGAAGGCCTCTGTTAGCATGTCGTCATCATAGGCAAGGGCATATTCATCGTGGTTACCTGGTGCAACAATGAAAGGAATTTGCAAGAAGGATTCTTCTGATTGGGTGAAGAGGTCAACCCATTCATCTTCCACTTCAGCAATCTCCACAACGTCACCTGAGTGGACTACAAAGTCTGGGTCTTCAACTGTTTCTAAGGCTTTTGCGATAGTGTCAGCCCCAAATGACGCTTCGTTACGAACATGTTCATTCCAGTAGGCGTTCTGGGTGTCTGTGTATTGGATAAAGGTAAAGGAGTCGTCATCGCCACCCGAAGTTTTGAAACTTCCGACTTCACTTTTCTCCCCTTCTTCAGATCCGACTTGGTAGTAGTAAGTTGTTCCGGGTTCTAAATCAGTTGCGACAGCCTTGTAGACATGTTCGTCGACGTCAATTAATTCTAATTGCCCAACTTCGCCACCAGTCCAGTCTTTGTTCTCAACATCGATATTTTCATCAGTGTAATAGCCATTGATAATCGGTTCGCCGTCTTCTTCAACCGGTTCCCCTTCATCGTTAAGCTCCACATCAGCAAAGATAAAATGGCCGTCTTCAGTCCGCTCACCGTAACGGTTGGTGACTTGCTCCACTTCAGCTTCAAACTCTTGGGCATCGCTTAGGTCTTCTTCGGTCGAAACCCAAACCTTAGCATCATCAAAGGCTTCGGTAGTGTACCAGTTAAAGCCCATTTGGGTTTGGGAGTCCCCGTTAAAGGTGGTGATGATACGGTTAGGAGCGTTGTTGTCTTCAACTTCTGCTACTTCTGGCTTTTCGTCTGATAATTCAACGCCAGCCACATCACTTTCTTCTCCATCGCCATCTTCTGCGTCTTCATCTGAATCGTCGTCAGATTCGCCGTCATCTTCTGAGTCCTCTTCGCCATCTTCTGAATCTTCGCCACCTTCAGAATCAGATTCTTCCTCTTCATCTTGGCCACCATTTTCTTCACCAGCAGTTTCATCCTGACTGTCTTCTTCTGCTTCTTGACTAGTCTCAGCTTCAGTATCTTCAACTTCGCCTTCATTCGGTTGGCAAGCTGCTAGGACAAGTGCTGAAGAAAAAATTAGCGATAGCTTCTTAAAATAGTGAGATTTGCTCATTAAAATAGCCTCCTGTTTTAGTCTACAAGTTGTGGGCAACGTCTACACAATTCTAATTCTACAAGGCAAATACTTTTTTCCAATAAATTACAAGTCAAGTTTTTGTAAATATTGTAAATTTTATTTTAAGAGTGTAAATAAATGATTGCTCCTCCAGGTAAGTAAAAAAGGACCGGTCACAAGACCAGTCCTCAAAGTTATTGAATTAGTTTAGCTAGGGTCGATTGGTATTGGGCTAAAAGTTGGTCCATAATTTCTTGGACAGAGGCAAGATGGTTAACCTGTCCAGCCACTTCCCCAGCATAATGGAGGCCAGCTTCTCCTTCCTTGGCCAAGAGGTCAGGGTCATCTTGAGAGCTAGCTTTCAAACTCCGAACCCGGCCACCTGGGTGCAATTCACTAACCAGGGTGTCCTGGTCCTGACAGGCCAGTAATTTTTTGCGGTAGAAGTCACTGATGGGGCATTCTTTAGCCGACAAAAACAAGGTCCCCAACTGAACACCACAAGCTCCCAGACATTCCGCTGCTGCAATGGCCTGACCCGACCCGATACCACCAGCCGCTACTACTGGAATGTCAACTGCCTGGACCACCTGAGGCAATACAGCCATGGTTGACGTCCAACCGATGTGACCACCTGCTTCCTGACCTTCTACTACGATAGCATCCACCCCTAAGGCTTCCATTTTCTTGGCCTGGCTCACTGTCGACAGGACTGGGATGACCTTAATACCTAAATCCTTTAAATCTTGGACAAAAGCTTTGGGACTGCCAGCACCGGTCATCACCACAGGGGGGTTCATTTCTTTAATGACTTCTAGGAGGTCAAAAATATTATCTTGTTGAAGCATCAGGTTGACAGCAAAAGGCTGGTCAATCTGCTTTTGGACTTCCTGGATATCCTGGCTCAACTCTTGGGGAGTCAGCCCCATGGAAGTCAAGACCCCCAAACCGCCCGCCTGACTCACGGCAGAGACCAGGCTAGGTCTAGAAATCTTCGCCATCCCGCCTTGAATGATCGGGTAGCTTATGCCCAGTAGGCTGGTTAGTCGCTCATCCATCATAGTCTACCATCTTCTTTCCATTCTTTATAAATTCCTTTTATATGATATACCAGATCTCCAACAAATACTAGGGATAAAAGGAAGTTTGTCACAAATGGAAAGCCCCTTTTGAATGAAAGGCATTTTAACTCTGAAACTTGGCCACGGTTTCCTGGTATTCAGCCACGAGCCGGTCAATGATTGCTTTAGCAGTAGACTTGGCTTTAACTTGACCTGCTACTTCGCCAGCCTGTATGGTGCCTTGGTCAATTTCTCCGGCAATAGCCCGGCCATAAGATCCTTGGGTTCTTTCCAAAAAGACTTTAGGGTCTAACCCTTTTAATTCATCAGACAAGAGTTCAGCCAAGAAGGGAGAGGCAACGGACCTGACCCGGCCACCGGTACTGATTCCAGTAACAATGGTATCTTGGTCGCCGGCATCAATGACCTGCTGGCGGTAGGCCTCGCTAATGGCACACTCTTCTGCTGCCAAAAACAGGGTCCCTATTTGTACCCCGCATGCCCCTAAACATTCTGCTGCAGCAATGGCCTGGCCTGACCCGATTCCACCAGCAGCAATAACTGGAATATCAACAGCTTGCACCACCTGGGGCAAGGTGGCCATGGTAGACGTGATCCCAATGTGACCACCAGCTTCTTGGCCTTCACACACAACTGCATCCACACCCAAGGCTTCCATTTTCTTAGCATGCTTGACGGCAGAGACAACCGGGATAACCTTGATGCCAAGCGCTTGTAAGTCCTGGGCAAAGTCTTTCGGGGTCCCCGCTCCAGTCAAGACAATGGCTGGTTTTTCTTCCTTGACAACTTCCAGCAATTCAGGAATATTGTCCAATTGCAACATCAAGTTGACCCCAAAGGGCTTGTCTGTCAAACGGCGGATTTCCTGGATGTCCGCCCGAAAGCCCGCTGCATCCACCCCAACCGAGGTTAAAACTCCAAGACCCCCTGCATTGCTGACGGCACTGACTAATTCTGGCTTACTAATCCGGGCCATCCCACCTTGAATAATCGGGTACTGGGTTCCCAAGAGGTCGGTTAAACGTTTATCAATCATCTTATCTTCCTCCTTGTAGTGATTTCATTTTTATCTTACCCTATCCTTAACTCGATAGCTAGTGAAATTTTAAAAATATAGGTCTAGTTTTGCCTTATTAACAGTATTTAAGAGGAAAACATTGCTCAATTATTGGCAAAATGAAATGATCACTCTTAATACTTGCTTATTTCAATGGGGTGTAGCAGTCTATTTATGGCTAACTTATAAGAAAAAATACCAGGGATAAAATCCCATGGAATCAAGCTTTCCTTAAGCCTTTTCATAAAAATTAAATACGGGTTAGTATCATTATCATAGAGCCTTTGAAATCGGTGTCACAATTTTATGAATTTACTTTGACAAGCCCCCCAATAATAGTGTATATTTAAACCAATGACAAGATTATAGATGGAGGGATGCTTTTGGTCGACCAAGTCCATACTATGATAGGTCCATTATAACTTGTAATGAGACCACTGGGCTATTGCCTAGAAAAGATTTGGAAGGATAGGCTTTTATGTCAAAAAGAAAGCGTTTTTAATCCTGTGTAGGCCAAGTCTAGGAAGGAGATTCGTACCACTTATCAATAAAAATCTATCCGTCATTTCAAGCTAAGCAGAAGATGACAAAGAGACCTAAAAATATTATTTATAAAGGAGCAATTATTATGTCACAAGATTTAAAGAAGCATGACGGTGTCTACCCAGG
This sequence comes from Alloiococcus otitis ATCC 51267, assembly GCF_000315445.1. GTDB lineage: Bacteria > Bacillota > Bacilli > Lactobacillales > Carnobacteriaceae_A > Alloiococcus > Alloiococcus otitis. The sequence goes on from NZ_JH992959.1 coordinate 235,696, forward strand.
TTGGTGGATAGTCGTCACCGGATTCCTAGCAATGGCTATTATCTTCCCAGCCGGTCTAGCTCTTATGAGTGTCTTGATCGGGCCGATTGCTGAATCCTTTGACGTACCCACATCCACCGTTTCCATCCAATTCTCCATGATCACCCTCTTCTCGATGTTCGGGTCCATGACCTCAGGTTACTTCTTCGATAAATTTGGGATGAAGAAAACCATGCTGGCATCAACTTTAATCGCTATTATTGGTTTCCTTGCATTAGCCTTCTCCCCAACCATTTACTTAAACTATGTTATTGCAGCCATCATGGGTTTTGCCCTTCCATTGGTAACCAATGTGGGGATTTCAGTTATCGTGAACGTCTGGTTTGGTAAGAAACTAGCAGGTAACGCTGTTGGGATTGCCATGACCGGTAGTGGTTTTGGTGCCATGATCTTGACCCCAGTTATGACCCAAATTATTGAAAACTTTGAAGCCAGCTGGCGGGCCGGTTACATCTTCCTAGCCATCCTGTCTACCCTGATCGTTTTGCCTTTTGTCATTTTCGCCATTAAAGAAAGCCCTGAAGCAGAAGGCATCCAAAAAATTGGGACTGGGTCACCTGATGGTGAAAGTGGTGGCTCTTCCGTCAAAGAAGACAGTAACTACGGGATTACCCTCAGCAAGGCCAAATCAACTGCAGCCTTTTATATCACAGCCTTCATTATTATTGTTGGTTCCCTAGTTGGTTTGATTTTCTTCACCATTGCTTACGAATACTTTGTAGAAACTGGATTTTCACCTGAATTTGCCTCTATCCTCCTATCTGTCCAAGCGGCAGCCGTTATTGTGGGTAAATACTTCATGGGGGCTTTAAGTGACCGGACCAATGCCTTTGTTTCTACCTTTATCGTTGCTGCCTTCATGCTAGCTGGTGTCCTATGCATTATGTTGGTCAACGGTAGCCAAGTCTTAGCAGTTATTGCCATGCTCTTGTTTGGGATCGGGAACGCTATTGGTACCATTTCCGTCCCTACTCTTACCCAAGATGTCTTTGGGAATGTTAACTACAGTAAGATCGTTGGTTTAATGACAACCTTTGCAGGTTTAGGTGCAGCAGTTGGTCCTATCCTTACTTCTACCATCCTAGACCTCTCAGGCAGCTTCATGGTTCCTTGGTCTGTAGCGGCAGGTGCTTTAATCCTAGCCCTCATCCTAACCGTTGTCCTAAGCCGAATCAGCAAGAACATGGAAGAACAACGCCTTCCTTCTAATAACCAATAAGATGATTTTCTTTAGACAAGGATAAGCAACCACACATCAAAACCTTGACCAAGACCCTAAGTGTCTGGTCAAGGTTTCCTATTAAAAAGGACTTGCTAAAACTTAGCAAGTCCTTTTAATATGGCCTACAAAAGTTAGCTGTTAGCGGAAACCGAATTTGGCGAGGTCGGTCTGGATAGCTTGGGACACCTGGTCATTAGGGTAAGTGTAGTCATCAATGACTGCTACATTCCGGACCCCCATCAGGGCATTGCTGATAAAACATTCATCGAAACTGGCCAAGTCTTGGGCCGGGATCACGGCTTCTTCAATGGCGTAATTTTCAAGCAAGTAAGCCCGCATAGTGCCTGCTAGGAGACCAGAGGAGAGGGCTGGGGTATAAATTTTTCCGTCCTTGACCAAGAAAATATTGGCAAAGCAAGTTTCTGCCAGCTGGCCAGATTCATTAACAAAGAGGGCTGTATCAAAGCCCTGGTCTTTGGCTAAGTGGTCTTCCAAAATATTTTCATAGTAGGCCAAGCTCTTGTGGTAGATGAGTTTAGAAGTAGTGTTTCTTTGGACATTGGAAATGGTTAAGTGGAACTTGCCTTGGTTATCCTGGTAGGGGTCTGGTCGGTGGGTGAGGATAAAGTTGTCATCAGATACCATCAGCTTTAAAGCAAAATTGTCCCCATCAACCTGGTTAATGTAGTCGAAGATACGATCTTGATCCAGCTCTTGCTCAATGCCAAAAAATTCCAAACTAGACGCCAGCCGGGATAAGTGGGCCTGCAAAAAGAGGGGGCGGTTACCCACCACCTTGATGGTTTCAAATGCCCCCTTACCAAAGGAAAATCCTTGGTCAAATTCAATTTTCATTATATCCCCTCACTTGGTCTGCAATTCTGCGGTAAGTGATGTAGTCAATGGTTTGGGCCGCATCCGTCCAGGCCTCATCAGGCTGGGAGTGGACTTCTACCATGACCCCATCTGCTCCCATGGCCAAGGCTGCCTTGGTCATGGGTTCAATTAATTGCCGCTTGCCTGTCCCGTGACTGGGGTCAACGATAACTGGATAGCCTGTTTTTTCCTTAATTAAGTAGGCACCAGCCAGGTCCTGGGTATTGCGGGTTTCCGTCTCAAAGGTCCGGATCCCCCGCTCACAGAAGATAATCTGGTCATTGCCTTCTTGCTCAATGTACTTAGCGGCCATCTCCCACTCATGGAGAGTAGCAGACAAACCACGTTTTAACAGGACTGGTTTGCCACTAGCTCCTACCTTCTTCAATAAAGAGTAGTTGTACATGTTCCGGGCCCCGATTTGGAAAATATCGGCATAGTCGGTCATGATCTCGACATGGTCTTCACTCAAAACCTCCGTCACGATCGGCAAACCAGTCTCTTCCGAAGCTTCTTTCAAATAATCCAGCCCCTCAAAGCCTAGGCCTTGGAAGGTGTCAGGCTTGGTTCGTGGTTTGAAGGCCCCGCCCCGCAGAAGGTCAACTCCGATTTTTTTCAAGGACTTGGCTTCTTCTAGAATATGGTCTCTTGATTCAATTGAACAAGGACCCGCGATCAGGACAGCTTGACCTTGTCCGATAACTAAATCTTTTACCTTCACAACTTTTTGATTTGCTGGCATCCCCATTTTTATTCCCCCTCATTACTTCCTTCAATCTTAATTGGGTCATCAGTTTGGTAATAAGCTTGCAAGGCGGATAAGGCCCCCTTAGCTTTTAAAACAACTTCATCAAACTCTTCTTCCGGATCTGATAGCATGACAATCGCACCCCCTAGGCCTATACTTGCCTTGTCTGCTTCCACCACACTGGTCCGGATGACAATGTTGAAGTCCATAGTGGAGTTGTTGGCCAAAAAGCCAATGGTCCCGGAATAGATCCCTCTTGGAACATCTTCTAAGTCGTCAATAATTTCCAGGGTTCTTTTTTTAGGGGCCCCTGTCATGGACCCTCCCGGGAAGGTATTTTCTAGCACCTCGACCACGTCTATGTCTTCCTTTACCCGTCCTGAAACCGTGGTAACCAACTGGTGGAGGGTGGAGTAAGTTTCCACATCCATGAGTTTGGGCACTTCAACCGACCCGATTTCACAAAAACGTCCCAGGTCATTGCGCAAGAGATCAACAATCATCAGGTTTTCCGCCTTGGTTTTCTCTTCACTGCGAAGACCTTCAATCAAGTCCTGGTCTTCTTGATCATCTGTCCCTCGTCGAACCGTCCCCTTGATGGGTTTGGTGGTCACGACCCGGTCCTGGTCGACATTGATAAATCGTTCCATGGAAGAAGAAAGAACTTGAAAGCCATCTAAGGGTAGGAAGGCAGAGTACTGGCCAGGGCTTTCCCGGCGCAGGTGTTTGTAATAGGTTAGGCCATCAATCTGACCCTCAATATCCAGTCGGTTGGTCAAACAAACTTCATAGCTTTCCCCAGCCTTGATCAAGTCTTGAATGGTTTCAATGTCTTTGATATAGTCTGCTTTGTTTTTGACGAAGGCTAGTCGTGGAAAGTCTTGCTTGCCTATTGGGCCTGCTTGCTTGGCTTCTACTGCCTGATTTAGCCTATCTTTGACTTCTTGAATCCAGTCTTGGTCATCCTGGTAGGAGAGGAAGTAAAGGTCTTTTTCCTGGTGGTCATAGACCAAGGCCCGGTCACAATAAGTAAAATAAGCATCCGGATAGGGTGACTGGTGCTTGTTGTGGACCTGGACTGTATCTTTTTTGACCTCATAGCCGATGTAGCCAATATAGCCCAACTGAAAGTCAAAGGGCAAGGCCGGCTCGTAAGGCCATTTAGGTCTGTTAGCTTTTAAGTAAGAAAAAATGTCAGTCTGGAAACTTTCAACTGGCTTGGACTGGCTATCCTGCTTTTTCACTGCTTTTTGGTCGACATCGTATTTTAAAGTGTGGCCTCGCTTCGGCCCAGCCATGCCAAAGATGGAAAACCGGGACAGGCCAGACTCCACCTTGCTGGAGTCGAGCCAAAGTACTTGGTCATCAATCTTGGCCAATTGATCGTAGAGGTCTTGGCTGTCCCTAGTTCCCGGAACTTTTTCATAATAAAGACTGGACTGGTTATAGTAGTCCTGGCACAAGGCCATAAAGTTTTCCATCATTTTTTCCCCATACTGGGTGGCAATGGATTCTGGATGGAATTGGACCCCATAGATAGGCTTGGTCTTGTGGGACAGGGCCATGACAATCCCGTCATCGGTTCTAGCATCAATTTGAATATTCTCCAACTCCTTGTCTTCACAGACGATGGAGTGGTAGCGGTTGACCTCAAAACCTTGGTCAATGCCGTCAAAGATATTTTTCCCATTATGGTAGACCGAACTCTGCCGACCATGCATGGGGACAGCAGCTCCCACTAAGTTGCCGCCGTTATAGTAATAAATGCCTTGGTGGCCCAGGCAGATGCCAAAGATGGGCTTATCCAGTTCCTCAATCACTTGCCGGCATAAGCCGAAGTCCTTGTCCCGGTCCGGACTACCAGGTCCCGGTGAAATAATGACATTATCAAAGTCGAGATCCAATAGTTCTTGGTAGGTCATCTGGTCATTTTTAATCACCATGGGCTCTTTCCCGGTGACCTTCCCAATAAGCTGGTATAAGTTGTAAGTATAAGAATCATAGTTATCGATAATGAGTGACTTCATCCTTGTTCCTCCAAATAGTCTCTAAGGTAGTTTATAGCCTTGCGGTAGCCTGCAATGCCCAAGTTTTCAAATGACTGGATGGCAAAGTCCCTGACATAGTTGACTTGGCGGAAGTCTTCCCGTTTGGATAAGTTTGACAAGTGGACTTCCACTGTCGGCAACTCAACGGCCTTCAAGACATCCAAAAGGGCAATGCTAGTGTGGGTGTAGGCTGCCGGATTGATGACAATCCCGTCTGCATCCTGGTAGTTGGCTTGGATAAAATCAACCAAGTCCCCTTCATGGTTAGACTGGAAGTGGGTTAGCTCAACCCCTAATTCTGCCTGGACTTGGTCGAGTAAGTCCAATAAGGCTTGGTAACTTTCCTGGCCATAGACCTCTACTTCTCTGACTCCTAGTAGGTTAATATTGGGACCATTAATCACTAAAATTCTCATCATCAGCCAAACCTTTCCATATCAAGTCTAGGGTTGCCTCTTTGTCTTCTACAACATCCACTTGTAAATCAGCCAGGCCTTCATATAAGGGGCGCCTTGCTTGGGCCATCTGTTTGAGACTGGTTAGGTTCTTGGACAAGGGCCGCTTGCTAGTATCCAGCTTGTCCACTGGCCGGTTGAGATAAACCAGGAATGAATTTTGGGCTAGCATAAGCCGGTTGGCCCTTCTTAAGACAGATCCACCCCCTGTTGCAATCACCTGGCCCCCTTCTTTGCTAACTTCTGCTAGGACCTGGCTTTCCAGTTGGCGGAAGTAGTCTTCACCGTATTGGTTAAAAAGACTAGGAATGGTCGTGCCTGCCCGCTCTTCCACCAGCTGGTCGATGTCTAAGACCGGGCGACCGGTCTTTTGACCTAGGAGTTGGGCCATGGTCGTCTTGCCCGAAGCTGGCATCCCAATCAGCGCAATATTTGCCAGGTCTTTTTTGACCTTGGAATAAACATGGGCCAGTAATGCTTCTTCTAAGTCTTGGCCCGTAAAGATTTGGCAGGCATAAAAAGCCTGGGCGACCAGCATCAAAAGGCCCGACATGATCTTGACCCCTTTTTCTTTGGCCTCTAGGAGGAGCTTAGTCTTTAAGGGATTATAGATCAAGTCAATGACACTGTCTAAATGTTGAAAGTTGGCCAGGTCAATCTTGGATTCCAGATTATGGGGGTACATGCCAACCGGAGTGGCATTGATAATGGTGTCAAAGTCTTGAAACTGGTCAAGCATATAGTAATCCTTGGGCCCGGACCGACTTATCACAATGATTTCTTGAGCTGAATGGTCCTTGGCATAAGTCTGGACCATCTTGCTGGCCCCGCCACTACCTAAAACCATGACTTTTTTACCCTTTAAATGGATCCCATAGGCTTTCAAGCTGTGGGCAAAGCCCAGGTAGTCGGTATTATAGCCTAGTAAGTGGCCGTTCTGGTTGACGATGGTGTTGACGGCCCCAATTTCCTGGGCCCTTGGGTCAACGTAGTCCAAATAGTACATGACTGTTTCTTTATAGGGAATGGTCACATTAATCCCTTTAAAGCTTCTTTGCTTCATAAATGCTTCTAAGTCCTGGGCTGGAATATTAACGAGCCGGTAGGAATAGTAGCCAAAAGCTTCATGAATTTCTTGGGATTTACTATGGGAGAGACTTGCCCCAATCAAACCGTAGTCAAACTGCCCCAGGTCAGCTAAGTTAACTGGGTCTTGGTCTTTCTTCTGTCTCATCTTTCCTTGTCCCCTTCGATTAGGAGGTCCAAAATGGCGATAGCGGTCACCATTTCAAGGGCAACTGCTGCCCGGGGAACAATAGAGGGATCATGCCGTCCTTCAATTTTGAGTTGGGTGTTGGTTTTATTCTTGAGAGAGATCGTATCTTGGACCTTACCAATAGAAGAAGTGGGTTTAACCGGCACTCGAAAGACAATCGGCATGGAAGAGGTCAAGCCACCAATGACTCCACCGTGGTTGTTGGTCTTGGTTTTCACCTGGTCGCCATCGTAATAATAGGGGTCATTGTGTTCACTTCCTCGCATTTCAGCTGCCTTAAAGCCACTGCCAAATTCAATCCCCTTGACAGCGGGGACCGAAAAGATGGCGGAGGCCAATTGGGACTCAACTGAATGAAAGCGAGGCTGACCGTAACCGACAGGCATATTTAAAACCACCACTTCTACAATCCCCCCAATGGAATCCTCCTCTTCCTTAACCTTTAGGATCTCTTCTTGCATGGCAGCCTTGGCCTGGTCGTCTAAAGTAGGCAGATCATCGTTTTTCAATTTTTCCAGCCGGTCTAGGTCAATAGTCGAATAGTCTACTTCCACATCATGGGCCTGGCCGATTTGCTTGACCCGTGAAAAAACCCGGACATTTCTCTGTTGTAAAAGGTCTTCAGCAATCGAGCCTGCAATGACCATGGGAGCGGTCATCCGGCCTGAAAATTGCCCCCCACCCCTAATGTCATTGTGGCCCTGGTACTTGACATAGGCTGGGTAGTCGGAATGGGATGGCCGGGGCTTGTCCCGTATATCATCATAATCTTTACTTTTCTTGTCCTTGTTTTCGATAATAGCACAGATAGGAGCCCCACAAGTGACACCATCCACTTCACCGCTGACAATTTTGAACTCGTCTAGCTCCTTACGCGGGGTCGAATACTTATTTTTTCCTGGCCGTCTCCGATACATATTTCGCCGGATCAAATCATAATTAATTTCATAACCCGCCTGGATCCCATCGATGACAACACCAATGGACTGGGAGTGAGACTGGCCAAACAAGGTGAGTTTATAATTTTTTCCCATATCATAAGACATCTACTTTTCCTCCTAATGATTTAAAATCTTCAAAAAAACCAGGGTAGGATTTTTCCACACTGTGGCTATCAATCACGGTAACTGGACCATCGGCAAAAGTTGCTGCAATGCTAGCAGCCATAGCAATCCGGTGGTCGTTGTGGGCATGGACTGTACAGGACTGGTAGTGGTCAACTCCTGTAAAGCTAAAAGAATCTTCCCCTATGTCCACCTTGACCCCTAAGTTTTCTAACATCTGGCTAGTGGAAAGGACTCGGTCACTTTCTTTTAACCGCAGTCGTTTGGTATGGACCACCTGGGTTTTGGTGTAACATAAGCCGGCCAAGACACAGAGGATGGGAACAGTATCGGGCATGTCTCTGGCATCCAGGCTGACTTTTTCCTGGCTGGGATGCCGTTTAACTAAGTGAAAGTCTTTTTGCGACATATTCTCATAGCCCAGGCTTTGTAAAAAAGTCAAAGCCTGGCGGTCCCCCTGCTTGGAATCAGGGTTTAAGCCCTGCACCTCAACACCGCCTGCAAGGAAAAAGAGGGCATTGGACCAATCCTTTTCGACTTGATAGTAACGAGCTTGGAAGGGGCCTTGGCAAGTGTAAGTTGAGCCTTCTTGCTTAACCTGAACACCAAAGTGGGCCATAACATCTATGGTCATATCAATATAAGGCTTGGACTCCATAGCCGTAGTAATATCAATTTGAGCTGGTTGGCTAGCAATACCAGATGCAAGGAGGAAGCCTGAGATAAATTGGGAGCTAATATTCCCTGGCAAGCTAAAGTGATAGTCCTCAAGCTTGCCCTTTAAAAAGATAGACGGCCCCTGTTGGGAAATCGCCACCCCATGCTTAGGAAAGCTGTCAAAGTAAACCACATTAGTCCGGTTAATTAGACTACCGGACCGGATAACTTCCGCTTCTATCCCTAAAGCAGCCAAAATCGGCAATAAAAGTCTTAAAGTCGTCCCGCTTTCGCCAACGGGAATCCTAGCTGGACTTGTATACTGGTCTGGCGGACAAATGTAGTAGTGACTGCCTTCTTGCTTAACCTCCACTCCTATGGCTTTAACTGCTCTTAGAGAAGCCTCAATATCCTTGGACAGGTGGTTGATAACAAGCTGTGACGCTCCTTTTGACAGGGCGGCACAAAAAATAGCTCGGTGGGCATAAGACTTAGAAGAAATGCCATCTATTGCCCCTTGTAACTTTTCCTTGCCAATCATTCTATCCATAATCTTTACCCATTTCTATGATTTCCGCTAGCCGATTTAAGGAGACTTTTTGACTGGTTACCTTTCCCATCCTTAAAGGAAGGATAATATTGATGGCCTCTCCTTCAATTTTTTTGTCATGGTGAATGGCCTCTAGGAGTTCTTGGGTATCAAAGTCATACCGTGTAGGCAGGCCATACTTATGAAAGGCTTGCACCAAGTCTTGGGCAATATCTTCCTGGCATAGGCCCATCTTATAACTCGCTCGGGAAATATAGATGGTGCCAATCCCGATCGATTCGCCGTGGTTGAGGTCATAGTTAGATATCGATTCGATCCCATGACCAATAGTGTGACCCAGGTTTAATTTTTGCCTTTTTCCTTTATCTTTCACATCATTTTTAACAAAAGCCAACTTGGTCAAAATAGACTGGTGGATGATTTTTTCAAAATCTAATTTTTCCGCTTCTTTCAAGTAGGCAAAAAAGTCGGCATCAGACAAAACCGCATACTTGAAAACCTCAGCTAGGCCATTATTGATATTGCGCTTGTCTAAGCTTTCTAAAAAAGAATAATCTATATGAACATAGGAAGGAAAGTAAAAACTACCAATTTGGTTCTTTAAGTTCCGGAAGTTAATCCCGGTTTTCCCCCCAACCGACGAGTCCACCATGGCTAGGAGACTAGTGGGGACCGCGACAAGGCGAATACCTCGTAGGTAGGCTGAGGCAGCAAAACCTGCCAAGTCACCAACCACGCCTCCACCAAAGGCAATAACCGTATCACTCCTTGTGAAGTTATTCTCAGATAAATAGCGGTTAATGCCAACAAAGTTCTCCATGGACTTGGACCCTTCCCCGCTAGCTATGGTAAATATTTTAGCATCCAAGCCAGTTAGGAGACTTTTGAGTCGGTCTTGGTAAATGTCAAAGACGGTCTGGTCCGTTACTACTAAAAACTTAGAGTCTTTAAACTGGTATAAAAAATCAACCAGTTGACCGTCGCTCTGGTAGCCAATATGTATATCGTAGTGGTTGTCTTTTACTGGAACTTTCATAAACCCACCCCTCATTATATTATGAATAGATTCTATCATAGATTAGCTAAATATTAAAATGACAAAGAGTATCATTTTTTTCACCTGCCTTCATCCAATTTTAGTCCTATGGCTAAGCTTAGCTTGACTGACCCCAAAAAATTCTAAAAAGATGCACCATAAGTTGTCCATCTTCTAACCTAGCCTTAGCAATATAAATAGCCAATAATGCATTAGGCATAGCAGTCGGATAATAAAAAAGCCTAGCCAAGTAAGCTAGGCTAGGGGATAGGAGGGGTAAGCAAAAACACTTTACTCTATTATTAAACCTAACTTTATTAAAGAGATCCTGATATAGGCCAAAAGTCAGGTTCATAAGTCAGATTGATTATGAAGGTCGGGCCAATCCCATTTGACCTTGGTGAGAAATTCGCAAAGGTAATTTTTAAACAATTAGCCTCCAGGCCCGACCTTATTTTTGACAAATTTAAGTTGAATTGCTTACACTATCCTTTAAAATAGCTTTTAAAGTTCAGACCCCTTTTTTACCAGTGTGAAGATGATGCCCTTTGCTTCAGTAATTAGTTTACTGGAGACCACCTAGCACGCTTTCGCCATGACTCTGTTTCGCTGGTAATTGTAGCATTTTAGTCTTGGCTAAGGTGGATTTAAAAATTATTATATACTGGTTATTGTTTAAGATAATACTGGGGGTTCTCAAATAACACTTCTAACTTGAGAATAATTCGGCTAAATTCTCAAATAACATTAATTGTTTGAGAAAAAACCGCCAGAATTCTCGTGTAACAGTTGTTGTTTGAGAATTACGGCAAAAAATTCTCAAACTAAGGGGCAAGTTTGAGAATAACATTAATTATTAAACTGACAAGGTCAAAAATCAAAAGCATATTAAAAAAGCCTAGCCGGATAAACTCGGCTAGGGTCTATAGTTAAGGGGGTAAAAATTTCCCTATTCTATTATAAATAACTCCTTTGGTGTATGGTCTTAATATTTTTGCTAACTGATGACTAGTGAATTTTTAAACTCTTTCAGCAAGTCTGTCAAAACCAGTAGGACAGTTAGAGTCCATTATAATACAAAAAAAACTCCGCAAGTAGGATTCGAACCTACGACAACGCGATTAACAGTCGCGCGCTCTACCACTGAGCTATTGCGGAATCATCAAAATGTTAATGATAAAAGAAAAGGGAAGCGTGGCAACGTCCGGCTTTCACACAGGGAAACCCTGCATTATCCTCGGCGCTCAGAAGCTTAACGACTGTGTTCGGCATGGGAACAGGTGGGT
>NZ_JH992960.1:0-141792 GCF_000315445.1 Alloiococcus otitis ATCC 51267
GGCGTAAGCGATGGTCAACAGGTTGATATTCCTGTACTTCTTTCTTTCGTTTGACTGACGGAAGGACGCAGGAGGCAAAGAGTAGCGCGCTGCTGGACTAGCGCGTCCAAGCTAGGAGCTAGGTGAGGAGTGAAAGGCTTCGCACCGACGGTGACTAGTGATGGGGAGGGAAGAAGAGTACCGAAGGATCGGCGTCACACTGCCAAGAAAAATTTCTAGGGAGAAAGAAAGGACCCGTACCGCAAACCGACACAGGTCGTCGAGATGAGTATTCTAAGGTGAGCGAGTGAACTCTCGTTAAGGAACTCGGCAAAATGGCCCCGTAACTTCGGGAGAAGGGGCGCTGACGCAAGTCAGCCGCAGTGAATAGGCCCAGGCGACTGTTTACCAAAAACACAGGTCTCTGCTAATTCGAAAGAAGACGTATAGGGGCTGACACCTGCCCGGTGCTGGAAGGTTAAGTGGACGTGTTAGCCCAAGCGAAGCACTGAAATGAAGCCCCAGTAAACGGCGGCCGTAACTATAACGGTCCTAAGGTAGCGAAATTCCTTGTCGGGTAAGTTCCGACCCGCACGAAAGGTGCAACGATCTGGGCACTGTCTCAACGAGAGACTCGGTGAAATTATAGTACCTGTGAAGATGCAGGTTACCCGCGACAGGACGGAAAGACCCCATGGAGCTTTACTGTAGCTTGATATTGAGTGTTTGTACCGTTTGTACAGGATAGGTAGGAGCCAAGGAACTCTGGACGCTAGTCTAGAGGGAGGCATTGGTGGGATACTACCCTAACGGTATGACCCCTCTAACTCGCCACCCTAACCGGGTGGGAAGACAGTGTCAGGTGGGCAGTTTGACTGGGGCGGTCGCCTCCCAAAGTGTAACGGAGGCGCCCAAAGGTTCCCTCAGAATGGTTGGAAATCATTCGCAGAGTGTAAAGGCAGAAGGGAGCTTGACTGCGAGACAGACAAGTCGAGCAGGGACGAAAGTCGGGCTTAGTGATCCGGTGGTTCCGCATGGAAGGGCCATCGCTCAACGGATAAAAGCTACCCTGGGGATAACAGGCTTATCTCCCCCAAGAGTTCACATCGACGGGGAGGTTTGGCACCTCGATGTCGGCTCATCGCATCCTGGGGCTGAAGTCGGTCCCAAGGGTTGGGCTGTTCGCCCATTAAAGCGGTACGCGAGCTGGGTTCAGAACGTCGTGAGACAGTTCGGTCCCTATCCGTCGCGGGCGTTGGAGATTTGAAGAGAGCTATCCTTAGTACGAGAGGACCGGGATGGACGCACCGCTGGTGCACCAGTTGTCATGCCCATGGCAGAGCTGGGTAGCTATGTGCGGGAAGGATAAGCGCTGAAAGCATCTAAGCGTGAAGCCCCCTTTAAGATGAGATCTCCCATTCCAAGAAGGAAGTAAGACCCCTGAGAGATGATCAGGTCGATAGGCTTGAAGTGGAAGTGTAGCGATACATGGAGCGGACAAGTACTAATCGGTCGAGGACTTAACCACGCAAGTGAGTAAGTGAGATTTCGGTGGCGTTGACGGTTCAACTAGTCAGTTTTGAGAGAACAAGGCCGGATGTGTGGTGATGATGGCCAGAAGGACCCACCTGTTCCCATGCCGAACACAGTCGTTAAGCTTCTGAGCGCCGAGGATAATGCAGGGTTTCCCTGTGTGAAAGCCGGACGTTGCCACGCTTTCCTTTTCTTTTATCATTAACATTTTGATGATTCCGCAATAGCTCAGTGGTAGAGCGCGCGACTGTTAATCGCGTTGTCGTAGGTTCGAATCCTACTTGCGGAGCTTTTTCTTTCCAGGGAATAGTCCTAACAGGTTAAATCGGATAAAAGTAAAGGATTTGTAAAATATATTTATATAAACTTCTTGAATTGACTTTGGAATTTGGTATAATAAATTTTGTTGAACTTTCTAAATATGCCGCTTTAGCTCAGTAGGTAGAGCGCATCCATGGTAAGGATGAGGTCGCCAGTTCAATCCTGGCAAGTGGCTGTCTGACAACCTATAAGAAGTGGTTGTATAACCCACAAGCGTTGGTATAATAGCGTTTGTGGGTTTTCTTTTTCTAAAGAAAGAACTAGAAAGCAGTAGAATGAAATATTTTTTGCAATGATTTTGCAGTAATAAATTACTCCTCCTAAAACCACCAATTATTTATTTTTGTTTGAAATCTACAATTTAGATCAAAGATGTAAAATTATTGTAAATATTCAAAAAAGCAATTGATTTTTTTAGACAATCATCTATAATTTTCTTATCCATAAAATTTTGTTATTTAGAAAATGTGTACTACTCAGTTCTCATTGGTATTTAGTCATATTAAAGAAGGAGAGTATCATGAAAAATAAAGTTAAAAATTTGCAGGTGCTGTTTTAGTCGCTCTATTACTCGGTGGAAATTCGATTACAGTTTTTGCAGCTCCACAGGTGTTTGGTAATAAATATAGTGGAGCATCTACTGAAGAGGTTTTGCAAATTAGATATGATGGGGCTGCATGGAATTACAAACAGTCACCTTATAAGAGTACTTCATTTAGATATACTCGAAATGGTAAAGTATTATTACAAAGAACTGCTTTTAATGGAAAAGTAACTGGTTCAGTGTGGGATGACATTCGGTGGGGTAGCAAATTTACAACAAAATTTTCTTGGTGGCGTGGACCTCGAAAATAATATGGTGGAATGATGTTGCTACTAGGGGAGCCATACAAAATTTAATGTTGGTGACATGAAGAGGTGATTTATGAAAGGCTCTCTTTTTCGCTATGGCGACTTAATAGAAGCTGGCTTAGTCTTTTTTACCTGCCTGATAGTGACGGTCATTTTTGCTTTTCTGGATCAAAATTTTCAAGGTGAAGCAAGCTATCTGGCTGAATTTGTCTTCAGTATTTTAGAACACCAAGAAACAGTTGCCTTAGCCCTAACCCTCTTAGCCCTTATCTTCATTTACCAATTTATTAAACGGCGGCAGCTTGAAGTCCGCCTCCGCTTCTTAGTTGGGGCGAGAATAAATATGATCCGTTTGGGCTATCTTTGCCTCTTGCTGGCTTCCTTATTCACGGCCTTCTTTCTAACTATCTGCCTAGGACTCCTATTAAGTCTTAGCCTTCAGCTTACTATCGAAGTCTTTTTATTCCTATTAGTATACTGCCTTGTCAGCATGATTTGGGTGAGAATCGATTGAAAACTTTAATATTTTTTATCAAGGATGTTTTTTTGAAGCGCTGGCTCCCCCTTCTGGGTTTCCTTATTGTCCTCTTTATGGCCAACTTGCTCTTATTTACAGGAGTCCGGTCACTTATATCCACCTACCAAGGCTTTCGTGAAAATGCATTTTTGCTTCAAGATGGTATTTTTATTAGCAATATAGACCCTGAGAAAAATGCCCAGGTGGATTATGACCAGATTGATCTTGACCAAACTCAAAAGGTCTATGACTACTTAGAAGACCATACCCATTACGGGATTGAAATGTTTGGTTATACCACTGACCTAGCCAACCAGGATGAGATGGATGTCTTGGTCAATTATGTCAACCAGTTAGGCTTTCAATTAAGACCACTTCCAATCGCTGAGGGAGAAAGTTTAAATTTTGAGGATGGAAATCCTAAAGGGGTCTTGGTTGGTGCTGGTCTGGCCCAGGATTACCCGATTGGTTGTCATTTTGACTTTGACAACCCTGTGACTGGTCAGAGGGAAGAAGTATTTACCGTAGGGATCTTAGAGACCAATGCTTACCGGTCAAACCTTTACGCTTTAAATTCTAAAAATTACTTCAACTATACAGTTTTTTATCCCCTAACCCCTAACTTTATCCAGTCATCAACAAAAGACCTTCAGGTGAACGCCCTCAATGACCTCATCCTAACCCAGTCATCCAGAAAAGAGGCTGACCAGGTGAAAGATTTGATAAAGGCAACAACCGGGCTTAGTTATAATTTTTTTAGTCAAGCTCGTAATACCGCCTACTTCCAGGACTATTATAGCCAATCGATTGCCTTTATTTTGGGCTTAACTTTACTCGTGATGATTCTTGCCATCTTTTTGGCCATCTGGATTAATTCGGTTAGTATCCGCCTAGCGATAAGGGATATGACCCTCCATATGCTGGTAGGCTTGACCTACCATAGACTCCGCCTCATCCTCTACCAGTTCTATGGTATCTTGTTAGCCATCGTCATGCTAGTTCTAACCTTATTCACTTCTTACAATCGCTATACGACGATCTTCCGCAAAGATGCTATCTTTGCCAGTTTAGGCTTTCTCCGCCTGGTTGATATAGACTGGGCTGCCTTAGGAATTGTATTGCTGGTTAACCTCCTCTGCCTGCCCGTGATTGTGGAAGTCATGATGGCTAAAATCAAGCGGAAGTCAATCTCTTTGGGGGTGTTCGAATGACACAGTTAATTGAACTTAGCCTAAAGCAAAAGCGTTTTAAGAAAAATAAACGAGTCATTTTAAAGGATTTTCAACTTTCTGTTTCAGCTGGGGACAGTATAGCGGTCATGGGAGAATCTGGTATTGGCAAAACTTCCCTCCTGAATATACTAGGCCTGATCGACCAGGATTATGAAGGGAGTTATAAACTCTTCGGTCGGTCAGCCAAGGCCTATTCTGCCAAAGACCAGGCTCAGATGCGAAACAACCGTATTGGCTTTATCCTCCAAGAAAATGCCCTCATTCCCTCGCTTTCAATCAAGGATAACATCTGTCTGCCTTGGCTTTACTGTCCGAAAGACAAGCAGGACCAGGTATTTTTTGACGAGTTGATCAGGCGTTTGAAGCTTGATGACCTTCTCAGTCAAAAACCTGGCGAATGTTCGGGAGGTCAGCGGGCCCGGGCCGTTATTGGACGAGCGGTCTTGATGAAGCCGGACCTCATCTTGGCAGATGAGCCAACTGCCTCCTTAGATGAGGAAAACAGACAAGAAGTTTTAGCCATCTTAAAGGATTTAAACAGGGACTTTAAGGCAAGCCTCATTACCGTTACCCATGATCACGCAGTCGCACAAAACCACCGTAAAATTTTAAGGATGGTGTAAAATGGGATTTATCGTCATGGTTTTTTCATTTCTTTTTGGAATGGCTTTTGTCGCTTTCAGTATTCATTTTTACAGGGAAAACCAGAATAACTTCTACTTGCTTTTGACCTTGCTGGGAATTTTGCTTATTCTTTTTGCTGTTTACCTAGCTGTCTAAGTCTTTGTCTGCAAATTATTGACCTAGTTTTAAGCATAACATGCCAACCATTCAATCCATCTCATTTGATAGATCCTAGACCTTTTTAGGGAGGTTTAGGGTCTTTCTTTTTGTCATTTTTCCCCAACAGAGCCAGTAGACCAAGCAAATGAGAAATCCTTATCATTTAGCCTGTTAACTTTTTAAAATATATTTTATAGACACTTGTTATAATCAAAAAGGACTTGGGAGGAGCGATTGGAAAAAGTCCCCCAAGAATGGACCTAGGATGTAACCAGGAGCTAAGCTTTAACTATAGCCTAGCCCCTAATTGACTGAAGGCATGTAGAAGTAAAGGAGAATGATGATGTTTCAAGGAAGAAGTTTATTAAAAGAAGTTGACTTTACACCAGCAGAAATTGAATACCTGATTGACTTTGCCATCCACTTGAAAGACTTGAAAAAACGACATATTCCCCATGAATACCTAAAAGGGCAAAATATTGCCTTACTGTTCGAAAAATCTTCAACCCGGACCCGGTCAGCCTTTACGGTTGCTTGTAATGATTTAGGAGCCAATCCAGAATTCTTGGGTGCCAACGATATTCAATTAGGCAAGAAAGAATCCGTTGAAGACTCAGCCAAGGTCTTTGGTTCCATGTTTGATGGGATTGAATTCCGCGGTTTTAAACAAGAAGACGTGGAGAGCTTGGCTAAATACTCTGGTGTGCCCGTTTGGAATGGCTTGACCGATGAATGGCACCCAACCCAGATGATTGCTGACTTTATGACCATTAAAGAAGAGTTTGGTGAATTGAAGGGCAAAAAATTAGTTTACTGTGGTGATGGTCGGAACAACATGGCCAACTCCCTAGTGGTAACTGGGTCTATGCTTGGTGTGGATGTCACCATTGCTTCTCCAGAGGAACTCTTCCCCAAACAATCTGTGATTGATTATGCTGAAAAATTTGCGGCAGAGTCGGGCTCCACAGTGACCGTTACTGCCGACATTAAAGCAGCAGTGAAAGATGCAGATGTCCTCTATACGGATGTTTGGGTCTCAATGGGGGAAGAGGACCAATTTGAAGAACGGATTAACCTGCTCCAACCTTACCAGGTTAACAAAGACCTCACTGATCTGATTGAAGGGGACTACATCTTCATGCACTGCTTGCCAGCTTTCCACGATCAAGATACCCGGATTGGTCGCCAGATAGCTGATCAACATGGGATTAAAGAAATGGAAGTTACCGATGAAGTCTTCCGCGACAGCAAACATGCGAGACAGTTTACAGAAGCGGAAAACCGGATGCACTCTATCAAGGCGATTATGGCAGCTACCAACGGCAACCTGTTTATTCCTAAAGTATAAGTTTAGCTTTCATGAGAACTCGGCTTAGCTTCTTGCAAGCTACAGCAAGTAACTAGACTGAATACTTTATATTAGCGAAGGAGAGATGACTTATGGCAAGGAAAAAAATTGTCGTTGCTCTCGGTGGCAATGCCATCTTGACCGATGACCCCAGTGCACAAGGGCAAAAAGCAGCCCTCCAGTCGACAGCTCAACAGCTCGTTGCTTTAGTCCAAAGAGGGGACGACCTTGTGATTACCCATGGCAATGGTCCCCAGGTTGGCAACCTCCTCTTGCAAAACTTAGCAGCAGATAGTGCCGACAATCCAGCCTTTGAACTGGATAGTTTGGTAGCTATGACCCAAGGCTCAATCGGTTACTGGTTGCAAAATGCCATGCGGAATGAACTCAATCAATTGAGGCTGGACAAAGTGGTCTCCACGCTGGTCACCCAGGTATTGGTGGACAGAGATGACCCGGCCTTTCAAGACCCTAGTAAACCCATTGGCCCTTACTACACTGAAGACCAGGCGCAAGCAAAAATGGCCCAAAGCTCAGCTATCTTTAAAGAAGATGCTGGCCGGGGCTGGCGTAAGGTTGTCGCTTCACCGACTCCCCTAGCCATTAATGAAATTGAAACGATTCGAAAGCTAGTTGACGACCAACACATTGTGATTGCCTCTGGGGGAGGTGGGATTCCAGTTGTCCAAGGTCACGACCGAACCTTCCACGGTGTTGAAGCGGTTGTCGACAAGGATGAGGCCTCCCAAAGTTTGGCTAGCGCCCTTGAAGCTGACCTTTTCCTGGTTTTAACCGGGGTCGACCATGTCTATATTAACTTTAACAAGGAAGACCAGGAAAGATTAGACCAGGTCAGCTATGCTGAACTGGAAAAACACATGGCTGATGGCCAATTTGCTGCAGGTAGCATGCAACCCAAGGTCCAAGCCTGCATGGACTTTGTCAAAGCAAATCCCAATAGTCAGGCAGTGATCACTTCCTTAGACAACTTGGAAAACTTCCTCAATGGTGGAAGTGGGACCCTAATCCAGTATGAAGCCAAAGAGTTTTTAGAAGCCTAATATGAAAACTTGGCATGGTCCATTAATTAGTTTTGGCCAGACCAACTATTGCCTAAAATGAGATTGAAAAGACCGCAAGCTCTCCTGCTTGCGGTCTTTTCTCTTGGTCCAAGCTTGCCTAGAAGTCATAAGGATAAAAAGTGCTTGAATTCCAGTTGAGGTCATGTCATCATAGTAAAGAGTGATAGGAATAAGATTTATTTGGAAAGTGGTGGCATGTTGAAGCATTCAAAGGATAATACTCAAGGTAACCGGTCAAGACTGTATATCCTTGGAGGGTTCTTCGTCCTTGTCATTTTGGCCATTGTCTTTCACTACATTTGGAATGCTAACCAGGATGACCAAAGTCAAGACCAGCTGGCCGAGACAGAAGTAAGCCAAGCAGACCAGGAAGTTAGGGACCAAGAAGCTAGTGACAAAGGAACCACCCCTGAAGCTAGCAACCAAGAGAGAGACCAGGTAAGGGATGAAAAAACAGAGCTTCGAATATCCCTGGTAGGGGATGTCATGGTCCATGGACCGCAGTTAGAGGCGGCCTATGATGAAGTAAGTGGCCAATACGATTTTGACCCGACCTTTGCCCCCGTTGCCCCCCTGATTGAAGAGTCTGACCTAGCCCTGGCCAACTTGGAAACGACCTTGCCGGGAGAAGAATTTGGTTACACAGGCTACCCCCTCTTCGCAAGTCCAGATTCCCTGGTAGATGCCTTGCAAGAGTCCGGTTTTGATGGTTTGTTCACCGTCAATAACCACTGCCTAGATACAGGTGTCCAAGGCCTAGAGCGGACAGCCCAAGTCGTTGAAGACAAGGGGATGGATGCCATTGGGACCTTCCAGGATCCGGACCAAGCCCGGGTCCTCCACAAGGATATTGAAGGCATTAAAGTGGCCATCCTAGCCTATACCGAAATGGTCAACCCTTCCCAATTTACGACGGAATCGCCTGAAGACATGACTCCTTACCTGAATTTGCTAAGTGAAGACCAAATTTTAGCTGACCTAGACGAAGTAGAAGAGGATACGGACTTTACCTTGGCCTATGTCCACTGGGGCGAGGAGTACACTGATCAACCGACTGCTAACCAAGTTCATTATGCCCAGTTTTTAGCCCAAGCTGGAGTTGATGCGGTCATCGGCAGTCACCCCCATGTCATCCAAGAAACAGAGGTCATTGAAGGAGACCAAGAGGAGACCTTTGTCCTCTATTCCATGGGCAACTTTGCTTCCAACCAGAGAGTGGAAGCCCTGGGTCAGGATTATGCAGCTACCGAGGATGGGGTTATTGTTAGCTTAAACTTGGTCAAAGACCCCGAGACAGGGAAAGTAGACTTGGCTAGTGTAGACTACGATCCGACTTGGGTCTGGCGCTATGAGGAGGGTGACCAGTATGCCTACCGGGTCTTGCCGATTGAGTCAACCTTAGAAGAAGACTTACCGCAGGATGTGGTCAGCCGGATGGAAGCTTCCTACCGAAGAAGCTTGGAAAGGTTGGAGCCCAAAGCCGACCAAAACAAGGAATCTGAAAGCCAGGTTAACCCAGATGACCCAGAAGCCGGTCAAGATACAGAAGACCAGTCTAGCCCAGACGATCAAGAAAGTGACCAAGAAATGGACCAAGTTGCCTAAAGCAAACCAGGCCTAGTGGAAAGACTAGGCCTGGTTTTACTTATACTTGCACTATCCTTTAACTGTTTCAGGAAAAGATAACATGCTCCATATTATCTTATTGTTTGACTTCTTGAGCCACAAATTGGTCTAAGACCTGGTTGATGGTTTGGCCACCGACTTCATTTAATTCATAGTGGACCCGGGTGTGGGGTTTATTGATGTTAATGACCCGGCTGAGGTCAATAGGGGTCCCGATGATGACGGTATCACAGTCTGTTTGATTAATGGTTTCTTCTAAGTCTTTGAGTTGCTGGTGGCCATAGCCCATGGCAGGGAGTAGCTGGCCAATGTCTGGGTATTTTTCAAAGGTGTCTTTTAACGACCCTGCCAGGTAGGGGCGGGGGTCGATAATTTGGCTTGCTTCAAAACGCTGGGCTGCCACGGTACCGGCCCCAAATTTCATTTCCCCGTGGGTTAGGGTTGGACCGTCTTCAACGATGAGGACTTTTTTATCCTTGATTAAGTCGGGGTCATCTACACTGATAGTGGACTCGGCCTTAATAATCTGGGCCTGGGGGTTAACTGTTTTAATATTGTCTTCCACCGTTTGGATATCTTCAGACTTGGCAGAATCCACCTTATTAATGACAGCCAGATCAGCCATTTCCAAGCTCACTTGGCCAGGGTAGTAGCTAATCTCATGGCCAGGTCGGTGGGGGTCAGCAATGGTAATGGCCAGGTCAGCATCAATAAAGGAGAAGTCATTGTTACCACCGTCCCACAAGATAAGGTCACAGCCGTCTGGGTCGTTTTCGGCAGCGTCCAGGATAGCTTGGTAATCTACACCGGAGTAGATGATATTCCCCCGGTCAATATGGGGTTCGTATTCTTCCATTTCCTCAATGGTGCAATCATACTTGTCCAAGTCAGCTAGGTCAGCATAACGTTGGACTTTTTGAGCCACCAGGTCACCGTAAGGCATGGGGTGGCGAATAGCGACCACTTTTAAGCCTAAGTCTAGCAAGTGCTCAATGACCTTGCGGGAGCTTTGACTTTTACCAGACCCGGTTCGGACAGCGCAGACAGAAATCACTGGTTTCTTACTTTTAAGGCTGGTGTGCTTAGGTCCCATCAACTTAAAATCGGCTCCTGCACTATTAACCTTTGCAGACAAGGCCATGACATCATGGTAGTTGACGTCACTGTAAGCAAAGACACATTCATCTACATCGAATTCCTTGATTAAGTCAGGCAATTTCTCCTGGGTATAAATGGGAATGCCGTCAGGGTAGAGGTCTCCAGCTAGTTCTTTTGGGTATTTTCGGTCGTCAATGTCGGGGATTTGGCTGGCGGTAAAAGCCACCACCTGGTAGTTGGGATTGTCGCGGTAAAAAACGTTGAAATTATGAAAATCTCGTCCAGCTGCACCAATAATGATAATCTTTTGTTTTTCCATTTTTACACAACCTTTTCTAGTCAAAATAATGCTTTTTACAAGGCCCTAGGGTATAAAAAAATCCCACCCCTAATTGCTTAGAGGTGGGACTAAAGTCTCACGGTACCACTCTAATGGGTCTCCAAGATCCATCAATGCTTTGGCCTTGTTCAACCCACTCTGTCTTTAACCGCTAGATAGCGGGGTTAGTTGCCTAACCAGTCTCCAAAGTACGGTTCAGTTAACTAGACAACTGCAAGCTTCCACTCTGTCTTGCATCGCTGTGAAGTCCGGTAAACCTACTCTCTTTTTCATCGACTATTTTTATTAAAAATTCAGTATGATTTAATTAGCTAGCTTGTCAGTTATCTTAACACCGGTTTAAGATGAAGTCAAGGCCTACACTCAATCTTTTTCTTGCCCTTGACTAGAAAGGAGGACTGCTTTAAGCCTGGTCTTCCAACCAACGTGTTGCAATGTGAGACAGCATAGCGGAAGCTTTTGGCAGGATTTCTTCCCCGAAAACGACTTTTGGGTGGTGGACAGGGTAGAGTTTGCCATCTTCGGCATCCGGGTTAGGTGTCAAGATATTGAAGAAAAAGGCTGGAACTTGGTCAGCATAGTAGGCAAAGTCTTCTGAAGCGTGGACCTGGCCACCCTTGTGGATGTCAAACTCCCCTTGAGAAATTTCTTTGAGGTAAGAGATGGCTGTTCGAGAGAAGTCACCATCATTGACTAGGACTGGGCAGTCGGAGAGGAGTTCAAATTCAGCACTTCCCCGGTAAGCTTCGGCAATTTTTTGGACAATTTCGGGTAGCCGTTTTTTGATATAGTCCTTACTTTCGTTGGAAAAGCCTCGGACAGTCCCTTCTATGACAGCCTCACCCGGAATCACATTAATAGCTCCCTTGGCAATGAATTTCCCCATGGTCAAGGTTGCACTGCGGTCAAAGGGGAGCTCCCGGCTCAATATTTCTTGGGCTCCGTTGACGATTTGAGCCCCAATCATGACTGGGTCCACACCTAGATAAGGGGTTGCACCGTGGGCTCCCTCCCCTTTAATCCGGATGCGGAAGTTGTTGGCAAAGGTCATCCAAGGACCTTCCTCAACAACTAGGATCCCTTGCTCATCAATGTTTGGGGCAACGTGGAGGCCTAGTGCCACATCAACTTTTGGGTTTTCTAAGATACCGGCATCTACCATAGCCTTGCCCCCGATCAAGAGTTCTTCAGCTGGTTGGAAGATGAACTTGACATGTCCCTTCAGCTGGTCTTCGTTTTCCTTCAAGAGACGGGCAGCAGTTAGCAAGACAGTGGTGTGCATGTCGTGACCACAGGCATGCATGTAATCATTTTTGGAGGCAAATTCTACCCCTGACTCTTCTTTGATCGGCAGGGCATCCATATCGGCCCGCAATAGGATGGTCTTACCGGTGTCTGGGCCAATCAAGGCGGTTACCCCATTTTCTCCAATATCTTCTGGCTCCAGTCCATATTCTTTTAATTTTTTCTTGATAAATTTAGCCGTCTCCTGGGTTTCAAAACCGGTCTCTGGGTTCTGGTGGAGGTGACGTCTGGTGGCAAGCATTTCGTCAAAATGGCTTTGGGCTTCTTTTAAGTAATTCATGGCTAATTCCTTTCTATTTTTGGATTTGCATTTTAAAGGGCTTACAATTTCTTGGACGACTTTCAGCCTTCTTTAGCTTGGTCAGTAGTCAATCTTAAGTAGACTCCAATGTCAGTAAACTTTGGCCACTCAAACAAGTATGGCTTAGCTCTCAAGCAATAAGGGAAGGTTAGCAGCCTCTTAGGCTAGAAGACCTCCTTTTCTTGTAGATCCTCGATTTCCTTAATCTCAACCAAGGGGCTAAGGCATCTTTATTTATAGTTTAAAATTATTAGCATTATTTGTCAACGCTTTCATATACAAATTAAAAACCAGCCTAGATTTTGATGGCTAGGCCGGTTTGCTAGTCTGGGTCAATTAGGAGGTTCTCAAAATTCTGTTATCTTTTTGCTTTGGCTTAGCCTGGCTTGTTTTTTCCTGGAAGGGTTTTGAGCAAGCGGAGGCCGTTTAGAATGACCAGGAGGGTAGAGCCTTCATGGACTAGAACACTGAGGGTCATGGTAAGGGGACCCAGTAAGCTGGTGGTAATCAAGATAGCGACTACTGCTAGAGCCAAGTCAATATTTTGCCAGATGACCCTGTCCATTTTTTGGCTGACCTGGTGGGCCAGTCCCAGGGTGGAAAGGTCCTGGTTCATTAGGACCAGGTCAGAAACATCAATGGCTATATCGGTTCCTTGGCCCATTGCAATTCCGACTTCTGCCTGATTGAGGGCTGGGGCATCATTGATCCCGTCTCCAACCATGGCAAGTCGGCCAAATTTTTCTTGTTGTTCCTTGATAAGAGCTGCCTTGTCCCCAGGCATTACCCCAGCATAGTAATTGTCTATCCCCAAGCTTCGGCTAATGGCTTGACTGGTCTCCTGGCTGTCACCACTGATTAAAGTGGTATGGACTCCAGCTTGTTTAAAGTAGTCGATCACTTCCTTGCTGGATGGTCTGATCCTATCCATGAGGGCAAACAAGCCAATGACCTTGTCGTTTAGACTAAGGTAGACCACCGTTTTACCCTCTTGAGACCAGACTTCCTTTAACTGGCTAATTTTGGACTCAGCCATTGGGAAGGAGTCAGGCCGGCCGATTCGGTAGTTGTCTCCCAAATAGTTAGCAGATAGGCCGCGACCGACTTCCTGGTCAACCTGGATATTTAAACTTTCTTGGTCTGGAAAGTAGTTCACAATAGCCTGGGCTAGGGGGTGGTTGCTTTCCTTTTCCATGGCAGTAAAAATTTGGATCAATTTAGCTTGGTTTAAGTCGGGATTCAAATAGTAGTCGGTTAATTCAAGTTCTCCCTGGGTTAAGGTCCCGGTCTTATCGAAAGCGATGGCATCGATGTCAGCAAGTTGGGACAGGTAGTGACTTCCTTTGGATAGGAGGCCTGACTTGGCTAGGTTTGAAGTTGCTGACAGGGAGGCAGATACAGTGGCAGCAGCCAAGGCACAAGGGGAGGCGGCTACCAACAAGACGAGACCTCGATAAAGACTCTCAGGCCAGGTTAAGTTAAACAGGACGGGGCCTAGCAGGGCCAAGAGGAGGGTAATGGCAAGGACAGAGTTGACATAGATTGGTTCAAAATAGTCGATGGTTCGGGCCCGTTTGGTGATATGGTCTTGGTTTTGGCTAACCAGGTCTAGAATTTGGGCGAAGACGCTATCGTCACTAACCTGGCTGACTTCCATGGTAAAAGTGGCCTGATTGTTGATGGTTGAAGCGTAAACCGAATCACCCGGTCCTTTTTCCTGGGCTAGGCTCTCACCATTGATGGCCGATTCATCAATAGCTGTTTGGCCTTTGACGACAAAGCCATCAAGGGGAACCTGGTCTCCCTTTTGGACCTGGACCAAGTCCTTGACCTGGACCTGGTCGACTGGAACCAAGTCGATTTCACCTAGGCCATCTAAACGTCTAGCCAATTTGGGGGTCAGCTCAACTAATTTGCTAATTTCTTTTTTACTTTTGCCTTCAGCATAGTCTTCTAAAAAATGGGCTCCTGCAAAGATCAAGATAAGGAGGGCCGCCTCCAGCTCTTCTCCCAGGAGGATGGCCCCCAAGCCAGCTAACCCCATTAGGATGTGGGAGTTGGGTTTAAATTTTTGGGCTTGGATTGAATCATGGTAGGTTTGACTGATGCCTTCTCCGATAACCTGAAATCCTGCACTTAGGCAAGCCAAGCTATAAAGGAGGGCTTGCAGGCTAGGGTGATTGGTCAGGAATAGGCCGAAAATAGCTAGACCTAAGCCAATAAAATAAAAAATGACGGCTAGGGAGCTGTGTGGGTGGTGATGGTGGGTTGAGTGTGTCTTGCTGGCAGTATGGGTAGCCATGTCTATTCTCCTCATCTAGTAGTAGCGTTTATTTCTTTATATGAACATATTATCATATATAAATATTACCAGCAAGAGGAATAAGAAAATCCCCCCAGCTTTTTAAAATGCTAGAAAAGTGGGGGAAACTATTGGCCTTGTCATGATTTGAAGTTTGGGGTCTGGTGAAATTTAAAGGGCAGTCAAGACAAGAGAATTAGCCTATCAATCGTGTAAGGCATGCTCGATAGCCTTAGACAAGAGGTCCAAGACATGTTGGTCGTCGGGGGAATAATAGAGGCTGGTAGCCTCTCGTCTTTTCTTGACTAGGTTCAGACTCTTTAAATTCCGCAGTTGGTGGGAGACGGTGGATTGCTTAAGGTCAAGGGTGTCTGCTATTTCATTTACCGAGCACTCATGGTGGGCGAGGAGGTAGAGGATTCGAATCCGGGTTGGGTCGCTCAAGGCTTTAAAAGTCTGAGCTACTGTCTCTAAACTTTGGGAGCTTAATTCACTGAAAGCTTGGTCTTGGCTTAAATGGTCAGTCATCAGTTTATCCTTTCCTGTCTAAGTTTATTTACTAATTAGGCTAAATCATAATCATTACTAGTATAGCATATTTCTTTCCTTAGTAATATGTCTAGACTTCAATCCTAGCCAAGAGGGTCCGGCTAAAACCAATAGGATCTCTTATGGGATAGAATTAAACGATAAAGCCTTTTAGTCGTTATTTTAAAACAATTGTTAGCCTATCCTTGTCTTGTTTTCCTAAATAGGCCAAATTATAATAGGGGTACTGGAGGGATTAATATGGAATTAATTAGATTGATAGGGATCCTTATTATTGTAATTGGATTCGTTCTAAAATTAGATACCATTGCTGTAGTCCTCATAGCAGGCCTGGCCACTGCCTTGGTATCTGGCATCACCTTTACTGAGTTCTTAACCTTATTAGGAGAAGCCTTTGTTTCCAACCGCCTGGTGTCCATCTTCTTCTTAACCTTACCCATGATTGGATTGGTTGAACGCTACGGCTTACGCCAGCAGGCAACCAAGCTTATATCGGGTATTAAGGGGCTAACACCGGGTCGCTTCTTGTCGATTTATATGTTTGCTCGGGAACTAGCTGGATTCTTTTCGGTCCGGGTTTATGGCCACCCTCAATTTATTCGGCCCTTGGTAGAACCCATGTCCCAGTCTTCCGTCCGGGCTAAGTACGGGGAGCCGACTCCGAATCTTAAGGAGAAAATTAAGGCTCGGTCAGCTGCCATGGAAAACCTGGGGAACTTTTTTGCCCAAAACACCTTCGTTGCCGGCTCCGGTGTCCTCTTGATTGCAGGGACTATGGAGTCTTTGGGCTACCAAGTCTCAGCCGTCAGTGTGGCCCAAGCTTCAATTCCGGTAGCCTTGATTGCTTTAGTCTTTGTTTTGCTTTCTAACTATTTACTGGACCGCAAAATTGACCGAGCTTACAAGGGGAAAGAGCCACAAGTGCCAAAAGAAAGTGAAAGAGAGGCTTAACCATGGAAGCAGTATCTGAATACTTAATTGAATTTTTCTTTGTTTTAACCGGCTTGCTCATGGCCTATACTGGTGTGCGGGTGGCCATGGACCAAAACCACCCAGCCCGGTTTGGGACTGGCCTCTTTTGGTTAATTCTGGCTGCCACTTTTGCCTTGGGCCAAGTCATCCCCTATGAAGTAACGGGGGTTTTAATCTTGATTATGGGGGGATTGACCCTCTTCAACCAGGTTAAAATTGGTCCAATTACCACTGCTTCCGAGGAAGAGTCAAAGGGCCACAGCGACCGTTTGGGCAACCGGATTTTTATCCCAGTTGTCTCTTTAGCTCTTATAGCTATTTTACTAGCCCAATTTACCCCCTTGGATGGCCAGGCTGGGATTGGGATTGCTTCTATACTAGCTATTTTGATTGGTGTTTTGGTAACCCGGTCCAAGTTTAAGACAAGTCTGGATGAAGGGGACCGGATGAACCGGCAAGTTGGAACAGTGGGTATCCTGCCCCAACTCCTGGCTGCCTTGGGTGTCATTTTTACGACAGCTGGGGTAGGGGAGGTTATTTCTTCCCTGATTTCTGGAATTGTACCAGCGGGTAGCCCCTTGTTGGGAGTTACCGCTTATGTCTTGGGTATGGTGGTTTTTTCCATGATTATGGGCAATACCTTTGCAGCCTTTACCGTTATCACAGCAGGGGTTGGGATCCCCTTTGTCATTGCCCAGGGAGCAGACCCAGTCATTACTGGGGCTTTGGCTATGACAGCTGGCTACTGTGGGACCTTAATGACTCCGATGGCAGCCAATTTCAATGCCTTGCCTGTAGCCCTTTTGGAGATGGACAATCCCAATAGTGTCATCAAGGAGCAAGTTCCTTATGCCTTGGTTATGATTGTGGTCCATATCCTCCTCATGTACTTCTGGGCTTTTTAGTTAGATAATGAATAGGAAAGGAAGGTCTTACCATGAAAATTTTAGTCACAGCCTTTGACCCCTTTGGTGGTGAAGAGATTAACCCAGCCTTGGAAGCCGTCAAAGACTTACCAGATGAGATTTCAGAAGCTCAAGTTATTAAATTAGAAATACCGACAGTTTTCCACAAGTCAGCCGACAAGGTCAAGCAAGCCATCATAGACCACGACCCTGATGTGATTTTAGCCATTGGTCAAGCAGGGGGCCGGTATGGGGTAACCCCAGAGCGGGTAGCTATCAATGTTGATGATGGACGGATTGAAGACAATGAAGGCAACCAGCCCATTGACAGCCCCATCCAAGCTGATGGCCAGCCCGCTTACTTCTCCAGCCTGCCAATCAAGGCGATGGTGGAAGCCATTAAGGCGGAAGGTCTGCCGTCATCTGTTTCCAATTCAGCCGGAACCTTTGTCTGCAACCATATTATGTACCAGATCCTCTACATGATTGACAAGGATTTTCCGGGTAAAATCGGTGGCTTTGTCCATGTTCCTTTTACCAGCCAACAAGTTGTCGACAAGGCCAACCAGCCTGCTATGAGTTTGGCTGATATCAGCCGGGCCTTGCAAGCAGCTATCCGGGCTATTGTAGACCAGGATGGCAAAGGCGATATCAAAAAAGTTGGCGGGGCTATCCACTGATTTAAGTTAAATTAGAATACAAGCAAGACAAAAAGGCAAGCTTCAAACTTGCCTTTTTGTTTGTTCATTTATTGGTAAACATAGTGGTTGGGTTCGATTTCCACCAAGTGACCATCTTCTGGATAGTCCTCCGATTCTTGCAAGTCCATGGCCACTCTTTGTTGGTCTTGGCTCTGATCTTCTGGGTCAGGGATGGGAATGGAGGCCAAGAGTCGCTTGGTGTAAGGCAGGATGGGATTGTCAAAAAGGGTGGTGGTGGGAGCGAGTTCTACAATCCGGCCCTTGTGCATGACAGCAATCCGGTCTGACAGGTACTTAACTGTCGCCAGGTCGTGGGCGATAAAGAGGTAGGTCAAGTCCAATTGCTCTTTTAGGTCATTCAAGAGGTTCATAACATCCATTTGAATGGAGGCATCAAGGGCTGATAGGGGTTCATCAAGAAGGATGAATTCAGGGTCTACCGCCAAGGCCCGGGCGATACCGATCCGCTGTCTTTGACCACCAGAGAATTCATGGGGGTAGCGTTCGGCATAATCAGCTGGCAGGTTAACCATGGATAGGAGGTCAACAACCCGGTCATACCGGTCTTTCTTATTTTGAGCCAGTCCGTGGATATCTAAGGCTTCACCGATAATATCGACAATCTTCATCCTTGGGTTGAGGGAGGCATAGGGGTCTTGGAAGACCATTTGCATGTTTTTGCGGACTGCCTTGAGTTCCTTTTTGGACAAGTTGTTCATGGAAAAGCCAGCAAATTTAACCTGGCCAGCTTCTGGTTGGTGCAAGCGCAAGATGGACCGACCCGTTGTCGACTTACCTGACCCCGACTCGCCCACCAAACCTAAGGTCTCTCCCTTGTAAATATCAAAGGTCAATTGGTTAACGGGCTTGACTTTCTCATAGCGGTTGACGGGAAATTCCTTGTAAAGTTTTTTAACTTCGATTAATTTTTCCTTGTCCCCATTGAGGATTTTTTGGATCCGGGCCAGGTCTTTAGGAGTCTTTTCAGTTTTGAGGTTGGGGACAGCTTCTAAAAGACGTTTGGTATAGCTATCTTTCGGATTTTTAAAGACGTCTAGGGTTTGGCCTCGTTCAACGATATGGCCATCTTTTAAAACCACTACCCGGTCACATATATCCGCAACGACACCAAAGTCGTGAGTAATCAGGAGGATGGCCATGTTCCGGTTCTTTTGCAGTCTTTTAAGTAAGTTGAGCACCTGGGCCTGGATAGTCACGTCCAAGGCAGTTGTGGGTTCATCGGCAATAATTAATTTAGGGTTGCAGGCTAGGGCAATGGCGATCATGACCCGTTGCCGCATACCTCCCGAGAATTCATTGGGGTATTGGTTAAAACGGTAGTCTACCCGGTCAATTCCCACCTCTTCCATAATACTCTTACCCCGTTGGTTGGCTTCTTTAGTGGATAATTTTTCATGGTATTTCAAGGTTTCCGTGATTTGCTTGCCCACGGTCATGGTAGGGTTGAGGGAGGTCATGGGGTCTTGGAAGATCATGGAAATTTCCTTGCCCCGTATCTTTTGCATGTCCTTTTCATTCTTGGAGAGCAAGTTTTGGCCATTGAAGTAAACAATAGACCCATCATTTACTTCCGCATTGGGGGCTAATAGTTGCAATATAGCCTTTGATGTAACGCTTTTCCCGCTTCCAGATTCGCCGACCAGGCCTAGGGTTTGGCCTTCTTCAAGGGCGAAGGAGACCTGGTGGACCACTTCTTGGGTCTGGGTTCCTGTAGTGAAGGAAACGGACAGGTCTTTGACATCTAGTAAAGCTGACATCCAATACTCCTTTCTATTGGGGTCATAATACTGGACTAAAATGATACTAAAAATAATTTTAAAGAAATAAAACTGCTCTGACACATAACTCATTTTGCATGGCCAGATTTTTGTGTTACATTTTTAATAAGCTAAAAATTTCTTATCAATTATTAATTATACATTAAACGAGAGGTGATACAAGTGCAAGGAAGTGCAAAGTCGACCTGGCTAGCTGACTTGGCTTATGATTTCAAGTTGATCTTGCAGGAGAGAACTTGGCTGGTAATCCTTATCATCCTTGGCCCCATTTTTCACTTGTTTGCTTTTATCAAGTACTTAGGAGTCAAAAAAGATGTCAAGCGTCAAGAGATGACCGAAGATTACAGCCAGGAAGAACTAAATAAATTGAGAGCGGAAATAGAAGAAGAGGAGCAAGCAAAGGAAGACTATCTTGCCTTTACTCGAAGCCAAGAGGATCGGCAAAAGCGGGTGGACCAGATTATTCAAAATATGGTCAAAAGACGGTCCAGCCAACAAAGCCGGCAGAGCCTAACCCTCTACGCCGAAGTTTGCCAAGATATTTTATCTAGCCCTTGGGGATTTATCTTTGCCCTGGTCTTGGCCTTGCCTATGACCTTGGTCCTCTTAGTCTTGTCTAGCCCAACCCTAAGCTTTATTGTGCGACGGATTCTCTTGATGCTTTTGGTTATAGTAGGTGTTGTTTTCATCGTCTTCACCCTCTTATACCTGTCACCATCTGACCCGGCCGTCAATATCTTGGGCGAGCAGGCGACAGATGCTGAGATTGCCAATTTTAGACAGGTTTACGGTTTAGAAGATCCTTACTTAGTTCAGTTGTTCCGGGCCATTGCTGGGGTCTTTACATTTGACTTCGGGAATACCCTGCAAGGGAATATCAGCGTCATGGCTGATATTGTGTCGCGCTTTCCAGTGACCTTGACCATGACCTTTTTTGCCCTCCTATTAGCCATTATTATCGCCCTACCAGCTGGAATTTATGCTGGCGTTAACCCCAACACCAAATTCGACTACATTTTTATGTTTTTCGCCTTGATAGGGATTTCCATGCCCACCTTCTGGCTAGGCCTTCTCTTTATTTTGGCCTTTCCAGTTGAGTTGGGCTGGCTGCCGGCGACTTACAACCCCATTGACAATCTCTCATTGATTATGCCCATTATCGTCTTGAGTGTGACTTTGATGGCGGAGGTCTCCCGGATGGCCCGGTCCTCTACCTTAGAATCGATCAATGAGGACTATATCATGACGGCTCAATCCAAGGGTCTGCCGAGACTGCGGGTAATCTTGCGCCACGTGGTGCCCAACGCCCTGATCCCTGTAATCACCATTGTTGGCCTCCAATTCTCCGCCATGTTGGGTGGGTCAGCGGTCACCGAGCAGGTCTTCTCTGTACCAGGTATTGGCTCTTACATCGTAGACAAGCAGTTCCTACCAGATGTGCCAGCTGTCTTGGGTGGTGTAGTCTATATTGCAGTCGCCTTGTCGATTGTGAACCTTCTGGTAGACCTCTTGTATAGTTTTATTGACCCACGTATCCGGACTAAAATTCAAAACGGACAAATCAAATAGGAGGTGGCAAAGAAGATGTCTCATTACCGACAGAAGAAAATTATCAATCAAATGACCTTTAACAACCCCATCTTGATTGTCATGACCCTGATCTTAGCCCTCATGAGTATTTTTGGCTCATTCGGCTTGGGTTTATGGCTTTACACCGGCTTAACCCTGGTCTTAACTGGGGTTCATATCATCCTTTTAAGAAGGTTTGAAAGGGAAAAAGGAGACAGTCCCAAAAGCATGAAAGGATTGGCCTGGGTCTTAATAGCAGGGCTTTTAATAGGGAATTTGTTCACCTTTACCTCTGGGGCCACAGTGGTTAAAGAAAAGATCACCACTTCCTACCAATACAGCATCTATATGGTGGTGGCAGATGTTTTCGTTATCTTAGTAACCTTAAGTAACCTCTTTAAGCCTTTTGTAGCAGACCACTTTGTGACCATGGTCATCCTCTTAAGTCTAGTTTTAGCCTTCCACCTCTTTGTCCTTGTTTGGGGACAGGGCTACAAGGACTTTAGTCAGCCTGGTCAAATCACCTTGCAAGTTCTTTTAATTGCCAGCCTCCTATTGGGGAACTTGTTTGCCCTCTTGGTGGCAATTGGCCTCCACAGGGAGAGTCAAGAATTTGAATACGCCAGACGTCCGAGTTCCGTTTTAGATAAATTGACCAATAATGCTGCAGCCTTGTTGGGACTTGCCTTTATCATCTTTTTAGTGATGATTTCCATAACTTCTTACTGGTCCTTTAGCAGCGAGTTTGCCATTGTTAACGACTATGACAATATCTTACGCAATCCTTCCTTGACCTATCCATTCGGGACCGACAACTTTGGTCGGGACGTTTTCTCAAGAGTGGTTCTTGGGGCTCGGATTTCCTTCTTTGTGGGCTTTTTGTCTACCATCCTTCCCTTCTTTGTGGGGGGACTTTTAGGAGCAGTGTCAGGTTTTTATGGGAACAAGGTAGACAATGTCATTATGCGACTTTTGGACGTTCTCTATGCCATCCCTGGTCTAGTCTTAGCCATTACCATTGTGGCAGCTTTTGGGACCTCCATTCCCAACCTGATCTTGGCCTTAAGTATCGGGGGGATTCCAGCTTACGCCAGAACCATGCGGGGGGATGTCCTCCAGGTGGTCAACTATGAATATGTAGAATCCTCCTATGCCCTTGGTCAATCGGATTGGAATATCATCCGTAAACATATCATTCCCAATGCCATGTCATCCATGATTGTCATTGCCTCAGTGGAAATTGGGACCGCCGTTATCGCAGTCTCCAGCTTGAGTTTCTTGGGCTTGGGCGTTGAACCCCAAGTTCCGGAGTGGGGGAATATTTTACAGACAGGCAGTGAATTCCTAGAAACCGACCCCCACCTGGCCATATTCCCCGGCATTGCAATCATTCTGTTAGTCTTGTCATTTAACTTTTTAGGAGATGGTTTACGTGATGCGACAGATCCAAAAACAAGATAAGTCCCTAATCCAGCGCTTAAAACAATTCAGTCTTTGCCTAACCCCCTTACTCTTAACTGGCTGTGCCAGTTTACAGACTGAAT
Organism: Alloiococcus otitis ATCC 51267; assembly: GCF_000315445.1. Lineage (GTDB taxonomy): Bacteria > Bacillota > Bacilli > Lactobacillales > Carnobacteriaceae_A > Alloiococcus > Alloiococcus otitis. The sequence goes on from NZ_JH992960.1 coordinate 22,659, forward strand.
CTGACCTAGCCTCCAACCAGGTGGAAGGGCAGGAAATTAGCCAAAAAGATGAAACCATTGAAATTTTAACCACCAATGACTCCATGACCAGTGCCAATGTCTTGCGGGACCAGCTGGTACGAAATGGTTTTGACGTGGAATTTAATATCCAACCAGATTTTTCCAGTTTATTGGCCCAGCACGATGTGGGGAACTTTGATATTACCATGATGGGTTGGTCAACGGTGACAGGCAGTCCCGATTATGCTGTCCGGTCCATCTACCACTCCCAGGGGGATTCTTCCTTGATTGAAGACCCCTATGTGGATGAATTGATTGACCAAGCGGCAACTGAATTGCCAGAGGACTACCAAGCCACCTACACCGAATTGGAAGATTATGTTGTGGAAGACCAGGCCTATGCGGTAGGGACCGATACCCGGTATGAACCCTTGGCCTTTAACCACGAGGTCTTAGACCCAGACAGCATTGTCAACTACAGTGCCCGAGAGATTCCTTGGAATGAACTGTCCTATTTGGATGAAGGTCAAAATGAAACAAGGCCCTTGGTAACTTCCCAGCAGTATGTGGAAATGACCTCCCTTGACCCTATCCGGGCAAATGATGCCTCTGTTGCTGCGGTCAACTCCAATATGTATAGCCGTTTGGTGAACTTAGACGAAAACGATGAAGTGACAACCGATGATTCTCTCTCCTATAACTATGTCATTGGAGAAGGCAACCAGGACTATTACTTTATCTTAAGAGACAATGTCAACTTTGCTAAAGTAGAAGACGGCCAGGTAGAAGACACCGGTGACTTGGTTGGCGGGGAAGATGTCGTCTACTCCCTCAACCGGGCTGCAAATCCTGACTCCGTGCCGGACCACCTGTCTTATTCCTTATTTACCATGGTGGAGGGGGCAGAATTGGTGACAGACTTGGATGAGCTGGCTAGTAACCAGTCTAGCCAAAGCGACGCCAGCCTCTTAGAAGAATTAGAATCAGGTTTAGACCAGCCGATCCAAGCCTTGGTCGAAAGTGACGATGAGGTGGACAACCAATCAGGCTACTACCAGGTAGTGAAGTTGACCACTGAATTTCCTTTCCCTCAAGTCCTCAACCATTTGGCCCACGTGGCATCGGGCATTGTCTCCAAAGACCAGGTCGAATCAGTCAATGACTTCGAAGTTGAAGATTACAACCCTGCTGAAGACCGGGCCTACGGGGACCAAGCTGCCTTGATGCGGGGGGGCAGTTACGACAACCACCTCTATGCTAGTGGTCCTTATATTATGATCTACCGGGACAATACCCAAGCCATCTTCCAGAAAAACCCAGCCTATAAGCCGGATAGTGACGAGGAGGCTCAGATTGACCAGGTCACCCTCCGATTGATTTCGGATGCCACTAGCTCCCTATCAGCCTTACGGTCAGGAGAGCTGGACCTCTTGCAGGGGAGTGAGGAAATCTTGCCAGTCAAGTATGAAGTGATCGAGGAAGAAAACCACCTCAGCCTGGATACAGTTGTGGGAACAGGGGTCAGCTATATCCAGTTTAACCTCCTTAGTGATGACCGGCCCATCAGCCAGTCTGCCAACCTGCGTCGGGCCGTCCTTTACACCATCAACCAAGATGAGATGATAGCGATTGAGCAAGGCAACAGCCTGCCAGCCCGGTCGACCTTGACCCCTATAATCGATACAGGCAAGCAGGGCATAGAGGCAGACTCAGAAAAAGTAGAGTTCTACTATAATGAATACCTCAATGAATAAGTCCTGAAGGAAAGGCATGACTCCCAAAGCTAGGAGCCATGTCTTTTTCCATGGGTCAGCTAAGACTTAATTCTCAAGGGAAATGAGCTGGGGTCAAAAAAGTTTGACAATCAAAGTATTCAGTGATAGGGTTTAAGGGTATTAGAGGTAGGTGGTAGGATGGACCGTTTAGAAGAAGCGCTCAAGACCTATATTGCCATTAAGCGGACCAACAACCGTATGACGGATGCAGCCAAGGCGGATGTTACCCACCATGGTTTAAATATAAATGAATTTGCGGTTTTGGAAGTTTTGTACCACAAGGGTCCGCAGCGCATCCAACATATTAAAGAGAAGATTTTGATTGCCAGTAGCAGCACGACCTATATTATCGATAAGCTGGCTGACAAAGGCTATATCGACCGGGTTCGGGACCAGGTTGACCGCCGGATTTACTATGCCCAACTGACCCGGTCTGGTGAGCAAGTAATGGATGAGATTTTTCCCGGCCATGAAAAGATGATCCTAAATCTCTTTGACCGGATGGAAGACCAGGAGATTTACTTCCTAAAAGAACTACTTAAAAAAATGAACGGCTATGGTCAGTAAGGGTCTTGGTCGTCTTATTCTGATTTCTAGCAAGCTATAGGTTGGGGCATGAAAGACCATGTCTTAGCCTTCTTTTTACTTGCTTGGACCTCCAACTTAACCGTATACTTACTTGTAAGAGGTGTTTAAGATGAAAGCATTGATTAATATCGACTATACAAACGATTTTGTTGCGGACGATGGGGCTTTGACCAGTGGCAAACCAGGCCAGGACCTCCATGACTATATCTTACAAACTACCAAGGACTTTTATGACCAGGGGGACTTTGTGGCCTTTGCCATTGACCTCCACCAGGCAAACGACCCCTACCACCCTGAAAGTAAACTCTTTCCCGCCCATAATATTGAAGAAGTGAAGGCCGGAACCTTTATGGGGACTTAGAAGACTACTACCAATCCATCAAAGATGCCAGCAATGTTTACTATACGGACAAGACCCGGTACTCAGCCTTTGCGGGGACCGACCTGGCCATTAAGCTAAGAGAGCGGGGGATTACAGAAGTCCATTTACTAGGAGTTGTAACCAATATCTGTATCCTCCACACGGCTATTGATGCCTGCAACTTGGGCTTTGATATTGTCGTCCATCAAAAGGGTGTGGCTTCATTTAGCCAGGAAGGGCATGACTTTGCCATGGACCACTTTAAAAATACCTTAGGAGCTAAGATTGTTTAAAGCTAAAAGACCAGGGAATCATCTTTATTAAGCAGATTATTATTTCAAGGATGTTACAGTTTTACAGACTTTTGTAAAGAATCCATTGATTGTGTCAAAACAAAGTCAATCGGGCTAAGGAGCAATGACAATTGCCCTTTAGCCCTTTTCTTTATAAATATTTGCCTGTAGTATATTGGTTGTCGCTGATGAGACTAGCGAAACGGAAAAAACAAAAAGGAAATATTTATAAAGGAGTTATTATTACATGTCACTTAAGAAAAGATTGATCCAAGCCGGTTCTGGTTTAGCCCTAGCAGGTGCCTTGACTTTCTTCGGTGGTCAACAAGCCCAAGCCGCAACTTGGACCCCAAATACTGTTGCTGATATTCAAAACGTCATCGAAGAACAAGCAGCCAACCAAGACGGTGTCATTAAATACCAATTCCAATGGGGCGACACTCTTTGGGGTGTATCTCAAGCAACTGGTATTAGCTTGGACCAATTGACTCAAATCAATGATATTCAAAATGCTGACTTAATCCACGTTGGCACTACCATTTACTTAAGCAATGACAATTCTGTTGTTTCGGTAGAAGAAGAAAATGAAATTCGCTCCTACGATGTTTCGGAAGAAGTCGTTGTCGAAACTGAAACACCAGAAGATGTTTCAGAACAAACTGAAGCTCAAGAAGTTGAACCTAGCCAAGAAGTTGCTGGTGAAGAAGCAGTAGCGGAAGAAGAGCCAGTAGCAGAAGCTCCCGCTGAAGAAAGTACTGCAAACCAAGAAAGCACAGACCAAGCACAAGGTCAAGACTACGCTGTTGAAAACGTCAGCTACAATGAGCCAGCTCAAGCAGACCAAGCTTCTCAAGCTAACCCTGAGCCAGCTCCAGCACCAGCAAGCGGTGGCGTTTACTCCATTGCAACTAGCCAACTTGGTGCACCTTATGCTTGGGCCGGAACTTCTCCAGCAGGCTTTGACTGCTCCGGTTTCGTACACTGGGTCTATGCCCAAGCAGGCCGTTCCATTCCTCGTTCAACTGGTGGCCTTTACTCAGCTGCTACACCAGTTTCTAACCCACAAGTAGGTGACCTAGTATTCTTCGGTAACGGTGGCGTTTCCCACGTTGGTATTTACGCTGGTAACGGCCAATTCATCGGTGCCCAAACTTCAACCGGTGTTGCCCACGCTAGTGTCCACTCTGGTTACTGGGGCCCTCGTTTCATCGGTTACGGCCGCATCTAATTTCCTTAATAGCCATACTTTTCCCTCTGGGGCTCTGCCTCAGAGGGTTTTTTTATAAAAATAGCCTTCATCCTTATTTGAACTGGCTTTGAACTAGCTTTGTGGTAAGATAGCTTTAAGAAAATTTCGATTTGACTTCCTTTAAAATAACTAACGTTTTATAAATGATCGCTATCGGTCGAAACGGATTAAACCAAAGCAAGGAGATGGGGAAGATGAGAGTCATGTTGATTGAAGACGACCGGGACATGTCAGCTCTTATTCAAATGTATTTGCAGCCTGAAGGTTGGGAAGTAGACGTTTTTCATATGGGCAAGGAAGCAGTCTTGGCCTTTAATCGAGATAGCTACCAGATTCTTTTGTTAGACCTCATGTTGCCAGATATGACTGGCTTTGATATTTGCCAGGCTATACGCAAAGAGACAACCATTCCTATCATCATGTTGACCGCACTGGAGCAGTCTATCCACAAGATTCAAGGCTTAAATATGGGGGCAGATGACTACATTATTAAACCCTTTGATCCAGGTGAATTAATTGCCCGGATTAGGGCTCAATTAAGACGGACCTATGATTACGTCACAAATCCTAGCCTTGAGGAGACTGACCAAAGAAGGGTAAAACATTTAACTTTAAACAAGAAATTCCATCAAGCTTACTATCAAAATCAAGAAATAAAATTAACGCCCAAGGAATTTGCTATTTTATGGTTGCTGATGGAAGATCCTCAGGGTGTATACAGTATGGATGATATCCACACGAGGATTTGGGGGGATGCAGTCCTAGATGGTGAAGTTAATCCTGTCATGGTTCATGTCAGAAGAATTAGAAGTAAGTTTGAAAAGATCGGTGTCGACATCATCCAAACCGTCTGGGGAGTGGGGTATAGGATAAATGCTTAAGAAAAATACTTTTTTTATAGAGACGATCTTACTTCAAATACTTTGGCTAGTAGCAGGTTTGATCTTTTCGTATATTCTCATCAACTTATTGGACAACCTGGTTTTTGCAACAATTGACCATAACCAAGGCTTAAATTTAGCTCAAGGAGTGTATTATGAAGCAAGGCCTTATATTATGCTCCTTATCTTACCAAGTCTGATTGTATTGGGGGCTTTTGCAATCCAGTATAAGCGGTTCAAAAAGTATCAAAGCTATTACGCTTCTGGTATGGCCTACTTGAAAGGAGATGCCCCTAGCGTTGAGACCTTCCATGAATCAATGGCTGATGACCGCTTAACCTTTATTAACTTGCGGCAAAAGCAAGTTGATATGGAAAGAGATTACCAAATTGCCTACCGAGAGAAAACGGATTTACTGACCTACCTAGCTCACGATATTAAGACCCCCTTAGCTAATATGCTGGGGTATACCAAACTCCTTCACGAGGAAGAAGACCTAAGCCCCGACCAACGAGGGAAATTTATCCAGGTTATTTATGACAATGCCAATTATCTGAATAAACTGACGGAAGACTTTTTCGATTATTTAAAATTCAGCCTCAATGATATTCCCTTGCAAATTGTTAAGCTGGATGTGACAGTTTTCTTCTCCCAATGGGCTGAAGAAAGGGAATTAAGCTTAAAGAATAAGACCCTGCAAGTGACTTTTAGCAATTGCCAGGATATAACCCTTCAGACTGACCCCCACCTGCTCTTAAGGGTTATGGATAACCTGATCAACAATGCTCAAAAATATGCCTTGGACCAATCCCAAATCCATGTTTATGTTGCTAGGGACGAAAAGCTACTCTCGGTCCAAGTGATGAATGAGGTGGATCAAGATTTGACTTTTGATTGGTCCAAAGCCAAGTCTCGTTTTTACCAAGGAGATTATTCTAGGAACCGACTAATCAATGAAGGATCTGGACTAGGCTTAACTATTGTTGATGATATCGTCAGACACCTTGGAGGTCACTTTGCCATCGACCAAAATGAGGCTAAAGTGACAGCCAGTCTGACCTTCCCCCTCCCTTAAAAAGCAAGGAAAAAGAAAGAATTAAGACAGTAAAATGTAAACACTTGAGCTAAGAGCTAGCCTATACTATCAATTAGGTTAGCTCTTATTGTTAACCAATAATACAGAAAGGAATAATTGAAAATTTCAACGGAAAGTAGTGAAGATTGTAGATCATTTAAAAGTTACAGTAGTTTGGGATTTATAAGATATAAAGGAGAAAACTAATGAAGAAAATATTAACTACCATTTTATTGTCTGCAACATTGTTGAATACTGGCCTAGTTGTTTCAGCAAAAGATAATCAAATACCGTATGTAGAGGGTCTAGGGTATGAAACTGATATTATTCAGCAAGAAACAAGTACAGTGACTTTATATAAAACCGATAGCGGATGGAAAGATTTTTTAGGCGGAAGATGGAGCCATGGTGTTAACGAAAGATACGTATGGTCTAAATACGACCACAATAGTAAAACACATAAAACTACCGTTCAAGGAGCAGGTGGTAAATTATCTTATTCTGGTTGGACTAAGCCAGGTAAAAGAGCTTCTGCTTCATGGGAGAAAGCCTTATTTGGCAACAAAGCTTGGGCTGATGTAAAGTAGTGAGAAATTAATAGAATGTTTCAAGGCACAATATTGTGCCTTGGAGCTACTATTAAAAAGATAGTATTCAAGACAGCGAGGAATAAAAATGAAAAAAACGACTGGGATACTGACCGTAGTCCTCATGGTGGTTCTAAGTCTGGGATACTTTATCTACCGTGACGATACCGTCATGAAACAAGTATTTAAAGAATTTGATACTACAGTTAATATTGTGAGCAATCCAGAACAGATAAAACAGAACATCGAAACAATCCAGGTCCTAGCTCAAGCAAATGATTTGATCTTTGTAAAACAAGTTTCTCCGCCAAAGGATAGTCCTTATGCCAAGCAAGAGATCTATTTTTATGTTAGTGGTCAAGGCCTTGGACCAAGTGAAAAGTCAAGCCAAGACCAGCCTGGTCTAGGTCAATTTGACGCAGAACATCTATCAACTCTGTTAACTCGAAAAAAACTGCAAGCTAGGCCCTTTGCTGAGATCAATCCGGAAGACTTCAATGGGGACTACCAGGTTAAGGGGAAAGCAGATAGGGTCCAAGATTTTGTAGACCAATTAAACCAAAAGACCAGTCTAGCTATTCAAGCGAATATTGATCCCAACTTTTCCCAAGTTAGTCAATATACTGTCAAACAGGCCTTCATCTATGGTCTTTCAGTCTTTGTTTTGGCTGCAAGTTTGATCTTCTGCTTCATCATGTATAATAGCACTCTATCCAAAGAGATATCTGTAGTGAATTTATTGGGCTACAATAAAGCAGAATTTTCACCCCACAAGTCCGCCTTCCTTTTACTAGGGCCTAGTTTGCTATCCCTTTTCTTATCAACTTTGCTGCTTTATTTCTTCAGCCAAAGCAAGTCCTTGCTCCGTTTTATCCTTGCAGTCAAAGATTTTTACCTCTTCTTTACTATAATAGTGGGCCTTTTGTTCGGCTTAGAATGTATCCTCTTAATGTGGAAAGTGCAAAAAAGCAAGACCCTTTTATGGTTAAAGGGCATGCGCACTTATCATAGCAAGCTATTTTTGTTTGCTAAGACTGCTTCCCTCACTCTAGTCCTCTATCTTTTGACCCTATCGGTTTTTGGTCTAGCAAACTATTTAAGAATGCAACCATACTTGGCAAGCTGGGATAAGGCACAAGCTTACGGTAATATTGCTTGTTCTTGGCCTATGTCTTATGAAGAAAACGACCAAAAATTCCAGAGTCAGATTCTTCCTAACCTAAATGACTTGTGGGACCAATTAGACGACCAAGGGGCTATCTTGTTTGAAAGTCCCAATATGACTGAATTAAACTCACAGCTAAGGGAAGACCAAGACTACTTAAATAGTCTGCCTTTTAATGGGAAATATGCCTATATCAATCAAAATTACTTGGATGTCAGCTCCTTATTGGATGACAAGGGTCAAGTTTTAAAAGATTATGAAATGAAAGATAAGGCTTGGACTATCTTTGTACCTGAGTCTTTGGACGTAACAGAAGAAGACCGAAGAGCAATTAGGCAGGACCATTTTGACCAGGTTTTAGATAAAGAAGCAATTACCGAAGACTACGTTTTTATCCAAGACAAACAAGAAGTGTTTAGCTTTGATAGTCGGCAAAAGATTAGTGAAGGCAATCTAAGGGACTATGTCTTCATCATGGTCCAGGGCAGTGAACTTGACCCGGCTTTTAGCATTAAATTACCATCCCTAGTCAATGCTAGCTTCCATCCTTATCTCACCCAGCCTCAACAGGCCTATCAGAGCTTGAAGGAGACCATCGATCAAACCAAGGCCAGTCCGTATATCCTCTATGTTTCCAATATTTTTAATGATATGACCTACCGTATTGAAGAATATAAAATTGAGAGTTTTATTTATCTCTTTGCCTTCATTTTGGCTCTTTTTATCTTGTTTTCTGTCCTAGCTATCGACCGTGACAACTATTTTTATAGTCAGGGACAAAGGATCGAGGTTTTAAGACTTTTGGGCTACCCGCAAGTGGCCATCCATAAAAGGAAATTAGTTCAAAACTTCCTCCTTTATGGCTTAAGTATTATGGCCCTAAGTGTCTTTTTGCTTGCCAGTGACTACCTGTCTTCCTATGGTCTTTACAGCCCAGAGGGTGGTTGGCTAAACCAATTCTTTCCTATACTGAATCTCTTGGTTACTTTGTGCCTTTACCTATCTTTCTTGTTGGAATACAGGTCTTGGAAGAAGAGGGAGAGCCGGATGGTAGAAGGATTGAAGGAGGGAACTTAAATGAGTTTAAATCCACTGATAAAAATGACTGAGCTTTCCAAACAATATGGCTCGCACACGATTCTAGACCAGGTTAACTTAGAGGTCTATCCGGGTGACTTGATTTGTATATTTGGTGCAAGTGGTGGAGGAAAGTCAACTTTATTGAATATCATGGGAACATTAGAAGACTACCAAGCTGGTCACTTGGAGTGTTTTAATAAACTGGACCCAGTGCAAAGAGAAAAAAACAAGTGAATTGTTAAGACGAACTAAAATAGCTTATCTTTTTCAAAACTTCGCCCTAGTGGATAATATGACAGTTAAAGAAAATATGATGCTAGCAGTGAAATATAGCCAGTTTGAAAGCAAAGGCCAAGCCATAGACCAGGCCCTTTTGAAGGTGGGGCTTGAAGACAAACAAGAATCCAAGCTTTATGAGCTTTCCGGAGGACAACAGCAACGTTTGGCCCTAGCCCGGAACATGGTCAAACCCTTTGACTTGATGTTAGCTGACGAACCCACTGGGTTATTGGATGAAACCAACAAGCAAATGGTCATGCAGACTTTACTGGAACTCAACCATGAAGGAAAAACCATTGTAGTTGTGAGTCATGACAATGATTTCAAAACAATAGCAAGTAAAAATTATCTGATTAAAAATAAAAAAGTAGAAAGGGTCCTATAGATGATTAAAAAAATAATACTAGCTTTAGTCGGCCTTCTTTGTATCGGTGGTTTACTATTAGTGGTGACCCGTAAACAAGATGAAATTGATCCGGGCCTTGTGGTCCAAAATGATACAGGCAAGAATTTTGAGGCAGTGGGCATCATGGTTGAAGACAAGGCAGTTTTAAATAAGAGTAATGGAGAAGATTTTTACATTCCTGAAGAATTGCTTAAGGGTTTGGATGAATTCTCACTGGTGGCTATTAACGATAGTGGACAAGCCTGGACCTCCCCAGCAGTTAACCCTGACGGTAAGAAGGTTACCATTAAAAATATGGACGGTGGCCAGCTGCACACCAACCAAAAAGAAATTGAAAAATTTGACGACCCTTTAGACATACCTAATTTAAACGAATGGCAAATTTATACAGAGGGAGATACGATTCATGGATCATTTGATGCGAAGACAGACCTTGCTTACACCCTTTATATTTTGGGCAAGGGTGGTAAGTTAGGCATATCAGACACTCAAAGTGGTCAAAAGGTGGAAGCTAGCTGGGAAAAACCCGACGATAAACTAGACTCCTGGTTAGTTTTTTCAAAAGCTTAGAGGAATTAATTTCAAACTTTTCCTAAGTTAAGGACTCATTCAATTGAATCCCTATAAGCGCTTGCTATGGCCATACTGCACTCAATTCTAATGTGATTGTGGTATGGCTTTTCATGGTATTCAATCTTCTTGGGTCCAGAATGAAAGTTTGTTAAAATAAACTCTAAAAGATTGAAAACGGTTTATTGATTTCCTATAATAAAGTTGTCAAATAAATAGGGAGGATGGAAAATATGTCACAAATTTTGGAAACGTTTTTAAAATCGAACCTGGAAGAATTAGAAGAAAAAGGACTGCTGACGACCATTGATGTCCTGGAGGACCAGGGGAATGGTCCCATAATTAAAATTGAGGGCCGAGAACTGATTAACTTTGCCTCCAACAACTATCTTGGCTTTGCTACTAGACAGGAACTAATTGATGCTGATATTGCAGCTACCAAGCAATATGGTGTAGGAGCTGGGGCTGTCCGGACCATCAACGGGACCTTAGACATCCACCGCAAGTTAGAAGAGAAGATTGCAGACTTTAAGGGGACAGAAGATGCCATTGCCTTTCAGTCCGGTTTTAATGGCAATATTGGGGCTATCCCAGCCGTTATGAAAAAGGGGGATGCCATCTTGTCTGACGAGCTCAACCATGCTTCTATTATTGATGGCTGTCGTCTGTCAGGAGCGAAGATTATCCGGGTCAACCACCAAGATATGGCAGACCTTGAGGCCAAGGCTAAAGAAGCCAGTGAAAGTGGACAATACGGTAAGATTATGTTCATCACCGATGGGGTTTTCTCTATGGATGGAGATATTGCTCAAATTGACAAAATTGTTGAAATCGCTGACAAGTATGACCTCATTACCTATGTGGATGATGCCCACGGGACTGGTGTTTTAGGTAAAGGTGCCGGGACTGTTAAGGAGTTCGGCCTTCAAGACAAGATTGACATGCAATTAGGAACCTTGTCTAAAGGAGTAGGGGTTGTCGGCGGCTATATTGCGGGTTCCTCCCTCCTGATCAAGTGGCTCAAGTCTCAAGCAAGACCCTTCCTTTTCTCAACCTCACTCACCCCAGGCTCAGCTGGGGCTATTATTAGAGCTATTGACCTCATGCAAGACCAGCCCGAATTGGTCCAAAAGGTTTGGGACAATGCCAACTACTTTAAAGCAGAACTTAAAAAGATTGGCTACGACATAGGACAGTCCCAAACCCCTATTACCCCAGTCATTCTGGGAGATGAGAAACTAGCCCAAGAATTTTCCCATAAGTTAATGGAAAAAGGGGTCTATGCTAAGCCTATCGTATACCCAACCGTACCACTAGGGACAGGCCGGGTACGTAACATGCCTAATGCCGGTCACAGCAAGGACATGATCGACCAAGCCATCAAGATTTACCAAGAAGTTGGCCGGGAATTAAACATTATCAACTAGGAGGCTAAACATGGAAAGAGTATTGATTACGGGGTCTTTAGGCCAGATTGGGTCGGAGTTAGCCGAACGCTTGCGTCAAAAGCTTGGCCCAGACAAGGTGGTTGCTAGTGGTTTAGAGAAAGTGGCCCATAACGCAACCGTTGAAGAGGGGATCTTTGAAGAATTAGATGTGATGGATTATGACCGCTTTTTAGAAGTAGCTAAAAAGTACCAGGTGGATACCATCGTCCACCTGGCTGCCAGCTTGTCAGCGGTAGCTGAGCGAGAACCGCAATTTGCCTGGAACTTGAACATGACTGGACTAAACAATGCCCTGGAAGTAGCCCGGCAAGTGGGGGCCATGGTCTTTGCCCCATCTTCTATTGCCGTCTTCGGGCCCGAAACCCCAGCAGACCAGACCCCACAGGATACGGTGATGCGACCGAACACCATCTATGGGGTCTCCAAAGTAGCAGGGGAGCTCCTGTGTGACTACTACCACACCAAGTACGGCCTGGACACCCGGTCCGTCCGTTTTCCTGGCTTGATTTCCTACAAGGTTGAACCAGGGGGCGGGACAACGGATTATGCAGTGGACATTTATTATGAAGCCTTGAAAAACAAGACCTATGCATCTTATATCGACAAGGGAACTTACATGGACATGATGTTTATGGATGATGCCATCGACTGCATGGTCCAGTTGATGGAGGCTGATCCAAACCGCCTAGTCCACCGCAATGGCTTCAATGTCACAGGCATGTCCTTTGAGCCAGAAGAGATCGCTGCTTCTATCCGCAACTTTATCCCGGACTTTGACTTGACCTATGAAGTGAACCCGGACTTACAGAAGATTGCTGAATCCTGGCCTAACTCCTTGGATGATTCTGCAGCCCGAGAGGAGTGGGACTTCAACCCCCAATATGACCTAGATAAAATGACTGAAACCATGCTGAAAAAACTAACCGAAAAATTTAAAGCTGAAGGGGTAGCGATGGCAGTGGAAATCACCTAATTGCCCACCGCCAGCCAGGTAGGAAGGACTCGATGCCTTCTTGCCTGGCTTTTTTGTGTGAAAAAGCGGAAATGGGCCAAAGTCAAGGATAAAATAATATGCGATATAAAATAGGGTTAACCGAGAGGGACTTTAGTCTTCTTAAATACCAATGGCTTTTAAGAAAACCACTAGAATTATAAAATAATATCTGTTGTTCGAGAAAACCGTCATTAAATTATGGATAACATTAGTAGTTAAAGAAAAATAACTGCGAGCAAGTCAAGTACCATTGCAGCTATCATAAATGCAGAAGTCTATAGTCGTCGTTAACTAACAAGCAAGCTTAAATCTTCTGTTAAGCAATGATCAGACTCAGGTTTAGCTTATGCTCTCTCCTAGGAAAATACCTGTGTTCAGCCCAGTCGCTTGGCTTATTTCTCCCCTCCCCAAGAACAAGTCCTTGCCAAGGGGGTCTGGCAACTTGGACCGGCACGATCAGTCCTAGACTAGGAGAGCTGGTCATTAAAAAGAGGCAACTTCAAACAGTTGCCCCAAAAAAGTAGAGTGTCTCTATTAAGCGGTCTGGGTTAAAAAATGACCATTTTTTTAGTTTAAGCTTATTGTAAGAATCAGGACTGCATATATTCCTCTGATTTTGGCAGGTAGGCTTCTTTTTCACGTTTGAGGGAGTCGACGATTTCTTTTCCATCTGTGTCAAACTGGACCATGGCGTAATAGGGGTCGTGGTAAAAAATAAACTTGCACTGGTTCTTGAAGCCGTAGTTGAGCCACTTTTCCTTGCCGGCGATCGAATCCATCGGGTAGTCATCCAGTCCTGGAACCCAAAGGGGATTGAGGTGGGCCAGGGTAATGAGCAAGTCGGCTAGGTGGAGAATTTCTTGGTCTCCCTGCTTGATAGACAGGATGGAATGCCCTCTTGAGTGGCCTCCCGTGTGGTGGAGGGTCATGGCATCATTGAGGGCATGCTGGTCTGACCAGGTAGTTACTTGGTCTTGGACTGCTTGCCAGTTTTCCTTCTTATAGGTGCCTGCCGTTCTCTTGTTGGGGTGGCGGACTTCCTCCCATTCAATAGCATTGACATAGATAGTGGCATTCGGGAAGACTGGGAACACTTGTCCATCTTTCAGCTCGGTTAGCCCCCCAGCATGGTCATCGTGCATGTGGGTTTGGATGATGACGTCAATGTCTTCTGGGGCAAGACCTTCTTGGGCCAGGCTATCAACCAGGCGCGAATCACTGTCTAAAACGGCAATTTTCTTGTCTTTCTCCCGCATTTTGGAAGTCCCATAAGACGTATCCACCAGGTAGTTTTTAGACTGGTATTGGATGAGGATGGGGTCAATCACTTCCGGAATTTCATTGTTGTCGTTGGCAGGCATTTTCCGGTTCCACAAGGCCTTGGGGACAGGGCCGAAGAGGGTGCCCCCGTCTCTAAAGGACCGGAGTGTGTCTAAGAAGGTTAGGGAGATAGGGCCAAACTGGTAATGGGTATTCATGGTTCTCACTCCTATAGGGTGGCGATTTTAAAATTGTAAGCATTTTCAAAATAAAGGATAATACTGCCAATGTCAAGTGAAAAAACCTGGCCCCTAGCAGGGACCAGGTTAGTATATCGTTACTTTAGGAAAGGCATAGGCTAGACCAATGGTGGCAGACATTAGTTAAGAGAACTAAGACGAAATAGGCCAGGCTCAAACTAGCTGGCGAACTAAGAAAAAATGGTCCAGGCCATAATCAGGCGGGCCATTTGGCAAACTTCATTTCTGCCAGTTGGCCTAGATAAGCAAGGTACAAAACTGCCGGGCCAAGGAAGAGGGGATAATTGGCCTACATCAGCGGAGCGAAAAATTGCAGGAAGCTCCGCATGATTTGTCGGGGAACCGAAATATCTTGGTTTTCTTCCAAGCTAACTTGCCGGCAGATAGGGAAGAGGTTGTCAAAATCATTTTTCATATCGATAATACTTTGGGTATTGTAAAACAAAACGCCACATTCAAAAGAGTGGTGGAGGCTGCGGTAGTCGAAGTTGATGGTCCCGTTAATCGCAAAATCTTGGTCAATAATAATAACTTTTTCGTGGATAAAACCGGGCGCATACTCATAAATCTTGACACCAACTTCTAGCAACTTGTCGTAAAAAGACTGGGTGGTCTCAAAGACAATCTTCTTGTCCGGAATACCTGGGGTCACAATGCGGACATCTACCCCCGACAAGGCAGCATTCTCCAAGGCCGAATAGAGCTTTTGACTGAAGATAAGGTAAGGGGTTTTTAGGTAGATGGACTCCTTGGCATTGTAGATCAATTTCAAATACAAGCTCTCTGAAATTTGGATCCGGTTGGTGGGGTCATCGGCAAAGGGGTGGACATAGCCACCTGGTGTCACAACTTCATTGGCACTTTTATACTCATCAGGGTGGAAGTCCCTGAAATCCTGGGTATCGTCATTCAAATAATCCCACAAAGACAGGAACATGGTGGTAAAGCCCCAAACGCCCTGGCCTTCTAGACGGATACCGCCATCCTTCCAGTGGCCTGCTTTCTCAACCCGGTTGATATAGTTATCTCCTATATTCATGCCACCGGTGTAGCCAATCTTGCCATCAACCACCATAATTTTGCGGTGGTCCCGGTAGTTGTATTGAAAAGTCAGCCGCCAATCCAAGGGGTTAAAAACCGAGGTCTTGATGCCTTTTTCATTTAAGTAGGACACAAAGTTTTCATCGATCCGCAAAATATTCCCCACATCATCATACAAAAGTCGGATGTCAAGCCCTTCTTGGGCCTTGTCAAATAAGATTTCTAGGATTTCGTCCAACATGGTCCCTTTTTCCAATATGTAAAATTCCAAAAAAATATATTTTTTAGCCTGGCGCAGGTCTTCCTTCAAAGCTTCAAAGAGGTCCTCTCCTAGGGGCATATAGGTGGAGTGGGTCTTGTTGGAGGGCAAGACTTTAAAGGTTTTGGTGATAAAATTACTTAAGTGCTTGGCATCTGGGTCCATATCCGGATAGTCTTCCAAGATATTGGGGTAGTCTTTTAAACTCAGGTCAACTTTTTTATTAATTTCAGTTAACTTCTCCTCGTAGCCATTCCATTGGGTTTGCTTCCTAAGAAAGAGATAGAGGATCCCCCCGAAGATGGGGAGGAAGAGGATGATAAAGATCCAAGACATTTTAAATTCCGGTTGGGTATCGTAATTGATAATGATGGTGGCGAAAAACAGGGAAGAGATGGCGACGAGGGCCAGGTAGTTTTGGGCAGAGCTTGCCACCAATATACTAAAGAGGGCTAGTAGCCCAAGCTGCAAGAGGTAAAGCAAGCCAAGCCGGATAATTCGTTTTCGACCTAGTTTTGAAAATTGCAAAGGGTCACGTCCTTTAAGTTTTTAGTATAACTAGTATAGCACTACTTTTAAGAATTCTTAATATTATTTGCTGATTTTAAAATCTTCTTAATATCGCTTGGCCCAAGACCGCTATAATAGTGGTAAGTGATTATTTTAGGAGGTTCAATATGCAAATAGGAATTGACAAGCTGGCTTTTGCGACTCCAACCAGGTACTTGGAAATGGCGAGTCTGGCCCAAGCCCGGTCCCAAGACCCTAATAAATATATCAAGGGGCTAGGCCAAGAAGCCATGGCTGTCCCTGAAGAAAGTGATGATGCCGTCAGCTTGGCGGCTAATGCCGGTAATTTAATCTTAAGTGAAGAAGACAAGGCTGCTATTGACATGGTGATAGTCGGTACCGAATCTGGGGTCGACCAGTCCAAGTCGGTGGCCAGCTGGGTTCATGACCTGCTGGGGATCAACCCCCATGCTAGAAGCCTGGAAATCAAGCAGGCCTGCTATGGGGCTACGGCTGGACTCAAACTGGCTGTGGCCCACCTAGCCTTAAACCCTGACTCCAAGGTTTTAGTAATCGGCTCAGACATAGCTAAGTACGGTTTGGAAACAGGGGGCGAGCCCACTCAAGGAGCTGGGGCGGTCGCCATCTTAGTCAACCGTGACCCTGCTATTGCTGTGGTCAACAATGACAGTGCCATGCTGACCCAAAATATTGCAGACTTTTGGCGGCCCAACTACAGCGATTATGCCCATGTAGATGGTAAGTTTTCCAACCAGGCCTACTTGTCCAACCTGGCAGAAGTCTGGCGCCAGTATAAGATCAAAAACCAGCTGTCTGCTAAGGATTTCAAGGCTATGGTCTTCCACAGCCCCTATACCAAGATGGGGAAAAAGGCTTTACTCAAACTAGGAGATTTTGAAGACCAGGAAGAGATTGACCGTCTGCTAGCCTATTACGAGCCCGGTCGCTACTACAATAAGCGGGTCGGTAATATCTATACTGGCTCTCTTTACTTGAGTCTGATTTCCCTTTTAGACCAGGCAAGTGACCTGGAGGCTGGTGACCGGATTGGCCTCTACTCTTATGGTTCTGGGGCTGTTGGTGAGTTCTTTAGCATCCAGCTCCAGCCAGGCTACAAGGAAAGCTTACAAGAAGTTGACTTCGACCAGGTTGTCAACCAGCGTTCAGCATTAGAGATGGACAGCTACCAGGACTTGCTAACCTTTAGCCTGCCTCAAGATGGCCAAACTTACATGACAGATAAAAGTAACCAGTTTCCAGGCCGTTTTGTTTTAGACCGGGTGGCTGATCACATCCGTTACTACCGGCGCTTGACTTAACATGGCTGGTGAAAGCTAGGAGGGGAGTAACTAGCTAAAAAAGAGGAAACGGTCAAGTCCTATTACTTGGAGCGGTGAAGGGACTGGACGATTTTAGTTTAGTTCTATAATTAAATTGTGATTGTAGAATTTTTGCGCCGAAGTTCTACAATTGGACTGTGATTATAGAATATCTATTCCGAAGTTCTACAATTGGTCTGCGATTATAGAATTTCTGTTCAGAAGTTCTACAATTGGACTGCGATTATAGAATTTCTGTTCAGAAGTTCTACAATTGGACTGCGATTATAGAATTCCCAGTCCATAATTCTACAATTATAAATTTACAACTTTACACATGCATTAACAGAGGCACCAGACCCAGGTCAGACGACCTGGGTCTGGTGCTTTTGCTAGCTAGAAAATTTAGTCTTCTTCCATGCTCTTGAGCAGGGCCCGGGCAGTTGCTAAATTCATTTGGTCTTGGTCAATTAAGCGGTCGGCCAGCTTTTGGATCTTGTCGCCCCGGGCCCCAGCGCTCATGGCCAAAGACCTTGCCTGGAGGGACATGTGTCCTTCTTGGATGCCGGTTGTGACCAAGGCACGGAGGGCCGATAGGTTCTGGGCTAGCCCCACTGTTGCAATCAGCCGGGCTAATTCCCTAGCAGTGGGCTGTCCTAGGATTTGCTGACTGACTTGGGCTCCTGGGTGGGAGGCAATCGCTCCACCAACTGTGGCAATTGGCAAGGGCAGGGTAATGGTCCCATTTAACTGCCCGTCTTGGGTCTTTTCCCACTTGGACAAGGGGCGGTAGTGGCCAGTTATACTGGCGTAAGCATGGGCTCCTGCTTCAATTGCCCGCCAATCATTGCCACTAGCTAGGACCAGGCCGTCCACTCCGTTCATAATCCCCTTGTTGTGGGTGGCTGCTCGGTAGGGATCCAAGCAGGCATACTGGTAGGCCTGGATGATTTGGTCCCGGACTGCCTCTCCAGTCATGTCACCCTTGGCTAAAAATTTGGGCTCTACTTGGCAGGAAAGGCTGACAAGGGACTCAGTGGCCAGGTTAGATAAGATGGATATCAAGACCTGGCCGCTGGTTAGGCGGTCAATTTCAGGAGCCAGGGCTTCCAGCATGGTGTTGATAATGTTAGCCCCCATGGCTTCCTGGCAGTCAACAGTCAAGTAGACTGCCAGATAGCTTCCCATATCCTGGCCCAGGTCTGAGTCAAACTGTTTGACTTGAATGCCTCGGGCCCCACCCCCTCTTTTACCAATAGAGGGATAGCTAGCATTGGCTAGGTCGATTAAGTCTTGCTGGTGGCTCAGGATTTTTCCCCGGTCCTGGCTAGGTTTTGTGCTTCCGGCTATGACCACTTGACCGATCATCAGCCGGTTTTCCTTGACTGTATGGAAACCACCGCTTTGGGCTACCATCTTGGCACCGTTGCTGGCAGCGGCAATGACAGAGGGCTCTTCAATAGCCATGGGAACCAGGTAGTTCTTGCCATCGAGTAGAAAGTGGAGAGCCAGCCCCATAGGGAGGGTATAGGTGCCGATGTAGTTTTCAATCATATGGTCGCCAGCTTCATGGGTCAAACCCAGTTCCCCTGACTGGAGTTTACCCGCCTGGTCAGGGTCAAGGTATTCGGCCTTTTCCAGAGCTTTGAGGCGCTGGCTGAGGCTTTGCTTGTAAAATTGCTTGAATAAGGGTGACATAGACTCCTCCTTGCTTAGTTTAGCCTAGACCCACATTCAATGAGGATGACCAGGCCGTCCGGGTCGGTGACTTTGAAGCTGGTTGAACTGACTTGGTTTACTTCCCTTAAACCAGTTAGCCGGTCCAGTAATTGGTCAAAGGACTCTTTTTCGTCTATGACTAGGCTAAAGGAGCTTAAGCCGGGTTGGCCTGGTTCAAGTGGCTGGCATTTTTCAGTAGTGAAGGCATTGAGGGCTAGCTGGTGGTGGTAAAAGCCAGCAGCGAAAAACAGGACACCATCGCCATCGTATTTCAGGTCAAAACCAAGTTGGTCTTGGTAGAAGTGCCGTGACTGGTCTAAATCAGAAACCATCAAATGGATATGGCCGAGCCGGGTTCCCTCCGGCAAGCCGTCGTAAGCTTCAACATCCTTCTCATCCAAAACCCCATTAACATCCAAGTCCTTGGTTTGGCTGGGGATGGACCCATCTTCTAAAACAGGCCACAGGTCAGGGTCCTTGTCCCGGCTCAGTTCAATGGTATTGCCTTCTGGATCTTCTAGGTAGATGGATTCGCTGAAGCCTTGGTCAGAAGCCCCTTGAATGTCCATATTTTTCTGGGTAATCATGGTAAAGAGGATGTTGGCCAAGTCCCTTCTGCTGGGGAGGAGGATGGCAAAGTGGTAGAGACCAGGATGAGCCTGACTAGTTTTTTCTTTCTTACTTGCCCGAAGTTCTAGCATGGGTCGGTTTTCCTTGGCTAGGCCTAAGACAGCATGGGACCGTGAAGTATCTAGAACATCCAAGCCAATCTTAGTCTGGTAAAAAATCAGCATGGTCCACAAATTTTGGACATTTAAGACCAATTTACCCAAGTGGACCTGGGGGGTCAACTTAAACGACATCAATAATCAAACCTTTATAATAGATTAAGTTCATTATCTAATACCCTCCTGGTAAATGCAATCCTTCTTCTGACTTTAGCTTGGCCAGCTTGTTGAAAAGCTTTGAAAATTCTAGCTTAGAACAAAAATAAGTCCAGTCAATAAGCTTGAACCGACTAGGCAGTTTAGGTAAGATATTACAGTGAATACTAGGAAAAAGCTCATTTTGGGCTTTTTTTCTAGTGACAAGTTCATATGTTAGAGGAGATGAAAGGATCCATGAAGTTCCAACTCAAGACCCAGGATATTATTTTGACCTTGGCCTACACTGCCATCTACTTTTTGATCATTGCGGTGTCGGCTATGCTAACGGTCTTTTTAATTCCAGGTTATTCTTTTATTTTTATTCCCATTTTAATTGCCCTTTTGGCCGGTAGTGTTTACTACCTTTTGGCTTTAAAAGTTCCTAAATTTGGTGGCATTACCCTGATGGCCAGTGTTATTGGAGTCTTTTACTTAATTAGTGGCCGCTACCCCCTAGCAATTTTACTTAGCATTTTATTTGGTTTGTTGGCAGACTGGATTGCCCAGAAAGGAAATTATCGCGATTCCAAGCTTCTCTTTATTTCTTACCTAGTCTTTACTTTTTCAAATATTGGTCCAGTCCTTCCCATCTTCGTCTTCCAATCTTCCTATACCGACCATATCGAAGGGACTGGCCAGAGTGTCAGCCAGGTTCAAAGGGTCTTTTCTTCGATTAACTTTACTAGTGCCCTTATTGTCTTGCTTGCTTTGGTCATCGCGGGTATTATTGGGGCCTGGATCGGGCGAACCTTAATTAACAAACACTTTGTCCAGGATGAAGCCAGTGGTAAGTAAGCAACCGGCCATAGATTTAAGGACCAAGTTAATTTTCCTTTTGGCTACCCCACAACTGATCCTCTTTAACATCCCCTTTTGGATCGAAATAATCCTGGTCCTACTCTATCTTTCTCTCTTCCTGTTCTCAAGGGACTACAAATGGATCATTTTCTTCTTAGTGGTTTATAGCCTGCAAGTCTTGGTCTTTAACCTGCTTGGCCAAGTCAGCTTCCACCCTTTTCTCTTGTTTATCCTCTCTTTCTTGTCTATTGGTTTAAGGCAAATGATTTTAAGTATTATTGCCGGGGCTTTTTTACTGAAAACGACCGCTATCAGTGAATGGACAGCCACCCTGACCAAGCTGAAAGCACCCAAGGGCCTTAAGATTGGGCTAGCAGTCTTGACCCGGTTTATCATCACTGTCATCCATGACTTTAACCGGATCCGGCAAGCCCTTTTGGTGCGGGGGATTGATTTTTCCCCCAAGCGGGTCCTAACCCACCCAGTCAATGCTTTTGAATACCTTATTATTCCTTTATTAATGAATACTTCTTTTACTGCCCGTGACTTGACCATTGCTGCCTTGACTAAGGGCTTGGATAGTAAGGCGCAACAGACCAGCTACCGGACCTATACCTTGTCTGGTATTGACTATAGCTACTGGCTTGCCCTGGCCGTGGTAACGATTGGAGGGATACTAGCATGACCTATTTAAGGATAGAAGCTGGCCGTTTTTCCTACCAGGGGTCAAAAGAGACTCAAATTGAGATAGAGGACCTGAGTCTCAACCAAGGGGAGACCTTGGTGGTTTGTGGCAATTCGGGGTCAGGCAAGTCAACCTTGACCAACCTATTAAACGGGATCAGCCCTGAATATATTGAAGGTCAGGTCCAAGGTAAATTTGAACTGGCCCACCTGCAAGCTGGCAAGAATGGCTTAGATGATTATGTAGGGATTGTGGGCAGTGTTTTTCAAAACCCGAGAACTCAGCACTTTACCCTCAATACCACTGATGAAGTTGTCCTTCCTTGTGAAAATATTGGACTGGACCAGGCCAGTATCCAAAAGCGTCTAGACTGGGTGGTTGACTTAATGGGGATTGACAACTTGCTGGACCGGCCCATCTTTGACTTGTCAGGAGGGGAGAAGCAGTTAATTGCCCTGGCTTCGACCTTGATCTTACACCCCCAAGTCCTAATTTTAGATGAGGTTTCCAGTAACTTAGACCAGGCCGCCATTGACCGAATCAAGGGGATTGTGGGGACCTTGCAGTGCCAAGGGATGACTTTGCTTATCATAGACCACCGACTAGAGTGGACTAGGGGCCTAGCAGACTATTACCTGAAATTAGCCGGTGGAAGAGTCGAAAAAGTCTGGGACCACGAAGCTTTCCAAGCATTGTCTGAAGATGATTTGGCCCAACTCGGCTTGCGGACCAATAAGCCAATCTTAGGGTCTGACCTCCACTTTTCCAAAGATCCTGTATTTAAACCAGTATTGGATTTAAACCAGCTAGCAGTTGGCTATGACTTTCCCTTGTTAGAAGGGATCAACTTGGCTTTTTCTTATGGGGAAGTGACGGCTGTGATCGGCCCCATTGGAATAGGCAAGTCGACTCTGGCTGATGTGATGGTGGGCCTTCGCCAACCCTTAAAAGGCCAGATTAAATGGGAGCAGGTTAGCCAAGACCGGAAAAGTTTACTGGCGAAGAGTTTTATTGTTATGCAGGATGTCAACTACCAGCTCTTCCACCACACCGTTTGGCATGAGTTGGTGGTCGGGACCAAGTGGGAAGAGGCAGATCCGCAAGATGAGCACAACTTACCTAACCGGCTCTTAGACCGTCTGGACATCAAGGACTTGAAGAACCGCCACCCTATGACCTTATCAGGTGGGGAAAAGCAGCGGGTCCTCATTGCTTCGGCCATTGTCTCAGGCAAGGAAATCTTGATCTTTGATGAACCCACCAGTGGCTTTGACTATGAACACATGGTCCGCTTTGGCCAAATCTTACAAAACTTAAAAGAAGAGCAGATAGTCATGCTCGTCTTTACCCATGATTATGAACTGGCCAAGCACTGGTGTGACCGGGTAGTGGACATTGAAGACTACCGCACTAGCAAAAACCTAAAACTTAACTATTAAAAGAAAGAGCCAGCAGAAGGATAGTTCCCTCTGCTGGCTCTTTAGTTAAAGTCTTTTTAAGGCCTTGATCCGGTTTTGGGTGGAAGGGTGGGTGCTCCAAATGGAATCGCCGGTTTTTTTGAAGGGGTTGTAAAAGTACATGGCACTCATAGAAGAGTCGGCCACTTCACTGGGATCCATCTGGGAGATTTTCATCAGGGCACTGGCTAGGGCATCAGGGTTTCGGGTCATTTCAGCTGCACTGGCATCTGCCAGGTATTCCCGGTTACGCGAGACCCACATTTGGATGAGACGGCTGAATAAGTGGCCAAAGATCAAGATCAAAAAACCCAGTAAAAAGCCGATGAAAACGACTAAAATACCCGAGTCATTATCCCGGTCCCTTGACCGGGCTGGTCGCATCATGCCAAATTGGCCTGACCGGAAGAGAAAATGGCCCACTAGGATGAGAAAGCTCCCCAAGGCAAAGGTGGTTACTTTGAGTCTGGAGTCGTAGTTTTGGATATGGGAAATTTCATGGGCGATTACCCCCTCAATTTCCGCCCGGTTTAGCCGGCTCAAAAGTCCAGTAGTGACTGCAACACTGGCATTTTCCGGTTTCATACCGATGGCAAAGGCGTTGGGCTGCTTGTCTTTTACGACATACACCTTAGGCTGGGGCAAGTTTTGCATCATGGCTAACTGGCTAACAATATTGTAGACTTGCTGTTCTTTGATGGAATCATACTTGCCCTGGTGGATTTGCTTGGCCTTGGTCATCTGCAGCATGGAAGAAGGGGCAGAATTTACGGCCAAGGCGATATACAAGCCTCCCACAATCAAGCCAATAACCATTCCGGTTAGGAAGTTGCCAGCAAAAATATAGCCGGCCAGGGCCATAATGAGCATGATCACTAGGATGAAAAAGCCCACAATCAAGAAGGTTTTTCGTTTGTTTGAACGAATTTGCTCGTACATTTAGCCACCTACTTAAAAAGATACATTAGGAACTTCGCGTTTAGAATCTGGAATTTCCAGGTAGGTCATCTCAGTGAAGTTGAAGAGGCCGGCAATAATATTGTGGGGAACTGATTGGATCTTGTTGTTGTAGTTCATCACGGACCGGTTGTAAGCCTGACGAGAGCCAGAGATACGGTTTTCTGTATTGGTTAATTCCTCTTGTAGGGAAAGAAAGTTTTGGTTGGCCTTCAAGTCAGGGTAACTTTCTGAAACGGCCAGCAATCGGCTCAAGGCATTGGACAAGTCATCTGAAGCAGCAAGTTTTTCCTTATTAGTAGCTCCTTGGGGTAGGTTGATTAAGTGCTGTCTAGCCTTGGTCACTTCTTCTAGAACTTCCTTCTCGTGGCTAGCATAGCCCTTAACGGTGTTGACTAGGTTGGGAACTAGGTCATTCCGTCTTTCCAGTTCCACGTCAATCTGGGAGAAAAATTGCCCCGCTGCATTCCGTAAGCGGACCAAACTGTTATACATGCTAAATAAAATTGCCAAAATGACAATTAAGATAATAAGACCAATAATCCATTCCATAACTTTACCTCCTAAGGTCCTTTAAAAACTGAGACTATCTAATGGGCAGTCTAGTTTTTATGGACCGATAAACTATTGTTTGTTGATTCTAACTAATTTTATCATAAATCAGCAATATTTAATAGCCGTTTGAAAGGGCTGTGGTACAATAACAGTAAGTAGAATTTATGAAGATTGAGTGGTTAAAATGAAAGAAAATGTAAAGAAGGCTTGGGTCATTTCCCTTGCCATGCTGGCTTTGGTCTTGATGACCTGGTTAGTTGACCGGACCCAAGCCGAAGAAGAGGAGGAGTCCATTGACCAAGTTTATTTAAATCAATATTTAAAAACGGACGAGACCATCCCCACCCTTGATGAACTGGTTGAAGACTTGGGACAGGATCCGAGTGTGGAAGCAGTAGAGGCTGAGTTCGGTGGCAAAACAGCTGCCTTATTTGACCAAGATCTCTTACCTTTTGAAGCAGCCTTACCAAAGCTTGACCAGGGTGAAGACTTGCAAGCCATTGAACGCTATTATTATGACCAAGTCGTCACCGGTATCTCTCCCGTCAGGCCAAGCTATACGATAGAAGAAGGTTTCCAGCTTGCCCACCATAAGCCCCATGTTTCTTTAGAGAATGAGGCCTTGTTTGTAGACCAAACTGGCTTTAAGCGGGTCAGCGACTGGCTTAAGGCTGGCTATTTCCAAGTTTACCCTAAAGGTCAAGGCATTCTTGTTGTGGAAGGCCTCGTTCAGGTGACCGAAGACAAGAACTTGGCTGATGTGATTAACTTGGTCAATTCCTTACAGGTCGACTTAGCGGGCCAAGAAGTCAAGAGCTTTCCTAGTTTACTGGAAGAGGAAGACTTGCAAGTTGAGGACTGGAGCAATTTAGACCAGGCCGACAACTTCCGCTACCAAGAAGCGGGTTTGTCTAGCCAGGACTATCTTCAAGCCCAAGAGGAATTTACTTTTTTAGAGCCAGACTTGTATGGCTACTTGGATTCTCCTACTTCCAAGCAAGACCTAAAAGTAATGGACAATACCATCTTAACCTTTAAAGGCTTTTTGGCTGATGTAGACATGGACAGCTTGGAAGAAAGTCACTTGTCGATGAACAAGGCGTCATGGGGCCTGGAGGAAACTGAGGAGAGGACCATAGAGGTTAACGGTTAGGGTTTGCCCCCGACCGTTTGAATGAAAAATGTAATGGAGGATGAGTAAATGACTAAGAAGAAATGGATTGTAGTGGCCATCGCCGCCATATTGCTAGTGGTTTCTGGTATGTCCCGCCTAGGCCTTCAAGATGATGGTGCTGGCGAGGGCTTTTTGGACCAATATAACCCCGCCCACTACTTATTTGCTAGCTCGGAAGCTTATATTGAGGTTTTGGAGCCGGGTGACTCCGACTCGGGCATCTTAGTCCTGCCTGTTCACGGAGTGATAGGAGTTGATGGGGAAGGCTACAACCACGAATTGCTGTTAACAGCCATCGAATCAGCCAAGACCGACCCCAGTGTCCAAGCAATTTTACTGGACATCGATAGCCCGGGTGGGTCTGTCTACCACACCCATGAACTCTATACAGCCTTGATGGAGGTTAAAGAGGAAAGAGACCTGCCTGTCTATGCCTCTATGGGGTCTGTGGCAGCCAGTGGGGGCTATTATTTAGCCATGGCAGCCGACCAGGTTTTCGCTAGTCCCGAAAGCCTGACGGGGTCCATCGGGGTCATTATGTCCCAGCTGGACCTGAGTGAACTAATGGATGAATTTGGGGTGAAAGAGAAGGTTATCAAGTCAGGGGAAATGAAAGATATTATGTCGCCTAGCCGGGAGATGACCCAAGCGGAAGAAGACCTGCTACAAAGTTATGTTGATGAGTCCTTTGATGCCTTTGTAGCGGTTGTGGACCAAGGACGGGATAATTTAAATGAGGAGGAAATCCGCGACTTAGCGGACGGTCGGATTTTCAGTGGACGTCAGGCTCAAAGGGAAGGCTTGATCGATGAACTTGGCTTCTTTAAGGATGCCCTAGCCCAGCTGAGACAAGACCAAGGCCTGGAAGAAGCGGAGGTCTACTCTTTTGTCCAAGATGATCCTTTTGACCTGTTCGGGAATTTTCCCTTCTTTAAAAATGACGACCTAGACCTCGTGTCCCAACTAGAAGAACTCGACCAGGCTCAAGGTCTTTCCCTCGACTACCTCTGGAAGGGAGGGCTGTCTAATGGCCAGTAAGTTAAGCCTAGACAGGGTCAGCCAGGCTATCAAAGACTTTCGTTTGCCCAAGCTGTTTTTAGCTGGTTTTTGGATCCGGTTTTTAGCCTTTCTTTTCGATGTCTTAGTTATCAAGGCAATCCAAGCCATCCTTTTGAACCTAACCCTCTACCGGCTTTTTAGTCCGGCCATCCAGGACAGTTTTTGGGTAAGCCTGGTGGAACTCGTGATTTTTGTCCTTTATTTTTTCCTAACCACTTTGTTTTTTAAGGGTCAAACCCCCGGCAAAATCCTCTTTGACCTTCGAGTAATCTCTTTGTCATCAGAAGAAAATGACTTCAAAGTTTACTTATTCCGGGAATTCTTTGGCAAGGTCTTGTTTTACTACTTTCCTTACATTGCAGTTCTTTTAGTTTTTTCAGAGAAGAACCAGCACCTGATTGACTTCTTAGTGGATACGACGGTCATTAGGGAGTCCCGGCTGGAAGAAGTGAACCAGTATTTGTCTCAAGGTGGAAATGACTAGGCAGGCGAAGAATCGACACCTGTAACCGACTAAGTTTGCTAGGTCAAGCTTCTACTCCATCTGGGTTCTTTCAATTGTTTTGACCCGAATATTGGTTTTATAATGGAAAGTAGAGTTTGACTCGTTGACAAGACGAAAGATAAATGGATAGATGAAAGGTGATCATGTGGCTATTTTTACAGGTACGCTCTTTTCGGAATATTTAGATAAAAAGGTGAAATTTCGGGCTATTGTCCCAACACCGGGTCCAAGCAAGGAAGCTGATGTGGAGACCAAGGCTCCTTTAAAGACCCTTTACCTTTTGCACGGTTGGAATGGAAACTATGAAGACTGGACTTACTATTCTGACATCTTGATGCTTGCAGAACAAAATAGCCTAGCGGTCATTATGCCGGACGGGGAGAACAGTTTTTACTCCGACCATATTACTGGGGCCCAGTACGGGAAGTTTTACCAAAAAGAGTTGGTCGAAAAGACCCGCTTCCTCTTTCCCTTGTCAGACAAGAGGGAAGATACCTTTGTTGCCGGTCTTTCCATGGGTGGTTATGGGGCCTTGCGGATCGGTTTAACTTGTCCTGAGACCTTTGGCAAAATTGGGGCCCTGTCGAGTCCCATCTTCTATGAGGGCCTATACAGCCAGGTGGAAACTGAAGAGATTGGCGGCTTGATTGTAGACACCTTACTCAGTTTGTTCAAGAAAAACCCGAATGGCGACTTCCACCCCGACAATGACATCTATAAGCTAGTGGAAAAGGCTAATCCAATGCCAGACTTGTATTTGGCTTGTGGCCAGTCGGATGAATTAATCAAACTCAATGAAGACTTCCACCAATGGTTGACTGCTCGGGGGATTGCCCACCACTATGTAACCGGGCCAGGAGAGCACTTGTGGCCCTACTGGAATGAACAATTACCCTTACTTTTGGATTGGCTTTTAGATAAAAACTAAACATTCAAAGGAGGATTATAATGGATTTTAAAGAAGAACAAGGACAAATTGTAACGGAAGTAGACGGCAAGGTCGTTGGCTCTATTAAGTTCCGTGACCAAGGCGACCAGGTTTTAGAAGCTTATTCCACCTTTGTCGATGATTCACAGCGGGGCCAAGGTCTAGCCCGTCAGCTAGTCGACCAATTAGTAGCAAAAGCAGAAAAAGAAGGCAAAAAAATTAAACCATCTTGTTCCTATGTTGAAAGTCTCTTTCAGAAAGAAAAAGAGACATACGGCCATATTGAAGCAAAATAAGGAATCATTTTCTTGCCTTAGGCCACCAGGTATCTGACTTTATACCTGGTGGCCTTTGCTTTACCTTTGAAAGCTTCCCCCCTATAACTCATGTCAATATGACCATCTGTTCATTATAATATCATTTATTTTAAGTTATGCTTTCTTTTATATGAAAATGTTGATATAATTATAATGAATTTATTATAGTTTTAGGAATGGAGGAGGAAAGGGTGTTTCAAAGGATGAAGAAAAAACAGTTTACCCCTCTTGATCTGATTATCTTACACCTGGCCATTAGCCTGGTATATATCTTTTTTGCCTGGCTATTTACGAAAGTCAGTCTCATGTGGCCCATCTTTGTCCTGGCTTTGGCTAGTCAAAGCTTGGGTAGTTTGGTAGCTTATTACTTTATGAATCAAAAAAGTTATGATGCTGTTGCTTTTGATCGCTTTTTAGCAATCCTTGTAGTCTCTAGCCTGATTGCCCTCGTCGTTGGGGTCGGCTTTTCTTTTTTATTGTTCTAGCAGGGTAGTTTCATATAAGCAAAAAGGACCTCTCCTCAAATGGGAGAGGTCCTTTTTCAGGACTGGGCTACTAGGATTCGAACCTAGGAATGACGGTACCAAAAACCGTTGCCTTACCGCTTGGCTATAGCCCAATAATAAGTGGAGGGAGAAGGATTTGAACCTACGAACCCGAAGGAACGGATTTACAGTCCGCTGCGTTTGGCCACTTCGCTATCCCTCCATGAAAGTGACCCCTACGGGATTCGAACCCGTGATACCGCCGTGAAAGGGCGATGTCTTAACCACTTGACCAAGGGGCCTTATTTTTTCTGAACACAAGTAGCATTGTATAATCTTATTTACAAAAAGTCAACAAGAAATTTATCTTTCCTATAAAAGGACTCCTCGATCAAGCTAGCCCTTATCTTAGCTAGACTTTAACTAAGAGGGTTACTCAATTGCTTTACTTGTCTAGGATAGGCCTTATCCGCAAATTTGTCAAATACAAGCTTAATATTTATCCTAGCTTCAATTAGTGATATAATCAGGTCATATGTTAAATCTAGCTGTAATGGAGGTGCTATATGCCAATCGATATATCCTTGGACTCGATTCTATCTTGGTCGACCCTCTCTAGTATTGTCGACATCATCATTGTTTCTTTTGTTGTCTACCAGTTGATTAAAATTATTCGGGGAACCCGGATTAATGAATTGCTCAACGGTATTTTAATCATTTTAGTAGTTAAAGTGGTGTCTTCCGTCTTAAACTTGGAAACAACTGAATATATTATTGATTTTATTATTCAATGGTCAGCTTTAGCCTTGATTATCATCTTCCAGCCTGAACTCAGAAGGGGCTTGGAGCACCTGGGCCGGGGGTCAGTCTTTGCTAAAAAAAGACGGTCCAATCCAAGTGAAAAAATGATTGATGCCCTTGCTTCTGCCATCTCCTATATGAGTAAGAGACGGATCGGTGCCTTAATTTCCATTGAAGGGGAAACAGCCCTTGATGAATATATTGATACCGGAACAGATGTTAACGGTGATATCTCAAGGGAATTATTAATTAACATCTTTATTCCCAACACCCCTCTCCACGATGGGGCCGTGATTATCAAGGATTTTAAGATAGCTTCAGCAGCTAGTTACCTACCCTTGTCTGAGAGTCCAGCCATCCCTAAAAAATTTGGGACCCGGCACCGGGCAGCTATTGGTTTGTCCGAGCAATCAGATGCCATCACCTTGATTGTTTCTGAAGAGACGGGTGAGATTAGTATTTCACATAATGGTAACATTTTAAATGGTATCAGCAGTGAGGAAATGGTGGATTACTTAAACAAACATTTGGTGAATGAAGAAGATAACCAAGAAGGCTTCTTTAACAACTTACTTGACAGGGTCAAAAAAGGAGTGTCCGGTGAATGAAATTTTCCTTTGATAATCCCTTAGTGATGAAGATTTTATCCGTTATTGTTGCCATTGGAATGTTCCTCTTTGTATCGAGTGAAAACAACCAAATGGACCCCGATGCTCCTGCGTCTACCCATTCCGTAACGGAGGTCCTCACTAATATGACGGTGACCACGGATGTCGATAATGAAGAATACTATGTTTCCGGGGTGCCAGAGTCAGTTTCTATTCGCTTAGACGGCCCTCAACCAATTATCGCCCAAACTGTTATTACCCAAAATTTTACCATTAAAACCCCTAACTTAAACCGGCTAGGACCCGGGGAACACTTGGTTGAGTTAGAAGTAGAGGGTCTGTCTTCTGAAATTAATTATAATATCAGCCCTAGTGAAGCCAGAATCCAAATTCAAGAGCGAGAAACCAAAGATTTTGATGTATCTGTCGATTTTCAGGAAGAAGACTTTATAGCAGAAGGTTATGAAGTGACCAATATTGACCAATCACATGATTATGTCACCATTTCTGGTGCCAAAAATACGATTGACGAAATTGATGAAGTCAAGGCCTTGGTCCAACCAGAATCAGGCGATATTACCAGCGATGTGACCCTACCAGGTAATGTGGTTGTTTTAAATAAGGCTGGCGAACCCCTCAATGTCAGTATTGAACCGTCTCAAATCGAAGTTTCGATCCAGGTAGACAGCCAGGAGGTTGAACTGCCGATTGAATTAGTGGAGACCGGTCAAATGTCCAGTGACTATGAATATGAGCTGGAACTTGCTGAGGACCAGGCTGATACCATAACCGTTAAAGGTGATTATGATAAGGTCAGTGAACTTGATGAATTCCAAGTACCCGTTGACCTATCTGGTGTAACCAAGTCAACCAACAGACAAGTGCCAATTATTTTACCCGACGGCATCTATGAAGCTGACTTGGACCAGGTTACTGTCCAGGTGACCGTAACGGACCTGAATGAAGAAGAAAATGGAGGAGATGAAGGATAATGGGGAAATATTTTGGAACAGATGGTGTAAGAGGCATAGCCAACCAGGAATTGACGCCAGAGTTAGCTTTTAAGTTAGGACGGTTCGGAGCTATTGTCTTGTCCCGCCATGTTGAAGAAGGCCAGCCACAAGTTTTAGTCGGAAGGGATACCAGAATCAGTTGCCGTATGCTAGAATATGCTCTCGTTTCTGGCCTTTTGTCAGCTGGAGCAGAAGTTTTGCGACTAGGAGTGATCACTACGCCTGGTGTGTCATTTTTGACCCGGTCCCAGAATGCTGCAGCTGGTATTATGATCTCGGCTTCCCACAACCCAGTCGAAGACAATGGGATCAAGTTTTTTGGTCCGGACGGCTTTAAATTATCCGACCAACAAGAAGCGGAAATCGAAAGCTTGTTGGATAGCGGAGAAGACGACTTTCCTCGGCCTGCTGCCCAAGGTTTAGGGACTTCTGAAGAGTTTAATGAAGGCAGTCTAAAATATACCCAATTCCTATCCCAAACCATTTCCGGCGACTTGTCTGGCTTAAAAATTGTCTTGGATGGGGCCAATGGGGCTGCTAGTCCCTTGATTAACCGACTCTTTGCTGATTTAGACACGGAATTTGACGTCATTGGGGCTTCACCCGACGGCTTGAATATTAACGATGGCTATGGCTCTACCCACCCAGAAAACCTGGCCCAAGAGGTTGTTGAAAAGGAAGCCCAAGTAGGATTAGCCTTTGATGGCGATGGCGACCGGCTCATTGCGGTGGATGAAAAAGGGAATATTGTCGACGGCGATAAAATTCTCTTTATCTGTGGTCGTTACCTAGCTGACCAAGGCCGGCTGAAGCAAAATACTATTGTGACCACTGTTATGAGTAACCTGGGCTTTTACAAGGCTGCAGAGAAATATGATATCGATTCAGTCCAAACTAAGGTAGGGGACCGCTTTGTAGTTGAAGAAATGAGAGACAAGGGCTACAACCTTGGAGGTGAACAGTCCGGCCATATTATCTTCTTAGACCACCATACAACTGGAGATGGTCTCTTGACGGCTATCCAGCTTCTTGATGTGATGAAACAAACTGGCAAAAAATTATCAGATTTGGCTAGTGATGTGGAAAATTACCCCCAAAAATTAGTCAATGTTTCAGTGACCAACAAGGAAGAAGCCCTAAACAACCAGAAAATTCAAGATGTGATTGCTGAAGTTGAAGCAGAATTAGCCAGTGAAGGCCGAGTTTTAGTCCGACCAAGTGGGACTGAACCCTTGATCCGGGTTATGGTAGAAGGCCCGAGTGATGAAGCGGTGGACCACTATTGCCAGAAAATCGTGGCTGTCGTGAAAGAAGAAGTCGGCTTAGCCTAATAGTGCTAGCTTTTAAGGTCCTAGCTAGAAGAGAGAGTGACCTACCTAGGTTAATTCCCCATCAAGGCCGGCTGGGTTTAGGAGGAAAGACTCATGTTTAAGACGAAAGATTTGCTGTTCACGAGCTCTGACATCAAAAGGGAGGCCAAGGCCCAGTTGAGTGGACGCTGGCCTTCAGTTATAATTATGTTTTTTCTTCCTATGTTTGTCATGCCAGTCCTAACCCTTTGGCTACGGATCTTACTTGAAGAGCCTTTTGCCTACCCCATTTGGGGGACTTACTGGACCTGGTTGCTTGACTTGGTCTTTATCTTCTTAAACCTGTTAAATTACCACCTCCAATACGGACCAGCTCTTAGCTTGGTTCGGGTGATTCGCCGGCCACAAGATAGGATTGAACCTTTGTCTGACTTATTCTATTTATTCCGGGAGGGCAGGTTTGGCCCCTACCTTATTCTGGGAATAGTAAAGAGTATCTTTATCTTCTTGTGGTCCCTCTTGTTTATTATCCCGGGTATCATTAAACAACTGGCCTATTCCCAAGCTGAATATATCAAAAATGACTACCGGGCTCGAGGCTGGCACCTGACCACGACCGAAACTATTACCCTTAGCCGGCAGATGATGGATGGCCACAAGATGGATTTGTTTGTCCTTTATCTTAGTTTTATCGGTTGGTTTATTTTGGTCGTCTTAACCTTTGGACTTCTGTCATTTTATGTCATTCCCTACCTGCAAATGTCATTAGCAGTTTTTTACCAAAATATATCTAAAGATTTTTTTGCTGAAGTAGACGAAAAAATAAAGCAAGAAGAATTAGACTTTTAAACTTAGATGAAGCCATGAAAAAGGTCACTAAAGACTCGGAAGGAATCTTTAGTGACCTTTTTCATGTTAAGCGAAAGGGTACTAGCGACGACGGTTTTGGGTGAGTAAGAAGACCCGGAGTATATTTAAGAAGGTGGTAATGGTTGCAGCAACATAGGTCAAAGCTGCTGCCCGGAGAACTTTTCGAGCTTGGCTGAGTTCTTCTTCATTGAGAAGAGCGGACCCTTCTAGCACCTTCATAGCCCGTCTAGAAGCATTAAATTCAACGGGTAGGGTGACCAATTGGAAGAAGAGAGCCAGGGAGAAGAGCATAATGCCTAGCATGATTAAGAAATTCCCACTTTCTTGGCCGATCAAGAGACCAAAAAGGATAACCGGCCAAGCCAAGGTCGACCCAAAGTTGGTTACAGGCACGAGGAGGTGGCGTAAGCGAAGGGGGAAGTAGCCTTCCTTGTCTTGGATGGCGTGGCCTGTTTCATGGGCTGCGACCCCAATTGCTGCAACCGAGTCTGAATTTTTGGTTGCTTCAGACAAACGGAGGGTTTTCTCATTAGCACTGTAGTGGTCGGTTAATTCCCCCCGGATGCCTTCTAAGCGAATATTGGATAGGCCCTTGGAATCTAGAATTTGCCGGCAGACTTCGGCAGCGGTTTGGCCATTGCTAGCCTTGACATCACTAAATTTGGAATAGGTCGACTGCATGTAAACGGAGGCAGCCCCAGAGATAGCGATCCCAATGATAACTAAATAAAAATAAGGGTCAAAAAATATTGGCAATCCTATCAGCGTTCCTTTCTATGGTCGTCTCTTATAATGAATTCATTATATCAAAGACTGATCAAATAAAAAGGGAGAAAGGGCTAATAAGTTTTGACGATATTATGAATTTTATGCCTGGCTGAATTATGTTAGTATAGGGGTAGTTTGATTTCGGCGAAAATTTGACAAGTTAAGGAGATAGTTTGATGACCATTTCGCAAACCATTATTGATTTTACCCACAAGTGCCTGCAGCAGGGGGACCTTTTAGAACTTGACCTGACCTATGTCCAAAACCAATTGCTGAGAATCTTTCATTTGAAAGAATTGGACCAAGTCGATCCCAGTGCCAACTTGGCCCAGCTAGACCACCTAGACCTCTTGGACCAACTCCTAGACCATGCAGTGGACTTAGACTTGATTGAAGACAATAGTTCAAACAGGGATGTCCTGGGAGCTGAGATTATGGACTTAGTGACCCCCTTGCCTTCTCAAGTCAATGCCAAGTTTTGGGACTTACACCGGCTAAGCCCCAAGCTCGCTACCGATTATTTTTACCAAACAAGCTTGCAAAACAACTACATTAAAAGCCGGGAGATCGCCCAAAATATCTACTTTAGCCACCAGACTGACTTTGGGGATTTGGAGTTGACCATTAATCTGTCCAAGCCAGAAAAGACCAGCAAGGAGATTGAAGAGGCTAAAAACAATCCCAGTGACTACCCGGTCAACCTCTTAAGTTACCAAAATGAAGGCTACCGGGGTCATGTGGGCCACCCGGGCCGGTCTAACCATCGTTTGATCCGGTTAACTTTAGATAATGGTGAGCAATGGGGCTTCCAGTACTCGCCTTATGCTTACTACAATGAACATTCTATCTTCTTATCCATGGCCCACCGCCCTATGAAAGTGGGCAAGCAAACAGTGGTCAATTTACTCAATATCTTAGAAGAATTTCCCCACTATTTTGTGGGGTCTAATGCCGGCCTTCCCATTGTAGGCGGGTCTATCTTGGCCCATGACCACTACCAGGCTGGCCGCCACCAATTTGCCTTAGACACTGCCCCTTCTATCTACGACTTTACCCTTAAGGGGGTCCAGGCCAGTATTGTAAACTGGCCCATGTCTGTGATCCGCCTCAAAGACCCGGACCGAAACAAATTAACCCAGGCGGCCCAAGTCGTCTTTCAGGAGTGGGAGAGTTACAGCAACGAAGACTTATCCATCCAAGCTTTTACAGGGGAGACCCCCCATAATGCTATTACCCCTTTGACGCGTAAAGATGGGACTGACTTTGTGGTTGACTTGGTCCTCCGCAACAACCGGACAGATAAGACTTACCCTGACGGTATTTTCCACCCCCACCCAGAGGTCCAGCATATCAAACAGGAAAACATCGGCTTAATTGAGGTCCTAGGTCTAGCCGTCCTCCCTCCACGTTTGAAAGGGGAGTTACAGGAAGTGCGGGACTACTTACTGGGTCAAACTGGTCAAGTAGCCACCATCCACCAGGCTTGGGCTGAGTCCCTAAAAGAAAAATACGGGATCCTCAGTCCAGAAGAGGTAGACGGGGTTGTACAGGCTGAAGTAGGGGAGAAATTCCTCCAAGTCTTAAAAGATGCTGGTGTCTTTAAGTTGGACCAGGCAGGACAGGCTGCCTTTAAGGCTTTCGCCGACGACCTGGCCCAGCATGAATGAAGAAGTCAAGCCAAAATAAAAAGGATGAAGGTGTCATTATGAAAGTTATGGCCGTTGATACATCAAACAAGGCCATGGCCATGGCCCTAGCTGAAGACGACAAGCTTTTGGCAGTCAAAAAAATCAATATTAAACGCAACCACAGCATCCAAGTTATGCCAAGTATCGCTAACTTGCTAGAAGAGACCGGCTGGCAGGCTAAAGACCTCGACCGGATTGCTGTAGCCAAGGGGCCAGGCTCTTATACCGGCCTCCGGATTGCTGGGACCCTAGCCAAGACCTTGGCTTGGGCCCTGGGAATTGATTTGGTGGCTTACTCAAGCTTAGAGGTTTTGGCCTTGAACTTGGCTCCGATTCGGCAGGTTTATATCTGCCCCCTCTTCGATGCTAGACGGGAAAATATCTATACTGGCCTTTACCGGTTTGACTCGGCAGGCCAGCTGGAAAATGTCATCAAAGACCAGCACCTAGCTAGTCAGGACTGGGCGGAGAGGCTTTCGGACTTGGATGAGTCAGTTTACTTTGTTGGAGAAGATGTGTTGACTTTTGCTCCCTTGTTTAAAGAAAAATTAGGGACTCATTTTATCTACCAAAGAGAAGTCAGTCAGCTCCCAAATGTTGAAGCCATGGCCTTACAGGCTCATTGCCAGCCTCTTCAAGATGTCCACCACTTTATACCGGAATACTTAAAATTGGCTGAAGCAGAAGAAAACTGGCTGAAAGATAATCCTGATGCAGACGGGAGTACTTACGTTGAAAAATTGGATTGACCAGCTCCAGTCTTGGTGGACCAATATAGTGGGTCAGGTGTCTCTAAGAGATTCAAGTCTACCCCTCATACAGGAAAGTTACACCAGCCAGGAGAGGGTCTATCAGCTAAAAGTAGGCCAAAAAGCTGACGCCAAATCCCTGGTTAACTTGCAAGAAACTGCTTATAGCCCAAGTGAGATCTGGCCTGAGTCCCTCCTGGAAAGGGAAATGTCCACCAAGTCCAACTCCCTTTACTTACTCTTACTCTACCAAGACTACCCGGTTGCCTTTATCGGGGCCTGGATTAAGGGAGACAATTGTCATGTTTCCAACTTGGTCGTTAGACCCGGCTACCAACGACAAGGCCTAGGCCAGTTTTTACTCAACCAGGTGGAGCAAGTTGCCTTAAACCAAAATTGTCACTACTACAGTTTAGAAGTTAGAGAGTCCAACCATAAAGCTCAAAAACTCTACCATAAACAGGGCTTTGAAACTGTCGGCGTCAAAAAAGAATACTACTCCAATAACCGAGAAGATGGATTGGCCATGGTCAAGCAATTAATATTAAAAGACTAGGAAGGAAGAAGACAGTGGCCGACCTGACCGAAAAGAAAGAGACTCAGCTAGGCCCAGGCCTAGCATCCAAGACTACTCCTTTCATCCGCCTTTTAAAGGCTCAGGAAGACTTGTCCCAAGAACTCCACCAAATCAGCCTATCTGCCTTTGCCCAGCAACCACCTTGGCAGGAGGCCCAGCTTACTAGTATCCTCCAGTCAGACCACGTCCTTACCCTTCTGGTTGAAGAAAAGAAGGAGGTCTTAGCCTTTATGGTCCTTGGCTTGGCTGGAGACCAGGCTGAGGTCTATCAAATAGCCGTGGCCAAGCCCCACCAGCGCCGGGGCCTGGCCAGCCTGCTTATGGAAGACTGCTTGCGTCATCTTTGGGCTAATGGGGTTTCAAAGCTTTTTTTAGAAGTCCGGGCTTCCAACCGACCAGCCCAGCTTTTCTATAAAAGACAGGGGTTTACCCTGCAAGGTTACCGTAAAAATTACTACCATAATCCTAAAGAAGATGCTTTGGTCTTAGCCTTAAACTTAAATGGAAAGAGAGATGGAAATGTTCATTCTTGCAATTGAAAGCTCCTGCGATGAAACCAGTGCGGCTATCATCCAAGATGGCCGGTCCCTGAAATCCAATATTGTGGCTTCTCAAATTAAAAGCCATGAGCGCTTTGGTGGAGTGGTACCGGAGATTGCTTCCCGCCACCATGTGGAATTTATCACCCTGATTATTGAAGAAGCTATGAAGGAGGCAGGGGTTGACTTTAGCGACCTGTCAGCTGTAGCTGTCACCCAGGGACCGGGTTTGGTTGGCGCTCTTTTGATCGGCATTAGCGCTGCAAAAGCCATAGCCTTAGCCCATGACCTCCCTCTAATTCCTGTTAACCATCTAGCCGGCCATATTTATGCTAGTAACCTGGTTGAGTCCATGACCTTCCCCCTCCTCGCCCTAGTTGTTAGTGGGGGCCATACTGAGTTGGTTTATATGGCAGAAGATGGTCAATATGAGGTAGTCGGTGAAACACGGGATGATGCAGCAGGGGAGGCCTATGACAAGGTTGGCCGGGTCCTAGACTTGCCTTACCCGGCCGGCAAGGTCATTGACCAGATGGCTGACCAAGGCCAAGACACCTTCCACTTCCCCCGGGCTATGCTCCAGGAAGATAATTATGACTTTAGTTTTTCTGGACTCAAATCGGCCTTTATCAACACAGTCCACAATGCCAAGCAAAAGGGGCAATCCTTAGATGCCAATGACCTGGCAGCCAGTTTCCAGGCAGCGGTCGTAGAAACATTGGTAGAGAAAACTATCCGGGCAGCTAAAGACTACCAAGTCAAGCAAGTGATTTTGGCAGGTGGTGTGGCAGCCAATAGTGGCCTTCGAACCCATTTAAAAAAACGACTAGAAGCTGAAATGCCGCAACTGGACCTCCTTATTCCCCCAATCTCCCTTTGCGGGGACAATGCAGCCATGATCGGAGCAGCTGGGACCATAGCTTACCGGAAAGGAGACTTTGGTCAGCTCGACCTCAATGCCAAGCCTGGCCTGATGCTGTAGATAAAAACCCCTAGTAAATTGGTTTGTTAGGAAACAAGCCAACTACTAGGGGTCTTGTGGTTAGAGTGAACCATTATCCGTTAGTGGACCATTTTAAAACATAGATTATTATTCAAAACTGGCTGCAGTTGACGAATCTTAGCGAAATTCTCAAACAAGGACTGTTATTTGAGAATTCTTTGGAGGTTTTCTCAAACAACTACCGTTATTCGAGAATGCTAATGGATTATTCTCAAATAATATATATTATTTGAGAATCCCGGCACTTTTTTCTCAAACAACAATTGTTATATGAGAATTTTAAAAGCTCGCTTGTTTAGGCTAGGTCTAAAAACTAGCAAGGTTGGATTCATTAAATACTTATCATAGCAGTAAAAAGGACCAGGTTAGACTGGTCCTTTTTATGAAACTTAATGGCCTGGGGCGAAGTGGACTTGGTTGTCTTTTAAGGAGTTAATCCGGCAGATGGAGTAGACATCAATACCTTCAGACTCAAGGTTTTGCCGGCCATCTTGGAAGGACTTTTCGACACAGATCCCAACTCCAGCTACACTAGCTCCAGCTTGCCGAACCAAGTCAACCAGCCCTAAGGAGGCTTGTCCCCGGGCTAGGAAATCGTCGATGATTAAAACCTTGTCCTCAGCTTGCAAGTATTCCTTAGATACAATGACTCGGCTGGTTTTGTCCTTGGTAAAACTGTGGACCTGTGTTTCGTAATGGGCTTGGTTTTTTAAGGTTGACGGTTCGGTTTTTTTGGCAAAGAGCATGGGGACGTCAAATTCAATGGCTGTCATAATAGCGGGAGCAATCCCGGATGCTTCTATGGTAAAAACCTTGGTGACCCCTTCATTCTTAAAGTGGTCGTAAAATTCTCTGACAATTTCTTTCATGACTTTGGGGTCAATTTGGTGGTTTAAAAAGGAATCGATCTTTAATACAGTTTCATCTAAGACAATCCCTTCTTGGATAATCCGGTCTTTTAACAAGCCCATCCCATCACTCCTCTAGTTTTTAAGACCATTATACGAATAAAAGAAGGAGAATTCAATACAATGTTCGGCTAAAGACCAATCTTTATTCAGCCTTTCACGATTTTTTAGTCATCCAAATCGAGCAAGTCTTCCTGGATTTCTTCCCATTCTTCCATTAAGCGAACCTGTTCTTGGTCTAGGTCTTGGTGGGTCTGGCTTAATTCAGCTAATTTGTCAGGGGCTTGGTAGAGATCAGGCTTTTCCAAGTCTTGGGCCAGGTCTGCTAGATCCTGGTCGATTTCTTCCAGTCTGGCTTCAATTTTTTCCGCCCGGCGATTTAATCGGCGGCTTTCTTTTTGTCTTTCTTTCAAGTCTTTGCGGTCCAGGCTGTCTTGACTTTGCTCTTGCCCTTGTTCAGGGGCTTGTTTATCTTGTTCAGCCTTAGTCTGGGCTGCTTCAATGGCTTGGAGTTCTTCTTTCTTCTGGACATAATAGTCGTAGTCGCCTAGGTATCGGTCAATACCACCTGGGTGGATTTCGATGACCTGGCTGGCCAAGCGGTTGATAAAGTAGCGATCGTGGGAGACAAAGATCAAGGTTCCCTGATAGTCGATTAAGGCATTTTCTAATACTTCCTTGGAATCGATGTCTAAGTGGTTGGTAGGTTCGTCTAAGAGGAGGAAGTTGTTTTTTTCTAATGATAATTTGGCCAGGGCGACCCGGGCTTTTTCCCCACCACTGAGGGAATGAATGGTTTTGTCGACCGCTTCGCCTGTAAAGAGGAAGCTGGCCAGTAGGGTTCGGATAACCACTTCGTCAAGGTCTGGCTGTGCGTCCCAGACCTCATCTAAAATGGACTTATTGCCAGTTAGATTGGCCTGTTCCTGGTCGTAGTAGCCTAGGTCTACCTTGGTCCCATACCGAATGTCACCCGCCAAGGCTGGATTAACACCGGCTAAGTTCTTGATAAGGGTAGACTTGCCAATGCCGTTAGGTCCGACCAAGGCGATGGCATCTCCCTTGCGGATGTCTAAGTTAATATCCTCGGCTAAGACTTGATCGCCATACCCAATGGCCAGATCCTTAGTCTGGAGGACAATGTCACCGGAAGTTCGGTCAGTTTCAAAGGAGAAGTAGGCAGACTGGTCATCCTTTTTGGGTTTTTGGACTGTTTCCATCTTTTCTAACTGCTTACGTCTAGCCTGGGCCCGCTTGGTGGTGGA
Organism: Alloiococcus otitis ATCC 51267; assembly: GCF_000315445.1. Taxonomy (GTDB): domain Bacteria; phylum Bacillota; class Bacilli; order Lactobacillales; family Carnobacteriaceae_A; genus Alloiococcus; species Alloiococcus otitis. The sequence continues at coordinate 63,744 of NZ_JH992960.1, forward strand.
GGCTCGGACAATATTTTTTTGGATAAAGTCTTCCATTTCCGATATTTTTTTCTGCTGCTTGTCATATTCCTTGGCCTGCTGCTTGATCTGAGCCGATTTTAAGTCTAAATAATTGGAATAGTTACCAGGGAAATGGGTGACCTGGCCCAAAGCCACTTCGTAGGTCTCATTGATCACCCGGTCTAAAAAGTACCGGTCGTGGGAGACGATTAAAAGAGCCCCCCGGTAGTTCTTGAGATAGCCTTCCAACCAGGCTAAGGTTTCTATATCCAGGTGGTTGGTGGGCTCGTCTAAAATAAGCAAGTCCTTGTTTTCCAAAAGGAGCTTAGCCAGGGCTAACCGGGTCTTTTGACCTCCAGAAAGGTGATTAATCGGGGTGTCGTAGTCTGTTTCGTAAAATTGGAAGCCATGTAAGACTGTCCGGATTTCACTTTCATAACCGTAGCCATTTTGCTTTAAAAATCTGGTTTGCATCTTATCATACTGGGCCATCAGGTCTTGGTAGTCTGAGCTAGTCTCTTGAACTTGGCTGATTTTTTCTTCTAATTGGTGGAGGTCTGTTTCCAGGTCAATCAACCAAGAGAAGACAGACTCCATTTCTTCTAGGATAGTCCGGTCAGAGTCTAGGCCAGTATGCTGGTCTAAATAGCCAATGGACAAGTCCTTTTGCCAAGAAACTTGGCCAGCGTCAGGATCTTCATGGCCAGCCAGGATGTGGAGGAGGGTAGACTTGCCCGCCCCATTCCTGCCGACTAGGCCAATCCGAGCCCCATCTTGGACCTGTAAGTTGACCTGGTCAAAGAGGGTTTCACCTGCAAAATCCCTAGCCACTTTTTGTGCTTGGAGTAGTATCATATACATTCTTCCTTTAAAAATAGTCACCTTAGTTTAACATAAATCTTTGCCTCTTCTGAATGACATACTGGTGCTTGTGACTTATATCTTTTTATTATAAGAAAAAATATGTTCACTAAAAACTTTCATTAATAGGTTGAACTTGTTATACTATTCATTGATTGTGAATTGATTAATTTTGCAAAGGGGACCATATTATGGTAAAACAAAGACAGATTCCAAAGGCGACAGCAAGGCGGTTGCCACTTTACTACCGTTACTTTACCTATCTTTATGAAACAGGCATTAAGCGGATTTCTTCAGCCCAATTGAGCGAGTCTATGAAGGTTGATAGTGCAACTATTCGAAGAGACTTCTCTTACTTTGGGGCCTTGGGTAAGCGGGGTTACGGCTACGATGTTGAAAACTTGATGAACTTCTTTAAAGAACAATTGAGTCAAGAGGAGTTAACCAATATTGCCTTGGTTGGAGTGGGGAACCTGGGCCAGGCCTTGCTTAACTATAACTTCCGGAAAGACAATAGCATGCGGATATCAGCCGGCTTTGATGTCAATCCTGGCTTGATCGATACCATCTTAGAAGGCGTCCCAATCTATGATGTCAAGGATCTGGTGGCCCAAGTCTCTGACCAAAAAATCAATGTGGCCATCCTAGCTGTCCCCAGCGATCATGCCCAAGACATGACTGATAAGTTAGTGGAAGCTGGAGTGAAAGGCATCCTCAACTTTACCCCTCTAAGGGTAACAGTCCCACCTGGAGTCCGAGTCCATAATGTTGACTTGGCCAACGAACTACAGGCCTTGATCTACTTTATCAGCCATTATACCGACACTGACCAAGAAGCCAGCATGGATGAAGAATAAAAAACCGACTAATTACTTCTCTTGTGGGGTAATTAGTCGGTCTTTTTACTTACCGCCCTTGCGTATATTCCAATAGACCATAAAGTGTCTGGTGGCTTGGACAAAGTCGTAGCTGGCTATCAAAGCAGTTAGGAGGGTAAGAAGGGAGAAGCCAGATTCTTTAAGGGACTGGACCAAAAGAAAGAAGAAAAGGAGGAAGAAAAGAAAGTTAAGACCGGCATTCATCAATAGGGTTTGCTTCATTTTTAGCCCTCCTTAGACCAGCAAGTTCAAGATGGTAGCTAAAATGTTCAGCCCCATATGGGCGATGATGGGACCCCAAATGTTTTGGGTTTTGTAGTAGACATAGCTAAAGATAAGGCCCATGACAGAATAAGTTAAAATCATCCCGTCAAAGTGGATAAAGGCGAAGACCAAGGAAGAGATGACGGCAGCCCCAATCCAGCCAATCTTGTCTACTAAGAGGCCGTTAATCGCCTTTCTAAAGACCAATTCCTCCAAGATGGGGGCGGAGATGATGGGAAGGAGGACGAAGAGGGGGTTGGCCAGGATGGTTGCCATAATGGATGTGGTATTGGCCGAGACGGTGGGTTGGCCAAAGAGGGTGATCTCTAGCATGGTTAGGGCCACTTGAGACAGGTAGGCTAAAGCTGTTCCGGTTAGGCCCCAAGTGAGGATTTCCTTGCCTTTTGTTTGCCCTCTTTCAAAGGGATAAACCAGGTTGAAATGATAATTAATCCAAAGGGCAAAGAAGGCCCCTGCCAGGTTGATGACCACATTGGCATTGATAAAGTAGCTGGGTGGTTGGCTTTGGAAAAGGAAGACGGCTACAATCGATAAGACTTGGACGGCAATAAAGGTCAGCATAATGCTGACAGCCGGGCCAATCTGGGAAGGCTTTTGTTTTTTAGGACGCAAAGTTAGACCTACTTTCTTTATAAGAGCTATCATTTCTATTCTTCATTATAACTTATCATAAAAGCTAGACCATGTCATAAGTTGGAGAAAATTCATAAAATCTTCAAGTCAATCACTTGAAAGCTAGGCGGAAATTTTTTATACTATAAATGAACTTAGCACTCGGGTCACTTGACTGCTAAGTCATCAAATTAGGAAGATTTTTGGAGGCGAATTGAATGCTTAAACCTTTAAGTAACCGTGTCGTTTTAGAAGTTGCTGAAAAAGAGGAAACAACTGCGAGCGGTTTTGTATTGCCAGAATCAGCCAAAGACTCACCCCAGACTGGACGCGTTGTTGCGGTAGGCAAGGGCGTCTTATTACCCGATGGCAGCCGGTCTGAAGTTGAAGTAGCTGAAGGCGACCAAGTTATCTTTGAAAAACACGCTGGATCCGAAGTGAAATACGATGGCAATGAATACCTAGTGGTAAAAGATACAGATATTATCGCTGTTGTTGAGTAAGTGAGACTAGCAGGTAAATCTTTTTTTGAGGTGATATAAATTATGGCAAAAGAAATTAAATATTCTGAAGATGCACGCAATGCGATTTTAGATGGTGTTGACAAATTAGCGAATACAGTCAAAGTAACCCTGGGCCCCAAAGGTCGTAACGTTATTTTAGATCAATCATACGGTGCACCAACCATTACCAACGACGGGGTAACCATTGCCAAAGAAATTGAATTAGAAGACAAGTTTGAAAACATGGGTGCCCAATTAGTCGTAGAAGTCGCTAGCAAAACCAATGACATTGCTGGGGACGGGACTACAACTGCAACCGTCTTAGCCCAAGCCATTGTCAACGAAGGCTTGAAAAACGTGACTGCAGGTGCCAACCCAGTTGGTATCCGCCGCGGGATTGAAGAAGCAACCAAAAAAGCTGTCCAAGCCTTGAAGTCTATTTCAACTGATGTCTCTGACTCTGAATCCATTGCCCAAATTGCTTCTATTTCTTCTGGTGACAAGGAAGTTGGTCAGTTGATTGCTCAAGCAATGGAAAAAGTCGGCAGTGATGGGGTCATTACCATTGAAGAATCACGTGGGATTGAAACCGAACTGGATGTTGTCGAAGGGATGCAGTTTGAACGTGGTTACCTCTCCCAATACATGGTAACCGACAATGAAAAAATGGAAGCCAACTTGGACAACCCTTACATTTTAATTACCGACAAGAAAATTTCTAATGTTCAAGACATCCTCCCATTATTGGAAAACATTATGCAACAAAACCGGCCTCTCTTGATTATTGCCGACGATATTGACGGGGAAGCTTTACCAACCCTGGTTTTGAACAAAATTAGAGGGACCTTGGACGTTACTGCGGTGAAAGCACCTGGCTTTGGTGACCGTCGTAAAGGCATGCTAGAAGATATTGCCATCTTGACTGGTGGCCAAGTGATTACCGAAGACTTGGGCTTGAACTTGTCTGATGCGACAATCGATGACCTGGGTGTTGCCAGCAAGGCTATTGTGACCAAGGATGACACCACCATTGTAGAAGGTGCTGGCGAAAGCAGCCAAGTTGAAGACCGCGTAGCCATGCTCCGTAAACAGGCAGAAGACAGCAATTCAGACTTTGACCGTGAAAAATTACAAGAAAGAATTGCTAAACTAGCTGGCGGTGTGGCTGTTATTAAAGTTGGTGCCCCTACTGAAACTGAAATGAAAGAGCGTAAACTCAGAATTGAAGATGCCTTGAACGCTTCCCGAGCAGCTGTAGCTGAAGGCATCGTAGCTGGTGGGGGAACAGCTTATATCAACATCCTCAAAGAAGTCAAAAAACTTGAAGAAGAGTCTGATGGCGACCTAGCTACCGGTGTTAGTATCGTCGTCCGTGCCCTTGAAGCTCCTGTCCGTCAAATCGCAGAGAATGCTGGTATTGATGGCAGTGTGATTGTTGAACGCTTGAAAGCTGTCGAAGAAGGTGTTGGCTTCAATGCGGCAAGTGGTGAAATGGTCGACATGGTTGAAGAAGGCATTATCGACCCAACTCGCGTAACCCGGTCTGCCCTCCAAAATGCAGCTTCCATCGCAGCCCTCCTCCTCACCTCTGAAGCAGCAGTCGCTGAAATTCCGTCAGGCGATGATGATAACCAAGGCGGAGGCATGAACCCTGGCATGGGTGGCATGATGTAAGACGAGCGTAAAAATGACACAAGCAAAAAGAGCCAAGCTGAACTCAGTTCTAACTAAACTGAGTTGCTTGGCTTTTTTGCTTGCTTTGCTGAAGATTAAGGCATGGGGTGGCCAAAAAATTGGGTCAGATAAAGGATACCCTCATCATAGGCTACGCCTACTCCCATCTGGGTGTAGCTGGGATTGATGATGTTTTCGTAGTGGCCTTGGCTATCCAACCAGCCTTGGAAGATGTACCGGGCCATATGGGCATCGTCGACATGGTAGGTCGCCATGGCCAGATTTTCTCCGATGACTTGGTATTGGTAATTAGGTGGGGCCTCACTGTCTTGGAGGACGGTAAAGAAGTCTTGACCGTCCGGGCGGGTATGGGAGAAGGAGGTAACTGTCTCTTGGGCTCTTATGTCACCTGCCAGTTCTAAGTCGCTATTCTGGCTGAGAGGGGGGAGGCCTTGGTCAGCCCGGGTTTGGTTGGTGAGGTCTAAAATTTGCTCTCGCAGCAATTGGTCGTCTATGTCCAGACTGGTTAAATCTTGCCCGCCTGCCTGGTGGCTTACTTCTTGACGGCTGGCTTGGTCCAACTCCGGCTCCTGGTCATTTTGATCCCAGAAGTCGGAGGTAATGGGCAGGTAGTCCATCACCCAATCTAAGCCGTCGCCAATAGGGGTCCCGCTAGCGACTTGGGAAACAGCTAGCCAATAGCCTAATATGATGAAAAAAATACTTTTCAATAAAGAGCTGATCAAACGCATAGCCCTTCCTCCTTTATGCCCTTATATTGTAGCAGATTAGATAGGAATTTGTTACTGTCTTTAACTCTTTACCCCTTAAATTTTTAACTTAGCAGCAGTAATCTTTACATAAACTATACTTTTACTTGCTATACTAAAATCCTAAGTCTATTGATGAAGGGAGTTGGCAAAATGGGAAGCTTAATCCAGCTTGACCAGGTTTGCTTAGAACTCAAGGACAAGATTATTTTACAAGATATTTCTTTTGCCATCAGCCAAGGAGACTTTGTCACCCTCTACGGGCCATCAGGGAGTGGCAAATCTAGCCTGTTAAAATTAGTCGCCAGCCTCATCAAACCCACGAGTGGGACCATTTATTTTAAAGGCCAGGATATATTTGCCCAAGACATCTTAGATTACCGGAAAAAGGTGTCTTATTTTTTTCAGAATCCCGTCTTGTTTGGCCAAACCGTAAGAGATAATCTCAGCTTTCCCTATCAAATCCGCCATTTAAATTTTGACCAGGACCGGGCTCTTGACTTGCTTGGCCGGGTCAAGCTCGACCAGTCTATTTTAGACAAGTCAATTCAAGATATTTCTGGTGGGGAAAAACAGAGGGTGGCTCTGGTCCGCAACCTCTTATTTCCACCACTGGTCTTGCTCTTGGATGAAATCACCTCTTCTTTGGACCGTGAGACCAGCCAGATTATCCAAGACTTGCTTGAAGACTTATTGACTCAAGGAGCAACCATCTTATCGGTAAGCCACAAGGAAGAAGATATTAACCGGTCTAGTCGCAAAATTCAGATCGCTGATGGAAGGATGGTCGATTAAAGCTTGGAAGGAAGTGTAGAAATTAATAACTTGTCGCTTTTACTGTCGACAAGTTTACTGGTCGTTGCTATTGTAATCTCTTACAAGGAAAGTTTGGGCCTGTCCAAGGATATTGTCATCGCTGGGGTCCGGGCAGTAATCCAGCTTTTTATCATTGGTTTTGTCCTGGAATATATTTTTGCTATCGACCAGCTTGTCTTAACCCTTTTGATGATCGCCTTTATTATCTTTAATGCCTCTTACAACAGCCATCAAAGAAGCAAAGGCATGTCAGGTTCGCTTAAAATATCCCTGACAGCTATCGGGTTCTCCAGCCTAGTTAGCCTCTTGCTCCTTGTCGTGACCGGGGCCATTGACCTAGTCCCCACCCAGGTCGTCCCGATCACCGGGATGATTGCCAATGGGGCTATGGTGGCGGTGGGGCTCACTTTCCAATCCTTGGACCAGCAGTTTAAAGACCACCAGCAGGAAGTTCAGGAAATGTTGACCCTAGGAGCCAGTCCTCTCCAAGCATCCAAGTCGATGATTGCCCAGGCCATTAAGACCGGGATCAGCCCAACCATTGACTCGACTAAAACAGTGGGTCTGGTTAGCCTGCCGGGGATGATGTCTGGCCTCATCTTTGCTGGGGTTAGCCCCATCCTAGCCATCCGCTACCAAATTGTCATCATGTTTATGCTGGTTTCGGCCTCCAGCATTGCCGGCATCATAGCCAGCTACATGGCCTTCCGCAATTACTTTAATGACTTCCACCAGGTTACTAGCTAAAAGTAGTCCGATAAAGCCATAGGAAAAAGTCGTCAGTGTTACAAATGTGACAAAGAGATGTTAAGTTTAATGGAATAATACAAAGCAACTAAGGGGAGGTAACAAATGGGCCCTCCCTCTTTTTTTATGCCGAAAACGTGATAGTATGATGAATGTGCTAAAGGAAATAGAAAAAATACTATTTATAAGGAGACATTCACCATGAAATTACGGAATAAATTGATCGCAACTGGTGCAGCTGCCTTGCTTTCAAGTGTCTTTGCCAACCAAGCAGACGTAGAGGCCGCTACTTGGACCCCAAGAACCGTGGAAGAAATCCACGCTGACATCCAAGAAGAAAAGGCCAACCAAGAAGAATCTGAACCAGTTGAATACACCATTAAAGATGGAGACACTCTTTGGGGAATTTCTGAAGCGACTGGCATTTCAGTTGACGCCCTAACCCAAGTCAACGACATTGCCAACCGCCACTTGATTATTACTGGTAACACCATTTACTTGAGTGACGACAACTCAGTCCTTTCTGTTAAAGACGAAAATGACCAATTGAAAAGTTATGAGGTAAGCGAAGAAGTTAAAGAAACCGAAACTCCGCAAGAAGTCACTGAAAGAGAAGAAGACAGGCAAGAACAAGCTGAAGCACCTGTTCAAGAAGACCAAAATCAAGAACAAGCTGAAGCTCAAGCCCAAGAAGCTGAACAAGCTCCAGAACAAGCCCAAGAAGCAGCTCAAGATCAGGAAGCTAACGACCAAGCAGGCCAAGTTGTCGCTCAACCAGCTTCTAACCAAGGTCAAGACCAAGCTTCTGCAAACACTGGTAGCTTCATCGGAACCTTCAACGCAACTGCTTACGCTATAGGTGACGGTTTAACCCCAAGCACCGTTACAGCTAACGGAACTGACGTATCCAACACCATCTACTCTAACGGCCGTCGCATTATTGCAGTTGACCCTAATGTCATCCCACTTAACTCAACTGTCATTGTTGAAATGCCTAACGGTAGTCGGTTCACTGCAGTAGCAGCTGACACTGGTGGTGCCATCAACGGCAATACCATCGACTTATTGGTATCTAGCCCAGCTGAAGCTCAAAGCTTTGGCCGTCAAAGTGGCATTAAAATTTACCGAGCTAACTAATATGTAAAAGATGGGACACAAAAACTCCAGGCTGAAAGGCTTGGAGTTTTTGTTATCTTCTCTTCTTGACCTTGTTGGTTTAATAGCCCCATTGTTCTATAGTAGGAGGGACCATCATCCACCTCATTATTCTCGAACAACTTACGTTATTCGAGAATTATTTGAGCTTTTTCTCAAACAACTTATGTTATTCGAGAATTATTTGAGTTTTTCTCAAACAACTTGCGTTATTCGAGAATATTTCAAAATTTTTCTCAAGTAACAATTGTTATACGAGAATTTTCAAATCCTGATTGAGTCAGTACACTTTATAAGTGTCTACCCTAGGGGAAACCATGCCGGCCTTTCTGTTTAAGAATGACCCTGGTGAAACCCCACCAAGGTCAAACTATGTATCAGTCGTTTTTCATGGCCATTAATTATATAATAATATAATAAGCTAAAATATAATTAATAATAACTAGCAATGTAAACGCATAATTGATATAATTTAGTCAAGAAGCCAAGCGCTTCACAAAATAATAAGGAGTGGCAGTTATGAAAAAATTAACTCGCTTAATGTTAACTTCTATCTTAGCTGGATCTTTCTTAGTAGCTTGTAACAACAATGAAGAGCCAGCTGAGGAAGAACCTGCAACAGAAGAACCCGCAACTGAAGAAGAAACAACTGAAGAGGATGCGACTGTAGAAGACCCTACCGGTGAAGAAGCGGTAGAGGAAGAAGAAGCAGGAGACGAAAACGCAGGTTAAACCTGCCAATTTATCCATAAACAAAAAAGGCTGGGGGCTAAAAGCCCCTAGCTCTTTTTATTAGCCTTGGTAGATTCGAGGGATGCGGGGGCTGATCCGGGTGAGGATTTCATAGTGGGAGCTAACAGCCTGGTCGCCGATTTCAAAGAGGGAATAGGTATCTTGGCTTTCAGGGCTGAACCAGGTGACTTCATCCCCAACTTCAATATCTGGGACCTGGCTGAGGTCTACCATTAATTGGTCCATGCAAACCCGGCCCACAATCGGCAATTTTTGACCTTGGTAGAGGAAGTAGCCCTTATTGGATAAACTGCGGAAGACCCCGTCAGCATAGCCAATAACCAGGGTACCAATTTTCCCATCCTGGTCCATCTGATAGGTCCGGTTGTAGCCGATATAACGCTCTTTTTCTAAGGGTTTGACATGGGCTAGTTTGGTCTTGACGGTCATCAAGGGTTTCAGGTCAACCAAACCAGCCATATCTGAGGCTGGCGGATAACCGTAAAGGCAGATTCCCACCCGGACCATGTCTAAGTGGTATTCCGGAAAGCGGAGGGTAGCAGCAGAGTTACAGGCATGCTTGATAGCAAAGTGGTGACCCTGGTCTTCTAAAGTTTGGAAAACAGTTTGGAAGTGGTCAAATTGCTGGCGGGTAAAGTCCTCTTCGTCCATATTATCTGCATCCGCAAAGTGGGTGTAGATCCCCTCAACCAGGCAGTTTCGGTCTTCTAGTTCTTCTAAAACTGCTTGCCCTTGGTCGGCGTTTTGGACGCCGATCCGGGACATGCCGGAATCCACCTTCAAGTGGACGTAGGCTTTGGTGTTTAATGCTTGGGCTAGACGGTTGATGACTCGGGCATGGTCTGGTCTAAAACAGGTGATTCGGATTTTGTTTTGAATGACTAGCTCGAGTTCCTCTTCATTGGTGACCGGGGTCAAAACCAAGATCGGTAGGTCAATGCCGGCTTGTCTTAACTCGATGGCTTCTTGAGCCAAGGCAACAGCCAAGAAGTCCACTCCGGTCGCTTGGAGTCTTTTAGCCACTTCTACAGCCCCGTGACCATAGGCATTGGCCTTGACCACGCCACATAATTTACTATTTTTTGAAATATGTTTGGTTAAGGCTTTGACATTGTCTTCTAAATGCTTTAAATTAATTATTGCTTGTGTATCTCTCATAATGATTCCTCCTAAACTTATTATAGAGTAGACAGGCTGAAATCTACAGGCAAGACTTTGGTCGGCTAACTAGCTGGTTATAACTAGGCATGTTTATAGTCGGTCAAAGTAGTGGAAAAGGAGTATGATATGCAGTATTTAAAAAAATCAAAACTATTTGCCATACTGGTGGCGGTCATCCTAGTTGGCTTGGCTATCATGGTTTTCTCTACGGTTGACTTTATATTCTACCCGATCGGTGCCTTGTTTGAAAGTCTCTTTCCTATCTTTCTAATTACAGGCTTTATCTTTTATATCTTTTTGCCCGTCTATGAATTCCTAGATAAGAAGATACATAATGATGGGATCACTATTCCCCTAGTCCTTCTTCTCATTATTCTCATTCTCTATTTTCTTATTTCGGCCTTTTTACCTGAAATTATCAAGCAGATTTCCAATCTCATTTCGATTACACCGGGGATTGTCAGTGACTTGGTGGCTTTTATTGAAAGTTTAGTCGATGAATACAATATTTCTAGCCAAGAAGTCTACAATTACCTTAGCAACTTAGACCTTTCTGTAACGAATATCTTAACTAATATTTTAAACCAGTTAACCTCTGGCTTTGGGAACTTTCTGTCGGTGACCATCAATTCCTTGGTCATTATCGCCACTGTTCCCTTGGTCTTGATCTACCTCTTTAAAGAAAACGAAAAGGTCCCTAAGAATATCTTGCAATTTGTCTCACCCAAGTACAAGACACTTGCCTTAGATTTATTAACCGCTTTCCACGAAAACGCCAAAAAATACATTGGGGGCCGGGTCTTGGTCTGCGTGTTTGTAGGAATCTCTTCTTATATTATTTACCTCCTACTTGGATTGCCCAATGCCATGCTCTTTGGTCTCTTCAGTGCTGTTGCTGACTTAATCCCTTACTTCGGTCCCTTTATCGGGGCAGCCCCAGCCTTCTTTGTAGCCCTATCCATGTCTCCATTGCGAGCTTTGGCCTTGGTGGTATTAATTACCATCCTCCAGCAAATCGAGTCCTATGTCTTCACTCCATTTGTTATGGGCAACAGCTTGGACCTGCACCCAGTGACAGTCGTGGTCTTGGTTATCTTTGCCAAAGACGCTTTTGGTGTCTTGGGGATGGTCTTGATCTTACCAGCTTATGCTATTATCAAGGGCTGTGCCATTGTTTTGATGAACTACTTGAGGGACAAGAAGGGAATTCAAATCAAGTATGATTAATTGTTGCCAGTAATCATTAATGGTATAATAGCGAAAAAAATACGGAAAATTTTTATTGGTCGCAATCGGAGGCTTTAACAGTAAATGGATTCAAATTATTTGTCCAGTATCCTTATATTCTTGTTTTTTGTGGTGCTTTCAGCTTATTTCTCCTCGTCTGAAACTGCTTTTACCTCAGTTAGGGAAACCAAGCTGAAAATCCAGGCCAAAAATGGAGACAAGCAGGCAGCCCGCACCTTGAAATTGCAAGAGAATTTCGATGATGTTTTATCCACCATCTTAATTGGCAATAACTTTGCCAATATCGCTGCTTCAGCTATCGCAACGGTTTTTTTCGTTGACCTTTACCCCAGATATGGGGCCACCATTTCTACTATTGTAACCACCATCCTTCTCTTGATCTTGGCTGAAATAACCCCAAAATTACTGGCCAAGATGGTTCCCGAACCCATCGCCAAGATGACTTCACCCGTCTTAAACTTCTTACTGGTCCTCTTTAAACCCTTGATTTGGTTGCTCGGTCAGTGGCAAAAGTTGGTAAAAATAATCGTCCCAATCTCTCCTTCAGAGTCCCTTAGTGAAGAAGAACTCCTGTCCATGGTAGATGAAGCCCGGGTGGACGGGTCGATTGAGTCAGAAGAGCATAAATTGGTCAAGGCAGCTATTGAATTTGATGATGTCGAAGTCTCTTCCATCCTAACACCCCGGGTTGACGTGGTAGGGGTGGATATAGAAGACAGTGATGATACCATTGAAGAGACCTTTGACCAAAACCCCTTTTCTCGACTTATTGTTTATGATGAATCCGTGGACAGCGTGGTGGGAGTCCTTCACCAAAAGGACTTTAACCGCTACTTAAGAGCCAAGCAGAGGGGGGCCTTGAAAGTCCAGTCGGTGGTCAACTTAGTGACCGAAGTCCTCTATGTCCCACCTATGATCAAGCTTTTTGACCTCCTCCGCCTTATGCAACGCAACAAGAACCATATGGCTGTTGTCGTCGATGAGCATGGGGGGATGACCGGTATTGCCACCATGGAAGATGCCCTAGAGGAGTTGGTTGGCGAAATTTGGGATGAAACGGATGAAGTTGAAAATGAGATAGAGGTTCTTGAGGAAGGGTCTAAAATCCGGGTCAAGGGGACCTACCCGATCGAAAAACTCCTAGCTAGCCTCAACTTGCCTGTTTTAGATGACTGGTTATCCAATACCGTCTCAGGTTTTATGATAGAGCAATTGGAGCGGGTGCCCGAGTCCAATGACTCTTTCATTTATGAGGGTTACGAATTTTTAGTCTTGGATGCGCAAAAGCGGCGGGTCAATGAAGTTTTGGTTGAAAAAATTGATCCTGCTGCTGATTCAGATGAACCGGATGATTCAGATGCAGATTGATGAAAATGAAGTCTTTTAGGGTTGAAAGGCCGAGGTGAGAAGAAAGGCTAGCTAGACCTAAGTCTGGCTAGCCTTTTTCTTTTTTAGCCGTGTTTGATTGGTCACCAAACGCTTACTATTGCAAAGTTAGGTCATAAAGATGTAAAATAAAAAACACGTGACTTTTGTGAAAAAAAGATAGACCAAGCAGGAGGCAGAAAGAATGACCGGAAATAAATTTACCAGAGAATTTACCCTACCCCCTTATTTAAGTGACCGTTACCGTAATATTCCTTTAACCACCCTGAGCTCCATTTTAGTATCTGTCTTAGGCCAGCAAAGTGAAGAACTCGGTCAAGAGGCAGAACTTGAAGCTTATTTCAAAGAGAAAAACCTGTCTTGGATAATTCTCAAATTTGACATGGACATTGATCGCCAGCCAGATGCTGGTGAAAAGCTAAGGGTGGAGACCTATGCCACAGGTTACAACAAACTTTTTTGCTACCGGCAAATTGATGCTTATGATGAACAAGGGGACCTGGTTGTCCAGTCTACGGTCACCTATGCCTGGTTCGATATGACCAAACGCAAACTGGCCCGGTTAGACCCAGACATCATGACCCTATACGGGGCAGACTACGAAAAAAGAATTCGCCGGATGAAGACGCCTGAATTTGACCCTGACCAGGCTTCAGAGGGAGACCATTTTGAAGTTACTTATTTTGATATTGATATCAATAACCACGTGAACTTTACTATTTACCTTAAATGGGCCATCCAGTCCTTGGGGGTTGATTTTATGAACCGCCACCGGGTTCAATCTTTGTCCATCAAGTATGACAAGGAAGTTTTAGAAGGGGAAGAGGTCACCGTTAAAACCAGCTTGAGTCCAGAAGAAGACGGACAAGTTCAAACCATCTCCAAAGTAGAAAGTAGCCGGGACAATGCCACTGTTGTCCTGGACTGGGTCCAGCGGCAAAATCAAGACTAGTAGACTAGGCTGCAAAAATAAAGAGCTAAACAAATAGACTTGTTCGGTCTATCCTGCTAAGACTTAATGTTACAATGGTAAAAAAGCCATCCTGCCAAAAACTGGTGGGATTGACTTTTTTTATTCCAGTCTTGTTAAGACTTAAAAGGCAATAGGTGCATTTGGACCAAGTGGGAGACCCAAGAGGTACCAGATGATCAAGAGGATGGTCCAGGTGATTAAGAAGGTAATCGAGTAGATCAACATGGTTGAAATTAGGGTTCCAATCCCCGAGTCCTTGTCATAGCGTTGGGTGAAGACAATCACCATAGCAAAGTAGTTCATCAGTGGTGAAATAATATTGGTGGTAGAGTCGGCAATCCGGTAGGCCATCAAGGTCATCTCAGGGGTTAAGTTTAGGTTATAGAACATTGGTGTGAAGATGGGGGATAGGATAGCCCATTTGGCTGAAGCTGAACCGATGAAGAGGTTGATAAAGGCAGCCACCAAGACAAAACCTAAGATGAGGGGGATACCAGTTAGAGAAATGGATTCAAGAAAGTTAGCTCCGGCAACAGCAATAATGGTCCCTAAGTTGGTGTAGTTAAAGTAATTAATCAGTTGGGCCGCAAAGAAAGCTAAGACAATGTAAGCCCCCATGGAGCTCATGGCTTCAGACATGCCTGTTACCCAGTCTTTGGTATCTTTAATCTTGTTAATGGTTACACCGTAAACGGTACCTGGTATGGCAAAGAGGAAGAAGATAGCCAAGAGCAAACCAGCTGACATGAAGTTGTTCAAGTTGACTGCTTCAGCAGTTTCGTCAAAGGATTGGAGGATTCCACTGAAAGGGAGGTTGAAGTCAAACATGAGGTAAACCATGACGATTGCGTAAATGATCAGAGCAATCAAGGCATTGCGCAGGCCTCGGTGTTCAAGGTCGGTCAAGGGCTCTTGGTCTGGGACAAACTCCCCATTGTATTCACCTAATTTGGGTTCCACAAACTTGTCTGTCACGATGGCCCCCACGATGGTCAAAACGAAAGAGGAAGCAATGATGAAGTACCAGTTAGCAGTTACTTGAATATCGTATGTAATATTCGCTGCATCCAAGGCTTCTTCAGTAATCCCAACCAAGAGGGCATCAGTTGGACCGGGCAATAAGTTGGCAGAGAAACCAGCTGAAACTCCAGCGAAGGCAGCAGCTAAACCGGCAATGGGGTGGCGGCCAGCTCCGGCAAAAATAACAGCACCTAGAGGGATGATAACAACGTAACCGACATCTGAGGCAATGTTAGAGATGACCCCGGCAAAGACCACAGCAGCTGACAAGAGGAAGGGAGGGACATCGGAGAGCAAGTTCTTCAAGGTTGAGGAAATCAGACCGGTCCATTCTGCAATCCCGACCCCTAACATAGCCACCAGTACTGTTCCCAGTGGAGCGAAGGAAGTGAAGTTTTCCACGGCGCTGTTAAAGATATAGTTAATCCCATCCACACTTAGGAGGGATTCAGCAGCCACGGTCACTTCTTCACCAGTTGGGTCGGTATAGTCTAGGGCGAGTCCAGATAAGTCAGCAATACCTGAAGCAAGGATGACGATAGCCGCCAAGATGATAAAAATAAAAACAGGGTGGGGGAGCTTGTTCCCGACCCGCTCAATCCAGGCGAAGAAACCAGAATTTTGCTGCTGGTTAGCAGTATTTTGATCCATTTTGATCAAATCCTTTCCAAGAATGATAGTCTATTTTTTTACAGTTGGGAATTAGAAAAATGGGTTGTAGCTTTTCTCATGGCCAATACTTGTAGCCTGACCATGGCCTGGGTAAACAGTAAAGTCATCGTCTAGGCTAAGGAGTTTGGTCTGGATACTGTCCAGCAAGGTTGGGCCATCAGCATTAAAGGAATCAGTCCGGCCGATACTTTCCCTGAAGAGGGCGTCGCCAGCGATAACTTGTTTGTCAGATTGGAAAATAAAGGAAACAGACCCAGGAGAGTGGCCGGGAGTGTGGACTACTTTAAAGTCAAAGGGTCCTATCTCTAACTCAACTTCCTCTGTAAACAAGTGGTCGGCAGGCTGGCAGGTAAAGGGCTGCCCCGTCATGCTAGAAAAGTTTAGGTCAGGGTCAAGTAGGTAGTCCTTTTCGATTTCATGGATGCTGGCCGGGATATGGTAATAGTCCCTAACCTGGTCCAAGGCTCCAATATGGTCAAAGTGGGCGTGGGTCAGGAGGATGTGAAGAGGCTTTAAGTTCAGGTCTTCAATTTTATGAATGATCCGCTCCCCGTCCGAACCCGGGTCAACCACCAGGGCCTGGCCATCTTTTTCCAGAATGTAACAGTTTTCCTGGACAGGCCCGGTGATGAGTTTGTGAATTTTCATGAAGGTCACTCCCTTATTAAAAAGTGATTACTAAGTAATAATAAGTATATAGAAAAGATAAGAGTCAGTCAATATTTGCACTTTATTCATTTTTAAATGCGCAGTAATAACACCCCTTCACTTGCCTTACGAGCTTTCGTGACTTAAATCGATTGTCAGACTAGTTTTATGAGCTATGTCCATAATTTAAATCTAGCTGAAAGTAAGGAAGGACCAATAAGGATATTATTGTAAATATAATAGTTGAACTTAAAAAGAATTGTATTTCTTGAATGTTAGGTGATAAATTGCATGAATGATTATAAATATTTTATATAAAAAGGTCTATTGCTTACAGGGTTATTGGCTATTAATTAATAATATAGTATAATAACGATTTGTATAGAAGCATTGTATTATATTATTAAAAAATAGAGGAGGTTTCCTTGTGAGTAAGGAAAACAAAGAGAAGAAACTTGGACTCTTGCCGCAATTAATCGCTGCGATTGCCTTGGGGGCTTTGGTAGGTCAGATGTCTTTTATTCCGGACTTTATCTTACAAATACCGGTGACTTTTTCAGACCTGTTTGGGAACATTCTGAATTTTTTTATCCCCTTGATGATCGTTGGCTTTATTGTGAAAGGGATTGCCGACTTGTCAGAAGGGGTAGGTCGCCTACTTGGGGCGACTGCAGGTATTTCCTACTTGTCTACCTTAATTGCAGGATTGGTTGCCTACCTCATAGCCAGTTGGGTTTTTCCCTTATTTATCCAACCAGGCCAGGCAACAGTTGAAGTCACAGGTCAAGGCTTAGATCCCATTTTTATGGTGGAGATTCCGCCTATGTTTGAGGTGACCTCGGCCATTGTCTTTTCCTTTATGTTTGGCATTACCATTTCATGGTTAAGAAGCAAAAAAAATTCCTATGGCATGTATAACTTTTTTGATGAATTTAACCAGTCGGTCAGTCTTATCCTTGATAAATTTATTGTTCCATTTCTCCCCTTATTTATCTTTGGCAATTTTGTTAACTTGTCCTACACAGGAACTTTTGGGGCAATCTTTTCAGTCTTTTGGCGGGTCTTTCTCATCATTATCACCCTTCATTGGGTCTTCATTATTCTTTGGTTTATTATTGCGGGAACCTATGCTGGTAAGAAGCCCATGGATTTAATCAAGAACCAATTAACCGGTTATATTGCAGCTGTTGGTCTCCAATCTTCTGCTGCCGCTATTCCTATCAACTTGGAAATTGCTCAAAAGAATGGGGTTTCCAAGGAAATTCGTGATTTTGTCATTCCCTTTTGTTCAACAGCCCACTTGATGGGGAGTATGATTTCCATCACTTCCAGTGTAATGGCCGTTCTGATGCTAAATGATATGGCCAATGACTTTACTATCATGGCTCCTTTCATCATCACCTTAGGTATTGTTATGGTAGCAGCCCCTGGAGCCCCAGGGGGAGCCATTATATCGGCCTTGCCCTTCCTGACCATGGTAGGGATTGACCCTTCTGGTAGTCTGGCTTCCCTTCTGGTTTCCCTTCATATGGCCCAGGACAGCTTTGGTACAGCGACAAATATTTCAGGGGACAATGCAATCGCGGTTTTAATTGATAAATGGTTTAACAAAAATACCAACAGTAACCAAGCTAGCCAAGGTAAGTAAAAATTTTATCTGGCAGCTTTCACACTAGACGAAGCTTTTGCTATATTGGTGCAGATCAGGCAGTTCTAATCCATCCTCAGCCAAGTCAGGAATTGGTCAATCGCCTTCTAAAACAAGGCTAGAAAGAGATCTTAAGATCAAAGACTTATGTATAGATAAATATTAAAAGGGCTAAGGGTACTGTCCCTTAGCTCTTTTCTTACTGACTGTGCATGTGACCCAAATAAAACTAGACAAGAGAAGTTCCTGATAATATAATAGAATAAATCTAAAGGATAACTCATTTATTGGTCATTAAAATGGCCTTGCATTCCCGGTTGGATCATGCTATTTTATAAGCAGAATATAAGAAAGCGTTTTCTTTAATAGTGATTTCACAAGAAAAAAGGAGGGTTCAAGTATGATTTATCTTGTCTTGCCGACTTAAACAGTTGTATACTTAGTCCAATCTTTTTGAAAACTGAGGAGGTTTCCTAATGAGTCAGGAAAAAAAGAAGAAAAAATTTGGGCTCCTGCCCCAGTTGATTGTAGCTATTATCCTTGGTGCCCTGGTCGGTCAAATGACATTTATCCCAGAGATTATCTTGCAAATCCCGGTAACCTTTTCCGATTTGTTCGGGAATATTTTAAGCTTTTTTATCCCCTTAATGATTGTTGGTTTTATTGTTAAAGGGATAGCCGACCTGTCCGAAGGGGCTGGCCGGCTTTTAGGGGCTACTGCTGGTATTGCTTACCTGTCCACTTTAATAGCCGGGACGGTCGCCTATTTAGTTGCGAATTTTGTTTTCCCTTTATTTATTGAAGTAGGCACCTTTGTAGGTGAAGCAGAAGGGGAGGGCTTGGCTCCGATTTTTACGGTCGAAATTCCAGCCATGTTTGAAGTGACTTCTGCTATCGTCTTTGCCTTTATGTTCGGGATCACTATTTCCTGGTTGCGAACTAACAAAGAGTCCTATGCCATGTACAATTTTTTCGATGAATTTAACCAATCCGTTATCTTTGTCCTGGAAAGATTTATCGTCCCCCTCTTGCCTTTCTTTATCTTCGGGAACTTTATCAACCTATCTTACGCTGGAACTTTTGGCACTATCTTGTCTGTTTTTTGGCGGGTCTTCTTGGTCATACTTATCCTGCACTGGGTCTTTATCATCCTCTGGTTTGTCTTGGCCGGGTCCTATGCTGGCAAGAACCCATGGACTTTAATCAAAAACCAATTATCCGGCTATATTGCGGCTGTTGGACTCCAATCATCAGCGGCTACTATCCCTATTAACTTAGAAATCGCAAGAAAAAACGGTGTCTCACAAAAAATTCGTGACTTTGTTGTCCCCTTCTGTGCGACCGCCCACCTGATGGGGAGTATGATTACCATTACCTCCTGTGTCATGGCTGTTCTCATGATGAACGACATGCCTTCTAATTATGGCATCATCGGGCCTTTTATCATCACCTTAGGGATTGCCATGGTTGCGGCACCAGGAGCTCCAGGCGGGGCCATCATGGCAGCCTTACCTTTCTTGGGGATGGTGGGGATCGACCCGTCTGGTGCCCTGGCTTCTTTACTGGTCTCCCTCTATATTGCCCAGGATAGCTTTGGAACAGCCACCAATATTTCAGGCGACAACGCCATTGCCGTTCTGATTGACAAGTGGTTTAACAAAAATATAGGCGGAGGCGACATAAACCAAGCCAGTGATTAAAGCCTAAAGAACATTGGCCAAACTTGTGTAAAAGCTTGGATTTTGATCCAAAACTTGAAACGAATAGAAAAAACTCAGCCAGACGATAAGATTTAACCCTAGTGGTGTGGTAAGATAGAGGAGGAAACAGGAATGACCAAGCAATATTTTGACAAAGAAATTTTTGCAACAATTGAGAAGGAGAGGCAAAGACAAGAAGACAATATTGAATTGATTGCTTCTGAAAACTTTGTCTCTGAAGAAGTTTTACAGGCTCAAGGGTCTATTTTGACCAACAAGTACGCAGAAGGCTACCCTGGCAAACGCTATTATGGGGGCTGTGAATTTGTCGATGTCATCGAGCAGTTGGCCATAGACCGGGTCAAAGACTTGTTCGAAGCTGATTATGCCAATGTCCAACCCCACTCCGGGTCCCAGGCCAATAACGCCGTCTTCCAAGCCCTGCTCCAGCCTGGGGACACTTACTTGGGTATGGACTTGAGCCACGGGGGGCACTTAACCCACGGGTCTCCGGTTAACTTTTCTGGCATTTTGTATCATGCTGTCCACTACGGAGTTAACAAGGAAACAGAACTAATTGACTACGACCAAGTCCGCCAACTCGCCATAGACCACCAGCCAAAGATGATCATTGCTGGCTACTCGGCCTATCCAAGGGAGTTGGACTTTAAGAAGTTTAGAGACATTGCTGACGAGGTTGGTGCCTATCTGATGGTGGATATGGCCCACTTTGCTGGTTTAGTCGCAGCAGGCGTCTATCCTGACCCTGTTCCTTATGCGGATGTCATCACCTCTACTACCCACAAGACCTTGCGGGGACCTCGGGGAGGCTTAATCCTAGCCAAGGCAAAATATGCTAAAAAATTAAACTCGGCTATTTTTCCCGGTAGCCAGGGCGGTCCCTTGGAACACGTGATTGCTGGGAAGGCAGTGGCCTTTTTAGAAGCTGCCCAGCCTGCCTTTAAAGACTATGCTAAGCAGATTAAAAAGAATGCCAAAGCTATGGCAGAGGTTTTTGCCCAATCAGACAAGGCCCGACTGATCTCGAATGGAACGGACAACCACTTGCTCCTCCTTGATGTAACAGGTTTTGGCCTTACCGGTAAAGAGGCCGAGAAGCTTTTAGACCAGGCCAAAATTACCGTTAATAAAAACACCATTCCTTTTGAAACCCGGTCACCACAAGTGACGTCTGGTATCCGCTTAGGGACACCGGCTGTGACCACTCGGGGCTTCAAAGAAGAAGATTGCCAGCAAGTTGCCCGTTTGATTATCCAAGCATTGGAATCAAATGACCAAGAAGAGGTCCTCGACCAAGTTCGTCAAGGTGTAGCCAACTTAACCAAGGCTATCCCACTATACAAATAAGAAAGAATGAGTTGATGAAAGAAATACAAGTAAAAGACCAAGAAGGATCCTATAAACTAGCCCAGACCCTAGCCCAATATGTCAAGCCGGGGATGGTCTTCTTACTAGAAGGGGACTTGGGGGCCGGCAAGACAACTTTTACCAAGGGCTTGGCCCAGGCCCTCCACATTGACCGGATGATTAAAAGTCCCACCTACACGATTATCCGAGAATACCAAGGTGGCGATCTCCCTCTCTACCATATGGACCTCTACCGGCTGGACTTGGACATGGCCCTAGACCTAGGTTTGGAAGAATATTTTGACGGCCCTGGTCTTTGTGTGGTGGAGTGGCCTTCCCAGGCAATGGAGGCCATGCCCAGAAAACACCTTAAAATTACTATTAAGGATTACTTTGACCAAGCCGGCCACCGGACTTTTTACTTGCAAGCTGAGGGAGAAGCCTACCAAGCCCTCCTAGACCAGGTTCATTTAGACGAATAGACCAGCAGAAAAGAGCTAAGGGAAGACCTTAGCTCTTTTGCTGTTTCTGCTCAATGGGGTGATAGTTTTGACTTAGTGGTTAAAGATTAATTTTTTCACTTCCATGATGATGGTGGTAGCTAGGGCTAGGCCGGAAGCGATCCCCCAGTGGACTAGGCCAAAGGAGTCGGGAATGCTGAAGAGGTCCCGGGCAATAGGAAGGAGGGTCAAACCGTACAAGGCCATGCAGACGAGGAAGGCAAGGAGGATGTATTTGTTGGAAGTGAAGCCCAATTCAGCAATGGTCAGGTTTTTAGACCGGGCTGGGAAAACCTGGAGACTTCTGGATAAGATGAGGGTTGTGAAGGCCATGGCCACGCTGATTTCAACGCTGTAGGATAAACCAATATACTGGGACAGGATAACGGCCAGGGCTATGGTAATCCCCCTAAAGAGGATATTTTCCAGGGTTCCACCAGCAAAGAGACCTTCATTGGGGTCTCTTGGGTCCTCCTGCATCAGTTGGGCTTCAATCGGCTCCGCACCGAGGGCAATAGCAGGGAGGGCGTCGTTGACCAGGTTAATAAAGAGAAGCTGGATGGTGGTAAATGGGGCCACCCAATTTAAGATCAAGGCCACGATAATAGCCAAGACAGCCCCAAGGTTTCCGGAGAAGAGGTAGGAAATCGATTTTTTAATATTACTGTAGACATTCCGGCCAACTTCAACCGCATTGATAATGGAGACGAAGTTGTCATCGGTCAAGATCATGGCAGCAGCATCTTTTGCGACATCCGTTCCTGACCCCATGGCCACACCGATGTCAGCTTGTTTAAGGGCAGGGGCATCGTTAACCCCGTCCCCAGTCATAGCCGTAACCTTGTCTTTGGCTTGCCAAGCATCGACAATCCGGATTTTGTTTTCAGGAGTGACCCGGGCATAGACTGAAATGGATTCCAACTTCTCTTCCAATTCTCGGTCGGACATGTCATCTAACTCACTACCAGTGACAGCCAAATCACCTTCACGGAAGATTTCCAAGTCCTGGGCAATGGCCTGGGCGGTTGTCTTGTGGTCTCCGGTGATCATAATTGGCCGGATGCCGGCATTTTTGGCAGTTTGGATAGCATCGTAAACCTCTTGTCGGGGTGGGTCGATCATAGCCATCAAACCCACCAGGATAAGGTCATTTTCATCATCTAGGTCTAAGTTATCGGAAGGGTGGTCTTTATAGGCAAAGGCCAAGACTCGTTTGGCTTCTTCAGCAAAGTCTTCATTAGCCTGGATAAAGGCTTCTTTATCTTCTTGGCTAAGGTCTTGGACCTGGCCGTCTTTAAGAATGCGGTTGGCCCGGTCGAAAACGACATCAGGTCCCCCCTTGGTTAGCATCATTTGGTCTCCGTCAATTTCATGGAGGGAGGACATCAACTTCCGGTCAGAGTCAAAGGGGAGCTCGGCGATTCGAGGATAGCGGTCGCGGAGGTCTTGATAGTCTAAGTCTAAATCTTGGGCCAAGAGAATAAAGGCTGCTTCAGTTGGATCACCTGCTAGAGTCCCTTCCTGGTTGACATAGGAATCATTTGCCAAGATGGCGATTTTATAGAGGAGGTCTTCTGCCGGGGACCATTTGTCTGGATCCTCATCTTGGAAGATTTGGTCTTGGTCAGGTAGGAAGCCATCCACTACCGTCATCTTGTTTTGGGTCAAGGTCCCGGTCTTGTCTGAGCAGATAATAGAGGTTGATCCCAGTGTTTCCACTGCTGGTAGGCGGCGGATGATGGCATGTCTTTTAGCCATTTTGTTGGTCCCTGTGGAGAGAACAATAGTAATGATGGACTGGAGAGCTTCAGGAATCGCAGCAACAGCTACTGCCACAGCGAACATAAAGGCATTGACTAAGGAAAGGGTAAGGTTGGAAGTCCCCATGGTCAAAATTCGGTAACTTGAAAGGGCAAATATAAAGAGAGAAAGGATTAAGATGCCCCAGCCCAACTTCACAGAAAATTTCCCAACCTGGACCTGGAGAGGGGTTTCCTTGGTCTTGGCTGACTGGATCAAAGAGGCAATTTTACCCATTTCCGACTGGTTACCGGTTTCGGTTACTAAAAATTTTCCTCGACCATTGGTGACCAGGGTGCCACTGTAGACCATGTTAATTCGGTCAGCTAGGGGTGTTTTCTCTTCTACTTGGCCGACTTCCTTACTGGCAGGGACTGATTCTCCGGTTAAGGCTCCTTCGTCCACCTGCAGACTTTTAGCTTCTAGCAAGAGGCCGTCTGCTGGGACCTGATCGCCAACTTCCAAATGAACCAGATCACCGGGGACAACTTGGTCTGCTTCAACTTCAACTTGCTGGTCATTGCGGTAAACTACTGCTGTGGGAGAAGACAGGTTGCGGAGGGACTCTAGGGATTCAGCTGCTTTTTTCTCCTGAACCACTGTAATAATGGCACTGAGGATAACAATGGCTAGGACAACTAGGGATTCAAAAATCTCACCCAAGAAAATTTGGACCAGGGCCACGAGCAAGAGGATGATCACCATGGGGTCTTTGAAATTTTCTAGGAACATTTTAAGGGTGGACTTTTGCTCCTGGTCTTGGATTTGGTTGGGGCCGTATCGGTCGAGCCGGTCCTGGACTTGGTTGTCAGATAAGCCCTCTAAGCTAGCATCCAAATGGCTTAAAGCCTCATCTTGCTTCATAGCGTAATATGGTTTGGTCATAGTTGATCCTTTCTCCTTTAAAAGAGCACAGACAGGATTAAAAAAAGACGCATGCAAAAGCTAGGACTTTTACATACGTCTCACTATTTAATCCAGTACCAGAAACAAAAAAGCCATCGTTTCGGTTGGTGGCACTGGAACAGAAATCTGTCAGTTACTCCCGTATTGATTTATAATACTAAAGTAATTATAGCGACTGGATGGACTGAAAACAAGTCTTTTAAATTATTTTTTTATTAAAAAGATAAAAGTAAAATCTCCCTAAGGCAAGAAAATCTTTTTCGATATCTTCTTTTATTCGTGATAGAATGATCGTATCATATTTTAGACTTTATTAGTAGTTGAAAGCAAAAGATTTATGTATCATAAAGTAAAGGATTAGTAAAATGTTATTTGATCGTATCGTAGAAGCCTTTCCCGAAAGCAACATCAAAAAAGATGAACCCTTGTCCTATTACTCTTACACTCGAACAGGTGGCCCGGCTGACATTTTGATTTTCCCAGAATCCATCGATGAAATTGTGACGATTATCAAGTGGATCAACCAAAGTCCGGAATACCAAGCTGGCGATCTCCCCCTCACTATCTTAGGCAATGCTAGCAACCTGATCGTAAAAGATGGTGGGATAAGAGGGATTACCATCATTACCACCGGCATTAAAACCATTTGTCACGAAGAGAACCGGATCACTGCGGGCGCTGGAGCAGCTATTATCGATGTTAGCCAGGCTGCCTTGGACCATAGCTTAACTGGCTTGGAATTCGCTTGTGGCATACCGGGTAGTACAGGCGGGGCTGTTTACATGAACGCTGGGGCTTACGGTGGGGAAGTCCAGCATTGTGTTGAAAGTGTCCAAGTCTTGACCCGGCATGGCCAGTTGAAGACCTATAGTAATGCGGAAATGAACTTCTCCTACCGCCACAGTTATTTGATGGAAGAAGACGATATAGTAGTCTCCGTGACCTTTAAATTGGAGTCGGGCGACTACATCACTATCAAGGAAAAGATGGATGAATTAACCTACCTTAGAGAATCCAAACAACCGCTGGAATACCCCTCTTGTGGGTCAGTCTTTAAAAGACCTGAAGGCCACTTTACGGGGAAATTAATCCAGGATGCTGGCCTTCAAGGATTGGTCCATGGTGGAGCCCAGGTATCCGAAAAACATGCCGGTTTTATCATTAATATAGGCAATGCTACCGCCAGCGACTACCAAGAGTTGATCCAACATATCCAAGAAGAAGTCTACCGGATTTACAAGGTTAAGCTGGAACGTGAAGTTCGCATTATAGGGGAGGATTAGTTAGAAAGGGGCAGGCGTCATGACAGACTTAAAGAAAGCAGTTGGCTATCAGGCGGCCGAATACGTTGAAGATGGTATGGTGGTTGGTCTTGGCACAGGCTCGACAGTAGCCTACCTACTCGAGGGTTTGGGCAAGCGGCTGAAGGCAGAAAACTTGTCCATAACAGCTGTCACAACTTCCAACCGGACCAAGGACAAGGCGAGGAGCTTGGGCATTCCCACCCTTCCCCTGGACCAGGTTGAGCGAATTGATTTGACCATTGACGGAGCTGATGAGGTGGACCCCCAATTTAACGGGATCAAGGGGGGAGGCGGGGCCCACCTTTACGAAAAAATTGTGGCCCAGCATTCCAAACAAAATATCTGGATTGTCGATGAATCCAAGTTGGTGGACCAGCTAGGGGCCTTCCCATTACCTGTTGAGGTGGTCAAATTTGGTAGCCAGCACCTATTTGACCAATTGGTGGCAGACCAGCTCAAGCCTAGCTGGCGTTTAGATGACCAGGGCCAAAAGTACTTAACCGATGACAACAACTACATCATCGACCTCAAGCTTGACTACATTGACCAGGTCCAAGAATTGGCAGCCCAACTCAAATCCTATACTGGTCTGGTGGAGCACGGTCTTTTTATCGGCTTGACCGACCGAGTCCTAGTGGGCCGACCAAGTGGGGTAGAAGTTTTAACCAAGTAGCCAACCTCCCATCAAGCAAGAAAGCCCGTCTTCTAAAGCCGGGCTCCTATCCTCAAGAGCATACTGGGGTTATCAGTATGCTCTTTGATTTTAACCTGGCCACTGCCGGGTTAAACCACTCATTAACGTAGAAGGTGTGATGTAAATGTTTAAAAAAGTTCTCAAGCCGGCCTTTCCGGTCATGGTTTCCTACCTTGTTCTTTCCCTGGTTTGCGGGATTGTCTCCTTTCAGGTTGGCTTTACCCCCCTGCAGATTTTACTTACTTCCGCGGTCTTGTATTCCGGTTCAGGTCAGTTTCTTTTAGCCGGTCTCTACGGGGCTGGAGCTAGCCTGGTGTCTATTATCATTACCCTGGCCTTCTTAGGCCTCCGCTTTGTCCTGATGTCCATGTCTTCCTCCCGCCATGTCCGCCAAAAGACTACTTGGTTCGACTTTTTCTTTAGCATGACCATCTCAGATGAAAGCTTTGGTGTGAACACAGTCATGTTTAGTCAACCTGACTGGACAGCAGACCATGCCTTGGCTTTGAACTTATTGAACTACGGCATTTGGGTTCTAAGATCCGGACTAGGAGCCCTCTTGGTCAGCGTGGTTGACTTGGACACCTCTATTATTAGTTATGGTCTAACGGCCATGTTTATCTGCATGACAGTTGAGCAGTTTGTAGACCGTTACTACTTATATGCTGGCTTGATTTCTGTAGTTTTTACCATTATTGCCCTCGTTATCTTGCAAAACTCCCTGGGCATAGTGGTGGGGGCCTTGCTAGCATCCTTAATCGGCTTTCAATTAAAATGGACCAAGGAGGGACAAGGCCATGAATAATGATTTTCCTATTCTTTTAGCGGCTTTCGCAGCCATCACCCTGTCAACCAAGTTCCTGCCCATGGTCTGGTTGAAAAATAAAAATCTCTCTCCTAAATTCAAGGCTTGGATGAACTTTATCCCGGTAACTATTTTTGCCGCCCTAGTCGCCTCCGATGTTTTCTTTGTAGAAGACCAAGTCTCCTTCCACCTCTTGGAAAACCCCCTCCTTATCCCCTCCCTTATTGTCCTCTTGGTATCAGTGAAGACTAAAAACCTGATTTATGCCATCTTGACTGGGGTGGGCTCTCTCTTTCTCTTCCAAGTTCTTCTTTAAGAAAAGAGGGACTAGCTCTAATAGTTCAGTAAAAATCTTGGTGGGCAATCTTGCTAACGCTAAATATTATAGAACTAAAATGACCTTGGTGAATTTCTCACCAAGGTCAGATTTTGTAGAATCATTACCTTTTGATTCCATTTTTTCATCACCATATAAAATTGTACTCTACTAGCTAATTATTAATTCTAATAAGCCATAAAAGACAACTCCTAAAATTGCTGTCCATAGCCAGCCAATCGAAATCTGTGTAAAATAATTAATTGCAAGGCTAAGTAAGAAAAATGGGACCTTAAACAATATTAACCGCAGCCACCACTGTGGTATATGTTGGCGAATACTATTTTTTTACCATCTTTTTCAAATTCCTTCCCTCCTTTCGGTATTAGATTAATTGAATAATTAAGCGTTTGCAAGTTATATACTTTATTAATCAAAGTAATAATGAATTTTTACCATTAAAAAGTTTCGTAATTGACCCTTGAGTTATTGAAATAATATTAGTCATGTTTCCCCTTACTTCTATGAACAAGCCCAGTGAAGTCGATGATGTCATCGAATAGGTAGTTATATTTACTTGGATGGTCATGGGAAATCACGATGTAATGTTTATCTGTTACTTGACTCACTATTTCCCAGAACTTATAGACATTTTCCCGGTCTAGATTACTAGTCGGTTCGTCAAAGAAGACAAGATTGCGAGTGCTAAGAATACCTCGGAGGAGCAGGACTCTTCGTTTTTCACCACTGGACAGGTCATCGATGGAGGTGGATTTTATAAGATCAGGTCCTAGAAGACTTTTGATGGTAACCATTTCCTGGTCACTTAAGTCTCGTCCAAATGCGATATTAAAGAAGACACTGCCCTTAAACAAGTTATTGGAGGGACCGATATAGGCAATATTATCAATTGCCCCAGCCTTATCTGAAACTTCCTGGTCAATATAAATATCCCCTTGGTATTCCTTCCTATTTTTTAGGAGGATATCCATATAGAGACTTTTCCCAGTTCCACTCGGTCCTTGGATTAAATAATTTTTATCTTTATGGAAGGTTAAATTATCATAACTTAAACAAGTCTTACCAAAGTTAACCGAGATGCCGTCAGATTCAAGCTTGTCTTGGATGGTGTAGCTTTTGTCATTTTTCGAACCAACTTGATTTAAGTCTGCTTCTATTTCCTTGCGAATTTCCTTGGTACTGTTAATATTATTTAAATTTTGTGAAAAGACCAGGATAGGCATACTTAGTTGCTCTACCAAGCCAATCAGAGTTAAAACAGTACCTGCTTGGATTTGACCGTTCAGAACTAGGATAGTCGAAAAGATCAAGATCAGTAAGTGGGAAAAGTAGGATAAAGAAGAATTCAGTATATTGGCATTGATTTTTGTATTCTGGTTTCTTTTATAAGTTAAAACCTCTCCGATAATGGATTGGCTTAAGCGGTTAAAGATGGTCTCCTGTAAATGGAAACTCTTAACTGACCGCATATTGCTAAAGTAATTTTCATAGAGGTCCAGGTTGCGCCCTTTATAAAGTTGGTATTTTCCCTCTGTTACCGAAAGTTTATTCTTGTAAAAGCGGGTGACCAACAAGGGAAGAAATAAGAAGACCAAGAGGCCAAGTCCGATATAAAGGTTAATGTACATCAAAGCAAAGGTAACAAAGACCATTCTAAGTAGCAGGTAGATATTATTAAAAATAGCCCGATAATAATTGACTTCCAGTCGGTCAATCTTATTGGATAGGGTGTTGATCGTAGCTTCTTTTTCAGCAATTAAATGGTCAAAACTATTTTTTTGGAGAAATTGCCTAGACAAACTACTCTTAATATCAATTAAAACATTGGAATAAATGTAGTTATGCATCTTCCATTCCAAGTAGTAAAAGACAAGCTCAAAAATAATAAGGGTCGTCAAAAACAGACCAGTTCCAACTAAACCATTGACATTTCGCTCTATAGCAAATTGGAAGAGGTCGCCCTTGACAAATTGAATATAAGTTGCGATTGAGGTTGAAAAGATTAAGATTAAAACCAATACAAAGACCAAGCTATTTTTTACTTTAAAGACCAATAAAGTTCCTCCTGACTGGGCTAGACTACCATTATTATAGTGGAAAACACCTTTTTATTTTCCTCCTTGTTATGTTTTCTCAAATAATTATATTATTTTGTAAATTAATGGTATAGTATTTATGAGTAAAGTAAAAAAATGTCTAAAATTTTAGACATTATTTACGGAGGAATATATGATATATTATAATATTGAATTAATAAGAATAAAAAAAGGCTTGAAGATTAATGAATTAATCGATGGTATTATGTCAAGGGCAACTTATCACAACTTTAAAACAGGAAAACATGAGATTAGTTACTTAGACTTTTTTAAGCTAGTTAAAAGATTAAATTTAATGCCTGATGAATTAGGAGAAGTGGTTGTTGATGAGACTACGAACATGTTCAAAAAATACATGAATCAGTTGAAAGACTTGTCTGACCAAGGGGAGGTCAATAGCTTATTGGCTTTAAAAAGGGAAATGAACCAAAATAGAAATGGGCTTCCCAATAAAGACCTGCTTGTAGAATTAGTGGATAGCCATATCCACCAGTTACAAGGGCAGACTTTTGATTTAAATCCCGGTTCTTTGGTTTCTCAATACTTGTTTGGAGCTGAGGGGTGGACTCAGTATGAGAAAATCATTTTTAATCTTAGTTTGCCTTTCCTCCGAAGTGAATTGATTGATATCTACTTAGATAGGATTTTATCAACTAAAATGGATGATCAAGATCATAGGCACTACGGTGATGGCCATTTTAGACTGGTTATCCGAGCCTTGATCATTTTTATTGAAGGCAAGGACTATGGAATGATCAAGAAATGGTCGAAGAAGGTTGAAGAAATGCCATTAGATCCTTCATTTGTATTTGAGATAAGCTTAAAAAAGCTATTCCATTTATTGGTGGACTATATTCTAGACCATCATTTGTCTAGCCTTGATAAAAGTAAGCGAATGGTTAAACTATTAGAAGAATTGGATTGTCAGCCCTACGCCGACAACTTGACTAATATAATTACTTTTGTTGAAGACCATTATGCCTAGTTGGGTCCTCATCCTCTCTTTAAAGACGATCTGTAAAACTGATTTCTATTCCTCTATTTAAAATCAGCAGCAAACAACTCGTAAAAAGCTAAAGTTAAAGTCATATGCTGTTTTAAATTCTTCTGGATGTCAGTATCCATTAGGTTTGTAAGTGATGACTCAAAGACAAGGGTGGTTAGACTATGGATAAGTTAGTTTTAGACTTGCATGATATTGAAAAGAGTTTCATGCACCAAGATATTTTAAGTATTGACAGTTTGAAGGTTTATGAAAGTGAACGAATTGGAGTCGTTGGTAGCAATGGGGCGGGCAAGTCCACCCTCTTAAATATAATTGCAGGTAAGCTAAAACCAGACAGTGGCCAGGTCACCCGCAATATAGATTTTGAATATTACGAGCAGATTGAAAGCCTTGACCCAGACTATGAAAGAATTGACCCTGAATACCTTTCTCGCTTGGAGCTTCCGGATTATGAAGCCAGTAATTTTAGTGGGGGTGAAGGGACTCGTTTACGGTTGGCGGAATTTTTCTCGACTTACCACTTTGGTTTGTTGTTAGATGAGCCGACCACCCACTTAGATAGTCAAGGCATTCAATTTTTAATCGACCAATTAAAGTACTATTATGGTACCCTAATTGTGGTCAGCCACGACCGGTATTTTTTAGATGAGGTCGTAGACACTATCTGGGAAGTCAGCGATGGCCGTGTAACCGTCTATCCCGGCAACTACTCAGACTACCGAGACCTGAAGGAAGAAGAATTGATCGAGCAAGAACATAATTATGAAAACTTTATCAAAGAAAAAAGGCGTCTAGAGGAAGCTGCCCAGGAAAAACAAGACCAAGCCCAAAAAATGGAAAATGTGAGCCAAAAGCAAAAGAATAAGGCCATCAAACCCAACCGCTTGGCTTCTTCTAAACAGAAAGATACTGTCCAAGCAGCAGCCTTTAAATCAGCCAAGTCCATGCAAAAAAGGGCTGACCAATTAGAGGAAGTCGAAAAGGTAGAAGAGGACAAGGAAATTAGCTTTCCTGAGGCCAAAAATTTGGCCATCCACAACCGCTTTCCCATTATGGGGGAGAAGGTAACTATCCAAGTTGGTGAAAAAGTCTTATTTAAGGAAGCAGACTTTCAACTGCCCCTAGGGAAGTGCATTGGGATTGCAGGGCCAAATGGTTCCGGTAAGTCTACCTTGTTGGACTATATTGTAAAAGATGGGCCGGGAATTACCCTGTCTAGTAAAATTGTTTTTTCTATTTATAACCAGCACGATTACCAGTTAAAAGACAAAAAAACCATGTTGGAATTCCTAGAAGAGGATTCCTATATCGATGAGGCCTTAATCCGAACCATTTTGAATAATCTGGGTTTTGACCAAACTGAAATCACCAAGAAATTGGTCTGCAATTTAAGTGGTGGGGAAAGAACCCGGTTAGTGATTGCCAAATTATTTACCGACCCAAGCAATGTCTTGGTACTGGACGAACCAACCAATTTTATTGACCTGGCCACTATTGAGGCCCTTGAGTCACTCATTGCTAGCTACCAGGGGACAGTCTTAGTAACCTCCCATGATAAATACTTCCTAGAAAAGGTAGCTGACCAAATTTGGCAGGTCCAAGACCAAAAATTGAAGTTAGTTAAATATTAAGTCAATTACGCTAGTTAAGGCAAAACAGCCATGACCCGGTTTCGAACTCGGTCATGGCTGTTTTTTATTATTGTATTTTCTACGGGCCCCTGCTTGGACACCGGTTTTCACCGTGTTTGGGACTTGGCCCGTCGCTTGGCATAAAGGGTTAGATCAATCTGCCGGGCCTGGCACCAGGCAGCGGTTTGGCCGGTAATCACCAGGTCTGTCTTCACCTGGAGGTCGGCAGACTTTTTGGCTCCCAGGATGGTATACCATTTCTTCAATTCTTCCTTCCACTGGTCAATAGTTTCTATGGCTTTATTGACGTCTTTGATGGCCAGGTGGAGGATTTGGTTAGAAATCCCTACCAGGTCTGCCCCCAAGGCTAGGGACTTGACAATATCAAGCGGGGTCCGGATGCCACCGGAGGCAATGATCTGACTTTTTTGCCGGGCCTCCATGGCTTCTAATAGCGAAATGGCAGTGGTCTGGCCGATGCCTTCAAAGTCATCTAACTTGTTTTCCTTCCGCCGGTAGTTTTCAATTTGGGCAAAATTGGTTCCTCCAGAGCCTGACACGTCAATGTAAGTCACACCAGCTTCTTCCAAAGTCTGGACGGTTTCCTTGGACATGCCAAAGCCAACTTCCTTGACAATAACAGGCAGGTCTAGTCCGGAACAGATGGCTTGGATATTGTCCAACCATTGACTAAAAGTCCGGTCACCTTCTGGCATGACAATTTCTTGGGGGGCATTGAGGTGGACTTGCAAGGCATCAGCCTGGAGGAGGTCCACCGCTCGTTTGGCATTTTCCAAGCCATGGTTGGCCCCTAGGTTGGCTAGGATAATATTATGAGGATTGATCTGACGGACCACCTGGTAGGAAGGGGCCAAACTGGGGTCTTTTAAGGCGGCTGAAACTGACCCGGTGGCCATGGCCAGCTGGCTTTCCCGGGCAATGATGGCTAATTTCTCATTGATGGTCTGACTCCACTGAGACCCCCCAGTCATGGCATTGATAAAAAAGGGGGCCTTGAAGTTGAGACCGGCAAATGAGACAGCCAAATCCACTTGGTCAAGATCAGTCTGGGGCAGGGAGTGGTGAACAAGCTGGACATCCTTTAAGGGGCTCTCTTTTTTACTATAAAACTTTTGAGCTAGGGAAACATGTTCGTTTTTTCGGTTGTTTGACTTAGTCATAGCAAGCACCATTTTCTACAATGTCTAGTCTTAAGGGCAAGATACCTGCATCCATCCATTCCCGGTAGATGGCTTCTATTGGGCTCTCCCTTGTGATTAGGCCAATGCCACAATCTCCACCGCCGGCACCGGAAGACTTGGCTTGGCCTCCGTATTTCGCGACAATATCGCACAAGTAGGTCAAGGCTTTGGTTTCGATGACTTTCCCCCGGCTTTGGCCCATTGCCTTGAGGAGGGTTCGGTTCTTTTGGATCCAAGCTAAGCTTGCCTGGGAGTCAGCCTGGCTTAAAGACTCCACCAAGCCGTCGACACACTCTTGGGATTGGTCTAAGAAGGACTGGAAGTCCAAGGGGGTCCTGGTTATTTTTTGGGGGTAGACAGCCTGAACCAATTTTTCTGTGGAGGCAGGCTGGCCGGTCCATCCGATTAAAAGCCTGAGGTCATGGGGCAGGCTGAGCCGGTCTAGACCTAGGCTAGGCCAATCCATGGCCAGGAGGTCCTTGATGGAATGGTTGGAGATTTGTTCTTGTAACCATTCTCTATCCAGGGACTGGTAGCGGATCACACCAGTATAAGTGCAGGCTGCCAAATCGCCAAAAGACCCCTTGCTCTTTAGCTGGATATGGGCGATGGCAGCTAGTTTGAAAATGTCTATGTCTTTTAAGTGGAGGTCGTAAAGAAGGCTCAGGCCTCGGATAACAGCGATGGTAACGGCCCCACTAGACCCCAGGCCAATTTTTTTGCCCTGGTAGTCCAACTGGCTCTTGATCTGAATCCCGTAACTTTTTAAAGGCAGGGACAAGGATTCTATGTAGGCTTCCACTGTTTGGATCACCGTTTCGACTAGGTGGAAGGGGTGGGACCAGTCCTTAAAGCTAAAGATACCATCTAACCGCTCCCAAGCATAGGCCTGGTTGCCATATGTTTGAGACCTGACTGAAGCTTGGTCGGGAGATGTTTCCCAAATGTCTAAAGTCAAATACCGGCTGACTGTCAGCAAGATCCCGGCATAGCCGGGGGTTACTACTGCGTATTCACCTGCCAAATAAAGTTTCCCCGGAATCCTTAAGCTATAAACCATGAAAACACCAGCTTTCTAGTTCAAAGGTCCATCAATAAAGGCCAGGCCTGGACCCGGTTTAGCTAAGACAAGATGCTTGTCGGGCCAGTCTTGGCTGAGGTCTGCTTTGAAGGCTTTAAGGTCAGCTTCCCTGCCAATAACCTTGACATTGGGGCCGGCGTCCATGGTGAAGTAGAGGGACTGGCCAGCCTTGCGCCGGTCCCATACTTCCTGCA
Organism: Alloiococcus otitis ATCC 51267; assembly: GCF_000315445.1. GTDB lineage: Bacteria > Bacillota > Bacilli > Lactobacillales > Carnobacteriaceae_A > Alloiococcus > Alloiococcus otitis. The sequence goes on from NZ_JH992960.1 coordinate 98,178, forward strand.
TCAGGGCTAAACTTTCTTTAGTCCAATAGGTGAAGGGGGGCTTGGCTGCCAGGTTGGTGGCATGCATTTTCAGGGCATTTCTTTCTGCAATGGACCCAACCTGGTCGAGGTCTTGGGCTTGGATAGCGGACTTGATGTCTGCTAGGTCTTGGTCCAGGCTGTCTAACCAGGCCTGGTAAAAGTCCGACGTCTCCTGGGTCAATTGCATGCCTTGGCTGGAGGAAATTGCCTTTGGTCGGTCGCTTACAATGACAAAGAGCATGGCAATATCCCACTGGGCCAAGTCGATGGGCTTGGCAAAGGAAGAGCTATCATCATGACCCTTTTCCCACTCGACAAAACCACCAAAAATACTTCGTGAGGCAGACCCAGATCCCCTGCGGGCCAATCGGGAGAGGTCAGTTGGGGATAGGCCAAGGTCTAAAGCATCAGCTGAAGCACCCGCCAAGGCGGCCAGACCAGAAGCAGAGGAAGCCAAGCCAGCTGCAGTGGCAACTTGGTTGTGGCTGGTAATTTTGGCCGGCCAGTCAAGCTGGGCTTGGTCCCGAACCAAGTCCAGGATGACCTGGGCCTTGGTTAAGGCGGACCCTTTTTCCTGTTTCCCGTCTAGCCATAATTGGTCCTGGTCCAAGTCTGGGTCAAAAACTACCTGGGTATCGGTATAAAAAGCGTCCAAGGTTAAAGATAGGGAGTTGTTATTGGGGATAATCAAGTCCCTATCAGCCTTACCCCAGTACTTGATCAAGGCAATGTTGGTATGGGCCCGGCAAATCCGGCCTAACTTTTTCTTTTCAAAGGCCTGCTTAGTCATGGTTGGCTTCTCCTAAGGGGTGGATCCAGGTTTCAATGGCTCCCGCTTTTTCCAATTTTTGGGCAATATTGGAGGCATCCTGGTTGCTTTGGGCTAGGGCAATCATGCAACCACCCCGGCCCCCACCGGTTAACTTAGCTCCGCAAGCTCCAGCATCTTGGGCTGCTTGGACAAGTTGGTCTAACTTGGGATTGCTGACAGTTAAATCCTTTAAGAGTTGGTGGGACTGGTTCAAAATCTCCCCTAAGCCAGGGAGGTTATTGGTCATGATTGCTTTTTTAGCCTGGTGGGTAAGCTGGCCGAGGTGGTGGACAATGTCCATGGTTTGAACCTTGGCAGTTTCAACCAGCTTCGCCACATCCCCAACGGCTTCTTTCGTGTGGCCCTTAATCCCAGTATCGGCTGCAATTAAATAGCCGTCAACATTTAAAGGGATGGCCTTGGGAAGCTGGTTGCGTTTAAAATAAACGGGGGCAATGGAGTTGACGACTGTAGCATCCAGACCCGATGGCTTGCCATGGGTAATTTTTTCGGCAATCTCGACATAGGCTGAGAGGGCTTCACTGCTTAAGTCGACTTGGAAGTAGTGAAAGAGGGCCTTGACTAAGGCGGTGGCCACAGCAGCACTGGACCCCATTCCTCTTTCAGCAGGGATCATGCTGTCGACCTTGATATACAAGTGGTCGCTGGACTGGTCTAAGTCGGCACAAACCGCTGTCAAACAGGCTTGAAGCCCTGCCAAGTCCCCGGGCGCTTGGTCTAAAGATCCGCAGTAGCAAGCACTTTCTAGATAGCTTTTGCCTTGGTAAGGACTAACTTCAACGGTGATGGTGGCTGTGGTAAAAGGGAGGGCGATGGCCGGCATGTTATAGACAACAGCATGCTCACCGATTAAAATAATTTTACCATGGGCAGTGCCTTTGGCTACATTTTTAACAAGCGTCATCCTTTTGTCTCCTTTGTCTATTTTTGTTTAGATACTTGTGTTATGATGAAATGGCAATTGCATCCTTTATTCTAATACATAACATGATATAGAATATAAAGATTTATTTAAAGAATCAAATTTGTTTTAAAATTATCAGCTTTTGGAGGTCAGAACATGAACAATTCCCGTATTTTTTTAGTCTATGACCGTAAAGACTGGCAGTCTCTTAGAGAAAATGCCAGCCTTTCTTTAACGGAAAAAAACCTAAATAACTTGCGTGCAGTGAATGACGTCATATCGATGGAAGATGTCCGAGAAGTTTACGTCCCCATTATCCAATTACTGGATGTCTACATAAAAAGTTACTACCGCCACCAGGCTTCCTTGATCAATTACTTGAACCTGGACCAGCCTAAAAAGTACCAACCCTATGTGATTGGGATTGCAGGGAGCGTGGCTGTGGGCAAGTCTACGGTTGCCAGGCTTCTTAAGTCCCTCTTGAGCGACTACTATCCGGAAAAAAAGGTAGACCTCCTCACAACAGATGGCTTCCTTTATCCGAATAAGATTTTAAAAGAGCGAGATATCATGGACCGCAAGGGTTTTCCCGAAAGCTATGATATGAAACGTTTGATTAACTTTATGACCGATGTCAAAAATAATGTTCCCAACATCCAGGTGCCCAAGTATTCCCACCAAGTTTACGACATAGTAGAAGGGGAAAGGTTGACCATTAACCAGCCAGACATCTTGATTGTCGAAGGGATCAATGTGCTCCAACTTCCTTCTAATGAGAAGATTTTTGTTAGCGATTTTTTCGACTTCTCCTTTTATGTGGATGCCTCAGAAAATCTGATTGAAAAATGGTACATGCAACGCTTTGGCACCTTTATGGATACCGCCTTCCAAGACCCCAACAACTATTACTACAAGTTTAATGACTGGGACCGCAAGGAAGCTTTTGCCTATGCCAACCAAGTTTGGGAAACGGTTAACCTAGAAAACCTCAGGGAATATATTCTACCCACCCGACTCCGGGCTAACCTCATCCTCCATAAAACCCATAACCACTACATCGACAAGATTTTACTCAAAAAACACTGATGTCAATACAAGCCAAGGACCCAGATTGGTCTTTGGCTTTTTACTAGCCAAAAACTAAAAAGGGCTATCATTTGTCATTATTTTAGCCATAGGGGATAATAAGGAAAAGGAGGTTTGACGGATGAAAACTTATGACAAACTTTACTACGATGGCCAGTGGCAAGAAGCTAAGTCGGATGACTACAGGGAAGTCATCAACTCAGCTAATGAAGAAGTTATCGCTAAGGTCAAAAGTGCCAGCAAGGAAGATATCGATTTGGCGGTTCAATCAGCCAATGAAGCCTTTGACAGCTGGAGTCAGTTAGACCCCAAAGACCGGGCTAGCTACCTTGAGCAAATCGCCCAAGGGATAGAGGATCGATTAGATGAAATAGCAGAAACAGTAGTTTTAGAATTAGGGTCTTCCAGGGACTTTAGCCAAAGTGCTCAGGCCCAAAATGCCGTTAATGAAATGCGGGCCACCCTTAAAGATTTTGCAGACTTTTCCTTTGTTGACCAAGTGGACCAGGGGCAAGTGGTCAAGGAGGGAACTGGGGTCGTTGCTTGTATCACCCCTTGGAACTTCCCTCTCAACCAGATTCAACGTAAGATGACCCCAGCCCTTTTAGCCGGCAATACCGTTGTGGTCAAACCAGCTTCTGAAACCCCTTTAACTGCCTACATCTTAGCTGACATTATCCACCAGGTTGGCTTGCCCAAGGGTGTCTTTAACATGGTCTTTGGGTCAGGATCTAGTGTCGGGGACTACCTGGCAGACCACCCAGATATCGCCTTAATTTCCTTTACCGGGTCTACTGAAGTGGGCCGTTTGATGTACCAAAAAGCAGGCAAAGGGATTAAGCGCCTGGTTTTGGAACTTGGAGGCAAGTCAGCCATGGTCTTCTTAGAAGGGGGCGACTTGGAAGCTGCAGTTAAACAAGCGGCCGATACGGTCTTGGACAACCAGGGCCAGACCTGTTCTGCCTTGTCCCGCTTAATCGTCCCAGGTGACCGGCTGGAAGACACCAAGGCTATCCTCAAAGATTACTACCAAGACATCCAGGTCGGTGACCCTAGCCAAGATGGGGTCAAGGTCGGACCGATGGTGTCAAAAGACCAATACCAAAGGGTCTTAGACTATATTGCAAAAGGTAAGGAAGAAGGCGCCCAAGTCTTACTGGGTGGCCAGGCGGTGGAAGGTCCTGGTTACTTTATCCAACCGACCGTCTTTACCGAAGCCACAAATGACATGACTATCGCTCGAGAAGAAATTTTCGGACCAGTCTTGACCGTTTTAACCTATGATAGTGTCGAAGAAGCCATTGCTATTGCCAATGACTCCCCTTATGGTTTGAGTGGGGCGGTGACTGGGCCTAAAGATGAAGCTTTTGAAGTGGCCAAACGCTTGCGGACAGGGAATGTGAATGTCAACCAAGCCAGCCGCAATCCAAGACTGCCTTTTGGGGGCTACAAGGAGTCTGGTTTTGGCCGAGAAAACGGGATTTACGCCCTCGATGACTACCTGGAACTCAAGGCAATTTTTGAATAAGTCCAGCTCACTAATTTAGAAGCAAACTAAATGAGTAAGAGGCCTGTCAGCTTTATTCTTTGGGAATAACTGACAGGCCTTATTATTATTTGCTGTCAACCTGCCTTATGCCAGGCTTGTTACTATCCATTCCTACTAGTTAAATGCGTTAACATTAATTTAATAGAATGATATAATAAGGCTAAATGAGAATGGACTAAACTAGGAGGACTATAATAGTGACCCAGTATGCGAATGATTCTTTAGCCTTGCACACCGACCTGTATGAAATTAATATGATCTTAACCCACTGGCAGAAGGGGAATGCTGACCGCCGTGCTGTTTTTGAAATGTACTTCCGAGACAACCCCTTTGGCATGGGCTATGCCATTTTTACTGGCTTGGAGCGGTTGATTGATTATATCGAAAATTTGCACTTTTCAAAAAGCGATATCGACTACCTGCGGGATAGCCAAAACTACCCTGAAGAATTCCTGGATTATCTGGCCAATTGGCACTTTAGGGGCAGCATCCGGTCCTACAAGGAAGGGGAGGTGGCCTTTGCCAATGAACCCTTGATTCAGGTTGAGGGCCCCATTGTGGACTGCCAATTGATTGAAACTGCTCTTTTGAATATTGTTAATTTCCAGACCCTGATTGCCACCAAAGCTGCCCAAATTAAAACCGTTGCCCAGGAAGATTCTGTCTTGGAATTCGGATCACGCCGGGCCCAAGAGATTGACGCCAGTGTCTGGGGTGCCCGGGCGACCTATATAGGCGGTTGTGACGCAACTAGTAATGTTTTAGCTGGCAAGCGTTTTGGCATTCCAATAGCTGGGACCCATGCCCATGCCTTGATCCAGGCCTACCGGGATGAGGTGGAAGCCTTCCGTGCCTATGCGGAGACCCACCGAGATTGCATTTTCCTGGTGGATACTTACAATACCTTAGATTCTGGTGTCCCCAATGCCATCCAGGTGGCCAGAGAATTTGGCGACAAGATTAACTTCAAGGGGGTTCGCTTGGACTCAGGCGACTTGTCCTACTTGTCTAAACGGGTCCGCCAGCAGTTAGATGAAGCGGGTTTCCCCGAAGCTAAAATTTATGCTTCCAGTGACTTGGATTCGTCAACCATCCTAAATTTAAAAATGCAGGGTGCTAAAATTGATGTCTGGGGGGTAGGAACCAAATTAATCACTGCCTATGACCAGCCAGCCTTAGGAGGGGTTTACAAGTTGGTTTCCGTCCAGGGCAATGACGGCCAGATGCACAACACACTCAAACTAACAGGGGATGCCGACAAGATCTCCACCCCAGGTAAAAAGCAAGTTTACCGAATCCACAGCCAGCAAGGACGCAAACCTGAAGGGGACTATATCACTTTTGATGATGAGAAAATTGATGAAAAAGGCGACCTCTTCATGTTCCACCCTAAACACCCCTACATCAATAAAACGGTCAAGGACTTTAAGGCTAGACCCCTTCTCCACGACATCTACATTAACGGGGAATTAGTCTACGACAAACCAGATCTCGAGAGTATCCGGGCCTATTCTGACCAATCTTTAGATGAATTTTACGAAGAATACAAGCGGGTTTTAAACCCTGAAAATTACCCGGTTGACTTATCAGAAGCACTTTTTAATGCTAAAATGGAAACGATCAAAGAATTTAGACACCAAGCCCAATCCAAGGAGACGAGAAAGGTTTTTGACGCCAAAGAAAAAGGTGAAGCTTAATGGGAGATGACTTAAGAGAAGAAATTCTTGACCAAATGAAGGTCCAAGCCCAAATTGACCCCAATAAGGAAATTCGCCGAACCATTGACTTTATCAAGGACTATCTTCAGGCCCACCCTTTTTTTGAATCCCTAATCTTGGGCATCTCCGGTGGCCAGGATTCAACCCTCCTCGGCAAGCTAGCCCAGATGGCCTGCCTTGAACTGAGGGAAGAGAAGGAATCTGACAAGCCAATCTTTATTGGTATCCGCCTGCCTTATGGGGACCAATTTGATGAAGCAGAAGCCCAGCAAGCCCTCGATTGGATCCAGCCTGACCAGGCTTTGACCATCAATATCAAAGAGTCTGTTGATAGTCTGGTTGAGACTTTTGCAGGCCAAGGCATTGACGTTTCTGACTTTAACAAGGGCAATATCAAGGCTCGGGTTCGGATGGTGGCCCAATATGGCCTAGCGGGTCACTTCCAAGGGGCTGTGTTAGGGTCTGACCATTCAGCCGAAAATGTTACTGGTTTTTTCACCAAGCATGGGGATGGGGCCAGTGACCTCAACCCCCTATTCCGCCTAAATAAACGCCAGGGGAAGGCCCTGCTTGAGGAATTAGGGGCTCCCAAGAACTTGTACCAAAAGACCCCCACAGCTGACTTGGAAGAAGACCAGCCTGGCTTGTCGGATGAAGACAAGTTAGGGGTTTCTTATGAGGCTATTGATGATTACTTAGAGGGCAAGCCTGTCAGCCAGGGGGACCAGGCAACCATCGAAAAATGGTATCAGCAAACAGCCCACAAGCGCCACTTGCCGGTGACTATCTTTGATGATTTTTGGAAGGAAAAAAATTAGAAAGAAGTGGAAAAATGGCAAGCGTTTTTACAAATGCAAAGATTTACTGTGGTAACCAGGTGATCGACCCAGGTTTTATTCGTTTTGACCGAGATATCAAGCAGGTTGGTCCCATGACAGACTACCAAGAAGAAGGCCAAGACCAGGTTAAGGATCTTTCAGGTCAGATCATTATTCCTGGTTTTATCGATATCCACAGCCACGGGGGTTATGGGATCGACAACATGGATGCTGACCCTGACAAGATTGATGAGATGGTGGACCTCTTCTTAAACGAAGGGATTACTTCTTACTTTGCCACCACCATGTCCCAAACTGCCTCTAATATTACCGCTGCCATGGAAGCTATTGCTGAGGCCATGAAAAAAAACGACCGAATACTTGGTGTCCACTTGGAAGGACCCTTTATTAACGAAAAACACAAGGGAGCCCAATCAGCTGACCACATTGTCCCAGCTAATTTGGACCTCCTTAAAAAATGGCAGGACATCACCGGTGGTAAAATTAAGTTGATTACTTATGCTCCTGAACAGGCAAATGTTAAGGCCTTTGAAGACTACTGCCTGGACCAAGGTATTGTTCTTTCTGCTGGTCACACGGATGCGACTTACGACGTCTTAGACCAGTCTCCGATTACCCACATCACCCACCTTTTTAACGGTCAAAAAGGAATCCACCACCGGGAACCCGGTACTGCAGGATTTGGCCTGTTAAAAGGGGATGACATTAAGGTTGAATTGATCGTAGACGGCCACCATATTGATCCTAAAATGGTAGACTTTGCCTACCGGATGAAGGGGGCAAAAGGCATTGTCTTGGTAACGGACTCCATGCGGGCGAAAGGCTTGCCGGATGGTGAGAGTGAGTTGGGTGGTCAAAAAGTAATTGTTAAAGACAGCACCGCCCGGCTAGAAAGTGGTTCCTTGGCAGGCAGTGCCTTGACCTATATTGACGCTTTTAGAAATATGATTAACTTTAGTCATTGTTCTATAGAAGAAGCTGTTTTAATGTCTTCAACTAATCAGGCTGAGGAGTTCAAGTTAGATGGCAAGGGCTACCTGGCTGAAGGTTATGACAGTGACTTTTTGGTCTTAGACAAGGACTTGAATTTGAATCAAACCATCGCAGCTGGCAAGGTGCACGATTGCCAATAAACTGGCAGATAGGGGGCTAACATTGACAGACCAAGAACTATCTGTTTACATTAAGATTCACAATCAAATGCGAGAGCAAATTAAACAAGGTCTTTGGAAGGAAGGGCAGAAGATCCCTTCCGAACGCAACTTGGCCGACCGCTACAATGTTAGCCGAATGACCGCCAGAGCAGCCATCAACAGCTTGGTGGCTGATGGTATACTAGAACGGCGAGTAGGGTCTGGGACCTATGTTTCCGTTAGTAAGATCAAAGAAAAGCTTAACGGCCTGGCCAGTTTTACTGAAACGGTTGAAAAACTGGGCAAGCAACCCTCTAGCAAGCTGGTTGCCTACTATACCAAAAATGCCAATTCCAGTGAAGTGGACAAATGCAACTCCAAGCCGGTGAAAAAGTCCTGGTCTTGGAGCGGGTTCGCTATGCCGACCAGGTCCCCATTTGCTATGAACAGGCATCCATCCCTAACAGGATTGCCGACCAGTTGAGTAAGGAAAACATTACCAGCCACCTCTACCAGAGCTTGGAGGAAGAAGGCATTCTCCAAGTAGCCTATGCTGACCAAACCATATCGGCTAGTTGGGCCAATGAAGCTGTGGCGGATATGTTGGAAATCAACCGGGGCGATGCCATCTTGAGCTTGCGCCAAGTTACTTATAGTCAGGAAGGCCAAGCCTTTGAATACGTCCGATCCAAGTATGTCGGCGACCGGTATGAAATGGTCATCCGGTCAAGCAAATAAAAAAAGTTTTGGTAGGTTTGGCCCACCAAGACTCAATATTTTAGAACCTAAAAAATCAAAAGAGCAAGGGCAGGCGAGTTCAGCTTGTCCTTGCTTTTTTCTTTGTCAAATAGCATTGGTGAGGTGCAAGATTGGGGGACCCTTGTTTTTGCTTGTCCGCTATTTGATAATTGTGGGGCATGCATTGGTGTTTCTTAGACAGTAATCCCGGGGGGAAGTTGGATTTTTGGGAAGTATAAACTTGACTTCCAAAACTTCCCTATTTTGAATTATTGTCCAGTTTCAATTCCGAAACTTCCCTATTTTGAATTATTGTCCAGTTTCAAGTCTAAAAGTACCGAATGACTACCCCATTATCGCCTTTCACGTCTGAAAGTACCGAACGGCTAGCTCATTGTCGCCTTTCAAGATCGAAAGTACCGAACGGCTAGCCCATTGTCGCCTTTCACGTCTGAAAGTACTGAATGACTAACCCCTTGCAAGCTTTCACTAGCAAGCAAGACCTCCATGCCCAACCCGTCCATTAGAAAAAGGCAACTGGAAGAAGTTGCCTCAATAAAATTGACTCTATTAAGCTAGTAAGGTCAAAAATGTAGAGTCTTTTCGGTATTCAGTCAAGCGGGTGTTTAGGAATCAAGTTCCTCATCTGTTTGCAAGTTTGCCCTACCATCATGGAGACCTTTAACCTCCAAGTGGTCTTGGAAGGTATCTGACAGGTCTTCCAAACTGTCTGGGTCGGGCTCTAGTCCATAAACATTGAAGCCGTAATGAGGGAAGAAGATTGTTGTGTCAGAGCCATCCATCAGGAAAGTCTCAATATCTTGTGCTGCCTCTCGGTAGTTCATGGCCAAGGTCAGCATCTGCTCACCATCTAAGTTGGTAGACAGGTGGGGGGAGATGGCATTTAAAATGGGGTTAAACTTGGCCAGGACATTCATGGTCGTGAATTCCCGGGCCAGGGCCTTGATGACTTTTTGCTGGCGTTCCTGCCGACCATAATCACCTTTGGGATCCTGCTTCCGCATCCGGGCAAAGCCCAGTGCTTCTTCCCCGTTCAGCTCTTGCCAGCCCTCTTGGATTTCGATAGGTTGGCCCCCACCCAAACTATTACTTTCAGTAAAGGCAAGGTCAGACTTAATCCGGATTCCCCCGACAGCATCAACCAAGTCAGCCAAACCTTGGAAGTCCAAAATGGCGTAGTGGGAGATGGGGATGTCTAGGAGTTTTTCAACTTCCTTGATCATGAGGTCAATCCCGCCATAAGTGTACATGGCATTAATTTTCTCAGTAAGACCAAAATCCGTTTCGACCAGGGTGTCCCTTGGGATGGAGACGAGTTTAATATCTTCTGAGTCCGGATTGATGCTAGCCACCATAATGGTATCGGTCCGTGAAGTCAGACCATTATCCATATCCATGCCCAGCAGTAAGATAGAAAAAGGTTTCTTCTCTTGGATCTGGTTGTAGTCTAACTGGTCTTGTGGTCTTTCTTCTTGGGCTACAGAAACTTCTTGGACAAATTGGTTGGTTCGGTAGGCATAATAACCAAAGATACCACCAACAATGAGCATGATACCAGCAATAAAAAACAAGACTATCCTTAGCCACTTATTCTTTTTATGTTGGTTACCACGCATAAACTTCCTCTTTCTTTAATTGATTTCTTGGTCAATATCGATGTAAGCTTTGGCACCCAGGTGGAAACTAGCCTGGTCATTGGTCCATTCAGTCACTTCTGACTTAAATTGGTCCACTTGTTCAGGTTCGACAAAGCATTTAAAAGTTACCTGGTCTGTGTATTCGGTATCGTTTAAGAGGTAGTCGGATTCTCTCAAAGCATTTTCTAAACTGCCAGAAACCGGGTAGGGAACGGTCACATCGAGGGCTTGTAAGGATTGGCGTTTAACTACACCAATAGCTTTCACTGCATCATTGACTGCCCCACTATAAGCCCGGATCAAGCCACCAGCTCCTAGTTTCTTCCCGCCAAAATACCGGGTAACCACAGCGGTCACATTCTTCAGTTCCCGCTTTTTGAGAATTTCCAGCATCGGCACACCGGCTGTCCCACTGGGCTCACCGTCGTCATGGGCCTTTTGAATGTCATCCTTCATTCCAATGGTGTAGGCTGAACAATTATGGGTGGCCTTGTAGTGGTCTTTTTTAACGGACTCGATAAAACCATTGGCTTGGTCTTCGGTCTCCGTCCGGGACATCTGGCAAATAAAGCGGGATTTGTTAATTTCAATTTCATAACTGCCCGCTTCCTTAATTGTGTAGTATGATTCCATAAAGACACCTACCTATTTCCAGTACATTGTAACATAATAGTCGGTTAAGTCGGAAAAATCTTTATAAAATTATTAAGAAGAAAAAATGATTTTCCATCTTTTTTGCGTATATATAGGTGAGGTGGTGAAATGAAAGAGGAATTACTATACGGCCGGCAGCTTTTAGCACGGGAATTACCCTTAGAGTTCGACCCGGCGTCCAACAAAAAGCTTCAAAGCTATCCGGCTTTTGAGGAAAAGTCAGGCAAGTGGATTTGCCGTCGGTGCGGAGCCCATGTTGTCCCTATTAAACCTACTTTTTGCCAATGTGGCCAAGAATGTGGTTACTGTACTCAGTGTATTCAAATGGGCAAGGTCAAAAGATGCCTGTCCTTTTACCATATTGAAGAGGAGAATCGTTTTCCTAAGATAAAAGATCCCCTGGCCTGGCAAGGACAGCTGTCGAGCCAACAAGACTTGGCTGCCCAAGATATTGTCCAAGCTATCCTCAACCGGCGAACCCTCCTGGTATGGGCTGTGGCCGGGGCAGGTAAAACTGAAATGCTCTTTAAGGGCTTGGCCCTGGCTATTGAGAAAGGTTACCGGATTGGCTTGGCTTCCCCCCGGGTGGATGTTTGTCTAGAACTTTATCCCAGGCTCCAGGCAGCCTTCCCTAAACTTGCTATTTCCCTCCTCTATGGTCAAATGGAAGAAGACTATGTCTATCGCCAGATGACCATCGCTACCACCCACCAGCTCTTACGGTTCAAGCAAGCCTTTGACCTTCTCATCATTGATGAAATTGATGCCTTCCCCTTTGACACTGACCTCGTCTTGCAAAGAGGGGCAGACCAGGCCCGGAAGGAGAACTCGGCATTAATCTACCTAACGGCCACTCCTAACCGGCAGATGCAGAAGCAAATCAAACAAAAGAAAATCCAAGCCACTATCCTGCCGGCCCGCTACCATGGTCACCCCCTGCCAGTTCCAAAGCTGAAGCGATCTAAAAATTGGCAAGTCAACTTACTCAAGAAGGCAGGGAAGACCCCGGTTGACCGGGCCATCGCCAGTCGCCTCCAAGCAGGGCGCCGCTTTTTAATTTTCCTACCCAATATTGCCTGGTCCAAGCAATGGGAGGGGGTCCTTGAAGCCAAGTTTCCCCAGGCTAAGTTTGCTACTGTCCATGCCCAGGATCCCGACCGTAAAAGCAAGGTCATAGCCATGAGACGGCAAGAGCTGGATTTTTTAGTGACTACCACCATCCTAGAAAGAGGGGTAACCTTTCCCAATATTGACGTCTTGGTAGTAGGGGCTTGTGACCGGGTTTTTACCGAATCCTCCTTGGTTCAAATTTCGGGACGGGTAGGCCGGTCACCTGACTATCCGACCGGGGACATCCTATTTTTTTATCATGAGACCAGCCTGGCCATGAAGCGGGCAGTCAAGCAAATTAAATTGATGAATAAACTAGCAAGAAAGCGGGGGTTATTACATGAATGACCAATGTATCCACTGCCAGGAAGAGTTTCATGCACCCATTTCTTTTAAAGACCTACTCTTGTGGAAGCCCATTGACCAAGGACTGGTTTGCCCCAAGTGTTTTAGCCGTTTCCAAAAAGTTGATCCAGCTAGTATGTGTCCAACTTGCTCTAAGTACCTTGAAAGTGGGGCTGTCTGTGCCGACTGCCAAGCTTGGCAAGACCTGTACCCTGACATCTCAGGTCGGCACTTAGCCTTGTTTTACTACGATGACTTTGCCAAGGACTGGATGTTTGAATTCAAGATGAAAGGGGATATCCGCTTTGGCCTGGTTTTTGGCCAGGTCTTGAGAGAATGCATCAAGAGACACTTCCCCAACCACCTACTGGTTCCCATTCCTTCTTCGACTCCCCACTTTAAGGACCGGGGTTTTAACCAAATCGATGTTATCCTTAGTGTCCTGTCCTTTGAATATGAAGATTTACTGGCCAACACGAGCCATGGCCTTGGCCAGGCTAAAAAAACCAGGGCTGACCGCTTGCGAACCGACCAGCCCTTTTCCTACCGGGGGGCAGGGGACTTGACCCAAGTGGATATCCTTCTGGTCGATGACGTTTATACTACTGGCCGCACCCTTTACCATGCTAAAAGGCTTTTAACTGACCAGGGAGCTAGACGGGTGGACAGTTTGTCCCTCTTCCGTTAATTGCCATGACTCAACTATCTTCTTAAGTCGGCGGACATCTTCAACTAAGGACCTTTATGGCAGAAGGGACAAAAGCAAAGTGTTCTCCGACCTTGTCGCTAGGCCTAGACCTTACCGAAAAAATGTCAGCCGGGAGGCATCAGTTCTTGCTTTATCAAGTAATTCTACCTATCCTTGCCAATTTCTAAAGTAAGAATTTTACAAGTTGGACTTCTTGATAAATGAAGCGCTATCACCTATAATGAAGGTAAATAAAGAGTTAATTTTATTAATTCTTTATTACGAATAGCTTTTGCTAGACTCGGTCTAGTAGAAGATGGAAGGGTGCATTACTATGTTAAGGTTCAATATACGCGGTGAGAACATTGAGGTAACAGATGCTTTGCGCGACTACACTGAGAAAAAAATTTCAAAAATTGAGCGTTATTTTAACAAGGAATTGACCAATGTCGATGCCCACGTTAACTTGAAAATTTACTCCGACCGAAGTGCTAAAGTGGAAGTTACTGTCCCACTCTCCAACATTGTCTTGCGGGCTGAGGAAACCTCCCAAGATATGTACGGCAGTATTGACTTAGTGGCAGATAAACTTGAGCGACAAATTCGAAAGTATAAAACTAAAGTTAATCGCAAGATCCGTCGGGAAAACCTATCCCGGCCGGAAGCCATTGACCCTGATTTGTGGGATAGTGATGTGCCGGCTTTGGATGATAATAGCAAAGATGATGGGGATGTTTCATCTTCTATCGTCCGCATCAAGCAAGTTGACTTGAAGCCCATGAGTCCGGAAGAAGCTGTTTTACAGATGGACTTGCTAGGACATGACTTTTTTATTTTTGAAGATGCCGAAACAGAAGGAGTCAGCTTGGTCTACAAACGCCACGATGACCAATACGGCCTACTCGAGACCTAGGCTAAGATAATCTAGCCAACCATTTGAATTGACCTTTAAAACAAAGCGTTCTTAACAGTAAAATTATTGTTAAGGGCGCTTTTAATGCAGTCTTTTATTTCTAAATCAATCATGGTATGATAGGGAAGTATCTTCCGGATCATGTAAATTGAAAATAATGAATACAAGGGATATGGATCTATAATCTAGAGGTGAAAGAATCAGATGGCGAACTTCTTAAAACGTCTTTTTGATAATGATAAAAAAGTCTTGCGTCGTTACGGTAAAATTGCTGATAAAATTGAAGCTTTATCAGATGATATGGCTGAGTTAACAGACGAAGAATTACAGGCCCGGACTCAAGAATTTAAGTCCCGATATGCCAATGGCGAAAGCTTGGATGAAATGCTAGTAGAGACCTTTGCTACCATGCGGGAAGCAGCTAAGCGGGTCTTGGGCCTTTACCCCTTCCGTGTCCAGTTGCAAGGGGGAATGGCCCTGCATGAAGGGAACATTGCTGAGATGAAGACTGGTGAAGGGAAGACCTTAACAGCCACTATGCCGGTCTATTTAAATGCCATCTCTGGCAAGGGTGTCCATGTTGTCACTGTTAACGACTACCTAGCCACCCGGGATGCTGAAGAGATGGGTGAGCTTTACCGTTGGATGGGGCTGACGGTTGGTTTGAACCTCAACTCTAAGAACGCCGACGAAAAACGGGATGCCTACAATTGCGATATTACTTACTCAACCAATAATGAGTTAGGCTTTGACTACTTAAGAGACAATATGGTGGTCTACAAGGAACAAATGGTCCAAAGACCCCTTAACTTCGCTATCTTGGATGAGGTCGACTCGATTTTAATTGACGAGGCCCGGACCCCCCTTATTATTTCGGGTCAAGCAGAAGGATCCACTTCTTACTACACTCGAACTGACTTCTTTGTCAAGGGTTTGAAAGAAGATGAGGATTACACCATTGATGTTCAGTCCAAAACCATTAACCTAACTGAAGAAGGTATTGAAAAAGCAGAGGATACCTTCAATGTTAAAAACTTGTATGATGTGGAAAACCAAACCTTGATCCACCACCTAGACCAGGCTTTACGAGCTAACTACATTATGATCTTGGACAAGGACTATGTGGTTAAAGATGATGAAGTCAAGATTGTCGACCAGTTTACGGGACGGATAATGGAAGGTCGCCGTTATTCTGACGGCCTCCACCAGGCAATTGAAGCTAAAGAAGATGTAGAAATTCAAAAAGAATCCAAAACCATGGCTACCATCACCTTTCAGAACTTTTTCCGTCGTTATGCCAAACTCTCTGGTATGACCGGGACAGCTAAGACAGAGGAAGAAGAGTTCCGAGAAATATACAATATGGATGTTATTGCTGTTCCAACCAACAGACCGGTAGCCCGGGATGACAAGGATGATCTCCTATACCCTACCTTGGACAGCAAGTTCAAGGCAGCAGCCCAGGACATCAAGGAACGTCATGAAATTGGCCAACCTGTTTTAGTTGGGACCGTAGCGGTGGAAACATCTGAAGTTATCTCCCGCTACCTGCAAGAACTAGACGTCCCCCATGAAATTTTGAATGCCAAAAACCACTTTAAAGAAGCAGATATTATTGTTAATGCTGGTCAACCTGGTGCAGTGACCATCGCCACCAACATGGCTGGACGGGGGACTGATATCAAGTTAGGCCCTGGTGTCAAAGAACTGGGTGGGCTAGCCGTTATCGGGACGGAACGCCACGAATCACGTCGGATTGACAACCAGTTGCGTGGTCGGTCAGGCCGGCAAGGGGACCCGGGTGTTTCTCAATTTTACTTGTCCTTAGAAGATGACCTCATGCGACGGTTTGGGTCTGAGCGGATCCAGTCTGTTTTAGAGCAACTGAAAATTTCTGGTGACGATGCAGTGATCCAAAGTCGGATGATCTCCCGCCAGGTAGAATCAGCCCAAAAAAGGGTGGAAGGGAACAACTACGATACCCGTCGAAATGTCTTGAAATATGATGATGTTATGCGGGAACAGCGGGAAGTTATTTACGCCCAACGCCAAGAAGTCATTATGGAAGAGGATTCTCTTTCTTACGTTGTCAATCCAATTATCCGTCGTACCATCGATGGGGCTGTGAATATTAATACCCAAAGCGATGACTCCTCAAAATGGGACTTAGACCAGTTAGTTGATTTTGCCCACCAAGTTTTATTGCCGGCTGATTCCATTTCCAAGGAAGACTTGTATGGACGGGACCGGGAAGGCATCAGAGACTATCTCAACCAGTTGACTACTGAAGCTTACCAGGAAAAAATCAGTCAATTTAATGGAGAAGAGCAAGTCTTGGAATTCGAGAAAGTTGTCACCCTACGTGTGGTTGACCGCAAATGGACCAACCATATTGATGAGATGGACCAACTCCGACAGGGGATTGGCCTCCGGTCTTACGGCCAGTTCAATCCCTTGACTGAATACCAGCAAGAAGGTGCCCGCCTCTTTGAAGAGATGATCGGTGAAATTGAATACGAAATCACCCGCCTATTGATGAAGTCTGAAATCAGACAAAACTTACAGCGGGAACAAGCTAGTGCGGACGGCAAGGGTAAGAAAGCTAAAAGACCGGCTAAGAAAGATGACTATGAATACTCCCATGACGACGAAACCAATACCGTCACGGGATAAGTTCAGGAAAACGGTAAAAGCAGGGGCAAGGCCACCTGCTTTTCTTTTTTTTGGAGGTAAAAATGGAACGATTTGAAATAGAACAAGATTTACAAACAATGCGACAAACACTAGCCAAGTATAGGGGGTCTCTTTGACCTGGAAAAAATTCAGGCAGACCTAGCAGAGGCCCAGGAAATCATGACCCAGCCTGACTTTTGGGATGATCCTGACAAGGCCAAAGAAGTTATTGACCAGAGTAACCAATTGAAGGAGAAGGTTAATTTATTCCAGTCCGTCCAAGGCTTGGTCGAGGAAAACGAAACCATCCTAGCCATGCTAGAAGAAGGGGAGGACCAAGACCTCTTGGCTGAATTGGAAGCCAACCTGCAAAAGGCTCATGACCGGTTAGATGAGTTAGAAATTAGCCTCCTCCTTAATGAGGAATATGATGGCAACAACGCCATCTTAGAACTCCACCCTGGGGCAGGGGGGACTGAGTCGCAAGATTGGGGCCAGATGCTCTACCGGATGTACACCCGGTGGATTGACAGCAAAGGCTTCCAGTATCAAGTCCTAGACTACCAAGCAGGGGACGAAGCAGGTATTAAGAGTGTCTCCCTCTTAGTCAAGGGGACCAATGCCTATGGTTTACTGAAAGCAGAAAAGGGTGTCCATCGCTTAGTCCGGATCTCTCCATTTGACTCATCGGGACGGCGTCACACCTCTTTCGTCTCTTGCGAAGTGACCCCAGAATTGGACCAGGATATCGAGGTTGAAGTCAAGCCGGAAGATATTCGAATTGATACCTACCGGGCCAGTGGGGCAGGGGGACAGCACGTTAACAAAACAGATTCAGCTGTCCGGATAACCCACCAACCTACAGGGTTTGTGGTCCAGAGCCAAGCTGGCCGGTCGCAACTCCAAAACCGCGAGCAAGCCATGACCATGCTAAAATCTAAGCTTTACCAAAAACAAGTAGAGGAAAAAGAAGCTGAAATGGCTCAGGCCAGAGGCGATCAGAAGGAAATTGGCTGGGGGTCGCAAATCCGGTCTTATGTTTTCCACCCATACTCCATGGTTAAAGACCACCGGACCAAGTTGGAGTCTGGCAACCCGGATGCAGTGATGGACGGTGACCTGGATCCCTTTATTGAAGCCTATTTGCGGTCACAAATTGATTTATGATTGAAATAATATTGTAATCGCCTTAACATATTGATATATTACACTGAAAGAGCTAGCCAAGTTTAGTCCAGTGAAAAGTGAATAGGTGAATAGCATGATAAGAATGGAAAACGTTTATAAAAAATACGATAACGGGATTACAGCTTTAAATAAGTTGTCGGTCCAAATCGACCAAGGGGAATTTGTCTACTTGGTTGGTCCCTCCGGGGCAGGTAAGTCTACCTTTATCAAGTTGATTTATCGTGAGGAGGCTCCGACTAGGGGGAAGGTCCAGGTTAATGATTACGATACCGGCAAAATGAAGAAAAAATATATCCCCAACCTCAGACGGGAAGTCGGCGTTGTTTTTCAGGACTTCAAACTCCTCCCCCGCTTGACCGTCTATGAAAATGTTGCCTATGCCATGAAGGTGGTTGAGCAAAAACCTAGGGTCATCCAGCAGCGGGTCAACCAAGTTTTGGACCTGGTGGGCTTGAAGCACAAAGAAAAAATGTTCCCAGACCAAATCTCTGGTGGGGAGCAGCAGCGGGTGGCCATCGCCCGGGCCATTGCCAACACCCCTAAGATTTTGATCGCCGACGAACCCACCGGTAACTTGGACCCAGATACTTCCTGGGAGGTCTTGCAAGTCTTGGAGGAGGTAAACCGCTTAGGCACTACGGTTATTATGGCGACCCACCACCAAGAAATTGTTAACCAGGCCAAACACCGGGTGATTGCCATTGAAAGTGGCCGGATTGCCAGAGATGAAATGGAGGGTGAGTATGGTTACCAAGTTTAGAACTTTTTTTGGTCACATTGGAGAAGCCTTCCGTAGTCTGCGCCGGAATGGCTGGATGACGGTCGCCGCGATTGCGGCAGTGGCCATCACCCTCTTTTTGGTGGGATCCTTGCTTGCCTCTGTCTTAAACTTGAACAAGTTGGCCAGTGATATTGAAGATGATGTGAATATCCGAGTGTCAATTGACCTGGCGGCTGACCAAGACGACCAGGAGGCTTTGTGGGATAAGATCATGGCTTTGGATAATGTGGCAGACATGACCTACTCTAGTCGCCATGAAGAGTTGGACAACATTATTGGAGTTTACGGTGAGGACTTTGACCTCTTAGAAGGGGATGACAACCCGCTTTATGATGTTTTTATAGTCCACGCAACTAGTCCTGAAGCCACCCAGGCCTTGGCTGGTGAAATCGAAGACTTTAACTTTGTCCAAGATGTTAATTATGGAGGCGCTGAAGCTGACCGACTCTTCAGCTTGACCCGGACCATGCGGAATGTAGGTTTTGTGGTTATCGGCGTTTTAATCTTTACAGCCGTCTTTTTAATATCCAACACCATTCGGATTGCCATTTTCTCCCGCAGTACGGAAATTGAAATCATGCGCCTAGTCGGGGCTAAAAACTCCTTCATTCGCTGGCCCTTCCTGTTTGAAGGTGCCATTATCGGTTTAGTGGGGTCCCTAATTTCATCAGCTGTCATTGCCTATATTTACATTAACGGCTTTGACCGCTTGATGACCCTCTTGTCGCAAACCAGCTTTGCCCTCTTAGCACCCGACCCCTTCTTGTATGGCCTACTTGGGGTCTTGGTTGCTATCGGTGTGGTGATTGGCAGTCTTGGTTCATTACTATCCATCCGCCGTTTCTTAAAAATTTAAAAGTTAAGCTTAAAAGCTAGGAAATTCAAAAAGAGTTTCCTGGCTTTTTTATAGTGATGCTTTTCCACTGGCCAGGGTTATTTTTGGACACCTAAGACTATGAATGTTCCAACTTTGGATTCTTCATTGCCAGACAGGATCATTTTTTGTTTAAAGAATAATACAAGAATGTATAGCTTATGTTAAGAGTGATAGCTTTTCGTAAAAAGTGTGTTACTATATGGTTGATTAAACTAATCATTAACCAAGTTATGCTTAGGCTGAGTTGGGATTGGCCTGACCCAGACTGGTTAATGTAAAAGTTAGAGGACAAGGAAGGGATATATGATGAAGAAAGTTTTAATAATTGAAGATGAAAGCTCAATTGCTAAACTCTTAAGTTACAATATTGAGCAGGAAGGCTTTGCAACGGAAACCGCCCTAGATGGTCGGGAAGGCTACCAACTAGCCTTAGCCAATGATTTCGACATGATTATCTTGGACTTGATGCTCCCATCCATGGATGGGATTGATGTTTGCCGGCAGTTGCGTGGGGAGAAGGTTGACACACCCATTATCATGCTGACAGCCAAAGATTCGGAAGTGGATAAAATAATAGGCTTGGAGATCGGGGCTGATGACTATATGACCAAGCCCTTTAGTCCCAGAGAAGTCATTGCCCGGATGAAGGCTGTCTTTAGACGGTATGACAAGGCAGTTGAATCTGACAATACCACTAGCCAGGTCTCTGCTAATAAACTGATTACAGTCGGGGATATTGAGATTAACCCGGTCGAATTTAAGGTTCGGGTTAAAGGCCAAGAAATCCTCCTAACCCCTAAAGAATTTGACCTCCTACTTTACCTAGCCAAACGTCAAAGCCGGATTTTAAGCCGGGAGCAACTCCTTAATGCTATTTGGAATTACGATTTTACAGGGGAAACTCGGATTGTCGATGTTCACATTAGCCACCTCCGTGAAAAAATAGAGGAAGATACCAAAAATCCCCAATACATTAAAACGGCTAGAGGCTTTGGCTACAAATTCGAGGCCCCTAGATGAAACAGTTAAGAAAAAGAATGGTGGGCTACTTTGTCCTGGTTAACACCATCTTGTCCATTGCTCTCTTGGTTTCCTTTGCCTTTTTGGCTCACCGGCAGTTTACCAACCAACAAGAAGAGATGATCCAGGGTCAAATGCAGGTCCTAGTTGATAGCATTGACCGGAACCCAACTGCCAAAGAGTCGGAGAGGGACTTACAAGACCAGATTGAAGCAGTGTCGGACTACTTTCAGGAGCGTATATCCCTGATGGATGCAGATGGCCAGGTCCTCTTTGATACAGAGGTCGATGAAAACCAGGCCGAAAACCATGCTAATCGGGAAGAATTTATGGAGGCTGTCCAGTCCGGCCAAATTGAAACGGCAAGCCGGCAAAGCATGTCCACCGACCAGTCCATGTACTATGCCGCTCAAGCAATCACGGACCAAGAGGGTAACTTGCTGGGAGTTGTTCGGATATCCAATACCGTCGATAACTTAAACCAAATTGTGGTTTTCCTATCTAGTTTACTAGCCATTTCCTTATTGATCCTTATTTTGATTACTATCTTTATGACCTATTATTGGACCAACAAGATTGGCAAGCCCATTGATGAAATCAAGTCTGTCACCCATGAATTAGCCAATAAGAATTACGAGGCCCGCTACACCTTGTCTTCTTATTCCGATATCAACGAATTAGGGGACTCCATCAATGACCTAGCCGAAAACCTTAAAGCCCAGTTCAATGCCATCAAGCACAATGACCAGCAACTGACCAAACTGTTAGAAAACTTAGTGGTCGGGGTCATCTTGATTAATGAAAATCGGGAAATTACGGTTTGCAACCCCATGGCCAATGAAATTTTAGGGGTCAATATTTATGGCAATATTGGCCGGGTCTACAGTGATATTATCCATAGTTCGGATATTATCCAATTGGTGGAGAAGGCTATCCGGAAAAATAGGGCCCAAAATAAAGAAATTATCCTTTACTTACAAAACGAAAAAACACTAGACGTAAATGTTGTCCCGATTAGGGAAGAAGAAGAAAAGAATGATTATGTCCTTCTCTTTTACGATATTACTGAAATCAAACGACTAGAACAGGTTCGGACTGACTTTGTAGCTAATGCCTCTCATGAACTCCGGACCCCTATTACGGCTTTAAAAGGATTCAGTGAGACCCTACTGGACGGGGCTATGGAGGATAGAGATCTTTTAGTCGAATTTCTAGAGATTATGCTCAAAGAATCTACTCGTTTGGATTCCATGGTCCAAGATATTTTGCAATTATCCCGGCTAGAGCAAAGACCAAGCCAGCAAGGGGTGAGTCCAGTTGCCGTCGACCAGGTTATTGCCGATGTCATGCAGGTTTTACAGCAAAAAGCTGAAAGTAAGCAGATTAGCTTGAACCTACATGTCAAAGACAAGGTTCAAGTTTTAGTCAACCAAGACGAGCTGAAGCAGGTGGCGATGAACTTGATTGGCAATGCTATTACCTATACCCCAGAACAAGGTCATGTGGAAACAGAAATTTATCAAGAAAACAATGAGGCTGTTATTAAAATAGCGGATGATGGGATTGGTATTCCAGAGAAAGACCAGGCTAGGATATTTGAGCGCTTCTACCGGGTGGACAAGGCAAGAAGCCGAAATGCTGGTGGGACAGGTCTAGGTCTATCCATTGTTAAATGGCTAGTCGAGGGTATGGAAGGCCGGATCCAAGTGGAAAGTCAACTAGGCCAAGGGTCAGCCTTCTACCTTTACCTCCCCTTTTACCAAGATGAGAAAGACCCGGACATGTCAGGCATCAAACTAAGCTAGTCATTAAAATTTACATTATCTTTACATTCCTTTACACAGTCTATACACTAACTTGATTTACTATCAACAATTCTTCAGTATTATAGGGAGTAAGGACAGAATGGTCCATCAAAATTCAATTTTGAAGGAGAGTTATGACGTATGACTTTGAAAAAAGCAACAAAATGGATGTCAGTACTCAGTGTTTCGCTAATTTTAGCGGCATGTGACCAAGAAGCGCAAGACGAAGCGCAAGACGACCAAACTGAAGAAGCTGCTCCTGCTGACGACGCTGGCGAAGAATCTAGTGACGACCAAGCAGGTGAAGAAGAAGGCGGCGACGAAGAAGCTGATGGTGAAGAAGAAGCTGGCGACCAAGCAGCCGGTGACTTTGACTACTCAAGCACACTTAACGCTTCAACTCGTGAAGATGGGTCCGGTACTCGTTCAGCCTTTGTTGAAATCGTTGGACTAGAAGATGAAGATGGTAATGACCAAATTGACCAATCCATCACAGTCCAAGATGGTACGAACGCTGTCATCACCGGTGTACAAGAAGACCTTTACGCTCTTGGCTACGTTTCCGTTGGTGCTATTCAAGGTAACGACGACGTGAAGGCCTTACAAGTTGAAGGAGTTGAACCAACTCCAGAAAACATCAAAGCTGGTGACTACGAAATTGCTCGTGACTTCAACCTTGTATACGGAGAAGATCTTTCCGAACAAGCACAAGACTTCCTAGACTTTGTATTATCTGCTGAAGGACAAGCAGTTGTTGAGGAAAACGGTGAAGTTCCTGTGGACGATGGAGCAGAAGAATTTACTGGTGGCGACGTTTCAGGTGAAGTTCAAATTAACGGATCAACCTCTGTTACACCTCTAATTGAAAAATTAACTGAAGAATACAATGCTGTGAACCCTGATGTTACTTTTGACATTGCTTCTACTGGTTCAAGCGCTGGTGTTACAGCTGCTATTGACGGTACTGCTGATATTGGTATGTCTTCTCGTGACATTACTGAAGAAGAAGAAGCTGACCTTGGTGGCGTAGAATCCATTGCCATTGACGGTATTGCTGTCATTGTAAACCCAGAAAACCCAGTTGATGACATTACAATTGACCAGTTGCAGTCAATTTACCTTAACGAAACCACAACTTGGGAAGAATTTGAATAAGAAGTAGTAGCCTAAAAGCATAGACTACAAGATAAAAGGGCTTGGATGGAAACTTCAAGCCCCTTTTATTGGTTAATTAATATAACGAAAGTAACAAAAAGAAAGGGATGAACAAATGAATAAGCCAGGTGAAAAGGTCATGCAAGGCGTTTTCCTTGTGTCTGCATTGATGTCCATCATTGCTTTATTGACTATTATTTACTTTATTTTTGCCAACGGGCTTCCGATTATGTTCCGTTATGGTTTTTTTGACTTTATTTTTGGGACCGAATGGCGTCCGTCGAATAATCCACCCATGTATGGTCTCTTACCGATGATAACAGGTTCCATTTTTGCTACTCTTGGAGCGGCTATCTTGGGTGTCCCAGTTGGTGTTTTAACCGCCATCTTTATGGCAGAGTTTTGCCCAGACTGGCTTTACAAGGTCTTGAAACCGGCTGTTACCCTGATGGCCTCCATTCCATCCATTGTCATGGGTTTCTTTGCCTTGAGACTATTGGTCCCAGCTGTCCGGGAAAACTTCGGCGGAAATGGTTACAGCATGTTGTCAGCCATTTTAATTCTTTCCATTATGATTTTACCTACCATCATTGAACTGTCCGAATCTGCCTTGAAGACTGTTCCACGTACTTACTATTCAGCCTCCATTGCCATGGGGGCTTCTCATGAACGGTCGGTTATGAACGTCCTCGTACCTGCAGCCAAATCAGGTGTCTTGTCCTCTGTCGTCTTGGGTATTGGCCGGGCAATCGGTGAAACCATGGCCGTTGTTCTTGTAGCTGGAAACCAACCGATTATGCCAGGTGGCTTACTGCAAGGGATGAGAACCTTGACCATTAATATTGTCTTGGAGATGGGCTACGCTACAGGAGAGCACCGGGAAGCCTTGATTGCGACAGCAGTTGTCTTGTTTGTCTTTATCTTCATTATCAATGGTAGCTTCCTCGTCATTAAGAATAAGGGGGATAATCAATAATGCAATCCAAACATGTGATTCGTGGAATTGTCTACTTAGCTGCACTTATTACCTTTGGTGTTCTGCTTTACATCATCGGTTTTATCTTAATTAATGGTATACCTGCTCTAAATTTGGACATGTTTAGACTGAACTATACCACTGAGAACGTGTCTATGATGCCTGCCATTATTACAACCTTGTATACTGTTATCGGTACACTGGGTATCGCAACCCCAATTGGTGTCTTTACAGGATTTTACTTAGTTGAATATGCCGACCGGTCCAACCCTATTGTCAAATTGATTAGTATGGCAACTGACATGCTGGCGGCCGTCCCATCCATTGTCTACGGTCTTTTTGGTTTCTTGTTCTTCGTCACCTTCCTCGGCCTCTCTTTCTCTATTTCTTCTGGTATCTTAACGGTTACCATTATGATCTTGCCTTTGATTATCCGAGCAACTGAAGAAGCCCTCATGGGTGTTCCAAGAGGACTTCGTGAAGCAAGTTATGGTTTGGGGGCTGGTAAGTTAAGAACCATCTTTACTGTTGTTCTACCAGTGGCCATGCCAGGGATCCTATCTGGTGTCATCTTGGCCATGGGTCGGGTGGTCGGTGAATCAGCTGCCTTGATTTACACCCTAGGGTCTTCAACCAACATTCCAACCAGTTTGACCAGTTCAGGCCGGACCATGGCTGTCCACATGTATGTCCTATCCAGTGAAGGCCAGTATGTTAATGAAGCTTATGCAACCGCCGTTGTCCTCTTTATCCTCGTCTTAATCTTAAACGGTCTATCAACCTTAGTCAGTAATAAATTAGCTACGGGAGGCAAATAATGTCTGAAAAAAATATTAAAATGCAAGTTGAAAACATGGATTTGTACTACGGTGATTTCCAAGCCTTGCACTCAGTGGATTTAGATGTTTACGAAAACGAAGTAACTGCTTTTATTGGCCCGTCTGGTTGTGGGAAATCAACCCTCATTAAGTCCTTGAACCGGATGAACGACCTAGTTCCAGACTGCCGCATCGAAGGGGATATCCGCTTAGACGGCAAGGATATCTATGCTAAGGGGATTGACCTGACTGAACTCCGGAAGCAAGTTGGGATGGTCTTCCAACACCCTAACCCCTTCCCTAAAAGTATCTATGACAACATTGCTTATGGTCCAAGAACCCACGGCATTAAAGACAAGTCTAAATTAGATGAAATTGTCGAAACTTCTTTGAAGCAAGCGGCCATTTGGGACGAGGTCAAAGACCACTTAGACCGAAACGCTCTTTCCATTTCTGGTGGTCAGCAACAACGGATCTGTATTGCCCGTGCGATTGCCAATGAACCCGATGTCCTCTTGATGGACGAACCAACCAGTGCTTTGGACCCTATCTCTACTTCTAAAATTGAAGACCTAGTCGAAGAATTGAAAAGACAATACACTATTGTCATGGTTACTCACAATATGCAACAAGCCTCTCGTGTTTCTGACCGGACTGCCTTTTTCTACCAAGGCCGGATTATTGAGCAAGACGAAACTAAGACACTCTTTACCAATCCAAGTGAAGAAAGAACAGAAAATTACATTTCCGGTCGATTTGGTTAAAGACTTGACTTTCGCCTAGCATCCGCTATACTTGAATATCAGCTTATTTCCTGTATAATCAAAAAAACTAGAAAGAGGGTAAAAGATGAGAGTTGCATTTGACAAAGAACTGAATGAGTTGAATCGATCTTTTTCACAATTGGGTAACCTAGTTAATGAAGCCATCTATAAATCAATTAAGGCCTTCATCAACCATGACAAGAAATTAGCCAAAGAAGTGATTGAAAACGATGACCGTGTCAACCAACTGGAAGTTGAACTAGAAGGGAAATGTATTGAGATTATCGCCCTCCAACAACCGGTGACCGCTGACTTGCGGACCATCATTACTATTTTGAAAGCATCAGCTGACTTGGAACGGATGGGCGACCACGCCGTTAATATTGCCAAAGCCACTATTCGGATTAAAGGATCCAAACGGTCTGAAGAAATTGAAGGTATGATTGCTGAAGCTGGCGAAAAAATTAAAGTTATGGGTCAAGATGTTCTTCAAGCCTTTGTAGAGATGGACACCAAGGCAGCCCTTCACTTTGATGAACGCGACGATGAAATCGATGAGATAACAGATAACCTGAAGCGAAAAAGTGTCAAACGGGTCGTGGATGATCCTGAACTAGCATTCGGAGCGACCGACTACACCCTAGTTGGTTCATCCATTGAGCGGATTGGTGACTACATCACCAATATTGCTGAGTGGATTGTTTACCACGAAACCGGTAAAATCAAGGAATTAAATATCAGCCATGACTATGAAAATTTTGAAGAGTAAGACTTGGTCATGAAGCAAGATCAAGATGGAGCAGGATAGGCGACTATCCTGCTTTTGTCATATTTAAAATTTTTGCCCTTTACGCCAAAACCTGCTAGGATAGATAAAATTAGAAAGAAGTGATGCCCATGGGAATGCACGCCTATTTTAAAAGCCTATCAGACCTGGAAAAAATCTACCGTTGCCCGGGGAAGTTTAAATTTGAAGAACACTCGGTTGCCGAGCACTCCTTTAAGGTGACCAAGATTGCCCAGTTCTTGGGTACAGTTGAAGAACAAGAGGGCAGGGATATTAATTGGCAAGTCCTCTATGAAAAAGCTCTCAACCATGACTATGCTGAAATCTTTATCGGAGATATCAAAACCCCGGTCAAGTATGCTGATCCCAATCTTAGACAAAGATTGGCTGAAGTCGAGGAGAAGATGACCCTGCATTTTATCGCCGAAGAAATTCCTGAACGCTTTCAGGAGGTTTACAAAAAACGGTTGAGAGAAGCTAAGGACGACAGCTTGGAAGGACAAATTTTATCGGTAGCAGATAAAATTGACCTCCTCTATGAGTCCTTTGGTGAGATCCAAAAAGGGAATCCAGAAGACCTTTTTACCGATATTTACCAGGAATCCTTGGCCACCATCTTGGAGTTCAAAGACTTGGTCAGCGTCCAGTACTTTATCGAAGAAATCTTGCCTGACCTACTTCAGGGTGAATTCACCAACCAGGCTAAGCTGCAAGAAATTTCAGATGCCATGCTCCGGGACTCATGATGGACCGGCCAGCTTGACTTGAACTTGAACGTATGTTCTTATAATATGGTTATGTTATAATAGGGATGTGAAAGATGACCTTGTTGCATCCTAAAAGAGGAGGAGGGCTAGATTTTTCAGCCCTTTTTCTATTGAAGCAAAGAATATAATAAAGCTTACAGAATGGAGCAGTTTGAATGGCAAATGATAAAATCGTTGTCCGTGGGGCTCGGTCCCATAACTTAAAAAATATCGATGTCACTATTCCGAGAGATGAGTTTGTCGTCGTGACCGGCTTGTCTGGGTCTGGCAAAAGTTCTTTAGCCTTTGATACCCTTTATGCTGAAGGGCAAAGACGGTATGTTGAGTCTCTTTCGGCCTATGCCAGACAGTTTTTAGGTCAGATGGACAAACCTGATGTCGATAGTATCGACGGCCTGAGTCCAGCCATTTCTATTGACCAAAAAACAACCAACAACAACCCTCGGTCAACCGTTGGAACGGTTACAGAGATTAATGACTACTTACGACTGCTTTTTGCTCGGGTTGGCCAACCCATTTGCCCCAATGATGGTTACCCCATCACTAGTCAATCGGTAGACCAGATGGTAGACAGCATTTTAGACCTACCTGACCGGACTAAAATCCAAGTCTTGTCCCCTCTTGTTAGAGGCAAAAAAGGCCAGCACAAAAAGGTCCTGAGCCAGGTCAAGTCTAGCGGTTATGTCAGGGTGATTGTGGACGGAGACATGTATGATATTGGCGACGAGATCGAATTAAATAAAAATAAAAAACATGATATCTCGGTCGTAGTTGACCGAATTGTGGTCAAAGAAGGCATCCGGTCCCGCTTGTTTGACTCCATGGAAACAGCCCTCAAGCTAGCAGACGGCCAGGCCATTGTAGACGTTATCGATGGGGAAGAAATGGTCTTTTCTGAGCACCATTCATGCCCAATCTGTGGCTTTACAGTGCCGGATTTAGAACCCCGCTTGTTTTCTTTTAATGCTCCTTTTGGGTCCTGTCCCGACTGTGAAGGTATTGGGACCAAGTTGGAGGTTAACTTGGACCTGGTCATTCCAGACCAAACCAAGACCTTGAAGGAAGGTGCTTTGGCTCCTTGGAATCCCATTTCTTCTAATTACTACCCTTCCATGTTGGACCAGTTTTGCCAAGCTTTTAGTATTGATATGAACATTCCCTACCAAGACTTGCCTGATCAAGATAAAAACATGGTCTTGTATGGGTCAGGGGATGAGGAATTCACCTTTGTTTACCAGAATCAGACCGGTAAGGTAAGGGAGACCACCATGTCCTTTGAAGGGGTCGTCAACAATGTCTCCCGCCGTTACTTTGAAACGTCCAGTAATTTTACCCGCCGTGTCATGGGAGAATACATGACGGAGAAGGTTTGCCCAAGTTGCCAGGGTAAGCGACTCAACCCCCAAGCCCTCAGTGTCAAGATTGATGAAGCGGATTTTGGCGAAGTCAGCCGGCTGTCCATTGACCAGGCGTTAGACTTTTTTGACCAGCTTGACCTAGGAGACCAGGACAGGGAAATTGCCCAGCCCATCTGCAAGGAAATTAAGGACCGGCTATCTTTCCTAAAAAATGTCGGCTTGGACTACTTGACCCTGTCCCGAAGCGCCGGCACCTTGTCAGGTGGGGAAGCCCAGCGAATCCGCCTGGCCACCCAAATCGGGTCTAACTTGTCAGGGGTCCTCTATATACTGGATGAACCATCCATCGGCCTCCACCAAAGGGATAACAACCGTTTGATTGACTCCCTCAAAAGCATGCGAGACCTAGGCAATACCTTGATTGTGGTAGAACACGATGAAGATACAATGTTAGCGGCTGACCGCTTGATTGACATTGGCCCAGGTGCAGGAGACCAGGGCGGGGAAGTCATCGCCAACGACCGCCCCGACCTGGTTGCCCAAAACCAAAATTCTATCACCGGCCAATACTTGTCTGGCAAGAAATTTATTCCCATCCCCAAAAAGCGGCGGACGGCTGACCAAGGAGCTATTGCTGTCAGAGGGGCTAGGGAAAATAATTTAAAAGGGATCGATGTTGACTTTCCTTTGGGTCGCTTGAACCTGGTTACTGGTGTATCCGGTTCAGGCAAGTCTTCCCTGGTCAACGGTGTCTTAAAATCTGCCTTAGCTAGGGCAGTGGGTCGGTCTAAGGAAAGGATCGGTAAGGTTGACCAGGTGTCTGGTTACGAGGGAATTGACAAGGTGGTTGACATTGACCAGTCCCCTATTGGCCGGACTCCCCGGTCAAACCCAGCTACCTACACCAGTGTCTTTGATGACATCCGGGACCTCTTTGCTTCCACTAATGAAGCCAAGGTTCGTGGTTACAATAAGGGCCGGTTTTCCTTTAATGTGAAAGGTGGCCGTTGTGAAGCCTGCAAGGGTGACGGGATTTTGACCATCGAAATGCACTTCTTACCGGACGTCTACGTTCCTTGTGAGGTCTGCAAGGGGACTCGGTATAACTCCGAAACCCTGGAAGTGGAATACAAGGGAAAAAATATCTCCCAAGTCTTGGACATGACTGTAGCGGATGCGGCTGAATTTTTTGAAGCTATTCCCAAAATTAAACGTAAACTTGATACTATTATCGATGTTGGCTTGGGCTATATTACCCTAGGCCAACCTGCCCCAACTCTTTCTGGTGGCGAGGCTCAGCGGATGAAGCTGGCTTCTGAACTTCAAAAACGTCAAAACGGCCACAACTTTTATATATTGGATGAACCAACAACTGGTCTTCATACCGACGACATTGCCCGGCTTTTGACCGTCCTGCAGCGCTTAGTGGATGCAGGCAATACTGTTGTGATTATTGAACACAACCTGGACGTGATCAAGGTGGCCGACTACATTATTGACTTAGGACCAGAAGGCGGTGCTGGAGGTGGCCAGGTTATCGCAACTGGGACTCCCGAAGAAATTGCCCAGGTTGAAGATAGTTATACTGGTCACTATCTCAAGGCTATCTTAGACCGAGACTTGGCCCGGATGCAGGCAGCTAAGAAGTAATAAGATTAGCCCTTTCTTTAGCCAAACTTTCCCAAAAATTCCATAAGCTTTGCATAATCCAGCAAAAGAGAATCAGTCAAAAGACCTATGACAAAGCTGTCGTTCTGTTAGATAATAGGTCTAAGTAAAGAAGCCAGTTAAAAGCCCAACCAGGAGGGAATAAAATGACTGAAAAAGACCGGATTATTGAACTTGTTAAAGCGGGTGTATTGACAACTAAAGAAGCTTTGGACTTAATCGAAGGTTTGGCTCGAAAAGAAGGGGAAAAATCCGCCAATAGAGACTTTGCAAGCAGTGGAAGCAAGGAAGAAGCTGAAGCAGGTATTGAAGCGGCGGCCAGTGACATGCTGGTCAAGTCAGAACGGATCGACAGTTTAAACGATCAAATCCAGGAACTTGAGTCTGACTTAAGCGACTTGCAAGCTGAATTAGAAGAAGCAGAGGCAAACCAGGAAGAAGACCTGCTAAAAAATTTGCGACAAGATTTTAAAGACTTACATGTCGAAAAAGATTTGATCAAAGACCTAGATGAAGTGGATAATTCCAAAGAATTAGACCAGATTAATGAGGAAATTAAAGACCTAGAAAGCCATATCCAAGACCAGGAAGTTATTTCCCAAGACAAGCAGGCTGAAATCAAGGAATTAAGAAGCCAGTTAGTAGCTTTATCTAAGGAAATTGCTCGTTTGGTTAAAGAACGGGACAGTTTGGTCAAGGAAGTTGACGGCAGTGATTCCCAGTGGTTTACCGACCAACTGGAAAATTTAAAGGACCAGTTCCAATTTTCTGAGGACTGGAAAGAAGAAACCAGTAAAAAGGTCAACCAAGCGGGTGAAAACATTAATAAGGTAGTCAAGGATATCGTAGGCAGTTCCAAAGACTTTTTGGACCATTTTGAATGGCATAAACCAGACCTCAGAGTCTTCAACCTTGTTTCCAACTCTTTTAACAAGGAGTGGCAAATTGAGGATAGCCAGCCAACTATTTTTGATATTAAAAATGCCAATGGGGACCTAGTGATCCAAGAAGGTCCGGTAGCGCATATCGAGATAAAAGCCTCTATCACCATGTTTGGTAAATTTAACAGCTCACTAGAAGAGGCCTTTGAAAAACGGTCGACCTACCGGCTGACAGAAGATTCCTTGAAACTACACATCCCCAACAAAAGGGTCCAGGCTGATATTCAAATCACCCTTCCCGAAGGCAGTTATGACTACTTGTCAGTCAATGTTTTAAATGGAGACCTAAGCTTGAAGGACTTAACCTTTAGTGACCTCTACCTTAAAGCAACTAAGGGGGACATTAGCCTAGACCAAGTTAAGGCCTCTATGGTGGAGGTCAAGGGGACATCTGGGGACATCAAGGTCTTGGATAGCGACTTGCAAGACTTAATCATTTCCTCTGTTAATGGGGATATCAAGGCGGATGGCCGGCTTGCTTCCTCCAGCTTGGCAACAACTCTTGGTGATATACGCCTAAGTTTGTACGGTCCAAGTCCAGTCCAGGTGGATACCTCCACTGTTTATGGGGATGTTAAAATTGCCCTTCCCCTAGATAAAGACTTAGAGGTAGAAGGCAAGTCCAACTTTGGTAAAGTCTACAGCCGGCTCAGCCAAACCAAGATAGAAGCCAGTGACGGTAAGGACTCTTCCGTCACCTTTAGCCGGCTTGGTCAAGGACAAGCCATCCGGGTTAAGGCCAAAACAACCCAAGGAAATATTTTGCTAAAAGATTCTGAATAAGCTCTAGTCAAAACAAGACTTGGGTCAAACCGACTGATTAAGTTGCCCCTTTCTTTTCAAAGGGAAACAGCCTGACCTCTTGACTGGCAAGACAAGAGAGGGTGTCTGCAGCGAAGAAGTTGAGGCGGTTTCAAGATGATAAAGTCCTCTTTGGAGTTTTAGGAGAAGAGAGGGAGAATACTTGCTTATTAATCCCAAACTAGTCCGCCTGATTTTCTTTATTTTGGCTATTGTAACAAATGGCGCATTTTTCGCTCTCTACTTTATCTTATTTGGCATTTTACCTGAAGGAAAAGAAGAAGTTTAAACTAATAATGAATTGGAAACCCGCCGCTTGTTTGAGCGTAAAATTCATATGGAAGGGTGGTAGTAGTGAAAAAGTTACAAAAATCAAAAGATAATGAAATCCTTTTTGGTGTTTTAGGGGGGATTGCGGAATACTTTGGCATTGACCCTGTCTTAGTTCGGGTGATTTTCTTTGTCTTGGCAGTCGGGTCAATGGGAACCTTTATTCTGATCTATATTGCCTTAGCCATCATCATGCCGGATGAACCCGAAGAAGTCACCTTTCGGAAGAGAAGGGAAAAAATTCGACAAGAATTTGACAAGGTCAACAGAAGCGGATACAAAAGTAAGGAACGAAAACAAGCTGAAGATGTGGAAGAAGTAGACGAAGATGACTGGAGTGATTTTTAGTGAAATGGTGGCAGAGGATTCTTTTGAACACAATCATGTTTTTGGCCTTGGCTGGCTTTTTTAAGGGCTTTGTCATTGATTCTATCTTTACAGCCCTCTTGGCCGCCGTCATTTTTGGTATATTAAATACCTTAGTCAAGCCGATTTTAGTTCTTCTTTCCCTGCCGATAACGGTCTTAACCCTTGGAATCTTTTATTTCCTGATCAATGGCTTGATTTTATACATGACGTCTGCCCTGGTGTCTGGATTTACAATTTCCTCCTATGGTTTGGCCCTCCTTCTTTCTTTAATTATTTCCCTAGTCAATTCTTACTTTACACGGCCTGTTTACTACTATTAGGGCCAAGATTTGACTGGTGCAAAGTTTTAAGACTGCTCCGGCGACAGCTAATGGACCAGCTTTAGAAGCCTGGTTGAGCCGGGGCTTTTTGCTTTGCTGGTTTGGTTTTGAAGGGTTAGGAAGAGACCAAGCTAGTTTTGAACCAGGTCTGGAATTAGCCCCATGTAAAAAGCTTCTACATGTGGTAAGATAAGGTGGACTATAGCTTTCTTTTACTTGGAGGAAAGATACAATGACCAAATTTGTGACAGTGGGGGACCTGGTGGAAGGTGTTAATGCAGCCAGGGTGATCTCAGGCCAAGATTTTTTAGACCGGAAGATTAAGATTACAGATGTTTCGAGACCAGCATTGGAATTGACCGGGTATTTTAACTATTATGCCAATGAAAGGGTCCAGGTCTTGGGCCGGACCGAAATATCTTTTATGGCGAAAATGTCACCTGAAGAACGGAAGATTATCTGCAAGCGTTTGTCTACCGACCAGACCCCTTGCTACTTGGTTTCTAGGGACCTAAAGCCACCTGAGGAATTAGTGGAAGTTGCCAATAGCCAAGGGATTCCTATCCTGGGTAGTTACAAGCCGACTACCCGGATCATGGCCAACATGACCAATTATTTAGAGAAAAAGTTGGCTGACCGCATGTCCCAACACGGCGTCTTAGTCGATGTTTACGGGATGGGGACCTTGATTATTGGTGATTCTGGCATTGGCAAGTCAGAAACAGCCTTGGAATTGATCAAACGGGGGCACCGTCTTATTGCAGATGACCGGGTGGACTTGTACATGCTTGATGAAAGCCGGATCGTTGGTGAGCCACCTGAAATCCTACGAAATTTAATTGAAATCCGGGGCATCGGGGTGATTGATGTGGTCAATTTATTTGGCCTGGGTGCTATTAGGCCCCGCAAGAAGGTAGACTTGGTCATCAACCTGGAGCCTTGGAATGAAAACAGGCATTACGACCGGATCGGGGATAGTATGGAGAAGATGAAATTTTTCAATGTGGATATCCCCATGGTAACCGTACCAGTCCGGGTTGGGCGGAACTTGTCTATTATCATTGAAATTGCCGCTATGAATCGCCGGGCTAAGAACTTGGGTTATGATGCCGTCGAAACCTTCCAGCAAAACCTAACTGAATTAATGAAACAGAATTCTACCGACCTATAAGCTTATCCAGATCATCTAGATAAGCTAGTGCCGGAAATAATTGTTGAAAGAGAAAAGGAGACCCTATGCAGGAATTGTTAGCTGTTATTGACCCCATTGCATTTGAATTAGGCCCTATATCAGTGGCATGGTACGGGGTGATTATAGCCTTGGCCATGCTCCTAGCTGTCTTTTTGGCCTCTCGAGAAGCCAAAAAATTAGGCATGGATAGTGATATTGTTATCGATGTAGCCTTTTGGATTATTCCCTTTGGCATTATCGGAGCCCGGATCTATTATGTTTTATTTGAGTTGGATTCTTATATCCAAGACCCCATCCGGATCCTCTTTATATGGGAAGGTGGCTTGGCCATCTATGGGGGGATTATTGCGGGCTTCTTTACCATTTTATGGTTTGCCCATAAGGAAAATTTGGACATTTGGCTCCTTTTTGACCTAGTCGCCCCATCCTTATTAATCGCCCAGTCTATTGGCCGTTGGGGTAACTTTGTCAACCAAGAGGCCTTTGGGGGCGAAGTTTCCCGGGAATTTCTGGAAAGCTTATACCTACCTGAATTTATCATAGAGGGCATGAACATTAATGGAGCCTACCACCACCCCACTTTCCTTTATGAATCTATCCTAACCCTGACCGGCTTTATCATCGCCCTAGTCCTGCGCCGGAAAGGGAACTTGCTACGGGGGGAATTGATTTCCTTCTATCTCATTTGGTATGGGACAGGCCGCTTCTTTATTGAAGGGATGCGGACAGACAGCCTCTACATTGGTCCCCTCCGTGTCAGCCAAGTCTTGTCAGCCCTTATCGTTCTCCTTGGGGTTGGGATTATTCTCTACCGCCGCTTTTACCTTTACCCTAGACCGCCATACTACAGTGAAGGGGTTAAACCAGAAATTGACTTTGCCAAGAAAAAAGCATCTTACGACCAATAGGGGGCGATTCGTGTGATTAACCAAGCAAGACCAGAAAAGGTAACCGTCTTGGGTGCCGGCTCTTGGGGAACAGCCCTGGCCAATGTTTTGATCGAAAATGGCCATGATGTATTACTTTGGACCCGGAGCTCTGACCAGGCCCAGGAGATTAACCAAAAAAAGACCAACCATCACTATCTCAAAGATACACACTTACCTGATTCGATTCGAGCGACAAGTGACTTAATTGAGGCAGTTGGCCATAGTGACATTTTATTATTTGTTGTTCCTACTTCAGCTATCCGACCAGTGGCTCAGGAGGTGGCTGGCTTAGTGACAAAAGAAGTCACCATTATCCATGCTGCCAAGGGCTTGGAAGGAGGCAGTTATCTGCGGATTTCCCAGATCCTAGACCAGGAGTTGCCCGCTGATTTGGTTAAAGGCATTGTTGCCTTGTCAGGTCCCAGCCATGCTGAAGAAGTGGTCAAGCATGACTTGACTTCTATTACGGCAGCCAGTGAAAACCCAGACCAGGCGAGATTTACCCAAAAACTCTTTATCAATGACTACTTCAGGGTCTACACCAACCCGGATATTATCGGAGTAGAGATTGGGGCAGCCCTTAAAAATATTATTGCTTTAGGGTCTGGCATCATCGATGGTTACGGCTATGGGGATAATGCCCGGGCCGGTTTGATAACCCGTGGCCTGGCCGAAATTTCCCGTCTGGGCCAAGCCATTGGGGCCCAAGCCCTTACCTTTATTGGCTTAAGTGGGGTAGGGGACTTAATCGTCACCTGCTCCAGCCCCCATTCAAGAAATTACCAGGCTGGTCGCCTGCTAGGCCAAGGTCAAGACTTAGAGTCAGCCTTGGACTCGATCGGCATGGTGGTCGAAGGGGTCTACACCACCCAGGCCGCCTATGACCTATCCCAAAAAATGGGGATCGAAATGCCCATCACAGAAGCCATTTACCAGATTTTATATGATGACTTGTCAGTTGGCCAAGCCATTACTTCATTAATGAACCGCAGGGGTAAATCAGAAGCTTAACTTTTTGCTTGTCTGACCTTTGACGCGTATCATAATGGTTGAGTAGGAGTATTTGATCAGGAAGGAGGATTGGATGGCACAAGCAAAGGATAAGATTATCCGTATCAACCCATCAGCACCCTTTTACTTTGAGCGAGCCTTTGATGCCTACCACCAGTCCGATTTAGACAAAGGAATTAAGTATTTTAAAAGAGGGATCAGCCTAGCTGACAACCCCTATGAAGAACATTACGGGGCCATCCAGCTTGCCTTAATTTACCAGCACCAGGGAGAATTCCAAAAGTCTTACGACCTGGTCCAGGACTTGCTTGACAAAAGTGGCAAGCTACAAGCTGACCTCTATTATTACCAAGCTGTGAATTGTTCCTATTTAAAAGATTACCGGGAAGCCAAGCAGCACTTAGAGACTTTTATCAATTTATTGGACCAAAGACCAGGCCAGGATTCCCCTTACCGGAGTGAAGCAGAAGACATGCTTGTTTACTTGGCAAACTTGGATTAGTCTTTCAGTCCAATAAAGTTAACCATGAACCTGTCTATGAGGAAAATGAATGAAGGAGTCGAAGATCGAGAATGGATTCAGAAAATATCTATGATGTTGTTGTTGCTGGATCAGGACCTGGTGGCATGACTGCGGCCCTTTAT
Organism: Alloiococcus otitis ATCC 51267; assembly: GCF_000315445.1. Classification (GTDB taxonomy): domain Bacteria; phylum Bacillota; class Bacilli; order Lactobacillales; family Carnobacteriaceae_A; genus Alloiococcus; species Alloiococcus otitis. Next base: position 135,541 of record NZ_JH992960.1, read on the forward strand.
GCTTCAAGAGCTAATATGACTACCTTGATCCTTGAAAGAGGAGCACCAGGAGGCCAGTTAATCAATACGGCTGAAATTGAAAATTACACTGGGTACAAGTCGATCCCAGGACCAGACCTGGCTAGCAAGATGTATGAAGGAGCCCTCAATTTTGGGGCCGACTACCAATATGGGGATATCCAAGACCTGATCGACCATGGTTCCTACAAGGAAATTAAGGCTTCAGGCAAGTCTTATTTTGCCAGAGCGGTCATTATTGCAACCGGTGCTGAGCATAAAAAATTAGGGGTCCCTGGTGAAGAAAGCTTTAACGGCCGGGGGGTTTCCTACTGTGCCGTTTGTGACGGAGCCTTTTTCAAGGGCAAGGATATTGTAGTAGTCGGCGGAGGAGACTCTGCGGTTGAAGAAGGGAACTACCTTACCCAATTTGCCGACCAAGTCTCTATTATCCACCGCCGGGATGAATTGCGGGCCCAAAAAGTCTTGCAAGACCGGGCCTTCAACAATGACAAGATTGATTTTATTTGGGACTCTGTGGTCGAAGAAATCATGGGAGATGACAGTGTGTCTAAGGTCCGCCTCCGTAATGTCAAGACTGGAGAAGTTAGTGAATTAGACACCAATGGGACCTTTATCTACATTGGCCTAGTCCCTAACAGCCAAGCTTTTGCTGGGCTAGGTATTTGTGACGACCAAGGCTGGGTCATTACGAACGAAAAAATGGAAAGCAAGGTCCCAGGTATCTTTGCCATCGGGGATGTCCGGCAAACTGTCTTGCGCCAAGTAGCCACTGCAGTAGGCGACGGGGCAGTTGCTGGCAATGAAGCCTTTAATTATGTAGAGGAATTTAAGGATTCCTTGACCAAAGAAAAAATTAGCCAAAGTATCAAGGAAAGTGAATAGTCCAAAAAAATTGTTATTCGCAAGCAAGGGCCTGGCTCCAGAAAATAGGTCGGGTCAGGCCAGTTGACTTGCTCTTTATAGAAAAGATGGGAGGATATAAATGACTTGGAAGGATACATATCAAAGCTGGCTGTCTTTTGACCAGCTAGACGCAGACCTAAAAGCAGACCTAGACCAGTTAGAAGATGACTCAGACCAACTAGAGGACGCCTTTTATAAGGCCTTGGAATTTGGAACTGCTGGCATGCGGGGCTTGATGGGGCCAGGGACCAACCGGATGAACATTTACACTGTCCGTCAAGCCAGCCAGGGGTTAAGTAGCTACTTGCTCGACCGCTTCGACGATGCCAAGCAAAGGGGTGTAGCAATCGGCTATGACTCCCGTCACCAGTCCCAAGCCTTTGCTTTTGAGGCAGCCAAGACCTTGGGCCAGTCGGGGATTAAAAGTTATGTCTTTGACTCGATTTGCCCCACCCCTGAACTTTCCTTTGCGGTCCGTCATTTTAAATGCCGGGCTGGGATCATGGTGACCGCTAGCCACAACCCACCAGCCTACAATGGTTACAAGGTTTACGGGGATGATGGTGGCCAGCTCCTCCCTCAAGCAGCAGACCAGTTAACAGCTTTTGTCAACCAGGTCCAAGACCCCTTGTCAGTCCAAGTAGCCCAAAAGGATAAATTAATCCAGGCTGGCCTCCTCAATATAGTAGGGCCTAGAGTCGACAAGTCTTACCTGGAAATGATGCGGTCAGTTACCCTCAACCCTGATATGGTTGAAGATTATGCCAATGACTTGACCATCGTCTACACCCCCCTTCATGGTACAGGGCAAAAATTGGTCAAGAAAGCCCTCTACAATGCCGGCTTCCAAAATGTTTATGATGTTGACAGTCAAAAAGACCCAGACCCAGACTTTTCGACGGTGGAAAGCCCCAATCCCGAAACAGAGGGGGCCTTTGCCGAAGCAATAAAGGTGGGGACCAAGCAGGATGCAGATGTTTTGATCGCTTCTGACCCTGATGCTGACCGCCTAGGTGTAGCTGTCAAAACAGTTAAAGGGTCTTACCGGGTCTTGTCTGGTAATGAGATCGGTAGTCTCCTGACCCACTATATTTTAAAAGCCCAATTCCACAACAAACTCCTACCTAAATACCCCGTCGTGATTAAGTCCATTGTGTCTTCAGACTTGCCAGACCGAATTGCAGACTCCTTTGGGGCTAGGGTAGAGACTGTTTTAACGGGCTTTAAGTATATAGCTGACCGGATCAAGTTCCATAATGAGTCTGATGAGACCAGCTTTATGTTTGGCTTTGAAGAAAGTAATGGCTACTTGTCCCGCTCCTTTGTCAGAGACAAGGATGCGGTCCAAGCCAGTGTATTAGTGGCAGAAATGGCCCTTTATTATAAATTGCAAGATTTTTCACTGGTGGATGCCCTCTTCAACCTCTACAACCACTATGGCCACTTTAAAGATACGGTTTTTTCCCTCAGTTTAGAAGGGAAGAAGGGGCAAGACAAGATTGACCAGATCATGGAAAAATTCCGGCAAATTCCGCTGAAGGACTTTGCAGGCTTTAAAGTCAAGGCTAAGGAAGATTATCTATCTAGCCAAAGAAGCTTGGCTGAAGGTGGCACAGAAGATATTGACCTGCCTCAGTCCAATGTGTTGAAGTTTCAAATGACAGATGGGTCATGGCTAGCAGTCCGACCTTCTGGGACCGAACCCAAGATTAAGTGTTACTTATCTGCTACGGATGGGTCGAAGTTAGAAGTGGACCGCAAATTAGAACGCTTAGAGCAGGCAGCCCGGCAATTGATGGATTAAAGAGTTAACTTTGCTTAAGGGGTGCCGGTTTAAGTATGAAGCCAATGATGGTCAAGGCGATGGTTGACTAGAAAGGAGACACTTATGGGTGAACAAATAGAAGTAGTCATCATTACAGGAATGAGCGGGGCCGGCAAGACGGTTGCGGTCCAATGCCTGGAAGACTTGGGCTATTATTGCATTGACAATATGCCCCCTGAGCTCCTGCCCACCTTTTGGGACTTGACCCGGAAATCGGCCCACTTATCCAAGGTGGCCTTGGTCATGGACCTCAGGATGCGAGATTTCTTTTCCCATATGAAGGATTCCCTGGCTAAAATTGAAAACACCCCCTATATTGTCAAGCGGATGGTCTTTTTGGACTGCAGTGATGAAGAATTAATCAACCGCTATAAGGAATCGCGCCGGTCCCACCCCCTAGCTTATGATGACCGCTTGATTGAGGGGATCAAAAAAGAACGTCAGTCTTTGGCCAGTTTTCGCCAGCAATCTCAAGTGGTTATCGACACCAGTGATTTGACCCCTAGACAATTACGGGAAAAATTTGTAAAATTGTTTGGGCAGTCTGCCGAAAATAAATTGTTCCGGGTTGAGCTGGTCTCCTTTGGCTTTAAGTACGGCATCCCAACAGATGCTGATATAGTCATGGATGTCCGCTTTTTGCCCAACCCCCACTACCTACCTGAATTGAAAGACCAGACTGGCCTAGATGAATCGGTCTATGATTACGTCATGCAACAACCGGAAACAGAACAGTTTTTCCAAAAATTTATCGACCTATTGACCTTTAACCTTCCTGGCTATAAAAAGGAAGGGAAAACCAGCCTAACAGTGGCCATTGGTTGTACTGGGGGACAGCACCGGTCTGTGGCTTTGACCGAACGCGTTGCCAAGACTTTGTCTGGCGACGGTTATGACGTGAATGTATCTCACCGCGACAAGGATAAAGACAAGGAGTCCGTAATTCGATCATGACCATTTCCAGAAGACCTAAAATTGTGATGATCGGTGGTGGCACTGGCCTCCCCGTTATCTTAAAAAACCTAAAAAAGTTAAAAGCAGACTTGACAGCGATTGTTACGGTTGCCGATGATGGTGGCAGCAGTGGTCGCTTGCGGGAAGTGTTTGAAGCCATCCCGCCAGGGGATATCCGCAATATTTTAGTCGCTTTGAGTGATATTCCCCAAATTCAAAAGGATATTTTCCAGTACCGCTTTCAGTCAGACGACCCCATGTTTGGGGGGCATGCTATTGGTAACTTGATTATCCAAGCTGTTTCAGAGATGAAAGGCGATATCAATGAAGCTATCCAGGTTTTAGCTGACATGATGAAGGTGGAGGGTCATATTTATCCAGCTTCTGACAAGCCCTTGGTCCTCCATGCCCGCTACAAGGATGGCAGCTTAGCTTCTGGTGAGTCCAAGATTCCGATCTCTGGTAAGTTAATTGACTATGTGGCTGTTTCCTCTCTTGACACTGATCACGGACCGGTGGAATGTGGTAGTCATGTCAAGGAGGCCATTATGGCAGCTGATGCCGTGGTTCTAGGGCCTGGATCCCTTTATACCAGCATTTTGCCCAACCTGATGATTCCAGACCTAGGGGAAGCAGTTTTGAAAACGTCGGCCAAGGTTATTTATATTTGCAATATTATGACCCAACTAGGTGAAACGGAAGGCTTTACCGATGCCCAGCACGTTGAAGTCCTCCACCACCACCTTAACCAAAACTTTATCGACACAGCCTTGATCAACAATGCTCAGGTACCATCAGATTATATCAGCATGGAAGGGTCAGAAATTTTATACCAGGTTCAACACGATTTTAATGGTTTAAGCCAAGCTGTTCCCCATGTGATTTCAGATGATTTCCTGGACTTGTCAGCTGGTGGAGTCTACCACAATGGGGCCAAGGCAGCCAAGGAAATCTTCAATATCGCCACCAGTAATAAGAACCAGACCGTTTAATAGAGGAGGGTTAACATGTCTTTTGCAGGTGATGTTAAAAAAGAATTAACCATGCTGGAAGTCCATCCCGAACATGCAAAAGCTGAATTAGCCGCCTTGATTCGGATGAACGGGACTTTGGGTCTGGTTGACCGGGAATTCTATTTGAATGTCCAAACTGAAAATGCAGCTATTGCCCGGCGGATTTTTAGCCTGATTAAAGATACTTTTAATGTCCAGGCTGAATTATCAGTCCGTAAAAAAATGAAGTTGAAGAAAAATAACGTCTACATTGTCCGGCTCAGAAGTGGTAGCCAGACCATCTTGTCCGAATTGGGCATCCTAAAGGGCATGCTCTATTCAGGATCTGTTCCAGAAGAGTACAAGACTAATGAACAAAAAATGCGGTCCTATCTCAGGGGAGCTTTTTTGGCTGGCGGGTCGGTTAATAGCCCAGGGACCAGCCGTTATCACTTGGAGATTCACTCGGTTTACGAAGAGCATAACAATGATATTTATGACATGTTTGACTATTTTTCACTAAACCCCAAAAAGCACGAGCGTAAAAGTGGGGGCTACATTGTCTACCTGAAAAAATCTGAAAAGATAGCTGACTTTATGGCCGTCATTGGGGCCACTAACAGCATGTTCCAATTTGAAGATGTTCGGATTGTCCGGGACATGCGGAATTCGGTCAACCGCCTGGTCAATTGCGAAACTGCCAACCTAAACAAGACCATTTCAGCGGCCAGCAAGCAAATTGATAGCATCCAGTTGATCGACCAAGAAATCGGCTTGGATGACCTGCCCAAAAAACTCTTTGAAGTGGCCATAACCCGGTTGAAACACCCCGATGTTTCCTTAAAAGAATTGGGTGAATTGGTGCCGTCGGGTCCGATTTCTAAAAGTGGAGTCAACCACCGCTTGCGTAAAATCAACCAGTTGGCGGATGAACTCCGGTCTTAATCAAAAAACCTGACTCTTTGAGGGTCAGGTTTTTGATTTTTCACTATTAATATTGCTAGTTTTATATAATAGCCGTTCTATTTTGGGGCAACTTTTGAAGTTATCGTTTTTAATGGAGGGGTTTTGAGCTAGGGATAGACGGGTCTAATCCATGATGAGAATAGAGAGAGGACAAGGACAGACTGTTTTCTGTTGTTGGAGAATGAAAAACGACAATGGGTTGGCCATTCGGTACTTTGAAAGTTGAAAGGCGACAATGGGAGAGCCATACGGTACTTTCGGATTTGAAACGCGACAATAATTCAGAATTGGGAAGTTTTGGATTTGAAACGCGACAATTGCTGAGCGATAAAGGAGTTCTGGTGCAATAACGCGACAATTGCTGAGCAATAAAGGGGTTCTGGAGCAAGAACGCGACAATCGGTGAGCAATAAAGGAGTTCTGGAGCAAGAACGCGACAATCGGTGAGCAATAAAGGAGTTCTGGAGTAAGAACGCGACAATCGCTGAGCGATAAACGAGTTATGGAGCGGAAACGCGACAATCGCTAAGCAATAAACGAGTTATAGAGCGGAAACGCGACAATCGCTAAGCAATAAACGAGTTATAGAGC
>NZ_JH992960.1:142702-154044 GCF_000315445.1 Alloiococcus otitis ATCC 51267
GAGCGGAAACGCGACAATCGCTAAGCAATAAACGAGTTATAGAGCGGAAACGCGACAATCGCTAAGCAATAAACGAGTTATAGAGCAAGAACGCGACAGTTGTTGGGCAATAAACGAGTTATGGGGCGTATGGAGCGGAAACGCGACAATAGCTAGTTAACCAAAGAGTTACTAACTTAAAGGGTGACGAATAACTATAAAAAAAGACCCTGGTGAAAGTTTCACCAGGGTTAAATTGCATGCAATTATAATAATTAGTTTTGGAAGACTTGGCCTAGCTAGCAAGATAGACCATTTGTTCTGGCTGGGGCAACCCACAATCCTAGTTCAGCTGGTAATTGCCACTGAGCTGGATTAAGTTAAAATAAGTTGAATTATCAAAAATCGCAAAGCGGTCTGCTTGGTCCAATAAGTCATCTAACAAATCTTGGCAATAAAATTGCTTGGCTTGGAGTTCTGCCCCTGTGAAGGGTGACCGGCCTTTTCGGCTACTCAGACGGTCATGAATAATTTCACCTGATTCCACTTCAATAGCATAGATTGAGACCAGGTAGTCTTTTTCTTTGGCTAACTTGCAAATCGGAACCAGGTCGAAGTCGTCAGTAGTCAACCGGGCTTCGATGGTGAGAGGGAGCTTGAGGTCAAAGCATGTCTGGCAAAACTTGTATAATGAATGGTGGTTCTTTTGGACAAAGTAAGTGTGACTAAATAAGTCGAGGGCAGTGGCCCGGAAGATAGACTTCCCCACCCCATCGACTCCGATAATCAAGTTGATTTCCCGTCTTCGTTTTCGGTCTCCGTCCACGTTTGCCTGCTTAATGGGAGTCGGGTCATCAGCCATAAGGATCTTTTTTTGTCTGGTCGACAAATGGAAGTTAACTAGGCTGGCTAAAAACTCACGGTCACTCGAGTCATTGCTGAGGAAAATCCCATTGAAAAGCTCTAGCAGAGGAACCTTAGCCAAATTATCCTTAGTTTTTAGCAGTTCTTGGATGCGGTTGGTTACCATAGCTTGTACCCTTCTTTCTTCGTTCATTATACTGGATACCACTTCAATAAGGAATATAAAATGAAAGCTTGGCTTTTAATCAGGGTGAAAAAGTCAAAAGAAAAAGTTTGACTTTAATTGACCATTGGGTTATATTAGGTATGAATTAAATATTATCGATCTCTAGGAGGAATAGTAATGAATTTAGTTCCCACAGTTATTGAACAGTCACCAAAAGGCGAACGTGCCTATGATATTTACTCAAGATTATTAAAAGACCGAATTATTATTCTAGGCGATGCCATTGACAATAATGTAGCTAACTCAGTTGTTTCCCAACTTTTATTCTTAGATGCCCAAGATTCAGATAAAGATATCTACCTTTATGTCAACTCCCCTGGTGGCAGTGTCACAGCTGGTCTTGCCATCTATGATACCATGAACTTTATTAAAGCTGATGTCCAAACTATCGTCATTGGTCTAGCAGCTTCCATGGGGTCTGTCTTGGCAACAGCAGGGGCTAAGGGCAAACGTTTTGCCTTGCCTAACTCAGAAATCATGATCCACCAACCCCTAGGTGGGGCTCAAGGTCAGGCAACTGAAATCGAAATCGCAGCTAAAAATATCCTTCGAACCCGTGAAAGATTAAACAAAATTTTAGCTGAAGCAACTGGTCAAGACTTAGAAACCATTGACCGGGATACCGACCGAGACTACTTTATGACTGCTGAAGAAGCCTTAGAATATGGCTTAATTGATGATATCATGGAAACAAGTGACAAACTATCCTAATGTAACAGGATAAGTGACTGAAAGAGGCAAGTTGACCTTGCCTCTTTTTTTATAAGGATTTGGACAAAAAACGTCCCGGTATAAAAGTTATTGGGCTTGAAAACGTTCCGGTGCCATGGTATAGTAATAATGAAGTGAGGAGCGAATTGAAATGTTGTCATTGATCGAAGAGCTTGTACCGGGAACATTTCAAGTCATTGTTCAGCGGTATCAGATACTTAAGGAAGTTGAAAGTCAAAGCCCAATCGGTCGCCGGGCCCTAGCCAAACAGGTAGACCTGTCTGAGCGAAGCTTGCGGACAGAAATTCAAGTTCTCAAAGACCAGGCTTTTATTTCAACTTCATCTGCTGGTATGTCTTTGACCACTTTAGGAATCCGGATCTTGGATGACCTAGAAGACCTAGTCAAGGACCAGGCCAGTTTCCGTGAATCAGAAGACGCCCTCGCTAAGCAATTAGAGATAAGCCAGTGCATCATTTGTCGCAGGGACAGTCAAGAGAGCCTGGCGCAGGAGGCATTGGCAGTCATGGACCGCCTCCTGCCTCATGGGAGCCAGACCATTGCAGTTATGGGAGGGACGACCATGCGGAAGTTGGCAGAGTCCTTTGATGAATCCCTGTCAACCAACCGAACCCTCCAATTCCTACCCGCTCGAGGCGGGGCAGGAGAAGAGCAAACCATCCAGGCCAATGCTATCGCGGATTTGATGGCTAACCGGACCCATGGAACCAGTCGACTTCTCTATGCCCCAGACCATGTCAGAAGCGAAACCCGGAATTTACTTTTACAGGAGCCTGAGATTAAGGAAACCATGAGGCGGTTGAGCCAGGCTGACTTAGCAGTTTTTGGGATTGGGGATGCCAAAAAAATGGCTAACCGAATCGGATTAGACCAAGCCACCATTAACCAGTTAGATAAGGCTGGTGCCGTGGCTGAAGCCTTTGGTGAATTTATTGATGCTAAGGGTGAGATTGTTTATAAGTTAGCTCGGATTGGCTTATCTTCAGAAGATATTCAAGCCATTCCCAACCTCCTAGCGGTAGCGGGTGGGGCTGGCAAGGCGCAAGCTATTGAAGCCTACTGCAAGGTGGCACCCAGCCATACTATTTTAGTGACCGACCAAGTAGCAGCAAATAAGATTTTAAATTGGGAGTCATCCCATTAAAATAAAAATTTAGATTTTCTAAGGAGGAAATCATTTATGTCAGTAAAAGTAGCAATTAACGGTTTTGGACGTATCGGTCGTTTATCCCTTCGTCGTATTTTAGAAGTAGATTCAGACCTAGAAGTTGTTGCCATCAACGATTTGACAGACAACGATGATCTAGCTTACCTCTTGAAATACGATACAGCTCAAGGACGCTTCCCTTACTCTGTAGAAGTTAAAGAAGGTGCCCTTGTTGTCGATGGGAAAGAAATTAAAGCCTACGACGAAAAAGACCCTGAAAAATTACCTTGGGGCGACCTCGGTGTGGACGTTGTGCTAGAAGCTACTGGTGTTTTCAACAACCAAGAAAAAGCTGGCAAACACCTTCAAGCAGGAGCTAAAAAAGTCGTTATTACAGCACCTGCCAAAGACACTGACACTAAAACTGTTGTTTATGGGGTTAACCAAGATATTCTGGATGCGGACGACAAAGTTATTTCAGCTGCATCTTGTACCACTAACTGCCTAGCTCCAGTCGTTAAAGTCCTAAATGATGAATACGGCTTGAACAGTGGTTTGATGTCCACTATCCACGCTTACACTGCTACCCAGTCTCTTCAAGATGCACCTGGTGGACGTAAAAGCCGGGCTGGTGCTTCCAACGCGATTCCAGCATCAACTGGAGCTGCTAAAGCAGTGGGTAAAGTTATCCCTGAAGTTGACGGTAAAATTGACGGCACTGCTGTCCGTATCCCAACCATTACAGGATCAATGACTGAAGTTTACGTTACCTTAGACAAAGAAGTAACCGCTGATGAAGTGAATGCGGCAATGAAAGCTGCAAGCAGCGATGCATTTGAATACAATGAAGATGAAATTGTTTCATCTGATATTATCGGTGACCCAGCTGGCTCAATTTTCGATGCCACTCAAACTAAGGTAATCGATGGCGCAAACGGCCAATTGGTTAAAGTAGTTGCTTGGTACGACAATGAATACGGCTTTACCGGTAACCTTATCCGTACACTAGAACACCTGGTATCTTTATAAGATCTGTCAACCCACTATAAAGAAAGAAACCGAGTGAGACAAGCGGGGAAGCAAACGCGCTTCCCCGCTTTTTTAAGAGAGGGTCGGCTACTTCCTACCGGCCCGGTCTCTTACATATCATGAAAGGTTGTGTAATCTACTATGGCTAAGCAAATTGTTAAAGATTTAGATGTAAAAGACAAAAAAGTCCTCGTCCGGGTCGATTTCAACGTTCCCATGAAAGATGGCGAGATCACCAACGACAACCGGATTCAGGCATCATTAGAGACCATTAATTACTTGATCGACCAGGGTGCTAAATTGGTTCTTTTCTCCCACCTGGGCCGGGTCAAAAGTGAAGAAGATAAGGCCAAAAACTCCCTTCGACCAGTTGCTGACCGTCTAAGCGATTTGCTAGGTAAGCCAGTGACCTTTATCCCAGAAACCCGGGGTCCAAAATTAGAAGAGGCGGTTGACAAGCTTGAAGCCGGCCAAGTTCTATTAGTGGAAAACACCCGGTTCGAAGACTTGGATGGTAAGAAGGAAAGTAAAAATGATCCAGAACTTGGTAAATATTGGGCTAGCTTAGGTGACCTCTATGTCAATGATGCTTTCGGAACTGCCCACCGGTCTCATGCTTCCAATGTGGGGATTGCTTCTCACTTGGATTCTGCAGTTGGCTTCCTCATCGAAAAAGAAATTGACTTTATCGGTGGTGCTGTTGACAATCCAGAAAGACCTTTTGTAGCCATACTGGGTGGTGCTAAGGTATCTGACAAGATCGGGGTTATCGAAAACCTCATAGGCAAGGCTGACAAGGTCTTAATCGGCGGTGGCATGGCCTACACTTTCTTCAAAGCCCAAGGGAAAGACATCGGCGACTCCCTCTTAGAAGAGGACAAGGTCGACTTGGCTAAAGACCTACTAGACCGAGCAGGGGACAAGTTGGTCTTACCTGTTGACACAGTTGCCGGCAAGGACTTTGACAATGAGACAGAAAGCCAGGTCTTTGAAGGCAAAATTGAACCGGGCTACCAAGGCTTAGACATTGGTCCGAAAACTGTTGACCTTTTCACTGATGAACTCCAGGATGCCAAGACGGTGGTTTGGAACGGACCGCTCGGCGTCTTTGAAATGGCCAACTTTGCTAAAGGGACTGAACAAATTTGTGAAGTCCTAGCCAAAATCCCAGCAACCACTATTATCGGTGGTGGCGACTCAGCGACAGCTGCCAGCGACTTAGGCTTTGCCGATGACTTTGACCACATTTCAACTGGTGGTGGAGCTAGCTTGCAATACCTTGAAGGCAAAGAATTACCAGGCATTGCAGCAATTTCGGACAAGTAAGACAGAAGTTAAGAAAGGTTTGATCATTGATGCGTAAACCTATTATTGCAGGAAATTGGAAGATGAACAAAACGGCGCCAGAAGTCCAATCTTTTGTTGAAACCATCAAGGGCAAGTTGCCCAAGCCAGACCAGGTTGAAGCTGTGATTGGGGCACCTAACATTTTCACCCAGTCATTAGTAGATTTAACAGCTGATTTGGATGTGAAAGTGGCAGCTCAAAATGCCTACTATGAAGATTCTGGGTCTTTCACAGGGGAAACTTCCCCCTTGGCTCTCGCTGACCTGGGGACTGACTATGTGATTATCGGTCACTCTGAACGCCGGGATATTTTTGGCGAAAGCGACCAGGACGTGAACAAAAAGGCCAAGGCTATTTTCAGGAATAATATGCTCCCTATTATTTGCTTAGGGGAGTCACTGGAGACCAAAGAAGCAGGCCAGACAAGTGACTTTGTGGCCGGTCAAGTCAAGGCTGCCTTGGAAGGACTTGACGGAGACCAGGTTCAAAATCTCGTTCTGGCATACGAGCCAATTTGGGCGATTGGAACTGGGAAAACAGCCAGCCCACAAGAAGCTAATGAAACCATTAAAGTAGTCCGCCAAACTGTAGCTGACCTCTATAGCCAAGAAGTCGCTGACCAAGTCCGGATCCAATACGGTGGATCTGTCAAGCCAGACAATATTGCTGACTTCCTAGCGACTTCTGATATTGATGGGGCCTTAGTGGGCGGTGCTAGTTTAGAAGCTGAATCATTCTTGCAATTATTAGGAGCGGTTCAATAATGACAAAAAAACCAGTTGCAATTATCATCTTAGATGGCCTTGGTTGGCGGGAAGAAACCGACCATAATGCAGTAGCCCAAGCTAAAAAAACCAACTTTGACCGCTACTGGGACCAATTCCCTCATGCTACTATGCAGGCATCTGGCCAAGCTGTTGGCCTACCAGAAGGGCAAATGGGTAACTCAGAAGTAGGTCATACCAATATTGGGGCTGGCCGGGTTGTCTACCAAAGTATTACCCGAATTGATAAGTCAATAGAAGAAGGGGAATTGTCCAGTAACCCAGCCTTCCAAGATGCAATCGACCATGCCAAAAGCAAGCACTCAGCCCTTCACTTTATGGGCTTGGTATCTGATGGTGGCGTTCACTCCCACCAACGCCACCTCCTCGCCCTCTTGGAAGAGGCTAAAAAACAGGGAGTGGACAAGGTCTATGTTCACGCCTTTACAGACGGTCGTGACGTGGCACCGGATTCTGCTTCTGGATTTATTGCTGACTTAAACCAAGCCTTAAAAGATCAGGACTTGGGCCGTCTTGCAAGCATCAGTGGCCGTTTTTATGCTATGGACCGAGATAACCGCTGGCCAAGAATCAAAAAAGCCTATGATGCTATCCGCTATGGCCAAGGTCACCAAGCCCAAGACCCTGTTCAAGCCATTCAAAACTCTTATGCTGATGATGTTATGGATGAATTTATTGAACCAATTGTGTTAACAGACGACCAAGGTCAAGCAATTGGTCCATTATCCGACCAAGACAGCGTAGTCTTCTTTAACTTCCGGCCTGACCGGGCAATTCAACTGTCCCGGGCCTTGTCTGAGCCTGGCTTTGACGAATTTGACCTGGGTCAAGCCTTAGAAGATGTCAAGCTGACCACCATGACTCAGTATACGGAAGACATGAATGCCCAAGTGATGTACCCTCCTGTCAAGCTTAAAAATGTGATTGGAGAAGTTTTAGCTGACCACGGATTAAGCCAACTTCGGATTGCTGAAACAGAAAAATACCCCCACGTCACCTTCTTTATGAACGGTGGGGACAACAAGGAATATCCTGGCGAAAGTCGGACCCTTATCCCATCCCCAAAAGTGGAAACCTATGACTTGAAACCAGAGATGAGCGCTTATGAAGTGGCTGATTCCCTAGTAGCTGACTTGGACGAGGACAAATACGATGCCGTCATTCTTAACTTCGCCAACCCAGACATGGTGGGCCACTCTGGTAAGTTAGATCCTACCATCAAGGCTGTTGAAGCAGTAGACGAAAACTTGGGCCGTGTAGTAGACAAGATTCTAGAAAAAGATGGGGCAGCCATCATCTTTGCTGACCATGGCAATGCTGACACCCTTCAAACTCCAGAAGGCAACCCCCATACTGCCCACACCACTGTTCCGGTCCCATTGATTGTAACCAAGTCAGGTGTCAAATTGCGACAGGATGGCAAGTTGGCCGATGTGGCACCTACCATGCTTGAATTGCTTGGCATTGATCAACCAGAAGAAATGACCGGCCGATCTTTAATTGATCATAACTAAAGTCAATTTTTTTAGAAAAAATAGTAAAACCCTATGAAGGAGAGAAAACCATGCCAAATATTATTGATCTTCACGCTAGAGAAGTCTTAGACTCACGAGGGAATCCAACTGTAGAAGTTGAAGTAGTTACTGAATCAGGTGCCTTTGGTCGAGGAATTGTGCCTTCAGGTGCTTCAACTGGTGAACACGAAGCGGTTGAGTTACGAGATGGGGAACAAGACCGCTACTCAGGTAAAGGAGTCCAAAAAGCGGTTGATAATGTGAACAATGTCATCGCTGACGAAATCATAGGCTTTGATGTTAGAGACCAATTGGGCATCGACCAAGCCTTAATCGACTTGGATGGTACTGACAACAAAGGCAAATTAGGGGCCAATGCCATCTTGGGTGTTTCCATTGCGGTTGCCCGGGCTGCTGCTGAGTTCGTTGGTCTTCCCCTATACCACTACCTTGGTGGCTTTAACGGGAAAGTTTTGCCAACACCAATGATGAACATCATCAATGGTGGATCTCACTCCAGTGCCCCAATTGCCTTCCAAGAATTTATGATTTTACCAACTGGAGCACCTACTTTCAAAGAAGCGCTTCGCTGGGGTGCTGAAATTTTCCACGCCCTTAAGTCCATCTTGAAAGACCGTGGATTGGAAACCTCTGTCGGAGATGAAGGTGGCTTTGCTCCTAAATTTGAAGGTACTGAAGATGGGGTTGAAACCATCTTAGAAGCTATCAAAAAAGCTGGTTTAGAGCCTGGCCAAGATGTCTTCTTAGGCTTTGACATCGCTGCTTCTGAATTCTACCATGATGGAGTGTACGACTACACTAAATTTGAAGGAGACAAGGGAGCTAAACGGTCAGCTGATGAGCAAGTTGACTACTTGGAAGAATTGGTCAACAAATACCCTATCATCTCCATCGAAGACGGAATGGATGAAAACGACTGGGAAGGTTGGGAAAAATTAACCGACCGCCTAGGTGACAAGGTCCAACTGGTTGGCGATGACTTATTCGTCACCAACACTGAAATTCTTGCCAAAGGTATCGAAAAAGGTGTAGGCAATTCTATTCTAATCAAGGTCAACCAAATTGGTAGCTTGACTGAAACCTTTAACGCAATTGAAATGGCTAAACAAGCAGGTTACACAGCAGTTATCTCCCACCGGTCTGGTGAAACAGAAGATGCAACTATTTCTGATATTGCGGTGGCAACCAATGCTGGCCAAATCAAAACCGGGTCACTTTCACGGACCGACCGTATTGCCAAATACAACCAATTGCTCCGCATTGAAGAAAGCTTGGGTCAACAAGCTGTCTACCGTGGCAAAGATGCTTTTTATAACTTAAACAAATAAATATAATCTTCAACCACCAGCTGGGATTGACTATTGCCGCTGGTGGTTTACTACATATGGAACCTTTTATGGAATTAATCCACCAAAATATTACAAAAAGGTGTAGGTCATGTTACAAGACGATAAATAGATTGATTGCGACTCAGGCTTGTGGTAGATTTTAACTAAGATCACAGGATAGGTGGCGGATTCATGACAAAAAGCAAAACAGCCCGGAAAAGATTTATGGCACTTGGTCTTTGCTTGGGACTCAACCTGACTTTTTTGAGTCAAGAGGTCTGGGCTAGCCCGCAAAGCCAAGGAAACTATTTTTATCAAGAAGATTCCAGTGAGCTTTCAGATGAATCATTTGATCCTGTAAGAGCAAGACCTTCTGTCCCTGACCAGGAATGGGATGAGCCAAGACTAGAAGATTTTTCTCCTGGTTCAGAAATCCAGGAAGAGAAAGAAGGCAGTGCGAACGAAAGTCCAGAAAAGATTGATATTGAAGTAGGATCAGGGGCAAAAGAGGTCCAAAAGCAAGTTGTGCTCTTTAAGAAAGTCCAAAATAAAGGTAAAATGGAAGAGGCCAAACCCGATCCTATCCAAGCCCAGGAAAATGAGGTGGAAGAACAAGGGGAAGAGGACAAGCCAGAAACTGGGCAAGATCGTGAGTCCAAACCGGAGCCTGAAGACAAACCGAAGCCAGCCCCGGAACCTGAGCCAAAGCCTGGACCAGAGAAGCCTAAACCTCAGCCAGAACCGAAGCCAGAGCCCGAACCCGAACCGGGTCCAGAACCGGAACCTGAGCCAAAGCCTGGACCAGAGAAGCCTAAACCTCAGCCAGAACCGAAGCCAGAGCCCGAACCAGGACCCAAACCTGAGCCAAAGCCTGAGGAACCCAAGCCTGAACCCGGTCCGAAACCGAAGCCGGCTCCAAAACCTAAGCCCCAACCTAAGGATCCAAGTTTTTCCCCTCAACCTGACCGGCCTGAAAAAGATATTATTCGCGATTACCAGCCCCAAGGAGAGGAATTGGACCACCTGATTGATGTTTTACTCAGTGAAGGTCCAAGAGAGGCTGAGCGATTGAAAGACCAATACGCCAAGCAGAAAGCGGGAGGTCAGAAACTGCCGGATACAGCAAGCAATAAATGGATCCTACCAGGCCTAGGCTTATTAGCCCTAGGTCTAGGCATTACGCTAAAATTTAATTATAATAGATGAGGTGATTAAGTGAAGTTGAAACAATTGTCTCTTACCTTGGCAAGTTTACTGGTCCTAGCAGGATGCCAAGGAGGAAACCAAGAGTCAGATCAAGATCAAAATCCAAATCCCCAAGAAGAAACTCAAGTGGAACAAGACATGGACCAGGAAGAAGATAATAGTTCAGAACAAGAAGCTGATCAAAATGCAGGTGATGAAGAGGAAGAAGCCCAAGAAACTGATCCGCAACCGGACCCGGTCAGTGACGACAATGACCAGGAGCCTGACCAAAGTCAAGAGGAAAGTGATCAAGAAGACCAAAGTCAAGAGGCTCAAGCAGACCAGGGATCTAAGGAAGATATATCAGACCGAACTTTCTTAAGCAATTTAAATGAAATTTACCCCATTGTCCGCGCTGCTACTAACCAGTCCAATTACAATATCAGCGATGTCCTCTTTGATCAGGATGAAGAAGGAGACCATTACATTATTGTTGCCTGGGACGGGGCTTTCCACTATGAATATCGGATTGATGCCGACCAGAATGAATTAGTCGATAGCCAAGAGGAAAACAATGTGGAACCTCTCGACATCATTGAAATAGACAGTGTCCTCCAGCCTAATGAAGCCATGGACCGGGTTCAAGAAGTAACAGGAGGAGAGGAAGTTTACAGCTGGCACCTCTTCTACCAACCTGCTTATGACCAACCTGTTTATTCCTTTGAAACTGATGACGACTATGTCTTTATCAGTGCCTTAGATGGCCAAGAAATTGACCAAGAAGAAGAGTAAGGCCTGAGCCAAAATTTATATCCAGTATAGGCCTAGCTTTCTCCGCTAACTTTAAGAGGCGGAGGAAGCTTTTTAAACTTGCCTTTATAATAAATGGATATGGTGTAGGGCAAATAGGTATAAATAATGTTTAATTTACGACAATCATGGGAAATGACTTATTTTTTATTGTTAAAAAAGAGCAACTGGTTTATAAAAGGATAGTTTTGAAGTTGAAACTGGACAATAAATCAAAATAGGGAAGTTTTGAAGCTGAAACTGGACAATAAATCCAAATAAGGAAGTTTCGAAGTTAAAACTGGACAATAAATAAAAATAAGGAAGTTTTGAAGTTAAAACTGGACAATAAATCAAAATAAGGATAGTTTCGAAGTTAAAACTGGACAATAAATC
>NZ_JH992960.1:154144-184457 GCF_000315445.1 Alloiococcus otitis ATCC 51267
CAAATAAGGAAGTTTCGAAGTTAAAACTGGACAATAAATCCAAATAAGGAAGTTTTGAAGTTAAAACTGGACAATAAATCCAAATAAGGAAGTTTTGAAAACTAAAAAACGACAATTGAATAGTCATCAGGTACTTTCGAGTCAAGTCTTAAACTCCGTGTAGGTCAAGACTCGGATTGAGAACTGAATCATAAGAAGGTGACTTTCTAAACTTCTATAATTATGCAGCGATTGTAGAATTTCCAGGCTAAAGTTCTACAATTATGCAACGATTGTAGAATGTCCGGGCTAAAGTTCTACAATTACCCTGCGATTGTAGAATGTCCATGCCAAAATTCTACAATTACTCAGCAATTGTAGAATTGTAAAGCTAAATTCATAAGACGACCAATCGCTGGGCAATAAACGAGTTATGAAGCAACAAGGCGACCAATTGCTAACCAATAAACGAGTTATGTGCTTGTCGGTCCACAAGCAAAATAAAAAAGTGCCCCAAGCAAAAGGCGAGGCCAAGGTTTGACTAGTAAAAAGTAGCTATGAGCCAAACTAGTTTCTTAAAACTGAAGCTGGGAAAAGGCCAGCAGGGTCAAATAGGCTACAAGCTTTTTGTAAGAAAAGCTATTTATCCTTTATTTGGAAAAGGACAAAACAAACTGCAAAAGCTGGTCTACTTGCTAAAGAAAATAATTGGTTAAAAGAAATTTATATGATAAAATATGAATGATTATGACGAAAAAAGGAGGCCTTGTTTGTGTACGAATTCTTACTAACCTTTATGTTGGTTTTATCTATTTTTACTATACTAGTGATTGCTTTACAGCCTACCCGGACGCAAAGTTCGTCTAACGCCTTTATGGGCGGTGCAGGTGAATTGTTCGAAAAACAAAAAGCGAGAGGACTGGAAGCATTTTTAATTAAGACAACAGTTGTTTGTTTGATTTTATTCTTCGGCGTTTCCTATGTCTTATCCCGTTTTTTCTAATTCAAATATGACTAAACAAGGGTGATCTAATCAAGCTTAACTGGCTTATGAGAGGTTTAGACCACTCTTTTTCTTATACAGGTAAAAGGAGTATCAACATTATTATGGATGAAATTTATCTTGAACAGGACGGCGATCATGCAATATTACTCTTGCATGCCTACACCAGCTATTCAAGGGACTTTCGGGTATTTTCCAATGCTTTAGAAGAGGCTGGCTATACCGTTTATGCCCCTCACTTTGCGGGACATGGGATCGAAGACCCAGATGGTGTCATCCAGCATGGGATTGACGAATGGGTCAAGGACGGCCAGGCAGCATTAGATTGGCTGAAAGCTAAAGGTTATGAAAAAATTTCCGTCTTCGGTCTTTCCTTAGGCGGGGTGGTAGCAAGCTATCTCGCCTTAGAAAACCCAGATTTAGTCAGTGCCGGGACTTTTTCGGCACCGGTAGCAGGCAATTATGGTCTGTCCATCGAAGATGAATTTAAAGAATGGTACTATAATAAAAAACAGGCCATGGGTTATAGCCAAGAGGAAGTAGATGGCTTTTACCAGGATTATGTCCAAGATGGCTTGGCAAAAGTAACTGAGGGGATTGAAGCCTTTCGCCAAGAAAAAATGGTCGACCGCTATCATGAGATTACCATGCCCATTTTTATTGGCCAAGGGGGAGAAGATAAAAATATTGCCCCCGAACATGGTCAGGCCTTTAAAGATGCCTTGGTCAATGCTCCGGTTACTTATAAACTATACCCGCAAGCTGGCCATGTGCTTACCATTGGCCGGGTCGGTAAGGAATTACGTGAAGACCTTCTTGCATTTTTACAAGAAGCAAATTAAACTATGTCAAAGGATGAGTGTAAATGGCTGACCTTACAAGTGAATTAGAGAAGAAGATAGTAGATTCGATTGGGGCTCGGGATGACCTTGAAGTAAATGATATAGCAAGAGCTCTGGATATGGAGTCTGCTGAAGAATTCAAGCAACTTGTCAAGGCCATTGCCAAGCTCGAGCGAAGACAAGAAATTATATTAACCAGTAAAGGAACATTTATTATCAACCAACAAAAAATTGACGAAGAGATACAAGGAAGATTTAAGGCAAATGACAAGGGCTTTGGCTTTGTCATTTTAGAAGATTCAGACCAAGAAGATATTTTTATCCCAGCCAATGATACCAATACCGCCTTTGATGGAGACCAGGTTCAAGTCGAAATTACCAAGGCGCCGGACCCGCGGAAGGATAAGGCGGCTGAAGGGAAGATCACCAAGATCTTGGAGCGGAAAACCGAAAGTGTGATCGGTGAATTCTACCCTTATTCGGATGAAGAAGTAAAAGACTTAGACTTATACGGTTACGTCAAGCCGAGTGTCAAAGGCTATCCAGACTTAACCATTCAAATCCAGACCAAGGGCTTGCGTCCCGTCCAGGGGGAAATTGTCAAAGTCGACATTACCCGCTACCCCCAATACACCCATGAGGATACGGTAGGGCTTGTCACCGAGACTATTGGCCACAAGGATGAGCCTGGGGTCGACATCTTGTCAATTGTCCACAAGCATGGCATCCCCTCTGAATTTCCAGAAGAAGTTCTCGACCAGGCCCAGGAAGTCCCAGACCAAATTAGTCCAGAAGACCTCAAAGGCCGAAAAGATTTGCGACAAGAGACCATCATCACCATTGATGGGGCCGATGCCAAGGACTTGGATGATGCCATCCAGGTCAAACGGCTAAACAATGGCCACTACCACCTTGGGGTTCATATTGCTGATGTTGCCCATTACGTTCAAGAAGGGACAGCCATTGACCAGGAAGCCTACGAAAGAGGGACATCTTCCTACTTGACGGACCGGGTGATCCCCATGCTACCCCAGCGCTTGTCGAATGGGATTTGTTCCCTCCATCCTGGTGTAGACCGGCTAACCTTATCCTGCCAGATGGAAATTGACCAGGCAGGGGAAGTTGTCCAGTATGACATTGGCCCCAGTGTGATCCAGTCCAGTCAGCGGATGACCTATCGGGACGTTAATGCCATCTTGGACCAGGATGACCAGGATAAAAAAGACGAGTTTGCTTCTTTAGTCCCCATGTTTGAAAATATGGCTGACCTCCACCACATTTTAGAAAATAAACGCAAGAAAAGAGGGGCCATCGATTTTGAATCCACTGAAGCCCAAATTGAAGTGGATGACCAAGGACGCCCAACTGATATCAAACTCTTGGAAAGAGGGACGGGCGAGAAGTTGATTGAATCCTTTATGCTGGCTGCCAATGAGACCGTGTCAGAACACTATACTAAACAACACTTGCCCATCCTCTACCGGGTTCATGAGCAGCCAGATGAGGCCAAAATCCAGCGCTTCTTAGAATTTATCGCCACATTAGGGATTACAGTCAAGGCCTCCAAGGAAAGCATTTCACCTAAAGATTTGCAGAAAGTTCTAGCCAAGGTAGAAGGCCAGCCCACCCAAGTGGTGGTCAATATGCTCCTACTCCGGTCCATGCAGCAAGCCCGGTATGATGTTGACCCCCTAGGCCACTACGGCTTGGGAGCCGAATTTTACTCCCACTTTACTTCCCCTATCCGGCGGTATCCAGACCTTATCCTCCACCGTTTGATCCACTATTACGATGAAGTTGGCCGGTCTAAAAAGGATGTCAAAAGATGGGAAGAAAAACTACCGGAAATTGCAGAAGCTAGCTCCTTTGCAGAACGCCGGGCCATCGATGCCGAAAGGGAAACGGACGAACTAAAAAAAGTCGAATATATGGCAGACAAGATTGGCCAAGAATTCAAGGGCATGATTGTCTCCATTACAGGCTTTGGCATGTTTATCCAACTGCCCAACACGGTGGAAGGCTTGGTCCATATCTCTCTCTTAGACGATGATTTCTATGAATTTAACGACGAGCACCTGGTCTTGGTTGGACAGCGTACGGGTAATATTTACCGGATTGGCCAAGAAGTTGCCGTTAAATTGATCCGAGCCGATACCGAAAGTATCCAGATTGACTTTGACTTGGTAAGAGAAAACGAGGAACCCAGTCATGGTCAAGATAAGGGATCCAAGCATAAGAAAAAACCCCACAACCACAAAGGCAAAAAAGGGAAACATATGAAGGATAAGGGCAAAAACAAAAAGAACCAACATGACTCCGACAAGAGTAATGGCAAGAAAAATCAACACGGTCATGGCTCTAGCAAAGGTAAAAAGAAAAACAAGAAGAAAAAGCATAAAAACAAGAAGAACAATAAGACACACAAGCACCCTTTTAAAATTCGGGAGAAAAAATAGCAAGGGAAGGAGGGCTCTAGATGCCTAAAGGTGACGGCGGACTGATTACTCAAAACCGCAAGGCTAGACATGAGTATACAGTCCTGGATACAGTTGAAGCTGGCATCGTCTTACATGGGACTGAGATCAAGTCAATTCGCAACCACCGGATCAATTTGAAAGACGGCTATGCCGGCATCCGCAACAATGAAATCTGGTTGTATAATGTTCACATTTCCCCCTTTGACGAAGGCAACCGTTTTAACCACGACCCGGTCCGGACAAGGAAGTTACTTTTGCACCGCAAGCAAATTGACCGCCTGATCGGGGAAGTCAAGCAAAGCGGTATTACCCTGGTCCCCTTAAAAGTTTACATTAAAAATGGGGTGGCCAAAGTCTTATTAGGCCTCGCCAAGGGTAAAAAACAATACGATAAAAGAGAAACCATCAAAAGACGGGAACAAGAGCGACGGATTGAAAGAGAGTACAAGCCCCGTTAAGGTCATAAGCTTTCGTAGCCAACTGCGAAAGCTTTTTTGCTGCCGGTATTGCTTGCAGATTTACAATTAGACTAGTAAAAAGAGTCAAACTAGGTAAAAATAAAAAACCCGGGTTTACCCCAGGTTTTAACTTTCGATTCTTATCTTGTTTTAGCTAGTCTTTATCCGGTCCCTTGTATTGGAGGGGACGTTCACCTGACTCCAAAGTTTGAAGGGTATCGTAAACGTGGCGGATAATATTGCTGGCGCTGGAAATATCCAAAGAAGGCAAGGCGATTTCTTTACCGTCTTCTCCCTTTACAGAGCTTCTAGGATTGGCCTCAATTAAGGCAATAGCCACTTCGACCGCAAGTTCTTTATCCGATTTTGTCATAATCATGCTCCTTTGTAAGGTTGAGTAAAAATAGACTATCTACAGTATATCAAGCAATTTTAACTGAAAACAATATTTGCTAGCAATAAGGTCAAATAGCACAAAAGCCTAGCTAATCCACATCAGCTAGGCTTTCTTGTTTTGTGGCTAAGCTATAGGGTCAGTATGCCCAGTTGGGTATAGAAGAGGACAAAAAGGTAGAGGATTGGGATGGATAAGAGGGTTCGGTAGATAAAGACCCAGATCACGTCAAGAAAGTTGAAGCCAATTTTGGTGTCCACCAAGACCATACCTGTTTCGGCTAAGAAAATAAGTTGGGTGAAGGAGAGGACACCGATAAAGAAGCGGGCAGCCTGGGAAGCCGATTGGGTAATGAAAACAGTCGGTAGGTACATATCGGCTAAGCCCACAATGGAAGCTGGGCCCATTAACTCAGCTGTGTCACTTGGAAAGCCTAGGAAGTCATACAAGTAGACCAAGGGGACACTGATGATTTCAAAAATAGAGGTGTGTTCAATGATGGTCAAGGCAAGAACGCCGACTGCCATAATAATAGGCAATAGGCTGACATAGATGTTGGCAATCTCTTGAAAGGCATAGGTCATAGCTTCCAAAAAACCTCTGGATTCAGCCTGTTCGGTTGCTTGTTCATAGGCAAAGCCAAGCCGACTCTTGCTTTCAGGAACTGCAATGTCATTCTTTTGTTGCTTTTGGTCGCCGTAATATTCGTTCTTGAATTTTTTCAAAGGGAAACGGGCGGTAATTATGGCGATCAGGATAACGGTTAAAAATAAGGTTAAGTAAAAGAGGGGGAAGATATGTCCTAAGCCTAATTCCTCTGCAACTGCTGTGGCGAAGGCAATCCCCACGATGGAGAAGTTGGTGGCAATGAGGTAGGCCTGACGTTGAGTGTAGTAACCCCGGCGGTATTGGTTGTCTGTGACGATCAAGCCTAAAGTCCCGTCACCGACAAAACTGGTCAAGGCATCGACCGTTGCGGCTCCAGGGATTTTAAAGAGGGACTCCATAAAGGGTTCGGTTAGAACAGCTAGAAATTCCACCGTCCCAAAGTGGGTCAAGAAAGGGATCCCAATAATACCCACGAAGAAGGTGATGAAGAGGGTGGTTAATAGGCCTCCTTCACCAGCTAAGACCCCACCTGTGTCAGGGTCTAAAATATATTGGGCCCAGGCTTGGTCAGCAAACCAATTGTTCATGACCATGAGGTACAAAAAAGAACCTGCAATTCGCAACACAGTATTAATGGGGTTAGCTTTAAACAGGCCATCGATAAACTTGTTGCCCGTCTTGACAAAGATAAAGACAATGGTTGCAATCAAGATAATCCACATGACCACTTGGGTGAAGGCTAGAAAGGCCTCAATGAAATTTTCCTCGACAAAGTTGGTGGCATGGGACAAGAGTATCCTTGACTCGCCATTAATGGGGATGGGGACTAGGAAGAAAACTATTCCTAGGATCGAAAAGAATATAAACTTAAAATCTTTTCCTTTCATTTGTTATGTAAAACCTCCTATAGTGCTTGTGGTGGCTCACTATGAACAAACACCACACTTTTGTCAAAAAAGTTTTTACAATTATAACATAGATGACTTTAACCAAGTAAGGGCAAAAGGATTAGTCTTTGCTAAAATCTAGCCTTATCAAAAACAGAAAAAAGCAGCCCCATTATTCATTAGAGGTCTGCTTCTTTTATTCACTCTTATTAGTCTGGACGACACAATTTAGTTTAGATTTCTTGCTAACATGTGTCTGGTTTTGACAATGAAAAAAATTGAAAACCTTGATATATCAATGGTTTAAAGCGTCTTGCTCACCCATGGCATATTAAAAATGGAGCTGGCGGGAGTCGAACCCGCGTCCAGGCATATTGCCACTGAAACCTCTACGCTCATAGTTTTACTATTTCATTTCGCTTCATCTTAGCCGTAAAACGGGCATGGGATGTCGCTAGTCTGGTCATCTCTTCTGACTTTTACAGACGGAAAAAGTCAGCGTATCCCACTAAATTATAGGACCTGAAGCTGCAACATGGGCGATCCCAGTTCAGATCTAGCAGAAGCTACTTACGCAGCTAAAGCTAAGTTAGAATTTTTTTCGTTTGCAGTTAAATTTAAACTGAATGCGTTGATGGGCAGACGCAACCCTGCCAAAACGCAGTAACAGCTCAATCTATGCCTGTCGAATCCGTAACAGCCCCTAGATAAAAATAGTCTAGCCAGTATTATACATCTATAAGACAAAAAAGTCAATTTACTTATAAAAACTATTTTGTCATGTTTTTCAAAAATACATTTGCGGGGAAGACTGAGAGCTGCTTAACCCGGCTAACCTGTAAGCAAGTTAGCTTTTAACATAGTTTCGGCTTAGTTTTAGCCCTTAAATTTGTTAAAATAGGGAAGTAAGGGAGACTGAGGAAGAAGGTTTAAAGTTAAATGAAAGATAAGATAGGAACTTTTGCCGACTATGTAAAATCAGCCCAGTCCATTGCCTTTTTTGGTGGGGCAGGTGTGTCCACTGAAAGTGGCCTGCCTGACTACCGGTCTCATAATGGCGTCTATACCGCCATGGAGAACAAGGGCAAGGACCCCAAAAAGGTTATGCACATCAACTACCTACTCAACCATCCCAAAGAATTCTTCAAACGGCGAAAAGATGACAGGGAGATCAAACCCAATGCCGCCCACAAGGCCTTGGCGACCCTAGAAAAAATGGGAAAAGAAGTTCACGTCATCACCCAAAATGTCGACAGTCTCCACCAAAAAGCTGGCTCATCCAGCGTTTATGAATTGCATGGATCCAACCGTACCTGGTTTTGTATGGATTGTGGCCAGGAGGTCAAAGAAGATGATGTAGTCTATGAAGATGACCTGCCCACCTGCCAAAATTGCTCCGGCCTAATGCGGCCCAGTGTTACCTATTTTGGTGAAATGCCCAACCGAGAAACCTCCGAAGCGGCCCGAACCTTGATTGCCCAAGCTGACCTTTTGATCATTGCAGGCACATCGCTTACGGTCAGTCCGGCCAAGAGTTTGATTAATGCCTTCCAAGGTGACCATACCGTGGTCATCAACCGGGAGGCCATTAAAAGAATTCGGATTCCGGTTGACTTGAATTTCCAGGACTCAGTTGGTGTCATTATGCAAGAATTGATCGATAGAATACAAGAGGGGGAATAACAATGGGGGAATTACGAGAGAGAATCAAGGCTAGAACAGAGGAAAACAAGGACAAGCTACTGGACTATTTAAAATTGGAGTCGGTTTCGGCTCAAAAAAGAGAAATTGATGAAACGGCGGCCTATGTCAAAAACTTGCTGGAAGCATTTGGGGCTGAAGTAGAAATTTTAAGCCTGGCCGACAAGCCCTTAGCCCATCCAGTCGTCTATGGTTTTATTCCTGCAAAAGAGGTAAACAAACCAACCCTACTCATTTACAACCACTATGATGTCCAGCCGGAAGACCCGGTTGAGGAGTGGCAAACTAGGCCTTTTGAGCCAGTTGAAAAAGACGGAGCCATCTTTTGCCGGGGTGTGTCTGACAACAAGGCCAACTTAATCGCCCGACTCAATGCCATCCAGCTCTACTTAGAGGACCATGATGGCCTGCCGATCAATATCAAGTTCCTTATTGAAGGAGAAGAAGAGATTGGTAGTGTTCATATCGATGATTATTTAGCCCAATACCAGGACAAGTTTGCAGCAAATGCCTGCATCTGGGAGTCTGGGAGCAAAGACGGCCAAGGACGCCTCCACATGTCTGCTGGGATGAAGGGGATTGCTTACTTTGACTTGGCCAACCAAACAGCTGACATTGATGTCCACTCTTCACAAGCTGCTATTGTGGACAATGCTGCTTGGCGTCTAATCCAGGCCTTGGCTTCTATGAAAGATGCCAAGAACCGGGTCACTATTGACGGCTTTTATGACTTGATGGAAGAACCCAATCAAGAAGCTCGGGCTTACTTGGACCAAGTTCCATTTGACCCAGACGCACTAAAAGAGGGTTTAAATCTACGGACAGATTTTATCACTGATGACCTTGACTACAGTGAAAAAGAAGCCCTTTACTTCTATCCAACCCTGACCATCAGTGGTTTGGATGCCGGCTACCAAGGGGACGGGGCTAAAACCATCTTGCCTAAGTCGGCCCGGGCCAAGTTGGACGTTCGATTAGTACCGGGCTACACACCTGAGAATGTTCAAAAGCTCTTGCGAGACCACTTAGACTCACATGGCTATGCTGATTTTGACTTGGACTTGATTGCAGCTGTTAAGCCTTTCCGGACAGACCTGACCGATCCCTTTATTGACTTGATGGTCCAAACTGGTGAGACAATTTACGGGAAAGGCAAGGTCATTATCACCCCCAACTCTCCCGGAACTGGACCAATGCAATCCTTTGGCCACTACCTAGGTGTGCCGATCGTGGGCATCGGATCAGAATACAGAGGATCAGGTGCCCATGCTCCGAATGAGCACATTCGCTGGGAAGACTTCTACGATAATATCGCCCACATACTTGGTATAATTGAAAATTTTGACCAAGTAAATTGGGCAAACTAGAGAAAAAAACTTAAATATATGGTAAAATGAGGCACATTACTAGTGCTTCATTTTATTGTGCTTTATCAAAGCACATCTGGATAAGACTCTTATACCATCATGTGATAACTAGAAAGTAGGCAGACCATGTCTAAGAAGAATAAAGCAGTTGAAGTTGATATTATTGAAACCGACCGCCACAAGGGAGACCAGGTAGATTTGGAAGTCAAGGTAAAGAAAAAAACCATAGGCCAGATTCAAAAAAAACCTGGCCAAAACCAGGTATCTGCCTTGATGTCTTCCGGCAAAAAAAGACAAGTCAAATCAGTTGATGAAGCTATCCAAGCTATTATCGCTGAGTACAACTTGCATGACTTATAAAGGGGGAAGTTATGGAAAAGCTGGAAAAATATGAAGACAAAATCCCACATAAAAAGAAATTAATCCAAGCGATTGAAATTGGCATGCGGCACATGGACCGGATTATGCTACCCCAGAGTGCGGCTGAGATGACTTATTTCATACTCTTATCTATTATTCCTATTATCTTAGTCATCGCTAACATTATCCCGATGCTACCGATTGCCACAGACCAGGTCTTGTCTATTGTCCAAGAAGTTATTCCGGCTGATGTCTATAATGTTTTAGAGCCAACCCTGATGGGCTATTTAGAAGGGGGAAGCGGGGGAGCTATTTCCATTGGTTTAATTACCGCCCTCTTCTCTGCTAGTCGGATTGTGTCGATTTTGAACCGGTCCTTAGATGAGATATATGGAACGGTGGACAAGCGGAACTTTGTCTTAGAGCGGATTGTTTCTTTTTTAATTATGCTAGGGATTATAGCCCTAGCCGGTTTAGCCCTCTTTGTCTTTATTTTTGGTGAAGCTATTTTGGGCTTTGTCCAAGACTTGCTCGGTTTAGATTTTACCTTTATGAACATCTTTATGATCTTTCGCTGGGTAATTGTCCTAGTCTTATTCCCCTTGATCTTTTTGATTATATACCATGTCCTACCCAGTCACCACCTGAAACTCAAATATTCCCTTCCAGGGGCCATCTTTGCGGCAATTGGTTCCATTATCCTTTCCGAGTTTTATACCTTGATTTTACGTCTTTTTGGTGGGGATGCTGTGGGGAATGCTACTTTTGGTGCAGTGATCGCCCTCATGCTTTTCCTCTATATTGCCAATATGATTACCTTCATTGGGGCCATGATCAATACCTTTATCTTTGAATGGGTCAACGAGGAGTCCGTTGAGGTTTATGAACACGACATGCACCGGAAGGAACAGTTGGAAAACACCAAGTGGAAGGGTTACCCTGACAGTAATAAGACCCTAATCTTAAAACACAAACTCTATAAAACTGATTATCTGAAGTCCTTAAACAGTGAAAGTGATGACAAGGTTGAAATGAATAAGTTACCGGATGAATAGGAAGGTTGATAAGGTGTTAAAAGTATACTGTCACCCCAAATGTACGACTTGCAAAAAAGCTGAAGCCTGGCTTCAAGACCAAGACATTGACTATGATTGGATCGATATCCGCCAAGAACAACCAGACCGCAACCTGGTCTTACAGACCCTAAAAGAGTCTGGTCGAAGTCGGAAAAGTTTTTTTAATACCAGTGGCAAGGCCTACCGTGAACAAGGCATTAAGGATCGATTGGAGGACATGACGGATGAAGAAGTGGTTGACCTTCTGTTATCTGACGGCATGCTTATCAAACGCCCCTTTGTAACTGATGGCCAAAAAGTAACATCTGGTTTTAAAGAAGACCAATTTAAGGAAGTATGGAAAGGATAGGGTAGAAATGACAATCAAATACCATGTCAATGGCTTGTATGTAAAAAAAGATGGAGACCTCTACCAAATCGGACTCTCCGACAAGGGGCAAGACGATGTGGGCGATGTGATGTTTTGTGACCTAGTCAAACAAGAGGGATACTTGAGTAAAGGAGATACCATTATGGGGGTGGAAGGGGCTAAGGCTGTGACTGATTTTACAGCTCCCTTCGACGGTCAGATCGTGGCGGCCAACCAAGCCATTGAAGACCAGCCTGACCTACTTAACTCCAATAGCCAGGAAGAGAATCGGATTCTCAAATTAGAAGAAGTTAAAGAAGAAGACTTTAACCAATTAAGTGACCAGGCTTGGCCTGAGGAAGATGACTAGACAAATGAAACCAGCCCGGTTTATACTTGAACCGGGCTGGTTTTTATAATCTTATTTCGCTTGCTCCTATCCCTTGCTTGTGACAAGGTCAATGAAGGCATTAAATATTTTTTGGGAATTATCGTCTACCTTATACATCCACTCTGGGTGCCACTGGATAAGGTAGTGGTCCAAGTTGGGGTCGGTATGTTCCATTGCCTCAATAATACCGTCTTTGGCCCAAGCAGTTGGGCGGAGCCCCTGGGCAACTTCCTTGACAGCTTGGTGGTGGTAGGAGTTGACCACAATTTCAGAGCCCAAGATTTGGCTAAGCCAGGTGTTTTCCGCTAGGTCCACGGTGTGAGTGTACTTAAAGGTAACAGACCGCTGGACATGTTGGATGCTTAAGTCCTCATATTCCTCCAAGTCCTGGTAGAGACTACCCCCTAAGGCAACATTGTAGATCTGCATCCCACGACAGACCCCTAGGATGGGTTTTTCTTGCTTGATGGCCTCTTGAACTAAGGCAATCTCGAAATCGTCCCGCTTAATATTGGTTGAAGCTAGGTGAACACTGGGTTCTTGACCGAAGCTAAGGGGGTTGACATCTTGCCCTCCTGTTAAGATAAGGGCATCAATGCCTTCGATATAGTCTTTAGCTGTTTGGGGATCGTTGACGGGAATGATAAAGGGGAGGGCACCAGTGTCTTGGACACTCTCCACAAAGCCTAATGGAGTATAGGCAATTTCAATATTTAATCCTTTATTCTCAATTGGAGTTTTGGTATTACCCGAAATTCCGATAATAGGCGTCATACACAACAATTCCTTTCAATCCAAAAAATATCCTGTAACGATAATAGTATACAAAAAAATGGGAAGAGGTTAAATCAAGAGGCTTAATTGAAGCCGCTTTAGTGCATGTCTTGAAAAAGATAGCCTTTTCCTTGATAATGGCTATAATATGCTATAGAATAGGACAGAATGCTAATTGAGAATTGTTTTCAGTCGTTAAGACTGGACTAGCAGTTACATACATCAGCATCACACAAAAATAAAAAGGAAGGTCAGATATGTCTGTATTAGAAATCAAAAATCTTCACGTTCGTGTCGAAGAAAAGGAAATCTTAAAGGGAGTGAACATGACCATCAACACTGGTGAAATTCACGCGGTCATGGGCCCTAACGGAACAGGTAAGTCCACCCTGGCAGCTGCCATCATGGGCCACCCAGCTTATGAGGTCACTGAAGGGGAAGTGTTAATTGACGGCGAGAACATCTTGGAATTGGAAACAGATGAACGGGCCTTGGCTGGTCTCTTCTTAGCAGTCCAATACCCAAGTGAAATTGCTGGGATTACCAATGCTGAGTTCCTCCGGGCATCGATCAATGCTCGCCGGGATGAAGATGATAAGATCAGTGTCATGGACTTTATTAAAAAAATGGATGAGAAGATGGAACTGCTAGACATGCCCAAAGAAATGGCAGAACGTTACTTAAATGAAGGCTTCTCTGGTGGGGAGAAAAAACGAAATGAAATCCTTCAATTATTAATGATTGAACCTACCTTTGCCATCCTAGATGAAATTGACTCTGGTTTAGATATAGATGCTTTGAAAGTCGTAGCCAAAGGGGTTAACCAAATGCGCGGTGATGATTTTGGATCGCTGATCATTACCCACTACCAACGCTTGCTAGAATATATTGAACCTGATGTTGTTCACATTATGATGGATGGCCGGGTGGTCAAGACAGGCGATGCCCAATTGGCTGCTCAATTAGAGGCTGAAGGTTACAAGGGACTCGTTGAAGAACTTGGCTTAGACATTGACTTAGAAGAAGAATAAGAGGAGGCTATAAAAATGGCAGACAAGGTTGAATCATATGTAAGTCATGCTGATGCTGTACAAGCCTACTCCAAAGAACTACAAGAGCCAGATTGGATGCTACAACTAAGATTAGAAGCTCTAGACAAGATAGATGACTTACAGGAACCGAGAATTGAACGCTTGCGCTACAACCGCTGGCCATTGTGGCAATTGCCTAATTTAGAAGCAGGCGACAAGGCAAGTGACATTGACTACACCAAATATGTACCAGAACTCCATACAGACAATATTGTTGTCCAAGCTGGTAACCAGTCTGTAGTAGAAGAGTTGCCCCAATCCTTGAAAGATAAAGGGGTGGTCTTTACTGATATTAAAACTGCCTTAAGAGATTACCCAGACTTGGTTAAAGAAGCCTATATGACAACTGCTCTACAACCCGACAAGAACAAGATTACCGCCTTTCACGCTGCCTTTATGAACTCCGGCTTGTTTTTGTATGTTCCTAAGAATGTGGTGATCGAAGACCCACTTGAAGCCATCTTTATCCAGGATGCTTTAGTTCAAGATAGCTACATTAAACACGTCTTGGTTTATGCCGGACCAAACTCACAATTTGACTATGTGGAACGTTGGTTGACCGCTGGGGACGAGAAAACATCAGCAAATATTATTGTCGAAGTGATTGCCCAGGCAAATGCTAAAATTCGCTTCTCCTCAGTTGACTTACTCGGCCAAAATACCACCGCCTACTTCAACCGGATTGGTCATGTGGGCCGGGATGCCAATATCGACTGGGCGATCGGAGCAATGAATAATGGTAATGTCATTGTTGACTTAGATACCGACCTAGTTGGCGACGGGTCTGAAACAGATCTCAAGGCGGTCGGTATCAGTTGGGGCAAACAGACCCAAGTTATTGATTCCAATGTGGTCAACTTTGGCAGCAACTCCAACGGTAACATTTTCCAGCATGGGGTCATCTTAGACCGAGGAACCTTGACCTTTAATGGGATTGGTCAGATCCACCGCAATGCTAAAGACGCTAATGCCCAGCAAGAATCCCGAGTCCTCATGCTGTCAGAAAAAGCTCGTGGGGATGCCAACCCCATCCTTTTAATTGATGAATTTGAAGTTGAGGCTGGCCACGCTGCTTCTATTGGACGGGTAGACCCAAATGAGTTATACTACCTAATGAGTCGGGGTATCCCTAAAGCAGAAGCCGAGCGATTGGTTATCCGAGGTTTCTTAGGAGCAGTGATTTCAGCTATCCCGTCTAAGGTTGTACGCGAAGAATTGATTGATACAATCGAAAGGAAGTTACTTTCACGATGAGCCTAGACCAGGAAAAGTTGCGCCGGGACTTTCCTATTCTCAACCAAGAAGTTAACGATGAACCTTTAGTTTATTTAGACAATGCCGCTTCGACCCAAAAACCTAAGCAGGTTATTGACAAGATTCAGACCTATTATGAAGAGTCGAACGCCAATGTCTACCGGGGAGTTCATGCCCTGTCAGAGCGGGCCACCCGTTTGTATGAAGAAGCCCGGCACAAATTGGCTGACTTTATTGGAGCCAGCCAGGCAGAAGAAGTGATTTTCACCCGAGGGACCACTACTGGACTGAACTGGGTCGCTCAAAATTTAGGTCAATTGGTTTTGGAAGAAGGGGACGAAATCTTAATATCCTACATGGAACACCACTCCAATATCATCCCCTGGCAGCAAATCGCAAAGATCACAGGAGCCCAATTGCGGTATATTGATCTGACCCCAGACGGCCAGTTGGACCTAGACGATGCCAAGAATAAAATCAGTCCAAATACAAAGATTTTAGCCATCACCCATGTCTCTAATGTCCTTGGGGTGATTAATCCAATCAAGGAACTAGGCCAGCTCATCCACCAGCAGGGAGGGACCTTGGTGGTAGACGGAGCCCAGGCAGTCCCTCACATGGCCATTGACGTCCAAGACTTGGATGCTGATTTTTATGCTTTTAGTGGGCATAAAATGTGCGGGCCTACAGGAATTGGTGTATTATATGGTAAAAGAAAATGGTTGGAAGCCATTGAGCCAGCTGAATTCGGTGGGGAAATGATCCAAGTTGTTGACTTATACGACAGCACTTGGGCTGACTTGCCCCATAAATTTGAGGCTGGGACCCCCAATATTGCTGGCGCAATTGGCCTGGCAGCAGCTGTCGATTACTTGCAAGACTTAGGCATGGACCAAATCTTCCAACATGAGCATGACCTAGCCAGTTACACCCTTGGCCGTTTGCAAGCTAAAGATGGGGTGACCGTTTTCGGGCCAAGTGACCCTGATAAACGGTCGGGGGTCATTGCCTTCAATATCGATGGCCTCCACCCTCATGATGTGGCCACCGCCTTGGATCTAGAAGGTGTGGCTATCCGAGCTGGTCACCACTGTGCCCAACCACTGATGAAGTATATCAAACAACCTGCAACAGCTCGTGCCAGTTTTTACCTCTATAATACCAAGGCTGATGCAGATAAATTGCTAGAAGCAATCGATAAGACGAAGGAGTTTTTTTCAAATGGGCTTGACTAGGTTAGATCAATTATACCGTGCCGTTATCCTAGACCACTCTAAAGACCCCCGTCATAAAGGACAACTCGACCGGGTGGATGCCGTCATGGCCTTGCGCAATCCGACCTGTGGCGATGAAATACAAGTCCAGGTCAAGTTAGATGACCAGGGCCAGGTTATCCAAGATGTATCCTTTGATGGCCAGGGCTGTACCATTTCTATGGCCAGTGCCAGTATGATGACAGAAGCGATCGTCGGCAAGAGCCTAGACCAGGTAAAAGACCTTTACCAAACCTTCTCCGACCTGGTCCAGGGTAAAGAACCTGAACAAACTGAAGACTTGGGAGATGCCGTCATGCTAGAAGGAGTCCGCCAGTTTCCAAGCCGGGTACGGTGTGCTACCTTGTCATGGAAAGCTCTCAATAAGGCCTTAGAGAATACTGGGTCTGGCCTTGACGAAAATACATCAGAAGACATATACGATTAAGTCAGATTGGATTGAAACCGGGAAAGGGAGAATGAATAAAATGGTAAAAGATGTACCAACTAGAGATTACCAATTTGGTTTTCATGATGACGTTGAAAGTATTTACGACACCGGTAAAGGGTTAAACGAAGATATTATTAGAGAAATCTCTGCCCGCAAAAATGAACCAGAATGGATGCTAGACTACCGGCTAAAAGCCTACAAGCACTATAAAGACCGCCCAGTACCCACATGGGGGGCAGATTTATCGGGAGTAGACTTTGACAACTATACTTACTACCGGAAAGCCAGCGAAAAACCCGAACGCGATTGGGATGACGTCCCTGAAAAAATTAAAGAAACCTTTGACCGCTTGGGTGTGCCTGAAGCCGAACGTCAATACTTAGCAGGGTCAGGTGCCCAATATGAGTCAGAAGTTGTCTATCACAACATGAAAGAAGAGTTCGAAAAACAAGGGATTGTCTTTATGGATACCGACTCTGCCTTGCAAGAGTATCCTGAACTCTTCAAAGAACACTTCGGGACAGTGGTACCCCCAACTGACAACAAGCTCGCTGCCTTAAACTCATCCGTTTGGTCTGGTGGAACCTTTATCTACGTTCCTAAAGGGGTCAAGTGTGACGTCCCCCTTCAAATGTACTTCCGGATTAACGAAGAAATGATGGGCCAATTCGAACGAACCTTGATTATTGTGGATGAAGGAGCCAGTGTCCACTACGTAGAAGGCTGTACCGCTCCAACCTTCTCAGCTTCCTCCCTCCACGCAGCAGTGGTTGAAATCATCGTCAAAAAAGATGCCTACTGCCGCTATACCACCATTCAAAACTGGTCTGACAATGTATACAACTTAGTCACTAAACGAGCCCATGCTGCTGAAGGGGCTACAGTTGAGTGGGTTGACGGCAACCTTGGGGCTAAAACAACCATGAAATACCCAAGCATCCACCTCAATGGTGAAGGGGCAAGAGGAACGACCATGTCTATCGCTATGGCTGGTGCCAACCAAGTCCAAGATACTGGGGCTAAAATGATCCACAATGCGCCGAACACCTCTAGCTCCATTGTGTCTAAATCTATCTCAAAAGATGGTGGGGAAGTCAACTACCGCGGCCAGGTTGTCTTTGGGAAAAATTCGTCAGGTTCTATTTCCCACATTGAATGTGACACCATTATTATGGATGAATTGTCCAAATCAGACACGATTCCATTTAATGAAATCCACAACAACAATGTCGCCTTGGAACACGAGGCCAAGGTCTCAAAAATTTCAGAAGAACAGCTTTACTACCTAATGAGTCGTGGACTGGACGAAGAGACAGCAACTGAAATGATTGTCATGGGATTTGTTGAGCCATTCTCTAAAGAGCTGCCAATGGAATACGCAGTCGAATTGAACCGTCTAATCTCATACGAGATGGAAGGGTCTGTTGGTTAGTCCTTATAAAGCCTATTGTTACGTGCTTTGTCTTGGGAATTGGATAATTTTGTCATCCTTTTTGTCATCCTTTGTCTGAATTTGACTCAACTTATCTGCGACTAATTTGTGTCGATCGTCTGATACGTGAGTGTAGATATCGGACGTGGTCTTGATATTCTTGTGTCGCAAGCGGTGCTGAGCATCTTTCAGACTCACCCCTAGCTCATATAGCATAGTAGCCTGGGAGTGGCGAAAGCCGTGGGGTGAAATATAATGAAGTCCTAGATCTTCTAGGGCTTTTTTATTTTTGCGCCAGAAAGACCGAAGCCAGTCGTTGGGGGCGGATTGGTGAAAATAGCTGAATGTGATGGGGGAAGTGAAGATGAAGTCCCGCTTAGGGATGCGGACTTTATTCCCCTGGTTATTGACCACGGTGTCACTCTCAGCCAGCTGAGTCAAGACTTGATAAGTGTATTGGTCTAGGTAGACCACGCTGGGCGTGCTATCGGACTGCTGGGTTTTGGTGAATGGCTTGAGGGTGGAGTTGCCATTGCCGTCTTCTGCCACGATCTGATTTAAGGTGACGGCCTGGTTAATGTGATCTAAGTCACTCACCTTAAGCCCCAAGGCCTCTCCTCGTCTAAGGCCTGCAAAGGCTAAGAGACGAAAGAAAACAAATTGATAAAACTCACCATGGTCTTTATAGAAGTTGAGGAAAGTGAGGAGCTGGTCTGTGGTGTAGAAATTCTGGTCTCCTGCTAGTCGTCTTTGCTTATATTTAGTCTTGGTAGATTTGATCTGGATCTTGTCCATGGGGTTAGAGTTGAGGTAGCCTTTCTCGACCCCATATCTGAAGATTGCCCTGGCATGACCTAAGACCTTACGGAAGTCTTTGCGGTTAGCCCTTACGGTGGCGACCAACTTCTGCAGATCGTCTATGGTGATCTCTTCTATATAATAGTCCCCAATTGAGGGGATAATGTGCTTGTCTGTTTCGTATTGGAATTTATTGACTGTGGAGGGGGCTACGCTCGTATTCCTATAGTAGGGAAGAAATTCCTTGTAGAGGTCTTTAAATTTAACCCGCTTAGCCCTAACCGACTCTTGGGACTGGTTGAAGTCGTGACGGGCCTGCTCGAATTTAATCCTAGCGCTGGTTTTGGTGTCAAACCCTTGCCAGTGGACAAATTTCTTATCGCCAGTTTTCTTATCGACCCCCAGATAGCCTCTAATGGCCCATTTCGTCTCTCCGTTCTTCAGCTTATATTTCCAGTATTTAGCCATCTCGTATTCCTTTCTTAATGAAAAGCCCCCTGGTGGAGGGGGCGAGAGGGGTTAATTAACGGACCAGGCAAAGCCTTGAGGGTTGCCCATGATCTCGGTGGATCGAATGATGAAGCCGACATCTAGGCTTGGATCACTCAAAGTATAGCCAATGGTGGCGTGGACTTCTCCACCTGGATTGACCTGGGTGTCTCCCATGTTGACTGCTTCTTGGTCTTCCAGGTTGTCCATCTCTGCATTAGCACCGTTTAGGGTGACGGTGGTATTGCCGTCTGTCTGGACGGCATTCATGTCCGTGATAAAGGAGAGGTAAGGGGAGTTGGTCTGGTCTCCTAAGTTCTCATAATCCATGGTGAGAGTGATGATAGTAGAGCCTGTCATGCTCCCCTCACTGATGTCAATGCTATGAATGGTGTATTTGGCATTGTCGAATTCCAATTCTTTAGGGAGGTCGTCTTGAGTCCAGTAAGCGGCATCTGGCCACTGCCCTGATTGAGACTCGACCTCAGCGACTTCTTCCTCACCTTCTTCCAATTCGTCTCCCTCTGAGTCGTCTACGTCACTAGCTTCTTCTGCCTGCTCTTGCTCTTCTTCCTGGGTCTGCTCGTCAGCTTGCTCTTCCTGCTGATCCTCTTGAGCCTGCTCTTCTTGGGCAGGCTCTTGGTCTTGGGTGGCGGTCGGCTCGTCCTGGCCACAGGCCACTAAGATCAGTGAACTTAAGCTAAGTAGGGTGATTAATTTCTTCTTCATTGTAATTCCTCCTATTATAGTAGAACTCTTCCGATCACTCGGATGTCGTCATTCTCGTCAGCGTAGATGTCTTCGTATTTAGCATTTAAGGAGACCAGTCTAAGATGATCATCTTCCTTATAAGCTTTCTTAATATACGCCTCCTCGTTGATCTGGACTGCTATGATTTGACCGCTTCGCACATCACTGGTCCGCTCAATGTAGACAATCTCCTTGTCTTCAAAGAGGGGGTTCATGGAGTCGCCTGCGACTTCAAAGGCTAGGTCATGCTTAGGGACATGCCCTTTAACCTCCATATATTCACCATCTTCAGGGTCTAAGTCGATAATCCCTGTCCCTGCTGACAGCTTGGAGATCACGTAGATGGTCTGCACCTCATGCAGGGAATTCTGCTCATCTAGCAGGTCTTGGGTGTAGCGATAAGCTTTCTTCTGACGGTCAGGGTTGAGTTGGGAGTAGATGGAAGAAATACTATCATCTACTGGGTATTTCTCATCTGACAAGCCTAGTATATAATCAGTTGTTACATTAAATAGTTCAGCTAGCATTTTTAGCTCTTTGCCTCTCGGGAGGCTATTATTACTTTCCCATTTCGTAATAGTAGTGTAGTTTTTATAGCCCATTTTGTGAGCTAGTTCGGTTTGGCTAAAATCTCGCCCTGTTCTCAACTCCTTAATACGACCTCCAACATCATTCATATTATTCACCTCCTGAATAAATTATACCAAGCATATGATTTAAATTCAACATAAATTATACCGTATTTGTTATTAAAAATAAAAATATGATATTATTTCATTACACGCTTGACATATGAATTATAATCATATACTATAGAGTCAAGCCACAAGGGCAGGAGGTGAAATTAATGATTAGGATTAAAGATCTTAGGGTCAGTCGTGACCTAAGCCAAAAGGAATTGGCTAATAAATTAGGGGTGGCGCAGACACAAGTCAGTCGCTGGGAAAAGGATCAGCTTTCAATGAGTTCGCAAAGTCTCATTAAAGTGTCCCAGTATTTCAACGTCTCGACTGACGACTTATTAGGGGTTAAGCACAAAGAATGCGTTTAACTATGTCTATTATATGAATTAAATTCATATATAAGGAAAGGAGCGAGAGGATGCAAGTAGTGAGTGATGACTTTGAGACTCGATTGATTGAGGCTCTAGGCCAGAAAGTAGACCAGTCCATCAAAGAGATTGAAAAGAGACAGGCCATTCAGTCTGAGTTTTTGACCTTGAAAAAGGCTTGTGTCTACACCAGCACCAGCTACCCCACCCTGAAGGGTTGGATTAAGCAGGGCTTACCCGTGACGGTCTTGCAGGGGACTCAGCGGATCAAGCGATCAGACATTGACGACTTCATGGCCAAGCACCGAATAGGAGGAGATTAAATGAAAGAAAAAATCATTGTGTTTTCAATAGCACTAAACGTGTCGTTATTAATGTATATTTTTGAACTGCCTAAACGGTCTACCTGGTGGCCCGGCGGTGAGGCCTTAATCGTGCCATTCGTCTTTGTGGTCTGGCTCTACGGCCACGAGTTATTGAAAGACAAGAAACGGAGAGAGGCAGAGGCTAGAGAGGATGAAGATCTTGGATAAGAAGTTATTAGAACTGCTCGAGTTAGAACTCCGGAAGATGATCCGAGTCCATGCAGCGCCAGACTTCCACGGCAAGTTGAGCCGAGTCAACTTTCGATCTGATGGCTCAACGGAAGTGACCAATAGCTATGCAGCGTTGAGGGTCAAGAACAGCCATGACGGTGAAGTTGATCCCCTGGAGGACTACCCAGACACAGACCTGGTCTGGCAGAGAGCAGAAGAGCTAATCAAGGACGGTGTCAGCGTAGAGATCTACATTAAACAGGTTAAGGATCACGCCAGATTGCAGAGACAATTCGGCTACCCCTCAGTAGTTTGCCAAGTCCACCCAGCAGGGCTGACCTTGAGTAATGAGTTAAGCAAGGACTACCTTCACCACATGCATGAGTCGGATGACGATCGTCAGAAATTGAGAGAGTCGATTGCTAAGGCGGACTACTCTCACCTTGACCAGGACTACTTCTTCCAGCTTAAGGTAGCTTATTTAGAGAATGCCCTCCTGTTTTTTGAAAAATTAGGCCACAAAAAAGCTTCCCTCCACTTTGCGCCAACAAAGCGAAGAGAAGTCGTGATTGAGGCAGGAGATGTGCAGTATCTCATTGCCCTTATTAAAATGTCCTAACTAAAGTATACCAAAAAGAAAGGAAAATCTAAATGAAAATTCATGTAAGTTATAAGGCCAAAAACCTGGAGGAAGTCCTGCAACTTCTCCAACATGAGGAGGTCACTGTCCAAGCCGGTGAGCCGACAGCAGGGGATGCAGAGGTGACAGAGGAGGTCAGCTACAGCCAAGAGGACTTGACGGAGTTAGCCGTTAAAGCCAACAAGTCTGGCAAGCTAAGCCAAGTCAAGAAGATTTTAGACCAGCACGAAATTGGCAAGATCTCTCAAGTCCCAGACGACCTAGTGAACGTAGTGGGCCAGGCCCTAGCAGACCTAGTAGAGGAGGAGTAGCATGCCCGACAAACACGCACGGCTGAGTGCTTCTAGCGCCAAGCGTTGGCTGACCTGTCCGCCGATCATCAGCCTGGAAGAACTCGTTGGTGGTCGCAAGCGCACCTCTAGCTATGCTCTGGAGGGGACGGATGCCCACAAGCTGGCCGAGTTGAAACTCAAGGACTTCATTGGGCGGAACGTGACCAAGGCCATTGAGGACTTTAAGAAATCCAGTGAATATTATGACCAAGAGATGGAAGAAGCCACCGATCGCTACCGAGATTATGTTGTTGAACTATACAACAATCATGGCGACTTAGCTAATATGGACTTAGAGCAACAAGTCAGCTTTGACAAGTACGTCCCAGGAGGATTTGGGACGAGTGACGTGGTCATCACTAGCCCAGGGCGAATTGAGATTGTCGACTTGAAATACGGCAAGGGGATTAAGGTGGATGCTTATCAAAACCCGCAACTCATGCTCTATGCTTTAGGGGCTTATGAGAAATTTGACTTTGTCTACGACTTCGAGACCATCACCATGACCATTGTCCAGCCACGGTTAGACCACCTAGACAGCTTTACAGTCGCAACAGATGAGCTTCTTTATTGGGCTGAAAACTACGTTGCGCCTCGTGCTAGCCTAGCAGACCAGGGAATTGGGGAGTGGAACATCACTGAAGATGTGCTGCGCTTCTCCAACGTTCGAGGCCGACTCCGACCTCAATTTGAGCAGAATAAAGACTTCATTGAGAAATACGAATACGGTGAGGGGGCAGTCCTAGACCCTGACGAGTTAACCGAAGTCCTAGACCAGGCTGATCAGATCAAACGTTGGCTCAAAGACGTGGAGGACTTTGCCTTGAAGAGCCTCTTAGACGGCAAGGACGTCCCAGGCTTTAAAGTGGTTGAGGGGCGGTCTAATCGCAAGATTAGTGATGAGGCGGGTCTAGCTAAGGTCTTGCAAGACCAGGGCTTTAAAGAAGGCCAGATCTACAAAGAGCCAAAATTGGAGACCCTTGGCAAGCTTGAGAAGCTTGTCGGGAAGAAAGAATTTGCAGAGTTGTCCAGTGATTATATCACTAAGCCAGAAGGTAAGCCAACTCTTGCTCCTGCAGGGGATAAGCGACCTGCCCTTAACTCTGAAGTAACAGCCAAAAATGATTTTAAAAACTTATAAAAAAAAGAGAGGAAAATTCAAATGTCTAAACAAAACTCAACTAAAGTAATCCTTAAAAATGTCCGCCTATCATTTGCCAACCTGCTTGAGCCGAAATCCATTAACGGCGGAGAGCCGAAGTATTCCACCCAAGTCATCATTGAGAAGTCTGACACTGAGAACATTGAGAATATGAAGAAAGCCATAGACATTGCCTACAAGCAGGGTTTAGAGGGCGGGCGGCTTAAGGGAGTTAAGCGTGACCGGCTTAAGACCACCTTACATGATGCGGAAGAAAAATACGACTTCGCAGAAAACCCAGAATATGAGGACACGCTCTACATCAACCTCAACTCTAAGAGACGACCAGGTCTCATCAACAAATTCAAAGACAAAACAGATGACCCAGAAGAAGTCTACAGTGGGGTCTACGCCAACGTATCCCTCAACTTCTACCCTTACAACACCAGTGGCAACAAGGGGGTCTCTGCAGGGCTGAACAACGTCATGGTGCTTGGCAAAGGTGAACGCTTAGGCGGTCAAGCCAGTGCTGAGTCTGACTTTGCCGACTTTGAAGCCGAAGATAGCAGTGATGGATTAGACGATATTCTATAAGAAAGACACAGGCGGACGGGGGGCATAACAGCCCCCTTTTTTGCTTATTAAAGGAGGAATAACCATGCAGAACGGTGCTTATCGATTATGTCATATTGATGAATTTGGAAATTATTATGGTGATGTTATCGAGGCTAATAGCCGACCACAGGCTATTCAGCTATTCAAGAAACAATTTAATTTAGAACCCAGTGCTTATGTCTTGGTTGACCGAGTCACGGAAGAGGAGGCGGAAGAAAAATGCGATCCTATCGACTAGGCTATATTAATAAAAAAGGTGAATTTAAAATTGCAACTATTGATGCTAAGACCTACCACCAGGCTAGACGAAAGTTGGGAGAGAGTGGGGTAGTAGACATGATGAAAACTTTGAGCGTAGATTTTCAGAAGTTAAAAGACCAGGGTGTAGACCTGGACAACCCGACAAGAGACGACTACACCATGCCGAAACTCGTGATTGACGTGAGTGGGGAGGTTGAGGGGGATGACTGACCCGATTAAACCAGACCACTACAGACAAGGCGACATGGATCTCTTTGAGGCCTGGCATGCAACCCTACCCTTTGACCACTACAAGACAGTCATGGTCTGTATCGCAGAGCGATATATGAAGCGAGACAAAGACAACCCCCTCCAGGACTTGGACAAGGCGATTTACACGCTGCAAAGGCTAAGAGAGAAGTTAGAAGAAAGGGATGAGCAGGATGCTTAGTATTGGAGACAGGTTAAAGAAATACAGAGAAGAACATGGGGTTTACAAGACCGACATGGCTAGATTACTGGAGGCTAACTACCACACTTACTGCAAGTGGGAGGATGACTACAACATACCGGGGGCTAACAAGTTATTTAATACGGCCGTGACTCTAGGTTGGTCGTTGGATGAGATTGAGCCTTGGCTGGACTTGCCTGAAAAGCCTGACGTCTTAAGACAGATCCTCATTCGGGCCTTGGAAAAGGGGCTTAATCGCACCCAGATCGCACGACTAGCTGACGTGAACCCAAGCAACTTCCTCGCTTGGTGTCGGGAAGACAAGCCCGTCACAGAGCCGGGTCTTGCTAAGTTAGAAGCCCTAGCTGACAGCCCCGAGTGGGATCTAGACTATGAGTGGGTCACTTATGGGGAGTTGGTAGGACCGAAAACCAGAAGTCGGGAAAAGGTCGGCTCAGCTCTCCCTCGCAGGGGGGTTGGTGGAGTCATCAACTACAAGCTAATCCAGCAATTGGAGGCTGAATACGGCCAGCTCACCTATGTGGCAGATGATGAGCCGAGACTGCAGACGATCAGGGAGGAGTTGAGACCTGGCTTATGCGGATGAATATCGATATCGAAACCTATAGCGAGGCTGACCTGCCCAAGGTGGGGGTCTATCGCTACGCTGATGACTCCACCTTTGACATCCTCCTCTTCTCCTGCTCCTTAGACGGCGGGGAGGTGATCTGCTTGGACTTGACTCAGCAAGACCTACCCCAGGACATTGCAGACCTGCTAGTGGATG
Organism: Alloiococcus otitis ATCC 51267; assembly: GCF_000315445.1. Classification (GTDB taxonomy): domain Bacteria; phylum Bacillota; class Bacilli; order Lactobacillales; family Carnobacteriaceae_A; genus Alloiococcus; species Alloiococcus otitis. Next base: position 180,123 of record NZ_JH992960.1, read on the forward strand.
AGTCGGTCAAGAAGAAGGCCTTTAACGCTCAATTTGAGCGAGTCTGCTTGTCTCACTACCTCTACAATGAGGGATTTGTAGATGAATTCAACTGGTTAGACCCAAGGCAGTGGGAATGCACCATGGTACATGCCTACAGTCTAGGCCTACCAGGGAGTCTAGGCCGGTGCGCTGAATTCCTGGGAGTCCGAGAGCAGAAAGACCAGGCAGGGACTCACCTCATTAACTATTTCTCTAAGCCTGCACGAGGCAAGCGTGACCGCAATAGACCAGAAGATGACCCAGAGAAATGGGAAGCTTACGTTAAGTATAATATTCAAGACGTCAAGACCGAGATGGCCATTGCCGAAAGGCTGGACAAGTTGCCAATGACAGACAGGGAATGGGAGATCTATGCCCTTGACCAAACCATTAACGACCGAGGGGTTCAAATTGACCAGGACTTAGCTGAGTCCGCAATTGACCTCATGGCTAAGCGGACTGAAGCGATCCAGGCCCGACTGAAAGACCTGACCGGGCTTGATAACCCCAACTCAGTGGCTCAACTCACTGAGTGGCTACAAGAGCGGGGCTACCCTCATGACAATGTCCGCAAGGCCAACGTGGAAGAGGCAAGCCAAGATGAGGGGCTAGACCCAGACGTGAGAGAAGTCTTAAAGCTCAGGCTAGAGGGGGCGAACACCTCCACTAAAAAATACCATGTCATGGACAGCGCCACCGGGTCAGATGGACGGATCAGAGGACTGCTCCAGTTCTACGGAGCGAGTCGGACAGGACGGTGGGCAGGGCGGTTGCTCCAAGTCCAGAACCTACCCCGCAACTACTTGAGGGGCTTAGACCACGCTAGAGACCTGGTCAAGGCTGAAGATGTGGAAGCCTTAGAACTCATCTATGATGAAGTGCCTGAGGTCTTAAAGCAACTGCTCCGGACTGGGATTGTAGCCAAAGACGGTCACCACTTCCTAGTCAGTGACTACTCCGCTATAGAGGCTAGAGTCATTGCCTGGCTGGCGGGCGAAGAGTGGTCACTCCAGGCCTTTCAAGACCATGGCAAGATCTATGAGGCCACGGCCGACCAGATGTTCCACTTGGGCGGTGTCGACCAAGTCACCCCAGAGTACCGACAGCGTGGCAAGGTGGCTACGCTTGCCCTGGGCTACCAAGGCGGTGTAGGAGCGCTGAAGCAAATGGGGGCGCTCAGCATGGGCATTCCAGAGAGTGACCTACAGGGCCTAGTGGATGCCTGGCGAGAGGCCAACAGCAACGTGGTTTCGCTCTGGTATGACACAGAAAATAAAGCCAAGCAGACCATCCAAGACGGGAGAGTCAGAACCACAGCAGGGGGACGGATTAAGATTAAGAAAGAAAAAGGCTTCTTACGGTTCATCCTCCCGAGTGGCCGAGCCATAAACTACCCTCACCCAAAGCTTGTCCCGGGCAAGTTCGGCCAAGCAATCGAATATGACGGCCAAGGGACGAGAGCGGGTTTTGTCCGTTTAGAGACTTACGGAGGCAAACTAGTCGAGAACCTGGTCCAGGCTACGGCTAGAGACCTCCTGGCTGAGGGGCTGAAACGGCTTGATGAGGCTGGATACCAAACCGTCTTTCACGTCCATGACGAGGCCGTCATTGAAGCACCGCTTGACCAGTCGGTTGAGCCAGTCAATGAATTGCTAGCCGTTGCCCCTGACTGGGCGGACGGACTGCCCCTCAATGCTGACGGTTTTGAGACGAAGTTCTACATGAAAGATTAAGAAAGGAAGAAGGTTGGAATGAATGAATTTAAAAATAGCGACTGCTGACAGTCGCAAGTCAAGCAAATGGAAGAATACAGAGATGACCTGGGCGGACTTCTTAGACCGACTCAGCCAGCCGACCGTTACCCAGGAGTCCTGGGACGAATACCGAGCTATGACCAAGACTCGAAAGGCTGAGGTTAAGGACGTGGGGGGCTTTGTCGGTGGTTGGCTCAAGGGAGGCAAGCGTAAGGCGGGCCATGTCGAGTTGCGGTCCCTCTTAACCCTGGATGTCGACTCAGCCCAAGAGGACTTAGTGGAAGTCCTAGACCTGCTCTTCTCCTGGAGAGGGGCTGTGTATTCCACCCACTCTCACCAGGAGGGAAGCCCTAGATACCGTCTGGTCTACCCCCTAAGTCGAGAGGTGACGGCTGATGAATACCAAGCGATTGGGCGGTACGTGGCCCAGGAAGTGGGCATGAGCCAATTTGACCCCACCAGTTTCCAGCCGGAACGGCTAATGTATTGGCCCAGCCATGCCAGGGGAGCTGACTACACCTACCAGGAGCTGGAGGGTGACCTGCTAGACGTGGACAAGGTGCTTGCGACCTATCCAGACTGGACGGATGCCAGCTACTGGCCACTCCACCCCTCTGAGAGTGAGGTGACTGCTGGGGGCAAGTCCAAGATGGAAGACCCCTTAGCCAAACGGGGATGGATTGGGGCGTTTTGCCGAGCTTACAGTATTAGCGAGGCTATTGAGACCTTTCTGCAGGACGTCTATGAGCCTGGTAGTAAAGAGGACCGTTACACCTATAAGGACGGCTCAACCAGTGACGGCCTGGTAGTCTACAGTGACAAATTCGCCTACTCCCACCACGGGACTGACCCTATTAGTGGGCGGACGGTGAATGCCTTTGACCTGGTTAGACTCCACAAGTTCGGAAAAGACGACAAAGAGGGGGTTAACCCCAGTAAGCAGGCCTCTTTTAAGAAGATGATTGACCTGTTGAGCCGTGACCAAGCCACTCTAGAGGAGATGGCACGAGAAGCCATCCAGGAGGCCCGTGACGACTTTTCAGACCTTGGTAATGGAGTAGGTCAAGTAGAGGGTCAAAAGGGCGTAGAGAGCCAGGAAGAGGGTGATAAGAGCGTTCCACCCTTTCGTTTCACCGACAAAGGGGAGTTAAAGCAAGATCCCTATAATTTGGAGCTAATCCTGGAGCATTCCAAGGCCTTTAAGGGCAAATTTGGCTTTAACGAATTCGCAGGCAACTTCGAGAAGCTTAAGCCCATGCCCTGGGAAGATGACTTCAATCCCGACTGGTCAGATGCCGACACGGCTCAATTAAAGAGCTATGTGAACCGAAAATACAGGCTAGTCTTTGGGGATGAACGGATTATTGATGCCTTGGTTGTGGTGAGTAAGTTACGGCCATTCAACCCGGTTAAGGACTATATTCAGTCGGAAGCCTGGGACGGCAAGAGCCGAATAGGGCGAGTCTTCATTGACTACTTGGGAGCTGAGGACACGGACTACACGAGGGAAGTGACCGAGTTGTGGTTTGCAGGAGCGGTAGCGAGGGTCTATGATCCTGGGTGTAAGTTTGACGTTGTCCCAGTGCTGGAGGGGTCTCAGGGGATTGGGAAGTCGACTCTTATTGCCAAGCTAGGCGGTGAGTGGTTCACCGACAGCCTGCAACGGCTAGACGGGAATAAGGACGACCTACAAATCTTAGCCCAGTCGTGGATTGTAGAGCTAAGTGAGTTAGCCAGCATGAAGCGGACGAACCTCGACCAAGCTAAGGGGTTTATTTCCAAAACGACCGACCACTACCGACCTGCCTATGCACGGTTAGCCGTTAAGCAGAAGAGAACAGTTGTCTTTATTGGGTCAACTAATAACAGTGAATTTTTGAAGGACATGACTGGGAACAGGCGTTGGTATCCTGTCTCCTGCCAAGCTCATGACCGGACTAAGAGTGTCTTTGATGGATCATTAGATGAGGTGATTGGGCAACTCTGGGCGGAGGCCTATGAGCTTTACCAGGATAAATACCAAGACGGGCTGACTCTGAGTGAGCAAAACGAAGAGGTAGCTAAAGAAGTCAGACGAGGTGCTGAAGCTCCTGATGTGACCCGTGACCTCGTCCTTGACTACCTGGACACCCCCAAGCCAGAAGAGTGGCATGAGATGACGAGGGCTGACCAGGCTGAATATCTAGAAGACATGGAGCAGGACTCACCCTTCAACCGTCACAAGGACAGCGTATTGGTGGAGCAGGACTTTGTCTCTAGTCGAGAGATCTTTGACCTGACTTTCGGAAGCTATGACACCAGAGTCTCAGGACGGACGAGTCAGGCTAATGCTGAGATCCAGAAGATTGGTCTAGTCTTGAGCAATTTAGATGACTGGGTCAAGAGCAGAAAGAGAATTAATGGAAAACAAGTCAGAGGGTTTAAGCGAGTCTCTAAGAATTAAGATGTGACACCTAAATCTGACGTGTCACACCACGTGTCACACCCTCTAAACCCTTGGTACGATTGGGCTTAGAGGGTATGTGTGACATGTGACACTATATTTTATATATATATATAT
>NZ_JH992961.1:0-38961 GCF_000315445.1 Alloiococcus otitis ATCC 51267
ATTCAGCTAATTAGCTAAAATCGAAAAGCTTATAATGACGGGGTTTTTCAAGCTATTTAAACCTATTTAAATTACCGTTTTTAAATGGAAGGGTCAGTGGGCTAAGGTGTCGTAAACCTTGATAAATCAATGTTTAACTTGGAAAGTCAATAATTTTAACATGCTTTTTCACATGGTTTGACTCTTTCTCGTTTAAGCTATTTAATTTATCAGCGGCTAATCGCTCTCTGTTTCCAGAAATGTGAGTGTAGATGTCGGACGTCGTTTTAATATTCTTGTGTCTTAATCGATGTTGAGCATCTTTAAGACTCACACCTAGCTCGTGCAGCATAGTAGCTTGCGAGTGGCGAAATCCGTGTGGTGATATATAATGAAGGCCTAGTTTTTCTAGGTCTTTTTTATTTTGTCTCCAAAATACTTTTAACCAATCGTTACTGCTACCAACTAATGACTTATTGCCTTGTAGTTAATCCGTTAATTATTAGTCTATAACACCCTGAATTGTTTGAATATTTACATAAACATTACAAAAATTATCTTGTTTTTTTAAAATTATGAAGTAATATAGTAATATATTAAGGAGGTTTTATTATGAAGAAAAGTTTTATCTCAAAAGTTGTTGTTGGTTCTTCCTTGCTAGGAGCATTCGGTTTAGGCATTGTTGCGGAAGCCGGGCAAACTTACACTAATTATAGCACTACTGTTGGAAGACTAAATGGAAGTGGCTATACAAGCTATCAGACTAAATCTGTTTCCGGTCAGAAAGCCGATGTATATTTAGCAAATAACGGTGGGTACAAAGTGGATGTTCGGACTAATTCACGAGATGGTTCTAGTGGTGAATGGTCCCGAGGATTAACGGCTGGAAGTAGAAGACAATTGACTAATGGGCATAATAAAGGAAGTAAAGTTCGTCTTCATTTTAGCAATAATATTACCACGCGAGTTAATACACAGGCACAAGGCAATTGGCGTTCCAATTAAATACTTATTCTAATATGTATTAAAAATATTTTAAGGTGAAGTGCTAACTAGCCTTCACCTTTTAATTTAGGTGATTTTAATGAAGAAAATAATAAAAGAAGATCTAAACCAAGCTATTTTTACTAGACTCGGACTGATGGTTCTAGCTCTTGTCCTTATACCCATACTTTATAATTTAATCCGGATCAATGATTTCAATTTAGTGAGTCCACTCCAATATTTTGAATTTAATATTTCCCTATTTCTGCCTTTTCTCTTTCCCTTATTTGCGATTTTGATTTTTGCCCAACCTTTTTCCCATGAATTTTCCAACCATTACCTCCTCTATACTCGGACAAGAATAGACTTGAAAGATTATATAAATGGGAAATTAATCAGTAATGCTAGCTTGGTCTTTTTGGGATTTTTCCTGGTTGTGATAGCCTTGTTTGTGTTTTCAGTCTATATTGAACCCCAGCTAGGTCTAATAAACTATAGGCCTGAACTGGTGGTTGATTCAGTAGAAGAACTGGCAACATTTGACCAAGAGCTTTTCACTTTTTCACAACTTATTGCTAGCAGTCCCTGGCTCTTCGCTTTTGTGTATGCTGGTTGGGTGGCTTTGAATGCAGTTGCTTATTCCAGTTGGGCCATCCTTTGCCTACTATTAATTCCCAATATTTTTATCGCCCTGTCTATTCCATTTTTGTTCTACCATATTGCATCGTTTATCATTGCCCTGGTCGGTTTTCCGGAGTTTCTATTTGATGCCAGTATCTTCCCCTTCAACGTTGTTCAGCAAAATATAATGACCATTCTCCTACCTTTCTCGGTCATTATTATTCTCAATATCCTTACCTACCTTCTATTCCTCAAAAGAGACCGGGAAGGGAAACTGGTATAGACATGAAAGATTTTATAAAGAATCAAGTAAAATTAATCTTGTCCTTGGCCCTTATCCTAGTTTTTTACATCTATTCCTTATCTATTCACCAAGACCTACTGGGCCGGGCAGGATCAGTGTCCAATTTGAATTTTTGGGATATGGCTCTGTCATTACTGAGTGACCCTTATTTGTTTATCTATTTTACCCTTCCCATTTTTCTCTTTATTTGTGTTTACCAGGTGGAGACGAATTTTGACTATGGTTTGATTATCCGTTTTAAAAGCTATACTGCTTGGATCTTTTACACCTTGCATGAATTGGCAGGCTATATTTTTACCTATTTTGCCTTAATGGGGCTTACCCTTGCCTTAGTTTTAGTGACTGGTCCTTATTCACTCAGCTTGGCTTGGAGTCCCTTTAGCCAGGTCAGTGTGAATAATGGTTTGAACCTGGATATCCTTCCTTCCTTAATGTCAACCGGTTTGAGTCCCTTGTTAGCTGGCCTAATCCAGCTGGCCTATAGCTTGGTCTTTTCCCTTCTATTGGCCTTGTTGGTCACGACAATTTACCTAGTAAGTCAGAGGAAGTCCATCCTTATTGGGGCTAGCATTTTCATCTTTCTCTATGCGGCGACTTCTTTCCAATTCTTGCCTGAAGAATTATCCTTTTTGTCATTAGCCTCTTATGCCAAGTTCTACCATGGCTTTATGGCATTTAAATCAATCTTCACTCCCCTCATCCTGATGGGTGGGTTGGCATTAGCCCTATTACTTGGCCAGGCTTTTTTCCGTCAATCTTCCATTTTAGTAGACCAGTTAAAAAGTGCTCTGCCTTACCTGATATATACAACCTTAGTCTTCTTAGGCTTGTCTTCCACCTTACTTGAATATGATGGTATGGGTCAGACCGTGGGGGATTTTATTTTTTTAAAATTTTACGGTGTTGCTAGCACAGGCTTTTCCCTCTTGTCACTACTTTATTATCTTATTGTATTTTTAGGCTTTGCTTACTTCTTTCAAGTATACTTGAATGACTTTGTCAGCCAACAATTAACCTACTACCTGATCCGCTACAAGAGTTACAGGGCCTGGTTTCATTCCCTTATGATTCGCTTGAGTATAGTCATCTTAGGCTTCCTGTTAGGACTCGGTTTACTAGCTAGCTTACTTGGTCTGGTTAAAGGCTATCAATTTTCCTTCCAGGTTAGGCTGGAGACAGTCAGTCTTACCACCCTTGAATTAGTCATCCATTTCCTTTTGAATGGTTTCCTGCAATTACTCAACTATGCCCTGATTCTCCTGATCGTAACCTGGCTGGTCCAGGAAGCAATCTACGGCTTATTAGGCTTAGGGACTTTTATGGTCTTAATGTTGCCGAGTATCAATATGAGCCAGGTCTTACCGATGGGCCTTAACAGCTTTGGACTTTTAGACCAGGTTAGCTTGCTTGGCCTGACCTTCCGCCTGGTCCTCTACCTTGTTCTTGAGTACGGCCTGGTCCGACTCTTATTTAAGCAATTCAATTCCGGATTAGTGAGGTTAAAAAGATGAGTATTATAGAATTATCCAATGTCAGCAAGAGTTTAAATGGTATTCCTTTGTTTGCCAATGTCAATTTAAAGGTTGAAAAAGGCGAAATATACGGAATAAGGGGACACAATGGGTCTGGGAAGTCAGTTCTATTTAAAATCATGTGTGGGTTTATGAAGCCTGACTCAGGCCTGGTCAAAATTAACCACCATTATAAGAATGAAAAAGATGACTTTCCTGAAAAGTTCGGTGTCTTGATTGACCAACCTGGCTACAAGGCTAACCAGACTGGCTTTGACAACTTAAAATCCCTGGCCGCTATCAATGACCTGATTTCTGACCAGGACATCCGCCAGGCCATGGAGAGGGTTGGCTTGAACCCAGACATCAAGCAAAAAATGCGCAACTATTCCTTAGGGATGAAGCAGAAGGTGGGGATAGTCCAGGCCTTCATGGAGGGGCAAGAAGTCTTGCTTTTGGATGAGCCCTTTAACGCCTTGGATGTCGCTAGTGTCAACCAGGTTAGGGACTTAATCCTTGGTTTCAAAAAGGAAGGGAAGACAGTTGTTCTCACCAGCCACAACCAGGAAGACTTAGACCTTTTGTGCGACCAGCAATATTTAATCAACCAAGAAAGCTTGGAAAGAATAAAATAGGGCAAGGTAGAATAGACCAGGCTAGGCTTTTGACAAGCTTAGCCTGGTTTTGCTTGGGCTTATGTCTGGATACATATTATTAATAAAATTAATAAATAGACTAAAAAGTTTGTTCAGTTCATAAAATTGTGTGAGCATAACTTGTGCAAAGAAGATATAATAATGATATGATATTAATAGTTAGAAGTAATATAAGCTTATATTTGTGTAATATCATTATGGAGGTATGTGAAAACATGAAAATTGTCGCCTTGTTTACCAAAGATGAGAATTCACAATATGACAACCAACTATTAAGTGAAGCAAATGCTCTTGGTTTGAAAGACTTCTTAGATGAAGACGATGAATTAGTAACAGTTGAAAGCAATGAAGAATTAGACGACCACTTAGAAGATGTGGAAGTGATCATTAGTTCACCCTTCCTACCCCTTTATGTCACCAGAGAACGGATCGAAAAGGCACCCAAGCTTAAACTATCCATTACTGCTGGAGTGGGGTCAGACCACGTGGACTTAAAGGCTGCTGATGAACATGATATTGCAGTGGTAGAAGTGACCGGGTCCAACCAGGTTTCAACCGCTGAACATGCAGTTTTGAACATTACTGTCTTAGTCCGGAACTTCCAAGAAGGGAACCGCCAAGCCCGAGAAGGGGAGTGGGACCTGTCTAAATTAGGGAACCGGGCCCAAGACTTGGAAGGCAAAAAAGTTGGTATTATGGGATACGGCCTTATTGGTCAGATGGTGGCTGAAAGACTGGCTCCGTTTGGTGTCGAAATCCAACACTACGACCCAGCCAAGGATGAAGATAGTGAGTATTCCAAAGCCGTTTCCTTTGATGAGTTGATCGAAAGCTCCGATATTATCTCTATCCACACTCCATTGACTGAGTCAACAGAAGGCCTGTTTGACAAGGAAATCTTCCAGAAAATGAAAAATTCTGCCCACTTAGTCAATGTGTCACGGGGAGCCATCGTCAATACTGAAGACTTGAAAGAAGCCTTAGAAAATGATGTCATAGCCGGTTATGGTGGAGATGTTTGGTACCCACAACCAGCACCAAGTGACCACCCTTGGAGAAGTCTACCAGAAACAAGAAACTCCATGACCCCACACTACGGTGGCATGACCATCGATGCCCAAAAACGTATCCAGGATGGGGTCCATGAATTATTGACTAATTACAAAAATGGAGAAGAATTTGACCCTAAACATGTCATCGTCGGACCTGAGGGCTTAAGTGACTCCTACACTGTCGAATAATTTTGAAGGAAATACCTATGGGATGGCAAACATCCCTGTTTAAAAAAGCGAACCCGATCAAAATTAATTTTTGATCGGGTTCGCTGCATTTATTAAAGAACTAAACACGGACATAAAACCAAGGAAATATAAATCAAAAAACGATTCACAATTGTATCGGAATAGGGCACTATTCTTTTTTTGTTTTCTTACCTTTAAGCAATTCAAGTAGATCTTTTAAACGAGAATCGATTCGAATGATTTTGTATAGGGCATAGACGGCAAATAGTTTAAATAGAAGGTCTAAAAAAGAGAATAAAAAGACAAAGAGGGTATGATCTGCGGTATTAGGCAACATGGTCCTTCCTCCCACTATATATGCGTTTATTATATTATACACTATAAAACCTGTTAATAGAATTATTATATGAAACAAAATCACTTTCATTATCAGCTTCCATAGTCTAGAAAAATTAAGTGTTCTACCTTCTAATACCTTCAAAAGCTTAGCAAGAATCTAGGTTTTTGTTAGAAGTTTTGATCAAATTAACGTATAGTAGAAGTAGAGCCAAAATTTCAAAATAGAAATGGGAGGATTCTATGACAGTAGAAACAGTCGGCGTTAGTTTTTTAATCTTGGGGGTGTTTTTACTTATTGGCAAGGCTATCCGCTACAAGGTCTCTTGGATTAGTAATTTATTCCTACCAAGTTCGATTGTGGGTGGCTTCCTTGCCTTGATTGTCGGGCCGGGCATCTTAGGTCCTGTGTTAAACCAATTCGTTAGTCCGGATTCGTTTTTTGCGAATGGTTTGATTCCAGATTCCATCTTAGAAGTTTGGTCCGCCTTACCAAGTATGTTTATTACGATTATATTTGCTTCTATCTTTTTAGGTGATTCAGTCCCAAGTATTCGGAAAATTTGGAAGATAGCCAGTCCACAAATTCTGATGGGACATGCAGTTTCTTGGGGTCAGTATGTAATTGGTATGTTATTGACTGTTCTTGTTTTAACCCCATTTTTTGGGATGAACCCTCTATCGGGTGCCTTAATTGAGATAGCTTTTGTTGGGGGTCACGGGACAGCAGCTGGTTTGTCCAATACCTTTAATGACCTAGGATTTCCGGAGGGGCTGACTTGGCCCTAGGACTGGCAACCATTGGGGTTTTGACTGGAGTAATAGTTGGGATATTCCTGATAAATTACATGCAACGTAAAGGACAAGCCCAATATGTCGATGCAGAAGCGACCGATGAACGACGTGAGCAAATAGGGGAATCCCATGGTTTGGATACCGAACCTGATGTCATTGAAGCCAAGGCCATTGAACCCTTAGCCTTTCACTTCGCTCTGATAGCGGTTGCCATTATTGGAGGCTACTTGATCCTGCAAGTTTTGATCTTTCTTGAAACCCTTATCAGGGGTGAGGATGCAGAAATGATTTTCTTCTCACTTGTACCTTCATTTCCAATTGCTATGATTGCTGGGATGTTGATCCAGATGGTTGCCAACAAACTCGGTTTTGCCAATTATATTGACCGTAATATTATCAATAAGATTTCTGGTTTTGCCCTCGATGTCCTCTTGGTGTCATCCTTAGCTACCCTGTCATTGGACGTCATCGGTAGTAACTTTATTCCAATTATCTTATTGTCCCTTATTGCCATTGCCTTCAATATTTTTGCCGTCTTATACCTAGCCCCACGTCTCATCCCCGACTACTGGTTTGAACGAGCCATGGGAGACTTTGGCCAGGCAACAGGGATGGCCGCAACGGGTATCTTATTAATGAAGGTAGTCGACCCCCAAGGCCAAACCCCAGCCATGGAAGGTTTTTCCTACAAGCAGATTCTATTTGAGCCCTTTGTAGGTGGTGGCTTAGTCACTTCGGCCTCAATGCCGCTTATTTTAGCCCTTGGACCGGTCACCTTCCTCATTATCTCCATCGTCATGTTTGTCATATTCCTAATAATTGGCTTTACCAACTTCAGACGCTTAAAAGGCAGCTAGTATTTACAACATTTAGTCAATCACGGTGAACCATAGCTAAGGCAAAAACCACTAGAAGTAAGGCATTGCCCTTGCTTCTTTTTTATTTTAATTTTTTGTCAAGGACGGCAGCCATTTTTTATTGAATAGCCAGCTTAGTAGAGTTTGGACAAGAAGGGGATAAAGGACTAAAAGCGGTAAAAGTTTATTTTTACTGATAAAAATGATTGTTTCAATAATGATTTTTTCTATATACAAGTTCATTTTAATAGTATTCATTCTTCTATTAGATTTTTTGATAAAATTAGTGTATATTAGGAGTGTACCTAAATTTTAAAACAGAAATGGGAGGATTCTATGACAGTAGAAACAGTGGGCGTTAGCTTTTTGATTCTGGGGGTATTCTTACTTATCGGAAAGGCTATTCGCTACAAGGTGTCTTGGATCAGTAACCTCTTCTTACCGAGTTCCATTGTAGGGGGCTTTCTTGCCTTGATCGTCGGCCCGGGAGTACTCGGACCTTTATTGAACCGGTTTGTTAGCCCGGACTCATTCTTTGCTAACGGCCTGATCCCGGATTCGATCCTAGAAGTTTGGTCTGCCTTGCCAAGTATGTTTATTAATATTATATTTGCATCTATCTTTTTGGGTAATGCAGTCCCTAGCGTCAAAAAAATATGGAAAATTGCCAGTCCTCAAATCTTAATGGGGCACGCAGTCTCCTGGGGTCAATACGTGATTGGGATGCTGTTGACCATCCTAGTTTTAACTCCTTTTTTCGGGATGAACCCCTTGGCAGGGGCTTTAATCGAGATTACCTTCGTCGGGGGTCACGGGACGGCTGCCGGGATGGCCAATACCTTCTATGACTTGGGCTTTCCAGAAGGGGCAGATTTGTCACTAGGGCTAGCTACCATTGGTGTCTTGACCGGGGTAATCGTTGGGATATTCTTGATTAATTACATGCAGCGTAAGGGACAAGCTAAGTATGTCGACGCGGAGGCAACCGACCAACGACGCGAGCAAATAGGGGAGTCCCATGGTTTGGATACTGAGCCAGAGGTCATTGAAGCCAAAGCCATTGAACCCCTGGCCTTCCACTTTGCTTTGATAGCCGCGGCCATTATCGGGGGTTACCTCATCCTCCAGGCCTTGATCTTTTTGGAAACCCTGATAAGGGGAGAGGATGCTGATATGATTTTCTTCTCACTGGTTCCTTCTTTCCCTATTGCTATGATTGCCGGTATGTTGATCCAGATGATTGCCAACAAACTTGGCTTTGCCAACTATATTGACCGAAGTATTATTAATAAGATTTCCGGTTTTGCCTTGGACATTTTATTGGTATCCTCTTTAGCCACCTTGTCTCTCGACGTTATTGGTAATAACTTGATTCCATTTGTTTTACTATCACTTGTGGCTATTATCTTCAATATCATTGCTGTCATGTTCCTCGCTCCCCGGCTCATCCCTGACTACTGGTTCGAGCGAGCCATGGGGGACTTTGGCCAAGCCACTGGGATGGCAGCAACGGGTATCTTATTAATGAAGATAGCAGACCCCCAAGGGCAAACGCCAGCCATAGAAGGTTTTTCCTACAAGCAGATTTTGTTTGAGCCCTTCTGTGGTGGTGGACTGGTCACCTCAGCTTCCATGCCATTGATCTTAGCCTTTGGACCTGTCGCATTCTTAGTCATATCGATTGTTATGTTTGCCATATTCTTAATCCTTGGCTTTGCCAACTTTAAACGTTTGAAGCAGGCTTAATAAAATCAAAAAAAGCGCCTCAATTGGGGCGTTTTTAATCTATATTTAATTAAAATTTAAACAAAAATAATATTGTACTACTGTAACATATGTTGTAGAATTACTTAAATCAAATTAGTCGTTAAAATACTTTTTGGAGCAGTTGTAGATTTAATAAAAACGGACAAATAAACAACCAGCAATTATGTCAAACTTCACTGAACATTGAAACCGTTTTATTTGCTTGAATCTAATGCTTGTAAGGGATGGTGTAAAAGGGTATGAATAGATTAGTTTTGAAGATTAAGACCGTTAAAGAAGACTTCCATATCATAAGTTACTATTTGAATCCTCAAAGGTATAAGAATGGAGATAGAAAGAAATTTCTAGAATACACTTTTTTATAGTTAATTTTGAAAGGAAGATACTGATGAAAAACAGAAAGTTACTAACAAGGCTTGTATCTATTTTAATGTTAATACTGATAATATCAATTAATTCACCTGTGAATGCTGAAGTATTAAAGCCTGCTGAAGGAGGGACGCCAGCTTTAGAAGAGGAAAATCAATACGATGGTATTGCAGTTAGAACAGCTCAAGGTAAAAATTTAAAGATTCCTGGAGGGAAAGGTACTCTCACCTCAAATGCATGGCGCTCGACTAGAGAGAGTTCTGTTGGAAATACCTATCAGTGGGATTATCAAGTTTCAGCTGTTTACAGTGGAAACAAAAAAGTAGAAAGTATTAAAACTTCTTGGTACGGAAAAGCTTCGCTAAGAAATTCAGCTTCTATAAATCTCGGACTTAGTAATTCAGGCGCAACTGTTGGAGCAAGTTCAAGTTGGAAAAATACGACTACTCCAGTGAAATATTGGGAAAATACTAATGGTTCAAAAAGTTCGGATTATAGGAGTAATTTAATAGTAAGTCCAAGTAAAGATTATCGTTCAAATACAATAAGTTTAATGAATACCGCTAGAGTGAAACTAAAAGGCGATCCCAAACCCTATGTTGTTTCATCTGGGGTATAAGCACACGATGTATAGGACTCGATTAATCGGGTCCTATCTTTTTTTATAATGAAAGAGAGTGACTAAGATGAAAAAAATTGGCTATATTATCTGTTTCATGGTCTTTATTCTGGCAGGATGCAGCAAAACTATCGGAAAAAATGAAGAAGTCTTCTATAATCCCTATATTCAGAACTTGATCACCTATAATGGCCAATCAAAAGAAGTAGAACTGTGGGATCCAGCCGACAACCAATTGCAGTACCCTACTGGGGAAGCGGATGTATATGTTGATGGAAATTCGCAAACAAACGAATTTATTTTAATGAAAATAGATAAATCGGAAATAACTGAGCTTTATGATTTTCCTAAAAATGAAGGGGTTTTCCCAATTGGTGAAAAAGATGGGACTATTTACTTTGTCCATTCCTTCTACCAAGAAGATGGGAAAGAATATCTCGATAAAAGAACTCTGTCAGCTCTAGACCTAAATACGAAAGAAGTAACCGATTATACCAATGCAGAGGGGCTAATCGACTACGGTGTAGTGGGCGATGAAGCGATTTATTATACTGTTTACGATGATGACCAAGACTTGTATTCCTTAATGAAGATAAACTACAGTGATACGAGCCAAAGTCCAGAGACTATAAAAACAGGATTGCAGGACGGCATAGTCCTACTAGACGGCCAAGAATTGTATTATTCAGATGGTAAAAAACTGATTTCTGACAACCATGAATTTAAAAAAGAATCGGTCAACTTTTTTTACCAAGGGTCACTCTTTCAATTTTATTTAAATGAAGAAGGTAGCTTGAGTCTTAAAATGACAAACCCGAAAGATGACAGTGTTTACAGTGAAGAAGATATTGAAGGCATTCGTTTGGAAGATGACCAGGTTAAAATCTGCAAGCCAGGGCAAGTGATCAACCATGACTTATAAAGTAACACTAAAAAATTTAACAAAGAAGTTCGGTTCTCGCGTGATTTTAAGGGATTTAAACCTCAAATTTGACAAAGACCATATTTACCTGATTACAGGCAAAAATGGTTGTGGCAAGTCAACCTTGCTCAACATATTATCCAAATATGATACAGATTATGAAGGAGACTATGAGTCGAATGGGCTTAGGATTGCCTATTTATTGCAAGATGATTTGTTATTTAGAAATTTAACCGTTGAGGACAACTTGAACCTGCAAATTATGGCAGAAGGAAAAGAGCCTGATCCTACCATGATTAAGATTCTAGCAGGCAAGTTGGGTTTGTTAGACCTTCTTGACCGTAATGTTTCACAATTATCGGGAGGAGAAAAGAAAAAAGTTGCGATAGGGCAATTAATATTAAAAGAGGCTGACCTGGTTCTATTGGACGAGCCGACTGCCAATATTCAAAAAGAATACGCCCAGGATCTAATCGATTTTATCTATGAAGAATTTAAAGGAAAAATTCTGGTCATCGCTTCCCATGATAAATTAAAGGAACCCAGGGATAGAGAAATGATAAAAATAAAATTGGAAGATGGGATGGCCTATTATGGAATATAAAATATCAAAGATGATAGCCAATAAGAAAAAATATATATTCCATATTATCATGGCCATCTTTATCCTGATTTCTGTCACCATTTCCATTGTAGCTTCCTTTGCTTTGTACCAGTATGATACCGCCAAGCAAAACTTTGTTGATAATCAATTTGCCAAAACTATTGAAATATCCTCTTACAATGAAGCAGGCAACCAGGTTAGAAAATTAAATGACAATGATATTGACAAGCTAGAAGAACTTCTGGATTCAAGCTATGAGAGTTATGAAATTACCGCTGAACACCTTATTCCCTTTGGGGTTCAGACAGCTAGTGGGGACGTGGTTTTTGTTAAGTCTTTTTCGGGTGACTTCTTCCTGAATGATTTAGTGACAGACAATCATTTAATGACCAAGAAAAAGGATAACAATTCGACTTTGACTCTTAGCCTCCCCGTCATAAAGACTGAGAATGGAGGCTATAGCTCCGACCAATCGATTAACCGGGAATACGACTTAGACCCTATCGAAGAAAGTTCTTTATTAAGCAATTACATCAAAGAAGACGAGCTTATTGCGTCTGAAGCAACTTTTAAAGAAATACTGGATACGATGTTTCCAGAGGAAGAATATGTCGATATTGAAAAATTGTATATTACTGTTAATTCTGTTGAAGATGTCAGGAATGTAGCAGCTAGATTATCAAGTAATGACTATAATGTAAGCCATGCTTTTGAATACTATGATGATTTAGAGACCAGTATAAGCAGATTAATCACTTTAAGTGTGCTAGTATTAGCTATCTTACTCATCTTTACGATTTGTTTCTTGACCGGATTATTTGAACTAATGTTGAAGAATTCCGTGGGGGATATCGCCATCTTGAAACATCTTGGGTACTCAAAAAGAAGGATCGGCAAGATTTACCTCTATCCAATGGTCGTCAGAAGTATTATTGCCTTTGTTATTATTGGTATAATTAATACCATTTTATACCTATTTGACATTATAAATACTTTCCAAAGTTTGATCATTTTCCAGCTTGTGATCAGCTTGGTGTGTGTCATTGCATTGGGAATTATGTTCATGAGAATTAGAAACTATGCAAGTAAAAATATCCTTTCACTAGTTAAAATCTACAAGGTAGAAGAGTGACAGGAAGTAGATTTTGCACTGTTATTGGAATGGATCTGTGGTGTTATTGAAACTTTAGTCATAGTCACCTAGTTTGGGGACAATATCTTGCTTGGTCAAAATTGACCGAATCGTTTGATATAGCTATTATCCACTGGGAGGGAACTGTCATAGTTACCTCTTTTTCTATTAATTGTTATCGTTTAGCTAGTTTTAAGCGAAATAGGCTAATTTAGGTATAAAGAAAGCTCTCCTAATGATTTCCAAACTCCTTTTCATCTGGCAATCGTCATGTCAGCAATAAGGTTAAGATCGTGCTATAGTAGGGGTAGGAGGTAATAACTTATGTATAATGCAAATGGTGACAACCCCCAGCAGGGCTTTCAATGGGGACCCTTTTTACTGGGGATCTTGTACTTAGTTTTAGGGATTTTAGCCTTTAACAACCCTGTCATTTCGATTGTTTCTATTGCCTATGTCTTTGCTATTGGAGCTATTATTATTGGTTTATTTCAAATATTTGCCCGCCGCCGGATTAAACAGTTTTCGACTTACGATTCAACTGCCCTAGTGGTTCTAGGCGTCATCGATATTATTATCGGGGTTATTTTCTTTATTAATATTGCAACCGCCATCTTTGCCATCCACTTTCTTTTTGCCTTTTGGTTGATCATTGATTCAATTGGTGCTTTGGTTTCAGCTGGCCCAATTAAAGACTATTCCAAGGCTCAATATTGGTTAACTATTGTGGTCGCTATTATTGGTCTTGTCATTGGGATTGTTTTGATTTTTAACCCGGCAACTTCTTTCTTAACCATTGCCTTGTTGATCGGTATTTTCTTTACCCTGTTTGGCATCTTGAATATTGTCTATGCCTTTTAAAATGTTTAAAGCCCAAAAGCAACTTTTTTCCAAGAGGAGGCAGTTATGAAATTCGGAAAGAAGAGCCAACTTCCTTTCTTTTTAATCCTTAGTCTGACCTTAGTGGCTTGCGGAAATGCCAACAATCCTGAAGAAGACCCAGAACTGGAAGAGGCCAATTCAGAACCAGAAATAAGCCAGGAAGTCCCCATCCAAATTAGGGTCCAAGTCGATGGCCAGGACCAAGCAGACCTAAGTAAAAGCCTAGAACTTGAAGAAGAAGCAAGCTTAAGGGAAGTCATGGATGAGTACTACCAGATTAAAGAAGAAAATGGCTACCTTGTTGAATTAGAAGGAATTGAACATGATCCTAGTAAGGACAAGTACTGGCTATTTTATGTGAACGATGAACTAGCTGAGTTCACCATGGATGAGTATATGCTTGACGCAAACGATCAGATTGATTGGCGATTAGAATAAAACCACAAACATAAACGCGAAAGGTCAAAAAAACTGCCCTTGTCTTTAGACAGAGGGCAGTTCATTTCATATTGACTTGTTCTACTTATTGTTCTAAAGCTTGAACAATACTTCTATTGAAGGCAGGAAGGTCATCTGGAGTCCGGCTAGTGATTAAGCCAGAATCATCAATGACGACTTCTTGGTCGATGAAGTTACCGCCAGCATTGCTGACATCAACGCCAACTTGCTTAACAGCGGTGGCGTCTTTGCCTTTTAAGACGTCAGCGTTAACCAAGAGTTGAGGTCCGTGGCAAATGGTAAAGATAGGTTTTTGTTGGTCAGCAAAATGACGGACAAAGTCGGTGAAACGTTGGTCTCCTCGTAATTTATCTGGAGAATAGCCTCCAGGAATTAAGAGGGCATCATAATCAGCTGGATTGACATCATCAATGCCTTCATCCAGTTGGCAAGTTTTTTCATCTGTCTTACCCTTAATTTCACGTCCAGCTTGGTCACCGATTGCCACAACTTGGTGACCAGCTTCTTCTAAGGCTTGCTTGGGTGAGAAAAATTCAGAGTCTTCAAATAAGTCGGTAATTAGGGTAGCAACTTTTGCCATAATTGTGTCCTCCTTTACAATTCATACTAATCATAACAAATTTAGCAAGACTTGCAAGAATTTCACTTCATATCTACTAAAATACGGTCAGCGACAAGCGGGCAGGGCTTCACATCTTTGGCTAGAATCGCTCCAGCTTGCTGGAGATTAGAGCACTAGTATTTGCTTGGAAGGATAGGTAGGTTAGTGGAGTAGGTAGGCAAAGGGGAACAACTAATTCGCTTCAAGCTTAGGTTCACCTTTATTTTTATTTTGGAAAGGATAGCGGATGCCTAAGATGTGTTTGGCAATGCGGGAGGTGTGGTCTGATATCCGCTCCAAGTTAGCGACCAGGTCAATAAAGAGGACACTGTCGGACGGCTTGCCTTCGCCTTTATTGAGGTGGTTTAGGTATTCATTCCGTAATTCATCTTCCAGAATATCAATAGCAGCTTCCCGCTCAAGGACTTGGTTGGCTCCAGCTTCATCATTGTCTTGGTAAGATTTTAAGGCTTGTTCGATATTGTCGCTCACCATGGTGAAGAGTTTTTCCACTTTTTCATTGTATAAAATGTCTTCAGGTTTTTTATTTTTGTCCTTGTATTTAGGGTAGATGTCATGGATAATCTGGGCAATGCTTTGGGAGTGGTCCCCAATCCGTTCAATATACTTGGTGACTTCAGTCATCTTGTTGTAATCTTGAGAATACTGGTCGGGCATGTCTTTGACTGACAAAAGCATTAAGAATTCGGTGATTTTCCCGTCAATGTGGTCCACAATGTCTTCAATCTGCATGACCTTATCGTGGTGGTCATCTTTTTTTGAATGGTAGTACTTGTAAGTATATTCAAATTCTTTGGCAGCAAACTTCCCAATCTGACCAATTTCTTTTTTGACCTGGCCAAAAGCTATGATAGGGGAGGACTTGATCAAGGACCGGTCCATGTAAGATTCGTATTTAGGCAGGTCATCATCTGATCCTGGCACTATTTTACTGACCAACTTGGCAATTTGTGGGATGAACCAGATCAGGATGAGAACTGCAACTAGGTTAAAAATCCCGTGGGCAAAGGCAATTTGCATTTCTGGACTCAAGCTGAATTGTTCAGCTAGGTATTCGATTAGGGCTAAGTAGGGGTTGAAGACTAGCATGACAAAGATAGTGGCAATAACGTTAAAGATAACGTGGGCAGCGGAAGCTCTTTTAGCTGACAAACTGGCCCCGATGGCAGCTAGGACTGCGGTGATGGTCGTCCCGATATTGGTTCCAAAAACGAGGGGTAGGGCAGCAGACAGTTCCATGCTCCCTTGAGCATACATACTCTGGACGATCCCAGTGGTTGCTGAAGATGATTGCATCAACATGGTAACCACTGTCCCAGCCAAGACACCTAGGAGGGGGTTGGATGAAAAGCTCAGCATGAGATTGTTAAAGAAGGGCATAGACTGTAGGGGCTCAAGACCAGAACTCATTAATTCCAATCCGTAAAAGAGGGCCCCAAAGCCAAAGACAGTCTCACCTATGTAGTTAATCCGGTCTTTTTTGAAGAAAAAGATGAGGAAAGCACCGACTGCGATAATCGGTAAGGCTAACTCGCCAATATCCAAACCGATGATAAAGGCGGTAATGGTCGTCCCAATGTTGGCACCCATGATAATTCCAATGGCTTGCTGTAGACTCATAAAGCCGGCATTAACTAATCCAATGGCTAAAACGGTGGTCCCTGAAGAACTTTGAATTAAAACGGTGACTGCTACTCCGGCTAAAACAGCTCGAATGGGGGTAGAGGTAAACTTGTTTAGGATACTTCTTAAATTATCACCGGCAGATTGTTTGAGCCCATCGCCCATAAATTGTAGGCCGAAAAGAAAGATCCCTAGTCCACCCAGAAACTGGAACAACATGTCTTGCACTTCCATTTATACCTCCTATGTTTGTTTCGAACAATAACGTTAACAATCTTACAAGCCTATTTTATCGGACAAAGGAGGAAAAATAAACGGATATCCCATGGTTTATTATGATAATTTATTGATAAATAAGCGGTCAAGATAAAGCAAGGACAAATTGATATAGAAAATTTAGCAAGAAATTGATAAGATAGGAGTATAGAATTTAGAGGAGTCAATGCCATGATCATATTCCTAATTGCCCTAACTATCTTAATATTGGCAACTTTGATCAGTATTATTTACATAGAAGACTTGGTTGACCGCGACTATTATAAGCCCTTTGTCTACCAAACAGCTAGCTTAGACTTGGAAGCCTTTCATGACTTCTACCAGCAAAAGGGCAATATCTTTCAATCTTACGCCAGGGAAAAATTTGACGGTCCGGGTGTTTATGTGATCTACAACCACAGCCAGGACAAGTATTATTTTGGCCAAGGGGACCGGGTGATTGACAGCATTTATGACCGGCTGACCGATGAAGCTGACCAAGAAATTCACCAGGCCATCTCTAATTTTGATGACCTCTATGTTAAGATGATGCTCTTGAGTCAAACGTCCTATGACCAAATTGATGATCTCTTGGCTGTCACCAAGGGAGAGTTTACAAGATAGTTGAGGAGAGGAAGTTAGGTTTCTAGCTTCCTTGCTTTTACTTTAACCTGGTTTTGATTAAACAAGGAGATGGAACATGTTTCAAATATTACAAAAATTAGGCTGGTTTTTTAAACTCAAACGCAAGACTTACGGGATAGCGGTCCTCTGTTTGATCTTAGTGGCGATTGCAACAGCTATTACACCTATGATTATTGGGAATATTATCGACCAAATGACTGCAGGGACATTAACCGTACAAAACTTAGTCATTCAGATTGCTATTATTTTCTTTCTAGCTATTTTAATGTATGGCTTGCGCTATGTTTGGCGGGCTCTGGTCTTTACCAACTCGACCCATCTAGAAGCTATCATGCGTAACCGACTCTTTGACCATTTTACCAAGATGGATAGTCAGTTTTTCCAAGACTTTCGGACTGGAGACTTGATGGCCCATGCAACCAATGACTTGGCCGCCCTTAAATTTGTAGCTGGTGGCGGGATCCTAACCCTGGCCGACTCCTTTGCAGTCGGGGTCACCACCTTGGCCAGTATGGTCTTGTTTGTTGACTGGCGCTTGACCCTCTTTACCATCGTTCCCTTTCCATTCCTTATGCTAATTGGACGGAACTTAGGGGTTATTATCAACCGCCGTTACCGCAAGGCCTTGGAGTCCTTCTCCCAAATGAATGACCATGTCCAAGAAAGTATTGCCGGCATGCGGGCCATTAAGGCTTTTGGGGAAGAAGATAGCGATTTTGAAAATTTTTCGGAAGATATTGATGAAGTTATTTCTACCAACAAGGCGGTTAACAAGGTCGATGCCCTGTACAGCCCGGCGATTGAAATGATCACCCAGTCTGCCTTTATCCTGACCCTTATATTTGGGACCTATTATGTCATTTCAGGCCGGATTACCATTGGGGACCTTGTCGCTTACTTCTCCTACCTGTCCATGATGACCTGGCCCCTCCTTGGTCTAGGTCGCTTGGCCAACACACTAGAGCGGGGAAATGTCTCCTATGCCCGAATCATCGAACTCTTGTCCATTAAATCGAGTATTAATGAAGCCTATAAACCAGTTGACCAGGCCTTGGGCGGGGACATTGATTTTGATATCAAGTCTTTTAAGTACCAGGACAGCGACGACCGGCCAGCATTGAAGAATGTTCAATTCCACTTGAAGGCTGGCCAAACCCTCGGCTTAGTTGGAAAGACAGGTTCTGGGAAAAGTACCATTTTTAAACTCCTCATGCGGGACTATGACCACTACGATGGCCAGATCACCTATGATGGCATTGATATCAGGGATTACGCCACCGATACCCTGGCCCAAGGGATTGGTTACGTGTCTCAAGAGCCTTTCTTATTTTCCAAATCGATTTTAGACAATGTCCGCTTTGGGGCACCGGACACCCCTAAAGAAAAGGTGGACTACTATACCAAGTTAGCCAATGTCTATGAAGATAACCTGGACACCCCCCAAGGTTTTCAAACCCAGGTGGGAGAGAAGGGTGTTGCCTTATCTGGTGGGCAAAAACAAAGAATTTCCATCGCCCGTGCCCTAACAATTGAACCGGAATTTTTATACTTGGATGACTCTCTGTCAGCAGTGGATGCCAATACAGAACACCAGATTTTACAAAACTTCAAGACCTTAAGGAAAAACCAAACCAATATCATTTCTGCTCACCGGATTTCGTCAGTTATTCATGCTGACTTAATCTTAGTGATTGACGATGGCGAATTGATTGACAAGGGAAGCCACCAAGAACTCTTGGAAAGAAATGAATGGTACCGGTCCATGTACGAAAAACAACAATTGCAACTAGAAGTAGAAGAAGGAGGCGGTGACCATGAGTGAAGATAGACGACTTTCCTTTCCGATCAAGGTCAACTTCCAGGTCCTCTGGCGCTTGCTCAATTTCGCCAAACCTTTTTGGAAAGTGTTTGCCCTAGCCGTCATCATGATGGTTTTGGGGTCAGCTGTAGCAGCTTCCTTGCCGATCATCATCCAACAATACATTGACCAATACCTGGTAACCGCTTCTGTGACCTGGACCATTACCCTTCGTTATGTCCTCTTTTACCTAGTCTTGGTGGTTAGCCGTGGACTCTTGACCTACTATTCAAACTATTTATTTATGAACTCATATGAAATGTCAGTAGCCAATTTGCGTCGCCAAGTTTACGGCAAGGTCACCCGACTAGCCATGCGGTATTTTGACCAAACCCCTAATGGGTCGATCGTGTCACGGATTACCAATGACACGGAAACCATTAAGGAATTTTGGGCTGTCTTCTTGGAATTTGCTGATGGCCTCTTTAACGCCGTAGCTATTGCCATTGCCATGTTTACCCTGGACGCCCAGTTTGCTATGATTTTTGTGGCAACTATCCCCATTATTATCTTGTTGATGTATGTTTACCAAAAGTATTCGACTGTTATATATGGTCGGATGCGGGAAGCCTTGTCCATGGTGAACACTGAGCTTAGTGAATCAATTTCTGGTATGGATACTATCCAGCACTTCAACCAAGAAGAACGGAAGAAAGAAGAGTTCGATGAAGTTAACCAAAAATATGTTGATGCCAGAATCCGTATGTTTAAAATGAATGCTGTATTACTCATGCCGGCTATAAGCTTTATTGAATCCATGGTCTTAGTGGTCTTGTTATCTGTTTTCGGCTACCAATTTTTCAACAACTTTGCCGTCAATGTCGGGGTTATTTATGCCTTTACTTCCTATACTCGGGCCTTCTACCGCCCAATCGGGAACATGATCAACAGCTTGTCTATCTATCAAGATGGGATCGTCTCCGGTTACCGGGTTATCCGCCTTCTTGACCGGACTGACTTAGCACCAACAGCTGGCGACCAGGCCCAGGGGGAGATTACAGATGGACATATTAAACTTTCTCATGTTACTTTCTCCTATGACGGGGAGCGGGATGTCTTAAAAGATATCAATATCGAAGCCAAGCCCGGCCAAACCATTGCCCTAGTTGGTCAGACTGGGTCAGGCAAGAGCTCGATTATCAACCTCCTCATGCGCTTTTATGAATTCAACCAGGGCGAGATTACCATTGACGGTCAGTCTATCCGTGATATCAAAGATGAAGAACTGAGAGAAAAAATTGGCCTGGTCCTACAAGATAGTTTCTTATTCTATGGGAATATCAAGGATAATATTGCTATGTTTGGGGATTTCAGCGACCACGAGATCCGCCAGGCAGCTGAATTTGTCAATGCTGACAAGATCATCAACCAGCTCGATGGCAACTACCAGGCCCGGGTCATTGAAGGAGGAGCAGCCTTCTCAACTGGTGAGAAGCAACTTTTAAGTTTTGCCCGGACCATCTTGCGCCAACCGAAAATCCTTATCTTGGATGAGGCGACGGCCAATATTGACACTGAAACAGAAGAAATCATCCAGCATGGTCTCCAGCAAATCCGGCGGGGGCGGACCACCATCATGATCGCCCACCGCCTGTCCACCATTAAGGATGCCGACCAAATTTATGTCTTGCGGCATGGGGAAATTATTGAGCAAGGCAAGCACGAAGACCTGATCCGCCAGCAGGGGACTTACTACAAGATGTACCAGTTGCAAACTTCTGACCAGTAAATTTATACTCACTAGCCCAGTAAGTGAAGTCAGCCTGTATCAGCTAAAGGGATCTTCATTTTATAGTACTATAGGGTCAAAAAGACCAGGGGAAGCCTGGTCTTTTTATATCGGCTATGTAAGGGCTTATTTAAATCATTTTGTGTCTGTTAAGATGAAAATTAGATAAATGAATAGACTGTTAAATGTTTTAGTGGTATAGTAAGTTCTAAATAAATCTATATAGATAGGAGTGGATCACAATGAGTAAAAGAGCAAGAGATGTTATCATCGTAGGCTTCGCCCTTTTTGCTATATTCTTTGGGGCGGGGAACTTAATCTTTCCCGTTTACCTAGGACTGAATGCAGGTGATAACTGGTTTAGCTCGATGGTAGGTTTTATTTTAACCGACCCTTTCTTAGCCATCTTAGTTGTTATTATCACGGCTAAATTAGGTGGCCAGGCTGAAGACATTGGAAGGAGGGTTGGTCCCAACTTTGCGAAAGTTTTGGGCATTATCGCTATTTTGTCAATTGCGACCTTTGTTGCTGTACCTCGTACTGCAGCAACCGTCCATGAGATTGCAATTCAGCCGAACTTTCCCAATGTTTCCCCCGTTGTGACCTCTCTTGTCTTCTTTGCCTTTACCTTGTACTTTGTGATTAATGAAGGTAAGGTCATTGACATTATCGGTAATATTTTAACCCCCATTTTAATTGCCACTTTGGCCATTTTTATAGTCTGGGTCATTATTAACCCTCCTGGTCCAACCGTCCCCAGTCAAATTGAAAGCAGTGACTTCCTAGTCGGCTTTACCGAGGGCTACCAAACCATGGATGCCTTAGGGGCTAACCTGATGGCCGGAATTGTGGTTACTGACTTAGTCCGGAGAGGT
This sequence comes from Alloiococcus otitis ATCC 51267, assembly GCF_000315445.1. Lineage (GTDB taxonomy): Bacteria > Bacillota > Bacilli > Lactobacillales > Carnobacteriaceae_A > Alloiococcus > Alloiococcus otitis. Next base: position 21,646 of record NZ_JH992961.1, read on the forward strand.
TACACAGACAAGGAAAAACGTTATAAAAATACAATTGGGGTGGGCATTATTGCCTTTATCTTACTTAGCCTAGTTTATGGTGGCTTGGTCTATGTAGGGGCCCGTTTCTCAGCTATCTACCCAGTTGATATGTCCCGGACCCAACTGCTGATTGCTAGTTTCTCTTACATTTTTGGCGACTTTGGAGCCTTCCTAATTTCCGTTGTTGTCACTCTGGCTTGTCTAACCACTTCAGTTGGTTTGACCGCAACCTGTGGCGACTATTTCCAGACTATTTCCAAAAACAAGTTGAAATACAGACCTATTGTGATTACCTCGGTCACCATCGGCCTGCTGATTTCTCTCTTGTCAGTCGATGAGATTGTCGCCTTCACCGGTCCCTTGCTAGACCTTGTTTACCCGGTCGTGATGGCCTTGGCCCTTTTCTCCCTCTTTAACGAATACTTGAAATATGACTTGATCTTCGTTGGAGGCGTAGCCGGAGCCTTTGCTGTAGCCTTAATAGAAACCAGTTTAGGCCTGCTTGGCATGGATGCTGCCCTAGAAAGCTGGACCGCCTTTGTTCCCCTAGCTGAAGTTGGTTTTGGCTGGTTGATCCCAGCTTTAATCGGTGGTTTAATTGGCGGACTCCTAGGTCACTTCTTTGACTTGGGTAAACGCTTGGAAGACCATGACAACCAGAGAGCTGTCCTGTCAGAGACTTCCTACACATAAGTAATTTTAAATTAAACTATAAAAAAGCCCCCTAGCAATCATCAATATGGTTGCTAGGGGCTTTCTTTTGAATTTAGTTAGAGTGAATGCTACTCAGACTGGTCGCCAGCCTGGCCCAGCCAGTAGGTCCCTATAAAGCAAAGGGCTAGTAGGAGACCACCTGCGCTGACAAAACGAATCATTTGGTCAACTGGTAAGCTAGACAGGGAAGCGATTGCTCCTGTATTCAATAAAATCGCAATGGGAGAAGCTAGGACTAGACCAAATATTCCACTGTAAGTTAGAACGGGTTGGTTGGCAAAGAGGTATTCAATGATTTTACTGATCAAGAAGATACCGACTAAGACACCAAGGCCAAAAGGAATGAGGAGGGCTAGACCGTGGAGGATGCCTTGTGTATCTAGACTTCTCAAGGCATCAAAGAAGTTGGTTAAGGTATTGATAATATTATAATAGTAACCCAAAATCATCAGGACCAAGGAACCACTGATACCAGGAATTACCATGGTGGCTGCTGCAATCAAGCCGACAAAAAATAAAATGGCAAGATTAGCTAAAGTCAGGTCTAAGGCTTCAAAGGTCACGTCTGATTCTTGGTAAAAGGATAGGACCACGATGAGGGCAAAAAAGAGGGTAAAGACGACTAGCTGGCTCCAGCCAATGGATTCCCTTTCAGTCTTCAAGGTATGAGCGAACTGGCGGAGTAAAATCGGAAGGCCACCTAAGACCAAACCGACAAAGGCCATGGCAGTGGGGAAGGTATATTGGCTCAAGAGGACCTCAATAGCGTATGAAAAAAAGACGATCCCTAAAAGGATACCAAGAGCTAGGGGCAATAGAATTGACATTGATTTTTTAAAGGCTTTTTTCAGATGGGTGATGGCAAAGATCAAGTCATCGTAAATGGCTAAAGAAACAGCCATCGTTCCACCACTGACCCCAGGGATTAAATTGGCAACCCCGACCAGGATTCCTTTAATAACCATCCAAATATAAGACATAAGTTTCCTCCATCAATTATCGTTACTTGAATAAGTTCAAGTTTACTCTAATTAGCCTAGCTTATCAATTACAGTTTGCCTGCTTTGCAATTTTTATAAATTTCTTTATGATTAAAGTATGAAATGATAGGTGATGAAAAATGCGCGAGAAAATTTTCCAAATTATTAGTGTCCAAGATAGCGACTCCCTTGCTAGCAAGGCCTATAATACGGTCAATATCTTTTTGATTTTGATCAGCTTGCTGCCTTTAATGTTTAAAAGTCAAGATCCCCTCTTACAATTTATTGATAACTTGGTCTTAGTTTTTTTTATTGTCGAATATTTTCTTCACTTTATTACAGCTGATATCAAGTATGATGACCTGCCCAAGCACCAAGCCTTCCTTCGCTACCCAGTATCTTTTTTTGGGATAGTCGACCTACTCTCCATCCTCCCCATGATGGAATTTGTCTCTTCCTCTTTCCGACTCCTCCGTCTATTTAGACTGGTCCAGTCGGCTAGGGTTTTTCGAGTCTTTAAAATCTTTCGTTACTCCAATAGTATTGATATCTTAATCAAGGCCATTATCCGCCAAAAAGACTCCCTCCAGTTAGTCTTATGGACTGCTGTTTTATACCTACTAATTACCTCGCTTTTGATCTTTAATATCGAACCAGAATCCTTTCCAAGCTTTATGGATGCTCTCTTTTGGTCAGCCGGAGCCTTAACATCGGCAACTTTTGGGGATTACTTTCCTAGCAGTCCCCAAGGCCAATTGATTGGCATCTTGTCCTTTATGGTCGGAGTCCTCATCATTGCCTTGCCTTCCAGTATTATTACGGCAGGCTATGTTGACGAACTCAAGGCCCACAGTAATATAGAGGACCAAAACGGCCAAGAACAAGAAGACGAGCAAGCACAAGAAAAAAGCCCAGACCGATAGCCTGGGCTAGACTTGACCGACTAAGTTAGCAAAGTGGCGGGTTAATTGGGCCGTCAACCCCCACAAGGTAGCCTCTTTAAATTCATAGAAGGGGAGAGAGCTTTGGGACCGACCCCTTTTGTAGGCTGTTTCGTTGATAGACTTGAATTTATTGCTGGGGAAGTTGCGTTCGAATTGGCTTTCTACATTGTAATGGTAAATTTCTGGGGCATTGTCGATAAAATATTGGACCGGTTTAAAAAAGATACTGTCGACTTCGTAGCGGTTGATCTTTAACTGGTCTGGGTCAAAGTCTTCTAAGATCCCAACATGACAGTAGACCATGACCCGGCCATTAGCAATCCGGTCAATTTCACCTAAGACTTCAATTTTTTCAACGGGGAAGCCAATTTCTTCCTTGGTTTCCCTTAGACCGGCTTGAAGGGGGCTTTCACCTTTTTCGATCCGTCCGCCTGGGAAGGAGACTTCGCCTGGTTGAGAAACATATTGGCTCCGTATCTCGTATAAAATCTGCCACTGCCCTTGGTAGTAAACGAGGGGAAGGAGGACAGACGACTCAAACTTGTAGCCCAAAAACTTGGCCCGGTGGTTTTTAATTTGCTTGCGGATATGATTAATATTAGTCACGCTTTGACATCCTAACTATAAAAAGTTCACTATCAACCTTATTATAAGTAGAATGCCTACTTTTTGAAAGATCCTTGCTTACGATTATATAAAACGTTATTTATATCTATTTTAGTCAAAAGAACTATAGAATTTGCTATCTTGTTATATTATGTTGTATAATGAACTTAGATTATGAAAAGGAGTTTGATTGAAATGACTTCAAAAGATGAATTAAAAGGAAAAGCCAAAGAAGCTTACGGTAAGCTTGTGGATGATGACAAGAAAAAAAGTGAAGGCAAAACGGACCAAGTGAAAGGCAAGGTCAATGAAGCCAAAGATAGTGTTAAAGACAGTTTGGAAGGTGTCAAAGAAAGCCTAAGTTCAGACGATAAAGACGACTAATCCTTTTAACGGTTTACTAGCTAATGGGGGGACTTGACTTAGGATAAAAACCAAACCCAATTACCAGTTAAACTGTAACCTGTCACAAATTTTAGACCCAAACCTAGGATGTTTAAAACCAGGATTGGGCTAGAGGCATCCAGGTTGAGTTCTGGATGCCTTTTATAGTAAATTATCGAAATTTTAAGTCTTGTCGTAGGACTGGTCCAGGTCAAATGTTAAAATTACATTAAAAATACCCTGACTTTTGTAAAGGAATTGATTTAATGTAAAATTACTGTTAACATGATGACATCAACGAAATAGGAGGAATGTTTCGATGAAAAAATGGACTAAGTTGTTATCAATTCCTGTAGCAGTTACTCTACTCGCAGCTTGCGGTGACAATACTGCTCAAGAAGACCCAGCAGAAGACCCTACAGTAGAAGAAACTGCTCCTGAAGAAGAAGCAGGGACTGACCAAACTGCTGAAGACGACATGAACGAAGACGACACAACTGAAGATGACACAGCTGAAGACGACACAGCTGAAGATGACACAGCTGAAGATGACACAGAAGACGATACAGCAGACGCTGAATCAGGTGCTTCTGTCATCCAAACAGCTGATGAAGCTCAAGATGCTATGTCAGCTGATGGGGAATGGATTGTTGTCCTAGAACAAGACCTACAAGTTGATGAAGACTTGACCCTTGAAGCTCAAGACAACGAAGAAGGCGAACGTAAACTAGCTTTCTACGATGACGAAGGCGATGAAACTCAACTTTACACCCTAACAGTTCCATCCCTTACAATCGAAGCTGAAAACACCCGCTTTGCTGGCCGTGTTGAAGGTGACGTTATTGTAGATGCAGATGGTTTCTCCTTTGAAAACGATCCTGAAATTGATGGTGACTTGATTTTCACAAGTCAAGAATTCCACGATTCAGCTGACTTTGACGAAGCTTCTGTAACTGGTGAAGTCATTATTGAAGATGGCGAAGAAACCGAAGACCAAGCTCAATAAGATCAGTCATTCATTTAACTCTAAGAGGCTGGATTTTTCCAGCCTCTTTTTATGTCTGATTTTTCACTTTTTTGGGGAGGAAAGTTCTCTATTCTTTGTTTGGTGTGGTAGAATAAAGAATATTGTAAATTTTATGTTAAATGTTTTTTGATGGGCTAGACCCCTGTGAAGGAGAGTGGAATGATGTTTTATAAGGCTGATCACTTGGGAAGATTAGACCATTTTACAGCCAGACACTTGGCCGTTATGGCGGTTGTCATGGCCTTAAGAATAGCCCTGTCGCTTATTCCAGCCTTGAATATTGCTAACTTAGTTCAGTGGGGCTTTGGTTTTATCGGAACAGGTATTGCGGCTTCCCTTTTTGGACCAGTTTACATGGTCTTATTTGCTGTTTTATATGACTTGCTGGACAGCCTGATTATCCAAGCAAGTACAGTCTTTTTCCCAGGCTTTACGGTGAGTGCCGGTTTGGCTGGCCTTATTTATGCTGTCTTTTTATGGCGGAAAAAGCCCACCCTTAAACGGATCGGCCTAGCAACTTTCCTTGTTTCTCTTTTTATCAATATTGGCTTAAACACCATTTGGCTCAAAATAATGTATGATGAAGCTTGGCGTGGGCTGATCATCCCCCGAATTGTCAAGAACGCGATCAGCTTCCCACTCAATACAGCTGTTCTTTATTTCATTTTAAACCTGCCGTCGATCCGAAATGTTATCAAGAAATTCCAGTTCTAAGTTTGGCTAAGTTTTGCTTTTTATTTTAAAGGCCTAATTTCTTACTTGCTCCGATAAGGGACCCGGTTTGGCTAAAGCCGAGTTTGGTGTACATGGCGCCCACGCTATCCTCCCCATCTGCTAGTAAGATAAGGTCCTTGTCCTGACTTTTGGCATAGTCAGCAACCTGGTTGACCAGGGTGCTGGCTATTTTTTGATGCCGGTAATTGGGGTGGACATAGAGGTCATCGATTTCAATAGTCCGATCTTTTTCGATTTGAATAAGGCTAGCTATGATTTCTTGGTCCAGCTGGCTGGTCAAAAAGTCAATGCCAGGTTTAGCAAGGAGGTCATCGTAGAAACTCAGCTTGCTTTGAGCAAATGCTTTTGAAACATGTTGGTCATGCTGGTAGTTAAAGGACTTAAAGGCCCCAAGCTTTTTACTGGATAAGACTTGGTTTTTAACGGGAAGGTTAGATACTTGGTCCTTAAAGTTTCCGGGCTTTAGCCGGTACAAATCTAAAAGCTCTAGCCCATAATCTTCCTTGTCCAGATATTTTGTGACGGATGGAGTTAGGGGAGTATTTTGAGGCCAATAGAATTTTAAATGACCCAACTTGTTTTGTCGATGGGAAGCGATTTGCATCTCTTCAATTAGTTTGAATTCCTGGAGGTCCGGCTGAAATTTTAACAAGAAAAAATTTGAGTCATACCGCCATGGATAGTCAGGAGACAGGTATTGGGCAAAAAATTCATTATCATCAACTAGCTGACTGTGGTGTTCAAAATCAGTAAATTGGTACAAGGAACAAGCCTTCTTTCACTCGCTATTTTACAAAAACTTGGCCAGAATTATCATTGAGAATGTTACTATTGTGTTACAAGAAACTGAGAAACTGTTACTTAATACTAACAGAACCCTAGCCTACTTTATGATATCATAAAAATTGTACTTAGGAAAAAGGGCCCTTTTAGTCGTTAGGGACCTGCTGTTAAACCCTAAATTGTCAAGTAAAGGAGATTAGATATTGAAAAAAGAACAGATTTTTAAATTTCTGGCCACTAGCTTAGTCGCGGGCCAGGTGTTTTTCTCTTCTCATCTTGTCCTTGCTGAAGAAGCTAGTTCCCAGCTCTTAGAAGAACTGAGGCAAAGCCGACAAGACTTGGACCAAGAAAATGCCCAACTTGAATCCGAAATAAAGAACTCTAAAGATGAAATGTCCAATCTTTCCCAAGAAAAGGCAGACTTGGAAGCAGATATCCAAGCTATCCAAGCCAATGTAGACCGATTAATAGCTGAAATTGACCAACGACAAGAAGAAATCCAGGACAAGGAAGATCAAATCGACCAATTACATAAGGAAATAGGGGAATTGACCGAATTGATTGACCGCCGGACGGAAAAAGTGGCTGACCAGGCTCGGTCCGTTCAAAAAACGGGGGACGTGACGTCGATTGTCAATGCCCTCCTGTCTTCGGATACTGTTGCGGACCTCCTCAACCGGGTCCACTTCATTTCAGAAATCATCTCTTCCAACCGGTCCATCATCTCTGATCAAAAAGCAGACCATGACCGATTAAAAGCTAGTGAAGAAAAACTGAAAGATGAAGAGGCAAAATTGAAGGCAACTAAGTCGGATTTAGAAGTGGCTCAAAATAACTTGGTTAACCAGCGACTTGCCTTAGAAAGCCAGGTTAGCCAAGTAGCCCAGGTTTATGACTTAAGCCAAAAAGACTTGGCTAGTTTAGAAGCCAAAAAAGATGAAATCGCTCGCCAGACCAGCCATCTGGACCAGCAAGTTAAAGACGAGCAAGAACGCCTGGAAGAAGAGCGACTTGAGCAAGAAAGACTAGCTCGAAAAGAGGCTGAACGCCAGCGTCAACAAGCGGAAGAAGCCGAGCGAATCCGTCAAGCAGAAGCCTTGGCTAAAGAGGAAGCAGAAGTGCGAGCTAAAGAGGAAGCAGAAGCCCATGCTAAGGCTCAAGAAAGCCAGCAAGATCAAGCAAAAGAAGTTGAGCGAGAGATCGAAGAAGAAAATAGGGACTTAGAGCTAAACGAGCGAGACAACCAGCAACCAGCCCAGGTTGAAAGTAGTCAGTCGAGCCAAAGCCAGCCTAGTCAAAGTTCGGCTTCCACTACAGTTCAAGTTTCAAGTTCTCTGAATCCCTCTAGCTGGATCAGACCCGCAAGTGGCAGGATGACATCTGGCTTTGGTTACCGCCTCCACCCAATTAAGGGCTATCGTAAGCTACATGAAGGAATAGACATTGCAGGAAGCGGACCAGTGCGGGCATCTAAAGCTGGTCGGGTTATCGCTGCATCTTATACGGGTGGTTTGGGTTACCACGTTCGTATTGACCATGGCAATGGTTTAACCAGTGTTTATGGCCACTTACAGCCAAGTTTAGCTGTTGCACCCGGCCAAACTGTTTCCCAGGGGCAAGTCTTAGGGCAAATGGGATCGTCTGGCTCATCTACTGGGGTCCACTTGCACTTTGAAATCCGGCAAAATGGCCGCCCGGTCAACCCGATGAACTATCTTTATTAATGAATGAGCCACAATTGATTGCTTCCACGCCAACTAGCCAGACCTTGGCTAGCTGGCGTGGTTTTTGTTATTTGGGATTGGCGATTTACTAAACTTTGTTATTCTCAAACTTTGGCTTTAGTTTGAGAATTTTTTGTATGTTTTCTAAAAAAACTAATGTTATTTGGGAATTCAAGGACTGTTTTCTCAAACAACCAATGTTATTTGGGAATTCTAGCGCTTTCTTTAAACAACAACCGCTACATAATTTATACTAAAATTCAACTTCAACTAATCCCTTAATTTTATAAATATAACTTCCAAACCAAGGGCTGGTAGCTTACCTCTTTAAGGAGCCTTAGCGAGTTGGCAACCGAGTGTCAAACCAGGGGCTAGGTTGTTATAAGAGACCTTATTGTATCCACTACCAAGGTTAAAGGGAACTTTTTACAATATAGGGGGCTGGCTTAAGGAATTGAGCTTGGTCCTTGCCAGGACTTGCCAAAGATGATTTACTAATATTAAAAGTATTGAAGGAGTCAAACATGATTACTTCCCGGAAAAACCCAAAAGTAAAAGATTGGATCAAGTTAAAAACCAAGAAAGAACGTGAAAGACGCCAGCTTTTCCTACTAGAGGGCTACCACCTGATTGAAGAAGCTATGAGGGCCCAGGAGAATATCACAGAAATTATCGGAACGAAAATGGCACTAGAACATTTCAGCCTAACCCGGCAAGATATCCCCACCCACTTGGTTTCTGAAGCTATTAGCCAAGACATGGCTGACACGGAAAAGACTCAAGGCATTTTTGCGGTTGTTAGATCAAACCCTCAACTCCAAAAATCTCACCGAAAAGCCCTCTTGTTGGACCAGGTTCAAGACCCGGCAACCTAGGTACCATGATCCGGTCGGCCGATGCAGCTGGTTTTGACCTCGTTGCTATGGGAAAGGGGACGGTTGATGCTTATAATCATAAGGTCTTGCGGTCAGCCCAAGGAAGTCACTTTCACTTAGACCTGGCCAATGTTGACTTAAGGGACTTTATTCCCAAGCTTCAAGAGCAAGGGCTGGTCGTTTACGGAACAGACCTGTCAGCTGAGTCTGTTCCCTATAAAGACCTCAAAGCTCGTGACAAGATTGCTGTCCTTGTGGGAAATGAAGGTCAGGGAATGAACTCGGACTTGTTGGACTTGGTTGACCAAAACACCCATATTCCTATTAAGGGGCAGGCCGAGTCCCTTAATGTAGCTATTGCTGCTTCCATTTTAATGTTTCATTTTTCTGAATAGGTCTAGGTCAGCTCTTCATTCACATGACTTGAAAAAAACTTGCCAAATAAGTCTTTTTGCAACAATTAATCTTTGAATAATGCCTATCTTTACGCTATAATGAAGAAGCTTGATAGCAATAGATGTTGGTTGTGAAGTTTATTTGAAGGGATGATGGAATGCCTATTTTTGAAGATAGATGGAAATACGATCCTGAATATTTATCCTATGTTTCAGACTTGATTAATAATGAAAAATTTAGGCAGCTGGACAAAATTGTCCACCACCACCATACCATCCGGTTTAAACATTCGGTCTATGTCTCATATGTGTCTTACCGAATTGCTAGACGAATGGGCTTGGATGCACGGGCGACAGCCCGGGCAGGGCTTTTGCATGACTTCTTCTTAGAAAGTCGCGAGGAGATCCAGTTGATGCAAGAAGGGTCGCATAATGATGTCCACCCCAAACTTGCCTTGAAAAATGCCCTTACCCTGACCGAACTTTCTGATAAAGAGAAAGATATTATTTTGAAACACATGTTCCTGTGTTCAAAATCCAACTTCCCAAGATACCGTGAGAGCTATATTGTCACTTCCGTTGATAAGTATTGTGCTATGGACGAAGTTTCCCGCCCCTTGCGGAGTCGCGTAATTGCCAAATACCACTCCTTGAAAGGTGCCTTATCAACCCAGGCTTAAGCCAAGGACGTGGCAGCAAGTTAAGTAGGATGCTAGGACCTCTTGATACTTGGACAGTTAAATAAGGTCTAGCCTTGCTTATCTTCTTTACTAAAGCAAGTTATGCGAGAAAACGACAGCCCTAACCAGACTGTCGTTTTCTATTTGTGGCTAAACTGGTCACTCTTATAAGCTGTGACTGAGCCAAGAAATCCATGAATGAGAGGTAGCGAAATGACAGACTATTTAGAGTTTAACAAAGAAAATTACTACAAAGATATCATCAGCTCCATCGAAAAAGAAAAACAGGTCACTTTCAACAAGTTGTTTTTGCGCTTGCATGACCGGGATAAAATAGAAGTTTTCAACATGGTGGCTGATGATTATAAGAAAAATATTGCCAACTTGCTTCCGGCAGCAGATTTTGAAGACATGTTTAAAATCATGGCTATTGAAGACCAGGAAATGGCCGTTGCTAACCTTCCCAATGACTACCTCCGGCAAGTTTTTAACCACCTACCTTATGATGATATAGCTTATTTTATCAACCGGTCTAGTCTATATGACGATACCTTTGTCTTGAAATATTTGGATGCTGACCGGCAAAAAGAAGTCCTAGAGATCTTGTCCTATGCTTCCGAGACTGCTGGGTCGATTATGACCAAGGAATTTATTTCGGTCTATGAAGACCAAACCGTCCAGCGGGTGATTGACTACTTAAGACAAGTAGGCCAAGATGCCGAAACCATTTACACTATTTATGTGGTGGATGACAAGGAGCAATTAAACGGGGTCTTTTCCCTGCGTGAATTGATGATGTCACCCAAGGACAAATTAATTGCCGATATTATGAACACCCATGTGGTTAGTGCCAGTGTTGATATGGACCAGGAAGACGTGGCTGTCTACATCCAAGACTATGACTTAACAGCCCTCCCGGTTATTTCCCATGACGGCAAGCTAAAAGGGATTATCACGGTTGATGACATTATCGACATTGTGGACCAAGAGGCTGAAGAAGACTTTAACGAATTAGCCGGTATCCGGAAACAAGATACCCATGATGAAAAAGGGAAGCAAAAATCGACTATCCAGATGGCACTCAGCCGGACTCCCTGGCTTGTGATCTTTATGGTATCTGGTCTTTTGATCGGGAGTTTGATGAACCTCTTTGAAGATACCCTGCAACGGGCAGTCCTCTTGTCCGCCTTCGTTCCAGCTATTATGGATACGGCTGGTAATGTGGGCACCCAGTCGCTAGCTGTAACGATTAGTGGTAGCAAGCTCTTTCAAAGTGGCCTAGGCCAGAAATTGTTGGCCCTAAAGGATGAACTCTTAACTGGCTTAATTATGGGAGTTATTTCAGCCCTTATGATGTTTGTGATTATTTCGGTGGTCTACGGCGAAGCCTTAATTGGCCTTATCGTTGCTTTGGCCTTGATTGTGACGGTCACAATCTCAACTGGTGTTGGACTCATTGTTCCCTTAGTTTTTGATAAAATTGGCTTTGATTCTAGCGTGGCCAGTGGACCCTTCATCACCATCATCTCCGATGCGGTGGGCTTGGTCTTTTACTTTTCAATCGCTTCAATCTTTATAGGCTAGGGGGATATTATGCAATCAATTCAAATTAACAAAGACCGTTACTATGATGACATTTATAAGGCTTTTGACAATGATGACCGGGAAACCTTCCGCGAGCTCTTCTTACGACTCCACGAAAGGGACCAGCACGAGCTTTTCCATTTGCTTTACCCTGAGAAGAAAAAGAAAATAGCTCAATTCCTCTCGGCTAAGGAATTTGCCGAAATCTTTGAATGGATGGCGGTGGAGGACAAGGAAGCCGTGATCAATAACCTGCCTCCTGTCTACATTGCAGAAGTCTTTAACAACTTGGCCAATGATGACGTAGTGGAATTTCTTACCCAAAGCCAGGCAACTGATGCCGAAAAAATACTGGATATGATGGACCAAGATGAACGTAAACGAGTCCAGGAATTGATGTCCTATGCCCAGGAAACGGCTGGTTCCATCATGACCAAGGAGTATATTGCTATCCAAGATTCCCAAACGGCTGAGGCGGTCTTGGACCGGTTGCCGACCATTGCTGATGAAGCGGAAACCATTTACTATCTTTATGTTCTTAACGAAGATGGACAGTTGGTCGGTGTCCTCTCCCTGCGTGATTTACTCTTGGCCCAAGAAGATGAAATAGTCCGGAATATCATGTTCAAAAATGTCACCTCAGTCCGGATCGACATGGACCAGGAAGAAGTTGCCCATGTTATTCGAGACTATGACTTACTGGCAGTTCCCGTTGTCAGCCACGATGGCCGGATGCAGGGGATTGTTACCGTTGACGATATTATGGATATTATCGAAGAAGAAGCTAACGAAGACTTTATTGAATTTGCGGCGATTAGACCTTCTGACAGTGAGGAGAAAAGGCTCAACCCCATCCAGGCTACTAAGCATAGAATTCCTTGGATCTTGATTCTTTTAATCTTAGGTCTTTTAAGTGGTGGCGTAATCTCCTACTTTGAAGAGACCTTAGAGTCAGTTGTTATCTTAGCTACTTTTATCCCTATGATTATGGGGACAGCTGGGAATATTGGGACCCAGTCTTTGGCAGTTGCTATCAATAACTTGAGCGGTAACAAGGACGAAGATGGCAAAAAAATGCTAACAGTTGTTCGCAAGGAAGTGGTAGGAGGAGCCATTATTGGTCTCTTCTTGGCCTTGATATTAGTCGCCTTATCCCTTATCATCTATCAAAATACTGTCTTAGCTATGATTGTCAGTGTAGCTATCTTTTTAACTACGATTTTATCGTCAACAGTTGGATCGGTCATCCCCTTATTATTTGAAGAAATCAATATCGATCCTGCCGTAGCCAGTGGACCTTTCATTACCACCATCAACGATATAGCATCTCTTTTGATCTATTTCAGCCTGGCCGTTAGTTTTTTGGAACATTTATAAAAACAATTTCAGTTTACTTTAATGATGCTTTAAGTTATACTATCTTTAAGCTAGATTATTGGAGACCAATCGTACCGACAAGATGCAAGTTAGGAAGTAGAGGCGATTATATGGTAGTAACGAAAAGTGATGAGTCTCCATCTATCTGTCCCAAATTTGAGTATACTTTTTCCATCTTAGGTAAAAAATGGAACGGCTTGATTATCGATGCCTTGCTCGAATCTCCTCTCCGGTTCAAGGAAATCGCAGCCTGTATTTCAGGTATTAGCGACCGCGTTCTGGTAGATCGGCTTAAGGGTTTGGAAGAAGAAGGCATTATTGAGCGGACCAAGGTAGACCATTGTAATGGCTACAGCCTGACGGAAAAGGGCTATGACCTAGAACCCGTCATGACCCAGGTTCAAAAATGGGCAGATAAATGGGTTTTAGATGAAGATATCGAAGACTTGTGTTAGACTAGCGAATAAAATAAAGTAAATAGTAAAAATGACTGATAGAAAAGAGTATTCAAGTGGCTGTTACAGAGAAAAATGGTGTAGCTGAGACCCATTTTACATCAAGCTTGGAGAAATTCACTTCTATCTTATGCTGATTGGCATATTCATTGTTTCACTAAAATTGAGACCGGTATACACCGTTATGTAAGAGTGCAAACTAGGCTAGCTTAGTTTGAACTAGGGTGGTACCGCGAATGGCCTCGTCCCTTTATGGGCGAGGTCTTTTTTGTAGCCAAAAAGCCAGGCCAAGTATTAAAAATGTAGCAAAGGAGTCGCATATGGATTTACAAGAAAAATTACAAGACCTGCAGCAACAGGCCTTAAAAGAAATTAACCAAGTTGATAGTTTAGACCAGTTAGAGTCTATTCGTTTGTCTTACCTGGGCAAGAAGGGCCAGGTAACCCAGGTCCTTAAGGGGATGAAGGACTTAGACCCCAAAGACCGTCCCTTGGTAGGGAAGACTGCCAATGAAGTGAGCGATGACATTAAAGACATGATTGAAACGTCCAAGGACCGGTTGGAGAGCCAGGCTTTAGACCAGAAGTTGGCAGAGGAAACCATCGATGTTAGCCTGCCAGGCCGGTCCAGTGAACCGGGCCAAACCCATGTGATCCTCCAAGTGATTGAAGAGTTGGAAGATTTGTTTATTGGCATGGGCTATAAGATTGTGGAAGGCTATGAAATTGAAACCGACCACTACAACTTTGAACGGGTGAATGTCCCTAAAGACCACCCTGCCCGGGACATGCAAGATACTTTTTATATTGACGACCTGCATCTACTTAGAACCCACACCTCCCCGACCCAACCACGGACTTTAGAAAAACACGACTTTTCCAAGTCACCCTTGAAGATGATCAGTGTGGGGAAAGTTTTCCGCCGAGATACAGATGACGCTACCCACTCCCACCAATTCCACCAAATTGAAGGATTAGTTGTGGATAAGAGTATTTCCCTAGGGGACTTGAAGGGGACCTTAGAAGTCATGGCTAAGAAAATCTTCGGCGATAGCCGTCAGATTCGTTTGCGTCCAAGTTATTTCCCATTTACCGAACCGTCTGTTGAAGTGGACTTGTCTTGCTTTAACTGTGATGGCGAGGGATGCAGTATTTGTAAGCACACCGGTTGGATCGAAGTTTTAGGTGCTGGTATGGTTCACCCCCAAGTCTTAGAGATGTCCGGGGTTGATTCTTCAACCTATAGTGGTTTTGCCTTTGGGATTGGGGCTGACCGAATCGCCATGCTGAAATATGAAGTTGACGATATCCGTCATTTCTACTTAAATGACCAGCGTTTCTTGAGTCAATTCAAAGCGAAAGGGTAGGTAAAGATGAAAGTATCATACAATTGGTTAGGACAATATGTCGATTTAATCGATATTTCACCAGAAGAACTGGCCAAGCAAATTACTTTAACAGGTATCGAAGTGGAGGGAGTGGACCAGGCTGACCCCATTCCAAAACTTTTAGTGGGCCATGTTAAAGATTGCCAGCCTATAGAAGGGTCAGACCACTTGAAATTGACCCAGGTAGATGTGGGACAAGCTGACCCCGTTCAAATTGTCTGCGGAGCTCCTAATATTAAAGCGGACCTCAAAGTGATTGTGGCCTTGCCGGGAGCCGTTTTACCAGGGGACTTTCAAATTAAAACAACCGCTTTGCTGGGCCAGGAATCAGCAGGGATGATTTGTTCACTAGAAGAGCTAGGTTTCAGTGAATCAGTGGTACCCAAGTTTGCGGAAGACGGGATCTATATCTTGCCTGATTCAGCCCAAGTGGGAGACCCAGCTGGACCTTATATTGGCCTAGACGATGCTGTTATTGACCTGGATGTGACCCCCAACCGCGCAGACGCCTTATCCATGCGGGGGGTGGCTTATGAAGTTGCGGCTACTTTAGACCAACCAGTCCACTTTGACCCCGTCCAAGTCCAGGAGGATGAAAATACGGCTCAGCTTTCCGTTGGGGTGGAGTCCACTGACGATACACCCTTTTATGCTAGCCGGATTGTGGAAGACGTCAAGGTTGGTGACAGCCCCCTTTGGCTTCAAAAACGCTTGATGGCAGCTGGCATCCGTCCCATTGATTCGATTGTGGACATCACCAACTACATCATGTTGGAATACGGCCAACCCATGCACGCTTTTGACTATGATGCGGTAGGAAGTAATGAACTCTATGTTCGCCGGGCCAAAGAAGACGAAGTACTCCGAACACTAGACGGTAAGGACCGAGACTTAGGGCCAGACAACCTAGTGGTCACCAATGGGAGCCAGGCAATTGCCCTGGCTGGTGTGATGGGGGGCGAAAACACCCATGTAACGAACGATACGAAAAGAATTGCTATTGAAGCAGCGATCTTTGACCCTGTTATAGTTCGTAAAACAGCTCAGAAATTAAATTTAAGAAGTGAATCCAGTAGCCGGTTTGAAAAAGGAATTAATGAAGCTACTGTTATTGAAGCCTTGGACAAGGCAGCTGCTTTGATGCGGGATATTGGTGGGGGTAAAATTGTCTCAGGTGTTGTCAAGGATCGTGATCTCACTCCACAAGATACGCATGTGTCAGCCGACCTTGCCTATATCAACCGCCTAAGTGGAGTGGATTTTAGCCAAGATCAGGTCGGCCAAATTTTAAACCGTCTCGGCTTCTCCTACCAGGTGGAAGAGGGACAATTTGATGTGGCTATTCCACCGAGAAGGCGAGATGTCAGTATCGCCGCTGACCTGGTTGAAGAAATCACCCGAATTTACGGCTACAACAAGGTGCCATCCACCCTGCCAAAAACTGAGACCATCCCAGGCCAGTTAACACCCGGCCAACGGATGAAACGCTATCTCAAAGATTTTATGGAAAACATTGGTTTCTCCCAGGCTATATCTTATGCCCTGACCAAGCCAGAAAAGGCACCACGTTTTGTGTTTGGCGATTTAGCCGACAAGCAAGTGGTTTCCATTGCCCACCCCATGAGTAATGACCGCCAGAGCTTACGTCAAAGCCTCTTGTCCGGTTTGCTCGATGTGGCCCAATACAATAAGGCTAGACAAGTAAACTCGGTCAAGTTATTTGAATTGGGTTCTGTTTTCGGCAAGGACCAAGAAGAGTATTTGGAAGAAGGACGCTTTGCCGGTTTACTGACTGGACAGGTGACAGAAGCCTCCTGGAGTCAGAAGGCCAACCAAGTCGACTTCTTCACTGCCAAGGGTATTATAGAGCAGTTGTGCCAATTGATTGGATTTGCTGACCCGGTCAGTTACCAGGCCAATAAGGACAGAGACAATATGCACCCCGGGCGAACAGCGGATATTTACATCGGCCAAGACCTGGTTGGCTACTTGGGCCAAGTCCATCCCTTGTTGGCCAAGGAATATGACCTCAAGGAAGTTTATGTATTTGAACTAGACCTAGACAAGCTGGTTGCTTTAGACAAGAAAGAAGCTGTCTATGACTTGGTTCCAAAATACCCAGGCACTTCCCGTGACATCGCCCTCCTGGTAGACGAGTCCATTAGCCACCAAACCATTGTAGACTTGATTCGGTCCAACTCTTCTGATTTGCTTAAACGGATTCACCTCTTCGACCTCTACAAGGGCGATAACATCCAAGAAGGCAAACAGTCCCTAGCTTACTCCCTCTTCTACCAAGACCCTGCAGCTACTCTCAAGGATGAAAAAGTCGACCAAGAATTCGATAAGGTCAAACAAGTCCTAACAGAAGAACTAAAAGCAGAAATTCGTTAAAGTCAAGCTAAATATCTAGCAAGCTGGTCCACTAGGCTTTGGTCTTCATTCCAAGTTAGCTGGACCAGCTTTATACATATATGAGTAAAGTTAGCTGGAGTGGGACAAATACTGGGCGGGGACTAAGCATTCTCTGTTGAATAAGGATTGCAGAATGTCGGGTTCAAAGTTCTACAATTGTAGTTCGATTGTAGAATTTCGGGTTTGAATTTCTACAATTACTGATCGATTGTAGAATTTTTGGTTCAAG
>NZ_JH992961.1:39196-51232 GCF_000315445.1 Alloiococcus otitis ATCC 51267
TGAAACTGGACAATAAATCAAAATAAGGAAGTTTTGGAGTTGAAATTGGACAATAAATCAAAATAAGGAAGTTTCGAAGTTGAAAGGCGACAATCGGACCCCCATAAGGTACTTTCGCCCCCCTAGGCATCAACTACTGACCCAAAAGTAGGGGTGGTAATGACCACAAATCATCCCCCATAAAGAAGTTTAGGCCAATAGGTGAAATGTCGAATTTTTCGTGTTAAAATAGGAAAGAAATTCTGGTTTAAGGAGCGATATCAAGTGGCAGATAAACCGAGCCGGTACAAGGCCGTCATTGATGGCAGAACGTATACAATTGTAGGCCGTAAGTCACAAGAACATATGAAGACTGTGACCGAATTAGTCGATGCTGAATTAGCCGAATTAAAAAAAGTCACTAAGAACCTCAAGGATGAGGATCGGGCCATCTTGCTTGCTGTGAATACTAAATCAGAACAAGTTGAATTGCAGAAAAAAGTGATTCAGCTACAAGAAAAGTTGGAAAGTTTAAATGCCCAAATATAAGCGATAGTGGGGGTCAGTATGTTATTTACATTAATCATTTTGTTTGTCTTTATCTATAGTATTTATATTGGGGTAAAAAGAGGACTCATCCTTCAATTACTGATGAGTATCGGCTTTTTTATTTCTTACGGAGTTGCCATGGCATTACACGAAAATTTATCTACATATGTTGAAATGCTCGTACCCTATCCCTCGCCACTTTTAACGGAAGAAAGTCCCTTTGCTCTTTACAGCCTTGACTTATTATTTGATATGGACCAGCCTTTCTATGATGGTTTGTCCTTTGTTATTTTACTCTTCCTTGGTTGGATTGTAGTTCGGATTATAGGTCGCATTTTGGACTTTGTAACAGAAATCAAACTGGATTACCGGGTTGATAGCATTGGCGGTGCCTTGCTGAGCTTTTTTGTCCACTATATTGGGCTTTTTGTTATATTATTTGTCCTATCCACCCTGCCCTTTGATTTCATCCAGAACCAGATTGAATCATCTTGGCTGGCTGAGACCATGATTACCAAGACTCCGGAATTATCCCAAGACTACTATAGCCGGTGGGTGGAAGATGTGGATCCAGATGCAGAAACGTCCTTTGACCAAGATTAAGGCAAAAAAAGGCTGTGGCAAGTGTCATAGACCTTTTTTTATTAATCCTCATTTAGAGTTTGAGAACAAGATACTTGACAAGGAGCGAAAGCTGTGAAAACAACTCAAGAAAAATCCATTGAAGTCCTCGATTTTCCCAAAGTTAAACAGGAATTAAGTCAGCATACCCAGTCTGACCTGGGTAAGAAGATGGCCTTGGCCCTGAAGCCTTCAACCTCTATAGAAGAAATCAAAATGCTCCTAAACCAAACTGGGGATGGGGTCAGCTTGCTACGGATGAAAGGCGGGATCCCGGTCACCCCTTTTGAATCCATCCTGCCTCAGTTAAAACGCTTGTCAATCGGTGGGGGGCTAAACGGGGGAGAGATTGCCTCCATCATGAAAATTATCAAAAATGCAAGAGAGATCAAAAACTTTTTCAGAGAGGCACAAGAAGACGATATTGTCTTAGAAAATCTCTATGCTGTAAGCGACATGCTAAATCCTTTATCCGATTTGTCCAAAACGATCCAGGCCGTGGTAGATGAGGATGGTCGGGTAGTGGATTCGGCTAGTCCCAAGCTAAAGGGGATTCGGACCGGTATCAAGCAAGTGGAGCAGTCCATCCGGCAAAAATTGGAGAACATTACCCGGGGGAGCAAGTCCCGTTACCTAACAGATGCTATTATCACTATCCGGAATGACCGCTATGTCGTACCAGTTAAGGCTGATAGTAAAAATGTGTTTGGGGGCATTGTCCATGACCAGAGTGCAACGGGTCAAACTTTATTTGTCGAGCCCCAGTCTGTCTTGAACCAAAACAATAAGTTAAAGGAATATACCAGCCAAGAAAAAGCAGAAGTTGACCGCTTGCTGGCTGACTTGTCCCAAAAAATCACCCCTTACAGTAAGGACCTAGAGCAAGACTTGCAAGTTTTAACCCTTTTGGACTTTATTGCAGCCAAGGCTAAGTATAGCCGGCAACTGTCTGCTAGCCAGCCAATCGTGGATGATAACCGGGAAATCGCCCTCTATGGGGCTCGTCACCCTCTGATAGATCCAGACCAGGTGGTAGAAAACGACATAACCCTAGGCTTGGACTACAAGGCCATTGTTGTGACTGGCCCCAATACTGGGGGGAAAACGGTTGTCCTTAAAACCCTCGGCCTCTTGCAAATCATGGGTCAGTCCGGCTTGCACTTGCCTGTTAAAGATAATAGCCGGATCGGGGTTTTTGAAAAATGCTATGCCGATATTGGCGACGAGCAGTCCATTGAACAAAGCTTATCAACTTTCTCCTCCCATATGACCAATATCGTTTCGATTTTAAGTGACATCGATGAAGCCACTTTGATTGTCCTAGACGAGTTGGGAGCAGGGACAGACCCCCAAGAAGGAGCGGCCCTGGCCATTGCCATTTTAGACTATATCTCGGCCCGGGGGTCAACAGTGGTCATTACTTCCCACTACCCTGAACTCAAGGCCTATGCCTACAACCGGCCAGAAACCATCAATGCCAGCATGGCCTTTGACGTTAACAGCTTGAAGCCAACCTATAAATTACTTCTAGGCATCCCAGGGCGGTCCAATGCCTTTGAAGTAGCCCAACGCTTAGGCTTAAATAATGAAATCATTGCTGCTTCAAAACAATTGATGTCGGGTGAGAGTCAAAGTGTCAATCAAATGATCGAAGACTTAGAAGCAAAACGTCAAGCCTACCACAAAAGAAACCAGTCCTTGCAAAAAGAACTTTATGATGCTAGCAAGCTCCACAATGACTTGAAGAACTTTTATGAAGCCTACCAAGAACGGTCTCAAGAACTTGAAGACAAGGCCAAGGACAAGGCCAATCGAATCGTAGAAAAAGCCCAGGAACAAGCTGACCAAATTATTGACGACTTACGGCAAAAGCAACTCAACCAGCCTAGTGAGGACAATATTAAGGAACATGAATTTATCGATGCCAAGTCTCGGCTGTCCAATATGAAGTATGAACAAAAACACCTGAAACAAAATAAGGTCTTGCAGAAGGAAAAAGAGAAAAAAGCCTTGGCGGTTGGCGACCAGGTCCATGTCGATTCCTTTGACCAGGAGGGGACTTTGGTTGACCAGACCGGTGATTCAAAATGGGTGGTTCAGATGGGCATGTTAAAAATGAAGATCGATGAAGAGGACTTAACCCTCCTAGAAAAAGGGAAATCCAAGCAGGCAACCAAGCAAGCAAACTCCCTCCGGGCAAATGTAGGATCTGTTAAAACTGAGATCGACTTAAGAGGGGAGAGGGTTGACCAGGCTGTACATCGCCTGGACCAGTATATTGACCAGGCCCTCCTCGCCAATTATGGTACCGTAACTGTGATCCATGGTATGGGCACAGGTGCTGTCCGCAAGGCAGTTAAGGACTATTTAAGTAAGCACAAGCGGGTCCAATCTTATAACGACGCCCCAGCCAACCAAGGAGGGAATGGGGCTACTATAGTCAAGTTTAAACAGTAGGCTTCATTTTTTGCTTCAGCTGACCTAGTTATAGGCCCTAAACAATTTCCTTTAAAGAAAGACAAGCATGTGATAGACTACAAGTGTAAGAGAACTGGCAATATTTTTGCCTAAGGAGGATTAGCATGGTTAAAGCAGTAACAGATAGTGATTTTAAACAAGCAACCGATTCAGGCTTAGTATTAGTTGATTTTTGGGCAACTTGGTGTGGCCCTTGTAAGATGCAGTCACCTGTCATTGAAGAATTAGAAGAAGAAATGTCTGACGTTGAATTTGTTAAAGTGGATGTCGATGAAAACCAAAATACCGCCCAAAAATTTGGCATTATGAGTATCCCCACCCTCTTAATTAAAAAAGACGGGGAAGTTGTCGACAAACTAGTTGGCTACCACAGCAAGGACCAACTGATCCAAGTTTTGGAAGACCTGAAATAAAATAAGTTTTTACTTGCCTAAATCCCCTTGGCTAGCCCTTTTGATGGGTTGCCGATGGGGATTTTTTTGTGGTCTGAACCAGGCTTCAAACCTCCTCGTCTGTTTTCTTAGCCTGGCCTTCTAGTATAGCATTAAGGTAAATCTTATTAGATAGGGTAGATTTGTGGTAAAATGAAGTGAAGCTTGCAGAAGGGCGGACCAGATGTGGAAGTAGCGATTATCGGTTTTGGGGCCAGTGGAGTCAATGTTTTTAGGCATTTAATTAACAACCAAGACAAGCTGGCTTTAACAAAAATATACATTATACAAGATCCAAAAAATCAATTTGCAAGGGGGCTTCCATATAGAGAAGATCATGAGTCCATGCGTTTGAACACTCAACCCCATGCTGTTTCCATGGATGCTGACAACAAAGAAGAATTTACTGACTTTTTAAAGACCCAGGGAATTTCCTATTCACCGGAAGATTTTTTACCCCGGCCTCTTTTTGGTCGCTATTTAAAGCAACTTTACCAAGAAGTCTTATCCCTAAAATACCCCATGATCCGAGTTCAGGTTATTAACCAAGAGGCTATAGGAATTAAGATCACTGGCCATGGTTACCTAGTGGACCTAGCAGACGGCCAAAGCATCCAGGTCCAATCCATCCAGCTCTGTCTTGGCCACCTTGCCTACAATGACCCCTACCATTTAAAAGGGAAGGACCGGTACGTATACAATCCCTACCCTATTCTGGATAAGCTAAAGAATGTTCAGTCACATGACCGGCTTGCCATCATTGGGGCGGGACTGACAGCTTTAGACTTATTTGTTTACTTAAAAAACTACAAAAAATTAGAAAAAATCGACCTGTTTTCCTTAGAAGGCTTGGCCAAGATTCCTAGAGGCTTGAATTACCAGCATGACATCCAGCTCAACTTTGCCTCTAAAAGCCACTTGGTCCAACTTGCCCAAGCCCAGGGAGGTTTTCTTACAGCTGAGGACCTTTTTGCCCAATTGCGGCAGGAAGCTCTTCATCATGGGATAGAAGATTTTGACTACCTCTGGCATGACCATGAAAGTGGGACTTTGGAATCCCTATCCAGTTACTTAGACCAGGTCGACAAATTAAATATTCTCCAAACCATCCTGATCGCCTTTAAAACAGGACTCAACCCAGTCTGGAACCATTGCATGACACGAGAAGAAAGAAGCCGGTTTTTTGAATTATACGGCGACCGTTTTAATCTTTACCTATCTCCCATTCCGCAAAACCGGGCCCGCGAACTTGTCAAAGCTGGTCAAGAGTCCTATCTATCTGTTTATAGTGACATGGAGGCTGTCCAGCTTGACCCAGATGGGAAATTCATTATCCAGGCCCAGGGGAGGGAATATGGTTCCTATGACTACTTGGTTAATGCTTGCGGACAGGCCACCAATATTGAAGACAAGCTTGACATGCAAGGGCCTCTAGTCCAGCAATTAGTTCAAGAAGGCTTAGCTCAAACCGATCCTCTGGGGGGGGTTCCATTGTCATTACCCTAGCTTTAGCTTGGTTCATCCCCAAAGTGGGCCTTTAGCTAGTTTTAAGGTCTATGGCCAGCTAGCCAGTGGTATTGACCCTTTTAACAACTCCATAGAAAAGCTTAGTTATAGCACAAAAATGGGAGTTGAAGACCTGGTTCGGACCTGGTCAGTTTCCTGATTTTTATTTTAGGACCAGAATTTGATATACTGAAAGTGGCAAACTATTTAGTAAAGGAACATGATTATGTATACTGATGGGATTGGCTTTATTGATTCAGGAGTGGGTGGCTTCACCCTGGTCAAAGAAGCCATGAAGCAATTGCCAAATGAACAATTTTACTATCTGGGAGACACCGCCCGGTCACCTTATGGACCCAAAGACATGGCCACTGTCAAGGCATATGCCTTTGAACTTGCCAATTACCTGGTTAAAAACCACCAGATCAAAATCTTGGTGATCGCTTGTAATACTGCGACTGTCGCTGCCCTCAAGGACCTAAAACAGGCCTTGCCCATCCCAGTTTTAGGGGTCATCTTACCTGGTTGCCGAGCAGCTATTAAGGCTAGTGTTAACCATCAGATTGGGGTTATTGCCACCCATGGGACCATCCAGTCCGGTCGCTATGAGCTTGAACTCAAACGGAAACGACCGGATATTGAAGTGACAAGTCTGGCTTGTCCCGAATTTGCCCCCATGGTAGAGGCGGGAGACTACCGATCTGTTCAAGCTAGCAGTGTGGTGAGGACATCCTTACAGGCCCTAGAAGACCAAGATTTGGATACCCTTATTTTGGGTTGCACCCACTATCCCATTATAAAAGACCTGATTCAAGACTCTATTGGCCCTGGTATCAGCTTGGTTGATCCAGGGGCGGAAGCTGTGAATGACTTGAGTGTCTTATTAGACTATTATGACTTGACTAATGACCGGTTTAATCCCAACCTGACCCACCATTTTTACACCACGGGAGATAAAGCCCGGTTTAAGAAAATCGCGGATGACTGGCTTGACCACCACAACTACCGGGTTGACCATTTAAATTTAGAGGAGTTGCAAGAAGTTAATGGAAGATAAAGTGTTGATTATTGCTACTGGGAACCCTGGCAAGGCAGAGGAATTTAAGGACCTTTTTGCCGAAAGAGGCTACCAGATCAAAACCCTAGCCGACTATCCTGACCTTGAAGAAGTGGAAGAAACTGGCCAAAGCTTTGAAGAAAATGCCCGGCTCAAGGCTGAGACCATCGCCCGCCAGGTCAATCAAGTGGTTATTGCGGATGATTCTGGCTTGAAAGTGGACGACCTTGGGGGGATGCCGGGGATCTATTCTGCCCGCTATGCAGGGGAAGACAAGAACGATGCCCGAAACAATGCCAAATTATTGGCCGACTTGGGGGAAATACAAAATGCTAAACGGTCAGCTCACTTCCACTGCACCCTAGTCGCTGCTTACCCAGGTTGGGACAGTTTGGTAGTGGAAGGCGAGCTGGCCGGTCAAATTGCTGACATGCCTCGTGGCGACAATGGCTTCGGCTATGACCCCTTGTTTTACTTAGAAGATTATGGCAAGACCCTTGCCCAACTTGACCCAAAAGAAAAAAACAAAATCAGCCACCGAGCACAGGCCCTAAAAGCATTAGACCGGGTCTTTGACCAGTGGCTCCAGGAAGAAGGAAAGTAAGTGAAGATTTTAGCGATTAGTGACAACCATGGTGACGAAACAATTTTGGAACAAGTCCTCTCCATCCACGAGACTGAAGTGGACTCTTTTATTCATTGTGGCGATTCGGAGTTGAGTGATGTCCACCCCCTATGGCAGCAGTATTCGGTCGTCAAGGGCAATACTGATTTTGGCCAAGATTTAAAAGACGGTCAGGTAGACAAGGTGGATGGGCGTTGCTTCTTTATTACCCATGGCCACTTGTATGACGTTAAACGGTCACGTAAAACTTTGGCTAAGGCGGCTAAGGAGGCAGGGGCCCAATTTGCTTTTTACGGACATACCCATATTCCCAAAGTTGAAACTATTGACGGTGTCCATGTCATCAACCCAGGTAGCATCAGCCTACCTAAGGGCGAATTTCCCCATGGGACTTACTGTATTTTAGATATTAAGGATGACCAGACCAGTGTAACCTATTATACCAGGGACCACCAGCCGGTTCCGGAATTATCCCAAACCCTAGCCTAATGATCCTTCGTTTAGTATGAATAAGGAGATACTTTATGATCAATGACAAAATCCAAGCCTATTTTGTGAATGAAAAATACCCCTTAATCAAGGATGGCGATGAGGTGGCTGTGATCTATTCCTGGCACAAGCTTGACCACGCTATGTTAATTTTGACTTCTGATACCTATAACGTGGTTCCTGTCCTGAATAAGTCTTCCCAGGTAGTGGGGCTGATCTCCATGTCACGTATCGTGAAGGCGGTTGTTTCAGGAGCCGATTTCTCTTTTGGAGATCTTGACCAGTACACTGTTCAAGAGGTTATGGACCAGGACTTTGACAAACTGGTTTTGGGGGAATTTGACTTGGAAGATGTCCTCCAGCAACTGGTGTCGACTTCCTTTTTATGTGTGGTAGACGACCAGGGAATTTTTAAGGGAATTATCACCCGAAGCACCATCTTGCAGGGAATTAACCGGCTTGCTCATGAGATTGACCAGGATTATGATTTAGCTGACAAATAAAAAAGACTAAGATATAAAAACCCCCACCGACTAAATCGGCTAGACTAGACTAGTAGAGGAAATGAATATAGAAAGCAAAAAAGCCAACCCAATGCTTTGGTGTAAGCACTTGGGTTGGCCTGTTTTTGTCTCTTTAATTTTGGTCTGGACTCGGGATATCAATCGTATTGGAAGGAAGTTCAATACCAGCTTTGTTTAAGGCCTTCAGCAGGGCTTCATAGAACTCAACCATGACATCATATTCTTCGCCAGGGACAGTAAAGATAGGAATTCTCAGGGTTACTTGTCCGTTTTCGGCGGCCTCATAGATAAATTCTGGTTGGCTGACAAGGGTGGTATAGTCTTCCATTTTTTTGTATGTGGTTTCTCTAACAACCCGGTCTATGGTTTCGAAATCACTATTGGCAAAGAGGCGGATAATAATCATGGCCCGCATGTTGTCCCGGGAGTGGTTACTGATGATATCAATTTTCCGGTTGGGGATATAGTGAAAAGCTCCATCTAAGTCTTTGACGACCGTTGTTTTTAGGTTCGTATCTTCCACAAAACCTAAGATATCATTTATGATTACCTTGTCTCCAATATCGATTTGTTTTTCAAAGAGGATAACTAGGCCGTTCACCAGGTCTGAGACAAAGTCTTGGGCCCCCAGTGACAAGGCCAAACCAATGACCCCAGCCCCGGCTAGGAGGGAGCCAATAGGGACACCCAGTATCTCTAAGACAGTAAAGACAAACAAGAACAGGATAACGCCGTTGAAGACCGAGTTGGCCAGGCGTTTGAGGGTCTTCCGCCGGCTAGGAGACTGGCCTTTGGCAAAGCTGCTTCCCGCAAAGGACCGGTTAATCAACTTAGTCCCAAGCCATTTGACAATACCGAAGACGATCACAGCAAATAAAATTTGGAGAAAAATAAGTAGGAGGGCTAAAGCAATTTCTTGCCAGTTTAAGTTTTGGAAGTATTCAATCACAAAGTTGGTCCGCTCTGTGGTCTCTTCCAATATTTCACTTTCGGCTAAAAGTGTAAATTTCATTTTCACATCACCGCTTACTATTATATAATAGAAGCAGTTAAAAAGGAATACCTTTAAAATTTTCCTTGAAAGCAGGTTACATTTGTAAAATATTAGCTATAATGGTATTCTGATAACATAATATTATAGAAAGAAGGAATAAGAATGAACATGACAGGGTCTGAGCTTGCAGCTTTAATCGCGGCCATTGCCTTTGCTATCTTAGCCATTGCACTTATTTACTTAATTTTTAAAATTGCTGGCGTTGTTTCTGATCTTAACAATACAGTAGATGAAGTGAATAATAGTTTGAATGTTATTACCAAGGATGCTGACCACTTGCTCATTGAAATTGAAGGGTTGTTGAACAAAACCAACATTACTTTAGATGATGTCAATGGCAAACTAGGCTTGACCACCCCTCTCTTTAAAGCAGTGGGTGACTTAGGTGAGTCGGTTTCCAAGTTAAATGAATCGACTGTCCGCCTCACTGAAAAAGTGGCTGGCACGGCTGGCAAAAAATAGTTAAATAGTTCAATCAATAAAAAAGGAGCGATCGTCTATGAGTGATAGAGATAGAGCAGAAGGATTTTTAATTGGCACTTTAGTCGGTGGACTAGTGGCAGGGATATCTGCCCTCTTGTTTGCACCTAAATCAGGTGAAGACCTCCGGAAAGACATTGCAGACCAAGCTGACGAATGGAAGAATCAAGCCAGTGACTATGCCAGCGATGTTAAGCAAAAAGGTCAAGAATTGTACTCTGAAGCCCGTCAAACTGGTGAAGACCTGGCTAACACTGCCAAACAAGCAGGCAACCGCTACCGGGACAATGCTGAGCTGGCTTTGAACAAGGCTAAAGCAGACCTTAAATCCAATATCAGTGATGATGACGTTGATGTGGACGAATTGCTTGACTCCCTTCAAGAGACAGCTGACCAAACCTTGGATCGAGACAAAGACATCACTGAAGACATCATCAAACAAGCAAAAAAAGATGTTGAATCCTAATTCAACTATACAAAAAGCTTGTAGGCTCTGTCCTACAAGCTTTTTGTTTGTGCGCCCGGCATGGGTGACAACTTGGTGGTGAAAGTCCACTGCAGGCCTGGCAGTAGGAACTGTTAGCTGAAGGCAAGGGTGTCCATCGTGAGGTGGAATCTGAAGGAAGCTGGAGGCAAACACTCGCACTGACGAACAGAAACTTCATATCAAGGCTGATTTGAGATGGATGAGCTTGCATAACAAAGTAAAGTCCAATACTGCACAAGTCCCTTTCAGTAAATGAAGCAGTGACATGAGTGGAAGGTTGTCACACCTTACTCGGGGAGGTCTCACTAGCGTTTAGTAGTAACAACGAATAGTGAGAAGTCAGCCGAGGTCATAGTAGCTACGTTGTAGCGAAGGACTGAACAATATTCATACAAAGTATAGAACGGAGGTTAAAGTTTACGAATAGGACAGAAAACAATCGAAGAGATTGGCAATCGGTGGAGAGAATAGGTGGAACCGAAAGGGTAAGCCGATGCGTCTAGTAAACTTTAGGTGAAATGACAGAAATGTATCGTAAGTCTCCAAACTTAATGGAGCAAGTTGTTGACAGAAGAAACTTGGAAACAGCAGCCAAAGCCGTTAAACGGAACAAAGGCGCTGCAGGTATTGACGGTATGACCGTTTTTGAGATAGAGGAGCACATTCAAACGTATTATCAACCCTTACGGAAGAAATTACTTGATGGAACGTATAAGCCTCAACCAGTTAAACGAGTAGAAATACCAAAGCCGAATGGAGAAAAACGAAAGTTAGGTATACCTTGTGTGCGGGATAGAGTTGTTCAACAAGCCAGACGGCAAGTAATTGAACCGATTATAGACCCGCACTTCTATGACAACAGTCACGGATTCCGACCAGGGAAAAGCACGCACAGTGCTCTCAAGCAATGTGCACAGTATTATAAAGAAGGCTATCGTGTTGTAGTTGATTGTGACCTCAAACAATGCTTTGACACGCTCAATCACGACAAACTTATCTATTATCTTGAACAGTACATCCAAAATAAAATGATACTGAAAATTATCCGTAAGTTTTTGAGAGCGGGTGTAATTGATTTGACTAGCGAATTTATCGCAAGTGAAACAGGGGCACCACAAGGTGGTGTTCTATCACCGCTTTTGAGTAATGTGTACTTACATGAACTGGATAAAGAGTTGGTTAACCGTGGTCACCGATTTGTCCGATACGCAGATGACTTTGTCATCTACGTTAAATCAAAACGAGCCGGTGAACGGGTAATGAACAGCATCACACGCTTTATTGAAAAAGACTTAAAGTTAATCGTCAATCAAGACAAAAGCCAGGTTGGGTCTCCTACCCGTTTAAAGTTTTTGAGCTGTCTGATGAAGCAAGTGAATGGGGATTATCGTTTTATCCCAACCAAAGAAGCCAAGCAGAAATTCAAACGCAGATTGAGAAAGCTGACCAGTCGTAAACGGCCAGGTACTTTTAAAAAGATAATGACTGAAATTAATCGAGTCACCCGCGGTTGGATTAATTACTTTGGTTTAGGCTTCATTAAAAGCTTTATCAAAGAAGTTGAGCAATGGTTAAATCACCGTATCAGACAGCTGATTCTTAAACGGTGGAAACGTCCACGAACTATTATACCAAAGTTGGAACAATATGGACTGGACTTAGATTCAGCCAAACGGATTGCGTATTCACGCAAAAAGTACTGGCGACTGTCATGCACACATGAATTTCATCGTGCAATAACAACAGAAAGACTCAG
>NZ_JH992961.1:51332-112749 GCF_000315445.1 Alloiococcus otitis ATCC 51267
AAAGTTTTTGAGCTGTCTGATGAAGCAAGTGAATGGGGATTATCGTTTTATCCCTACCAAAGAAGCCAAGCAGAAATTCAAACGCAGATTGAGAAAGCTGACCAGTCGTAAACGGCCAGGTACTTTTAAAAAGATAATGACTGAAATTAATCGAGTCACCCGCGGTTGGATTAATTACTTTGGTTTAGGCTTCATTAAAAGCTTTATCAAAGAAGTTGAGCAATGGTTAAATCACCGTATCAGACAGCTGATTCTTAAACGGTGGAAACGTCCACGAACTATTATATCAAAGTTGGAACAATATGGACTGGACTTAGATTCAGCCAAACGGATTGCGTATTCACGCAAAAAGTACTGGCGACTGTCATGCACACATGAATTTCATCGTGCAATAACAACAGAAAGACTCAGCAAGTGGGGCTTAGTTCCACTAAGCACTATCGCTGAGTCTGCTTACGCAAGATATTGAACCGCCGTGTACGGAACCGTACGCACGGTGGTGTGAGAGGTCGACTAGCCAATTAATGGCTAGTCTCCTACTCGATTTTAGTCAGTCACGGCAGGTAAAAACTGAAGGTTTTTGGGGGATTGTGTCAGACTTATGGCTCCGTCTTCATTCAGATAGACACAATCTTCAATTCGGACTCCAACCTGGCCAGGGATATAGATGCCTGGTTCAATCGAAAAGGCCATTCCTGCCTGCAAGTTACTAGTATTCGATGAACTAATACTTGGGGACTCATGGGCGGTTTGGCCGATGCCATGACCCAATCGGTGGATGAAGTACTGGCCATAGCCGGCTTGGTCGATTACTTGCCGGGCCAACTTGTCTAAGTCGCCAGCTGTCATGCCTGGTTTTGCCGCTTCCATGGCAGTTTCTTGAGCCTTTAAGACTGTTTGGTAGACTGCCTTGTCTTGGTCATCTAAGTCTTCAGGCTCTCCAAAGAAGACGGTCCGAGACATGTCACTGGCATAACCCTGGTAGAGAACGCCTAGGTCGAAGAGGACAAATTCACCTGCCTGGAGTTTCCGACTACCTGGCACGCCGTGAGGGCTACCAGCATGGTCACCAAACAAGACCATGGTTGGGAAACTCATTTTAGACACCCCTAATTTTTTCATTTCGTAGTCAATTTTGGCTACCACTTCAACCTCGCTGATCCCTACTTTTAAGGCATTTAAGCCTACTTGTAGGGCCTTGTCAGCTAAGTCTCCCGCTTCAAGCAAGCGGTCTTTTTCTTCCTTGCTTTTGATTAATTTCAAGCCATCCAACAAACTACCGATGTCAATAAATTCACTGTCCCTTAAGATTCCACTTAAGGCCTTGTACTTGTCTAGGGTGAGCTGGCTGTCTTCTACTCCCACCCGGTTGGGGCTGTCAAATTGGCTGAGCAGGTCTTTTTGGATAACCTGCCAGGGGTCTTCTTCATCTTTATAAGATAAGACCGGGCAGGAGACCTGGTCTTTTGCATCCTGGGCATCCAGGTAGGGAGCAAATAAGATATGCTTGGTCGGCGAAACAAATAAGGCCAAGATTCTTTCCATGGGTTCGCTAGCATAGCCAGTGAAATAATCGATGAGTTGAGGCCGGGTGATGAGGGCAAGGTCAATGTCCTGGTCTTTTAACTGAGCTTGTAACTTATCTAAACTTGTCATATTGAACCAACTTCCTAAAGCATGTTACTACTAGTTTAGCACAAGTCTAAACTTATACCATAATGATATAAGCTGACAATAACTTGTGAGCGATTTCTGAAAACTTTTCATAAAATATGTGTTACTATTGAAATAGCTAGATTTCTTTGCTACATTATGAATGAAAACATTTTCAGATATAATAAAAAATAAAATGAATGGAGTTTTTTAAATGGATCGACAAACAGTTACAATTTATGATGTAGCCAGGGAGGCTGGTGTTTCCATGGCTACAGTCTCACGGGTGGTCAACGGCAATCCCAATGTCAAACCTTCCACCCGCAAAAAAGTTGAAGAAGTCATTAAACAGCTGAATTACCAACCCAACGCTGTAGCAAGAGGTTTGGCTAGTAAGAAAACAACCACTGTTGGGGTTATTATTCCAGATGTTACCAACCTTTATTACTCTTCCTTGGCTCGGGGGATCGATGATGTTGCTTCCATCTACAAGTACAATATTATCCTAACCAATACCGATGAGAACTTGGAAAAAGAAATCCTTGTCTTAAAAGATTTGTTGACCAAGCAGGTAGATGGTGTTATTTATATGGGTCACCATATTTCAGATGAATTACATGCCCAATTAGAAAGTGTGCCAACCCCTTTGGTCTTAGCTGGGTCAATTGACCAAAAAGGGATCCTTCCCAGTGTAAATATTGACTACGGTGCAGCCATGAAAGATAGCTTGGACATTTTATTTGAAAATGGCAATGAAAAAATAGGCTTTGTTTACCGGTCCGTCGACGAAGAAATTGACTCCCAGGTCCGGTACGGGGCCTATAAGGAAGCCCACCAAGATCATGGTCTCCCAGTGGATGATAATTTAGTCTTTACTTCATCAAATTCATATAAAGACGGTCAAAATATTTATGACCAGCTTATATCCAATGGGGCGACCGCTGCCATTTTCTCAGATGATGAAGCAGCTGTTGGTTTCTTAAATGCTGCTCATGACAATGGCTTGCAGGTCCCAGAAAAATTTGAAATTATTGTCTCCAATAATTCCAAACTTGTTAATATGACCCGGCCCCAGCTCAGTACTGTCCTTCAACCCTTATATGACATCGGGGCAGTTTCTATGCGCTTGCTGACCAAGATGATGAACAATGATGAAGTTGAGGATAAGGAAATTGTCCTCCCCCACACCATTAAAAAATGGGGCACTACCAAATAGTTAGCCATCCTAATAAAAAGCTAAAAAGATGACTTGCGTGAAACAAGTCATCTTTTTAGTATGTTTATCTTGCTAAAATAAAAGAGACGGTAGTGGGTTGACCACTGACCGCCTCTTTTTATTATTCTTCGTCGTCCTCATCTTGGTCGTCATTGCCACCAATGATGGAATCGATAAAGTTTCGTAAGGTGCTTTCGATAGAAGAGGCGTCATCGTCCTGGTCGTTGCCAGCATTTTCTTCTTCACCTGCTTGGTCTTGACCATCTTCCTGGTCGTCATCAGTGTCTTCCTGTCCATCGCTGCCACCCGAGGAAGAGCCACTTGATGAGCCGTTTGTGTTACTGGAAGAACCGCGGGTGTTTCGATTGGCCCGACCACTCCAGAAATTATCCAATTCGGAGGAAGTCGCTTGGACGGTGAAGTCATAAACAGTTGTCCCAGGAACATTCTCAGCATCAAACAAGGCTTCAGTCGTAGGCCCGCCGAGGTTGACTACTTTACCATCTGGCAATTCAACCCGACCAGTTTTCATACCGGTTTGGGTCGAGATGGTTTCAGTGGTTAATTTATCTTCTGGCATGTAGAATTCCTCGCCCAAACCAATGAGGTCGGCATTAGTTTGGTAGATAGTGTTGAGCAGGTTGGCCCATAGACGTCGAGTCCGGACACTTGGGTGGACCCCATAGTCATATTCTACTGAAATATTTTGGTTGTCATAACCTAACCAAGTACCAAGGGAAACGTTTGGAGTAGAGCCAACAAACCATACGTCCTTGTATTCACTAGAAGTTCCCGACTTGGAGAGGAGGTCGGCATCGAATTGTAGGTTGCCAGGAATTTCACTACCAGTCCCGATATCAGAGTGGGTAACTCCTCTCAGCATGTCAACGAGTAGGTAGTTGCTGGCTTCGGACCAAACCCGGCTTGGTTCATTATTTTCGCTTGTTTCATAAAGCACGTTACCATTGGCATCCTCGATTCGGTCGATAACGTGGGGTGGGTTAAAAACTCCATTGTTTGCCAAGGCGGCATAAGCAGCTGTTAGTTCGGTAACAGTAGGTCCATGGGTGACCCCACCTAAAGCTAGGGATGGGTTGTTGAATTCGTCGCTACTGATGGCGTCTTGGCCTAAGCCTAGGCGACGGACGTATTGTTCCACATCGATGTCGTTTTCTAAAAGTTCCATAAAGACTCTAGAGGCTGGAATATTTTGCGATTTTGGTAGCCAGTCCTCAGCAGGACGCCATTGGTTGGTTGTTTCTCCGTAGTTGGAAATAGCGTGGGTTCCGCCACCACTTGGAACTGAGAAAGGAGTGTCTGGGATAACGGTTTGCGGGGTAATAATGTGTTCAGCCAAGGCCGGACCATAAGCCACGAGGGGTTTTAGGGTTGACCCGGATGACCGTCTAGAATCAAAGGGAATATTGTAATTAGAGTAGTCATAATCCCGTCCACCGACGAAGGCTAGGACCCGGCCCGTCTCGTTTTCAATGACAGTAGCCCCTAATTGGATCGGAAAGCTTTCGGTTACGGTTTCGCCGTCGGAATTGGTGTAGGTGATGGTTTTCTCACTACCTAAGCTATCGATTTGGGCTTGGGCAGCCTGGTTAATGGCGGTGTGGAGGTCTTTGTCAATAGTTGTATAAATCTTGATCCCCTGAGACCGCATCATGGTGTCGGCCTGGTTATAAATTTCTTCAGCTAGTTCATTATCTTCCTGGACCTCTTCAGGACTGTAGTCACTGGTTTCAATAATCTGGTTGATGATAATATCCCGGGCTTCTTTTTCGGCCAAATCATAAACATAAAACTGGCGTTCAGACCCGTCTTCATCTTCTTGTCGTGGGATGAAGTCTGGTTCTAAGTCATAGTCTCTAGCTTCTTCAAATTCTTCTAAAGTGATGTAGTCTTCCCGGTACATGTTAAACAAGACGATATCCTTCCGGGCTAAACCACGGGAGAGGTCTTCTTTGATAGACCCATCTTGGTTGTAAGGGGAGTAGGCGATGGGGCTTTGCGGTAAGCCAGCAATAAAGGCAGCTTGGGGCAGGTTGAGTTCGTCTGGTTGAATGCCAAAGATCCCTTCAGTTGCTTCTTGGATACCGGCAATATTTTGCCCCCGGTTATTCCGTCCAAAAGGGGACACATTAATGTAAGCTTCTAATATTTGCTCTTTGTCCATGAAGTTTTCAAGTCGGAGGGCCAAAAGAATCTCGTTAACCTTCCGCTTGTGGGTGGCTTCATTAGAGAGGAGCTGTTGCTTGATGACTTGTTGGGTGAGGGTAGAGCCCCCAGTCTGGCTTTCACTACCGGTAAATTCTTGTAACATAGCCCGGACAATCGCCTTCGGTACGATTCCTTCGTGTTCCAAGAAGTATTCATCTTCAACTGCTACCAAGGCATCGATAAACTCTGGTGAGACCTTGTCAATGGTGGTTGGGGTTCGGACTAGGTCAGACCGCAATTCACTAATCAGGCTACCGTCTGCATAATGGGCTGTTGAGGTGATCGAGTACTGGGTTACTTCCTCAGCCATGACTTCCTGGGAGGGGATATCCCCATCCACTAGGGAAGCAAAGTAGCCAGCAGCCAAACCGCCAGCTAGGGCCCCAGCTACGACAAATAAGAAAATAAAAACACCTAGTAAGCTTTTCATTACTCTGGCAAAAATATCAAAATAATAGTATATGTTCTCTAGCCAGTTTCGGAGGGTATGCTTCCAATTATTTGACTTCATATTTAACTCCTTAAGGGTATTAACTTACAGTTTGATTCAGTTTATTATAGCAAAGCTAGGGGCAAAATAAAAGCATTCTTACTAGGAATTAAGGGGGATAGGTAAAGGAAAAACTAGGGTTTTATGGACCCTAGTTTTAAAGTAGTTTTATTGCTTAATTGGCGTATTCAGGAAGGGATTCGCCAATCGCCTCCAGCCGGTCTTGGACCTCTTCCTTGCTCAGGTTGTGCTCTTTCACATAGCGGTTTTCAGGGTGGATACGGCATTCATGACTGCAACCGCGGAGGTATTTGTGCTCGTTTTCTTCTGACATGAGGATTTGTTTGTTGCAGTAGGGGTTAGCACAGTTGACGTAACGCTCACAAGGAGTGCCGTCAAACCAGTCGCGACCGATGACTGTTTTTTCTTTTTTGTTAATATCGACGCTGATTCGCTCGTCGAAGACATACATCTTGCCATCCCAGTATTCTCCCTGGGTTTCCTCATCGGTGGCATAGTTGTGGATCCCACCATTGAGTTGGCCAACATCTTCGAAGCCTTCCTTGAGCATCCAACCACTTAATTTTTCACACCGGATGCCCCCTGTACAGTAGACAACCACTCTTTTTTCCATGAATTTATCTTTATTTTCCCGGATCCAGTCGGGTAGTTCACGGAAGTTGCGGATGTCCGGTCTGACTGCTCCTCTAAAGTGGCCCAAGTCATACTCGTAATCGTTTCTGGCATCTAAAACGACTGTGTTCTCATCGAAGAGGGCATCCCGGAATTCACTTGGCTCCAAGTGCTTACCGGTAGTTTGATTGGGGTCGACATCCTCGTCACCTAGATGAAGGGAGACAATTTCTGGACGAGTTCGCACATGCATTTTTTTAAAAGCATGTTGGTCAGCTTCATCAATCTTGAAAGGCATTTGGCTAAAGCGAGGGTCTTGGTGCATGCGGTTCATGTATTCGTCTGTGTCTTTTTTCTTACCAGAAAGGGTTCCATTTAAGCCTTCTTTTGAGACTAAAATCCGCCCTTTCAGGTTCAATTCATCACACATTTTTTTATGGTCTTTGCAAAATTGTTCAGGGTCATCGATGGTTACATATTGGTAGTATAGTAACACTCTGTAGTCTTTCATCTTTCTTCCTCCATTATCTTATAGTGCAAATATAAGTTATGAACACACGAATTATAAACTAGTTGTTGGTAATATTCAAATATCAACTTTTAAGTTAAAAGGCAAATCCTACATCAAAACAAAAGCCGTTGTCATAAAGCTAGAAATTATTTTATAGAATAGAAAAGAGATTGTAATATAGCTGAAACATATTAATATTTTTTAATGCTATACTTTTAGGTGTATTCACTCTTTTGAAGAAGCCGGTGACGTATGGGAGGATTAAGCGATGAAGAAGAAGTTTATCAGGACATCTATTACCAGTTCTTTAATTTTTGCCCAATTGCTAACAAGTCAGGTCGCTTTGGCAAGTGATTATGACAGTGAAATAGCCAATGCCCAAGAAGCCCAAAGTCAAGTGGAAGCCCTGGACAGTCGTTTGAGTCAAGTCACTTCCTCTAGTAAGTCAACTCAGGACCAATTAAGAGACCTAGAGGCTGCCATTGCTGATAACGAAGCTAAATTAGCCCAAGCTAGTGGGGAATTAGAGTCCAGTCAAGGTGACTACCAAGCTTTACTTGACGAGATTGACACACTGGAAGCAAACATTGAAAAAAGAGCAGACCGTCTCAAGGACCAGGCAAGAGCTGTTCAAACTAACGGTCAAATATCTCAATACATAGACTTTATTATCCAATCTGAGTCCTTAACCGATGCCTTTGCCCGGTTAGACCTTGTCGTTAACTTGTTTAAGTCTAACCAGTCGATTATCAAAGACCAGGTGAAAGACAAGGAAGCTTTGGAAGCCATTAAAGAAGAAACAGGCCAAAGTATTTTGCACCAGGCAGACTTGGTTGATAGCCTAGAGGTTACCAGTCAAGACTTGGAACAACAGCGCCTTGACCAAGAAGTTTTGTTGGCTCAATTAGCTGCTGAACAAGCCCAATTGGCATCTGAACGAGACCAGTTTATTGCCCAAAGAGACCAGGCCCAGGCCCAAGCTGACCGCCTCTTTGCCCAAAGTCAAGAGATTGCTCTAGCCCAAGAAGTAGCCCAGGACCAAATTGAAGTCAGTGAAGAAGCTAATGACGTTGATTTAGTTGAAGAAACCCGTCAAGCATTGGATCAAGCTGAAATCGTAGAAGAAGACGACCTTGACCCTCAAGAGGGGGAAGAGGAACAGACTCAACAAGAGCTTGACCCAGAAGTTGCAGAAGAAGTTATTGAAGAAGGTCAAGTCGAAGCGAGCCCTGGACAAGATTCAGAAGATGAAGCTGGGATAGAAGAGGCTAGCAATCAAGAGATTCCGGTTGAAGAAGAAGAAAGAGAAGATCAAGCAACCAGCCAGGACCAAGTCAGTTCAGAAAGTCAGGATCAAGTTAGTCAAGGCCAAACAAGTTCAGAAGGTCAAAACCAACCTGGCCAAGAACAAGCTCAAGGAGAGGAGACTAGCCAGGAGGAAACTAGTCAGCAAGCTAGCAATTCTCAAGCAAGACCTGCTAGTCAACCGGCTCCTAGCCAAGACCAGTCTTCCTCTACCAACCAAACTAACCAATCAGCAACTAATAATAATTCTAGCCAGTCTAACCAAACTAACCGTAACAACCGCAGTCAAACGAGCCAAGCTTCTAGCAGTAATAATTCACGCCAAGATAGCCAAACTGCTAGAAACGACAATTCAAATCAAGTTAACCAAAGACAAGCTAAAAAACCAGCCCAGCCACAAGCTAAACCACAAACTCAGTCGGTTGGCCAACCATCTCTATCCTGGTCAAGTATCCAGAGCACGGCCAATAGCTACCTAGGCACCCCTTACCGTTGGGGTGGATCTTCAAGATCTGGCCTTGACTGTTCTGGTTTTACTCAATTGGTCTACAGCCAACACGGTATTTCCCTTCCACGGAACTCCCGGGCCCAGTATGCAGCAACCAAACGTGTATCCAACCCTGCCCCTGGTGACTTAATCTTCTTTGGAAACGGAGGTCGGGTAACCCACGTAGGAATTTATGCTGGTGGCGGCCAATTTATTGGTTCTCAAACTTCAACGGGTGTGGCCTATGCCAATGCCCACACTGGCTACTGGGGAGCACGTTTCATTGGTTACGGCCGGGTTAACTAAATCCAAAGCCGTACTTATCCTAACAATCTAATCTCCATGTTAAACCAAGCAGAAAAAAGCGACCCATCCATGTGATTGGATGGGTCGCTTTTGTGGTTCTACAACATTTGACCTAGGTGAAGGACTCACCAGGGACACTTTTTTAGCTTCTTAAACTCGACTCAATTGTCTAAGTTACATACGAAATTAAAGCAGAACATTTGTTATTCTCAAACTTTGGCTCAAGTTTGAGAATTATTCCGGTTTTTCTCAAATAACTTAAGTTGTTTGAGAATTTTTCGATGTTTTTCTCAAACAACATATGTTATACGAGAATTTCAATGTTTTTTTCTCAAATAACATATACTATACGAGAATCTGAGCGTTTTTTAAAAAACAATTGTTATTATTCACTTACCTCTCTCCAAGCTCTGGCAGCCCCATTTCCCACATAAGAAAAACAGCTAGCGCGGTTAGGCTAGCTGCTTAAAAGTAATTTTGGTCATTTAGGATACTCAGAAAATACAGTTCAGGACTGGCTTACAAGTATGCCTCTGTAAGGTTTAGGAATTCATCAATATCTTGCTTGACTAGGTCAATGGCTGATTGCCAGAAGTCTGGTTCTTCTAAGTCATAGCCTAAATGTTTTTGAACCAGGTCTTCACTGGTCATGCAGGCTGTATCTTTGAGCAAGTCAATATAACGGTCTTCAAATTGGTCGCCTGCTTCTTTGGCTTGGGCGTAAATTCCCATACTAAATAAGAAGCCAAAGGTATAAGGGAAGTTGTAAAAGGCTTGGTCTGTCATGTAAAAGTGGAGCTTGCTGGCCCAGAAGCTAGGGTGGTAGACCGATAAGGCGTCCCCAAAGGCCTGCTTTTGGGCTTCCACCATCAATTCATTAGCCCGATCTGGAGAGACTAAGCCAGTCTTCCGTTCAGCATAGAAAGACTTCTCGAAAATAAAACGGGACTGGATGTTCATAAACATAACAGCTGCCCGGGAAATCTTGCTGTCTAAAAGGGAAATTTTTTCTTCTATAGAATTCGCATTTTGAATGGTAGCATCTGATACCACCATTTCAGCAAAAGTAGAAGCAGTTTCGGCGACATTCATAGCATATTCCTGGTTCAAGTAGGCTTGGTCCCGTAAAACATAGGAGTGGAAGGCATGTCCGAGCTCGTGGGCAAGGGTGGAGACATTGTCGGGACTGCCAGAGAAGGTCATAAAGATTCTAGACTCTTTGGACTCTGGAAGGTCCGAACAGTAACCACCTGGCCGTTTACTAGCCCGGTCTTCAGCTTCGATCCAAGCACCGTCGAAGGCTTTTTGGGCCAGGTCTTTCATTTGCGGGCTGACCTGGGCAAAGTCGTCCATAATAAATTCTGCTGCTTGGTCAAAGCTATAAGTTGCGGGTTTAAATTCTCCAACAGTTAAGGGGGCTTCTAAATCAGCCCAGCCTAACTGGTCTAGACCTTGCAGTTGGGCCTTGCGTTCCATGTATTTGATCACATGGTCTTTATTTTGATTGATGGTCTTCCACATGGTATCCAGGCTTTTTTGATTCAAGCGGTTATTTTCTAAGGCAGGTTTGAGGAAGTCCTCTTCCCCGTGCAAGGCTTGGTTAGCCAGGTTAAAGCCCACGATATGGTTGAGGGTGGTTGCAAAGAGGCTTGCCTTGTCTTGCCAAGCTTGCTCCCAGGCCTTTAAGATTTCTGACCTTTTGCTAGGGTCTTCCTGGCTGGTTAACTTGTTTTGGGCTTGGGCGGCTGAGTAATAATTGACCTTCCCCTCTTCTTCGATAGGTACTTTGACCTGGGCTACTAGGTCATTGTACATGGACTCCCATCCTTGGTAGCCATCTGGACTTAGTTGGCTAATAATTTTTTCCTGGTCAGGACTGAGTAACTTATTAGCATCACGGCGGATTTCATTTAAACGAAAGGCAAGGTCTTTGAAAGGGTCTTCTTCTAGCAAGTTTTGCCAATCGTCTTCATTAATTTCTTGTATTTTTTTGCTTAAAAGGGTGAGGGTTTGACTAAAGTCATGTTCCAGCAGGCTAACCTGGTTTAGATTGTTTAGGGATACGGTGTCATTCACATCAGCTGACAAGTGAGCGTTGGCAAAGGTCCCTGACTGGTTCAGTCCCTTGGCAATCTTGGCCCGGTCTGCTAAAATATCAATAAATTGGTCCTGGTCGACCTGGTCATGGTCTGTTTGCCAAGCTTCAATTTTTTCCTTAAAGCTAGTGATCTGGTCTTTCACCAAGTCTAATTTTTCATGGAGGGCAGGGGAGTTTGGCCCGCCTTCAAATACCGATTCTAAGTTCCAAGTGTCTTGATAAACCATACTAATCCTCCTCGTAATACTGTATCCCTAGTTTACACTATCTGGGCCGGCTTGACTATTTTGACCTCTGTTTAGAGTAGGCGATTTTCCCACCAAAGCAGTGAGAGAATTCCCTAAAGTAACCAGAAAACTTTATTCTAAGGTCATAATTTGGTATAATCTTGTAGTCAGTACCATATCGAGATTATAAAATAGGAAGTGATTTTTGTGGCAGGACACTCGAAGTGGAATAATATCAAGCAGCGTAAAGGTGCTCAAGATAAGAAAAGAAGTAAGCAATTCCAGAAATACTCTAAAGAGATCTACAAGGCAGCAAAAGATGGTGGCCCTGATCCCGAAATGAACGCTTCACTGCGGATGGCTATTGACAAGGCCAAGTCAGGTAATATGCCTAACGACAACATTGACCGGGCCATTAAGCGGGCAACCGACCCCAATGAAGGGGCTAACTATGATGAAGTATCTTATGAAGGCTATGGTCCTAATGGGGTAGGTATTTATGTTGAAACCCTAACCGATAACACCAACCGGACAGCAACCAATGTCCGAGTTGCCTTTGACCGCAATGGGGGCAACCTAGGTGAGAAGGGGTCTGTTTCTTACATGTTCGAGCGGAAAGGCTATATTGTCGTGGAACGCGATGGCTTGGATCTTGACGAAGATGACATGCTCCTTGCCGTAATCGAAGCTGGTGGGGAAGACATGGAAGCATCAGATGATGTCTTTGAAATTTATACCCAGGCCAGTGACTTCACTGATGTCGTTGACGAACTGGAAAAAGACTTCACCTTGGCCCACAAGGAATTGACCATGGTGCCAAACATTAAGGTCAGCCTATCTGAAGAAGATGAAAACAAGTTAAACAACCTAGTGGATGCCTTAGAAGATGACGACGATGTCAATGAAGTCTACACCAATGCGGAATAATGATAGTAAGCAACCCAGTTAGGAAATTCCTAGCTGGGTTGTTCATAGATACATGACAAACTAGTGCTTGGATGGAGATTTTAACCACAATAAAAGGATGTCAGGACTTCAAATCCTGGCACCTTTTTTGACTCTCAAACTTTACTAGACAACTTGGACTAGTTACAGCCCCTTATCTTCTTTTAAGCCCAGACCTCATCTGCAATGTCTTTGACCAAGCGAAGTTTATTCCATTGGTCTTCTAAGCTTAACTTGTTGCCATGCTCGGTTGAAGCAAAACCGCACTGAGGGGACAAGCTGAGCCGGTCTAGGGGAATATATTCAGCAGCTTGGTGGATCCGGTCAATGATTTGGTCTTTATCTTCCAGTTCAGGACGTTTGGAAGTGATCAGCCCCAAGACAACCTCTTTGTCCCCGCTAATTTTTTGCAAGGGCTCAAAGCCTCCAGACCGGTCGTCATCAAACTCGAGGAAGTAACTGTTGACATTTTCTTCCTTAAAGAGGAACTCAGCTACCCGGTCGTAGGGGCCACTGGCTGAGTAGGTAGACTGGAAGTTTCCGCGGCAGACATGGGTATTGATGACCAAGTCTTCTGGTCGGTCAGCGATCACCCGGTTGTTGGTATCCACAAAAACTTGTTTTAACTCTTCAATGCCAGCCTGGTCAGTTCCGAAGTGTTCAGGTGCTTTGTCATCAACCAGCCGGCCCCAAGAGACATCATCGAATTGTAAGTAACGGAGGCCAGAATCATAGGCCTTTTGGATAAATTGCCGGTAAAGGGAAACGATATCGTCTGCTAATTCATCCCGGCTATTGTAAAATTTAGCCGTATTCTCCCTTTCTTCAGGGCTGATAAATTGTTTGAGAAATTGTGCCGGTGCTGGGACAGTCAGTTTTGCGGTATGGTTTTCATCTTCAAATTGTTGGACAAAGGCTAAGTGGTCCAAGAAGGGGTGGTTTTCATTGAAGGAGAGCCTGTCGACTAGGAAGGTGTCATCCAGTTCGGCTACGATACCTGAAAACTGTATCCCAGTATTAGTCGGCTTGTGGTCAACCCCATGGAAGCCCCACATAAAGTCTAGGTGCCAGGTGTCTCTTCTAAATTCCCCATCCGTAATGAATTCATAGCCTAATTCTTTAAGCTTGTTAATTAATTTTTCAATTTCCTGGTCCTCAACCTGCTTCAGGGCTGGTCGGTCTATCTTCCCTTCTTTATAGTCTTGCCGGGCCTTTACTAATTGTTCGGGTCTTAAAAAACTTCCAACAAAATCGTGTTTTCCGGTAAACTTGTGACTCATGTTAATTCCCCCTATGAATGAATTCTTACAAAAAAGCAACACATTAACAAAATTGGTCCGGTCTCAAGTAGGACTCCCGATACTTCAAGCCTTTGGCAAGCTTGTTCAAAACTAGTCACCCCATCAGACTTTTTTGCCTGAAAGCATTAGATCCAATCACCAGGACAAGGAAAAACGGGACCAGTAGCTATTGATTTTTAGGACCTGAAATAGACCACCCCTTGGCAATCCTTTCGCTCAGTAAGAATGATTGCCTGGTCTAATGACCCAGGACCTATCCTAACCTCCTTTATTTTAGGTCAAACAAAAAGATCCCGCCCTATCAAAGGACGAGATCTCTCGCGTTACCACCTATATTTTTATCAATCTCACGATTAATAACTCTGTGAGTACCATCATACTCGCTCTCTATAACGGGAGAACCCGAACCCATCTCAATCTCGATGCGGTCAACTCGAAGACCATTTTCAATAGGCTTTTCCTTAACTGCTTCCACCAGCTACAGTCTCTCTGTG
Organism: Alloiococcus otitis ATCC 51267; assembly: GCF_000315445.1. Lineage (GTDB taxonomy): Bacteria > Bacillota > Bacilli > Lactobacillales > Carnobacteriaceae_A > Alloiococcus > Alloiococcus otitis. The sequence goes on from NZ_JH992961.1 coordinate 65,225, forward strand.
AAGGCTCCACCTATTTACTTTTCTTGTCAATGCTTTTTAATATAACTATAGTATATCTAATTTTATTTATTTGTCAAGAATTATTCATGATAAAAATTTATGTTTTAAAAAGTCTAGCTTATTGTAAGTAAAGCTTCTTGATATTAAATTGGTTAGAATAATGGCTATTAAAATTGCAATAAGATATCAAAAAGATTCATTTTATTTTTATGATTCACAAAAATAATTCTGAGTCTTTTTTGCGTATTATTAACCAGGAGCAAAATAGATGTGGAAAGAAGGAAGCATATGGAAGTTGAAGCCTACGCCAAAAAGATCTTATCCTTGGCCCACCATTACCGGACCAGTGATATCCACCTGATGCCGGAAGCTGGTCGCTATCAAATCTACTACCGCTTAAGTGGCCAGATGGTCCAGCAGTTTAGCTTGTCGGTAAAGGAAGGGGAGAGTCTGATCTCTTACCTGAAATTTCTGGCTAATATGGATGTGGGGGAGAGGAGAAGGCCCCAAAGTGGTTCTTGCAGTCTTAAATTGCCGGACGTAACAGACCTCCGCCTGTCAACGATGACTAATTACCGCGGCCAGGAGTCCTTGGTTATCCGCCTCTTATCCAGTCAGGAGGAAGGTCATAGTCGGGCAGATTGCTTCTTTGACCATGAAAGGCAGGTCTTAGAGGACCTGGTTAAGCATAAGAGTGGCCTCATCCTCTTTGCAGGACCTGTTGACTCTGGCAAGACGACGACCATGTACAGGTTGGTAAAGAAGCGGTCGGCTAGCCGCAAGCAACAAGTAATCTCCATTGAGGACCCAGTGGAAATTGAAGAGGCAGATTTTTTACAAGTCCAGGTCAACGAAGCTGGAGGAGTTACTTATGAAGCCTTAATCAAGTCCAGCCTCCGCCACCACCCCGATGTCCTTTTGGTAGGGGAAATAAGAGATGAAGAAACTGCCCGAATGGTTATCCGGGGGGCCTTGACTGGGCATTTAATTATTGCCTCAGTCCATGCCAAGGATGCAGCTGGGGTGGTTGACCGGCTGCAAGAGTTGGGGATCAGCCCGGAAGTCTTGGGTCAAACCTTGATTGGCCTGGCCTTTCAAAAGTTGTTACCCAAGTATTGCCCCTTTTGCCAAGGGGACTGCCAGACTGCCTGCAACCATATCCCAGCTGACCAAAAACGGGCCGTCCTCTATGATGTTCGCTATGGCAAGTCCCTTCAAAACTTGCTGGCAAAAAGACAAGGTAATCACGTTAGTCAAGCAGACCAGCCCCGGTCCTTTAACCATTTGCTAAAGAAGGTGTATGTCTATGGTTTTATTTCGCAAGAAACCTATCAAAGCTACAAAATCCCTTAAGTCACTGCACAACCAGGCCATCTTCCTGAAGCGGCTCGGCCAGCTTCTACTAGAAGGTTTATCCATGCAAGAGGCCCTTCGTTTCCTAAGTACAACCGGTAACCAAGAAATCAAGCAATGGGTTAACCATGTTCAAGCAGGTTTTAGCCAAGGCAGGACCCTAGATGAGATGCTAGGGGAGTTAAACTTTTCGGACCAGGTCGCTTCGCAAATCTATTTTTCCCTGGTTCATGGCCAGTTTGCCCAGACTATTAGCGATTGTGGCCAGCAGATGATGGACCGGATGGAACGGAAGAAAAAGCTCCAGCAGATCTTAACCTATCCCGTCATGCTTATTATCTTTATCATCGGCATGCTCTTTGCTATGCGGTATATCTTACTGCCCCACCTGACTCAATTGACCACTTCTGAAACCAACCATATGAACTTGGGGACTCGACTAGTTTTTCTCTTTATTCGCGAATCCCCTATCCTCTTAATCCTAGCCACATGTCTGTTTAGCTTGGCCTTGCTCGTCTTTCAGTACTACCTGTCCAAAAAAACTGCCCTAGCCAGGGCCTCTATTCTCTGTCAACTCCCTTTGGCCAGGTTGGTCTTGCCTCTTTACTACACCCAGTTTTTGGCCATGGAGTGGGGCCACCTTCTTAAGCATGGCAGTAATCTGCTTGAGATTACCCAAATCATGACTAGCGACAAGAACACCAATCTGGTGAAAGAACTTGGCCAAGCCATTGCCCAAGGGATGCAGGCTGGCCAGTCTTTTAAGACTTCTATTAGTGACTATAGCTTTTTAAAGTATGAATTAAGAGATATTATCGACTACGGGGAAGAGTCCAGTGACCTTGGCAAGGAATTATTGCTCTATTCCAGGCAGTGCCAGGAAGAATTATCGCTAAAAATCGAAAAAATTATGACCCTGGTCCAGCCCATAGTTTTTATCGGTATCGGCATCCTGATTGTCTCCATCTATGCCGCCTTGCTCCTACCTACTTTTTCCTTGCTGAATGGCTTGTAAAAGCAAGCTTTAGGCAAGGGAGGCCAAGCCCATCCAGACATGCTTCGGTCAAGCTAGGCTGGATGGGTTTTTGCTTGCTTAATGTTTAGTAATAGCAAATATCAGCAGTATCAAGCTTTGTTTATTTAAGCAATTTGTGAAAACCTAAATGGCGAGGAAGGAGAGTTTCTTGCCCATCCTGGCTTTTTGTTGTAAGCTAGCCTAGCGTAATTGAAATAATTGAAGGACAGGAGTAGGTGAGAGGTGTCTTATGGATAATCGATTTTGGCAAGAGGAAGATGAAGCGGTTGAATTGGCCTTAAATTGGGCTAAAAAAAGAACGGTATCTGGTTCAGACCCCAAGACTACAGCCCATTCAGCCGAATATCTCAGAGAACAAGTGGGCCAGACCATTACCGAAGAGGGTCTGGGCCCCAAAGAAGCCTTAGCTATCTATGAGGTTCTCAGTGAATCCAACCGGTCTTCTGATGACCCCATGAACTTTGCCTACATCCCTAGTGCACCAACTAGGGCGGCAGTTGCCTTTGATGAGGTAGTGTCAGCAGCGAATGTTTTTGGTGGCATTTGGGAGTGTGGAGCTGGCAGTATTTATGCTGAGAACCAAGTTGTAGAATGGATCAAGGGCTACTTAGGCTGGCCGGACCAAGCGATTGGGACCTTCGTTTCAGGAGGAACTTATGGCAACCTGTCTGCCTTGGCATGTGCTAGGGACAAGGCCAAAAATGCTTGGCAGCAAGCCGGTACTTACCCGGACGGTCGGCCCCAGGATGGCTATAAGCTGATTATTTCAGAAGAAACTCACTCTTCACTTGAAATCATTGCCAAGGTTTTGGATGTCGACCTTTTAATAGCGGAGGTAGACGAAAAGGGCCGGATGAGTGGCCAGGCTGTTGAGGAATTGATCAAAGACCATGAAGGTGTCTTTGCGGTTGTGGCTTCAACTGGGACCACCAATACCGGGTCCATCGACCACTTGGAGTCCATCGCTAAGGTCTGTTCAAACCACCAGGTATGGCTACATGTAGACGGGGCCTATGGGGGAGCAGGTCTATTAGCCCCAAGTGTAAGACGGCTTTATAAGGGGATTGAAGCTGCCGATTCCTTTATAGTCGATCCTCACAAGTGGTTATTTGCTCCTTATGACGCTTGCCTACTCGTCTACCGGAGCCCTGAAAGTGTCTACCAAACCTTCTCCCAACATGCTGCCTACCTGGATGGGGTGGACCACAGTCAAAGCAATCCTTCTGATATGGCAGTCCACCTTTCCCGAAGAACCAGAGGCCTTCCCTTGTGGTATTCCCTAGCGACTTACGGAAGCAAAAAATATAGCCAGGCCATTGAAACCTGCCTGAACTATGCGAGACAATGTGCCCAGGCCATCAAAGCCAGCGACCACCTGGAATTAGTTATGGAACCAACCCTGTCCATTGTTGTCTTTAAACGAAAAGGTTGGGACCAAGAAGACTATGATAAATGGTCTCATGACCTAGCCTTAGCCGGCAAACTCCTTTGTCTGCCTTCTTCTATCAAGGGTCAAACCGTTCTCCGTCTAGCCTTCTTGAACCCCAACACCGAAATTGACCAAGCCATTCAAATGGTCCTTGAGACGACAAAATAGGATAAAACTGAAGATAGTAAAATTGAAGCCATGGAGTTGAAATCTTCTCCATGGCTTTTCTATAGGGACAATAGACTTAAGGTTAAGTAATCTCCATTTAAAGCAAAGTAGTGACAGTCGGCAGTAATATTACATGATACGGTTCAGGAAATTATAATCGTTATTTATCAAACTTAAACTTGGGAACTTACAAAATATGGTTCTATAATATTTAACGTAAGTGAAATAGTTACATTAACAACTTTCTCTATTAGTAAAAAAATATTTTTTATAATTCTATGTAAAAAAAGTAAGATAACTATTGCTAATAAATATTAAATATATTATAATAAAATCATTCAAATATTTTAATAATTTTATTATAATTAATTATTTATTTTTTTATAATGAATAGAAAGGAAATAATGTGAAAATAATTTTAAAATTTATTTCTAAAAAGCATCTGATATTTACCTTGATAGGTTTAATCATTATAGGACTTGAGGGATTTTTACTTCCTTTGACTATACGGATAGTAGTAGATAGTTTGACTAATGGTAGCTTCAATGGCCTTAGTTTTGGTGTAATGATGGGCATTACTGGATTTATCATTATCGGAATTGGGAGTTATATTTACCAGGTAAGTATGGCAAAATTAATTAAAGATTTTAATATAAATGTTAAATCATTAACTTATAAAAATTATATTGATCATTATTCTGATTCTTCAGAAAGTAAAAGCTCGAAAGTGTTATCTTTTATACAAAATGACTTGAAATTATTAGAAGATAATTATATTGTAGCTTATATTAAAATGATTCAAACTATTTTACTTGCTCTAGTTTCTACTGTATATGTAGCATTAACAAATACATTTTTAGCTTTTATATTTGTTGTATTCGCTTTTGTACCATTATTACTACCTAAATTTACTAGCAAACGCATTAGTAAGTCGGCCGACTCTTGGACTGGTAATAATGAATTGTTTACAAACAAATTAGTTGACACTATTAAGGGTGCTCCTACAATCAAAAACTACCAAAGGGAAAAAATTTTTTTGATAGGCTAAAAAATACGCTAATATTAGCTGAAGATAGTAATGTCAATATGACGAAAATACAAGTAATATCCAATACATCTGCCTACATAATGTCTATTATTTGTAGCTTAATCCCTTTATTTATTGGAGGAATTTTTGTCCTTCTAAATCGTTTAGAAGTAGGGGCATTATTATCAATTTTTATGGCAAGCGATCGTATTGCTAATCCGTTAACTGTTGCATTACAAAATTATAATAAGTTATCTACAACAAAAAATATAATCAAAAAAATAAAAGCCATTGAGGCAAATACGTCCAGTAATTTTAATGAAAAGAACCATAATTGTAGTGTCCTACCCATATCTTTTCACGATGCATCCATTGGTTATGGAGCAGAAAAACCGATAATAAGTGACCTTACATTAGAAATCAACAAAGGAGACAAAATATTAATAAAAGGTCCATCAGGCTCAGGGAAAACAAGTCTCTTAAGGTCGATACAAGGTATGAATGATTTAGTATCTGGATATGTTAGCTACGGCGAAAAGGCTGATTTACCTTCATTATCAATTATGCAAGGCATTAGTTATATTAGACAATTACCGATATTATTTGACGATACTATCGAGTTTAATATTACTTTAGGCGAGCATTTTTCGGATTCTGAAATAAAGGATGCAATAGAAAAATCGGGATTGTCAGATATTATTGAAGAAAAGGGAATGACTTTTCAGGTAGGTGAAAACGGAAAGAACCTGTCTGGAGGACAAAATCAGAGAATCGAAATAGCACGAGCACTAATAAGGAATCGTGACTTAGTAATTGCTGACGAGGTGACTGCTTCCCTAGATAAGAAAACATCTACTAATATTCGAAAGACTTTATTTTCAATACCACAAGCCGTTATTGAAGTGAGTCATCATAATAATTCTGAGGAATTAAGTAAATATAATCATGTTTATCAAATAAGCGAGGGGACATTGCTTGAAGAAATTTTTTGATGCATCAAGTTTGATAAATAATGGTGGATTTTAGAATCAAATTGGCCATGTTAGTATAAATTTTATCTCGGCAAAGTTTCAGTAATTCAAGACATAAGAAAAGAGATCACTAATCTTAAGTTGCGACACAATAAGAAAGAAATTGTTTTGGTGTAAGATGTAACATAAATGCTTCAAATATAAAAGCTGCAACCAATCGGGGTATGTGTCAAGTATTCCTCGGTAATGTGAGAAACGCTCGATCAATGTTCGTTTATTCAATAGTTTTTGTTCATGCTAGCGCATGGGGCCTTGAGACAGGGGCTGTTAGCGAAACATTTTGGCCAGTTTTCCCATGGAACTGGAGCTTGGCCCTTGATTAACGATATGCCCTTGTTGGACTAGGCTAGCCACTAGCTGCAGGGTGCGAAGGGGCGCTTTGACAGCTCCATTGATGTCTTTGCCCAGTGATTGGATGGTGGGGTCAACTTTTTGCGCTAAGATACTGGTATATTCCTCGTTTTTCACCGCATTGAGGATGGCGGGGCCACATGACGGGCACCATCATGGGTCCATGCCCGTCCTTGATGCTTGAAACGATAGCTGTAATAGCGGTGCCCTGTTTCGCAGACGCCCGTTCCTTTTTGGATGGGACGGGAAGGGAACAATCCGCGATCGGTTGATGGTAAGGACAATACCGACTTAAATAGCCCCTTAAACGTTCGATTTGGTCCAGTCGTTCTGCAGCGATTTCGGCTGAACAGGCCGTTGCACGACTCTGGGCGGAGGCTAAAACGGATTCGATTTGAGCCCAGTCATAAGCCCTCAAGGCTTTTCTTAACTGATTTTCCATCGGTCGATCAAAGCTTAAGCGGTCCTTGATCTTCTGGTTGACATGGTAAGTGTCCCGATAATGTTCACGTTGCCGGCAAGAACCGATGGCCATTTTAAATTTGTCCGCTTCATAGCCACCCCCTACTCTCTCTATCACTATTGGAAATCGCTAAGGTGTTTTTTAGTTGATAATGGTCGTTCAGGTAATGACTCAATTTCCGGAAGGCCTTGGCACTCGACTGGATACTGACGAAGCAAAAAAAGTGATTAACTTATCTTACTTGACCAGGCTAACCAAAAACTCTTGCTGGAGAATTGGTCTCCCGATGTGGTGGTTCATCAAGCCAAAGAAGTCTTTGAGCCTGGCCAGATTCCCAGCACGTTAACTTTGTACCATTGGATTGACCGAGGGTTGATGCGCACACGGAATGGGGACTTCCTGGAGAAAGTAGGTCGGAAAGAACGCCCTCAAGCTACCCCGACCCGGCAAACTTTTGGCCATTGGGAAATTGACACGGTTGTGGGCCGAAAGCGACAAGGCGATCCCGTCTTACTGACCTTGGTGGAGCGCAAAACCCGGTTTGAAAAACTCTTTAAAATCCCCCGTCAAAGTGCCAGGGCGGTCCATCAAACCTTACAAGCCTTTTTGAAGGGGCTGGAAGACAAGGCCAGTCAAGTCTTCCAGTCCATCACAGCTGATAATGGCAGTGAATTTGCCAGCTTAGGTCAAGTTTCCAAAGATATCCTATCGTTCTACAGCAACCTCGATGCTTCTTACGAACGAGGCAACAGTGAGAACCAACACAAATTGATTTGGCGCTTCCTACCCATATACCAGTCTTTCCAAGATTTAACGGACAGTCAGGTCAGACGAATCCAACAATGGATGAATGGGTATCCGCGAATAATCTTAAGTTATCGGTCGCCCTACCAAGCTTTTGTCCAAGAGTTGAGGCAGTTAAGCTAACAGAGATAGTCGCCATCTTTTGCTTGACAGGGGATCCCACTAGGCATGACTTGGCTTGTGTGGTGATTTGGCTTTAAAGACAAATCAGTTCGAACACAATCCACTCCTTTCGTCGCGGGATTATGTCCATCCCATATAAATAAAAAACAGTGACAATCGGTAAAAATATAACCTTGTGATATTCAGAAAATTTTAATCTCAGGGTGGCTAACTTAAACTTGAAATCTGCATAAGTTTTTGCTTGAAGTTGTCAGTGGGACTAAATATAATATAGCTAATACTACATGTTCCATTAAAAACTCAAAACAGGAGCATGTTAATTTTTTAATCAAAATAATAGGAGATATGCCTTATGGTTTTCAATCATGTAACCTCAGTAATTTATGCAACAATTAAATCCAGAACTAAAAATATTAGATTGAGGGAACATATTGACTTTATTAGAGCTAAAAAATATTGCTAAAGTGTTTGACACCCAGTCTGGTTCTTTCGAGGCTGTCCAGTCCATTTCTTTTACCATTGATCACGGTCAGATTGTCGCCCTTCTAGGGCCAAATGGTGCAGGCAAGACGACGACAGTTCAGATGATTGCTGGTTACCTAGAAGCCACTAGGGGAACTATGTATATGGAAGGCCAGGAACTAACCCAGAAAAATCGCCGCCACTCTCAGATAGGAGTTGTCTTGGGAGGGGAATTGGGTTTTTACGGCAATGCCAGTGCCTGGGATAATCTTGTTTTTTTCTCCCACTTAGATAAAATTTCTCGGTCTGACATCAAAAGGGAAGTTAAACGAGTTTTAAGCCTAGTTGACCTATCTTCTGTTGCCCAAGAGAAGGTGTATACCTTTTCCAGAGGGATGAGGCAACGCCTTCATATTGCCCGGTCCTTGCTGAGCCATCCCCAGTTATTGCTCTTGGATGAACCGACAACCGGGTTAGATGTTGAGATTAGCAAAGAGATCCGGGACTTAATCAAGCAACTCGCTCAGGAAGAAGAGGTTGGCATTCTTTTAACTAGCCACCAAATGTCAGAAGTAGAGTACTTGGCAGATGAAATCCTCCTCTTAGGGGATGGGAAAATTCAGCATAAGGGAAATGTTGAAAGCATCGTCGCTCTTTCTAAGGTGACCCATGTGGACCGTCCGGCAACTTTGGAAGAATCCTACCTGGCCCTTTCCTCTCAGTTGAAAAGGGGGGGTTCTGATGATTCGCTTCTGTAGTTTGGCATGGTTTCATTTAAAAATATATGCTAAAAATTCATACTTTATCAATTTAATGATCACCAGTACTCTATCCATGTTCTTTTTAGACTATATTGCCCAGTCTGCACTTGGTGCAGACTTGAGCCAGATTATTTGGATTCGTGCTTCAATCTTTGGCTTATGGGCATCCGGCACGACAGCAGCCGGATCCATTGGCTTTCAGCGTTTTCAGGGGACCTTGCTTTATCTGATTAATACAGCCTATAATGACCAACTCTCCTTGGCCGCTCTAATTGCTCCTGCAGCTAGTTTTGGCTTGTTGAGCTTCCCCCTAGCTATTTTGGCAGCCTTTATCTTCCAAGTACCGGTCAGAATCCAAGGATCTTTTATCCTTGCTGGACTGGCTCTCTGGTTGGGGGCTTTGGTGTTAGATTTATTGATTGCTTCTGTCTTTGTTTTAACCAAAAATGCTATTGTCTATGAAGACTTATTAACCTTACCATTATTGTTCTTGTCTGGTCTCTTTCCACTACCAGGATTTTTGCAGTCGATCCAGCCCCTTGTCAATTGGCTTTTGCCGATTGCCTTGCCTATCCAATGGTTACTCGGTTTTGAGGCACTGAGTACCTTTACCGTCTTTCAGTTTATCGTTTGCTTGGCCCTGTCTCTTGTCTTAAGCATAAATATTAGTAAATATATTCTGAAACAAGCCCGTGTTTCCGGCAAGTTAGGAGGCGTTTTATGAAAGTTGTCCTTTCATCTATTGATGTTTTAGACAATTGGAAGACCTTCTTAATCCATTTTTTTATTCTTCCTATTTTAGAAACGTTTGTTTTCCTTGCCCTTCATTATCAAATTACCGCAAGTTTCAATAGTCGCTTGGTTGTGGCATCCCTGCTTTTAGCTAGTGGGACCACTGCAATGAACCAGATGGGCGGGTCCTTTACCCAGGATATTATTAGGGGGATTGACCGTGATTTAGTTAGGAAGTCGCCCTATAACCTGTATTTCTGGGGGTCAAAATTTGTCGTGATCTTCTTATTTTCCTTGACCTTGTTTTTGACTAACAGTCTCTTGTTTTGGTTAGCAGGGGTCGATTCTAGAGCCTTAATAATGGGTTTGCTAGTCAGTCCATTAGTCATCCTCTTTGGACTCATCGTTGGCCTAGCATGTGCCATCTTTGGTTGGCGCTTGCAAAACCATTATGCTTTTACCAATTTTTTTGTGAGTTTTGCCCTTGTCTTTTCAGGAGTGGTCGTCCCTTATTGGTTATACCCGCCCCTTGTTTATCCCCTAACTTACATCCTGCCCTTTGCCCGTATCATGGCCATGCTTTTTTCAGGTGCTTTTTCCGTCCACTTACTGTTGCAAGACGGGCTGATTGCCTTGGTCTGGTTTTTATTGGCTGTTATTTGCTACCAGTACCAGGTTAGACGAATCGCTACTTACACACGCAAGGGTATGTTATAAGGAGGTTAGCTATGCAGGATACAAAAGAAATTGTCGGTTTTTATAAGATTTTAGACCAGGTGAGTCAACAAGCTCAGTCCCAATATGCTAAAAAGCAAATCTTAAAGGGAGACTTGTCCCCTTATTTAGAAGTAGCCCAAACTAAACAGGCTGAAACAGCTGAAGCTAAAGCCCTCTTAGATGGTCAGTTAAGTGTTCCCTTTATGGGTTTGCAACATATAGAAGGATTGACTAAGAAAGTTGAAAAGGGACTCGTCCTCGAAGCTGGGGAACTAATTGAGTACGCTGACTTTCTTCGTAGCTCGCGTTTGATCCGGCAATTCTTCCAAAAGAATGCCTTTATTGCCCCGATCTTGGCTGGTTATACAGAAATTTTAGGAGATTTTTCAGAAATTGAACAAGAAATTTATCAGGCCATTCACCAGTCTAGGGTCCATGACCAAGCTAGCCGTAACTTGCGAAAGATCCGTAAAAAAATTACCCAAAATAAAGCTTCAATCCAAAAGAAACTTGAGAAGTTCATTAACCATTCAAGTCATAAGGATAAAATCCAAGAAGCTGTTGTAATTGAAAAAGATGGTCGGTTCACTGTACCAGTTAAAAGTTCCTTTAAGCGACTTGTGCCCGGTCAGCTTATAGCCGAAAGTAGTAAAGGTCTCACTGCCTATATTGAACCCCATTCTGTTAGCAAACTTGCTGAGGAGAGAGTCATGCTCCAAGCTGAAGAGAGTAGCGAAGTTTACCAAATCCTAGCTTACTTAACCGGTTTGATTCAAGCCCAAATGGATGGCATCCGCTCTTCCATGGAGTGTATTGTCGAACTAGAAGTGATCTTGGCCCGGGCTAAATATTCCCGGTCCATTAATGGACGGTCAGTTCCCCTCAACAAGGCGGAATATATTAACTTAGTAGAAGCACGGACCCCTCTCATTGAGGACCCCGTTCCCTTATCCCTAACTTTAGATGGAAGAGAGTCCAGAGGTCTTGTGATAACTGGAGCCAATGCTGGAGGAAAGACGGTCGTTTTAAAAACAGTCACCTTACTGACCTATATGGCCATGTCTGGCTTGCTCGTCCCCTGTGAGGAGGGGACAGAACTAGCTATCTTTGAAGAGATTTTTGTTGAAATCGGGGATAACCAAAGTATCGAGCGGTCCTTAAGCACTTTTTCTAGCCATATGCAGGCCTTGGCGACAATTGGTAAGAAACTAAAACGCCACACCCTAGTATTACTAGATGAAATTGGTAGTGGCACGGAACCACGGGAGGGATCAGCTTTGGCCATTGCCAGTTTAAATGATTTTTACCGCAAAGGGGCCCTCTTAATGGTCACCACCCACTACGGGGAAGTGAAGACCTTCGCTAAAAACCATCCTCAATTTACAACGGCTGCTATGGATTTTGACATTGAAAAATTAGCTCCTACTTACCAAGTTATTATGCATGAAACTGGTGACAGTCAAGCCTTTACCATAGCTTCAAAAATGGAGCTCCCTCAAACTATATTAGACACGGCCAAGACTATATTAGAAGATAACCAATTACCCCTGGATGTCAAAACATTTGATCCAATTCCGATCCAAACACCAGAAGAGTCAGCAATGGATACCAAAATTAATTTCTCAAAAGGGGACCGAGTCTATGCTTCAGAGTTTAAACAAGAAGCCTTGTTTTACGAATTGAATGACTCAGGCGACCAAGCTAAGATCTATAATGATGGATCCTGGAAGCAAACCCCTCCCCAAAGACTAAAACTCTTAATCTCGGCTGAAGATCTCTACCCAGCAAATTACGATCTGGACCGCTTATTTATGGATTATGACCAGTACAAGTACTACCACGACCTCTACCGGGGGTCAAAAAAGGCCTGGAAAAAGAAATAGGCAGGCTTGAGCTAGGAGAAATTGAAATTTTATATTTATGCTTTTTAAACAAAATTGAAATGGAGTAACCACGATGATTCATCTAAATAGCCTGTCCTATAACTAGCGAACTTTTCATAAAGAGGACGGTTTTGGTAACGATTAAAGATTTTTGGAAGAGGGAAGTCAAGAAAATTATAGCCATAAAAAACATTTCTTTACACGTAGAAGAAGGCGAAATTCTTAGCTTAATTGAACCAAACGGAGCAGGAAAGACCTCCCTCATCAAAGTGATGACGGGAATTTTGGAGCCAACCAGTGGCCCAATAACTTGGCTCCTGCCTATTTTAACTGCCATTAATTCGCCTGTTTTACTAGTCCAAGGAAATGATTCTACCGCTTTTCTAATCTGGCTTGTCAATATAAATAGGCCTGCTAGCGGCTTGGTTGGCTACCTTTGGAAAAAAGGCTTGCAGCAGTATGCCTCAGCCAATTAATGTGAGTCTCCCTATTTGAAAAAAGCTCCTGCAGAATAGTTTAAAGAAGTGGCTAGGCAACTTGTTGATTAAAGCTTCAATTTGCTATCACTTTAGTCGAGGGTATGCTATAATTCAGTTAGTAAGTCATCGGTAAAGGTTATGTGAATAACTAAGGTATGAAGAGTAGATTCTAACACTGAACTTTAGGAGGACATTATGGGTTTATGGATTGCTTTAGGCATCATATTCGGTTCTGTTTTTGGGAGTTGGACTAATAATATGGGACTAGGAATCGGAATTGGCCTTGCCATAGGGACTGCAATAGGCGCAGCAGTAGACAGTACACAAAAAAGTAGCAAGAAGGGTAAAAGTGAATAAGCTACCTCACTGGTTTTGGCTGGGTTAGTATTTTACTTGATCCATTTATTGTAAGCTATGTAGAAGTTGATAGCCCTTATTTTACTGGAGGACTTGACACCAACCTATATTCAATAAGTATTATTGGTTTTTTCTTCTAGAGAAGAAAACTTTAAAGCACACTTTTAAAAGTGTGCTTTTTCTATTGCCAATAAATAAACAATATAAGAAAATCATTATTTTTTATATTGTTTTTAGGGGGGGGAGTAAGCTATAATCTTTTTAACTACTAATAGAGCTAATTAGCCTATTATAAGGGCAAATTTTCGCCCAATTTCTCTAGTAGTTTTTAGTAAAGAAGGTGCCAAAATTGAAGTCGTCAGCCCAGAATCATTCAATCTTATTTTCAACCATCAAGCGTCTTTTATTACCCTTTGCCCTTGTTTCCGTCATTTACCTTGTCTCCTTAGGGATTTCCATCCATATGGTGAACGGGGATACCGCATTCAACTATCTGATCGAGCCCTATATTTATGGATCAGGTCCAATTGATTTTTTCTTCCCCCTAATTGTTTCTGCTGTCTTTAGTTGGAACCTATACTTTTTACGGAAAGATCATTTTTTAACCTATGTCCATCCCCGGACCGAAATAAAAAAATATATCGGTATTCAAATTTTAGCTGCTCTTTTATTGTCTTTCCTTATGGTAGCAGTAGTCAATTTCTTAGCAGTTGGGTTTTCGACTCTAATTGCAAATCCTGCCCCTTACAGCGTTAATCCCAATGGACTAGAGGGTTATTTATTCAGTAACCTGCAAATGAACCGTCCTCTATTATTTGCTTTCTTTTGGTACATTTACAAGGGTCTAATGGCTGGTTTGATTTGCTTACTAGGTCAAGTCTGGGGGCTGTATAGTCATAATTTATATTTAATCTTACTAGCCCCCTTTGTTACAGTATTTTTAGAAAACCTCCTATTTTCCCTCTTAAATATACCAGAATACAGTTTCCCAACAGCTTATGTCTTGAACCGTTTGGAAACAAACGCCATGACTGTTACCAACTTGCTACTAGCCATTTTCGTATTTTGCTTCATCATCTTCCTCACTGATTACCTTCTAAGGAGAAAACATGGGTCCGCGATTTCAATCTAAATTGATAGAATTTTATCAAGTGAATAAGTACCTACTATTAGCTAACTTTCTTGTTTATTGTTTTTTCTTTGGCAATAACTTTTCTCAAGGAAAGGCTAATGGTTTTCACAATATAGAATTCGCCTTGCTTACAATGACTGACCATTATTACTTATTAAATGCCGTTTTTCCGCTAATGCTCATTATGCTAACCCGTTATTTTAAACAAGAAAGAGAAGAAGAAGTCATCCGCTTTGTTTACCGCAGGGCCCAAGTCAGAAATGAAGTAAGTATATTTGCTTGCTGGTTAATCCTGTATTTTGGGACCCAGCTAATCTTGACCCTGGTCTTATCCACTATCTTTTTTCCTTTTTCCCCTAATTTTGAAGCGAGTCTTTCGGGCTTGAACCTTGACTTTGCCTTGTTTTTTGAAAGCATTATGTCCGTTTTTTCCAATCCAGTTTTTGCCTTACTAGCGAGCTTTGTCTATTTGATCTTCGGCTGGTTGGTCTTGGTTTCAATATTATCACTAGTAAATAGCCATTTTGGCTACCGCAAATTAGTGATGGTGACGGTCGCTTTTCTAATTGTAACTTATCTAGGTTTCAATACGGAATTAGATAATTCATTTCCCTTTCTATTCTTTAACCAGTACTTTATTTTACACCACGCCCTTCAAGCCTTTGCTCAGTCCATTGACACTTTTATCCCCCTTCCCTTGATCGGCCTTGCCAGCCTGGTTTATGTCTTTCGGCCGATAAAAAGGCTTAAACAAGAGGAACAAACTGCAGAATCCCTCTTAAGGGAGCTCATTCTTCCAAAATCAGTGATGAAGTGGGCCTTTGTCCTCTTAGGTCTTTTGCTAGTTATTGATAGCCTTCAAGTCCTATACGGTATAGTCAATACTGGTCAGGCCTCTTTACAAGACGTCATTGTCAGGTTAACGAATGGTAGTCATGCCAATATGCCGGATACCTTAGCTTGGATGCGCCTCCTCTTAATTATTATGGCACCCCTCTTTATTATTGGGAGTCAAAGGACCCTGTTAGACCGCTATGGCGAAGCCCATTTCATTATCCGCTATTCGAGTAAGGCCTTATTAAAAGCCAAGACCATCCTAACCTATTCTCGGTTTTTGTTAGCCTATGCCTTATATTTAGTTGTTGCGCTGTCGCTTCTTTTTATTGCTGGTTATGGGTCAGGCTCACCATCTGTATTCCAAGAACTATTGGCTTTCTACCAAGTGCCTGCTTCGCCCATCCAAGTCTTTATTCTCTTACTAGTCCTTTTACTTGCCCAATTATTTTTTGCCTTCCTCATTTACATCTTGCTATCTGACCTATTGAATGAAGTGGTAGCCCTATTGATCATGGTGGTGGTTTCAGCCCTCACAGCCTTTGTCAGTCCGATTAACATGATCCTAATAACTAGTGGTTTGTCATCTCTAGTCCAATTACTAGCAGTTCCCCCAAGATTTTTTTACCTCAACCTCGCTTTAATCTGCTTAGCTATAGGAATTTTTATTTAATACAGATAAGGAGCCTCATCAGATGGAACAAATAAAACTAAGTCAAGTGAAAAAAAGTTATAAAAACAAAGTCTTGTACCAAAACGTCAATCTTTCAATCCATAGAGGGGACTCTATAGCCTTAGTTGGTTCGAATGGGTCTGGCAAGAGTGTCTTGTTTAAACTCATCACCGGTTTAGAAAAGCCTGATAGTGGGGAGGTTTGGGTTGACAACCAAGCGATTGGAAGGGATGTGGACTTTCCAGAAGGAGTTGGTATTCTGGTCAATCAACCTGGTTATGTGGAATATTACAGTGGATTTAAGAACCTTAAACTCTTAGCTGAAATAAAAAACCAGATAAATGACAAGCAAATCAAGGAGGCAATGAACCGGGTTGGCCTAGACCCAGACAATGAGACCATGGTCAAGGAATATTCAACCGGAATGAAGCAAAAGCTAGGGATCTGCCAGGCTATTATGGAAGACCAAGACATTATCTTACTTGATGAACCCTTTAATGCCCTAGACTTTCAGACCAACAAGGATATTTTAAGACTATTGACTAACTTGAAGGCTGAAGGAAAGACTATCCTCTTAACTTCCCACCAACATTCCTTATTGGAACAAGTCTGTGACAAGTTTTATATCATCATGAACCAAGAAGTCACTGAGATGTCAGACCAACTGAAGAAAGACTATTTTACCCTGCTAGCTTAGACAAGCTTTCATCCCCCCTTAACTGAAGAAGATAGTCTCCCAGAAGGGAAAATCCTTGCTCAGCGGAGGGGGGGAAGGGAGATTCCTTTGGAAGAGTTAGTAGCATTGCAATCATTAAGTGAACGAAAAACCTATGCTAATTCAGCTAATTCTACCCCGTTAGATTCTTGTGTCATTGGAATCTGCAACGGAAATGACTGGTAAGAAAGTCCCAAGTGTTGAACCTGTCCTAAGTACTTTATCGTATTTATTAGAGGGGAGATAAAAATGAGGTTAATCATGATGTAAATTTATTTAATAGAATCGTATCTCTATAGTATAAAACGTATGCTATAAGTGAAGAATATTAAATAATGGGTGATTTAAATTGACTAAAATTGAAATAAAAGATTTAAATGTTAAATTTGATGAGGTACATGCGGTAAAGAACCTAAGCCTTACATTAAGTGGGGGAGATTTTGTCGCTTTGGTTGGGCACAACGGTGCAGGGAAATCAACACTGATTAATACGCTTGTTGGTTTTCAAAAACCAACAAGCGGGAAAATATTGATTGAGACTGAAAGTATTGAAGATAAAGGGTTTTCAGTTATTGGTTTTTCTCCACAAACAACGATGTTAGACTGGTATAATAATGTCTTTGATAACGTTTATTTAGGGACACTATTAGGAAATTGTCCATCAGCTGAAGCTGATCATATGATTGAACAGGCGCTTAAAATAATGAATATTTTTGATTTGAAAGATAGAAGTTTGGAGCAGCTCTCTGGCGGGCAACAACAACGAGTCCAAATCGCCAGAGCTCTTGTGCATCGTCCGGACATTTATATTTTGGATGAACCGACTGTAGGAATGGATCAAGAAACTGGTGATAATCTATTGTCATATTTGAAAGAGGAAGCCAATAAAGGGAAGATTGTGATTATATCATCTCACGATCTGTCTTTGCTAGAAGAACATTGTGATGATTTGCTCTTTATGGATCATGGCGATATATTATACCATGGTAAAATGAGAGAATTCGCTCAGAGTAAAGACGAGCAAGAAGCTTATGAAGTCTTATTTGCTCAGACCTATATGCTAACAGATAAAGAGCTTCAGAAAGCAAAAGAACTAGATTTTAAAATCGAGAAGATTGACGATGATAAGGTTAAGCTAATGGTTCCGAAAGGTACACTGGTAAGGGAGGTCTTGCAGATGTTTTGTAAGAATACTCCGATTAAAAGTGTCGAACCAGAGATGGTTTCTCTCAAAGAAGCATATATGTCTATGCGTGAAGGGAGAAGTTTATAATGGAACCGACTGATTTTAGAAAGATAAACTTATTGGGACTAAAGGGCTACACTTCAATTGTCAAGAATGAAATAAAGGCATTTTTTGCTTATAAGGGAGCAGTATTGCAACATTTACTTACACCAATACTTTATTTCTTTTTTATCGTCTTAGGAGTAAACTCAATGGCAAGTACTGTTCCATACAAAGGTTTGACACTCCCGTACAGTCAATATGCAATGACGGGAATTTTAGCAATGATGATGTTGACGGATATGTCACATGCGATTTATCGAGTAACGATTGATAAGCAGTACGGCTTATTAGGAATGAAACTACTCAGTGGGATCCGGCCTGTGTATTATGTCGTTGGAATGAGTACCTACTCGCTGTTAAGTACATCTTTAAAATCAATTGTTTTGTTAGTGTTAGCTGCTATGTTAGGTCATGGATTCACGCTAATGCAATCATTAGGTATGTTTGCGCTCATCATGCTAATGTCACTGTTTTGGACTTCAATCGGTGTTATGATTACCGTTAAGATTAAAGATTATAGAACGAGGGATAATTTTGTGTCATTTGTCGTGATTCCTGTGAGCTTCGCAGCACCAACATTCTTTGCGATTGAGTTAGCGCCAAGATTTTTGCAGATTGCAGTGAAGTTTAATCCGCTAACCTATCAATTGCAATTCATGCGTGATTTAATCTTCTTAGAGGGTGATTTTATTGGTATATTATGGTTGGTACTTTTATCATCTGCTTCAATAGCCTTAGCAAGTTACGTAATTAACCGAGCTCGGCTGACATTGGCGGAACATGGATAATTTTGATTTTTTTAGGCTTTTTGACAAATAGCCTGCTAGTTGTTAATTCCTTAGGTAATCCTATAGACTAATATTTGGGTGAAAAATGTTGGCAGATTGAAAAAATTCAACTGACTGTGCTAATTTTACAATGATCTTGTCAATGCTAAATTAGATTAAGCAGTTTTTACTATGTAGATGTAATAAGTAATATGATAAAGATTTTTTTGAAAAAGAATATGCTTTTTTTAACAAATTTATTCCACCTCAGGCATTGGATATTTATAACGCGGGTGTAAAGCTGAGAGATTCATTAGCGAATAAAACATTAAGTGAAACGGTGTTAGATGATATTGAACAATATTTATCAAACAATGAAGATAGTAATATTAATTTGCTTATAGATGAAGAAAAAGATAGTTTAATTGATACTGTTAAAGAAATTATCCAAAAAATGAGTTTATATTATTCTAATGTATTCGCTGATAATCCAGAAAATATACTTAAGTTTAATATTTCGGATTACAATGATAATCCGATGTCACTTGTATATGGTTATCCTGGAATAGCGTTAACATTGAAATCACTAAACATAATTGATGAATTTCAATTAAGAAATATATCAATATTTTTACAGAAATACTATAAAATAAACAAATCTAAGATTTTTTTGAATAACGGACTGATGTTCGGAAAAGCTGGTTTGGCACTCTTCCATACAAAAGCAGGGTCTTTTTTCAGCAACAATATTTTTCTATTTGAATTAATAGAAACTTTGAACAATTCAGAATATAGAGAAATTGATTTTGCGAATGGTTTGACTGGAATAACTTATGCGTTGAAATTAATTAGCGACGATAATACCTATCCAAATTTTTCAAAGATCATTGAGAGTTATTTTGATATTATATCTGCAGTGGATAAGCCGATAGGAAAATATCAAGGCTTGCAATACGGTAACATAGGTATTTCATTTGGAATACAATATTTTGATGACCTGAATACTAAATCGAATAGATTAGATAGTTTTTTTAAGAATATTGATATAGACGTATCTTCAGTTAGTGATGACAAGATTTTTACTGGGTTATCTTATTCTTATGAAAATTGGCCACACATTAGATCACCTTATTTATACTCGGGGGGTGCAAGCCTTCTTTACGTGTTAACTACTTATTTCCATAATTCTAAAAACTGTGATTGGCAATTATTAAGGACGTTATTAAAAACTTTAGAAGTTCCTACTACTCATACTTATGGTATTGGATATGGTATGAGTGGTGTAGCTTTAATTATTATGATGATATTGATACTGCCTAACGTTCCACTAGATGTACGTCAGCGATTAGAATTATTACTTATGGATAAAATAGAATATATTATAATTCATTTTCATGATAATAAGGATTTTAAGGGTTTTTATGATGAAAAACAAGATAAATTTATTGATGATTTTGGTAACGGGACCTTAGGAATATTGAAAATATTAAAAATGTTTCTAAAATATAATGATAAAGAATTATGTTGGGATGAAGATGTATTTTCTCTAATACCGCTACCAAATATAATTTAAGAAGGTGATTTGATGAAAAACATATTGAAGGATGTGCATAGCTTATACCACAGTAAGAAGAGTTTAATTATATTTCTATTGCTATTTGGGGTTGTGATGGCTCTTGATTCAATCGTTACACCACATTATTTGGGGATATTTACAGACTATATGGCAAGCTTCCAATACACAGAGGTGCCAATCATTCTTCTGCAATGGGGATTGCTGCTAATAGTCATTAATTTAGGCTCGTTATTGTTCCAATACTTTGCAAGTAGAATAAGACAAGAAACGAATAAAGATCTTAAAGAAATGGTATTTCTTCAAGCGTATTTACCGGGTAACGAAATAGTCAATAATAATGAATATATAACCTCTATTCTTCAAGATGTAAAGCAAATTGAGACTAGTTTTGTTAATTCATTTATAAGTTTCATTTACTGTATATTGCAAGGTTTATTAGCTTTGGCTTTTGTTTTGAATGTAAATCTGCAAGTGGGGCTTGTTTTTATTTTACTCGGTTTCATACCAACTATGATCCCTAAATTGACCGAAAAGTGGTTACAAACTAGTACAAATAATTGGCAAATACAAAATCGCTTGTATACACAAGTAATGGAAGATGGGTTGCGCGGTAAGCAGTTAATCAAAAGATTTAATGCTTCAAAATTAATGTATAGACGTGTTCAAAATAAGTTAATTGAAGAGCAAAAAGCTTATTTTTCAATGGATTTCTGTCAAAAAACGTCTTCTTTCTTAGTTGGTCTCTTATATAATGTTACAGTCATTTTGTCACTAGCATATGGAGCATTTGTTGTTATAAATGGTAGTTTATCTATTGGTGAACTGATAACTGTCTATATGGCTGCTGATAGGGTGGTTAGTCCACTTATTTCTTTAGCAAGTTTTTACAGTGCGATGGTGGCTTCACACCCATTGTTGGATAAAATACTCAATCCCAACCCAATTAGGAAGAGGATATCACCACCTTCTTTCACAGAACAGGATGCACTGATTGAATTGAATAATGTATCTATAGGATATGGTAATAAATTATTATCTTCCAACATTAATTTACAAATTAATCATGGAGATCGCGTATTAATTCAAGGTCCAAGTGGATCAGGTAAGTCAACGTTGATTAAAGCATTATTAAATGAAATTGAGGTCCTTAAAGGTCAAATATTATACAATGAAAGCTTGAGGGATGGTAATTTGTATAATCATTTTGCTTTAGTTGAACAGAAACCTTTTATCTTTCAAGATACGCTTAGGTTCAATTTAACCCTAGGACAAGCCATTGATGATGATTTGATACTTAAAGTGCTAAATGAAGTTGGCCTAGAAAAATTGGCTAGTCTTGAGGAGCTGGATAATGTTATATCGTTAGAAAACAATCAACTTTCTGGAGGAGAGACGAAACGGTTAGAGGTTGCTCGGTCGCTATTATATAATAAAAAAGTCCTTATCGTTGATGAAGCTTTGTCCGGATTAGATAATGATCGAGCTAAACAATTAAATGAATTGATTGTAAATTATCCAGGAACAATTATCAATATTGAGCACCATATTGATGACACTATTCGGAGTAAGTATAATAAACGATACAGCATACAAAACTAATGCTTTTCAAAATAGCCTTAAATATTATTTAAATGTAACAAGCAATTGGTCTTAAGGTTAAATGAGTATCGATAATTTTTACCCATTAATTTTGGGCACTTTTGTCAGAAGCATACTGTAATGAAGAAATAATAGAATAACACCATCTAATCTACCTGTTTTTGGACAGGTAGATTTTTTGTATTTATTTTAAAGAAAATGCATTTTCAAAAATGATTTTAGAAATTTTTTGCGTATATATTACCAGGAGCAAATAAGTGACGGCAGTCAGAAAGGGGACTTGCCTATGAATAGCTAAAAAGTGTTTCTTGCTAGTTGCCTACAATTAAAATGGGAGGGAAAATCAAATGAAAAAGTTTATGAAAAATATTATCCATAAAATAAAGGATAGCCGGGCGTTTACCCTGCTAGAGATGGCGATCGTACTTTTTATTATTTCAGCCTTGCTACTTATTATTATCCCCAATATTGGTTCACACCGAGATACAGCTTCGGAGACGGGGAACAAGGCCTTGCAAACTGTAGTGGACACCCAGGCTGACTTGTTCGAAATGGAACAGGGTCGCCGGCCTGCTGATATTGCTGATTTAGAAAGTGCCTCCTACTTAACACAAGCCCAGGCCAGCCAAGCGCAAGAGGCTGGTATAAAGATTTCACGTTAAGATGAAAACTAGGCTAGGCCTTGTTGGTCGAGAAGATGGTTTTTTGACTTTACTGGAAGCTATCTTAACTATGGTTATTGTTTTGATTTTTCTTATGCTACCCAGTCTCAATATGGACCAGGCTAAGTTAGGAGTAGAGACCGACCTCTTTACGGAGAATTTAAGGACCCAGATTACCCTGATGAACCAAAATGCCGTCTTAAAGGGGGAAATGTCGGTGGTAGAAGTGGAACCAGGCCGCAACCGGATAGTTTTCTCCGTTTTGGGCCAGCCAGAGTCCCCCTTAAATACGATTTTACCAGTTCCTGACCATATTAAAGTTTATGGTGGCTACAAGCGCTATGCTTTTCGGGCTCGGTCTGGTAACATCACCAAGGTTAACCGGTTTGCCTATACGGATGGCGACCGGAGGATAGAATTTGTTTTTCAAATTGGAAGCGGGCGATTTTATGTTCAAGAAAGTTAAAAATGACCAGGCCTTTATCCTCTTGGAGAGTATCCTGGCCCTAAGCTTGGTATCTATTACCATGATTCTTGTTTTGCCCTTTAGCCTGCAGTTGCTCCAGGCCCGGCAGAAGCGGCAAAACGAAATTGAAGGTTACCGGCTCTTATATGATTACAGTTATGAATGGTTAGGGTCAAGCGACCAATGGGTGACCCGAAGTGGGGTTGACTACCGGGTTTCTTATCATGAAAATGCCTTACAAGTTAGCCTGCCTAACCAGGATGAAATCGTCTTAGAAGTGGTGGAACCATGAAATGGCTTAAGAAGGAAGGAGCTTTTACCATGCTTGAAGCCTTGGTAGCCCTGTCGATTACCTCTCTAATCTTGCTCGCCCTGTCAATAGGGGTCAGCCATTTCAAGCAAGTTAAGGAAGAATTAAGGGCAGACCGGCAACTTGACTGGCACCTTTTTGTCAATCAAATGTCCTTTTATCTGGAGTCTAGCGACCTCTTGTCGGTTAATCAGAACCGGCTACTAGTCAAAGAGGTCAACTACCGGGACCAAAGTGTGGTCCAAGCCCAATACCGCCTCGTTAACGGCAACTTTATCAGGCGGGTCAATAATGGTTACCAGCCCATGCTCCTCGATGTCAAGAAGGTGGAAATGGAAGAGATGGGGCCCAGTCTTATGATGAAAGCCTACTTTAATAATGATGAAGAATACCAGGCTAGAATTTGGGTGAATCAATGGCATGACCAAGAAAATCTGGATTAAACTCAAAAGGCTTATCAAAGAAGATCAGGCAAGTATCTTGATTTCTTCCTTGGTCTTCCTAATGGTTATCACTTTCTTATTGTCTGGTTTAGGGATTATTATTGCAAGTGAAGCCCGCCAGCAAGCCATGATTAAGGATAATTACCTGGCCAAGGCTATGATCCAAAAAGCTTACTATATAATGAAAGAAATGGATCCATCAGACCTAGCAAACTTAGCATCTAAGACCATTTCCTTTAACCAAGGTCAGGTGGTGGCTAGCCAGGATGAAGAGGGTATCTTTTCCTTTACAGCTAGCCTAGCTAATGATTACCAGTACAGTCAGACCAACCGGCTTTATTTTCCAGACCAGTTAGATGAAGAGCTAGAGGAGGAAGAGGGTGAAGAAAAAGACCACTTGGAAAATTTAGAAGAGGATAGCCATGACCAGGTTAGTGAAGATGAAGACCAAGTTAGTAAAGATGAAGACCAAGAAAGTTCAAGCAGTCCCAATCCAGACTCGAAAGACCAAGAAAGTCAATCCGGTGGGCTAGAAGAAAGTAATCCAGTTTCTACAAAGCTTGACCAAGAAAAGGCTAGTCCAGACGGTTAAATGGCAAGCTAGAATTCAGTTTGACAATGAGTCTGGGTCACCCTAAGTAAAAAAATAGTTTCATTCTATCTAAAAAGCTACTTTCCGACCATTTTAAGTGGAATTTTACCAATTATGTTAATTTCTTTTTGAATCAACCTTTGCTATAATGGAAGAGTGTATACCACTCTTCTTTTTTATACAAGACGTGAAAGTAAGGATGATAAAATGTCGAGAGTTTCGAAAGTACAAGCCAAGCTAATAGACCAGGACATAGGTGGTTTGCTGGTGACTAGTCCCTTTAACTTGAGATACCTGTCTAATTTTACCGGGACAACCGGTCTTAGCTTGATTACCCAAGACAAGGCTTACTTTATTACTGATTTTAGATATACTGAGCAGGCCCAAGACCAAGCTAGCCACATGACCGTTATTGAACACTCGGGTGACATCATTGGCCAAGTAGGAGACCTCCTGAGCCAAGATGGAATTCATAATTTAGCCTTTGAGAATGACCATGTCACTTACTCCCTCTACCAGGAAATGAAAGAAAAATTGCCAAGTGACCTCAAGCCTGGTTCTGGTCTGGTTGAAAGACTGCGGATGATTAAAGACCCTGAGGAGTTGGCCACTATAAGAGAGGCCGTTAAGATTACCGAGGCAGCCTTCCGCCATATTCTAGATTATATCGAAGAAGGGATGACGGAAATCCAGGTAGCTAATGAGTTGGACTTCTTTATGCGTAGCAAGGGAGCTTCCGGTGTTTCTTTCGACACGATTGTGGCCAGTGGCAAACGGTCAGCTATGCCTCACGGGGTTGCCAGTGACAAGAAAATTGAACGGGGTGACATGATCACCATTGACTTTGGGTGCTATTACAAGGGCTACGCCTCTGATATGACCCGAACTTTTGCTTTAGGCGATCCTGGTGATAAGTTGAAGGAAATTTATCAAATTGTCTATGAAGCCAACCGTTTGGCAGCCCAAGCAGCTAAACCGGGTATCTCTGGGGCAGAACTAGATAAGGTAGCTCGAGACCACATTGCCCAGGCGGGATACGGCGACCAATTTGGCCACACTTTAGGCCACAGTATCGGCTTGGATGTTCACGAAGACCCGGTCTTAAGCAAACGAAACCCTGAGCCTTTACAAGCCAATATGGTTGTCACCAACGAACCTGGCATTTACTTGCCTGGCCTTGGTGGGGTTCGGATTGAAGACGACCTCATTATCACTGAAGACGGCAATGAAGAATTGATGACGGTGACTAGAGAACTCATTATCTTATAATTAGGAGAATGTTTAGCAATGATTTCAACCAATGAATTTAAAAATGGTATGACCATTCAATATGATAAGGGCTTGTGGAAGATCTTGGACTTCCAACACGTTAAGCCAGGTAAGGGGCAAGCCTTTGTCCGGTCCAAATTAAAAAACTTGCGGACGGGAGCGACCCAAGAAATCACCTTTAAGGCAGGTGACAAGGTTGAACAAGCCATGATTGAAAGCAAAACCATGCAGTACCTCTACGACAATGGAGGCATGCATGTCTTTATGGATACGGAAAACTACGACCAGGTCGAAATTCCAGAGCAGTTGATCGAGGAAGAGCTGAAATTCTTAAAAGAGAATACCCAAGTGGATATTATCTTCTTTGAATCTGAAGTCCTAGGACTAGACCTACCAAACAAGGTAGAGCTGGAAGTGACAGAGACCACTCCTAACATCAGTGGGGACACCCAAGGAGGCGGGTCTAAACCAGCTACCCTTGAAACAGGGGCGGTTATCACAGTTCCTCTCTTCATCAACAAAGGAGACATCCTTGTTGTCAATACTGATGACGGCTCTTACAACTCCCGTGCCTAAGGAAGGAATCTGAGGAGGTTATTCATATGGAAAATATACAAGGGACTCGATCAAGCCGGCAATCTGCTGGAGCAATTGAAATAGCACCAGAAGTTTTGGAAGTTATCTCCCACATTGCAGCCAACGAAGTAGAAGGGGTCTTTGCCTTAAAAGGAAATTTCTCTGCTGATGTGAAACGTTTGTTTGGTCAATCTTACTACAAAAATGGGGTGGCTTTGACCCATGACCAAGATGGCATCAGCCTGGATATTTACTGCAACCTCACTTATGGTGTGAATGTGCCGAAGGTAGCTTTGGAAATCCAAAAAAGAGTCAAAGACCAAGTTTACCAAATGGCTGATATCAACCTGGCTGAAGTGAATGTTCATGTGGTCTCTATTGTGACCGAAAATCAAATCAAAAAGTCTAAGGCTGGAGCTTTAAAGGATGACTAAGCCACTTGCTGTCCGGAGTATTGTCCGGGAAAAAGCCTATCAAAGCCTTTACCTCAAGGCGAGCCGGCCCCAAGTCTCCTTGGACCAGGCCTTGATTCAGGTTTTGGCTAGCCAGGGAGAAGCAAGTGACCAAGCCAGTTTAGGGGACCTGGTCCAAGCGAACTTGCCAGAAGAATACCAGACTAAAGCTATTGTCCAGGATGCCTTGGATTATTTGCTGACCTTAACTGCCGGGGTCTTGGACCATGAAGAATATTTGGACAAGCAGATTGGCCCCCAGCTAAAAAAACGGAGCTTAAACCGACTTGACCAAACCGACCACGTCATCTTGCAAGTTGCGAGTTATGAACTTCTCTTCCAAGAGGACCTAGCCCCTAGTGTGGTTATTGATGAAGCCATAGAGCTAGCCAAGCGTTTTAATGATGACAAGTCCAGCAAATTTATCAATGGGGTCTTGCAGGCCATTTTAGACAGCAAGGAAGCAGGCAAATAAGCTAGAATAAGGGGCTTTGACTGACCAGTCACAGCCCCTTTTAGCCAGTGAAAGGGTGGTCATGTGGATTACGAGTACTTAACGGTCAGCCAATTAAGTCAATACATCAAACGGAAATTTGACCAGGACCCCTATCTAGGGACGGTCTACATTAAGGGTGAGGTTTCTAATTCAGGGCGGAATAGGCCTAATGCCAACCAATATTTCAGCTTAAAAGATGACCAGAATGTCATTTCTGTTGTCCTCTTCCGGTCCAATGCTAAAAGGGTCAAGTTCAAGATTGAAGATGGGATGAGTGTTTTGATCCAGGGACGGGTATCGACCTATGGCCCGCGGGGAACCTACCAAATAGTCGTGAGTGACATCCAGCCAGATGGAGTAGGGGCCCTCTACCAAGCTTTAGAACAGACCAAAAAAGCTCTAGCAAAGGAAGGCTTGTTTAGGTCAGACCACAAAAAGCCCCTGGTTAAATTCCCCAAGCGGATAGCAGCGGTCACTAGTGAGAGCGGGGCTGTCATCCAGGACATTAAAACGACCCTAGAGAGACGCTATCCCCTTGTTGAACTGGTCTTATTCCCGACTAGAGTCCAAGGCAAGTCAGCTATTTCGTCTATCGTTAAAAATATCCGCAGGGCGGATGAATCTGCCAGCTTTGATACGATTATAGTTGGACGGGGTGGTGGATCCATCGAAGACTTGTGGGGTTTTAACGATGAGAAGGTTGTCCGGGCCATTTACCAAGCCCAAACACCTATTATTTCTTCCGTCGGTCACGAAACGGACACTAGCCTGTCTGACTTGGCAGCAGATGTCCGGGCAGCCACTCCAACAGCTGCAGCTGAACTTGCTGTTCCATTATTCAGTGATATCAACAACCAAATTTTAGAATATACCCGCCTTTTACACCACCATGCCCGCCGCCTGGTTGAAAACCGTCGCCAGGCCCTGGACCGCATCCATAAATCTTATATCTTCAAGCAGCCTAACCGCTTATATGAAGGCTATATCCAAAATATTGACCACTTAACCAGTGGCCTTTACCGAAGTTTCCGTCAGATCTTAGCCCATTATAAGCGGGCAATAGATGAAATAGACCAGACCATCAATCCTGACCATTTCCAAAAATATATCCTAGCCTTGAAGCTCAGAAGCCAGTCCCTCAAAGACCAGCTAGACCAGAATATGAAGGATATCCAGGATCAAAAACACCGGGACCTAGCCCAATTAACCCAAGCCTTAGACCACCTGTCACCGCTTGCGATATTGAGCCGGGGTTATGCCTATGCTAGCCAGGAAGGCCATGTTCTCAGAAGTGTTGACCAGGCAAGTAAGGACCAAAATCTAACCGTCAGACTAGCTGACGGCCAGCTAGAAACCAAGATCCTAAGCATCAGGAAAGAGAAAGGGGTAGACAAACATGACCAATGAAAATCAGCCACAAGACCTCCAGGAAGCCAAAGCTCAAGAGGATTTGGATTTTGAAGCCTCCCTTAAAGAGTTAGAGCAAATTGTTGACCGGCTTGAACAAGGGGATATCCCCCTAGAAGAAGCCTTGGACAAGTTCCAAAAAGGCATTCAGTTGAGTCGGAAACTAAAGCAAGAACTAGACCAAGCCGACCAATTGCTCTTTGAAGTCATGAAGGAAGACCAGGGGGAAGACGGAGCCGACTTAGAGGAGAAGGAATAGGAGGATCAAATGGATTTTACCACTTTTAAGGACCGGGAAAGCCAATCCTTTGAGTCCTACCTAGAAGGACTTTTTTCTCATTTAGGCAAAACGGCCCTGCGAGAAGCCATGGCCTACTCCTTTTATTCACCTGGTAAACGGGTCCGGCCTCTTTTGCTTTTAGCCTGCTTGGCTTCTTTTGGCTTTAACCCCCAGCTAGGCTATCCTGCTGCTGGGGCAGTCGAATTAATCCATACCTATTCTTTAATCCATGACGATTTACCTGCCATGGATGATGATGATATAAGAAGGGGGCAGGCCAGTAACCATAAAAAGTATGGGGAGGGTCTAGCCATCTTGGCGGGAGATGGTTTGTTGACCCTGGCCTTTGAGCTTATCTTATCGACTCCGGTTAGTGATCCGACCAAGATTAAATTGACCCAGCTCTTGAGTCAAACGGCTGGTCCTAGTGGAATGGTTTTAGGCCAGGCTTTAGACTTGGCTGGCGAAGGAGAAGACCTCTCTCTTGACCAAGTCTCGGACATCCATGCCAAAAAGACCGGGCAACTCTTGCGTTTTACCCTGGAGGGGGCCGGACTGATTGCCCAAAAAGACCCAGATACCTGCCAGCTTTTAGGTGAATTGGGCCTGGAAGTGGGTTTAGCCTACCAGGTCCGAGATGATATCTTGGACCTGACCGCTAGCTCTAGTGACTTAGGCAAGCCTAGGGGGTCGGACCAAGACTTAAGCAAGTCGACTTACCCTAGCTTACTTGGTATCCAAGGGGCCAAAGACCAGCTGGCTCAGTCTTTGCATTCTTGCTTAGAACTATTGAAAGAAATTGAAAAGGCCAGTCATTTTGACAAGTCCATCTTAGAAAGTTTTATCTTAAGCTTAAACCTAGAAGGTGACTGGGATGGCTAAGAAGATCCGGGCAGACCAAGCCATGTTAGACCAAGACCTCCTGGACGACCTCAAGGAGGCCCAAGCCCTTATCATGGCGGGTCGGGTGTATACCGTAAAGGAAAGCCAAGTCCCAACTCCTGGCTACCAGGTCAAAGAAGGAACCCAGCTTTATATCAAAAGCCCCGACCACCCCTATGTCAGCCGAGGTGGACTCAAGCTCAAGCAGGCTATTGACAGCTTTGACTTAGACTTTGAGGGTAAAATTATCCTAGACATTGGGTCTTCAACAGGGGGGTTTACCGATGTGGCCTTAAGGCATGGGGCAGGACTGGTTTATGCCCTGGATGTGGGAACCAACCAGCTTGTCTGGTCCTTGCGCCAGGACGACCGGGTCATTGTAATGGAACAGACCAATTTTAAGGACTGCAAGTTAAGTGACTTTCGAGCGGGCCAACCCGACCTAGCTGTGATGGATGTGTCTTTTATATCCTTATATCCCATTTTAGAAAACTTGGCCCAGATCTTGCCGCCTGGTCACTTGGCAGTTGCCTTGATCAAGCCCCAGTTTGAAGCTGACAAGGAAGATGTCCAACCGGGTGGCCTGGTATTGGATCCAGGAGTCCACCGCAAGGTACTGGAGGCTACGACCGCCTTTATGACTAAGCTCCACTACTGCCTCCTTGGCCTCCTAGCTTCACCCATCAAGGGGGGCAAGGGGAATATTGAGTTCATCGCCCTCCTCCGTAATGCCAGTGACCAAGACCGAAATATTCAACCCATGATTGACCAGGCCATTGACCAGTCTTTAGACCTCTAAGTCAATGTTTAATGAAGAATTGTTTTATCCAAGCCTTGATCTTAGGCTTGAGGATACGGCTACAATTGGCTTTAAAAGGAATTTTTGCCCCAAGCTTTGGGATATGACTTAAAGGTTAGGCTATAAATTGCTTCATGAAGAATTTTCCCAAGATCTGGGTTAAGACTTGAAGGAGAGTTTGCAAATAATATAATAAGGTCTAAGCTCTTTCGCTAGATCTCGTTGACAAGCAAGCTAGTCAGGAGGAATGACATGCTTCAAGACTTGCATATTAAAGATTTTGCTATCATTGAGGAAGTGGATCTGAATTTCTATGATGGGATGACGGTCTTAACCGGAGAAACTGGGGCCGGCAAGTCCATTATCATTGATGCGGTTGGTCTCTTGGCTGGTGGTCGTGGCTCGGCAGAATTTGTCCGCCACGGGGCTAAAAAGTGCCAACTAGAAGGTGAATTTTTGGTCCTGAACCCGGATAAATTCACCCCCATCTTGGACCAATTTGGCATCAGCTTAGAAGACAATATTCTATTGATCCAGCGGGAAATTTTTGCCAGTGGCCGGAATGTTTGCCGGGTCAATGGGTCTATGGTCACTGTGGCTAATTTAAAAGAAATCGCTTCCAACTTGATTGATATCCATGGCCAAAATGAGCACCAAGAGCTCATGCAGGCGGACCAGCATATTGAGCTATTGGATAATTACGCTGGTGAAGCAATCAAGGACTTGAAGCAAGTCTTCCAGGCCAAGCGGGAAGAATACCTAAAAGTCAAAAAAAGACTACAACAATGGCAGGCCAATGAAAAAGAGTATGCCCAACGGATTGACATGTTGGAATTTCAAGTCAAGGAAATTGAGGCTGTCAACTTGGAAGAAGGAGAGGATGAGGCATTGGAAGCTGAATCCCGCAAGCTAGCCAACTTCCACAAGATTTCCCAGTCTCTCCAATTAAGCTATGATGCCTTGCAGGCTTCTGAAGGCAATGCCGTGGAAAAATTAGGAATGGCCATGGAAGAGTTGTCCGATATTGCATCGGTCAACAAGGACTATGAAGCCATATCGGACACCCTGTCTTCACTTTTTTACCAGGTCCAAGAGGCGAGTTCCGATATTTTAAATGAGCTGGACCAGATGGAATTTGATGAAGGCCGTCTGTATGAAATTGAAGACCGGCTCAAGTCGATCCAAGAGCTGAAACGGAAGTATGGGGACACCATTAGTGAAGTCTTGACCTATTACCACAATGCTTCAGAAGAGCTCTATAATTTAAAACATAATGAAGGCAATATCGACCAGGTTCAAAACCAGGTCGACAGTTTGGAAGCTGACCTGGTCGACCTGGGTCAAAAACTCCACCAGGTCCGCCAAGACCAGGCGGAGCAATTGGAGCAAGCTGTCCTTGACCAACTAGCAGAGCTCTACATGGACAAGGCCCGATTTTCGGTTGAATTTAAAAAACCGGCCCAGCTGGAGAATATGAATGCCAATGGTTTTGACACTCTGGCCTTTTATATTTCGACCAACCCGGGAGAGCCTTTGAAGCCCCTCAACAAGGTAGCTTCTGGTGGGGAATTGTCCCGGATGATGTTAGCCATGAAGACGATTTTTTCTAGTTCCCAAGGTATTACCTCTATTATCTTTGATGAGGTGGACACGGGGGTCTCTGGTCGGGTAGCCTCGGCGATTGCCAAAAAAATCCACGGGGTTTCGGACCAGTCCCAAGTCTTATGCATTACCCACCTGCCTCAAGTTGCGGCGATTGCCGATGAACACCTCTACATCAACAAACAAATAGTAGGGGACCGGACCAAGACCCAAGTGAGTCATTTGTCTGAAGAAGACCGGGTGGAAGAAATTGCCCGTATGCTGTCTGGAGACCAAACCACGCCAGCTAGTCTGTCTGCAGCCCGGGAATTACTCAAAAAAGGCCTTTAGCCTTAAAATGGCTAAAGGGAAGAGCCCCAATAATGATACTAATAAAAAACAAAAAGGCAGGGTCCCAAAAACGGACTCCTGCCTCGATTGCCTCTTTAAAAGAGTTGGAAGATCAAGCTAGCTAAAAGTGGGACTACCATGGCAATGGAGATAAAGATGATAAAGCCCTTGACAAAGGTAGAAGTACCACTTTTTTTAGCTTTCTTTTCAGCTTGTTTATTAATGTCTTTTTTGGTTTTTTTATCGGTTTTGTGGCTTGGCTCAGAAGACATGTCATCACCTCTTTTACATGGATAAGCTTAGTTTAGCGAAAGACTCCTAGTCTTGTCAAGTTGACAATCTTGTGATTTAGTCAATTGGTGTGCCAAGTTCTTGACAAGGGAAAGAAAAATTGCTAAGCCTTGAGATCTTATTTATAATAAAGAAGAGTCTAAATACGAAAGCAATCTTGAGAGGAGAAGATGATTTGGACAAACAAGAATTTGGTGTGATTGGGATGGCAGTGATGGGACGGAACCTGGCCTTGAATGTGGAGAGCAAGGGTTATTCCGTTTCCATTTACAACCGGTCTGACTACAAGACCCGGGCTGTCAAAGACCAGTTCCCTGACCGGAATATCCAAGCGACTTATACCATTGAAGATTTTGTCGATTCGCTCGAAAAACCCCGCCGGATCATGTTGATGGTCAAGGCTGGTTATGCCACTGACGCGACCATTGAATCCCTGCTCCCCCACCTGGACCAGGGTGATATCTTGATTGATGGGGGGAATACCAACTACCAAGATACCATGAGAAGAAGCAAGGAATTAAGCCAGGCAGGGATTAACTTTATCGGGACAGGGGTTTCCGGTGGCGAGGAAGGCGCCTTAAAAGGACCCTCGATCATGCCAGGAGGCCAAAAAGAAGCTTACGACCTGGTCGCACCAATCTTGGAAGATATTGCAGCCAAGGCCCCATCTGATGGCCAGCCTTGTGTGACCTATATCGGGCCTGACGGTGCTGGCCACTATGTCAAAATGGTCCACAATGGGATTGAGTACGGGGACATGCAGCTGATTGGTGAGTCTTATACTATTATGAAGGACTATTTGGGCATGACCAATGAAGAAATGGCCCAAACTTTCAAAGAATGGAATGAAGGCGAATTGGACTCCTTCTTAATTGAGTTAACCGCTGATGCCCTGACCAAGAAGGACCCGGGAAGCGGAGACTACATGGTAGATGTGATCCTAGACCGGGCAGGAAACAAGGGGACCGGTAAGTGGACCTCCCAGTCCGCCCTCGACCTAGGCCAACCCCTACCTTTGATTACTGAATCCGTCTTCGCTCGCTATATTTCGGCCTTCAAGGAAGAGCGGTCGGCTGCCTCTCAAATCCTGCCTAAGCCTGAAGCTAGTCAATTTACGGGAGACAAGAACGACTTTTTGGAAAAACTCCGCCAGGCCCTTTACTTTAGCAAGATCATGAGTTACGCCCAAGGATTTTCCCAAATGGCTAATGCCTCCCAGGAATACGGCTGGGACCTGCATTTAGGTGAAATTGCCAAAATATTCCGGGCGGGTTGCATTATCCGGGCCCGGTTCTTAGAAGACATCACACAAGCCTATGACAATCAGGAAGACCTAAAGAACCTTATCTTGGATGACTACTTTAAAGACATTGTCTCTGCCTACCAGCCTGCCCTTCGTCAAATTGTAGGCCATGCTGTCCAAGCTGGCATCCCAATTCCAGCCTTTTCATCCGCAATTGCCTACTACGATAGCTACCGGTCTGAACGATTGTCAGCCAATATCATCCAAGCTCAAAGAGACTACTTTGGGGCCCACACCTATGAGAGAGTGGACAAGCCAGGTCGTTACCACTTTGATTGGTATGGCGACCAAGGGGAAGTAGTCGCAGACGACTAGGATTCAGGCCAAGCAATTACTATAAAAAAGTAAGTTTTTGCCATGAATTCAAAATATTTTCAAAAAAGTTTGGGGAAAATTGCCCCAAACTTTTTAATTTGATGTTAAGATATAGGTGAATTTCGGTTTGGAAATGTGATAGAATATAAGAGGAATCACCCCTATGATAATAGCAAAATTTTAGTATAGGAGTAGAGTAATGAAAAAAGTATTAATCATTGAAGACGAAAAGAACTTGGCTCGTTTCGTTGAGTTGGAACTCAAGCACGAAGGCTTTGCCCCAACCGTAAAATTTGACGGCCGGTCTGGCTTGCAAGCAGCACTCAATGGAGAAGATTGGGATGTTATCTTGCTTGACTTGATGTTGCCGGAATTAAACGGGATCGACGTAGCTCGCCGGGTCCGCCAAGTAAGTGAGGTTCCCATTATCATGATGACCGCCCGTGACTCCGTTATTGACCGGGTGTCTGGTTTTGACCACGGGGCAGATGACTATTTGGTCAAGCCCTTTGCTATTGAAGAATTATTAGCCCGGATGCGGGCACTTTTCCGCCGTATCGACATCGAGTCTTCCATCCAAGAAAAGCAAAAGACTATCTTGGAATACCGGGACTTGGTGGTTGAGAAAGAAAACCGGATTGTCCGCCGCGATGATGAAGTCATTGAACTCACCAAGCGGGAATACGAACTTTTGGTTGAACTGATGGAAAATGTGGACGTGGTTCTATCACGGGAAAAACTATTGAATGAAGTTTGGGGCTATGAATCGGACATTGAAACCAATGTCGTCGATGTTTATATCCGCTACCTTCGAAACAAGATTGACCGTCCAACTGGCGAAAGTTATATTCAAACGGTTCGAGGTACCGGTTATGTGATGCGGACATGAAACTAAAGGGGAGAGGGCTGAATATTGAGCGACTCTCTATTAAGTGGAAATGGTCCCTTATCATCTCGGCAACGATCATTTTTGTCTACTTGATCTTTGCCATGCTGGTTTATTATTCGACCCAACAGGTGGTCTTAGACAAGGAAAGCCAGGAAATTGAAATTGCCATGGGGAATGCCGAGGAGGTCTTAAAGCCCCTCCAGGAAGAAGTGACCGAGGAGAATATTGATAACCTGGTTAGAGATCAACAAGTGGCGGTGAACACCTTCAGAGACCGGTATGACCAAGCTGACTCCCGGTCTGGAGATAGGGAGGGGGCCATCTCCAAGTTGAGCTTACGCTTGTTCGATTTAGATGGCAAAGAAGTCTACGCCATTGGTGCCAATGACTACCCCTTCCAGGTGACCAATAAGTTTATCCTCCGCCCCGTCAGTGATGACCCTAATTTTTCCTTGATGGGGGTCAAGCCCTTGGTGTCAGAGACCAGCCAGGAAAGAATCGGCTATATTCAAATTATCAATAATTTGGCCAGCTTCCACCATGTGATTAGCCAGATAATCTCTAGCATTTTCTTTATCGGCCTTTTAGTGGTTGTCCTCAGTGTCTTTTTAGGCCTCTTTATTTCTGACCGCTTTTTGAGCCCTATCCGGCGCTTAAAAAATGCCATGGCTGGGATCATCAAGGAGCCGGAATCAGAAAAACGCTTGAAAGTAGCAGGTTCAGATGAATTGGCTGAATTAGCCAGCATCTACAACCAGATGATTGACCGGATGCAAAAGAACATTGACAGTCAAAAGCAATTTGTTGAAGATGTCTCCCATGAATTAAGGACACCAGTAGCTATCGTGGAAGGCCACTTAAACTTATTGGAGCGTTGGGGCAAGGATGACCCTGAGATCTTAGAAGAGTCCATCCAAGCTTCCGTCCAAGAAATTTCACGGATGAAAAGCCTGGTCCAAGAAATGCTGGACTTGTCTCGGGCTGTCCAAGTAGATATCCAGTACAAGGATGAGCGGACTGATGTCAAGCAGTTGGTCTCTCAACTTCACAATAACTTCCAATTGGTTCATGAAGACTTTACTTTTAACCTGGATATTGATGTGGAAGGGGAAGCCATTGTCAATATGTACCGCAACCATTTAGAGCAGGTTTTGATCATCCTCTTAGACAATGCCGTCAAATACTCCAAGGACCGTAAGGAAGTCCACCTGTCTTTGGCGACCAGTGGCGACCGGGTCCAAATAGCCGTCCAAGACTTTGGTGAAGGCATCAGTGAAGAAGATAGCCAGAAGATCTTTAACCGCTTCTACCGGGTGGACAAGGCTAGAAGCCGGGAAAAAGGCGGGAATGGTTTGGGTCTGTCCATAGCCAAACAATTGATCAATGGTTACGGCGGCACTATTTCGGTCGACAGTGTCCCCGGCCGCGGGTCCGTCTTCCGTATTGAATTAAAACTCCTTCAAAACCAGGCTAAAGACCAAGACTTCACTGATTCAAAGGGGCAGAAAAAAGAATAAAGAAAAAGCTTTGAGCTCGTGCTCAAAGCTTTTTGTGTCTTAACTATTGCTGGGACCGGTGGTGGTCTTGTTTACCCTTGTTCCGGTTTCGGTTTCGCTGTTTTTGTTTAGCCAGTTTGTCTTCTTGCTTGTCTTGGCCACTGACTGAGCCAGCTTGGCTAGTTGAGGTTTGGGTTTTTGGTCTTTGTCGCCGACCAACAACTTTTTTGTCCCCATATTTTTCCTTCAATTGGGCTTCAAGTTTGGGTTTAAAGAAGTTGTTTAAGTAGTAGGATTGGAGGATGCCTAAGATACCTGAGGTCAAGAAGTAGAGGGTTAAGCCTGAAGGAGAGGTTATGGCAATAAAGACCATCATAACGGGCATCATAAGGGTCATGCCACCGCCACCAGGGGCTTGGTCTGGCATTCGTTTTTGCATCATCTTGGACTCCATAAAGTAGAGGCCACCCGTAATGAGGGCTAGGAGGATGCTGGGAGACCCTAGTTGGATGCCTAAAAATTCAGTTGAAGCGATGGCTTCAGAGTAGCGGAAGACATGGAAGATAGCAATGAAGATGGGCATTTGGATAAAGAGGGGCAGGCAGCCTGCCATTTGCCCGAAGACATTGATATCATTGTCCCGGTAAACTTGCATCAACTCTTCGTTCAATTCTTGCTTACGGGCTGGGTCCTTGGTTTCCTTTAAGTCAGCTTGGATCTCGTCGATAATCGGCTTGATATCCGCCATCTGGATCTGAGACTTCATCATGGATCTTTGTTGGTTTAAGGTAATTGGCAGGAGGATGATCCGGATGATAACGGTAATGGCAATAATCGCCAAACCATAGTTACCAAAGAAGCCACCCAGCCAGTCCAAGAGAGCCTCCATGGGGACTACCAAGTAGTCGTACATCAATTCAGAGAAAAATCCTACTGGCTCATTGTTCTCATCCAACCGCATACAGCCAGATAAGAAGAGGGTTGTTAGGACAAGACTCGCAGCAAACAACCATCTTTTATATTTCTTTTTCAAATTTGCTTCACCCTTTATCTATAGTATGGTTGGGCCTAAAGCCACAAGCCTTATCATAGCTGATTGGAGGGATTTTTTCAATTGGCTTGGGTGAATTTGTCTCTTTCCTTAAGGTCAGGGGCATAGGTGACTTCAACTCGGTCCACCTGGGCTGCTGGGGAAGGGCCGAGTCGGAGCCGTTCGATAAATTCATCCATGGTTTCAGGGTCAGCATTAGCTTCCACATAGACGTTGCCGTCACTTTCATTACGGACAAGGCCACCAACGCCTAACTCTTGGGCTGCCTGTTGGGTAGAAAAACGGAAGCCCACTCCCTGGACCTGGCCAGTAATTTGGGCGGTGATTTTGACCTGGCCATCCCCGCTTGGTCGGTCATTCAGGTAGCTGACTTGGCCATTTGACTTTCGGTTTTTTCCTTTATCAAAAAAATTATCTAGAATAGAAGACATGAGAGACACTCCTTTGCATCATTTTATCCATTATAAGGAAAATCGGCTGTCATTTCATTTCATTTTTGGTATTTCTGTTCAAAATTTTAGTGACCGGCCTTTTTAAGCAGGTGAAGTTGGCTCAAGACTTATCTTTCTAAGCTCGGTGGCGCATAGGTCTTATTAAGTAGGGGGGAGTTGGCCTTGCTTATGATGCGACACTTGAATGAAGTTAGCTAGTCTTATTAAATAAGGGGAAGCTGAACTTCCCTTGGTGACCTGGCTGTTATATTTATTCGACCTGGTATTCATGCTATAATAATTTCGATTACGTAGATTAGGAGACATGCAAGATGGCAAAAAAAAGACGTCGAAGCAGTAAGCGACGTAAAAAAAGACAATTTCCAACAGAAGTCATAGGCATCGTCCTTGTTTTAGTCAGTGCCTTTGCAGTAGGCCAATTTGGTTTTCTAGGTACTTTCCTGGCTAATATCTTAAGGGCCTTAACTGGGGAGTCTTATATCATCCTGGCTGGGGCCATTATCTTTATTGGTCTCTATGCTATTTTTAAAGGAAAGTTCCCCAAACTGACCAACCGGGTTAACCTGGGTTTTTTACTGGTCTACCTATCTGTTTTAATCTTTATGCACTGGCATTATTTCCGTGATTTCGTGGGAGGCGAGACCAGCTTAACCAACCTGACCTGGCAGGCCATAAGCCAAGAGGTTTTAACCAATACCATTGAATTGAATCTGGGAGGGGGAATCATCGGGGCCGGATTTTTTGAAGTCTTCCAATTACTCCTGGGTTCTCCAGGGACCTTCCTGGTTATCTTCCTATCCCTCTTTGTTGGGATTATGACCCTGGGCGACTTTTCCTACAATATATTTTTGGAATCTACTCGAGATAGCTTGGTCCAAGCCGGTAAGTGGTTGAACCAAGTCTTTTCTAGAGCCAAGAGCAAGCAAGCTTCAAAAAAAAGCAAGTCTAAAAAGGCCAAAACCAGCAAGCAATCTCAAGCAAAAGAGGATCCCAAGGCTAACCGTCAAGCTAGTTCAGCTAAAGACCTCATGGCCCAGGAAGCAGCATCAGCTAGCCAAGAAACTAGTCAAGAAAAATCTGCACTAGAAATTGAATCCGTCTATGGGGGTCCTGCAGCCAGCCACCAGGACAAGCCTGATACTGAGGGGCAAGAACAGGCTAGCCCGCTTCAAAAAGAAAGAAGTCAAGAAGAAGACAATGCCAACTCGGACATTGGTGACTTGGACATCAGTGAGGAGGAAAATACAGATTACAAACTACCGCCTCTAAGCTTGCTAGACCCAGTGCCAGACCAAGACCAAAGCCAAGAATTCAATACAATTGAAGCCAATGTTAAGAAGCTGGAAGACACCTTCCAAAGCTTTGGGGTGGATGCCAAGGTTGTCAAGGCCAACCTTGGCCCAGCAGTGACCAAGTATGAAATCCAACCAGCTACCGGGGTCAAGGTGTCTAAAATCGTCAATCTTTCCAATGATATTGCCCTGGCCTTGGCTGCCAAGGATATCCGGATGGAAGCCCCCATACCGGGCAAGGCAGTGATTGGGATTGAAGTTCCTAATAACCACGTTAACATGGTCTCCTTCCGTGAAGTGGTTGAGGGCAGCTCAGAGGACTCTACTGACCCCTTGGAAGTGGCGATTGGCCGGGATATCGCCGGTAATATTCAGATCGCCAACCTGGCCAAGATGCCCCACCTCTTGATTGCGGGGGCTACCGGGTCCGGTAAGTCGGTTGCCATTAATGGAATTATTGCCAGTATCCTTCTCAAGGCCAAACCCAATGAAGTGAAGTTGATGATGATTGACCCTAAAATGGTAGAATTGAACATTTATAATGGAATTCCCCACCTCTTGACCCCAGTGGTAACCAACCCTAAAAAAGCGGCCCAGGCCTTACACAAGGTGGTCCAAGAAATGGAAAGACGGTATGAATTATTTGCTGCCTCTGGGACTCGGAACATGGCAAGCTACAATGAGTTTATCCAAGAGAAAAACCAGGCAAAAGATGGGGAGGCAGGCTTGCCCTTGCCTTATATTGTGGTCATTGTCGATGAGTTGGCTGACTTGATGATGGTAGCTTCTAATGAAGTAGAAAATGCCATCACTCGACTAGCTCAAATGGCCCGGGCAGCGGGAATCCACATGATTTTAGCCACCCAAAGACCCAGTGTGGATGTCATTACGGGAGTGGTCAAGGCTAACATCCCTTCCCGGATGGCCTTTGCTGTTTCTTCCGGGACTGACTCCCGGACCATTTTGGACTCCAACGGGGCTGAGAAATTACTGGGCCGGGGCGACATGCTCTACCAGCCCATGGGAGCCAACAAGGCCAGCCGGGTCCAAGGGGCCTTCATTTCCGATGATGAGGTCAACCGGATCGTCAACCACGTCAAAAACCAGCAGGATGCCAATTACATTGAGGAAATGATTCCAACTGACCAAGACTCATCTGGCCAAGAAGAACCAGAGGACGAATACTACCAAGATGCGGTGGAAATGGTGGTGGAATTGCAAACAGCTAGCATTTCTCTCCTCCAACGCCGGTTTAAAATTGGCTACAACCGGGCTGCCCGGATTGTCGATGAAATGGAAGCCCGGGGCGTAGTCGGTCCCCATGAAGGGTCTAAACCCCGACAAGTCCTCCTTGAAAGCCTAGATTCAGACCCAGATGACCCAAGTCCTAACCAAGTTTCTGAAGACCCAGCTGATCCAGCAGACTAGACCGGGCTAACCTGATTCAAAATGGATGCTTTGTCAAATTCCCAAAGGTAAAAAGTAGGGCAGAGGGATTTTCGGACTAAATGAAAGATTCAGGCTAGTATGTTGTAAAATGACTGCCAGAAGAAAAAATATGAAACGAACAATGCATTAAATGATTAATGCATTGTTCGTTTTTTAGTCATTTTTGACCAAGCTTGTCTATTTCATAACAATGTAAGCGAAAACAAACTGATTATTTTTTCTGCTTTTGTATAAAAAAACCTTTACATTTCTTGCTATTGAAAGTATGATACTTATAGCGTTACAAAAAATTTACATTAAATAGATTGATGGAGGTTTATGATGTCAAGAAAATTAAAAAGCCTTTTAGGCCTAGCTGCTTCTTCAATGCTTTTAGCAGCTTGCCAAGGACAGGATGCTGGTGAAAACCCAGACCAAGACCAAGCCCAAAACCAAGAACAAGACCAAGGTCAAGAAGGCGGTGGTGACCAAGCAAGTGGTGATTTTTCCATTGCCATGGTTACCGATGAAGGTGGGGTTGACGACCGGTCCTTTAACCAATCTGCTTGGGAAGGGATGCAAGAGTGGTCAGACGAAACCGGCAATGAATCTACTTACTTCCAATCTGATGATACTTCTGACTTTGTCCCTAACTTGAACCAGGCCATCCAAGGGGGCTACGATATCGTTTACGGTATCGGTTTTATGCTCCGGGACTCAATTGAAGAGATCGCCCAACAAAATGAAGACCAATACTTTGGTATCGTAGACGATGAAGTTGACTTGGACAATGTGGTTTCCCTTAACTTTGGAGACCATGAAGCTTCTTTCCTAGCTGGTGTGGCAGCGGCCTTGACTACTGAAACCGGTCAAGTTGGTTTTATCGGCGGTATTGAAAGTCCAATTATTGACCGCTTCGAAACTGGCTTTTTAGCTGGTGTTGAACACGTGGACGACACCATTGAAGTGGACGTTCAATATGCTGAGTCCTTTGGGGATGCAGCCCAAGCCCAACAAATCGCTAACGGCATGTACTCTTCTGGGGCTGATATTATTTTCCACGCAGCTGGTGCTGCAGGGAACGGCTTGTTTACTGAAGCTCGTAACCGGATGGAAGACGTGTCTGACACACAATTATGGGTTATCGGAGTAGACCGGGACCAAGAAGCTGAAGGTGAATGGTCTGGTGGTAATTTAACCTTGACTTCTACCATTAAAGAAGTTGGCAATGCCATCGTTTCTTCAGTTGAACAAACCCAGTCCGAAGGTTTCCCTGGTGGTGAAAACATCCAATACGGTCTAGCCAATGATGGTGTAGATATTGTCGAAGGGAACATGGAAGCTGATGTTTGGGAAGAAGTTCAAAATGTCCGCCAACAAATTCTAGATGGTGAAATTGAAGTGCCTGAATTCTCCCAAGAATGGGATTCTGAAGAATAGGAACTGATTAAGAGTTTTTGCCCAGGTCCTACTGGGTTAAGGCTAAGTCTTGAGCAAAAAATGAAGCGCTAGTCTCATTTAAGGCTAGCGCTTTTTTTGAGAAAGTTATACTATAGAAGCAAGGAAGTTAAGGAGGGATTCTTTTGGCTCAAAATGAGAATGTCATTGAAATGGTCGATATCACCAAAAAATTTGGTGACTTTAAGGCCAATGACAAGGTAAATTTGCAAGTCAAAAAAGGGGAAGTACACGCCTTGCTCGGAGAGAATGGGGCAGGCAAGTCTACCCTAATGAATATATTATCTGGCCTACTGGAACCCACTAGTGGGGAGATTCGGGTTAAAGGGGAAAAGGTATCCATCTCTTCACCCGAAAAAGCCCGCCAATACGGAATCGGCATGGTCTACCAACACTTTATGCTAGTCGATAAGTTTACTATTACCGAAAATATCATGTTGGGTCGGGAAGAGCACAAGTTTGGCTACATAGACCAAAAGGCTGCCCGTAAACGGATCGAAGACCTGTCCAACCGCTACGGCCTGAAGGTCGACCCCAAGGCTGTCGTCCGGGATGTTTC
Organism: Alloiococcus otitis ATCC 51267; assembly: GCF_000315445.1. Classification (GTDB taxonomy): domain Bacteria; phylum Bacillota; class Bacilli; order Lactobacillales; family Carnobacteriaceae_A; genus Alloiococcus; species Alloiococcus otitis. Next base: position 108,085 of record NZ_JH992961.1, read on the forward strand.
AGTCGGCATGCAGCAGCGGGTGGAAATTATCAAGGCCCTTTACGGTGGGTCAGATATCTTAATTTTAGATGAGCCAACCGCCGTTTTAACCCCCCAAGAAATAGAAGAATTGATGGAGATTATGCGGAACATGACCGCTGAAGGCAAGTCCATCATCCTCATCACCCACAAATTAGATGAAATTAAGCAGGTGGCTGACCGGTGTACGGTTATTCGCCGGGGTCAAAGTATCGATACGGTTGACGTTAAATCGACTTCCAGCCAAGCCCTAGCTGATATGATGGTGGGTCGGTCGGTTAATTTCCGGGTGGATAAAAAGCCAGCCAAGCGTAAGGAAATCGTCCTATCTCTTGAAGACTTAGTGGTCAAAGATTCCAGAGGTCTGGAAGCAGTCAAGGGTTTAAGCCTTGATATCCGAGCCGGTGAAATTTTAGGGATTGCTGGTATAGACGGCAATGGCCAAAGCGAATTGATCCAGGCTATCGCAGGTTTAAAACCCATTGAATCAGGCGAAATCAACCTCAACAAGTTTGATATTAAGAACAAAAAGCCCAGACAAATTACCGAACAAGGCCTCGGCCACATTCCAGAAGACCGCCAACGCTACGGCTTAATCCTGGACATGACCCTGGAGGAAAATTTAGTCCTACAAAGCTATTATCAACTTCCTTTCTCCAGTGGCGGTATCCTCGATCATGACAGCATCAAGGAACATGCTGAGCGTTTGATTGATGAGTTTGACGTTCGCTCACAAGGACCTAAGGAAAAAGCCCAAGCCTTGTCAGGTGGTAACCAGCAAAAAGCCATTATTGCAAGGGAAATGGACCGTAATCCCGAACTCTTGATTGCAGCCCAACCAACCCGGGGCTTGGATGTTGGAGCCATCGAATATATCCACAAACGTTTGGTGGAACAGAGAGACTCAGGTAAGGCAGTCTTGCTCATGAGTTTTGAACTGGATGAGGTCTTAAATGTTTCAGACCGGATCGCCGTTATGTATGATGGCAATATTATTGCAACAGTTCAAGCGGACCAGACCAATGAAAGTGAACTGGGCTTGTTAATGGCAGGGGTTCCCCTCGACCAAGCCCGTGACCAAGTCAAGGAAGAAGAAGGACGGGAGGCAGAAAATGTTCAAAGCAGAAAATAGGAACTTACTTCATGCGATTATAATCCCCCTCATTGCCATCGTTTTTGGTTTTATTCTTGGGGCCTTAATCATGCTTTTCTTTGGCTACAGCCCTCTTGATGCCTACAATGCCATGCTATCCAATGTCTTAACCAATCCGTATTTCTTCGGTGAAGCTTTAAGACAGGCAACCGTCCTCACCCTAACTGGACTTGGCTTTAACATGGCCTACCAGGCAGGATTCTTTAATATTGGCTTGTCTGGGCAGTTGCTGATGGGTTGGTTGTTTGCCATCTGGTTTGCCTTGCTTTTCCCGGACATGCCGAAAATACTAGCTGTCCCTGTCTTCCTCTTGGTCGGTTTAGTGATCGGTGCTTTATGGGCTGGGATCGCAGGCTTCCTTCGAGCTTATTTTGGTACCAATGAAGTCATTGTGACCATTATGCTGAACTATACAGCCCTCCACTTTTCCAATTACATGATCCGGAATGTGCTAGCTACGGGGAACCGGACCGAAATTGTTGGTGAGAATGCCAGCTTGGCTCTGGGTTTCCTAACTAATTTGACAGCTGGGTCTCGACTTAACTTAGGCTTCTTCCTAGCCATTCTTTGTGTAGTCCTCTTTTGGTTCTTGATGAAACAGACGACTGCTGGTTTTGAACTTCGGGCAGTTGGCTTGAACAGTGATGCAGCTGAATACGCTGGAATGAGTACCAAGAAAAATATTATCCTAGCCATGGTCCTCAGTGGGGCCTTGGCTGGTCTGGGCGGGGCCATCCACGGCCTGGGAACCTTCCGTAATATTTTCGTCCAATCTGCCTTGCCTCAAGAAGGCTTTGACGGGATTGCGGTTGGTCTACTTGGCTTAGGCAACCCATTTGGGACCTTCTTGTCAGCCATTTTACTTGGGATCTTGAATATTGGGGCCGGTTTTATGCCAAATGGTGCCGGTGTGCCGGATGAGCTAGCCGATGTAATTGTAGCCGGCATCATCTTCTTTATTGGTGCTAATTACATCATCCGACGCTTATTTACCCGGTCAAGCAAAAAAGGAGGTCAAATCTAATGGATGTCCTATCGCTTTTACAATTAATCGTGTCTTCCAGTCTCATTTATGCAGCACCTTTGATTTTTGCTGCCTTGGGCGGAGCATTTTCTGAACGTTCAGGGATTGTCAACATTGGTTTGGAAGGTATTATGGTCATTGGGGCCTTTGCTTCTGCCGTTTTCAACCTGGAATTTGCCAGTCAATTAGGTCCTTGGACCCCCTGGATCGGACTTTTAGTCGGCGGGCTAGCTGGTCTAATTTTCTCCTTGCTCCATGCTTTGGCTACCGTCCACTTCCGGGCTGACCACATTATCTCAGGTACCGCCCTTAACATGGCAGCACCGGGTCTTGCAGTCTTTTTGGTCCGGGCTATTTATGGAGCCGCTCAAACAGGTCCACTGCCTCGCCCTTTACCTTCCCAAACTTTTCCATTAATCAGTCAAATTCCAGTTATCGGGGACATTTTCTTTACCGGGACATCAGGACCAGCCTACCTGGGTGTTTTGGTAGCCGTCTTAGCCTGGTTTATCATCTTTAAAACTCGGTTTGGCCTCCGCTTGCGGTCAGTTGGAGAACACCCTCGTGCAGCTGAAACCATGGGGATTAATGTTTACTTAATGAAATATTGTGGTGTCATGCTGTCTGGCTTACTGGCTGGGGTAGGGGGAGCCATCCTGTCCCAAGCCATCCACAATGAATTTGGTTTCTTAACCGTTACCGGTCAAGGCTTTATGGCCCTAGCAGCCATGATCTTCGGCAAGTGGAACCCTCTTGGGGCTATGGGGGCAGCCATCTTCTTTGGTTTCGCCCAAAGTTTGGCTAATACTGGTAATTACATCCCTATCATCCAAGATGTTCCGACAGTTTGGTTGAACATTGCTCCATACCTCTTAACCATTATCGTTCTTGTCGTCTTCATTGGTAAGTCTGAAGCTCCTAAATACCTAGGCGACACTTTCGTGAAGAGCAAATAGGGGAGCAGGCAAAATTTATAGAAAAAAAGCAGCTGTCACTTTTTAGTGGTAGCTGTTTTGTTTGGCTTCCTTACTATTTGAGCTTGGTGACACCCAAATCAAGTTCAAATGAAGGGTCCTTTTTTCTGCCCTAGCTGGCTTAAATTTTTTAAAGTTCGGTTGGTCAGCTAATTTTTTCAAAAATAAAAATAAAGCCAGCCCTTTTTTGCGTATATACTAGTAACGGTAAAAAGAAGGTGAGATTTTGGAAACGAGAACTGTAGATAATAAACAGATGATGGACAGGAAGTTAAACTTTATTCGGCAGCCTAGCCGAGAACTGCAGGCAGAAGTGGTAAAAACTTTGCGAACGAAGGCTTTCGCCAGCGATGTCCAACGACTGATCAAGGGTTTTGCTGGCGAAAGGCAATTTGATGAGATTTATTCGACTTTCGCCCAGGACTCCTGGGACTATCTTACAGATTTTCATTTTGAATTGGGAACTTTGACCCAGCTGGATGCCATTTTAATCACTCCCGGCCATATCCATGTTTACGAGGTTAAAAATTATCCGGCTTATTGTCAGGTCCAAAATGATATTTTTTCCTACAATGGCCAGCCGCTTGCCAGCAATCCTTTCAACCAGGTGAGGGCCATTAAATCCCGGTTTAACAGCCTGCTGTCTTTGATCGGCTACCAAGGCCAGGCAACTTACCATCTGGTCATGATCAATAAGGACTGCTATTTTAAAGACCGGGACCAATTTAGTGATGTCTTGATGCGCAACGAACTTAAGCTTCATTTCCAAAGCCTACAAGGCGCCTCTTATAAAAAGAACCCGTCAAACTTGTTGGAAAAAATAAAGCGGTTTGAAACCGACAATCCTTACCACAAAAATTATGCTTTTGATTATCGGGACTTGCCCCCGGGGATCCTGTGCTACAAGTGCGGATCTTTGGACACTTATCCGTCTTACAAACAAATCAAGTGCCGAGACTGCGGGCATGCAAGGAGCAAAACCCAGGCCTTGCAGAACTTAATCGGCGAACTCTCTATCTTGGACCAGAACACCCCTATCCGAACCCATGATATCCACCAGTATAGTGGTGGGCTGTTGAGTAAAAGGTTTATTATGGATAGAATTTCGCATTTACTAAACAAAAAATTGCCTAAAGCTCGTCACTATGTACCATCAACAAAAATGTATAATTTTTCTGCCCTTTATAAGATTATCCATGATAAATTTAATATCTATTGATCATCGTTCCTTAGAAGTAGACAATGCTAATTAGTATTTACTGCTTAGTAATCTACAATAAGGAACTTTTTCTTTAAGTTAACTGCTCCAGCAAGTTTAATAGCATTCGACAGCTTTACTAATAAAGTCAGAGTTAGGTTCGGTAACGCGACAATCGGTGAGCAATAGAGGAGTTCTGGTGCAATAACGCGACAATCGGTGAGCGATAAACGACTTCTGGCGTAACAACGCGACAATCGGTGAGCAATAAACGAGTTCTGGCGTAATAACGCGACAA
>NZ_JH992961.1:112849-115722 GCF_000315445.1 Alloiococcus otitis ATCC 51267
AATAACGCGACAATCGGTGAGCGATAAACGACTTCTGGCGTAACAACGCGACAATCGGTGAGCAATAAACGAGTTCTGGCGTAATAACGCGACAATCGGTGAGCGATAAACGACTTCTGGCGTAACAACGCGACAATTGTCGGCCGATAAACGAGTTTTGGCGTAACAACGCGACAATCGGTGAGGGATAAAGGAGTTCTGAAGTAATAACGCGACAATCGGTGAGTGATAAAGGAGTTCTGGCGTAATAACGCGACAATTGCCGGCCGATAACCGAGTTCTGGCGTAATAACGCGACAATCGCGGGCCAATAAACGAGTTGTGAAGTGGAAAGTCAGTTATAGAATTAAATGACATATTCCTACTCAGCAAAAAAACCGGTCAAAGTAAATAGAGAAGAAAAAGCAGGAAGTGGAGCTAAGTTAAAATAGGATATTGGTGAATAAAATCACCAACCGTTACCGATCTATGAATTTTCATCCACCTTATCTTCCCAAGCCTTATGCCAACTTCTCAATGGCCAGAAGGTAGGGTGGCGTATTCTTCTGGTTTAGGGGTTGGTACTTAAAGACAGTGTAATTACTTTGGTCTAAGCCTTGGAGGTAGACTTCTAATTCTTCTTTTTCGACTTGACCCTCTGAATGACCGGCATAGACCATCAGGGTCATTAATCCACCTGGCTGGAGGATGTCTAGGCCTGCTTCAACAGCCTTGATGGTCGTTTGGGCTTGGGTAGTTAGGGTTTTGTCGCTACCCGGCAGGTAACCCAGGTTAAAAACGATAGCTTTAGCAGAATCGTTGTGGCAATAAGAAGCCATGTTTTCATGCCCAGCTAAAAACAAAGTGGTTTTTGCTGGACAAGATTCAGCTTCTAGTCGTTCTTGAGTTTTTGCCAGTGCTTGAACTTGGATATCAAAGCCAATAAGTTTCCCTTCTTTTCCCACTAAGTTAGATAAAAATAAGGCATCCTTGCCATTCCCAAGGGTGGCATCGATGACCAAGTCACCTTTTTCGACTTGGTCTTGTAAAAGTTGGTGGCTAAAAGCTAGGGCATTTTTTAACATTATTTGCCTCCTAAAAATATCTTTATTCCTATTTATAACGAAGAGATCGGTCAAAAAGCAAGCGTTGTATATTTCATTTCCTTTACATTTATAACAATTGTATAATACTACTTCCTAATTATCCTTATAATTTGTATACTTTACTTGTATTAAATTATGATTATGAGGAAAAGGGAGCGGATGAACGGTGAAACTATCGCATATACATAATTTTAAATTTAAGACGGCTTTAACCTTGGGGATTGCAGCGGGAAGCCTGGCCCTGGGGGGAGCAATGAACCAAGTTTCTGCCCAAGAAGACCCTGGTCAAGAGGTTAGTACTTTACTTGGTATATACAAGTCTTCAAATGACCCTCAAGTCCAGGAAAATTTGAAGACCCAAATTATCAACCAGATCTTAAACAATGGTGGGGCGAATTTAATTGGCCACCTCAACATTGCTGAGATGACTCCGGCGGAATTGGAAAATGTAGCAAATGCCTTTATCCAATCCGTGAATGCAAATAACCAAGCTAGTCAAGAACAAGCGGAAGACGAAAGTTCACCAGAGCCGGAAGAACCGGTTGAAAGAGATGAAAAAGCTGACTTAGAAGAAGCTGAAGCAGAAGAAACTGATGATTCTGTGGAAAACGAAGAAGACAAGGCGGAAGACCAAGAGCTTGCCAATCCTGACCAAGAAAAACCGGACGAAACTGAAGTGGCACAAGACCAAGAAAAAACTGAAGTCACTGAAGAAGAACTAGTTGAGCCTGAAAACTTAGAAGACCAAGGTCAGGATCCAAACCAACAAGTCCAGGCTAAAGAAGAACCGGGTTTGAGACAGGTTGACCCGAATGCCCCTGCCCTCAAAAGCTCCCAAGCCCAAGACCATGTCGTTCAACCAGGTGAAACCCTCTACAGTATCGCTCGGGACTACAATACCAGTGCTGAAAAATTAGCTGCCATTAACAATATTAATAATCCAAATAACTTACGGGTAGGCCAAACCTTGACCCTTCACCAAGCGAATGTGGACAGTGCTGGGGGACGGAGAGACTTTGAGATCCAAACTTTCGCCGCTACACCAGCTCCACAAGAGACTATTAAAACTGGTAATGAATTCATTGATAATATTTCGGCCGAAGCTTCCCAAGTAGCGGACGAGTACAACTTGTATGCTTCAGTGATGATTGCCCAAGCTGCTTTAGAAACTGGTTACGGTAAAAGTAGTTTGTCCCAACCGCCACACCACAACTTATTCGGGATGAAGGGTAGTTACAATGGTCAAACGGCTAATTTCTCAACCCAAGAAGACACCCAAAATGGGATGGTTACCATCCGCGACAACTTTAGAAGCTACCCTAACTACACTGCTTCCCTTAGAGACTATGCTGATAAGTTACGGAACGGTCTTTCATGGGACCCTAACTACTATTCTGGTACTTGGAAAGAAAATACCAATACTTACCGGGATGCAACTCGTTGGTTAACTGGTCGTTATGCAACTGACCGTAACTACGATAAAAAACTAAATAGAATTATTGAACAATGGGACTTAACCCGGTTTGACAATGGCCCAGTTCCAGCTAACAACACAAATACTGTTCCAGTTGACAACGACAAGCAAAAAGGCCAAAGATATTACTCGGCAAACCCAAGCCAAACTTCCGCTGGCACTTATGTAGTTCAACCAGGTGACAGCCTCTACCGGATTGGCCAAAACTACAATGTTACCGTTGGCCAGTTGAAAAACTGGAACAACTTGACCAGTGACCTCATCCACCCAGGCCAAGTCCTCCGGGTTGCAGGACCAAGCCAAGGCAAACAAGC
>NZ_JH992961.1:116482-176452 GCF_000315445.1 Alloiococcus otitis ATCC 51267
GGCTAAACCAAGTAAGCCAGCCCAAGCTAACAAACCAAGCCAAACAAGCAAACCAACTCAGCCTAGCCAAGGTGGTTCTCAAACAAGCTCCCAAGCCACCTACACCGTCAAACCAGGCGACAGCCTCTACCGGATTGCCCTTAACCACAACACCACTGTTCCCCGTTTGCGGGCTATCAACGGCATCAAAGGTGACTTGATCCACCCAGGTCAGGTTATCCGCCTAAGTGAAGGCCAAGCAACTGCTTCTAGCTCCAAACAACAGTCGGCTCAACCAGCTTCCAACCAACCAGCTAGTCAGACTTACACGGTTAAACCAGGCGACACCCTTTACAAGATTGGCCAAGAACACAACTTAAGTGTGGCTCAGTTAAAAGACTTGAACCAACTTACTGGTGACTTGATCCACCCAGGCCAAGTCTTGCGTGTCTCCCAGTCTGGTCGCAAACCAGCCCAAACAGTGAAAGCAAGCAAAAAGACTAACCAGTCAACTAGCCGACCATCTGGCCTAGCTGTCACTTATACCGTTAGACCAGGGGACACCTTGAGTGCCATTGCCCGACGCTACAACTTAAGTGTCAACCAACTAGTGGCTTGGAACAAGCTAGAAAACCCTAACCACTTGAGTGTGGGTCAGACTTTAGTCTTAAACTTACGAACAGATGCTAAAACGAGTGTGAAACCTCAAAAAGCTAACCGGTCAACCTATACTGTTAAGGCAGGGGACACCCTCTACCATATTGCCCGTCAACATGGTACTAGTGTAGCTAACTTAAAAGCATTAAACGGCTTAACTAGCGACTTGATCTTGGTCGGTCAAGAACTGCGGGTCAAGTAAATTTAAGTCTTGCTTTTAAATGAATAGTCTGTTAGAATATTATCATCACTTTAATAGAATAAACATTTGGAAGTAGTAGGTGTATGATCCTTTTAGAGAGCGCATGGTCGCTGGAAATGCGTAGGTTAAGTTACTGAACTCGTCCATATTCTTGCAAGGGTCAAGACCATCTAGCCTTTGCCGTAGACTAGCGTTAATAGTTTAGAGAAGGTGGGAAAGCCAATTTTCCCACTAAAATAGGTGGTACCGCGAGAATGTATAAACGCCCTATGGATTGACTCCAATCCATGGGGCGTTTTTTTCTTAAAGAAAGGAAGATGGCCATGTCATTCAACCACAAAACAATTGAGCACAAATGGCAGGATTTTTGGGAAAAGGATAAAACCTTTAAAACCCTAGAAGATAGTGACAAGGAAACTTATTATGCTCTGGATATGTTCCCTTACCCCTCTGGTCAAGGCCTCCACGTTGGCCACCCAGAAGGTTATACCGCAACTGACATTATTTCCCGGATGAAACGGGCCCAAGGCTATAATGTCCTCCACCCCATGGGCTGGGATGCATTTGGCTTGCCGGCCGAGCAGTACGCTATTGATACAGGTAATGATCCAGCTGACTTTACCCAAGCCAATATCCAAGTTTTTAAAAAACAGATTAAGTCTTTAGGCTTTAGTTATGATTGGGACCGGGAAATTAACACCACGGACCCAGACTACTACAAGTGGACCCAGTGGATTTTCAAAAAATTATACGAACATGACCTGGCCTATGAAGAGGAAGTGGCCGTCAACTGGTGTCCGGCCTTGGGGACAGTTTTAGCCAACGAAGAAGTCATTGACGGCAAGAGTGAAAGAGGGGGCCACCCAGTTTACCGTAAACCTATGAAACAGTGGATGCTGCGGATTACGGCTTATGCCGACCGCCTCTTAGAAGATTTGAAAGACCTGGACTGGCCAGAAAGTATTAAAGAAATGCAAAGAAATTGGATCGGCAAGTCTGAGGGGGCTGAAGTCAGCTTCCAAGTCAAAGACAGTGACCATTCTTTTACCGTCTTTACCACCCGGCCAGATACCCTCTACGGGGCAACCTTTTGTGTTTTAGCTCCAGAGTCCAAGTTGGTGAAAGATATTGTGACAGCGGACCAAAAAGAAGCAGTTGACCAATATGTGGACCAGGCTGCCAGAAAGTCTGACTTGGAGCGGACTGACTTGAACAAGGAAAAAAGCGGGGTCTTTACTGGGGCTTATGCCATCAACCCTGTTAATGGAAAGGCAATCCCAATTTGGGTAGCTGATTATGTCTTGATTTCATACGGGACTGGGGCTGTCATGTCGGTACCGGCCCATGATGAGCGGGATTATGAATTTGCCAAAAAACATGATCTCGATATTATCCAAGTCCTAGAAGGTGGGGACATTGACCAAGAAGCCTATACAGGTGACGGCCCTCACATTAATTCAGATATCTTAAATGGTTTAAACCAGGAGGAGGCCATTGACAAGGTAATTGAAGTCTTAGAAGACAAGAGGACTGGACAAAGACAAGTCAACTACCGCTTGCGGGACTGGCTCTTTGCCCGCCAACGCTTCTGGGGCGAACCGATCCCGGTCATTCACTGGGAAGATGGGACCAAGAGCCTGGTTGATGATGCCGACCTGCCGCTTGAGCTACCTGAAGCAGACGATATTAAACCATCTGGGACAGGGGAGTCACCTCTGGCCAATATCAGTGACTGGGTTAATGTGGTAGACCCCGAAACAGGTAAAAAAGGTAAAAGGGACACCAACACCATGCCACAGTGGGCTGGGTCCTCTTGGTACTTCCTCCGCTACGTTGACCCCCACAATGACCAAGCCATAGCTGACCCAGACAAGTTGGCCAAGTGGCTTCCGGTTGACTTATATATTGGCGGGGCCGAACACGCTGTCTTGCACCTCCTTTATGCTCGTTTCTGGCACAAGTTTCTCTATGACTTGGGTATTGTCCCAAGCAAAGAACCCTTCCAAAAACTTTACAACCAAGGCATGATCCTAGGGGAAGGGAATGAAAAAATGTCCAAGTCTAAAGGCAATGTGGTCAACCCCGATGATGTGGTGGAAGCTTATGGGGCTGACACCCTCCGTCTTTATGAAATGTTTATGGGACCCTTGGACGCTTCAGTTGCCTGGTCAGAAGATGGATTAGAAGGAGCGCGTAAGTTCTTAGACCGGTCATGGCGACTCTTAATAGATGAGGAAGATCAGCTGCGGGATCGAGTGACCACCTATAATGATGGCCAGCTGGACGTGGTTTACAATCAGACTGTTAAAAAAGTGACCGAAGACTTTGAAGATCTCCACTTTAACACTGGTATTTCCCAGTTGATGGTTTTTGTCAATGAAGCCAACAAGGCAGAAGCCTTGCCAGTTGATTACATGAAAGGCTTTGTCAAACTACTAGCTCCTGTCGCACCCCACTTAGGCGAAGAACTTTGGCACTACTTAACCAACAGTGACGAATCCATCACTTATGAGCCTTGGCCAAATTATGATCCAGAAAAATTAGTTTCTGACCAAGTGGAAGTGGTTTTCCAAGTGAATGGCAAGGTCCGGGCCAAAGACCAAACATCTAAGTCCATTTCAAAAGAGGAGCTTCAAGAACTTGCACTCGCAAACCCCAATGTCCAAAAACAATTAGAAGGCAAGGAAGTAGCGAAAGTTATTGTAGTACCTGGTAAGTTGGTAAATATCGTGGCAAACTAAGCTATGAAGTGAATTTTCAAATAGTAAACAGGTAAGAGGCTTCAAATTTTGGAGTCTCTTTCCTTATGCTTAATTTAGGACTTAATAAGTGAATTGGATGACTGGATAAGGGTTTTAAATAAAGCACTTTATAAAATATAGTGAACTTTCTAAAGAATTGATTAATTCTACTGCAAGCAATTGAATCCTGCTAGGGAAAGAAGTAGAATGAACAAATAAAATTGACAAAAACGTATAGAAAAGTGGGTATAGAGTGAGTGAAAATGATGACCGAAAATAAAATAGAAAGAAAAGAAGACCGCGAGCCATCGCTTGACAACCAAATCCTAACTGGGTCGGCCTGGATGACGGTTGGGAGCATGGGGTCAAGGATCCTAGGAGCCCTCTACATTATCCTCTGGTTCTCCTGGATGGGAGGGGGTGAGACAGCAGCGGCTGCCAACGGTCTCTACCAAATGGCCTACAACCCCTACAACTTTTTCCTGATGTTGGCTACAGCCGGTATTCCTTCTGCTATCTCTAAATCGGTCTCCCGCTACAACGGGATGCAGGAATATGAAACAGCCAAGGCCATCTACAAGCAGGGACTGAAGATTATGCTTTTGACTGGAGTCTTGTCCGCTGCTTTTATGTATTTCTTCGCACCTTGGTTTGCCCGGACTGGTCCTTCAGCTGATGTATCGGACGGGATCGTGGTCATGCGGGCCCTAACACCAGCCCTCTTGATTATCCCTGCCATGTCGGTCACCCGGGGTTTAATCCAGGGTCATAGCCGGATGAAAGAACCAGCTATTTCCCAAATTGTAGAACAGTTGGTCCGGATCGTCTTTATTCTGGCTGCTGTCTACCTTATCCGCCAGGTCTTTAATGGCGAGCCAGTTACGGCGGTTGCCATGTCGACCTTCGGGGCCTTTATCGGGGCTGTGGCTTCTTTTGCCTACCTTTATTTCCGGATGAAGACCATCCCAACCGTCTTTGACCGGAGCCCTGAAGAGAGTTTGAACCAGGTTCACGTTTCCCCTAAACAATTGATTTGGGAGATTATTAAAACCTCCATCCCATTTATTATTGTGTCAACTGGTGTTATTATCTTCCAGATCATCGACCAGCAGACCTATGCCCCATTGATGCGGGTCTTTTCGAGCTTGTCTGATGCAGACATTCAGATTACTTATGGGATTACCCAGGCTAATGCCCACAAATTATCCATGATCTTGACTTCCTTTGGGTCAGCCTTGGCCATTACGTCTGTTCCCCTCATTTCCAACTTAACGGCCCAACACAATATCAAAGAAGTTAGACGGCAATTGGTCAAGGGGATCTTGCTTTTAATGTTCATTATTTTACCCGCTTCTTTGGGGATGTTAGTGGTGGCTGAACCGCTTTACTCTTTCTTCTATGACTATAGTGACCTAGGCTACCGGGTGACACAAGTTTATGCTATTGTCACCATTATCCTAGCTCTCTACATTATGCTTGGTAACATTTGCCAATCAGCTAACTTGCAACGACCAGCTATCTTTGCGGTGGGGCTCGGTTTTGTCATCAAAATTGTTACCCAACCGCTCTTTATTTGGATGGCCGGACCTTATGGCATGCTCATTTCAACCTTTATCGGCCTAGGTCTGACTTCCGCCTTGATGATGAGAGCCCTCTACAATGAAACTCGCTATTCCCTTAAGTTCTTGTTTAGACGCTTTCTCCTGCTCTTATTGATGTCAGTTCTGATGGCTGTTGTTGTTTTAGTCTTTAGAGAAATCTTAAGACCCTTCCTAGACTACCACAATAGTTTCCAAGGACTGATCGCTACCGGTATTTTGGCCCTAGTTGGCTTTCTAGTTTACATGTATATGGCCTTAAAATTGCGGGTAGCCGACCGCCTCTTAGGTGACAAAGTGGCCATTGTTCGCGAAAAACTCAACATTAAATAAAACATTAAACCTGGCCCTCAAGTCTCAGACTTTTGGACCAGGTTTTCTTTAACTTTCAACTTTTAGTATACTAGTTGTGAAAGGCGTGATTTCATGCGACTCGATAAACTTTTAGCCCATTCTGGCTTTGGCACCCGCAAGCAAGTCAAGCAATTGATCAAGGACCAATTAGTTGAAGTCAATGGCCAAGTGACCAAAAAACACGGCGACAAGGTGGACCCTGACTCGGACACCATCACTGTCTCTGGTGTCCCAGTCCACTACCAGGAATTTATCTACCTTATGTTAAATAAACCCCAGGGAGTTATCTCAGCAACCCAGGATGACTTCCATGAAACGGTGGTGGACTTACTGGAGCCTAATGACATCTTGCAAGACCCCCACCCAGTTGGCCGTTTGGATATTGACACTGAGGGTCTTTTGATCCTGACCAATGACGGCAAGCTAACCCACCTCTTGACTTCTCCCAACCGTGATGTAGAAAAGGTCTATGGCGCTGTGGTAGAAGGCTTGATTGGCGAGGAAGAAGTGGCAAAATTTGCTAGCGGTTTGACCCTAGATGACGGCTACCAAACCAAACCAGCCCAGTTAGAGATTCTTGACCAAGACCCAGAAAACAACCTAACCCAGGTTCAAGTCACCTTAACTGAAGGCAAGTTTCACCAGGTTAAGCGGATGTTCCAGGCAGTAGATAGCCAGGTCATCTCCCTCAAGCGTCTAGCTATGGGATCTCTAACTCTAGACCCTGGCCTAGAAGCGGGCAGCTACCGGGAATTGACTCAAGCAGAAGTGGATCAGTTAAAGGCAGAATAAAGATAAAAACCAGGACTTGGTTAGCTAGGCTAGTTGGGTTCTGGTTTTTTTGTTTTTTGTCAAGTGTGTTGGTGAGGCAGAAAGAGAGGCGGTCAATCCGGACTGGGCCTCTGCCTAGTTTAGTAATCTCTTGGAAAGACTTACCCTTTGTAGGTGACAGGCGACAATGGGAAAGTCATTCGGTACTTTTGGACTTAAAACTGGACAATAAATAGAAATAGGGTGGTTTTGGATTTAAAACTGGACAATAAATAGAAATAGGGTGGTTTTGGATTTAAAACTGGACAATAAATCAAAATAAGGTTGTTCCGTATTGAAGCCGCAAAAAAAGTCAGCAATAAGGAGTCAGGTCCAAAGCTTTGTTCAAGTCTGTCAAGGTTTAGGAGCCAACCAATGACAAATGTTTTTCTAAAATTCTGGAATTGTTCGGCGATTATAGAATTACCAAATCAAGTCCAAAACGCGACAATCGGTGAGTAATAAAGGAGTTCTGGAGCAAGAACGCGACAATTGCTGAGCGATAAAGGAGTTATGGAGCAAGAACGCGACAATCGGTGAGCGATAAAGGAGTTCTGGAGCAAGAACGCGACAATCGGTGAGTAATAAAGGAGTTCTGGAGCAAGAACGCGACAATTAAGGAGTTATGAAGTAACAAGGCGACAATTGCTGAGCAATAAATGAGTTATGGAGTTTGAAAAGTCATAAACTACATTAAAAGACAAGTTCACCAAGTAAAAATGAGCCAACACTTCTACAATAAAAACAGCTACCAAGTCGCGGTAGCTGTTTAAAAAGACGCTAGTTGATTGCTTCACCAAGCCAAATAGTTTACAAGCGATCATTTTGATAGTAAAGGCTTTGCTCCTACTTCACGTCAAATGGTGAACAATGGGTTAAATGATTAGCAAGGATCAAGTCAATGATTTTGCAAACTACTGGTTCTCCCAAAATTACTTACAAGATCAAACCCAAAATACCGCCTAGGCCGTAAGAGAAGGTCAAGGTGGTCAGTAGCACCAGGATGCGCTTGGACCGGTTTAGCTCTCTTTCGTCAACAGTCTTAGAAGGGCGAGGGGTCTGGAAGAAAATAAGGAAAAAGATAATAATTAGGCCTAGGAAGTAAATTTGGATCAGGTATTCAAATAAGAGGTAGGAGAGGGGAATGGCCACCAAGGCTAGGAGGCCATTTGTATATAGTGGTTTCAAAATATCATTCCTTCTCGTCACGCATTCCGGAGGCGACCTAGTTTAACTTGGTCAAGTTTGTTGGATAGTCAGCTCGGTCGAGACCTTGCTTATCTTACATGTCCTTTTCGTCACCAATCCTGTACGTGACTTTGTTAACTCGGGCAAGTCCTATTGGTCACTCAAGGCAGCAGTGACCTTAATTACTTGGGTGATTCCTGTTAGTCATTCATCCGGGCTGAACCTTGTTAAATGAGACAAGTTTTAATCACCACACCCGGTCACGATCTTCTTCGTTACTCAACTTGGTCCTGGCCTTGTTTGACCTGGACAAAGGCCTTCATGCAGGCGGGGATTTCGGGGATAATGCTGGAGGGCAAGACCAGGTATGACCGGGTTGCCAATTGGTCGGCAATGTAGCTGTGGATAAAAACTCCAGTCAGGCAGGCTGTTTCAAAATCTGGATACTGGCCTAGAAGGCCGGTTATAATGCCTGCTAGGGTGTCCCCCATGCCACCGACAGCCATGGCTGGATTACCAGCTGTGTTTTGGTAGACTTGGTCGTTGGTATAAACCTGGGTTCGGCTTTGTTTTAAGACCAGGAGGGCCCCAATTTTTTTCTGCCAATCACTGCTTTCCTGCCAGCTTGACGAAGCTAGGTCTAAACCAGTTAAGTTTTTCCACTCGCCAGGGTGGGGGGTAAGGATGGTTTTTTCTGGTAGTTTAATTTGGGAGACATCGTACTGGCTAAGCAGATAAAGGCCGTCTGCATCAATAACCAAGTTTTGCTGGTCGTTGGTGTGGCTGAGGACCAGGTCTAATAAGTCCTGGGCGTGTTGGTTTCGGCCCAATCCAGGACCGATTAAAATAGTGTCACTAGCCTGGAGTTTTTGGCGGACCTGGTCTTTATCAGTCCAGTCCAGGCACATAACTTCTAAGGCTGTCTGGTGTACCGTTTGGAAGTTTTTTGGATCAGTAGCAACTGTTACCAGGCCGGCTCCAGAATAAAGGGCAGCTGAAGCAGCCAGGCTGATCGCCCCAGCCATTTCAGCTCTGCCGCCAATGCATAAGACCCGGCCGTAATCTCCCTTGTAGGAATCGTTTGGCCGTACGGGAATATTTGAAGCCACCATTTCTTTGCTGATGGGGATAAAAGGGTTGGCTTGGTCTTCTTGCTGAGGATTACTTTGGGCATTATTGTTAGTCATCTTAACAACTCCTATCAATATATTTAATTATATCGAAAAAACATGTTAAGATATAGCTATGGATACTTCTGTAATAGAATAAACCAAAAGATTGCGAGGAATGTTAAGATGTCAAACCAAGAAATTAATTGGAAAGAAGAAGTTAAGAAGTACCAGGACGACTTCTTAGCTGATTTAAAAGAAGTCCTAAAAATTGACTCAGTCCGTAACGACGATGAAGCGACAGATGAATTCCCGGTTGGTCCAGGACCAGCTAAAGCCCTCCACAAGGCCTTGGAAATTGCTGACCGGGACGGCTTTACCACTAAACAAGTTGAAAACTGGGCTGGCCACATTGAATACGGCTCAGGCGATGAAACCCTAGGTATTTTAGGCCACATGGATGTGGTCCCTGTTGGGTCAGGTTGGGACACTGATCCTTTTGACCCCGTTATCAAAGATGGGAAGCTTTATGCACGCGGGGCAAGTGACGACAAGGGACCTACTTTAGCAGCCTACTATGCCCTCAAACTCATTAAAGACTTGGGACTGCCAGTTAACAAACGCATCCGATTGATCTTAGGAACAGATGAGGAAAGCGAGTGGCAAGGTGTCCACCGCTATTTAGAAGTAGAAGATACCCCAGACTTTGGCTTCTCACCGGATGGGAACTTCCCAATCATCAACGGTGAAAAAGGTCAGTATGAATTTGATATTGAAACAGATGCCGACAATACCGGCGACATCAGCTTGATTTCCTTTGAAGCTGGCCTGCGTAAAAACATGGTTCCACAGGATGCGACTGCCAAAGTAGAAGCAGAGGATCCAGAGCCAATCCGAGACCAATTTGACGACTTTTTCAAAGACAAACCCGTTAAGGCCAATGCTGAAATTGATGACAAGACCCTCTCTTTTGCGGTAGAAGGTAAGGCAGCCCACGGGTCTAAACCAGATGCAGGGGTTAATGCGGCTACCTACCTGGCTTCTTTCTTAAATACTCAAGCCCTAGACGGTGGGGCTAAGCAATTTGTCAATGTGATTGACACTTACTTGCATGAAGACCCATACGGTGAAAAATTAGATATTGCCCAAGACAATGAAGTGATGGGTCGGTTAACTTCTAACCCTGGAATTTTCCGCTTTGAAGAAGGGGACAAGGGTCTCATTACCTTGGACATTCGTTACGCGACCGGTGATGATGAAAGCTTAACCAACTTGATCACCGAAGCCTTACTTGGTGAAGAGGTCACTTTGAAGGTAAAAGAAGGTCGGGTACCACACTATGTTCCAGGAGATGACCCCTTGGTGAAAACCCTCCTAGATGTTTATGGTCGTCAAACTGGCTTAGAAGCCCACGAAAAAGTTATCGGGGGCGGAACTTACGGCCGACTATTTGAACGTGGAGTTGCCTTTGGTGCCCTCTTCCCAGACTCCACTGACACCATGCACCAGGCAAATGAATTTATTACTGTAGACGACTTGATGGCAGCCATGGCAATTTATGCAGAAGCTATCTATGAATTAGTCAAATAAAAAATGATTCCTAATCATTAAGACCAAGTTGGCTCAAGGCCGACTTGGTCTTTTTGACTAGCTTGAGACAATCTGGCTAAACCATGTACCAATTTTATAACTTGACACGGCCTATCTAAGTACAGGAACCAGGCCAGACACATTTCATTTCGACTTGGCAATCGTGCTATACTAGAAGAAAAGATGAAGGAGGTTGTCCTATGGATTTACACTTAAAAGATAAAGTAGCCCTTGTTTTAGCCTCTAGTAGTGGATTGGGCAAGGCGGTGGCCCAGGCCCTGGTCCAGGAAGGGGCCAAGGTGGTCATAGCCAGCCGGTCTGAAAGTAAGCTGGCCCAAGCAGCAAGTGACTTGTCAGGTCAGGGGGAAGGCCAGGTCAAGTACAAGGTATTTGACCAAAGAGACTATCAAAGTATCAAAGACCTGGTCGACTTTACCCGGGAGACATTTGGTCCAATTAATATCCTGGTAGCCAATTCAGGCGGCCCCAAGGCAGGGAATTTTGAAAGCTTTTCGGATGAGGAAGTCCAAGAAGCCTTCCAATTAACCCTCAATTCCTATATCCGGGTTATCCGCCTCGTCTTGCCTGACTTAAAAGAAAGCCAGGGCCGGATCTTGCTGAATTCTTCCTCTTCGATTAAGCAGCCTATTTCAGGACTCAGCTTGTCCAATATTTTCAGGGCTGGGATCCTAGGCCTAGCTAAGACCCTTGCCCAAGAATTGGCTCCCCATGGTGTCTTGGTCAACTTGATTGGCCCTGGTCGGATCGAAACAGACCGGATCAAAGAACTCAACCAAATCAATGCTGACCAGGCTGGCCAGGCCTTAGACGACTATGTTGCCAAAGACCAGGCTGATATTCCCTTAGGTCGGTACGGCAAGCCTGAAGAATTCGCCCAGACTGCTGCCTTTTTGGTCTCAGGAGCCAATACCTATATCACAGGCCAAAGCCTCCTGGTCGATGGTGGCTTGGTCAAAGCCTTGTAAAGGAGCCAAAGCTGGAGAGAAAAGTGACTTACCGATTAGCTTTTACAAAGCCTTGTAAAGGAGCCAAAGCTGGAGGGAAAAGTGACTTACCGATTAGTCTTTACAAGACCCAGTTAAGGAGGACAAAAATGACCAAAAAAATATACTTTGCTGCCCCCTTGTTTACCGAGATGGAAACCCGCTACAACCGATATGTGGTCGACCTTATTCGAGACAAGTACGGGGACCAGGTCGAAATTTACCTGCCTCAGGAAAATGAGACCATTAACGATAAGACCCAGTTTGCAGATTCTTTGGCGATTGCCCAAGGGGACAATGCTGAGTTAGAAGAAGCAGACATCTTGATTGCCATCTTAGATGGAGTGACTCCGGATTCCGGCTTATCGGCAGAGATTGGCTATTTCTACTCCTTTAACCGGCCAATCCTAGCCATTTATTCCGATTCTCGCCAGGGAACCCACGGCAACCAGGCCAAAATTGAAGCCCTGGACGAGATTGCCGAGTCTCAGTTTTCTTATATCAACTTGTACACCGTGGGCTTGGTCAAACTAAGAGGGCAAATCTACCCTAGTGCCCAAGACTTGGTTGATAACTTGGCCAGCTTTTTGGGTAAATAAAATCAACCTATTATGCCATATAAGGCAAATCCACCCTTGAAATGTGGGGGTAAGATGGTAGACTATTAAATAGACTATCATTCAAATAAAAAACAGAGGAGCGAAAAAGATGACTAGCTAGGAAGAGGGTGATTCCCCAAGAGGCCTAGCGAAAGGCTTTGTCGCCGAAGTTTCAAGACCCTCATCAGGCTTGATCCTGGGATGCAGTTGAACAAGTTGCAAACTGTCACGAAGGTGGAGTACTGTCACTAGCACTTTTTTAGTGCTTTTTAACCTAGCCTAGGCAGTCCCGGTCTAGGCTTTTTTATTTGAAAAGAAAGGGAAGAATAGAATGAAAAACAAAGCACTTGGTCGAAGAATCCTGGTCTCCTTGACCTTGATGGCGACCACCATCTTAGCCAACCCCCTTGTGGTTCAAGCCCAGGATGCTGCAGAAGCTAACGCTGAACGACTAGGAATGGCGACCTTACTGCCTCCAATCCTGGCTATTATCTTGGCCTTTACCACCAAGGATGTCATCTTGTCCCTCTTCATTGGGGTCTTTAGTGGGGCCTATATTATCCAACTGGCCTCTGGAGTTAATGTCTTGATGGCCTTGGTCACCTCTTTTACTGCCGTGGTCCAAGAGATGCTAGATGCCCTGGCTGACCCCTGGAATGCAGGGATTGTCCTGCAAGTAATGGCCATTGGGGGCTTGATTGCCCTCATTTCTAAAACGGGTGGGGCCCAGGCAGTGGCAGAGTCCCTGGCCCAATACGCTAAGGGTCCGGTATCTACCCAATTGATCACCTGGCTTTTAGGCCTCTTAGTTTTCTTCGATGACTATGCCAACGCCTTGATTGTCGGTCCCATCATGCGGCCCGTTTCTGATAATATTGGAAACTCAAGAGAAAGACTGGCCTTTGTCATTGATGCGACGGCAGCGCCGGTTACCGGTATGGCCCTGATCTCTACCTGGATCGGTTACGAGCTCAGTTTAATCAGTGAAGCCTTTAATATGATTGGCCAGGAAGTCAATACTTACGGCTTTTTCTTAGAAACCTTGCCTTATCGTTTCTACAATATCTTTATGCTAGCCTTTGTAGTGATTACCTCCATTACTTTAAGAGAATTTGGGCCTATGAAAGATGCCCAACTCCGGGCTAGAGACCAAGGTCAGTTGGTCGAAGAAGACTCCCATGTTGAAACTAATGATCAAGTGGTTGAGGAAGGGCGAAAAGGGTCTATTTGGAATGCCGTCCTCCCCATTGTTATGCTGATTATTTTCTCCTTTGTCGGCTTCTACTTCGACGGTCGCCAAGCCCTATTAGCAGAAGGGGGTAGTGAGATAGTTTCCATCTTAGAAAACAATCCCCTCTCATTTGTAGCCATCCGGGAAACCTTTGGCGCTTCGGATGCTTCCCTGGTCCTTTTCCAATCCGCACTGGCTGCCAGCATCATTGCCTTAATTATGGGGGTCTGGCAAAAATACTTCTCCCTAAGCGATGGAATTGAATCTTGGTTTGACGGAATGAAAAGTCTCATGTCTACAGCTGGTGTTTTGATACTAGCTTGGTCCCTTTCATCCGTGATGGGGAGTTTGGGAACGGCAGAATTTCTCGTCTCCCAATTAGGGACAGTCATTTCACCTATCTTGCTCCCATCCATCATTTTTGCCTTGGGTTCAATTATCACCTTTGCTACCGGTACTTCCTTTGGGACTATGGGGATCCTGATGCCCCTTGCCATCCCACTAGCCTACAACCTAGATCCGGGGAACAGCCAACTCTTGTTGACCACCTCAGCAGCCGTTTTGGCAGGGGCTATTTTAGGGGACCACTCCTCACCAATCTCGGACACTACCATTATGTCCTCCATGGGGGCTGGGTCCAATTTGATCCACCACGTCAGAACCCAATTGCCTTATGTTCTGACAGTCGGGCTTATTTCGATTGTCTTTGGTTACATCCCTTCAGCCATGGGGGTTCCGGTTTGGGTCTTGATTCCGGTTGCAATTGTCGTCCTGGTTGTTTTGGTTTACTTCATAGGGGAGCCCATTAATGTCAAAGATTCCAATAATATATACCAAGACTAATAAGGAAGTCCATTAAAAGTTCTTGAAAGAAATATAAATAGCAGCCCCTAGTCCAGTGGATGTTAAAGCTAGGCTAGGGGCATTATTTTTCATTTGCTAGGCTAACAAGTGAAGGCCCTTGTAAAGATTCATTTGCTTACCAGTGCTTTATCATGCTATACTTATAACTAGTCAAATTACTTTTATAATCAAAGTAATTTGACCTTATCTGTCACTTGTGAGAGGAGAATCATCTAAATGATTAGGATTATGTTAGATTCAGGATCAGACCAAAACCAAGCCTTAAGAGAAGCCTACGATGTTGAAGTGGTTCCCATGACCATTATTTTGGGCCAGGACCAATACTTAGATGACGAAGATTTTAGCTTAGAAACCCTCCATGCCTATATGAGGCAGGGAAAGCAACCGCGAACGTCTCAAATTAGCCCCCAAATGGCCATCGATCGTTTTGAAGCGGCAGCTAAGGCCGGAGACGATGTCATCTTCATTTCCATATTTAAACAATTGTCAGGGACTTACCAGGTTGCCGTCAATGCCATGGAAGATGTCAAGGACCGCTATCCCAACTTTCAAGGGGCAGTGGTTGACTCCCGGTCAGCAGCAGGGGCTGGGACCATTCTTTACTTGCACGGACAGGAATTGATCAAGGCTGGCTATGACTTTGACCAGGTCCACCAGCAATTAGAGCAGTCTGCCCAGGAACTCTCCGTTTATTTAGCAGTGGACGACTTAGACTGGTTGGTCAAAGGGGGACGGTTGTCAAAAACGGTTGGGAAGATCGGTTCCTTGCTCAAGGTCAAACCCTTCTTGAGCATTAACGACAAGGGGATTACCAAGGAAGGGGTTGTCCGGGGGAGTGACCGGGTCTACACCAAGATGGCGAACACTTTCTTGGAAGAGATTGACCGCTATGAAGGCCAATATTTGATTGTCTCCCATGTGGACCGCTGGGAAATGGCTGAGAAGGTCAGAGACTACATTATTGACCAGATCGGCCCCGTCAACATTGGAATTTTTGAAGTTTCCCCTGTTATTTCCTGTCACGTAGGACTAGGCGGAGTAGGGGTCTTTGGCTACAAGAAAAAACCTGATCTTTTCGAACCAGTTACCTTCAAATCTTAACCAGACCAGGCTTCCTTTCTGATGGGGGAAGCCTTTTTATTATATTTTTAAGGAGAGGGCTTTGGCTGTCATTAAAATCAGCTGCCTTCATTCTCTTGTCATGCTATAATTAAACTTAGTTTAACCCTAAAATCATTTGAAATACTCAAATCCCTTATGAAGTTGATAGGAGAATGGAAGTCATGATTAAGATAATGTTGGACTCCGCCTCAGACCAGAGTAAGTCTATGAGACAAACTTACGACTTTGAAACCATCCCCATGCCGATTATGGTAGGTAGGGAGGAGTATATCGACGATCCAAATGTGAAAGTAGAGACAATCCACCAGTTTATGCGGGAGGGCAAGATGCCTAAGACGGCCCAGATTAGCCCCCAAGTAGCCGAGACAGCCTTTGAAAAACAAGCCCAGGCTGGCCACGATGTAATTTTTATCTCCATCTTCAAAGGATTGTCAGGGTCTATCCAAGTTGCCCAGGAGGCTATGAAAGAAGTTGAAGACCGCTATCCTGACTTCAAGGGGGCAGTGGTGGACTGCCGGTCAGCTTCAGGAGCAGGCACCCTCCTTTTCTTACACGGCCAAGCCTTGATCGAGGCTGGCTATGAATTTGATCAAATAAGGGACCAATTGGACCGATCAGCCCAGGACATGGCCGTTTATGGGCTGCTGACGATATTGAGTGGTTGGCAAAGGGGGGCCGGGTCCCCAAGACGATCGTCAAAGTCGGTTCCATGCTCCAAGTCAGACCGCTATTGACCTTAGATGATAAAGGCTTTATCAAAGATTCATTGGTCCGGGGCAAAGACCGGGTTTACATGAAGATGGCAGACAAGCTCATCGACCATATTTCTCCCTACCAAGGCCAGTACCTACTTATCTCCCATGTTGGGCGGAGGGAGATGGCTGAGAAGGTGAGAGATTACATTATGAGTAAATATGGTCCGGTTAATATTGGTATTTTTGAAGCTTCACCGGTTATTTCATGTCATATTGGTTTAGGAGGTCTTGGAGTTTTTGCTTACAAGACTAAACCTGAATTATTTGAACCGGTGACGTTCAACTCTTAAGCCAGTCTAGATCCTCTTTGCTGGCAAGAGTGTCGTATTTTAACTTTAATTCTTTTGTGTACAAGCTAGGGTCGTGTTATACTGAACCATAATTTAAGATAATAGTCACATCCGAAAATTTAGAGGAGAAGAGATGAAATGATTAAAATTATGTTAGACTCTGCTTCAGACCAGGGTCCGGCCTTAAGAGAGACTTATAAACTTGTTAACATCCCGATGTCGATTACGGTAGGTAAAAAGGAATTTATCGATGATAATGACAACAACTTTAAAGTAGAAACCCTCCACCAATATATGCGTGAGGGTAAACAACCCCATACGGCTCAAATTAGCCCCCAAGTAGCCATGGAAACCTTTGAGGCGGCTGCCAAAGCAGGCGATGATGTTATCTTCATTTCCATTTCCATCCGGCTTTCTAGTTCCATTCAAGTTGCCAAAAATGCCATGGAGGAGGTCAAAGACCGCTATCCTAACTTTAAGGGAGCTGTAGTGGACTGCCGGTCAGCTTCTGGAGCAGGGACGCTTCTTTTTCTACATGGGCAAGCCCTAGTTGAAGCTGGTTACAACTTTGACCAAGTGGAAGCTCAGCTGCAAAAATCCGCCCAAGAGATAGCAGTCTTCGTGGCAGTTGACGACATAGACTGGCTGATAAAAGGCGGTCGGGTGTCTAAAACGGTCGGGAGAGTTGGGTCTCTGCTCCGGGTCAAGCCCCTCATAAGTATAGATGATACTGGATTTATTCGCGACAGTATCGTCAGAGGCCGAGACCGAGTCTATACCAAGATGGTTGACCGATTGATTGACCATATAGCTTCACCTTATGAAGGCCAATATATCGTCGTCTCCCATGTGGGGCGGCCAGATATGGCTGAAAGAGTTAAAAACTATATTATTGACCAATTTGGACCGGTTAATATCGGGATTTTTGCTGCCTCTCCTGTTATTGCCAGCCATATTGGCTTGGGTGGCATGGCTGTTTTTGGTTACGAGAAAAAACCAGAATTATTTGAACCGGTGGCTTTCAAATCTTAAATAAGACCAGGTTTCCGATTGCTGTCGGAAGCCTTTTTTGATCGGATTAGGCCTCTGCATTTATTTTTAGCTTTCATATGTGATAAAATTAATATAGTTGATATAAATAATAAGGATTAGAGGTGACAAAATGACGAATGCATTGAATGAGTCAATGGATTTATTATTATTTATTGTAAACCCTGATAAAGGGCAAACAGTTATAAATTTAGCCTATAAAAAAGGGATTCGGGCCGGCACTATCTTGCTTGGACTCGGTACAGTCCGCAACTCCATTTTAAAGAAACTCGGTTTGGACAATAGCCACAAGGAAATTGTCCTTTTATTAGCCCCTAGCCACAAGGCCAAAGAAACCATGGATTACATTAGCGAAGTCAAAAACTTGAACAAGAAAAATTTTGGCATTGCGTTTCGAACTTCCATTTCCAATGTCTTAGGTGTTAGCAAGCACTTAGTCGATTTTGGCCAAGTTCCAGAAGAAGACCAACTAGAAGGAGAAGAGGAAATCATGTACCAAGCAATTGTGACAATTGTCGACCAAGGCGATGGCCGGGACGTTATGCGGGTAGCCGAAGACAAGGGTGCTAATGGCGGAACCTTTATCAAGGCTCGGGGTGCTGGTTCAGCTGAAGCCAAGCGGGTCTTTAACATCGAAATAGAACCTGAGAAAGAAATCTTACTCATTATTGCTAAGAAGGAAAATACTCCAGATATTACTCAAGCTATCAGTGACCATTTGAATATTGACGAAAGAAATGCTGGTATACTTTTCACCGTAGATCTTAGCGAAACACGGGGTCTATTCGGCTGAACAATCAGCACTTGTTCTGAGAAAAACTAATCCCAATTGAAAGGGGCCATGTATTTGTGAACATACTAACAGAAAAGTTTAAAGAAGTGCTGACCTCAGTTTTACCCATTTACATTATTGTCCTTTTAATTTATTTTTTCTTGATTGATATCCCTTCTTCCATCCTACTATCGTTCACGATCGGAACCATTGTGATTATCATAGGTTTGACCACTTTCTTAACAGGGGTAGAAGTCGGGATTAGTCCAATTGGGGAGTATATGGGCCGGGGGATAGCCAAGTCTAATAAACTAAGCATTTTAATTATCTTTGGCTTTATCCTTGGTTTTTTGATCTCAGCTTCTGAGCCCTCTGTTTTAGTCTTAGGCCAGCAGCTAGAAACCATCTCGGATGGATTAATTTCAAGCTTTGCCATGGTAATGGTTATCTCTGTCGGACTCGGGGTTATGATTGTCCTCGGTTTGATGCGGATTGTCTATAAGTGGTCCTTGCGTGCCGTCTTAACCACTTCTTATCTTATCATCTTTGGTTTAACCTTGATCAGTTCCAATGAAATCATTGCTATTGCTTTTGACGCATCCGGGGCAACGACGGGAGAAGTTACGGTTCCTTTTATCTTATCCCTAGCTGCTGGTGTGGCCGTCTTGGAAAGTAACTCCAAGTCTTCCTCTGCCGATTCTTTCGGCCTAGTTGGGGTCGCGTCCGTCGGGGCCATCATTGCCGTATTGATCTTCAACCTCCTCACTCCAAGTGGCGGCGACCTTTCCGGCTCCTTGGACATTGGGGTAGCCCAAGAGATTAATATCGTAGAACAATATGCCTCCACCTTGATCGAAGAAGCCATTGATGTCTTCTTTACTCTCCTACCTATCGTTGTCCTTTTTTGGATTTTCCAAAAGCTACGACTCAATATCCCCAAGTCTGAACTTAACCGGATTTGGAAGGGGACTGTTTATGTATACATCGGACTTGTCCTCTTTATGACCGGGGTTTACGCAGGCTTTATGGATATGGGGATTATTGTTGGCTACACCTTAGGTTCTGAGGATATGCTAGTGGAACTTAGCCTGGTTGGGGCTGTCATTGGACTAGTAACCATCTTGGCAGAACCAGCTGTTAACGTTTTGACCCACCAGATTGAAGATGTCACCGCTAACGCTATCCACCGGAAACCGGTCCTAGTGGCCTTGTGCATCGGAGTCTCTTTTGCCATCTTCCTAGCCATTATCCGGATGCTTGTGCCTGGATTAGAATTGTGGCATATCCTCCTCCCCGGCTACATCCTTGTCTTGATCCTGCAATTTTTCGTTCCCAATGTCTTTGTAGGGATGTCTTTTGACGCAGGTGGTGTGGCAACTGGTCCATTAACCGCAACCTTTATCCTAGCCTTTGTCCAAGGGGCGGCAGAAGCCATTCCTCAAGCAACGGTAATCGGCGAAGGATTCGGGATGATTGCCCTTGTCGCCCTTATGCCGATTTTGACCCTCCAAATTTTAGGCTTTATCTACTCAATCCGGAGTAAGGACTAAGCTAGAAAAATCGTGGTTGTGGTAACCTTAAAATTGGGTGCACACCTAAACTCGTAGTATGGTAAAAGCCCGGACTCATTCTTTACCCAATAGCATGTGTTAAAAGGTTGGCTTGGCCAGCCTTTTTGACTAGTTAATACTTGTAATATACAATATTTCAATCCTATTACTATAAAATCGGCTCTATCCAAGCCAGGCTTGGATGTGGTATACTAGGTGACGATGACATATTTGGAGGGAAGTTCATGTTCTGGATTCTACTGATTCTGATTGTTGCATTAGCCATCTATTTTTATTACCAAAACCGATTCATTCAAGTCAATAAATACAAAATGACCATTGCCAACTTACCCAGCCAGTTGCGGGGAAAGAAAATTGTCCAACTATCTGATATCCACTTCAGGGATAATATGAACAATGGCTATGTCAAATCCATCTTAAAAAAAGTGGCTAGCCAAGACCCTGACTTGATCGTGCTCACAGGAGATACCCTCCATGCTAGCTTGGAATTTCTGGAAGAGACCCCGGTCGAAGATTTTCTTCTCGACTTAAATGACTTAGCCCCAACTTACTTGGTTACTGGTAACCACGATATTTCTAATCCCAACTTTGATGAGTTTTCAGCCTTGGTTTCTCAAACCGGCTGTGAACTTTTAATTGATGATGCAGTCTATGCTCATTTTAAAGATAGCCAGCCTCAAGAAGACTTGGTTTTAATGGGCTTTGCCGAGCGGGGGGGTATGGAGAATGTCCCAGATCCTATCTTGAATAACATCGACCTAGAAGCGGGGATGGAGGCTAAACCAAAAATTCTTTTGGCCCACCACCCAGAATTTTTTGAAGCATACCTGGCCGATCCTAACAAGGCACCAGACCTGACATTTGCTGGGCACAGTCACGGGGGCCAGGTCATCCTACCTTACCTGGGCGGATTATTTAACAAGTCACAAGGCTTTTTCCCCCACTATGATTACGGGATATTTATTGGCCAAGACCAGCCAACTAAGCGAATGATCGTCAACCGGGGTTTGGGTAACTCTGGCTTTCCTATGCGGTTTAACAACCGGTGCGAGATTATAACCCTTACCCTTAACTAAAGAGGGGAGGAAAAGGGGCCTGTCTCGAGAGGCTATACCCGAGGCAGGTCAAATTCCTTTATAAATTTTAAATTGACCCTTTACATTTTTTTAAAATAAGATACAATGGTTGATGTAGTCATTTTTTGGTTCCTTAGCTCAGTCGGGAGAGCGCTTGCTCGACATGCAAGAGGTCACTGGTTCGAGCCCAGTAGGAACCATCAACTAAAGCATGCTAGCTTAAGGTTAGTGTGCTTTTTCTATGCTTTTTTGGTGATCGATTTGAGCCTCTATTCTTATTGAAAAGATAAAAGAGGAAGGCATGTATCTGACTACACCTGTTGTATATAACAAAGTTAATTTTTATGGAGAAACGCTTGTTATACAAGACTTATGTTGGTTTTCTTTAACAACACTAGTTATACGAAAATATTTGAGCTTTTTCTCATATAACACTTGGTATTTGAGAATTTTTAGCAGAATTTCTCAAACTACATATGTTATTTGAGAATTCTTAACTATTTTTCTCGAACAACATATGTTATTCGAGAACTAACTCTATTTCAACAAAAAACTGTTATCGATGCACCCAAGCCTTTCTTTTTTTATAATAGCCAGTAATAAACATCCACATTCCTTATCCAAAAGCCAGGGTAGGTGTAGACTGAAGCAAAAATAAAGGAATGGCATCATTCTTCTCTTGAGAAAAATCTTATGTTAGACTATTACTACAAAAAATGTATACGTTAACATAAATAAAAGTAACAAGACAATTAAACCGGATTCATATGAGTTTTCCCAGACAAAGCTTCTGGTTATAATTGATTTGGAATAGGAGGATTGTCATGAAAGACAAGTTCAAACCCTTGTTTGAATCAGTGAAATTAGACAGTGGAAGTGTATTAGCCAACCGTTTTGTCATGGCGCCTATGGTAGTAGAGGGATCCACATACCAGGGAACGCCTGGACCAGAAGATTTGGCTTACTTCAAAAGACGGAATAAAACGGCTGGTCTTCTGATTACAGGAGCTGCTGCAGTTGGTCCCTTAGGCAATGCTTTCGGTAACGGCTTATCGATCTTGGATGACAGTCAAATACCCGCCTGGAAAGACTTGGCTCAGACAATGAAGGATAGTGGCAACAAGGCTGTCCTGCAAATTTTCCACCCAGGTCGGCAGGCCAAGTATTCCTATACCGACCAGGGCAAGGTTGTAGGCCCATCTGATGCTGACTTTGACTTTTTAGATTACCCGGTAACCGGCTTAAGTAGCCAGGAAGTTCAAGACTATGTCCACTACTTTGGCCAGGCTGCTAGACGGGCTGTGGAAGCTGGCTTTGATGGGGTCGAAATCCACGGGGCCAACCACTACTTGATCCACCAGTTCTTTTCCAAGTCTTCCAATTTCCGCCAAGATGATTGGGGTGGCAGCCTGGAAAAAAGAGCCCACTTTGCACTAGCTGTTGCCCAAGAAGTCAAGGACCAGGTGAAAAAAGCTGGCAAGTCTGACTTTATCATTGGCTACCGCTTTAGCCCAGAAGAAGTCCACGATGACCAAGTCGGCTATGACCTGGAAGAGAGTCTTTACTTGGTGGACAAACTGGCTGACTTGGGACTGGACTACATCCACACCTCCCAGTTCGGTCCCTTATCTTTCAAGAAAAAAGCAGAAGTCGGCAAGTACAGTGGCCAAGTCATCAACAGTGTAGTTAAAGAAAAGCTGGCTGGTCGAGCCCTACTGGTAGGGGCTGGTGACATTAGTGACCCCGACAAAGCCCTAGAAGCTAGCCAATACCTAGACCTTCTAGCCATGGGGGCCAGTGCTATCCTCAAGCCTGACCTGGTTCAAACCATCAAGGCTGGCCGAGACCAAGACTACCAGTTAGAAGTGAAAGAAGAGGACTTAGCTGACCTTGCCTTGCCGGACCGTTTCTACCGGATGGCAGGATCACTTGGCGTCAACCAATCATTTTCAGACCAACTTGTTGCTCGTCTAAAAGAAAAACCGGACCATCTCAAGTAATTTTGTCGGCAAAAGAGTGCAAATAAACCAGGCTCGCTAGCTAGGTTTAGAAAGGATAAAAGAAAATATGAAAATAAAAGCTAATTGGGAAGGGAAGAAAAGGATCAAGGTGGAAAACGAAGCCGGCCACCAAGTCCATATGGATGATGAAGTAGACAAGGGGGGCGACCGGTCTGCTATGACCCCGGCTGAACTCTTAACCGCTTCTTTAGCGGGCTGTATGGGAATTTCCATCATGACTTCCTTGCTCAACTACAAGGAGCCTGTAGAAGAGTTAAGCTTAGACTTGGATTTTGTCAAAAGTGACAAGCCGCCAAACCGGGTAGAAGAGATTAAAATGATCATCAATATTAAGACCGAAATTCCCAAAGACCGAATTGATCGGATCGTTAAGCTGTCTCATGAGAAATACTGCACCGTCTCCAATACCCTTAAGGCTGAAACGTCTTATGAGATCAACTACCTATAAGTTATAGCAAAAGGAGCCGTGGGGCTTCCCCCCACGGCTCCAATGCTGGGAAATAAGCTCTTCTTTTGGATGATCGCCTAAAAAGTGACCTGGCAAACTCGGTTTCAAGCATGTAGAGAAAGAAAAAAGAGTCGTGACCACGACCCTTTTCTCAAAAAGTAGTATGAGTTAGAAGTTGTCAGCCCAAGTTCCATTTCTGAAAACGGGAACCTTGCTACCATCTTCCTTGATTCCGTCGATATCCATTTTGTCAGACCCAATCATAAAGTCCACGTGGGTGGTTGACCGGTTCAAGCCAGCTTCTTTTAATTCTGCTTCTGACATTTCGGTCCCGCCTTCTAGGTTAAAGGCATAAGCCGAACCAAGTGCCAGGTGGTTGGAGGCATTCTCGTCAAAGAGGGTGTTAAAGAAAATAAGGCCAGATTGGGAAATAGGGGACTCGTGAGGCACGAGAGCTACTTCACCGAGACTGGAGGACCCTTCATCTAATTCCAGAAGTTTTTCGATCACTTCTTGGCCACGTTCAGCTGTTACCTTGGTGACATGACCATTTTCAAAGTGGAATTCCATGCCGTCAATGATAGACCCGGCATAACTGAGGGGCTTGGTTGATTTGACGACTCCGTCAATCCGCTTAGCATCAGGGGCGGTAAAGACTTCCTCGGTTGGCATATTAGCCATGAAGCGCTCACCCCGAGCATTAAAGCTGCCGGCACCTTCCCAGTGGTGGCCTTTAGGTAGACCTACTGTTAGGTCAGTACCCGGTGCTTTATAATGGAGGGCGGTGAAATTGGCTTCATTGAGTTCATCCGCCTTGCTCTCTAGGGTCTTGTCTTTTTCCTCCCAGCTAGCAACTGGGTCATCGTCATAGAGGTGGATCGCCTTAAAGATGGCATCCCAAAGAGCATCAACTTGTTCTTCCTGGCTGTCTAGGTCAGGGAAGACTTTGGCTGCCCAGGCTGGACTAGCTGCAGCGGCTACGGTCCAGGAGACTTTATTGGCCTGGGTGGCATCCCGCATGGGTCTCATCGCTTGACCTAGAGCTTTTTGGGTGGCTGCAATTTTTTCGCCATCTAAACCAGCCAAGTTATCTGGGTCATCATCAACGATGCTGATCCGGCTAGCTCCATGGTCCAATAGGTAGTTCATTTTGGCAATCCGGTATTCGGGAACCTCGGTCAAGGTTTCTTTGGATTCATGGCTGAACTTCAGCCGGGCTAAGGTGTCGTCTGCCCAGTCAATCAAGACTTCACGAGCCCCTTTTTGGTAGGCTGTCTTGGCGATAGCCCGGGCCAATTGGGCGTTTTCTACAGAGGCATTGATTGCTACTGTGTGACCCTCTTGGACATTGACCCCGGTTTTGACAAAGAGTTCAGCATACTTGTCGATTAAATGATCAAAATTGTTTAGAACCATTTCGTATTCCCCCATTTTTATGATAAAATAAATATTTCTCCATGGATATCATGTTAGCATAGTCCTAAAAGAATCTCAAATATGAAGAAAGTGTTACAGGCATGTTAAAAAATTAGTACAATGTTAATACATATCTACCATTGGTGCTTTAATTAGTGATATAGTGGAAGAGAATTGAATAATACAAAAGGAGATATTTTTTATGGCACGTAGAAAAACCATAATGAAAGAACACATCCTCAAGGCTGCCGAGAACTTACTGAAAAGAGAAGGGATTGATAGCCTGACAGCCCGAAACGTCGCCAATGAGCTCGATTGTTCCACCCAACCCATCTACAATGAATTTAAAAATATGGAGCAGTTAAAGTCGGAAGTCATTGCCAATACAGAAGAATTTTTTACCAATAAATTAAGTGCAACTGCTATTGAAAATGCTAGCTTGCAAAGTGTTTGTGAAGACTATATAAAGTTTGCTGAGGATGAATCGCCCCTCTTTCGGTCCATGTACATGTACAAAAATGCTTATTCAGGCGACCTCCACGATAATATGGGCAAAACCATGATTGACTTGATTGATAAGTATACGGGAGCTTCCTGTGATACCTTGCAGTTGTGGAAAAATCTCTACCCTCTCTTGTTTGGTCTCGCTTCCCTGATAGCCCTAGGTAAAGTTCAAACAAAAGATATTAACCTCTCAAATTATGTTAGTGCTTACATCAAAACCGCTGTCGATTTAGCCAAATAAGGAGCTTGCACTTAAGCAAAGATATAAAGCTTGTGGCCTTTAAATAGTGGTGAGGCCGACACTTAGCTCAAAAAACAAATAGAAAAGCTGTGGCCCGTCCAGTTGGGACGGGCCACAATTTTTTGCTTAGCTGACCTTTAGGGAAGGTTAGGATAGGGGTTTTAGTTTTGGGCTTGGTCAATAAGGGCTTGAGCCATGGCGTTTAAGTCGTTAATGGCTTCTTGACCAGGGATGAGGTTGTACTTGACTGGTTGGAATCCCTGGTTGGCACCGGCCTGGGCCAATTGCTGGTCAAAATCATCTACCGACTTGCAGTATTTTTCGTAGAAGTCATCTCCTGAGCCAAAGGTGCCAAAGACTTTGCCAGACAAGTCGACTTCTTCCAATTCTTCATAAAAGTCAACAATTTCCTCAGGCAAATTGCCATCTGGGCCATAGGTATAGGTGCCGACAATGACGATATCATAGTCCTGGAAGTCCTCCGGGTCAGCAAAGCTAGCTTCAACTACTTCCACGTCAACTCCTGCTTCTTCAAAGGCTTCTTCTAAAATTTCAGCCCCTTCTTCAGTATTACCGGTCAAACTAGCGTATACTATCATTGCTTTTACCATGATTTATTAACTCCTTTTTTAATCAATCATTCTTATTATAGCAAAGATGACCCACTGAATAAATTCACCCGTCTGGATTTTTATTATTCTAAAATTACTAGTCTGATAAAACTACTGGCCCGCCTTTTTAGCTATTGTGAAAGATAATGTTTCTTCTGACGAAAAATTTGTTATAATATGAAAGGTAAAATAATAGAGAGGAAGGAAAGCATGATAACACGAAAATCACCGCGGGAAATCGACCAGATGGACAAGTCAGGTGATGTCTTGGCGGAAATTCACGAAGGCTTGCGTGATTTTATTAAACCAGGTGTAACTGGAGAAGAAATCAACCAGTTTGCCATGGACATTATGGAAAAACATGGGGCAACTGCCGAACAAATCGGCTATCAAGGCTATGAATATGCCACCTGTGTTAGTATCAACGACGAAATCTGCCATGGATTCCCAAGAAAGACCAAACTGAAAGAAGGCGATTTGGTCAAGGTAGATATGGTAGTCAACCTGGATGGGGCCTTGTCGGACTCCTGCTGGGCTTATGTAGTCGGCCAGGGCAGTGACCAGGTCAACCACCTGATGGAAGTAACCCGAAAGGCTCTCTACAAGGGAATTGAACAAGCCCAAGTTGGAAACCGGATCGGTGACATTGGGGCGGCTATCCAAGAATACGTTGAATCCGAAGACCTAACTGTGGTCCGTGAATTTGTGGGTCACGGCATTGGCCCTACCCTTCACGAAGAGCCGAGCGTGCCTCACTTTGGCCAGGCTGGCAAGGGCAAACGCTTGAAAGAAGGCATGGTGATCACCATCGAGCCCATGGTGAATACCGGAACCTGGCAGTCAAGCCTGGATGACAATGGCTGGACAGCCCGAACCAAAGATGGTGGCCTGTCTTGTCAGTATGAACACACCCTAGCCATTACCAAGAATGGTCCAAGAATTTTAACCAAACAAGAAGGCCAGTAAGGGCGAAAACAAACTCAATAATGAACTCAATCCTTCCCTAATCATTAGGGGAGGATGGTTTTTCTAAGGAGGCCAGAATGGTAGATAAAATTTTAAAAAAGTTGAAATTTGACTGGGTAACAGAGGTCATTGATATGGCCTCAGAAGGGAAGATCTGGCAGTATTCAACCTTTATCACCTATTATATATTTTTTACCCTTTTTCCCTTGTTTGTGGGGGTTATCAATGCCTTCCAGTTCCACAACATTGATATCACTATTATCCACCGCCTCCTCCACAATGTCTTACCTTCTGTTTTGAGCGAACGCTTGGTCAATGACGTCAATGTGATTTATGAAAATTCCCACTTTGGGATCTACCTGATCGCTTTGATCTCATCGATCTGGACCATTAGCTGGATTACCAATTCCATCGTCATGGGCCTCAACCAAGCCTATGGGGTGGGCTACCGTAGGAATATTTTGGTCCTGCGTTTGCTTGCCTTTTCCTTTACCATTGGTCTGGCAGTTTGGTTTGGACTCGTTTCGGTCTTTCTCCAGCAAGTTCCCTTAAATAATATCCAGGTCATTATCATTTTATTATTGGTAACCTTTTTTACTTCCTGGTTTATTTTCTCTACCGTTCCCAATGCCAAGCAAAAATACTACCAAACCCTGCCTGGGGCCGTCATTGTCACTTTGTCTTTCTTGGTGGCAGGGATCATTTATGTCCTTCTAATGGGCCTCTTGCCGTCTGACTCCATCCTCTTTACCATGCTGGGGGCTTTTATGATCATCTTTGCCATTACCCAAAAGCTAGCCTTCTTTATCTTGGTGGGAGGCCTAGCCAACCGCTACTTTATTGAAAGAAGAGAAGGTCAGGTGACAGCTAAAAATGAAGACAGTTCTTTCCTCAAGCTTTTGATCCGGTTAAATATTTTACAAGAAAAGTAAAAGCCAACTTTATGGGAAAAGCTTTCATTTCCATAGAGTTGGCTCTGTCTTTGTTTTAATTTTTGTAGAAAGAGTCAAGCTAGACCAGACTTTAGTATCATTACATACTCTTTGCCTTAACCCTTGTGGAAGTAGTCAAAGTAAGACCAGGGTTGCCTTTGGCTAGCTTGCTGGGGTTGGCTAGTGAAAGTCCGCTTGTCTCCTTTGGTGACATGGGGGAAGGTCAGGCTTGAAGCATAGAGGGCTAAGTCTTGGCCGGGTTGGCTAAAGTAACTGCCATATTTTTGGTCCCCCCATAAGGGGCAGCCCCGGCTAGCAAACTGGACCCGGATTTGGTGGGACCGGCCAGTTTGCAGTTGGACTTGGGCTAGGCTTAAATCCTGTTTAACTTCTAGGATTTGGTAGGTCAGACTAGCATACTTGGCTTTTGGGCTGCCTTCTTCTACCACAAAGACCTGGTTATTGGCCTGGTCCTTGTAGAGGTAGTCTTCAAATTGGCCTGTTTGAGGCAAATGGCTACCCTGAAGGACTGCTAAGTAGGTCCGGTCCATATTTCCCTTCCGGATGGTTTCTGACAAGCGACTAGCTGCTTTAGAAGTCTTGGCAAAGACTATTAGGCCCCCAGTTGGTCGGTCAAGCCGGTGGACCAAGCCCAAATAAACCCGGCCAGGCTTGTCGTACTCAACCCGGATGTATTCCTTGACTTCATTTAAGAGGTCGGGGTCACCAGAGGCATCTTCCTGGCAGGGCATATTAAGGGGTTTATCAACCACGATCAGGTGGTTATCCTCATAGATAAGCTTTATATCTTGGAAGTCTGCCATCCTTATCCCTCTTCAGCCTGGTAGCCATTGGGATTTTGTTTTTGCCAACGCCAGCTATCCTTGACCATCCGACTTAAGTCATATTCTGCCTGCCAGCTTAAACCTTCCTTGGCCTTGTCAGCTGAAGCATAGGAAGTAGCCACGTCACCCGGTCTCCGGTCAACGAACTGGTAGGGGACTTGGACTTGGTTGGTCTCCGTAAAGCTTTGGACCAGGTCTAAAACTGAATAACCTTTCCCGGTCCCCAAGTTATAGATTTCAAGGTGGTCTTTTGTGTCCAAGACTTCTTCTAGTGCATTGAGGTGGCCTCGGGCTAGGTCTACTACATGGATGTAGTCCCGGACTCCCGTTCCGTCAGGGGTGTCGTAGTCCTTGCCATAAATGGAGAGCTGGTCCAACTTGCCAATAGCTACCTGGGAGATATAGGGCATGATGTTAGATGGGACGTCAGTTGGGTCTTCTCCAATCAGGCCTGATTCATGGGCTCCGATGGGGTTGAAGTAGCGCAAGATGACCCCAGACCAGTTTTGGTCAGCTTGGACTTGGTCTTGTAAGATTTCCTCGATAAAGAGCTTGGTCCGCCCATAAGGGTTAATCGTGGACAAGGGCATATCCTCAGTCAGTGGGGGCTCATTGTCTAAGCCATAAACAGTGGCACTGGAGGAGAAGACCATCTTTTTACAGTTAAATTGGTTCATAACCTCCATTAAAATGGCAGTGCCGCCCACATTGTTTTGATAGTACTTGACCGGTTGGGCTACGGATTCGCCCACCGCCTTATAACCGGCTAGGTGGATGACCGCTTCAATTGTTTCTTTTTTAAAGAGGTTGGTCAAAGCTTGCTTATCATTGATATCCAGTTGGTAGAAGCGAAAGGGCTTGCCAGTAATTTGGTCTAACCGCTTCAAGACTTGGGGGCTGGAATTGGAGAAGTTATCGACTGCTACTACATCGTAATCCTGATTTAAAAGTTCAACCAAGGTGTGTGAGCCTATATAGCCAGCTCCACCCGTAACTAGAATTGACATAAATGTTCCCTCCGTTAAATAGTATCACTTCTATTCTACCACAACTGAACCAGTGTGGCGGAAGGGTGAAAAAATTAAGACTTTTTAAAAAGCCGAACTTAATTTAAATTTCTATGTTAAAATGGATGGGCATATTAATGAATCAGAGATAGGAATTTAGCATATGTATAACATGTATGAAGTGATTATTTATTGCATTATGGCCATTTTAATGGCTTTTGCCTTAACGCCCCTTGTCAGGCGCTTGGCCTTCAAGCTAGGGGCAGTGGACTATCCCAACCAAAGACGGGTGAATACCCAGCCCATGCCTTCCTTGGGTGGCCTGGCGATTTATGTCACCTTTTTCTTTATCATTTTTTTCCTCCAGCCTATCCAGCTCAGACAATCCCTGCCCCTTTTTATCGCAGCGACCATCGTGGTAGCAACTGGTTTGATTGATGATATTAAAGAAATTTCTCCCAAGGCCAAGTTGCTTGGTATCGTGATCGCAGCCCTCTTTATTGTCTTGATCAATGACTTAACGGT
The DNA here is from genome assembly GCF_000315445.1 of Alloiococcus otitis ATCC 51267. Taxonomy (GTDB): domain Bacteria; phylum Bacillota; class Bacilli; order Lactobacillales; family Carnobacteriaceae_A; genus Alloiococcus; species Alloiococcus otitis. The sequence goes on from NZ_JH992961.1 coordinate 146,561, forward strand.
GGCCCGGTTTACCTTGCCCCTTATTGGACCTGTTAACCTGCCATTTTGGTTGGGTCTCCCGGCTACCTTGCTGTGGGTTGTGGCCATCACCAATGCCATTAACCTGGTGGACGGCTTGGACGGTTTGGCCAGTGGCGTGTCTGCCATAGCCTTGACGACCATGGGCTTGATCAGTTTCTTCTTCCTCGGTGCTAACAGCTACTTGGCGACCATTTTAATCTATAGCCTGGTTGGGTCCATCCTAGGCTTTTTACCTTGGAATTTTAACCCGGCTCGGATTTATTTAGGGGATACCGGGGCCTTATTTTTAGGCTTTATGATTTCGGTCTTTTCCCTGTATAGCTTAAAGAATGTTACCCTGGTCAGTTTAATCATCCCCATCGTCATCTTAGGAATGCCAATTACAGATACGGTTTATGCTATGCTAAGGCGGAAATTAAATAAAAAACCAATTTCCTCTGCGGATAAAAACCACATGCACCACCGACTGATGTCTTTGGGCTTGACTCACCGACAAACCGTCTTGTTTATCTATGCTATTGCGGCTATCTTTTCCATCACAGCCCTCTTGTACCCAATCTCATCCTATCTCGGTAATATCTTAATTACCCTTTTACTCTTACTTGGGGTGGAGATCTTTGTGGAAATGATCGGCCTAGTCGGGGAAGATCGACGGCCCTTAGTGAAAACCATTCGTGCTTTTGCCCGGAAGATTAATAGAAAGGGGAAAAAAAACCATGACTAATGTACAGCAAGCCTTGGTTTCCATTATTATGCCAGCCCATAATGCGGAAGGCTTTATCAGCCAGTCCATCCAGTCAGTCCTCAACCAAACATACGACAATTGGGAATTGGTCATCACCGATGATGCTTCAACCGACCAGACTGTTCCGGTCATCCAATCCTTTGCCGACCCCAGAATAAAATTGCTTCAATTGCAGGAAAATAAGGGAGCAGCTATTGCTCGCAATACCGCCATTGAACAAGCAAGAGGCGACTACCTGGCCTTTTTGGACAGCGACGACTTTTGGCACAAGGATAAATTGACCCGACAGATTGCCTTTATGGAAAGCGAAGACATCCTATTTTCATCAACGGAGTATGGCAATGTTGATTCAGACGGCAATTTGCTTTCTGTCACAGCCAACCACGACCAGTTAGACTATGAGGGTTTGCTCAAGTACTGCCCCGGCAATTCAACTGTGATCTACAATGCCAAGGTCTTAGGCAAGTTTTATATCCCAGATATCAAAAAACGCAACGACTTTGTCATGTGGCTCCGGGTGATCAAAAAAGCCAAGACCCTCTATGGCCTGAAAGAAACCTTAACCTACTACCGGGTACGGGATGACAGTTTATCTAAAAACAAGCCTGCCTTGGTTAAATACCAGTGGCGGGTCTACCGGCAAATCGAACACCTCAGCCTAGCTAAATCAGCCTACCTACTTGGCCACAAGGTCTTAACGGTTAAATTTGGTTTGAATAAGAAGTGACAACGGGAGAGCATTTGGAGGTTTAAGATATGGATGTAACCTTGAGTGAAATCAAGCGGTTTTTAAAAGACCATCTAAAATTTATCACCATTACAACAATTATTTTCACCTTGGTCCTGGCTGGTTTACTGACCCTTGTAGATGGCCTAAGTTCCAGTGAAAGCAGTGAATTGGAAAATGAACTAGAGTATGATGAGGTTTTGGAGGCTGATTCGGCTTATTTCCAGTTTTATGCTGAATTTGAAGATGGGGACTTATTTACTAATGGTAAATTGGTTGAAGATTACTTAAAATTGAACACTATTAATGAGAATGTATATAAAGAAACAAATATCAATATCCCGGAAATTGAGGATCGAATCAACGAAGACTATCCCGAATTCGATAATGAGTTTACAGTAGTTGAAGTTACTCGTAATTCTGATTCGAATATCTTTACAATTACTGTTAATTTAGGAAATGAAAGTAATAATTTAACTTTAGCAGAATATTATTATGATCTCTTGATGGAAGGGAATGTGGATTTTTTAGAGAATAAAAGACTATTTTCCTTGGTTGAACCTCAATTAGTAAGTGAAGTTTTTGAGGAAGAGGTACTAATGGAAACAGGTTTACAAATAACCCCGGTAAATGTTATCAAAAATACCTTTATCGCCTTAATTGTTTCCCTAGTCTTAGCAGCTGGCCTGGCCTTGTTGAAGGCTATTTTTGGTCAAAAGCTAGACTATAGTTTTGCCTACAATGTAGAAGATGAGGTCGAATTTTTGGTTTATAACCCAGCTAAGTCGAATAGTCAGCTTTTGCATTCCTTTATCAGCCAACCCAAGGACGCTAAAAAAATTGTTCTTCTGGAAGGCTATGGGAATCAGGAAGAAAATAATTTGTCTGTCGACCAAGTTCTCCAAGAGATCGATACTGACAAGGTCTTAGTGCTTGATTCCTTGACTTCTTTGGACCAGGAAGGAGAATTTGCAGAAATTGACCTAATCGTTCAACCCTACCGAACTGACCGAACTTGGTACCAAGACCAAGTTGAATTGATGGGCTTGTACAATATCAAAATGAAAGTAGTTCAAATTAATGGCTAACGAAGTGGTGGAAGTATGATTTGGTTATTCCATATTAGTATGATCACAATCTTGCTCATTGTGGCTAAGTTATTTAAAAAGGATAATTTTTTTATCTACTCTTCTTTTATCTATGCCATTTTTATTTTTGGGCAAAGGTGGATGACGGGAACAGATTTTCCTTTTTATTTGAGATATTATTTGACTGATTACGATAATGTAGAACCTGGTTACTATTTTATTCAAAAAATATTGACCGAAGGCAATTTATACTTTGGTATTCTCATATTTATTGTCTTTGCTATAACGGTCTACAACATTTATCGTTTCATTAGCAAGATTAATAAACATACGGTTTTAATGATTTTTTTATTTTTAATCTCAGAAATATTTTTTGCCCAGATGTCGCAAATTCGTCAATTTTTGGCTGTGAGTTTCTACATGAATAGTTACTATTATGCCTTTCAAAAACAATATTTAAGATCGGGCTTAGGAATTATTGCAGGACTGTTATTTCATGATTCAATTATATTTCTTGTTCCATTTCTATTAATCCATTTGAACCTAGATAAGATTAAAACTATTTATCTACTTATATTGAGTGGGGTTTTACCTTTAATTGATTTAACTTTGTTACTTAAATTACCTATTTTTAACCGATATTCTCACTATGTAGGTGGACAGTTTGATGTAGACTTGTCAATCTTTCACTATTTTAGATTTTATATCTTGCTTGCTATTGTTCTATATTTTTTATGGACTATAGACCGGTTAGGGAAAGGACGGGTTGAGCAGATGATCTTGAATGGCTTAGTCTTTAACTTTTTGCTTTACGGCATGAGTTTCCAGTTTGCCCTTTTTTTAAGAGTCAGCATGTATTTCAAAATTTTTGAACTTGTTTTCCTAGCATATTACTTTAAACAAACAAAGTTTGTATCAAATATAATAGCTGTAGCAACTGTTTCTTTTCTTTTTGTTGGGATTTATAGTGGGTTGGGTATAGTAGACCCTTATAGTATTTCTGACTACCAATTTAGACCAATAAGGATTTTTGAAAATCGTAGTCATGATCGCTTAAGAGAAGAAATAGATGAATTTATTAATAATTAAAAATAAGGAGATTTTATGGATTTAGAAGTTCTACTATCTACGATGAACAAAAATAATTTAGATTTTTTAAACAATATCAACTTATCATCAAATTGCGTTATAGTGAATCAAAATAAAGATAATTATAGTGTAAAAGATGTGCAATATGGCAGCTGTAATTTAAGGTTAGTTAATAGTAAAGATATAGGGCTAAGTAGAAGCCGAAATCTAGCTATAAAAAATTCCCGCGCAGACATTTGTGTGATAGCTGACGATGATATTGTTTATAAGAAGAATTATGTAAATATTATTAAACAGGCTTACATGGATAATCCGCATGCTGATATTATTGCTTTCCAAGTTTCTCGTATTAATAGTAAAGACCGAAAGAAATCTTTTCGAAAAAGAAAAAGTTGGGATGGCTATTTAACTAGCATGAAAATTTCGTCTGTTGAGATTACTTTTAAACGAAAATCAATTGTTAATAATGGAATATCTTTTAATACAGATTTTGGCGCTGGTACGTATTTTAGTCATGGAGAAGAAAATATATTTTTATACGACTGCTTAGATCATGGACTTAAGATTCTTTATTTACCTATTGAGGTGGGTCAGGTTGATGTTTCTAATTCAAGCTGGTTTCAAGGTTATAATGCCTCTTATTTCCATACCTTAGGGGCTAAATTTTATAATATGTCTCAAATTACCTATCCAGTACTAATTTTTCAATTTGCTATTCGAAAGTATAAACTTTATAAAGAGGAACTTAGCTTTTTCCAAGCTATTTATTTAATGAAACAAGGTGTTGATATCTATAAAAAGAAAATGGGAATCAGGTAGATTTATTGTTAATAGTATATATGATCCAATTCTGTAGTATTATTCACAATAAAAGTGTTAGAATTGTTTGGCACTAAATACAGTATTTAATATAAGATATGTATAATTAAAACCATTTAGTTAGTTACTAGAAATATACGAAAGAAGGTGTAATACTCTTTAATTAGTCTCATATAGAATTTGAATTAGTAATTTAACCAATATTTCTAAAGTTATTAGTGACTTATTATATAGCAAACATAACGTAATATTTGAATAGTAACAGATGTATAAAGTCAATAGTTGTAAATGAAAGATATATGATTTACATCTGTGGATAGTGTTAAGTAATTTGTGCCTCTACATGTTATTTTAAAGCACATTTTGTGTGTTTGGTTTATTACTAATTACATTTGATAAATAATACTAATAAAGAGAAAATGTTATGGATAAAACATACGAATTAAATAAGGAAAAGAAAAGTGAATTAAAAAATTGTATACATATTGCTAACTGGTATATTCACTATTGTGAAGCTCCTATTTATACATCTATTAGTGATAGAAGAAGTTGTGCAATATTAGGAGAATTTTTCCATATAGAAAAACCTGAATTAACTGAACAAGATATTACAAATGAAATAATAAAGCTAAAGAACTTTGAAGATGTTATAATTTTCAGCAAATATTTGTTGGGTCGGTTTGTTATATTTTATTTTGATTATGATCATTCAGTGAAAATTCTCCCAGATGCCACTACAACTATTCCAGTTTATTATACAAATAAAGCTGGTAAAGAATATATCTCTTCAGATAGTCACTTGATAAAAAATAAATTTGATTTTCAATTTTCTGAAACTAGTATTAACATTAAAGAAGCAGCTGATAATCAACATCCTTTACCATATAACATAACTATGTTTGAGGAAATAAAGGTTCTTATCCCAAATCATTATTATGATTCAAATACCGGAGAAATGCATAGATATTTTCCTTTGGACGATGTAAGCCATATTTCACTGCTCAATGCTACTGAAAAAACAATATATGTCATTAGAAATGTACTCTCTTTTATATTAAAAAGAAAAAAATTATCACTACCTTTAACTGCTGGAGTTGATAGTAGAACTGTACTATCATTTCTAAAAAATTATATAAACGATATACCTACTTTTACTTTTTATAGTACAAACGATACAGGTGATTTAGAGATAGCTAAGGATATTTCTCATAAAATGAATTTTTTTCACAAAGGGCTTAAACGAAAAAAACTTACAGATGATGAAATAAGTTATTTTAGTGATAAGCTAGATGGAAACCACAAAGTAGGCGTATTAAATGATGCCTTAACACTTAAGAAATCAGCTTTTAAAGATCGCAGTTTTTTAACTGGTGATATTATTCCCCTTGCTAAAAGTAATTTTGGGAAAAATTTACCAGAAAAATGGGCTACTGCAAGTTATTTGGTTACAAAAACCCATAATTATTCTAGAGAAAACAAAGAATACGTCAAAAAGTGGTTGAAAGACGTAAAAGAATACCATTATTTGTCTATATATGATTTATTTTTCTGGGAGTATAGATTTGGAAGATGGTTTCCTAATAGTGTAATTAATTATGATATTTGGACAGATCCTTTTTACCTTTTTAATTGCCGATACTTGATTGAATTATGGTTAAGTATTCCTAGAAACCAAAGAACTAAATACTCTCTTCATGAAGAAATAATAAAAACTAATTGGCCCGAATTGCTAAAAATACCGATCAATCCACATGAAAAATATTTGAATAAATTTTTTTCAAATCAATACCTTTATTATTTAGGATCTTTTGGAAAATATTACTTACAAGGTTTAAAAAGAAAATAAGGTTAGTAATTAATTGAGAAATAAGAATATAATAAGTTGATAAGTTACAGATATATTTAAGAATAAAGTGCCGAGATTATTATGCTGAAAAATATTAATAATACTAGAAATTCTTAAACGATATTTCTTTTATTTACGAAATTCAGTATACTAGACCTAGCTTATGCTTTAGAATTTAGGTGAAAACTTTGGAAAATGAACGTATTCCTTCTCGAGCTGCCCAGGGTTCGCCCTACTACCGGCGTAGGAGAGGGTGCCTGCCAGGCTGTGGTTGTGGTGGCTGCCTCTTCTTCGTTTTAATTGCCTTTTTCCTAGCTCTTATAGTGGGGCTATTTGCTTACCGGGATATTCGGTCAACTTCTGATGCCATCCACGAAGAAGTGGAAGACCAAGAAGTGATGCGGGATGATGCCGTTGACCTCGGCGATGGCGATCCTTTTTCAGTCCTATTGATGGGGATCGACACAGGCGAAGAAGGCCGGGTCGACCAAGGCCGGTCTGACACCATGATGGTGGTAACGGTTAATCCTCACACCCAACAATCCACTATCGTGTCTATTCCACGAGATACTTATACCGAAATAGCAGGTAGGGGGACTATGGATAAAATCAACCATGCCTATGCCTTTGGTGGGACCTCCATGGCGGTTAACACCGTGCAAAAGCTATTTGACATTCCGATTGACTACTATGTTTCCATCAATATGGAAGGACTTGAACAAATAGTTGATGCCCTTGATGGGATAACCCTTGTGCCTGATTCAACTTTCCAACAAAGTGGCTACAGCTTTACTCAAGGCCAGGAAACCCAGCTAGATGGGGGAGCAGCCCTAGCCTACTCTAGGATGCGGAAGCAGGACCCAGAAGGGGATTACGGCCGGCAAAAGCGGCAAAGACAAGTGGTCATGGCTATTGTGGATGAGCTGGCTTCTATTGAATCCATCTTGAACTACCGAAGCGTGCTTTCGGTTTTAGACCAAAATATGGCAACTAATATGGCCTTTGACGAAATGGTAACTATTTTTACCAATTATCGGGATGCTTCCGGTAATACCCGTCAAGAACAATTGTCAGGCGAAGGGACAAGGATAGATGGTGTCTACTACGATATTGTCAGTGATGCCGAAATCAACCGGGTTCAGACCCTCTTGAAAGAAGACCTTGAAATTAACTAAAAGCAGAAGATAAAGGATGATAGACATGTCAAAAATCGCAGTTGCAGGAATGGGTTATGTGGGTTTGGCCAATGCTGTCTTACTAGCCCAAAACAATGAAGTTGTCGCTTTAGATATTGTAAAAGAGAAAGTCGACCTGATTAATGACAGAAAGTCTCCTATTGTCGACTCTGATATCTCAGACTACTTAACCAATAAAGACTTGGACCTTGTAGCGACTACTGATCCAAAAGTAGCCTACGGTCAGTCACCAGACTATGTGGTGATTGCTGCCCCAACCAACTACGATGAAAAAAGCCACTACTTTGATACTTCAGCTGTGGAAGACGTTATCGAAACGGTTCTAAAATATGCTCCAGAAGCCGTTATGATAGTTAAGTCAACCATCCCCGTCGGCTACACTGAAGATGTCAAGGCCAAGTATGAGACCGATAATATCATCTTTTCTCCAGAATTTTTACGGGAAGGTAAGGCTTTATATGACAACCTTTATCCTAGCCGAATTATAATGGGGGAAGAAAGTGACCGGGCCCGCCACTTTGCTAGCTTGCTGGCTGAAGGAGCCTTAAAAGAAGACATCCCACAATTGTTTGTCGGTGCAACTGAGGCCGAAGCCGTCAAACTCTTCTCCAATACCTACCTAGCCCTCCGTGTGGCCTACTTTAATGAGTTGGACTCTTACGCTGAAGTTCGTGGCCTAGATACTAAGGCCATTATTGACGGGGTCGGCTTAGATCCAAGGATCGGTGACCACTACAACAACCCTTCCTTTGGTTACGGGGGCTACTGCCTACCCAAGGATACTAAGCAACTCTTGGCCAACTATGAAGATGTTCCCAACAATATTATCCAAGCTATAGTGGATGCCAACCGGACTCGGAAAGACTTTATTGCCGACCAGATCTTAGATAAAGATCCTCAAGTGGTTGGGATTTACCGCTTGACCATGAAGTCAGGGTCAGATAACTTCCGTCAATCAGCCATCCAAGGGGTTATGAAACGGATCAAGGCTAAAGGGGTAGAAGTGGTCGTTTACGAACCAACCTTAGATGAAGACAAGTTCTTTAACTCTAGGGTCCTAAAAGACTTGGATGCCTTCAAAGAAGAGGCGGACGTCATCATTGCCAACCGTATGGCAGATGACCTAGAAGACGTTAAAGACAAGGTATACACCCGGGACCTTTACAAAAATAATTAAGAATCCTTTACAAAAGGCCTTCTGGCATATCAAGAGGGCCTTTTTTAGCTTATAATAGATACTTGGTTTTATCATGAATGAACAAGGACTGAGCTGAAGATATGAGACAGAGAAATTACAATATCGACGTCTTAAAAGGGCTAGCCATTCTTTCAGTAATCTTACTCCATACCCTTCCATGGTCAATCCGGTTCCGGGTGGGGGCTCCCTACCATATTTGGCAGGCGGTCCCAATTTTTATGGTACTAGTAGGTTATAATTTTGCCAAGTCGGCCCAGGTCAAGGGAAGGGAGAGCTTAGGACAACTCTACCAAGGCAAGCTGATTTGGAGACGCTTGGTTAAGATTATCCAGCCCTTTGTCCTAGTTATGCTTGTTCGGTTAGTCTTAGAGCTAGTTCTCTATCAAAGACTTGACCTTGCCAATTTTTTGACCGACCTCTTCTTAGGGGATATTGACTTTGGGGGTTATTACATCCCGATTATGGTCCAATCTATCTTTCTAAACCCTATACTGTACTGGTTAATCCGGCAAAATACTAAGCAAAATACCCTTTGGCTTTTGGTCTTGTCCTTAGCCTTGGACTGGGGCTTGAACCTTGCCGGATTGTGGGGCAGCCTTTACCGGATTTTGATTGTCCGCTACCTTTTCGCCATTGTCTTAGGCATGTGGCTAGCCTTAGCTGAGGAAAGGGTTCAGTTAAAATGGCTACTTGCTCTAGCCGGATTGAGCCTGGTCTATATTACCGGAGTCTATTATTTTGACCTAACCACTCCATTGGAAACATACTGGCAGGCCCAGCACGGCCCAGCTTATTTTTGGACCTTACTCCTAGTCTTTTTAGGGCTACATGTCTATTATGCTAAACCAGACCACTGGCTAGGTCGTCCCCTTATTTGGCTTGGCCAAACGTCTTATCCTATCTTTTTAAGCCAAATGCTTTACTTCTGGTTAATGAGTCAGCTAACCAGTCCAAGTAATCTAGGATTGTCTCTCATCTTTAATTTAATTATCTGTGTTTTTTTAGGTAAAATTCTAGAAAAATTTACACAAACTTAAGTATTATGGTATAGAATACGTAAAGCAAATTAAACTTGAATGGAGATTGACAAAGCAATGCCATCATTAAAAAACCAGGCCGTAAACGGGACGAAATGGACTACAGCCCGGACCATACTAACCGCTATTACCGGCCCAATTTTACTAATTGTTAAAACCCGCAACCTATCCCCTGAGGAATTCGGTGTCATGGCTATTATCAATATTTTTATTGGGATTATTAGTGTTTTAGAAAATTTTGGTTTTAATACGGCCATTATCCGTAAAGATGAAGTAACCAAGGATGAACGGTCTTCTTTGTTTATCTTACAAATAATGATTTCTATCTTTTTGGCCTCATTATTGGTTATTTCTTCACCATTGATTGCTAGCTTATTTAATATGCCACCTTTAAACGACTTGCTACCTGTTTTAAGTTTGTCTATTCTTTTTAACAGTCCGGTTATTTTATTCACTGCCTTCTTAGAGAAAGAATTTCAGTTTAAAGCAGTTTCAATCATCCACATGGGTCGAGAACTTGTTTTGCTAATTTCGACCACCATTTTGTTCCAGGTATTGAGTCAACCACTCTATGCTGTAGTTATTGGACAAATCTTAGCCGTTGGTTTTATGGCTATTGGAATAACAATTGCCACTTTTAGTTTCGACCTTTTACACTTGCGTCTCCATTTTAAGCTTGACGATATCAAGCCTTATTTCAAATTTGGGATTGTTGTTGGCTTTCAAAAAGTTGTCATACAATTGACCCACAATGTTGATGAAATGATTATTGGCTTTTTCTTACCAGAATCAGTACTAGGCTATTACCATTTTGCTAAAAACCTTTTAAATAAATTTCGACAACTATTAACTGTATCTTTTTCTAAGGTGCTTTTACCAGTACTATCTAAAGTAAAATATGAAAAAGAACGTTTGATAAGAGGGTATAACCAAATTTCTTCTTATATAGCTACGGTTACCTTGCCTATTTTTACAGGTATTGCTTTAACAACTAATTCTTTTATCCCCATCTTTTTTGACGAAGAATGGTTAGCTTCTTCTAATTTTTTCATAATATTAGCTATTAGCTATATTCCCTATATTATTAGTGATTCAATAGGCACTGATCTTTTGTATTCAATCAACAAACCGAAATTAGCCCTAGCCATTGACTTTGTCACAAACTTAGCATATATTCTTCTTCTGCTCTTGGTATCTTGGCTACAGATTGGTCTATACCCTATTGTAATTTTATATGGTTTATATATGCTGGTTAAATCCATTGTCACCCAACACTATGTTTACCAGCAGTTTAACCGGTCATTTTTGGAATATCTAAAACTCTTTACCGGTTTGATTGCTAGTACCTTGATTATGGTGGCCGTTGTGCTCCTAGCCCAAAATGCTGTATTGAACGACATGAGTGTTTATGTAGACTTTATTGTCAGCGTGATTTTAGGAGTCATCTCCTATGTCGCCAGCGTTTACCTCTTCGAGAAAAAAACCTTCCACGACCTTGTTGGCATGGTAGCCAACCGTGTTTAATTTGATTAGGCTCCTTGTCCTAAATGATCAGTTTAGGGGAGGGGCCTTTTTGTAGCCATGGCTTTTGTGATCTAGATCATTAGGCTAAAGCTAATGCTTTTTAAGCTAACTTTTGATAGAATATGGAAGATTAGAAAATAGAGGTGACGTAATGGATTATCGGATTAAGAAAACTTTGTGGATACTTTTGGCAGCCTTGATCATCTTTCCGGTGGTTATTCTGCTAACAGGGGACTTGTCGTCAATCGGCAAGGGGCTTCTCCACGGCCTTCTCACCCTGGTCTTTTTGGTGATGGTCTTTTCAGTTTGGTCCTCCCTTAGACCCATTACTTGGAAAAAAGTTGGCCTGACCATCTTGTGGGCTGTGGTCTTTTATTTTGGCCTTCCCATTGCTATCCAATTGGTATCGGGCTTTCCAATCGTTTTAAAAGGGATTGCCCACTTATTAGTCATTATCCTCTTTATAGCTGCCTTCCTTTGGATTTGGTATGACGAAAGAAAGGCCCCGCATTATAGGGGATAGGGTCTGTCGACTGATTCAACTGAAAAAACTGCAGTAAAGCTAGCTCAAAGCTGGACTTTACTGCAGTTTTTTAGTATTTGAGCCTTATCTATTCTTGGTCAGGCTTAGTTAAAAAAAGCTTGGTTGTCTACTAGGTCTTGGAGCTCTTCCAATAATTCTTTCATAATCTGGTCCCAACTTTGCTTGAGAGCAAAGGCCCGGGCATTTTTAGCGTAATACTGGCGGACGGAAGCATTGTTCATTAAAAATAAGAGGGCGTCTAAAAAGGCTTCCACCTCTCCAGGAGGGCAGAGGATGCCATTGTGGGCTTGCTTGACTAAGTCTTTAACTCCTCCAGCCTTGGCCCCGATAACCGGCAGGCCACTTGCTAGGGCTTCTAAAACAACATTACCAAAGGTTTCAGTGGCAGAAGGGAAGAAAAAGATATCTCCTGCCTGGTATAAGAGGGACAAGTTATCCCCTTGCTGGAAGCCAAGTAAGTTGATGGGGAGGTCAAATTCTCTGGCCTGCCTTTTAATTTCTTGTCGTATGGGACCGTCGCCCACGATATTGACTTGCAGCTTGTAGAGGAGGTGGGGCGGGATTTCTTTGAGGGTATCAATCAAGACATCCAAGGACTTTTCCGTAGCTAAGCGACCCACATATAAAATGGTAAGCTTGTTTTTTTCTAGCTTGAATTTGGCCTGGGCTTCATGCTTGGCCCAGTCTTTGACCTTGGCTGGCTTAAAATGGTGGTGGTCCACCCCTCTGGGCCAAATCTTGACATTGGGATAGCCTTGTTCTTTTAGCTGGTCAGCCGTAACGGATGATGGCGCAAAAACAGCCTGGCAAGCTTGGTGGAACCAGTTGAGGTAAAAGTTTAAGATCCCTTTAGCCCAATCCAGGTTATAAGACTTTAAATATTGGTCAAAATTGGTGTGGTAGGAAGCCACAAAGGGGACACCATACTTGACGGCGTATCGCCGGCCCAAGACACCCAAATTGAAGGGGGTAGCCACATGGATAAGGTCTGGCTTGAAACGGTCCAGTTTTGCCTTGATTTCAAGGGGGTTGGCAATGGCGGCTTCTAAGTCAGGGTACAGGAAAAAGGGGTAACTCTTGTAGCGGATAATATGGTCGCTGGAATCTTTCTTTTCCTTGCTTTCTGGGGCAAAGACCTTGACCTGGTGGCCCTGGTTCTTTAAGTAGTCAGCCCATCTTTTTAGGGTAAGGGCAACCCCATTCACATCTGGCACATAGGTATCAGTAAATAGTGCAAGTTTCACAATCATCACCTCTTTTGGTCAAACGGTAGGCCTTCATTTCCATCCTAACTTTCTATTATTAAAATTAGTCAAAGTTAATGTATAAATTATGATAAATTTGTAAACTTAATGTTAACTTCTAAAGCGAAGACTGATTTTTGACCTGGCAAATTTTCTAAAACTTGCATGAGATTTGGCACGGTAAAGAGCGGTTTGGCTTGAAAAAAGGTCTAAATACAAGAAATCTCCCTTTTCGCCTCATTTATGGCTGAAAGGGACTTTTGAATGAGAAGGCCTGGTCTAGTAATCTTAGCCTTACCAAGGCCTTGGAATTTAATAAAGGATGTGAAGCAATGGACGAAAGAGATTTTCTCCTGACCTTTCAATCAATAATATGGGGTGTTTTAGCTAGCTTGCGGATCCACTCTACTGCTAGCCACTATGATGACTGCTACCAGCTAGGCTTAATCAAGCTCTTTGCAGCTTATGAGGACTTTCCCGGTGATTTTGAAAGCGAGGAGGGCCTCTACCAGTTTGGGGGCTATGCCTACCAAAAAATAAAATGGGCGGTTATTGATGAATGCCGTAAAATCAAGCGGTCGGCTGACCAAGAAACCGACCTCCCTATGCGGTATGAAGAGTTAAACCTTTTCCAGACGGATGGGATCGAAGTAGGTTGTTTGGCTCGGCTTGAGATGGCAGACTTCATTCAAAGTTTAACGGACCAGGAAAGGTGTTACCTGGCTCTTTACTTGGAATATGAGAATGTGACCAAGGTAGCCCAGGCAATGGGGCGGAGCCGGAAAACCGTCTACCAAATCAGGAAGCGTATTGCAGGCAAGTATTTGGCTTATGACCAAGTCATGTCGGACACAAACAGGGAGGTTAGGAAATGAAATCCATTATGATTGACCCCGGCCATGGGGGGAGCGATTCAGGTGCAGTGGGCTTTGGTCGCTTAGAAAAGGACTGGACCTTAGCCATCAGTTTATACCAGTACAAGCGTTTGGAGGAACTAGGGGCAAGGGTTGCCTTGAGCCGGGCAGGAGACGAAACTTTGCCTTCTTATAGCCGGGTAGCCCGGATTAAGGACCAATATGACTATTGTATTTCCAACCACTGGAATGCCTTTAACGGCCAGGCCAGAGGGGTGGAAACCATTCATTCTTACCGGGCCAATCCTCTTTTTGCCCAAAAGTTAGCTGACCAAATTGTCAAAGATAGTGGCCTACCTTTGCGCCGGGTTTTCTCCCGTAAGACCGCCAACCAAAAGAGTGACTATTACTTTATGCACCGGCTAACCGGGACCACCAAAACGGTTATCATTGAGTATGGTTTTATCGACCACAAACTGGATGCCAGTTTTTACGCTCAGGAAGATCATTTTTACCGGGTGGCTGAAGGGGTGGTCAAGGTGGTTTGCGCCCAAATTGGTATTTCTTATCAACCAGCAGGAGGTCGGGGAGTTTTGGCTGAGAAAGGCCAACAAGGACCAGCCAGGACTTCTTCTGGGCAAGCGGGACCGAGTTCAACTAAGTCTAGCCTGTCAAGGTTAGGTAAGATTTCCACAAGGCAAGCTGGGCCGGAATTAAAGAAGTCTGGTGCCCAAGCTAAAGAACTAGCAGGCAAGCGACTGAGAAGTATCCACCGGGGCCGGCTCCGCTTTTATAATAAGGCCAGTTGGAAGAACCAAGATGTCTTCGGTTACTTAACTTATGGCCAAGGCTTTCCTAGGGTTTTACAAAAAGTTCAAGTCGGCTTGGCCAGTCAATACCAGGTGGAAAATTCCAAGGGCCAGCGTTTTTATGTTACTGCCAGTCCTAAGTATGTTGAGTTGATCTAAGAGAGAAGTTCCGAGATAATCTAATGTAGCGAAAAGAAAGAGGATGCAAAGATGGCCTTTGCATCCTCTTTTGTATGGGTTTGGTGTTTCCTGTATGTTTTCCAAGATTCGAACCAAATTAGTCCTATTTTAGCTTTTGACTTGAATTAATTAGTCTAAGTTGGATCTAGTTTGTTGCGGTCCTAAGTTCGAAACAATTAAATTATCTCCACTTTTCCCAACTTAAAACAGGTCCAAATCCATTTGCATGGGGCCCAGACCATCAAATTCAAGGCCCAGGTATTTTTGCAGGGACTTGGCATTCTTGGCGGCATGGCCCCCTGAATTGTTATTAAAAACCACTAAAACGGAATCAGCTTGCTGGGCTAATTTCTGACTAGTTTGGCCAATTTCAGCAATCTCTTGGTCAGAATAGTTCCACAAGGTCCGGACATCCCGCCAGTACTCGTCTGACTCACCCGACCAGCCTTCATAATTCCTCCCATGCAGGCGGTAAATAGCAGACTGCTGGTTGGTAACTTGGGGAACAAAAGGCACACTATTAGACGATGTTTGTGGTTGGTCCACTACCACGTTTATAAAGTTTTGGTCAGTTAAGAATTCCAACGTTTTGTCAGCCATCCCCTCTTCAAACCAGGAAGGATGGCGGAATTCGATGGCAACCGGCAACTGGCCCATCTCTTGGCGGACAAAGCGGAGGTAGTTGACATTAGCCTTGCTGCAGTCGAAGTTGGGCGGGAATTGGAAGAGAAAACTATGAATTTTCCCCCGGGCTATCATAGGGTTAAAGGTCTCCTTGAAAGTTTTAAAGAGGTCTTCCAAGGAGTCAAAATCTTCCTTGTAATCAGCGTGCAAGGTCATAGCTTTGTAAGCCTTGGGGAAAAAACGAAAGCGGTCAGGCGTTTTTTCGATCCAGGACAGGATATTTTTCTCCGGTGGGATGGCATAAAAACTGGTATCCATCTCCACAGCCGGGAAGTGTTTGGCATAGTCTTCTAATTTTTGCTTTTGCGTTTCGGTCAACAAGTCGTGGTCGCTCCAACCGGTCAAAGCAATCTCAATCATCAAACCACCTCATTCAATAAAACATTCTACCACATTTGATCTTGAAGGACTGGGCCAAAAATTGTTAAAGCTTACACTTTTGCCTTTGAAAGCCCTAGAGAAAAAATGTTAAGGCTTATACTTTTTTTGAAAACCTTGGCGAAAAATGTTAAGGCTTACATTTATGTCTTTTGAAAGACCTAGCGAAAATTGTTTAGGAATATATTATTGCTTTTGAAAGACCTGGCGAGAATTGTTAAGGCTTACACTTTCAAAAAAGAACAGGTACAATGGGGTAAAAGGAGGAAGGATTATGAAAAAAATCGTGGTCGTTGGCAGTATTTCAACCGATTTTGTGGCCCAGACATCCCGTTTTCCTGAAGTTGGCGAAACGGTAGAAGGACAGGCCTTTTCAACTCACTTCGGGGGCAAGGGGGCCAACCAAGCCGTGGCAGCCGCCAAACTCTTCCCCCATGTCCAGATGATTGGGGCAGTCGGCGATGATCCTTTTGCCAAAAACTTAATCGCTAACTTGGAGAACCATCAAATTGACGCTAGACAGGTGATCCAAGTTTCCCAGCAAGGGTCTGGAGCGGCCCTCATTGTCTTGGCAAAGGGGGACAACCAAATCGTCTATACTCCTGGAGCTAATAATGCGGTCACAGCCGACCTGGTCGACCAGGCAAAAGAGGACATTTTATCCGCTAGCTTGGTCTTGGTCCAAAATGAAATCCCAAAAGAGTCAGTCCATTACTTGCTTGACCTGTGCCAGGACAAGCAAGTACCCGTTTTGTTGAACCCAGCTCCAGCCCGAGACCTTTCGGAAGACGATATTGACAAGATTGCTTATTTAACCCCTAACGAAAATGAATTTGACCACATTTTTAAGGGTCAAGACCAGGCTAAAGTTTTAGCCAAATACCCCAACAAGTTGATCATCACCTTGGGGTCCAATGGGGTTAAATTTCACAACGGCCAGGAAGTTATCCATGTCCCGTCCATCGAACCCTATCAAGTCAAAGACACTACCGGAGCTGGTGACACCTTTAATGGAGCCTTGGCAGTCGCTATGGTCCATGACCTCCCCCTCGACCAGGCTATCCACTTTGCTAACCTGGCCGCTTCCTTGTCAATTGAAAAAATCGGCGCCCAAACCGGGTCCCCAAATGTGGCGGAAGTCAAAGCAAGAGGTGGCATTGAAATAGATTGGTTGGCAGGCTAGGCTGGGAAATTTTGAGTTTGGCACAAATAAATCATCTTGACCCCAGATTTTTCTGGAGATAACAACTTGTAATGAGGACCGGGCTAGCAGGCTATAGTTTTTTCAAAGTTCGTCTGATCGGATGATGAGCCTGGCAATTTTTTTAAAAGCAAAAATAAAAAGGGCCCTTTTTTGCGTATATAATAGTAACGGTGAAAAAGAAGGTGAAATTTGGAAATGAGAACTATTGCCGAAAAACTGATGATGGACGGGAAGCTAAACTTTATTCGTCAGCCTAGCCAAGAACTCCAGGCAGAAGTGGTGAAAACTTTGCGAACAAAGGCCTTCACTTCCCATGCCCAGCGATTGGTCAAGGGCTTTGATGGCGAAAGGCAATTTGATGAGACCTATTCAACTTACGCCCAGGACTCCTGGGACTACCTAACGGATTTTCATTTTGAATTGGGAACCTTGACCCAGCTAGACGCTATTTTAATTACGCCCGGCCATATCCATGTTTACGAGATTAAAAATTATCCGGCATATTGCCAGGTCCAAAATGATATTTTTTCCTACAATGGCCAACCGCTTGCCAGCAATCCTTTCAACCAGGTAAGGGCCATTAAGTCTCGGTTTAACAGCCTGCTGTCTTTGATCAGCTA
This sequence comes from Alloiococcus otitis ATCC 51267, assembly GCF_000315445.1. Lineage (GTDB taxonomy): Bacteria > Bacillota > Bacilli > Lactobacillales > Carnobacteriaceae_A > Alloiococcus > Alloiococcus otitis. Next base: position 164,368 of record NZ_JH992961.1, read on the forward strand.
CCAAGGCCAGGCATCTTACCACCTGGTCATGATTAATAAGGACTGCTATTTTAAGGACCGGGACCAATTTAGTGATGTCTTGATGCGCAACGAACTCAAGCTTCATTTCCAAAGCCTACAGCGAGCTCCTTATAAAAAGAACCCGCCAAACTTGCTGGAAAAAATTAAGCAGTTTGAAACCGACAACCCTTACCAGAAGAATTATGCTTTTGATTACCGAGACCTGCCCCCGGGGATCCTGTGCTACAAGTGCGGGTCTTTAGATACTTACCCGTCCTACAAGCAAATCAAGTGCCGAGACTGTGGTCATGCAAGCAGTAAAACTAAGGCCTTGCAGAACTTAATCGGCGAACTCTCTATCTTGGACCAGAACACCCCAATTCGGACCCATGATATCCATCAGTATAGTGGTGGGGTGTTGAGTCGGAAATATATTACGAAGAATACTAAAAATTATTTAAGTAGAAAACAGTTGTTCACTCAATATTATATCCCGTCAACCAAGTTGTTTAATTTTCCACCCTTATATAAAATATTTCACAAAATATATAACAATTTATAATTGAAGTTCATCCGTAATAGGATTGTGATGATAATTAGCGAGGATGTTAATTATTAATCTCTAGCTACGGATGAACTTTTTTATTCAATAATAACAATACTATACCGAAAGGCGACAATGGGGGGCCATTCGGTACTTTAAGAGTTGAAAGGCGACAATGGGCTAGCCATTCGGTACTTTCGGACTTGAAAAACGACAATGGACCAGCCATTCGGTACTTTCGGGCTTGAAAGGCGACAATGGGCTGGCCATTCGGTACTTTCGGGCTTGAAAGGCGACAATGGGCTAGCCATTCGGTACTTTCGGACTTGAAAGGCGACAATATGGGCTAGCCATAAGGACTTTAAAAGTTGTAAGCCGATTATCGACCAGAAAGAAACTCTTTTCCCAGCCCAAAGTAGGATATCAGCCTGCAAGAGGCTATCTTACATCTAAGCCTCGGCACGACTACAATTTAGCATTTTTATTTGCCGGCTGTTTTCGGTATAATGTAGGGTAGCGATTGTTGAAAGGAGGATTTGATGTTAGAAAAATTGAAAAACCATATCAAGTCAGAGTTTGATCTTGAATTCAAAGATGAAAGCTTATTGTTAGAGGCTTTTACCCATTCATCCTATGCGAATGATCACCATCAGGCCCGGCACAAAAACTTGGAACGGTTGGAGTTTCTAGGTGATGCGGTGGTGGAATTATGTACCTCGGCTTATTTATATGATAAGTTTCCGGAACTACCTGAAGGCCAGTTGACCCGGATTCGGGCAGCTTCTGTTCGGGCTGAAAGTTTGGCCCAACTGGCTCGGGAGTGCGACCTGCCTCAGTTTATCCTGCTCGGCAAGGGTGAGGAAATGATGCAGGGTCGGGAGCGACCAGCCCTTTTGTGTGACGTTTTCGAAGCTTTTACGGGGGCTATTTTCCAAGACCAGGGTTACGAACAGGCCCGCCAGTTCTTAAGCCAGGTGCTTTTCCCAAAAATTGACCATGATGATTTTTCTCATGGGATGGATTTCAAAACGGCTCTGCAAGAGTTGATGCAGGAAAACGGCGAAGTCAAGATTGATTACGATGTGGTGGATACCAAGGGGCCGGACCACAACCGGACTTTTTATGTGGAAGTGAAAATTGAAGGCGATTCTTATGGGGTCGGCCAAGGGAATTCTAAGAAAAGGGCCCAGCAGCAGGCTGCTAAAAAAGCCTTGGAGCAGTTGAGCCAAAAGCAGGCTAGTGACTAGACCTAGGTGACTGAACCGGAGGAAAAATGAGTATAAGCTTGACCAAGCTTATCTGTCCTTGTGATGGGTAAGCTTCTCTATGTTAGAGGGCTTGGTCAAGGAAAAAAACCAGTCCATTACCGAAAAGTTAAATCCAAGCAAAGCAAGTCATTATCAAGCACCATCAAAGGGGAAGTATCGTTTGCAGTTAAAAAGACTGAAAATCAAGGGGTTCAAGTCGTTTGCGGACCCAACTACAATTGAATTTGACCAGGGGGTGACAGCTGTTGTCGGTCCTAATGGGTCAGGCAAGTCCAATGTTATCGAAGCCATTCGCTGGGTGATGGGAGAGCAGTCGGCCAAAAGCCTTCGTGGTGGGCGGATGGACGACATTATTTTTTCGGGAACTGACCAACGCAAGCCTATGAATATTGCCCAGGTCACCCTAACTTTGGACAACTCCACTGGCTTCCTCCCCATTGACTACCAGGAAGTTAGCATTAGCAGGCGACTCAACCGCAATGGCCAGTCTGACTACCAGATTAACCAGCAAGACTGCCGGCTCAAAGATATTGTGGACCTCTTTTTGGACTCGGGCTTGGGTAAGGAATCTTTTTCCATTATTTCTCAAGGCGAAGTGGAGTCTATTTTTAAGGCCAAGCCGGAAGATCGGCGCGCTATCTTTGAAGAGGCAGCGGGAGTTTTTAAATACAAGGTTCAAAAAAAAGAAGCTGGACGTAAGTTAGAAGATACCCAGGGCAATCTTGACCGGGTGGAAGACATCTTGCATGAGTTAAAAAGCCAGGTCGATCCTTTGAAAGACCAGGCTGACCAAGCTCAGAAATACAAGGACCTCCAGGCCCAGCTCAAAAAAACTGATGTCGGCTTATCGGTCATGCAAATCAAGGCCTATGCCAAGGACCTGGACCAGGCCAAAAAAGACCAGCAGATCCTCAAGCAAAAAATCCAAAGTCTCAGTCAGTCCCTTGAAGAAGACCGCCAGACCCAAGACCAGTTAAAGGGTGACCAAGACCAGCTGAGCCAGAAACGTGACCAGGTTTACAATGAAATTGTCGGTTTAATCCAAGCTATTGAAGGTAAAGAAAGTGACCTGGCCCTTCAAGCAGAAAGGGCTAAGCACAAGCAAGATTATGTCCAGGAAAAAACCAAATCGATTGAGGCCAACCAGGCTGACCTGGAGGAAGTCAAGCGGAAGTTGGAAGCAAAAGACCAGGACCGGGTGCAAGTAGAAGAGTCAATCGACCAGCTGACCCAGGACCTTAAGGCCAAGCGAGACCGGTTGGCACTTTTACAAGAAGATAGCGATGACCGCTTGGAAGACTTACGGGCCGACTACATCGACCTCATGCAGTCCAAGGCCTCCCTCAACAATGAAGACCAGTCCTTAAAGCAAGACTTGACCAAGTTTGGCATGCAAAATGCCCGTCAGGAAAAGACCCAAGCTGACCTTCAGGCCAAGTTGGAATCGAGCCAGGCTGACTTAAACGAAAAAGAAAAAGAGCTAGACCAGGTCAGTCAAGAACTAAATGATCTACTAGACCGATTCCAGCAAATCGACTCAGACTGCAAGCAATTCAAGGACCGCTATCAAGGAGCAGAAGACCGGCTCCGTCACTTAAAACAGGATTATGACCGGGCCAAGGCTCAATACACTAGTTTAGCCCAGATGCAAAAATCCTACTCCGGCTATTACAGTGGGGTCAAAAAAGTTATGCAAAACCAAGGAAGGCTTCAGGGCATTATCGGGACAGTGGCAGACTTAATTACCATCCCTAACCAATACCTCACAGCCATTGACACCAGCCTGGGGTCTTCCAGCCAGTTTATCGTGGTGGAAGATGAGGCATCTGGTCGGGCAGCCATTGACTACCTCAAACAAAACAAGGCTGGCCGGGCCACCTTCTTGCCTCTCACCACCATTAAGGGGCGGCAAGTCCAAGCCAAGCTCCTGCAAGAGGCCCAAACCCAGCCCGGCTATATTGGCTTGGCATCGGACCTGGTGACCTATGACCAGAAGCTGACCCAAATTGTCCATAACCTACTGGGGACCACCCTCCTGGCCCAGGACTTAAAATCTGCCAACCAGATTGCCAAGGCCATCCACTACCGCCACCGGGTGGTTAGTTTGGACGGGAACATGATGAACGCTGGCGGGTCGATGACTGGGGGAGGAAACCGGTCCCAGCAGTCCCCAATTTTTAGCCAAAAAGACCAAATGGACCACTTGCAAGGCAAGCTAAAATCCCTTCAACCCAAGATTCACGACCAGGAAAAACAACTCCAGGACTTGAAAGCTCAAAATGACCGCAGTCAAGATGACCTAGAAGAGATCCGGTCACAAGGGGAAGCCAAGCGCTACCGGGAAAACAATTTGAAAAATGCGATTGCCCACCTGACTGACTCCATCAAGTCCCTCCAAGACCAGGTCAAGGCCGGTCAATTTGACCAGGAGGAAAGGGACCGGGAAGCCCAAGAAGCCAAGGACCGTTTGCAAGCCATTAGTCAGGAGAAGGAGCAAGTTTTAGCCCAGTTGGAGGCCATCAACCAGGAAATGGAGGACTTAAACACTGCCAAGGCAGACTCCAGCAAGCAAGAAGACCAAATCCTTGCTGAAATCGACCGTTTGTCTAACGACCTAGGACAAAAACGGGAAAACCTAGCTTCCATCAAGGCCAACTTAGAAGGGCTGAAAGACCAAGAAGACCGCTTCCTAACAGTGATTGACGACCTAAAAGCAGATATCAAGTCCTTTCAGGAAGAAGAAGTCTCCCAAGCCTCTAGGGAAAGCTTGGCAGCGGAATTGAAAGACTTAAAGGCCGACCACCAGGCTAAAAAAGACCAGGAAGCCCAGCTAAAAGAAAGGGAGGCTGACCTGGCAGACCAGGTTCAAAACTTAGCTGACCAAATCAAGGACCAGCAAGACCAAATCCAGGACTTGACCCAGGCCAAGAATAAAAATGAAGTTAGCCAGTCCAGACTTGAAGTTAACCTGGACCACCAGCTCAACTACCTGGTTGAAGAGTATGGGGTGAGTTTTGAAGAAGCTAGCCAAAAACCAGACCTAGATATGGATGCTGGCCAAGCCAAAGACCAGGTCAAGTCCTTGAAAACTGCCATCAGCAACTTAGGCCCGGTCAACCTCAACGCTATTGAAGAATACCAGCAGGTGGCCCAGCGTTATGACTTCCTTGCCCAGCAACAAGCCGACCTCATAGAGGCCAAAAGCGAACTCCACCAGACCATGAAAGAGATGGACCAGGAAGTGAAAAGCCGGTTTAAGGCCATGTTCGACCAAATTAAGGACCGCTTTGCCCAAGTCTTCCCCCAGCTTTTCGGTGGGGGCCGGGCTGAACTCCGCTTGACGGACCCGGACGACCTTTTAAACACCGGGGTAGACATTATCGCCCAGCCTCCAGGCAAGAGCCTGTCCTCCCTTAGCCTCCTGTCTGGTGGAGAGAGGGCATTGACAGCTATTTCTCTACTTTTTGCCATTATCCAGGTTAGCCCTGTCCCATTTTGTATTTTGGACGAAGCAGAAGCTGCCCTGGACGAGTCTAATGTGAACCGCTTTGGTCGTTACCTCCAGGAATTTGAAACGGACACCCAATTTATTGTGATCACCCACCGGCGGGGGACCATGGAGGAGGCGGACCGCTTATATGGGATCACCATGCAGGAAAAAGGAGTTTCCAAACTGATCTCTGTCCGCCTTTCTGATGTAGACCAAGATGGTGACTGGGAAGAAGCAAGGTAGCCGGAAGCGTCAAGATAGAAGGAAGAGTCGAGAAAGCTCCAGGAGTCAAGCTATCAGGAAGATTGAGATAGCTGCAGGATCAACCCATCTGGAAAAGTCAGGATACTTAAAATCAAGATTGCTAGAGGAGGCAGCCATGAAAGTAAAGCCAGATATTCGCTTAATTGCCATCGATTTAGACGGGACCCTCTTAGACCAGGACCGGAAGATTTCCCAGGAAAACAAGGCGGCCATTGCCGCAGCTAAAGACCAGGGAGTCCTACCGGTTTTAACAACCGGCCGGCCTTATCCAGGTATGGTTGGCTACTTAGAAGAGTGCCAGTTAATGGAAGAGGGGGACTACTGCATCACTTATAACGGGGCCATGGTCCAGAAAACAGCTAGCCAGGAAATTCTCAGAAAACATACCTTTACTAAGGAAGAAATCCAGTCCATTGCTGACCTTTTAGCTGACTTGGACCTGCCAATGAGTGCGATCGGGATGGATACCATCTATGAAAGCAACCCGCCTCAAGGCAAGCCTAGTTATTACCGGGATATGCAACCCCTCCTACCAGTAGTCGAAAATGTTGCGGTTAAGGACTTAGAAGATATCGCTAAAATTGTCAGTGCTAGACCCCAGGCAGAAATTGAACGGGCCTTGGCTCAGATACCTCAAGCCTACCAGGACCACTTTACCATTGTCAGAAGCCGGCCCAACCTGGTTGAGATCTTAGCTAAAGGAGTGGACAAGGCGAGTGGGTTGAATATGCTGGCCCAGGAACTCCAGATAAAACCCAGCCAGATGCTGGCGATTGGAGACATGGGCAACGATGCTTCCATGCTGACCTATGCCGGAATTGGGGTGGCCATGGGGAATGCACCGGAAGCCATTCAAGAGATTAGTGACTACGTGACTAAGTCTAACCAAGACCACGGGGTAGCCCATGCCATCCAAAAATTTGTGTTAAAATGAAAGCAAGCTTAACCAGGCACTGACTGGGGAGGAGAGATTTCATGGGATTATTTGATAAAATTAAAAAAGTATTTACCGGAGAGTCAAAGGAAAAAGACCAGGAAAAGCAGGGTGAGGAAGCTGGTGGACAGGCCAGTCAGACCCAAAAGACAAACCAAGGTCAAAAAGTTAGTGCCAGTCCAAGTTCAGACCAAGGGCAGGCGGAATCCACTGACCAAGACCTGGATAGTTCTAGCCTGCAGCCAAGCCAGGAAAAACACCAGGCTGATATAGCGGGCCAGCCTAGTCAAAAACAAGTCAAAAAAGCAGGTCAAGGTCAAGCTGACCAAACTCAATCAAGTCAAGCTAAGCCAAGCCAGGATAGAGACCAAACAGCCGGCGACCAAGCTAGCCAGACCGGTGCTGGCCAGGAGAGTCAGACGAGCCAAGCCCAAACTACCAGCGACCAAGCCCAATCTAACAAGCCCAATCCAGACCAGGGTCAAGCCCAGGCAAGTGACAGACAGGACCGAACCAGTCAGCCCGACCAAGGACAGGCAGACCCAGAGGCCAGTCAGCCAAGCCGTCGTGACCCGGAAGAAGTGGCCCGACTGGAAGCCCAAAAATACACGGAAGGCTTGTCCAAGTCACGCCGATCCTTTACCAGACGGCTGAACGAGCTTTTTGCCAACTTCCGCTATGAAGACGAAGAATTCTTTGAAGAATTGGAAGACCTCCTGATTGAATCAGACGTGGGATTTGAAGCCACCATGTTTATCTCAGAAGTTATGCGGCATGAAGCCAAGGTAGAGAACATTCGGACCATGAAGGATGCCGAACGGGTCTTGGTCAAAACCATGGTGGACCTTTATGGGGATACCAACCCTGACTATATTGAGTTTAACGACAATCCCGATGGCCTGACCGTGATCTTATTTGTCGGGGTCAACGGGGTTGGCAAGACCACGACCATTGCCAAGATGGCCCACCAGTACCAAGAACAAGGCAAAAAAGTTATTTTGGCTGCTGGAGACACCTTCCGGGCTGGGGCCATTGAACAGCTCCATGTCTGGGGAGACCGGATTGGCGCCCCAGTCGTCTCCACCCAAAAAGGGGGCGACCCGGCTGCTGTTGTTTACGATGGGATTGCCCAGGCCAAAGACCAGGGAGCAGATGTTCTCTTAATTGATACGGCGGGACGGTTGCAAAACAAAAAAAACCTGATGAACGAACTAGAGAAGATGAAACGGGTCATCTCCAGAGAAATCCCGGATGCCCCACATGAAACCCTCCTAGTCCTAGACGCTACTACCGGTCAAAATGCCCTGAGCCAGGCCAAGATCTTTAAGGAAACCACTGATGTGACAGGGATTGTCTTAACCAAGATGGACGGGACAGCCAAGGGTGGGATTGTCCTAGCCATTGGGAAAGAGTTAGGCATTCCGGTTAAATTTGTCGGTTTAGGAGAGACCATGGACGACCTCCACGCTTTTGATACCGAAAAATTCGCCATCGGTCTCTTTAGAGACTTAATTGAGCAGACGGCTTAAAGTGGGTCAAACAAAGCAAGGAGGCTAAGTATGCCCATCGAAGATAGGATTGAAATCAACAGCTTGTTTGACTTCTATGGCCCCTTACTGACCGAAAAACAGCAAGACTATCTCAGGCTCTACTACCAACAAGACTATTCCCTGGGGGAGATTGCGGATGACTTAGCGGTCAGCCGGCAAGCTGTCTATGATAACATCAAACGGTCAGAGAAAATCTTGAAAGACTATGAGCAGACCTTACACCTGGTAGCTGACTTCCAAGCAAGAGAGCAAGAACTTGACAAGCTAGCCAGCTACGTCAAAGAGCACTACGGACAGGACCAGCAATTACAAGAATTTATTGACAAGATCAGTTTAGAGAGGTGACAGATAAATGGCCTTTGAAGGTTTAAGTGGCCGATTACAAGATGCCTTTTCCGGCTTGAGAAAAAAAGGAAAAATTACCGAATCAGACGTAAAAGATGCCATGCGGGAGGTCCGGTTAGCCCTACTGGAAGCCGACGTTAACTATAAGGTTGTCCGGGAATTCGTTAAGACCGTCCGCGAAAAAGCCATTGGGGAAGAAGTACTGGATAACGTAGATGGCGGCCAAATGGTTGTTAAAATTGTCAACGACGAATTGACCGACCTGATGGGTGGCGACCGCCAAGATATCATAACCAATGACCAAGGCATTACCGTCTACATGATGACCGGTCTCCAAGGGGCTGGGAAAACCACCACAGCTGGGAAGTTAGCCAACTATCTCCGCAAGCACAAGAACATGAAGCCCATGATGGTGGCCGGGGACGTTTACCGACCGGCGGCTATTGACCAATTGGAGACCATTGGGAAAGAATTGAATATCCCGGTCTTCAGCATGGGAGACCAGGTGTCACCCGTTGAAATTGCCGAACAAGGGATCCAAGCAGCCAAAGACCAAAACCGTAATGTGGTTATCATTGATACAGCCGGGCGTTTGCACGTTGACCAGGCCTTAATGGATGAATTGGCCAATATCAAGTCGGCTGTCGACCCAGAAGAAATCTTCCTGGTAGTGGATGCCATGACCGGGCAGGATGCTGTCAATGTGGCTGATGCCTTTAACGACCAACTGGACATCTCCAGTGTTATCCTCACCAAGCTAGATGGGGATACCCGGGGTGGGGCTGCCCTGTCCATCAGTAAGATTACCAACAAGCCCATTAAATTTACCGGTACCGGTGAAAAACTAGATGCCCTAGACCCCTTCTACCCTGACCGGATGGCCAATCGAATCTTAGGGATGGGGGACATCCTGACCCTGGTCGAAAAAGCCCAGCAGGATATGGACGAAAAAAGGGCCAGAGAACTGGCCGACAAGATGGCTGATCAAACCTATGACTTTAACGACTTCATTGAGCAGATGGACCAGATGCGGAACATGGGACCCATGGAAGACATCATTAAAATGATTCCGGGCATGAACCAGTTGCCAGGCTTGGATGACTTCCAGGTGGATGACAAGGACTTGGACCGAATGAAGGCCATTGTCCAGTCCATGACCATGGAAGAAAGACGGAACCCAGACATGCTATCGCAAAACAGACGGCGCCGGATTGCAGCAGGCTCTGGTCGCCCCCTAGCCGACGTCCACAAGCTCATCAAGCAATTTAAGCAATCTCGTGAACTCATGGGTAAAATGTCTAAAGGTAAAATGCCTAAAGGACTGGACAAGCTCATGGGCGGGTCCGGTGGCAAAAAAGGTGGCATGCTCAAGCGGATGGCCAGTAAAATCCCTGGCATGGGCGGTGGTCAAATGCCCGACATGTCCCAACTAGAAGAAATGGCCGGTCAGCAAGGCAGTCAAAAACCGAAACGGAAAAAGAAAAAGAAAGTCCGGAGAAAAAGATAGTATATAGAAGAAAGACAATTGCTAGCTGAAAAAGTTGGCAATTGTCTTTCTCATTTCCACAAGTAAATTAGTAGAATATAAACTGATTAAGAGGTTTAAAATTATGATTGTTTTAAAAATAAAAGTCAACAAAATAGGATAAAATAACTTCATGAATGTTATTAAATGCTGTTGTTTTATTTTTATAAAATACACCGTATCACTTGCTTTGACACGGTCATTATATTATTATGGGAACTAGTTACATAGCAGTAGTATGCTTGTAATGAAAGGCTTAATCGAATGTTTACACCGTAACAACTTTGTAACAAAAGTTGCACAAATGTAAACAGGTCATTAAGCATGGATATTGCCGTGTACTAATCAAATTTATAAAGGAGATTTTAGTATGGTAGGAAAAAATAATTACAAAACCCGTGCTGAAAAAGCTGCCAACAAAAAACACCGCTTTACGCTTAAAAAATTAAGTGTTGGTGTTGCATCTGTTGCAGTTGGGGCAACCTTATTCTTAGGTAATGGCCAAGCCGTTTCAGCTGAAGAGCAACCTGATGAAACTGAGGCACTCGACCAAGGTGACGAAACCGAATCACCGGATGAAGCTGAAGACTCAGAAGAAGCTGACCTAGAAGCTGCTAAAGAATCCGCAAAAGCTGAATTACAAGCAGCTGGGGCAACCAGTCCAAAATTGGCAGAATACATTGACTTCGCTGACACAGTCGAAGAAGTGGAACGCCTTAAAAATGACTTTCTTGACGTTCGCCGCCAACAATTAGAGCAAGACCAAGCAGCAGAAGAGCAACCTGATGAAACTGAGACTCCAGACCAAGGTGATGAAACTGAAGCACCGGATGAAGCTGAAGACTCAGAAGAAGCTGATCTAGAAGCTGCTAAAGAAACCGCCAAAGCTGAATTACAAGCAGCTGGAGCAACCAGTCCAAAATTGGCAGAATACATTGACTTCGCTGACTCAGTCGAAGAAGTGGAACGCCTTAAAAATGACTTCTTAGACGTTCGCCGTCAACAAGTTGAACAAGACCAAGAAGTTGAAGGCGAAGCGCCCGAAGATGAAGGTCAAACGCCTAGTGAACCTGGTCAAGAAAAACCAGAGGACGGTTCAGAAGATGAAGAAGCTCAAGCTCTTCAAGCCGCAAAAGAATCAGCAAAAGCTGAATTGCAAGCAGCTGGAGCAACCAGTCCAAAACTAGCGGAATACATTGACTCTGCTGACTCAGTAGAAGAAGTGGACCGACTTAAAAATGACTTCTTAGAAGTTCGCCGTCAACAAGTTGAACAAAATCAAGCTGCAGACGAAGACGTCGACAACGGTAGCGACGATACTGAAAAGCCTGGGGAAGATGACGAAGGTGAAACTGCTGAAGAAGTAGTTTACACCCTATACTATTATACTCAAAACACTAAAGGGAAAAACGGTGCCACTACCGTAAAAGCTACAAGTGTAGAAGAAGCATTGGAATACTTCCAAAACTTCGCTAGTGAAAATGGCCTAGGTGACCTAGACTGGTTTTACAACGAAGAAAGCAAGTCTTTCACTGCTAGAGAAAAAGTAGAAGCTGATGACGATTCTGACACTGAAGCACCTGACGAATCAGATACTCCAACTGACCCTGATGATTCTTCAGACCAAGATGGAGACGATGATTCAACAGATACTGACGATCCAGATGATACTGATGAAGTAGGGAGCCAAGAATCTGTTTACACATTAGTTTACCTAACTCCAAACACTAATGGTAAAAACGGTGCAACTACTGTAAAAGCATCAAGTGCTGAACAAGCTGAAAAATACTTTAAAAACTTTGTAAATGAAAATGGCTTAGGTGACCTTGAATGGTCTTACGATGAAGACACAAAAACCTTCACTGCAATAGAAAAATCAAATGACACGCCTGATACAGATGAAGACCTAGTTGAAGAAAACAACGAAACTGGCTTCTCAACTAAAGAGGCAGCGGAAGCAGCGGCAGAAGAAGCTTTAGAAACTGATAAAGTTAACAACTCATACTCTGTAGCACAAGGTGCGGATGGCCGTTGGTACTACGTATTATCACCAAATCTGCCAGAAGAATCCGGTGACGATACACAAGAACCTGATGACGACGTTGAAGAAAACAACGAAACTGGCTTCTCAACTAAAGAGGCAGCGGAAGCAGCGGCAGAAGAAG
>NZ_JH992961.1:176877-185756 GCF_000315445.1 Alloiococcus otitis ATCC 51267
GCTGCGTTGATCAATAATGCTCAGTCAGTCGGAGAAGTCGTTGACGCAGCCAACACTATCATTGATGGCCGCATTGCAGCCAACGCTCAGGAAGAACAACGCTTAGCGATCCTCCAAGCTTCAAAAGATGCATTCAATGAATATCTTAAAACTAGTGAAGACGAAGCTGCGTTAGTAAACGAAGCTGACTCACTAAAAGACATTGTTGACGCAGCCAACACTATCATTGACGGCCGCATTGCAGCCAACGCTCAGGAAGAGCAAGCTCGTGCAGCTGATTTCCAAGCTAAAAAAGAGACCACTATTACTGAATTACAAGAAATTCTTAACGATGTCCTTTCCGATGAGGAAAAATCTCTGATTGTTGATGCTTACACAGTGGAAGAAGTAGAAGCGGCGAAAGACACTATTATTGAAGGCCGAGAAGAAGTCTACACCCTTATATATACTATAGACGGGGAAGAAGACTACAGAAACACTAAAGCCGTTCACCCTGGTGAAGCTCGAGAAGCATTCCTTGACTTTATCCGCCAAGAAAACTTAGATGTTGACGTTATCGTCTATGATAAAGACACAAAATCCTTCCGAGCATTTGGCGGAGAACAACCATACTACTTCCATTACTCAAAAGACGGGGAGCTCTACATTGATGGGACAAAGGCTCAGCACCCAGGTGAAGCCTTAGAGATCATCCGAGATTACATTGAAGAGACAGATCTTGAAGTTACCAACCTCTTCTACGATGAACGCACAAACACATTTCATGCTGTGCTAGAAGATAATTCTGGTGTTAAAACGGATGAAACAGTCTACGAGTCCCTACCTGAAGAATTGAGTTGGGATGAAATATCAGATGAAGCTGATGAACTAGCAGAGCAATATCTACCGCTATTCAAAGCACAAGATAGTGCACTTGAAGCGTTAAAATCATTGGGTATCACTTCTGAAAGATTGTTTGACGAAATTCGAGAAGCAACTTCAGTTGAAGAAGTTGAACAGTTAGCGACAAGCATTCTAGAAACTCGTAAGCAACAACTTTTGCAAAACCCAGAAGCGGTTAAAGCTTTATCAATACAACGTTTGGAAGCTGACGGTGCTCTTACTGAAAACCAAAGAGCGTTGCTGACTGACGCTGAAACACATGAAGAAATTGCACAAGCTTCAGAAGTAGTGACAGTACAACGTGAGGTTATTTCAAATCTAAACGAAGGATTGGCTGAAGACCTATCTTCAGAAGAGGAAGATCTTATTACAAACACTAGTACTGTAAAAGAAGTTCACACAGCAGCTGAGACTATTTTAAATGCTCGCGAACAAAAAGCAGCTGAACTCTAAGCGGCGAAAGAAGAAGCAATTAAGGAATTGGAAGCTGACGGTGAAACCACCGATCAAGATAAAGAAAGAATTGAGCAAGCAAGTACTAGCGAAGAAGTTCAAGAAATAAAAGAAGACATCTTGGATAGCCGCAAAAATGTCTGGGAACGTATTGGTGACTTCTTTAGAAACTTATTCAAATAGTTACTAGGCTTGGGACTTATTAACTAACAGTTTGCAGTAGTTAATAATGCCTCCTTTCCCTCAAGGGACAACCTATCATGGAATAGGTTGCCCCTTTTTTTAGGTTCTACAACATTTGACGTTGGTGAGGGATTCACCAGCGTCATTTTTTATTTGATGTTTTCGCCCTTTTTTCTTTTATATATAGAAAAACAAGTGAATTCCCCTTACAATATAGTCACCACAACTTAAGAAAGGAGAAATTCACTTGCCTCATCAACATGATATTCGAAATTTAATTCAGATTCAAGATGAAAACATTTCTTTTCAGGAGCCCATGACCGAAGAAAGGGAAGTCAAAGGACAAGCGGCCTTGATTCTTCATGCCTCTTTAACCTACACACCACACTGCTGTGCTAAATGTGGCGTCGTTAACCAAAACTATACGATCATCAAAAATGGCACGCAGGAATCCATGATTACCCTCCCCTTTCACCCCTTCAAACCCTTTTATTTATGTCTCCGTAAGCAACGCTTTTATTGCCGTTCCTGTGGGAAAACATTTATGGCTTCGACCCATTTGGTTAACTTCAATTGCTTTATTGCCAATCCGCTGAAAGCTGGGGTAGCCTTTGAAGCAAGTCGGGCGGTTTCATATAAAGATATTGCCGAACGTTTAAATATTTCTTGGTCGTCCGTTGCCCGTTTTGCCCGTCTGGCGGCGAAAGAAAGACGGAAGGGCCCCAAAAGCCTGCCTGCCCACCTATCCTTTGATGAATTTAAATATAAGAAGGGGAAAATGGCCTTTGACTATATTGATGCCGCTACCGGTCAGATCTTAGGCATTGTTTCCGGTCGGACCCAATATAAAATCAACCAACACTTTATCAGCCAGTACAGTCTAAAGGATCGGCAACAGGTCCAAACGGTCACCATTGACATGAATGCCGGCTATGTTTCTTGTATTCGTGAACTCTTCCCTCAAGCCAAAATCATTATTGATCGCTTCCATTTAGTTCAATTGATCAATCGGTCGTTTAACCAAACCCGGATTCAATACATGAACCAACTCCAATCCAACTCTTCGGATCAAAAGAAATAGAGGCGACTTAAAGCGTATTGGAAGCTCTTCTTAAAAAAAGAATCTGACTTATCCTATACGTCCTATCACTTTTACCGTCTCTTTGGTCAACGAACCGAAGCGGGTATTCTTCAGGAAATGTTGGCCTATGATCCGTCCTTAAAACGGCATTACCGGCTTTATCAAGACTTGATACAGGCCATCCAAGACCAAGACATGGCCAAGCTAGAAGATCGATTAGCCGTCAACCAAGAAGGCTTATCCAACTACATGAAACGCAGCCTCAAAACCCTGGCCAAACACCTCCCCTTTATTGAGAACACCTTCCACTATCCGTATACCAACGGTAAAATTGAAGGTACCCATAATAAAATCAAAGTCTTAAACCGCATTGCATATGGCTTCCGAAATCTTGGCAATTACCTCGACCGAATTTGCCTTTACTTTAGCTCCCAACCCATTCAATAAAAAAAGATAAAGTCCATATAATTGTGTAAAAAGAAAAAGTCATAATGACCTTTTTGAGCTACAATGTAGTTATAGAAAACCAAAAAACACATTGAAAGGAAGATCATTATGACTCAACTCAATCTTACACTAGACGCCAATAAATTAACAGACGCAATTTTAAATTGTGATCTGGATCAAGTGATGAAATCCACCTTCGTGACGGTCTTAAATGCTTATATGGAGTCCGAGCGCGACCAATATATGAAAAGCAAGCGGTACGAGCGAGATGAAGATCGCTGTGATTACCGCAATGGGTATGACGAGCGAGATTTCACCACGAAAATCGGCACCCTCAAGCTCAACGTGCCCAGAACGCGATCAGGCGACTTCCATACCCAATTATTTGAACTCAATCCAAGCGGATGGATCAAGGCCTACTGGCTACCATCTTTGAGATGTACGTCAATGGCATCTCCACCCGCAAAATGACGAAAGTCGTCGAATCCCTTTGTGGTCAAAAGGTCTCCAAATCGTTTGTCTCCGATGTCAATAAACACCTGGACAAGGATGTCTTTAACTTTCAAAAGCGGTCCCTCACCCATACTAATTTCCGGTATATCTATGTCGATGCCATGTATATAAAGGTCCGAGAGGATAACCGGGTGGTGTCCAAAGCCCTTTACATCGCCCAAGGAGTCAATGATGAGAATAGGCGAGAAATCATCGGGTTTAAAGTGGCTGGGCAAGAGTCAACGGAAAGTTGGCGGTCGTTCTTCCTCGATTTAAAAGCCAGAGGCATTGATACGCCGAAAATGGTGATTTCAGATGCCCATGCAGGCTTACGGAAAGCTATTCAAGAATGTTTTGTCAACACCACTTGGCAACGCTGTACCTTTCACTTATTAAGCAATATCACCGATGCCTTGCCGAAAACCACGGACCGAGTCATCCGAGATCGTTTCCAAGCGGTTTTATTTTCCAGAACCCAGCAGGAAGCTCGTGAACGGAAACAAGCATTGGAGGCGGAATTCGAAGACCAAGCGAAGCTGGCTAAAGCCTTGAGCCTATTGGATGAGGGCTTTGAAGATGCCATTCAGTATCAGATCGAGCCTTCTCCTTACCACATGTCTTTAAGAACAACCAATTCCATTGAACGAGTCAACCGTGAAATTCGACGTCGAGAAAGAGTGGTGGGGATTTTCCCCAATATCAAATCCGCGGAACGGCTAGCCGGCTCGGTCTTATTAAACCTGCAGGAGAATTGGGAAGCTCAGAACTATCGATTTTTACGATAGGTTGAACTTTTTAAACCCCTTTTAAAACCTGCCTCCCTCTGGAAAAGGGGCTTTTTCCCTCGGTCACTTGGCGTAATCTAACACACCGCTGGCTCGCTTCAAGAGAAGCCCACTCTTTCCGCTCGCCAAACGGTGTGTTTAGCCGATCACGCCGACCGACGGAAAAAGAAAAAGCCCCGTCGTATAACATCTGTTACTATATTGTAGAATTTACACATAGATTTGGACTTGACTTAAAAAAAGGGGCAACTTTAAGAAGTTGCCCCAAAAAAGAACAGTGACTATATTATACCACCAACGCTAAAAAATGAAGAGCCGTTTTTTACTTATCAATAGTCCTGGTAAAATCTAGAAAGATAGGACGACTTTTTTATTGCAGACTTTTTAGACTAAGATTTGAGGAAAACATTCAATAATAAAAAATGGTTGATTGAATGATTATGTTAAATTTAATTTTCATGCATCATTAAATACTTGATTTATTTTTTCTGTTATATTATTGGTATTAGTTACGTGGCAGTAGTGTGCTGGTAACGAAGAACTCGATCATAAGTTATAATATGTCAATATTATGACAAATGTAACATCTTTGTGACTTATGTATTGAGTAAATTTGTTTAAGTATACTAATACAAAGGAGTTTTAGAATGGTAGGAAAAAATAACTATAAAACACGTACCGAAAAAGCTGCTAACAAAAAGCAACGCTTTTCACTTAAAAAATTAAGTGTTGGAGTTGCTTCTGTTGCAGTCGGTACTACTCTATTTTTGAGTAATACAGATGCTGTTTCAGCAGAAGAAAATCCGGATAGGAATATTGAACAATTGCAAGCAGCTCTAGAGACTGAAAAAGAATTCGCAATTGCCGAAGTACAAGCGGCAGGTTTTACCGATCAAAAATATGTAGATTGGATTAATGCACAGGAAACAGTTCAAGATGTCAATGGTGTCAAACGTGAAATCCTAACAACTGTTCCTGACGAAGAACAATCAGGAATTGAAGAGGAAACTTCAGTTGACTCTGAATCCGACTTCAACGCACCAGACTTTGACTGGAGCGGTAATGATGAAGCTGTAGCGGCTGAGGCTGAACTTCAAGCTGCAAAAGAATCAGCCATTGCTGAAGTAAAAGCAGCAGGTTTTACCGATCAAAAATATGTAGATTGGATTAATGCACAAGAAACAGTTCAAGATGTCAATGGAGTTAAACGTGAAATCCTAACAACTGTTCCTGACGAAGAACAATCAGGAATCGAAGGCGAAACTTCTGTCGACTCGGAATACGACTTCAACGAACCGGAAATTGACTGGAGCGGAAATGACGAAGCTGTAGCTGAAGAAGAAGCAGCTCAAGAAGAAGTTTACACTCTAAACTACTACGCTCAAAGAACACAAGGTCAAAATGGTGCGACAACCGTTAAAGCATCAAGCCCAAGAGAAGCTTTAGAATACTTCCAAGCTTTCTTGAACGAAAATGGTTTAGATGCAGCTGACTTCAACTGGTCCTATGACAGTGAAAGCAGAGCATTCACTGCAAGTGAAAAAATCGAAGGCGAAGCTTCCGTTGACTCTGAATACGACTTCATCCGACCAGACTTTGATTGGAGCGGTCTAGAAGAAGCGGAAGACGATGAAGAAGTTCAAGAAGAAATTTACACCTTTGTTTATATCATTCAAAACACCAAAGGCAAAAATGGTGCGACTACTGTCAAAGCATCAAGCCCAGAAGAAGCAAAAGCTTACTTCGAAGAATTTGCCAAAGAAAATGACTTGGGTGAATTAGACTGGACTTACGATGAAGACACTAAAACATTCACCGCAAGAGAAAAAGTGGAAGAAAGCCAAACAATCGAAGGGGAAACTTCCGTTGACTCAGTTTACGACTTCAACCGACCAGAAATTGATTGGAGTGGAGCTGAAGAAGTTTATGAACGTGAACTCCAAGCAACAAAAGAAGCAGCCATTGCTGAACTCCAAGGTATCTACATTAAAGACGAAGAACTCTTCGGTCGCATTCAAGATGCAGAAAGAATCGAAGAAGTCAAAAAATTGAGAAGTGATGCCATCGATGCTCGCCAAGCATTAGTTGGTAAACTTGATGACCAAGAAGCTTCCGCGGATTCTGAATACGACTTCGTTCGACCAGACGTTGACTTGACTGGTCTAGACGAAGGCTACGCACGTGAATAAGCAGAAGCAGAAGCTTTAGAAGCAGCGAAAGCAGAAGCTATTGAAGAATTAACAGCTGATGGCGTGACATCTGACCTCTGGTTTGAACTGATCAACAAAGCCAACACTGTAGAAGGTGTCGAAAGCCTCAAGAATGACATTCTTAATGCACGTGAAGATCAACGTGAACAAGCAGAAGCAGAAGCTTTAGAAACAGCGAAAGCAGAAGCTATTGAAGAATTAACAGCTGATGGCGTGACATCAGACCTCTGGTTTGAACTGATCAACAAAGCCAACACCATAGAAGGTGTTGGAAGTCTCAAAAATGATATTCTAAATGCTCGTGAAAGACAACGTCAAGAAGCAGTTGCTCTAGAAGTGGGAAAAACAGCGGCTATTGCAGATCTAGAAGATTTATTGGGTACCTCAGTAACTGAAGATTTAACTGATGACGAAAAAGCTTTGATTAATGATGCTAAAAGCCTTGAGGAAGTTAATAAAGTTAAAGCTGAAATCATTGATAACCGATCTGAAGTGTACACTTTAAAATTCATCAAAGATGGCGAAAAAGATTATAGAAATACTAAAGCCTTGCACCCAGGGGAAGCAAGAGAAGTCTTCTTAAACTTTATTCAAGAAGAAGATCTTGTTGTAGTTGTCTTACATTATGATGAAGAAACCAATACCTTTACTGCTGTTCCTGATGGGGGAGAATTAGAAGTCAGGGAAGAAGAAGGCTACGATTTCTTACCAGATGGAGTTTTAGAATTTGAAGAAATCCAAGATAAAGCAAATGCACAACTGCTTCGGGAAGCACAAGCTTTGCAACAAGCGAAAGAAAAGTCCTATGAACAATTGAATGCTGCTGGTATAACTTCTAAAGGATTGTACGAAAGAATTGCCAATGCTAATTCAGTAGAAGAAGTTGAACCGTTAACAGAAGTCTTCTTAGAAAGTCGTAGACAACAACTAGCTCAAGACCTTGCTGTAGCAAAAGCTCAAGCAATTGAAGAGTTAGATGCTAACGAAGCTGAAAGTGCTCGAATCAACAATGCTAATTCAGCTGAAGAATTAGCTCAAGTAATTGAAGAAATTCAATCTGAACGAGCTCTTCAATTGGCAAAAGGTGAAGCTATTGTAGAACTAGAAGCTGATGGAGAAACAAGTGAAGCGGATAGACAGCGAATCCACCAAGCTGACTCTATTGAAGAAGTTGAGCGAGTAAAAGAGTATATTCTATATGAGAGATTATCTTTCTTAGAGAGAATAAAGTATGGCTTTAATAGACTTGGTGATTGGTTCAGAGGAATTTTTCAATAATGTCCTTAACTAATATCCAACATTATTTTGAGGTGAAAGCTAGTTTTAAACCAATACTTTGATAATTGGTTTTACGCCAAAAAGCAATTTGTAGTTGCTATCCAAATCTGTTGATTCTAGTTAATAGGAACTTCAATCATGAGGCTCGACATATCGTAAGTGATATGTCGGGCCTTTATGATTTTTAAAATTATTCACTTGATAAAATAATCAGGTCTATAGGAAGCTAGGCTTTGAAAGGAGTGATGATCCATCAGGTTAAATTTATACTAAGACAGGGCATAACGTGCTTTAAATCTACAGGAGAAAGACAAATAATACAATAAACTGTGAGATGATTCTAATGTGTCATTGTTTAAGCAATAGGGATGTTCTTAAGCTGTAAAAACTGGAAAAATAATAAAATGTTCCATATTTAGCATTTTTCTGGTAAAAAACATCAATTTTAGTAAATAAGCAATTAAGCAAGCATTTTTAAAAATGATAAGCTTATTAACTAGATGGCCTATGACTATTTTATTTTAGTAAAACCGTGAAATTACTTGATTTATTTGAGCTATTATATTAATATAATAGCTAGTTACGTGGCAGTAGTGTGCTAGTAACGAAGAGCTCAACCCTATGCTTTCATAAGCTAAATAGTTGAAGCTATTTACTAGCATAAAGGCTGAGTGAATTTGTTTAAGTATACTTAATATAAAGGAGTTTTAGAATGGTAGGAAAAAACAACTATAAGACACGTACCGAAAAAGCTGCTAACAAAAAGCAACGTTTCTCACTTAAAAAATTAAGTGTTGGTGTTGCATCTGTTGCAGTCGGTACAACATTATTTTTAGGCAATGCAGAAGGTGTTTCAGCTGAAGAAAATCCTGATGCTACTACAGCTGACGATGCACAAGGTCAATCTACCCGTGATTCTGGTTATAACTTTAACGAACCAGAATTCGACTGGAGCGGAGCAGATCAAGAATACGAACGTGAACAAGAAGAAAAAGCCCAAGAACTACAAGCAGCAAAAGAAGCAGCTATTGCTGAAGTTCAAGCAGCTGGCTTCACAGACGAAAAATA
>NZ_JH992962.1:0-67860 GCF_000315445.1 Alloiococcus otitis ATCC 51267
CTTGAAGTGGAAGTGTAGCGATACATGGAGCGGACAAGTACTAATCGGTCGAGGACTTAACCACGCAAGTGAGTAAGTGAGATTTCGGTGGCGTTAGCGATTCAACTAGTCAGTTTTGAAGGAACAAGGCAAAATGTGTGGTGATGATGGCCAGAAGGACCCACCTGTTCCCATGCCGAACACAGTCGTTAAGCTTCTGAGCGCCGAGGATAATGCAGGGCTTCCCTGTGTGAAAGCCGGACGTTGCCACGCACAATAAGCAAATCGAAACCACCCAAACTGTTTGTCAAAGGACAATTGGTTTGGGTGGTTTTCTGCTTATATAATATTTAGTGCTGGTGGAACACCTCATCAGCACTTTTTAACTTTTGCAAGTGAAAAGTGCTTCTACAAGATATGACCTTTGTGAGAGATTCACCAGCGTCATTTTTTATTTGATGTTTTCGCCCTTTTTTCTTTTATGTATAAAAAACAAGTGAATTTCCCTTACGATATAGTCATCACAACATAAGAAAGGAGAAATTCACTTGCTAAATCTTATATAACCTGAAACTTGCAGCTATTGCAATCATCTATAAGCAACTTTTAAGGGAAAGCAAGGTAGAGACCAACTACTTTTATTTAGGATCTTCTGCCCCAATGAAACTCATACAGTATACAATACGAGCCAATAGTAACATTAAATGATGATAGACTTAACTTTTTTGACCGGGAAAATAGCTAAAATTACTATAAGCGCTTTAATTTGGATTTTTTGATCCTTGGCCATCTGAACTTCGGCACATGTTGCTTCATGGTTTCAAATATAAATCCCCATTGTTTTTCGGACAAATTTCCAACTGTAAGTTCCTTCTTCAGTTGAAGTCCCTTTTTTAAATGTCTAATTTGAGCTTTGGTAAATATACCCTCTAATGCTAAATCAATAGGTAACTTAGGTTTTTTCATTAGATAATCGGCTAAACCCCAAAAAATTAAGTAATCTTTATAAGCTACAATAGGTTTAGTTTTCCGAGTTATTTTGATTAATGCGGCATCAACTCTTGGTTTTGGCGAGAAATTATTTTTTGCAATTGTTTTAACATATTGAATATCGAACCACATTTTCCATGCAACTACATATGAATCTTTAACAAAATTTGATTTAAATCTTTTGGCTGCTCCTTTTTCTATAATAATTAATCCGCTTTGAAGAGGGCTAGAAGGTTTAAAGAGAAGCATTTTCATAATCGGTGTTGTAATAGCAAATGGAATGTTTGAGACTACGATATAGGGCTTTCTGGGTAAGGATATTTTTAAAATGTCTTGTTGAATTATTTTTGTATTTTGCAATTCAAGTTGCTGTAGTTCGCTTATATATTTTTTATCGTTTTCAACTGCGAGAACCCTTCCTGCCTGATTACTTAAAACTTTCGTAAGTGCCCCTTTACCAGCTCCCAATTCTAATACCAGGTCACTTTTTGAAATGTGAGCAAGGTTTACAATATCCTTTATCATTTTTTTATTATGCAACATGTGCTGTCCGCTAAAGTTAGGTGAATTCCCATTTCTGAATTTTTTGCTGTGATACTTATTTTTTCTTTTTCTCTTTGTCATTATCGAAACTTCCTTTCTTTATTTAACTAGACTTGGCTCCGATAGCAAAAAAAGCCACAGACATAGGCGTCTGTGACTTCTAGTAAACGAAATAAATTTTTTGCGTTAGGCAAAGAGAAATAATGCAGATTTCAAAAAATAAACAGCAAAATACCTTTATAATTTAAAAAAGCAGAATTCGTTACTCATAACATTATAAAAGAAAGTTTGACTTTCAACCATTCTTTTATCTATAAAATGTGTTATTGAAAATTGTTAAAAAATGAGCAGACTTATCCCGTTTACTCTGTAGGAATTAACAGAGCCTTCGAACATATTAAATTAGTTGTTCAAAGTACGGATAACAAAAATTCCACTCATAGTTTTCAACAATCCTCCTTAGGTTAATTGCAAATGATGCACTAGTAGAATAGCATAATAAATATCTAATTTCAATGAAAAAAGAGCTGATCAGCTTGCCATTAGTAAAAGAAAAAGCTAGTAAGTCCTACCCACTATAGGTAGGAAACTTACTAGCTATTTTTGTTTATGAGTTAAACTTAGTTTTGATTGTCATTGTCTTTGTTTTCTTTGTCAATTTGGTCATCAGCTTTTTCAAGTTGACGGCGGGCAAAATCGCGACCACCAAGACCAAAGGCTAGGGCAAAGGCAATTGCAATAGCACCAATTAAGAAGAAGAATGCAACGTTAACAATGTTTGTTGCAAAGTTCAATTGGTCTAAAATCATGAATGCAGCGAGACCATAAACAAGACCTTTAACGAGGCTGGTTGCCAAGTGACTTGAAGTAGCTTTACTGATAAGAGAAGATAGGAATTCTCCGAGTAGGAAAGCCACAAGAGCTAAGATACCAGCTACTAATACGCTTGGAATGTAGGCAATAATTGCAGCACCAACAGCGTTTAGGATGGTCAAGTTAAGGGATGAGATGGCTTCAACAACGAAGAGTAAGCCAACAACCACGGCAACAACTTGGCCAATTAATTTAGCAAGGTCAAGGTTAACATTGACTTTACTGTTTAGGGCTTCAGAGTATTTATTTAAACCAGTGCCTCTTAACAAGTCAGTTAAGATTTGGCTGACAAATCGAGCAGCTACGAAACCAACACCAAGTAGGATAGCTGCCACAATAATATTAGGAATAGCTGATAGGATAGTATTGAGTAGTAGGGCAATCGGCCGACCGATTGATTGAATGTTTAGCGTTTCAATAGCTACCAGTAAGATTGGAAGCAAGACGAGGATGTATACTAAGGTAGATAGGGTTTTGGTTAGGGATAAGCTTGAGTCTTCAGCTTGACTACTGTCGTCACTGCCACCGTTTAAGAATCGGTTCAAGTAAGAGTCAACATTGGTTGCAACCAAGAAGTTGTAAGTCAAGTTACGAACAAATTTAGCTGCAAACACGCCAAGGATGACAACAACAATAGCCCCGATAATATTAGGGAGGAAGTCCAAGGCTGTGTTAATCATGTTAGCGATGGGTTGGCCAATGGTTTCCAAGCCAAAGGTTGCAAAAATGCCAGGCAAGAAGAGTACCCATACAAGGTAGTAAACAACTTGGCCGAGTGCATTGACGGTTTGCTGGCCATCTGCCTTGGTACTGGCAAATTTCCAGTCTACCAATTTAGCATCCAACTTCACTGCTGTAAGACCTTTGGTGACTGCTTTCTTGAATAGAAAGGCAATCAACCAGGCAATGAGCAAGAGGATGATGCCGCCTAGCAAGGACCCGATGACTGAAAACAGCCCGGCCCCCAGGCTTTCAAATAACGATAAAATTCCATTCATTTTATCCACTCCTTATAATTTTTTTAACTACCGTTTTATTATAAAGATAATAAGAATACAAAACAAATGTATAAGGTCAAAGGAAAGGATTTTTACGAAATTTATACTCTTTTGTTACAGATCTAATCATAACCCAATGAAAAGAGGCCTGTTATAGGGATTTTTTATAAGTTTAACTTGTGAATAATGAAAAATAGTAATGAGAATCGTCGATAAATATAATTAATGTTATATTTATTTATCTAATAGCTGTGATTAATTATTTGCTAAAAAAGTTTATAAATGATGAGGACTAGCAAGTTGAAAATCAAATGTGACAGAAAAATGATGTCTGTTTTTATAAATATGTCATAATATATATTGACTTAACCATAATTATGACATATTATATAATTGTTTAATATGTTATATTGCAAAGGAGGAGCCAATGAAGCTAAGTGACCGGCAGAAAAAAATTATTAACTTGGTTAAAGAACATGAGCCGATTACGGGAGACCAAATTTCGGACAAGCTAGGCCTGTCTAAGCCGACTATTCGGCCTGATCTCTCACTTCTGTCCTCAGCTGAGATCTTGATTGCCAAACCCAAGGTCGGCTACTTGTACAACCAGCATTATGTCACTCCTTTTATCATCAGTGACATGGCCCAGCGTCCGGTAGAAGAAGTCATGAAGGTTCCCATCATTGTAGACAAGGAAACTCCTATTATAGAGGCCATCAACCGAGTCTTCCTAGAAGATGCAGGTTCTCTTTATGTGGCAGATAAGAGCCAGCTATTGGGGATTGTCTCCCGCAAGGACCTCCTGAAAGCAGCTATGATGGGCACAGATGCCCAGCAGTTGACTGTGAGTTTTGTCATGAGCCGGGCACCTAATTTGGTCACGGTTAACCACACTGATTCCTTGGCAGCTGCCTGTAAAAAATTGGTCCTCCATAAGGTTAATAGCCTGCCCGTTTTGGAGTATGACCAAGAGACTGGCCAGGAAAAAATTGTCGGCAAACTGTCCAAGACGGTTATAACCAATGTCTTTTACTCGATTTTAGAAGGTGAACAATAAGGAGGTAGCAAGGTGACCGAATTATCCATTTATGTCTTATCGGATTCAATCGGGGACACGGCCCAGCAAGTGGTCCGGTCCATTACCGCTCAATTTCCCCAAGTTAATTTCAAATTGCGGCGTTTTTCAAATGTCCTAACTAAGAAAGCTATTGACCAGATTTTTAAGTTGATGGACCCGGCTAAAAGTAACCTGGTCTTTTACACCTTTGTCGAAGAGAGCCTGGCCGACTATATGAAGGTTCAACTGAACCAGGTTGGCATTCGGGGGATTGATATCGTAAGCCCTGGCCTCCAGGCGATAGAGCTTTTAACAGGACAGGAGCCAGATAAGGAGGCTGGCCGGATCCGGAAAACGGATGATGAATATTTTGACCGGATCAAGGCCATTGAATTTGCTGTCCGCTATGACGATGGTCAGGGACCTCATGGTATTTTAAAGGCTGACTTGACTTTGATTGGGGTTTCTCGTACTTCCAAGACCCCCTTGTCCATGTACTTGGCCAACAAAGGTTATAAGGTAGCCAACATCCCCCTTTTCCCAGAGAATAAACCGCCCAAAGAGCTCTTCCAAGTTTCGCCTTCAAAGGTAGTGGGTTTGACCAATAGTGTCAACTACCTGAACCAGGTTCGGAAGGAGCGGTTGAAGTCTTATGGCATGTCCACCCAGTCCCGGTATGTTGACAAAAAGCGAATTTTAGAAGAACTCCAGTACGGGGAAGAAATCATGAAGCAAATCGGTTGTTTAAAGATAAATGTTGAAAGTAAGGCCATTGAAGAAACCGCTGCCGAGATCCTCCAGTACCTAGAAGGACTCCAGCAAAAAAGATAAAAAGCAAAGACAAGGGAGTTTAGTATGCAATTAGTTTACAACTTTAAAGAAGGTAACCGTAACATGAAAGCCCTTTTAGGTGGGAAGGGGGCTAACCTAGCTGAGATGACCAGCCTTGGCTTGAATGTCCCACCGGGCTTTACCCTAACTACTGAAGCTTGCCAGCGTTACAACCAGGACCCAGAATCTGGCTTGTGGAAGGAATTAAAGGACGGGGTTTTAGAAGAAGTTAAAAAGCTGGAAGCGGAAACAGGTAAAGGCTTTGGTGATGAGACCCATCCCCTCCTCTTTTCAGTCCGGTCCGGGGCGGCTGAATCCATGCCAGGTATGATGGATACAGTTTTAAACTTAGGCTTGAATGACCAATCAGTGGCAGGACTGGCTAAGTCGACTGAAAATGACCGCTTTGCCTATGACAGTTACCGCCGTTTTATCCAAATGTTTGCTGATGTTGTCAAGGGCGTCCCCCTAGCTCAATTTGAGTACCTCCTAGAAGAGCGCAAAGAAAGCAAGGGGGTAGAAGAAGATACAGACCTAGATGCCCAAGATATGGTCCAGCTTGTCCAAGCTTACAAGGTGTGCTACCAAGAAACGGTAGGGGAAAGCTTCCCACAAGACCCCATGGACCAATTGTTTGAGGCAGTGGAAGCCGTTTTTGCCTCTTGGAACAACGACAGGGCTGTTTTATACCGGGAAATCAATGAAATTACAGGCCTTTTAGGGACAGCTGTCAACGTTCAAACCATGGTATTTGGCAATATGGGGCCGGATTCGGGAACTGGGGTCATGTTTACCCGGAACCCAGCAAATGGTCAGAGAGAACTTTTCGGCGAATACTTGATCAATGCCCAAGGGGAGGATGTGGTAGCCGGTGTCCGGACTCCGAAAGCGATTGCCAGTTTAAATGACGACATGCCAGACCTCTATCAAGAATTAGAGACTGTGGCTCAAAAGTTGGAAAGTCATTATTTAGACATGCAAGATATTGAATTCACTATTGAAAATAGAAATTTATACCTGCTTCAAACCCGGACTGGTAAGCGGACCGCCCAGGCTGCTATCAAGATTGCCAATGACCTCTTCAAGGAAGGGCTTATCACGGCCGAAGACAGTGTTACCAAGCTAACCAGCCAGCAACTGGAGACCCTTATGCACCCCACCTTTGACCCGGAAGCCCTAGACCAAGCAGACCAAATTGGTCATGGCCTAGCTGCCTCACCAGGAGCAGCAGTTGGCCGGGTTTGCTTTTCAGTTGAGGCAGTTGAAAGCACTGTCCAGGCAGGGGATTCTGCTATTTTAGTCCGCCGGGAAACCTCGCCTGAAGATTTGGCAGGCATGGTTAAGGCTACTGGTGTTTTAACCTCTAGAGGAGGGATGACCTCCCACGCTGCAGTCGTTGCTCGGGGGATGGGCAAGTGTTGTGTGGCAGGTTGTTCAGATATAAAAGTGGACGGCGACCACGGGACCTTCACCTACCAGGGGGGGCAAGTCCAAGAAGGGGACTATATTTCCATCGATGGCTCCACTGGTTCAGTCTACCAAGGCCAAGTTGCCATGAGTGGTGCCTTGATGGATGACCAGTATGATGCCTTTATGGATCGAGTTAATGATGCTAAAAGAATGGCAGTCCGAACCAATGCAGATACACCAAAAGATGTCCAAGCCGCTTTAGACTTTGGGGCGGAAGGAATCGGTCTAGTCCGGACTGAGCATATGTTCTTTGGCCAAGGCCGAATTAGCGAGGTGCGGAAGATGATCCTAGCCAAGTCAAGGGAAGACCGGCAAGTTTATGTGGACCGCCTCTACCAATTCCAGAAAGAGGACTTTGTCGGCATCTACCAGGTAACCCAGTCCCTACCCGTTACTGTCCGTTTACTAGACCCACCTCTCCACGAATTTTTACCCCATGAAAACCAGGCTATCCAGGCAATTGCCCAGGACATGGATTTAACCCAGGAAGAAGTGGCCAAGCGGATCGAGGTCCTACAAGAAGTCAACCCCATGCTAGGTCACCGGGGAGTTCGGCTGGGGATTAGCTATCCTGAAGTCACTGCCATGCAAGTTTCTGCCATCATCGATGCGGCTATTGAAGTCAAACAAGACAAGGGCTATGATATTAAGCCCGAAATTATGGTGCCTTTGGTAGGCCAAATCCCAGAATTCAAACAGGTTAAGGACCAAATTGAAGTTCTGGTCCAAGGCCGGCTGGAAGAGGCCGAAATTGACCTGGACTATAGCATTGGAACCATGATTGAAATCCCACGGGCTTGCTTGATTGCTGACCAATTGGCCCAGGAAGCTGACTTCTTTAGCTTTGGGACCAATGACTTAACCCAGATGACTTTCGGTTATTCCCGGGATGATGCAGGAAGTTTTATCCCAACTTATATCGAAAATGACATTATGGAAGAAGATCCCTTTAAGACTATTGATCAAGAAGGTGTTGGGGCTATGGTTAAGCTTGCTGTCGACAAGGCTCGGTCCGTTAAGCCAGACATTAAGTTAGGTATCTGCGGGGAGCATGGGGGAGATGCCAAGTCCATCCATTTCTTTGATTCCTTAGGTTTAGATTATGTATCTTGTTCACCCTACCGTGTTCCAATTGCTCGTTTAGCAGCAGCCCAGGCCAGTCAAGAGTAAAAATTTTCATTAATATAAGTCCAAGTCCAGTCGGTTCAACCGGCTGGACTTTTTTACTTCTACATTTATCAGCTTTCAATTATCCCAAACAATGTTTGTTATTTGAGATAATTTGCTTGTTTTCTCAAACTACAGCTGTTATTTGAGAAATATGGTCTATTTTTCTCAAACAACAACTGTTATACGAGAATTTTCCAGTATTTTTCTCAAACATCAGTCGTTATATGAGAATTCTGAATTTCCTTCAGGCGAGCTTAAATTCAACACTAGAGTAGGCAGACTACTTAAATGTTCGTTAATTAACCAAAATGAATAAAATAAAAAGCATAACATTTGGCTTTTATGGTTGAAAAACGGATAATTAATGGTAGTATAAATGTATAATTCGTAATTAGGGGTGGAAAAACGTGTACCTACTTAATTTAAATGTTGTCTACTTAGAATCAGTTGTTAACCCAGAAGCCGAAAGAGTCAAGGAAGCCTTGAAACGACAGGGCGAAGACCAAGTGAAAGATATTAAAATAGGTCGGACCTACCAGGTTGAGCTCGAAGCAGACAGTGAAGAAGCAGCCCAAGCTTATGGGCATGCCTTAGCTGAAGGCTTATTAGTTAACAAAGCCATGGAAGACTACACACTTTCAATTGAGGAGGCTTAAGGGTGAAAGCAGCTGTTATTACTTATCCGGGAACAAGCGGAGGGCAAACTAGCCGGGACTTGCTTGAAAAATTAGGTTTTGAAGTGGATATGGTCAAATCAAGTGACCGCTTGGACCAAGACCTAGACTTATTACTTCTTGCTGACGGCAGTGCCTATGGCGGAGCCGTTAGACCTGGTGCTATTGCTAGTCTTGACCCTATCAGCCAAGACATTAAGGACTTTGCTGACCAAGGCAAGGTCGTCATCGGCCTCGGCAATGGTTTTCAAATTTTGACCGAGTTAAACTTATTGCCCGGTTATTTTATGAAAAACCCCAACTTGTCCTACATCAGCAAGATGGTAAAAGTAGAGACCAAGCCAGACTACCTAGTGACAGACCATAATCCAATCGACCTTTTTATCTCTAACAAGCAGGCTAGCTACCGGCTTAGTGATCAAGACTTGAGTCAACTTGAAGCAAATGACCAGGTTCTAATGACTTACCAGGATGACGAGACAAATTCAAGCCATGCCATAGCCGGTGTCACCAATAAGGAAAACAATGTCTTTGGTCTTATGCCGCTATTGGACCGCCACCAGGACAAAGACATCACTTCTGACTTGGGGCTTAGATTAACCCGAGACATCCTCAAAGAGAAAGGATTGGTCTAATGAAATTACAAGCTATGACTGCCCAAGAAGTAAAAGATTCCAAGACCTACTTGGAATGGGGCTTGTCTGAAGATGAATACCAAGAAATCACCAAGCAAATTGGCCGCCTTCCCAACTACACTGAAACAGGCATTTACTCTGGCATGTGGTCAGAACACTGCTCTTATAAAAGTTCAGCCTCCATCTTGCGGAACTTTTATACCCAGGGCGACCAAGTTGTCCAAGGCCCAGGCGAAGGGGCAGGAACACTTGATATTGGAGACGGACAAGGGGTCGTTTTTAAAATGGAAAGTCACAACTCCCCATCAGCCGTCGAACCCTATGAAGGGGCAGCAACGGGTGTAGGCGGGGTCGTCCGTGACGTCTTCTCCATTGGGGCCCAACCCATTGCCCTAGTCGATTCTCTCCGCTTTGGTCCTTTAACCGACAGCCATGAGCAAAAGCTGGTTTCCCAGGCCATCAAAGGGATAGCTGACTACGGGAACATTTTAGGTATTCCAAGTCTTGCTGGTGAGTTGAAATTTGATCCAGCCTACCGAAAAACTCCTTTAATCAACGCCATGTGTGTAGGCTTGGTAGATGTTGACAAAATGCACAAGGGGCTAGCCTCTGGGGTTGGCAAC
Source organism: Alloiococcus otitis ATCC 51267 (assembly GCF_000315445.1). Taxonomy (GTDB): domain Bacteria; phylum Bacillota; class Bacilli; order Lactobacillales; family Carnobacteriaceae_A; genus Alloiococcus; species Alloiococcus otitis. Next base: position 9,844 of record NZ_JH992962.1, read on the forward strand.
AAGCTCCTATACGTTGGGGCGACAACTGGTCGTGACGGCATCCACGGGGCTTCCTTCTCAAGTAAGGAAGTCACTGATGAAGGTCAAGGTTCAGCAGTCCAGGCAGGGGACCCCCACAAGGAAGAAGTTCTTATCGATGCCTATATGACCATGTTGGACCGTTATCAAGATGGCATCATTGGCATGCAAGATATGGGAGCAGCTGGTTTAGTTTCTTCTAGCTCCGAAATGGTCGAAAAAGCTGGCCTTGGCTTGTCTCTAGACATGGACCAGGTGCCTATGCGGGAAAAAGACATGACAGCCTACGAATTATTATTGTCCGAGTCCCAAGAGCGGATGCTCTTGTGTGTCAAACCAGACTATGTGGAAGACATTAGCCAAATTTTCTGGCAAGCTGGATTAGAAGCCAGTGTCATTGGTGAAGTGACTGAAGGTGACCGCTACCAAGTCTTCCAGCAGGGTGAAAAGGTTGTAGACTTACCGGTTAAAAGCCTGGCTTCAGGTGTGCCGGAATTAACTTATGAAGCTAAGCAACCAGAATGGATGGCTTCAGACCAGGATGACGACTACAAACCTGTAATTTCTTCAATTGAAGAAGCCAGCTTAAGCATTCTCGCTTCTGATGATTTCTCCAGCAAGCAATCCGTCTTTAACCAGTTTGACTCTCTGGCTAAGAACCAAACCCTCCGCCAACCTGGGTCAGATAGTGGACTTGTTCGAATTCCAAATACCGACAAGGCAGTTGCCCTAACTGCTGACGGCAACAGTCGCTATGTATACTTGAACCCGGAAGTCGGTGGGCAAATTGCAGTAAGTGAAGCGGCCCGCAATATTGTTGCCAGTGGGGCCAAACCCTTGGGCATGACAGACGGATTGAATTACGGGAATATCAATAATCTAGAAGTTTACTACAGCTTTGAACAATCTTGCTTGGGCATCAGCCAGGCATGTGAGGTCTTAGATACTCCCGTTGTATCAGGCAATGTATCTTTAAACAATGGACCATTTGACACCCCTATCTACCCTAGCCCAATTGTCGGTATGGTTGGTTTACTCAAAGACTACCGTAAAATCCTGGCCAATCAATTTACCAGTGCCGGCCAGGCTATCTACTTGCTTGGCGAGACTGGGGCCGATTTTGCCGGCAGTTTGATCCAAAAAATTCAAGAAGATCGAATCTTTGGCTCTCCACGCATCAATCTTTACCAAGAAAAACAAAACCAAGATTTTGTTTTGACCGCTAATGACCAGGGCTTGTTGGAGGTGAGCCACGACTTGTCAGAAGGGGGACTTTTTGTCCACTTGCTAAAAATGGCTTTTGGCACTGATTATGCCTTTGACCTAGATAGTGACTTGACCAAGGAAGACCTCTTTAGTGAGACCCAGTCCCGCTTTATTCTTGCAGTGGATGCAAGCAAGCAGGCTGACTTTGAAGCTCTTGTCCAAGAAGCGGACGTTAAGGTTCAAAAAATTGGCCAAACCAAAGAAGCTGACCAAATCAAAGTGAATTTAGCAGATGGAACACGGGAAGAATTGTCCAAGAAAGAACTAGAAATTATCTGGTCCCAAGCTTTTGACCAGAAATTTGACTAAGACAAGTTGACCTAAAAAGAAAGGAGCCCAGCTTTTGTTTGCTATTTGGAACCACCCCCAAGCAGGCCAGGTAAGCCAGTTTGCCTTGCTCAACCTGCAACACCGGGGCCAACAAGGGGCAGGTATTACAGTTTTTGACCAGGAAAAAGGGACCTGGTTGACCCACAAGGGACCTGGCTTGGTCAATGAGGTTTTCGAACACAAGGAAACCCTTGATCGCTTAGCTGGTAATTGTGCCCTGGGGTCTGTCCACTACTCTTCCCAAAAACAACTCCAAGACCAAACTGATATTAACCCTATCCGGTTTTCATTTTTAGATGAATCCTTTGCTATCGCTTTTTCAGGCCATATCGTCAACGCCAAAAGTTTGCGGCAGGAGATGGAAAACCAAGGAAGTATCTTTTACTCGAATTCGGACGGGGAGGTCTTTGCCCACCTGATCCGCCACAGCAAGGAAGAGTCCATGGTAGATAAAATCAAAGAAGCCTGCCAGGCTGTTAAGGGTGGCTATTCCGTTAGCTTGCTAACCGAAGAAGGGATTTATGCCTTTGTCGACCCAGCAGGCTTGCGCCCCCTTGTGGTGGGTCAGCTGAACCAGGCAAACCCATCCTACCTAGTGACAAGCGAGTCTTGTGCCTTGAAGGGCTTGGGAGCTGACCAGGTCTATGAATTAGGTCCTGGACAAGGAGTCTTTATCGATGACTCAGGCTACCAGGTCTTTAACCATGCTGACCACCCGGGCCCCAACAAGGTAGAAGCTATGGAGTATATCTACTTTGCCCGGCCGGACTCCACGATAGCTGGTGTCAATGTCTATCTGGCCCGTAAAAACATGGGTCGCTACCTGGCCAAGGAAGATGAAGGCACCCAGGGCGACTTGGTCATGGGGGTCCCTAATTCCTCTTTAATCGCTGCCAGTGGTTATGCTGGAGAAAAGGGGATTTCTTACGACCTAGGCTTGGTAAAAAACCAATACGTGGGTCGGACCTTTATCGAACCCAGCCAAGAGTTGCGAGAGCTGGGCGTCAAAAACAAACTGTCGGTGATCAGCCAGGCAGTTGAAGGTAAGGATATTATCTTAATCGATGACTCTATCGTTAGGGGGACAACCAGCAAGCGGATTGTCAAACTCCTCAAAGAGGCAGGGGCCAGCAAGGTTCACTTGCGGATCTCCTCACCCCCTATCCTCTTCCCTAATTATTACGGGATCGACATGTCAACGTCCAAGGAATTAATTGCTCAAAACCGGACTATCCAAGAAATGACTGATTATATCGGTTGTGATTCCCTAGCCTTCCTATCGATCTCGGCCCTTAAGCAATCTGTCCAGGACTATAACCCGGACATCGACTTGTCCCTTTCTATTTTTAACGGGGACTACCATGAAGGCTTGGGCGACCACCAAGACTATTTAAAAAACAACCTGTCAAGCAAATGGCCCAATTACAAGAAGGAGGAAGCCATGTCTGATTTATACAAGGAAGCCGGCGTAGATATCGAAAAAGGATATGAATCAGTTGACCGCATTAAAAGTCACATCGACAAGACCTTGAACAAGAACGTCCTAAGCCAACTCGGAGGCTTTGCCGGCAGCTATTCCCTGAAAGACTTTGACTTTGACCACCCTGTCTTGGTTTCTGGAACAGATGGAGTAGGGACCAAGATTCTATTGGCCCAGCAGGCAGACAAGCATGACACCATCGGGATAGACTGTGTGGCCATGTGCGTTAATGATGTCCTTGCCCAGGGTGCCAAGCCCCTCTTTTTCTTAGACTACCTAGCCCTTGGTCAAAATAAACCAGACCGGGTTGAAAAAATTGTCGCTGGTGTGGCCCAAGGATGCCAAGAGGGGAACATGGCCTTAATTGGGGGCGAAACTGCCGAAATGCCGGATATGTATGACTTAGACGAATATGACCTGGCCGGTTTTGCCCTAGGAATTGCCGACAAGGACCAGATGATGGACCCCAACCAGGTCAAAGCAGGCGACTACCTCCTAGGTCTACCAAGTTCAGGCCTCCATTCCAATGGTTTCTCCCTTGTCCGCAAGCTCTTTTTTAAAGACCGTGACTATGCTTTTGACCATAAATTGAGAAATGGCAAGACCTTAATCGAAGAATTACTAGAACCCACTCGGATTTATGTCAAAGAGGTCTTACCCCTTATTCAAGCTGACTTATTATCCGGCATTGCCCATATTACTGGTGGGGGCTTTTTTGAAAATGTTCCCCGCATGCTACCAGACCAATTAAGTGCTGTGATTGATACCAGCCAAATTCCTAAAAAAGAAATTTTCACCCTCTTAAGTGACCTGTCTGGTATGAGCCGGGAAGACCTATATGGGACCTTTAACATGGGGGTTGGCATGGTCTTAGCGGTTAGTCCCGACAAGAAAGACCAGGTCCTGGACCAAGTCCAAGAGGCCTTTGTCCTCGGACAGGTAAGTGACAAAAAAGATGAAAAACTTGTTTTGAAATAGGGGGTTATAAAATGAACATTGCCCTCTTTGCTTCAGGTCGGGGAAGTAATGTCCAGGCTATCTTGGACCAAACCCAACCTGACCATGTCCCAGTCCAGGCCCAGTGCCTGGTCTGTAATGATCCCGACGCCCCTGCTATTGACCTGGCCAAGGACTACAGTTTGCCTTGCCTTGTCCTGCCTTCTAAAGGGATTAGTCGGTCAGACTGGGAGGCAGAGGTCTTGGCTTATTTGAGTCAGTATGAGATCGACTATATTGTCCTAGCCGGCTTCATGCGTTTACTTAGCCCAAACTTTATTGACCATTTCAAGGACCGGATTCTTAACATCCACCCCTCCCTCCTGCCCAAGTACCCAGGAACCAAGAGCATTGAAGAAGCTTACGACAACCAGGAAAAAGAAACAGGGGTCACCATCTTTTATGTCGATGCCGGGGTGGATACCGGCCGAATCATCGACCAGAGAAGGGTCAAGCTTGACCCTGACTGGTCCCTAGCAGACTTGGAAGACCAGATCCACCGAGTCGAACATGAAATGTACACGCAAGTCTTGATCCAACTCGCCCAAGAAGGAGAGGATGTAAATGACAGATAGCGACAAGCGCTTTGCCCTATTGAGTTTATCAGACAAGGAAGGTCTTCCCTCTCTGGCCCAGGCCTTTGTGGATGCCGGTATTCACTTAATGGCAACAGGGGGGACCTACCGAACCCTTAAGGAGGCAGACTTGCCCGTCCAAGCGGTTGAGGACTTTACCGGAGTCAAGGAAATGCTGGATGGCCGGGTCAAAACCCTGCATCCAAAAATCCATGGCGGCCTCTTAGCCGACCGCAGCAAGCCAGACCACCTTGCCACCATGGCCGACCAAGCCATTCCCGATATTGCTTTTCTGGTGGTCAACCTCTACCCCTTTGCGGAAGTGGTGGCCCAGGATGCTTCAAATGTCGACCGGGCCATTGAAAATATCGACATCGGAGGACCAACCATGTTGCGGTCCGCTGCTAAAAACCATGCCAGTCTGACTGTTTTAACGGACAAGCGGGACTACCCCCTTGTTATAGAGGAGCTAAAAGACCAAGGGCAAACCTCTCAATCTACAAGAAGTTACTTAGCTAGCAAGGTCTTCCAACTGACTGCCCACTATGACCAAGAAATTGCTAACTACCTTGCCCAGGCCAAGCAAGGCCAGGTGTCTGACCAAGGCCAGGACTGGCCCTTTATCAGCCAGACTTATAACTTGAAAGCCAGCCTTCCTTACGGGGAAAACAACCAGCAAAAAGCCTGGTTCTACACAGACGGCCAGGCTAGCCGGTCAACCATTGCTGGAGCCAAGCAGCTAAATGGCAAGGCCCTATCTTTCAACAACATTAAAGATGCTGATGTGGCCATTAATATGCTAGCCGACTTTCCTGACCAAGCTACTGCGATTGCCATCAAGCACATGACACCATGTGGGGTTGGTCGAGGGGACGATATCCACCAAGCCTTTGACCGCTGTTACCAGGCTGATTCCAAGTCGATCTACGGTGGAATTGTTTCATTTAACCAAGTAGTCGATGAAGGATTGGCCCAAAGCCTGTCCAAGATTTTCTTAGAGATTATTGTGGCACCAGGCTTTACCGACTCTGCCTTGGCCATTTTAACCAAGAAGAAAAAACTCCGCCTGCTTGAAATTGACCTACCGGAAAAAAACCAGGCAGGACTCCAGCAGGTATCGGTGTCTGGCGGTTTACTTATCCAAGAACCCGACCAGTCAACTGAGCTGGACTTTCCTTCCGGGCAAAAGCCAAGCCAGTGGACCTATTATGGGGAGGACCAGTATAGCCAGGAAGAACTCCAGACCATGGCCTTTTTAATGAAGGTGGTCAAGTACGTGAAAAGTAATGCCATTGTGGTTGGAGCTGGCCAAATGACCTTAGGCGTTGGTGGTGGCCAGCCTAACCGGGTCAATTCAGCCCAGATCGCCCTGGAAGAGATGCAGGCCAAGAACTTACAGGCTGATGGTAAAATCTTCCTGGCCAGTGATGCCTTTATTCCCATGCGGGATACGGTAGACTTGGCCAGCCAATATGGGGTAGATGTTATTGTCCAGCCTGGAGGGTCCATCCATGATGATGATGTGATAGCCGCTTGCCAGGAAAAAGGCATTGACCTGGTCATGACCGGCTACCGCCACTTTAAGCACTAAAAACAGAACAAGGAGGGATGAAGATGTCAAAGAGGATATTGATTGTTGGGTCAGGTGGCAGAGAACACGCTATTGCCAAGGCTTTGGACCAAAGCCCGCAAGTTGACCGTATCTACCTGGCTCCCGGCAATCCCGGTGTATTAGCCAACACCCAAAAGACCCAGTTAGTAGCTATCGACCCAGGGGACTTTGACTCTTTACTAGGCCTGGTTGACCAAGAAGAAATTGACTGGACCATTGTAGGGCCGGAGAAGGTCTTGGAAGCGGGCATAGTAGATGCCTTCCGGCAAGCGGGTCAAACCATTGTTGGACCGAGTCAAGCGGCCACCCAAATAGAAAGCTCCAAGTATTTTGCCAAACAAGTTATGGCCCAAGCTGGGGTAGCCACTGGCAGCTTTCGGCTTTTTAACCAGGACAAGCGGGATGAAGTTGAAGATTATATTACTAGCCTTCCCCTTCCCATCGTCCTTAAAAAGGATGGCCTAGCCTCTGGCAAGGGTGTTTATATCTGCCAGACCCATGAGGAAGCCCTGTCTAAGGCCCAAGACTTGTTAGATACACCTGACCAAGATTTAATTGTTGAAGAATTTTTAGATGGGGAAGAATTTTCCCACTTTGCCCTAGTCAACGAATCTCACGTTATCTCCCTCGGCTTGGCCCGGGACCACAAAAGAGCCTATGACGGGGGCAAGGGGCCTAACACTGGTGGTATGGGGGCCTACTCGCCAGTTACCGACCAGGACCAGGCCTTAAGTCAGGAAATTGTGGACCAAATTGTCCAGCCAGTTGCTGACCAAATGAAAGACTTGGGCCAGCCCTTTACTGGTGTTCTCTTCACTGGGTTGATGCGGGTGAATGGTCAGTTTTATGTGATTGAATTCAATGCTCGGTTCGGCGACCCTGAGACCCAGGTTCTCTTGCCCCGGCTTGAAACTGACCTGGTAGACTTACTCCAAGCCCACCTCAACCAGGCAGAAGCCCAAGTTGACTACCGGCCAGGTAGCAGCCTGGGTGTCATCCTGGCTTCGGCTGGCTATCCCGGCCAAGTGGATGACGGCAAGGACTTGAATTGGGCCGGTGAAGTGGACCAGGCCAACTTGGTTTATTCTGGTGTCGCAGAAAACCAAGGCCAGCTGGTGACCAAGGGCGGTCGGATTTTGATGGTCCAAGCCATGGACGCTTCCCTCCAAGCAAGTCGCCAGCAAGTCTATGACATTTTAGCCAAGCAAGATGTCGAAGGCAGTTTTTACCGTAAAGATATTGGTTTATAAAGTATAGGAGGTCTTAAAATGGAAAAAGTTGCAGTGATTATGGGTAGTAAATCAGATTGGGACCAGATGAAACCAGCTTGCGACCAATTAGATGAGCTGGGGATTGACTACCACAAGAGCGTTATTTCGGCCCACCGGATGACCGATGAGATGAATAGCTTTAGTAAAGAAGCAAGAGACAAGGGAGTTAAGGTTATTATTGCCGGTGCGGGCGGGGCTGCCCACCTACCGGGTATGGTTGCCGCTTCAACCACCCTGCCAGTCATCGGCGTTCCCATTAAAAGCTCAACCCTCAATGGGATCGACTCCCTCTTATCCATCGTCCAAATGCCGAAGGGTGTTCCCGTAGCCACTATGGCAATCGGACCAAGTGGGGCCCGTAATGCCGGAATCATGGCGGCTAAAATTTTATCCATTGAAGATGAAAACATCCACCAAAAACTAGTCGACTTGTCCGAAACAATGAAACAAAATTCAATTGAAAGTAGTGATCAACTTGACTAATGAACCATTATTGCCAGGATCTACCATTGGTATACTAGGCGCCGGCCAACTTGGAAAAATGTTGACCCAATCAGCTCAAAAAATGGGCTACCATGTCCATGTCTTTGATACCAAAGAAGCCTGCACCTTCCCTATCGCTCACAAGAGTGTCTTGGGGGACTTTAGCGACAAGGACCAAGTCTTGAACTTTGCCCAAGAAGTGGACAGCTTGACTTATGAATTTGAAAACATCAATGCTGAAGTTTTAGAAGACTTGTCTAACCAAGATTACTTTATCCAAGGGGCTAAATTGCTGACCATCTCCAAAAACCGCTTGCGGGAGAAAAAATGGTTAAATGCCATCGGGACCCCAACAGTCCCTTACCGCCCTGTCAATAACTTGGACGAGCTCAACCAGGCTTCAGCTGACTTAGGCCTGCCCATAGTCTTGAAAACAGTCGAATTAGGCTATGACGGCAAGGGCCAAGTTTTGATCAAAGACGAAAGTGATTTAACCGACCAAGCCGATGACATTAAGTCCATCCTAGACAGCGGTGGCGTAGCAGAAGCCTTTTGCGACTTCGACTACGAAGCTTCTGTGATTGTGGCCCGCAACCCTCAAGGGGAAATTGAGTGCTTCCCACCAACTGTCAATATCCACCGGGCTGGGATCTTGTGTGCTAGTTATTCTTCTAGCCAGCTCAAAGAAGAATTGTTTGATGATATTAAAGCTGTGGCAACAACCATCGCCAAAGAATCCGACTTGGTAGGGGTTTGCGGTGTTGAGTTGTTTGTCACTAAAGACCAAGAACTCATTGTCAATGAGATTGCACCTCGGCCACACAACTCCGGCCACTATTCCATTGAAGCCTGCAATTTATCCCAATTTGACCAACATATTCTAGCCATTACCAACCGTGAATTGATCGAACCTAGACTGGTCCAACCCACCCTGTCTGTTAATATCTTGGGTCAGCACCTTGACCACTTGGGAGAATTAGTGGCAAAATTCCCTCAAGCTATAGTCCACATCTACGACAAGGGCGAGGGTCGGACCCAACGGAAAATGGGCCACTTCACCCTATCATTTGAAAGTGAAGACCAAATTGCAGAAACATTGAAGGATCCATTCTTACAAGACTGGTTCGACCAAGTTGGCTAAGAGAAAATAAGAGCTAGGAGGATTGCCATGGCACTAGAATACAAGGGAAAAACCAAGGATGTTTATTCTATCGATGACGAAAAAGTTCGCTTGATTTTTAAAGATGATATGACCGGCAAGGACGGCAAGTTCGACCCAGGTGAAAACCAGGCAGATATTGTTGTGGAAGGGGCTGGCGCTTCTAGCTTGGCCTTGACCACCCACTTCTTCCAATTACTCGATGAAAAGAATATTCCAAGCCACTATATCTCTTCCAACTTGGAAGAAGGGTCAATGGACGTTAGACGGGCCAATATTTTTGGCAAGGGCTTGGAAATCATTTGCCGGTTCAAGGCTACAGGAAGTTTCCTTAGACGGTATGATGACTACATCAGTGAAGGCGATGACCTGGATGCCTACACAGAAGTCTCCTTGAAAAATGATGAAAAAGGTGACCCCTTCATCTCCAAGGAAGGCCTGATTCAGCTAGGCATTTTAACTGGCCAAGAATATGACCAGATTATCAATTTGACCAAGCAAATTTCTAGATTGGTAAAAGAGGAATTGGCTCAAAAAGGCTTGGAACTTTACGACATTAAATTGGAATTTGGCCGGGATGCTAAAAGCCAAGACCTTATTCTGATCGATGAAATATCTGGGGGCAATATGCGGGTCTATAAGGACGGCCAGTATTTATTCCCCTTGGACATCAACCAATATGTCCTAAACGGCAAGTAGGTCTGACTTTTAACCTTAAAGGCTTGAAAAATGGGTAGGAAAGTCGCTAAGATAGTAAAAACAAGCAAAAGACAATTTAGGAGGTAAAAAATGACTCTGTGGGAAGATAAGTTCAAAAAAGAAGGCTTAACCTTTGATGATGTTTTACTGGTACCTGGTGAGAGTGACGTCTTGCCCAATGAAACCAAGCTCCAAACCAAATTAGCAGACAATCTTGTCTTAAATATTCCCATCATTAGTGCGGGGATGGATACCGTCACCGAATCGGACATGGCCATTGCTATGGCCCGCCAAGGTGGTTTAGGGGTCATCCACAAAAACATGTCCATCGCTGACCAAGCGCAAGAAGTCAAATTGGTCAAACGGTCAGAAAATGGGGTCATCAAAAACCCCCTCTTCTTGACCAAAAAAGCCCTGGTTAGCCAGGCCAAGGTCATGATGGAAGAAAATAATATATCTGGTATCCCGGTCGTCAACGGACAAGAGGACAAGACCCTGGTCGGTATCTTCACCACCCGTGACCTCCGTTATATATCTGACGAAAGCCAGCCAATCGAAGACTACATGACCCAAGAAGGGGACTTAATCACCGCTCCTTTAAGCACAAGTCTAAAAGAAGCGGAAGAGATCCTCTACCGTAACCGGATTGAAAAATTGCCTTTAGTTGATGACAAGGCCCAACTGGCTGGCCTTATTACATTTAAAGATATTGAAAAAACCATTGCTTATCCTGATGCGGCTAAAGATGACAATGGCCGTTTGCTAACTGCAGCAGCGGTTGGCATCGGAGACGACACCTTTGACCGGGCCCGTGCCTTGATTGAAGCGGAAGTGGATGCCTTAGTCATTGACACTGCCCACGGCCACTCCCGGTCTGTCTTAGATAAGATTGCAGAAATCCGCCAAACCTTCCCGGATGTCACCATCATTGCTGGCAATGTGGCTACTTCTGAAGGGGCCAAAGCCCTTTATGATGCTGGTGTTGATGTGGTGAAAGTCGGGATTGGACCGGGCTCCATTTGTACCACCCGGGTGGTTGCAGGGGTCGGCGTCCCACAACTAACTGCCATTTACGACTCCGCCAAGATTGCCCGTGAATACGGCAAGACCATTATCGCTGACGGTGGGATCAAGCAGTCTGGGGATATTGCCAAGGCCATCGCAGCAGGTGGGAACGCCGTTATGATCGGTTCCATGTTGGCAGGTACAGACGAGTCTCCTGGTCAATTTGAAATCTACCAAGGCCGTAAGTACAAAACTTACCGTGGTATGGGCAGCCTAGCCTCCATGAAAAAAGGGTCTGGCGACCGCTACTTCCAAAACAAGACCAAGGCAGACAAGCGGGTGCCAGAAGGAATTGAAGGCCGGGTAGCCTACCGGGGTCAAGTGGCTGATATTATCTACCAAATGATCGGCGGACTTCGGGCTGGTATGGGCTATGTTGGAGCACCCGACATCCGACACCTAATTGAAGAAGCTCAATTCATCAAGATGAGCGCCACTGGTTTGGTGGAATCCCACCCCCACGATGTCACTATTACCAAGGAAGCGCCAAACTACTCTAGCCATTCTTAAACTTAGTTAAGTTAAACCTTCCTAGATAAATGAAAAATCCAGTTCCCAACTGGACTAGCATTTGCTGCTAGCCAGGTTTAAGGGAACTGGATTTTTTGTCTTCAATTTTAGTGTTTTTGTTTAGTGTTCTTGACTGAAGCTAACAGTTGGTTGGTTAACTAACTTGCCGACTAGGTAGCCAACCAAAAAGCCGATAACCAGGATAGGAAGCCATTCCAACTCGCTTTCAAAGAATGGTTGGCTGGTGATCCAAGACCAAGAAACAAATTTTTGCCGGTAAAGCAGTCCCAATAGGCTGGAAATAAAGACCAAGACCAAAGGGAGGTGAAAGGCAATTTTTGGCAATGGGAGGTAGTTGCTAACCAAAAGCAAGAAGACGGAGGACATGGCTACTGGATAGATGAGGGAAAGGACAGGAACAGATGTTTCAATGATGGTATCCAAACCTTGGTTAGCCAAGACAAAGGAAATCAAGGTAAAGATGACGGCAAAGGTATTGTAGGAAATGTTAGGGAGCAAAGAGTTAAAGTACTCTGCACAGGCTGAAATCAAACCGGATGAGGTTGTTAGGCAGGCAACTAAAACAACCAAGCCAAGCAAGATAACTCCTGCACTACCCAAGGCTTCAGAGGACAGGTATTGCAACATGGCAGCCCCTAGGTTTTGGTCTAGTGGGAGCTCATTGGAAATCAGAACATTGTTACCAATCCAGGCAAGTGACCCGTAAACCAAACTGAGCAAGAGGGCAGCAATAAGGGAAGCCTTCACCGTCCCTTTGAAAATTTCGTGGTTGTCAGAGATCCCCATCCCCTTAATGGCGTTAATGACCAGGATAGCAAAGGCGATAGCTGCGATAGCATCCATGGTTAGGTAGCCTTCGGTAAAGCCGTAAGCAAAAGCTCCTCCGTCGCCAAAGTTATTAATGCTAGAAGAGCCATCGTAACTGGTGGCGAGAAAGATAACACGAACGACAACGATGGTGACGGTAGCTAGCAATATTGGGGTCAGGTAGTTCCCAATGTTATTAGCTAAGTTGTCCGGGTTGAGGGCTAAGTATAAAGTGGCAGCAAAAAAGATAATTGAGGTAATCAGTAGGGCCAGGCCTGTATTCTCACTTAAGAAAGGCAAGACTCCTAATTCATAAGCTGTTGTAGCTGTTCTTGGAACGGCAAAGAATGGGCCGATGGTCAAGTAAATAACCACTAACAGAACAACTGAGAAGACGGGGTTGATCTTCTTGAGAGCCTCACGGTAGCCCCCGCTTGATAAAGCTCCGGTGGCTGTCCCAATTAAAGGCAAGCCAACCCCTGTTAAAACAAATCCAATAATGGCTGGCCAGAAGAAATCTCCGGCATTGAAGCCCACAACTGGTGGGAAAATCAAGTTACCAGCCCCAAAATACATTGCAAATAGCATAAAACCGACTGTGATGACTTGTCGCCACTTCATACTTATTCCTCCTTCTTATAATTATGTTCTTAAGGATATCACAAAAAAATAAAGATGAAAAGAGTAAATATGAATAAAGTTATCATATTTCCCATTGAAAACTTATGGCGAGATTTGAAAGACGGATAAGGCTTGGCCTGACATGGTCCAATTGACTGTCGTATTTTTGTTTACAAAAATAAAATATTGTAAACTAGAATAAAATGGATTTTTAAGCGGATTTTTTTAACATATTTTCCTAATGAAAATTGAAAAATAGATTCTTGAGAAATAAAAAGCCCACTAAAACAATATCAGGTAAGCAGATATATTACAGGATAAGAGGTTGAAATAGGTTACCTACATTTTGCCAATTGAAACCAGCCTAACATTCAAATGAGAATGACAGGTTTGGACTACTAGGCTGAAATCAAAATGTTTGCTATTTTAACAGGGATCAAAAGTCATGTTTGATATTCAAGTGAGTAAAAGCTGGTCCGGGGTAAAATACACGAACCAGCCTTTATCTTCTATCTATTCGCCCACTTCAGCAATAACTTCAATTTCTACTAGGCCACCTTTTGGCAAGTCTTTGACCGCAAAAGCACTCCGGGCTGGGTAGGGTTCCTGGAAATAGTCAGTGTAAATGTCGTTGACGGGACCAAAGTCCTTGATGTCAGCCAACAAGACCAAAACCTTGACCACATTGCCAAAGGTCAGGCCTTGGCTTTCCAATAAGGCCTTTATATTGGCGAAGGCCTGGTGGGTTTGGGCTTCAAGTCCCTCTTTTAAGTCGCCTGTTTTGGGGTCTAGGCCAAGTTGACCAGACAAGTAGACCAGGTTACCTGTTTGGATGCCTTGGGAGTAGGGGCCCAAGGCTGCAGGAGCTTGGTCTGTTTTGATTTCTTTCATCATACATCCTCCTATTGTTTTACTAGGTCAAGTATATAGAAAAAACCTGGCAGATGCACCCTTAAAAAAGTCTCTGCCAGGCTCTTTATTTAAAAACTATTTTATTCACTTGTCTTAAAGTGGTAGATGGGTCCCGCACCGTCCGGATCTATGTCGACTTCTAAGTCATAGGGGTTGAAGAACCAGGCATCATCACGAGCTGCAAAATAGGTGCGATCATTGGCCTGGTCCTGGGCTAAAATGTCATGTTTAGCTGGGTCTTGAATTTTTATTCCTACTGAAAAGCCTTCATGGACTTCCGTTTGGCCATAGACCTTGCCAAAAAATTGCACACCTTGTCCTTCTTTGGGTCCGAGTTCACTTTCGAACCATTGAACAGCTGCAGGGGATACTTTTAATTCCATTTCTTGGACTCCTCTCCTTTATCAACCGGAATCCATCCTGACTGGTCAGTAATCATCTGCCAGAGGGGGTCCGGTATGGCTAATTTGTCTTGGTCGTTTAAATGAATTGCCTGGGCAATATGAGCCTGGTCATCTTGAATTTTTTGGGGCCAGTTGGGGTCAATCAAGAGCTGGCGGCCCACTGCAACCAAGTCACCACTTTTTAAGGCCAGCTGGGCATCCTGGCCATCTCTAACTTTGCCGACATTAATCAAGGGCACCCGGCCAGCGATATGCTGGTAGATTAACTGAGGCAGGTCCTCAATCTGGTTATCTTCGACAAAGAAAGAAGCCTGCTGGTAGTGGCGGACAGACAAGTGGACATAATCAATTTTAGCAGAAATCAGGTGATCAATAAATCGCAAACTGTCTTCAATGCGAATGCCTGGCGCTTCCACTTCTTCAGGACTCAGCCGGTAACCAATTAAAAAGTCCTCCTTATCCATATCTTGGACTGTTTTTTGGACCTCCTTGATGACCCGGGTCGAAAACTCAAAACGATTTTCCAGACTATTCCCCCAATCATCTGTTCTTTGGTTGGAGTGGGGGGAAAAGAATTGCTGGAGGAGGTAGGTATTGGCCCCGTGGAGTTCTACCCCGTCAAAACCCGCTTGCATGGCCCGTCTACTAGCTTGTCCAAAGTTAGTGATCAGGTCTTCAATATCTTCTTCCTTTAAAGCCTTAGGCTGGTGGGCCCAAGGACGGTTGGCTTTGACAGGGGAAGGGGCAAGGATGGCTTGGTTTTCGTTATAGTTGGTCCGGGCCATCCGTCCACCATGGTAAATTTGCAAAATAGCCTTGGCTCCTTCTTTTTTGATGGCTGAAGCTAGGCGGTGAAGACTTGGGATGTTGGAATCTCGGGCAGCTGATATCCCGTTGGCGAAGGCCTGTCCCTCTGGTGAAATGTAAGCACCAGAAGTAATCACCATCCCCAAATGACTCGACCGAGCCTGGTAGTAGTCGATTTCCTGGTCAGATACTGTTCCATCTTCCAGGCTGGAATTAATGGTCATAGGAGCCATGACGAGTCGGTTTTGCAATTTAGTTTTATGGTTGATTTGAAAGGGTGTGAATAATTCATTTGTCATATTTATGCTCCCTAGTCTAACATTAATATCATTGTTAATTAATATTATAAAATATAATAGGAAGAAGCAAAAGTAAAAGGCAAGGGTCTTGACTTTTTTTGATTTGGGTAAAGCTTCAATCCGACATTTTTAAAAGGGGAGCTTTAGGGAATTTATCATGTTCTTTTTCTTGCCTAATCATTACTGAAATCAGCTAGGTGAACTGGTATAATAAGGTTATTACGATAAAAAAGGGTGACTAGATGTCTAAGCAAAGAGGTTTCGAACTTGTAAGTAAATATGAGGGCCAAGGACTTAACCTGCCCCAGCGTGCCAGCAAGGCTTCTGCCGGCTATGACTTGGAGGCGGCCGTTGACGTCAGCCTTCCTTCAATCTGGCAGGTCCTCTTAGCCAATGGTGGTTTAAACCAGGCAGTGTCTTTGGGTCACTTACCGGAAGAAAACGAAGAATTTTTGGCCTCGACCCTAGTGCCGACCGGTGTCAAGGCCTTTATGCCAAATGATGAGTACTTGCTTTTAGCCAACCGGTCTTCTAACCCCATGAAGCGCCAGTTAGCCTTGCCCAATGGGATAGGCGTTATTGATGCAGACTATTACAACAACGCCAATAATGAAGGGGAGATCTTTGTCCAATTGATTAATTACGGTCTAAAACCCTATCAAATAAAAAAAGGGGACCGGATAGCCCAGGCTATTTTTACCCCCTACCGGAAAGTAGATGAGACCGGGATAGATTTAGGTGACCGGACAGGCGGCTTTGGGTCCAGTGGTTACAGTAAGAACTAGCATCGATTTTGAATAAAACGTGTGTGATGTTTGTTACCTTGAAGTTGGGAGGAATAATGTGGCTAAAAAACAAAAAACCATCTTCGTTTGCCAGGAATGCGGGGCTGAATCTCCCAAGTATTTGGGGCGGTGCCCGTCTTGTGGCAAGTGGAACACCCTAGTGGAAGAGCGAGTTCAAGACCGGGCTGACACGCGAAACCGGCTTAATTTTAGTGGCAAACGGGCCAAAGCAGCCCCCATTAACGAAGTCGAAATTGAAAAAGAGGACCGGATCCAAGTCCCCTTTGCCGAATTTAACCGGGTCTTAGGGGGTGGAGTGGTCCCAGGCTCCCTGGTCTTGATCGGGGGCGATCCCGGAATTGGCAAGTCTACCTTGTTACTACAGATTTCTGCCTTTTTGAATAATATCGGGGGCTTGGTCCTTTATGTGACGGGTGAGGAGAGTGCCAGCCAGATTAAGATGCGGGCTGAACGTTTAGACTTGGTGGAGAATAATTTCTACCTTTATGCTGAAACAGACTTGTCAGCCATAGAAGAAACAGTCGAAGAAATCCGACCTAACTTCTTAATTATCGATT
Source organism: Alloiococcus otitis ATCC 51267 (assembly GCF_000315445.1). Lineage (GTDB taxonomy): Bacteria > Bacillota > Bacilli > Lactobacillales > Carnobacteriaceae_A > Alloiococcus > Alloiococcus otitis. The sequence continues at coordinate 26,542 of NZ_JH992962.1, forward strand.
CCATCCAGACCATGCACCACCCGGATATCGACAGTGCAGCTGGTTCAGTTTCCCAAGTTCGGGAATCCACTGCCAGCTTGATGAAGATTGCCAAGTCCAATGACATTGCGACTTTTATCGTGGGACATGTCACCAAGGAAGGCAATATTGCAGGGCCCCGGATGCTAGAGCACATGGTTGATACGGTTCTTTACTTCGAAGGAGACCAGCACCAGACTTTCCGGATTTTGCGGGCGGTCAAGAACCGCTTTGGGTCGACCAATGAAATTGCCATTTTTGAAATGAACGAAAAAGGCCTCAAGGAAGTCCAAAATCCTTCCAAACTTTTCTTGGAAGAACGCTTGGCAGGGGCTAATGGGTCAGCAGTCGTGGCTGCCATGGAAGGGACCCGTCCGATCTTGGTGGAGATCCAGTCCTTGATCACCCCAACCGCCTTTGGTAATGCCAAGCGGACTGCCAGTGGTTTAGATTACTCCCGGGTCTCCCTCCTGATGGCGGTTTTGGAGAAGCGGGCTGGCTTACTCCTACAAAATTACGATGCCTACCTCAAGGCAGCTGGGGGAGTCAAGTTAGATGAGCCGGCGATTGACCTTTCCATTGCCGTGAGCATTGCTTCCAGCTACAAGGAAGAAGAAACGGACCCAACCGACTGCTTTATCGGAGAAATTGGATTAACCGGGGAATTGCGCCGGGTTTCGAAAATTGAACAAAGAGTCACTGAAGCAGCTAAACTTGGCTTCAAACGCGTTTTTATCCCCAAAAATAACCAAGAGGGTTGGACCTATCCCAAAGAAATCCAAGTCATCCCCTGCCGGACTATTGGCCAGGTCCTGCAAGTTATTTTCTAAAGTAAATTAGGTTGATTTTTCACAAGGAGTCTAGGACGATTTTTCACAAAACGAACTCGAATTAACCCCAAAAGGCTCATTTCAGTCTTTACTAGGCTTATGAATTGTTTTTATGACCTCTTTTCTTTATAATTAAGCTTGTGTTAACCGTCCGCTCAAAAACATGGGGAGAATGAAAACTATGATTAAATTGAACAAGCAGTTGACACGTTTTGCATCAATTGCCCTGGCTGCCGGAGTTCTAGTGGCCTGCGGTGAAGAAGAAGCAGAAGACCAGTTGGTGGATGGAGACCAGATTGAGATCGCTGTCCTAAACTGGGAAGAAACGATTGCTGCAACCAACGTGATTGGCAATGTACTAGAAGACATTGGCTATGATGTGACGACGACAACAGTTGATGTGGCTGTCCTGTGGCAAGCCCTTGCTGATGGTGAAACCGATGCTTCAGTTTCAGCTTGGTTACCTATTACCCACGGTGCTTTAGAGGAAGAATATGGGGACCAGATTGAAAACTTAGGCGCTCACATTGAAGGAGCTAAGGTTGGCTTAGCCGTTCCAACATACATGGAAGGGCTTGAATCCATCGAAGACTTGACAGATGAAGCGGGTCAAGAAGTGACCGGTATTGAACCCGGATCTGGTATCATGGATTCTGCTGAAAATGCCATGGAGACCTATGACAATTTAGCAGACTGGAACCTACAAAATGCTTCAACTGGAGCCATGCTGTCAGAATTACGGACCAGCATTGACAATGAAGAAGAAATTGTCATTACAGGCTGGAACCCTCACTGGATGTTCCAAGAATATGACTTAAAGTATTTAGATGACCCAGAAGGTGCCTTTGGTGGAGAAGAATCCATCATTACGCAAGTCCGTCAAGGCTTCCAAGATGACCACCCCATTGCTTACTCTGTCTTAGATAACTTTGAATGGGAAATGGATGACATCGAAAGCGTGGTTCAAGAAATGGCTGAAACGGATGACCCAGAAGGTGCAGCTGAAAGCTGGATTGAAGCGAACCAGGACCGGATAGATGAATGGCTTGAAGAGGCTAGACAACTAGCCCAAGAACAATCGGAAGACCAGTAGATTCAAGTAAAGTAGCTTAAATAATGTGAAAGAATAGCGTAGGTTGTGCAGCCTACGCTATTCCTCTTTAGCAGCCAGTTTTCTTTGAGTTAAGAAGGGACAAGGCTTCTAATAGCTAAAAGTCTTTCAAAATGGTTTAATGGGCCGGTTAAATTGATTATAATGTAAAGTATCAGGTTGGCCTGAGCTGAATTAAACCGACTTGTCCAAGTGACCTGAGGGCTGACTTTAGTCTTTACTCTAGCATGGAGGAGTCCCAGGACAAATGATGATCCATTAGCAATACTTAAAATTGAGGAAAAGGAGGGATGTCCTATGAGGAAACTCATCATCCTATTATTTATTTTCGTGGGGGGTAGTATAGGTTTTAACAACTTTACCGACCTCCTCGACAGTCTTCCTCCCATGTCCATACCAACAATTATCTACAATCCTTGGTTGGGCATGGTCTTAGGGGCTGGCATCTTTTTTATTGTTTCGCTCTTTATAGTAGATCCCATCTTGAAGGGGTTAAAACGACTAACTCGGTTTCTAACCGATTTAAGTTTGTCTTACTTGCTTTGTGGAAGTTTGGGGCTTGTTTTTGGTCTTATTATTTCATGGTTAATTAATTTTTCCCTCCAAACTTTCAATATCCCCCTCTTAAATGAAGTGGTTTCGGCTGTGATTACCTTCACCTTAGCTTATGTCGGTTTTTATATCGGGACCAGTTACCATCAAGAAGTGGCTGACTTCTTAAAGAACCAGCAAGATCGACGGAAGGACCAGGAACCTGACCAGGCAGGAGAGACGGGGCATTTTTTGAAATACAAGGTCTTAGACACTAGTGTGATTATCGATGGCCGTATCTTAGGTATTATACGGTCAGGTTTTTTGGAAGGGGTTTTTGTCATCTCCAAATATGTCCTCCAGGAACTCCAGTATATTGCGGATTCACCGGATAGCTTAAAAAGAAGTCACGGTAGGAGGGGCTTGGATATTTTAAACGAGCTTCAAGATGACGACCAGATCCAGGTTGAAATGGATGACCAGGATTTTGAAGATGAAGCAGAAGTCGACCTGAAGTTAGTTCGACTAGCCCAAAACCTGAAGGGGGCCGTTATTACTAATGACTATAACTTAAACAAGGTAGCCCAATTCCAGCAGGTGCCTGTTTTGAATATCAATGAATTGGCCAATCAAGTTAAACCCGCCATTATCCCAGGCGAGGAGATGCGGGTCACCATTGTCAAAAAGGGTACCGAAAGACAGCAAGGCGTGGCATATTTGGAAAATGGAACCATGGTAGTAGTAGAAGATGGCAAGCACTATATTAACCAGTCCCTAGATGTAGTGGTAACCTCATCACTGCAGACCAATGCGGGCCGGATGATTTTTGCCGATATTGCCGACCCTGCCAATGTTGGGGACCCAGAATTTGGCCAGGACCAAAGCCCGGCAGACAGTTAGACCCTGTTTTTATGGGCCAGAAATAAATTGGTCCATCCTGCTTGCTTTTAACCTTGATCGGATGAATGATAAAGACAATTATGGTAAGCTAGTAGGGGTAAGCTAAAAGACCTGAATTAATTATTTTAATAGTTGAAAATACAAACTGTGATGAATGAAAAGGAGATAAAGTCATGTCAGATAAGATCCGCGTCCGTTATGCCCCAAGCCCTACAGGACACTTGCATATAGGGAATGCCCGGACAGCCTTGTTTAACTATCTATTTGCCCGCCATAATGGTGGCGATTTTATTATTCGGACGGAAGATACCGACCAGAAGCGCCATGTTGAAACCGGTGAAGCGAGCCAATTTACCTACTTAAAATGGTTGGGTATCGACTGGGATGAAGGGTCAGATATCGGAGGCGATTACGGTCCATACCGTCAATCTGAACGATTTGACCTTTATAACCAATACATTGACGACTTGCTTGACCGCGACTTAGCCTATAAGTGCTATGCAACCGCCGAAGAGTTAGAAGAAATGAGAGATAAGCAGCGGGCTCAGGGGATTGCCCCCCACTATGATGGTCGCCATGCCCATTTGACCAAAGAAGAACAAGAGGCCTTTGAAGCGGAGGGCAGAGACCCTGTTATCCGTATCCGGGTGCCAGAAGACCAGGTCTACCGCTTTGACGACATGGTGAAAGGGGAGGTCAGCTTTGATGCCAAAGACATTGGCGGGGACTTTGTTATCCGTAAGGTGGATGGGTCTCCAACCTACAACTTTGCCGTAGCAGTAGATGACCACGAAATGGCCATTAGCCATGTCCTAAGAGGGGACGACCATGTTTCCAATACCCCTAAACAATTAGTGGTTTACGATGCTTTCGGCTGGGAGCCTCCAGTCTTTGGCCACATGACCCTGATTATCAATGCCGAAACCGGCAAAAAATTAAGTAAACGGGACGAAAGTATCCTGCAATTTATCGAGCAATACAAGGACTTAGGCTATACCCCTCAAGCCTTGTTTAACTTCATTGCCCTCCTCGGCTGGTCACCTAAGGGCGAAGAAGAAATCTTCTCTAGAGAAGAATTTATCGATATGTTTGATACAGACCGGTTGAATACCTCTCCGGCAGCCTTTGACGAGAAGAAATTGGACTGGATTTCCAACCAATATATTAAAAACCTGGAAGATGAGGCAGTCTTAGACCTAGCCAAACCCCACTTGGAAGAAGCTGGCCTTTATGATCCGGACAAGAAAGACTGGTTTGTTAAGCTAGCCGGTCTCTACAAGGAACAAATGAGCTACGGCAAGGAATTGCTTGACCTAGCCTCCCTTTTCTTCGGGCAAGAGATCAGCTACGGCCCTGAAGAAAAAGAAGTCTTGGACGGTGAAACTGTCGGTCAGGTCCTCAAGTCCTTTAAAGAACACTTAAGTGAAGTGGAACCCTTTGAAAAAGATCCAATCTTTAAAGCTATCAAAGCTGTGCAAAAAGAAACCGGGGTCAAGGGTCGCAATCTCTTTATGCCGATTCGGGTGGCAACTACTGGTGAACAACACGGACCAGAGCTTCCTTTAGCCATCGAACTAATTGGCTATGACCAAACCCAAGCCCATCTTGACCAGGCCCTTTCCTATGTGGAAGGCCAGTAAAAAGGCAAATCTCTAATAGAAAGCAAGTGGATGAATGCAGTATGCAGAACTTCTTGACCTCCTGCCCCTACAAGAACAAGGGAAGATGGATTTGGGGCTAGCAACCATGACCCAGGTGATGGACTTATTGGGCAAGCCCCAAGACCAGGTCCCCATGGTTCATATCGCTGGCACCAATGGCAAGGGGTCGGCCGCAGCCTTTACAGAGCGAATACTCAGGGAGGCTGGCTACAAGGTCGGCTTGTATATTTCCCCTTCCCTAGTGGAATTTAATGAACGGATCCAAATCAATGGCCAAGCCACAAGTGATGACCAGCTGCTCAAGGCAGTCAAGACCCTAAGCCAGGCCTTAGAAGGCACATCCCTTTGCCTGACTGAATTTGAACTTTTTACTGCCCTGGCCTTTTTGACCTTCCAGGACCAGGCTTGTGATATAGCCGTTGTAGAGGTCGGATTAGGAGGACGGTTAGATGCAACCAATGTGATAAGCCGTCCTGCCGTGACTGCCATTACCAAGATTGGCATGGACCACACCGCTTTTTTAGGGGATAGCCTGCCAGAAATAGCTGGTGAGAAGGCCGCCATCGCCAAGCCTGGCTCGCCCATGGTGGTTTATCCCCAGGGTTCAGAAGTGACTCGGGTGATCCAAGACCAGGCGGACCGGGTAGGTGCCCCTCTGACCCTGATTTCTCAATCCGACCTGACTTATAGCCTGACTTCCGACCTCTTGCAAGACTTTGAATACAAGCAGGTTCCTTACCGCATTTCACTTTTAGAAGATTATCAAATTTACAACGCCCTAGTGGCAATCGAAATCTGTTTTGCCTTACAGGAGGCTGGCTGGCAGATTAGTCCTAATTCCATTAAGCAAGGCCTGGTTGAGACTCGCTGGCCCGGCCGTTTTGAAATTATGGCCTCTCATCCGACCGTGATCGTTGATGGGTCTCATAATGAAGACGGCCTGCAGGCTCTCTTGGCTAACCTAGACCGCTACTTTCCAGAACAAAAAAGGATTGGGATCGTAGGCATGTTGGCCGACAAGGATGTTGATGCCGCCCTAGCCCCTTTAACCAAAAGCTTTGACCGGCTTTATACGGTGACACCCGATTCGCCACGGGGGATGGTAGCCTCTCAAATGAAAGAAAAACTGACCGAAATGGTGTCGCCTTCTACTCGGGTCATAGCTTGTGAAGATTATAACCAAGCCCTAGACCTGGCAAGTCAAGTAGCCAGAGGGGATGACCTCATTGTCGTTTTTGGAAGTTTTTATATTGTTGGCAAGTTTAGACAGCTGATTTTAGCAAGAAGAAATGGGGAAGTTTAATTGGTAGACTACCAGAGAATTGAAAAAGCAGTAGAGGAAATATTAAGAGCAGTAGGCGAAGATCCTGGACGTGAAGGACTACTTGAGACACCCAAGCGGGTAGCTAAAATGTATGCTGAACGTTTTGCTGGTCTGGAAAAAGATCCAGCAGTCCACACTCAAAAATATTTCCACGAAGACAATGAACTTGTTTTGGTCAAAGATATTGAGTTCGACTCTACTTGTGAGCACCACCTCCTACCTATCATTGGCAAGGCCCATGTGGCTTATAAACCCAAGGATGGTCGCGTGATTGGTCTCTCCAAGCTTGCTCGGATTCTAGAAGATGTGACCAAGCGCCCCCAACTTCAAGAGCGGATTACCAACCAAGTTGCCGATGTTATTATGGACAATCTAGAGCCCGAAGGTGTTTTTGTCGTGGTGGAAGGTGAACATATGTGCATGTCCATCCGTGGCATCAAAAAGCGTGGCTCCATCACTGTGACCAAGGCGGAAAGAGGAGTCTTCCGGCAAGACAAGGAACTCAAAAAAGAAGTCTTGGACATGATTAAGGAATAAGTTTTTGCTTAGGGGAGAATGACGGATTCATCCTGCTTGGGCAAAGACAGGCTGGAAAAGGAAAGGAGTCAATTCCCCTTGGTATTGACTCTTTTTTAAAATAAGTGGCTTGAGGAAAGAGGAATAAGATGGATAAAAGAGATAAGATACGCTTGCAAGGCATGACCTTTCATGGCCACCACGGTTTGATGGAGGCCGAAACCAAGTTAGGACAGATTTTCAAAGTCGACCTTGTCCTGGTAACCGACCTCAAGTTGGCGGGTCAAACAGACAAAATGGGACACAGTATCCACTACGGGGAAGTTTATGACTTGGTTAAGTCCATTGTGGAAGGGACCCCCTTTAAACTCTTGGAGTCCTTGGCGGAAAACCTGGCCCAGGAAGTTCTCCAGACCTTTAACCAGGTTGAGGAGGTCTTGGTCCGGGTCAATAAACCCCAGGCCCCGATTCCTGGTGTCTTTGACAATGTAGCGGTGGAAATCACCCGGGCCCGTCACTAGTTTAGTGCTAAGACCAGACAAGCTTGAAGCGGTAAGGAGGAATATAGAGTGAAGGATGTTATGATCGGACTCGGTTCTAATATGGAGACTAAGTTGGCTTACTTAAACCAGGCCTTGGCCAAAATAAATAGCCTAGACCAGGTAGCAGTCAAGCAAGTTTCAAAGGTTTACCAGACTGAACCGGTGGGCTACAAGGACCAGGACGATTTTTACAATATGGTTGCTGGCCTTGAAATTGAACCAGGCAAGCCCCCCTTGGACCTCTTAGAAGACTTGCTGGCGATTGAGGCAGACCTGGACAGGAAGCGGACCATTAAAAATGGCCCCCGAACCATTGACTTGGATGTCTTGCTGGTGGAGGGTCAAGAAATTGACCATCCCAAGCTCCAAGTTCCCCACCCAAGGCTCCAGGACCGGGCCTTTGTCTTGGTCCCCTTGGCTGAGTTGGACCCCAACTACCTGGTTCCTGGCATAGATAAGACAGTTGCGGACTTGTTGGCTTCTTTAAACCAAACCGACCTAGCAGGGGTGGAGGCTTTGGGTCAGTTGACGGACCTATTAGAAGACCGTGAGGCTTGACCTTTAAAAAGCCAAGCATGGGAGGATAGAAACAATGACTAAAGAAGAGATTGTAGTCTTAGACGGATCTTATGCTAACCCGGGTGACTTGTCTTGGGACTTTTTAGAGGATTATGGCCAGGTGACTATCTATCAGGATACTCCCCACGACCAGGTTCAAGTGATCAAGGACCGGGTTGGGGAGGCCAGTGTGGTTATCACCAACAAGGTTCCCTTGGGAGAAGAGCTTTTAAGAGACTGCCCACAGTTAAAATATATTATCGTTTCCGCAACGGGCTACAACAATGTCGACTTGCCAGTTGCTAAAGACTTGGGTATTTTAGTCTCCAATATCCCCGCTTACAGTAGTGCTTCGGTTGCCCAGCACTGCTTGGCCCTTTTGCTCTACTTAACTAACCAGGTCGACCACTACAGCCAGGCAGTCGGCCAGGGTCGCTGGCAGGAGGAAGGCTGGACTTTTTATGACCAGGACTACCCTATCCAGGAGCTAGACGGTAAGACCTTGGGCGTGGTGGGCTTTGGGTCGATTGGCCAGGCCTTTGCCCGAATTTGCCGGGCATTAGGCATGAATGTTTTAGCCTACAACCGGAGTCAAAGCCCCATTGGCCAAGAACTTGCTCGCTATGTTTCCTTGGAAGACCTACTTGCCAAGTCTGATGTGATCAGCCTCCACCTCCCCTTGACGGATCAGACCTGGCATATTATCGACAACCAAGCACTTTCACAAGTGAAGGATGGGGTCATTTTACTGAATACTGCCAGGGGTCCCTTGCTTGACCCACAAGCTCTGGCTGATGCCCTGAAAGATGGCCGGGTCAAAGCAGCTGGGATTGACGTCTTGGACCAAGAACCCATGCCCCGTGACCACCCTTTAGAGGGTTTGGCTAATTGTATCCTGACCCCACACATTGCCTGGGCTAGCCAGGAAAGTCGCCAGCGACTTTTAGAGAAGATCGACCACAATTTAGCGGCCTACCAAGCGGGTCAACCCATCAACTTGGTTTAAGTTATAGAAGGAAAGGTGACGAAGATGAAAGTATCCCTCCTTGAACCCCTCAATGTTTCCCAGAACCTAATTGACCGCCTAGCCCAGCCCATTAAGGACCTAGGGCATGACTTTGTCTATTATTCAGACCAAACCAGTGACCCCGAGGAATTGGCAGACCGGACGGGGGATTCTGATATCGTTATGATTGCCAACACCCCCTACCCTAAACAAGCCTTTAGTCAGGCAGACAAGTTGCAACTGATCAATGTGGCCTTTACCGGTATTGACCATGTAGACCAGGAGGCCGCCCGGGAGAAAGGGATTAAGATTGCCAATGCAGCCGGTTATTCAGACCAATCTGTCGCAGAACACGTTATTGGTCTCATCCTGGACCTCTACCGCCAGATTTCATGGGGCAACCAAGCCATCCGCCAAAGTAACTTTCCTGGCCCCAGCCAGGGTAGGGTTCTGGCGGGCAAGACCGTGGGAATCATAGGGACTGGCAATATTGGCCTGAAAACTGCTAGCTTACTTAAGGCCTTCGGTGTTCAATTTTTAGCCTATAGTCGGACTGAAAAAGACCAAGCCAAGGCCATGGGAGTAAAATATGTTTCCTTGGAAAGATTGCTGGAAGAAAGTGATATTGTTACCGTCCACCTCCCCCATAATGACCAAACCCAAGGCCTCCTATCTAAGGACAAACTGGCCTTGATGAAAGACACTGCTATTTTGATCAATTGTGCCCGGGGGCCCATTGTGGATAACGATGGCCTAGCAGACCTTCTCAACCAAGGCCAACTAGCTGGTGCTGGGATTGACGTTTTTGATAGGGAGCCCCCTTTGCCAGAAGACTATAAACTCCTCCAGGCCCAAAACACCATCTTAACCCCCCATGTGGCCTATTTAACTGACCAGGCCATGGTTAACCGGGCTAAGATCGTTTTTGATACCACATTGGCCTATTTAAAGGGGGAGGAAAAGAATATCCAGCTTGGCTAGGGAACTTAGTCCATTATTGCTATAATGGTTTTGAATTTAAATGATTGGAGGCTTGTTTAATGATTAAAGTCTATAATACTTTGACCAATAAAAAAGAACCCTTTAAAACCATTGAAGAAGGCAAGGTGACCATGTATGTCTGTGGGCCGACTGTTTACAACTATATTCATATTGGGAATGCTCGGTCAGCTGTTGCCTTTGATACCATCCGCAAATACTTAGAATACCGGGGCTACCAGGTCAAGTATGTCTCAAATTTTACCGACGTGGACGACAAGATTATCAAGGCTGCCCAGGACATGAACTTGGAACCCAGCCAAGTAACAAGCCAGTTTATTGATGCCTTTTTCGAAGACACAGAGGCCTTAAATGTTAGACGGGCGGATGCCCATCCTACAGTTACCGAAAATATAGACAATATTATAGACTTCAACCAAGTCTTAATTGACAAGGGCTATGCTTATGAATCTGAAGGGGATGTCTACTACCGAACCCGGAAATTTAAAGACTACGGCAAGTTAAGCGGGATTTCGGTTGACCAACTCGCTAGTGGTGCCAGCAACCGCTTAGATGAGGCTGACCGGGATAAAAAAGAAGACCCACTAGACTTTGCCTTGTGGAAGCAGGCCAAGCCAGGGGAAATTTACTGGGATTCTCCTTGGGGGCAAGGTCGACCAGGCTGGCATATTGAATGCTCGGTTATGGCCAGCCAAGAATTAGGCGATACCATTGATATCCACGCAGGAGGCCAGGATCTACAATTCCCCCACCATGAAAATGAAATCGCCCAGTCTGAAGGCAAAAGTGGCCAAGCCTTTGCCAATTACTGGCTCCACAACGGCTTTGTCACCATGAACGACGAAAAGATGTCCAAGTCCTTGGGCAACTTTAAACTGGTCCACGACTTGAGAAAAATCCATAATCCCCAAACCCTTCGCTTTTTCCTAGCCTCGGCCCACTACCGCAGACCCATCAATTATTCCGAAGAGGCCATACATGAAGCCAAGCAAAATTTGAACCGTATTAAGACAGCCTTGGCCAATGCCCGCCACCGTTTGCAGACAGCCCAGGGTACTTTGCAAGAAGACCAAGAAGATATCACAGCTTGGCAAAATCTTAAGGATAGCTTTATCCAGGATATGGACGACGACTTCCAGGCTCAAAACGGAATAGCAGACCTTTATGAAATGATCGCTAGTCTCAACCGCTATATTGCTAGAGACCAGGTATCTAAGCAGGTAATTGACCTTTACCTGGAAGACTTAAAAGCCATCCTCTATATCTTCGGGGTAGAAGATGTTGAAGCAGAAGAGGATTTATTAGATGGGGAAATCGAAGCCCTCATCGAAGAGCGCCAGCAAGCTCGAGCTGACCGTAACTTTGACCGGGCTGATGAAATCAGGGATGACCTCCGTGACCGGGGGATTATCTTAGAAGATACCCCTCATGGTGTGCGTTGGAAACGGGAGTCTCGGGATGAAGAATAAGGATGTCCAACTCTTAAACGGACTAGCCCTGGCTTATATGGGGGATGCGGTTTACGATCTATATATCAGACGCTACTTACTGGAGAAAGGATCGACCAAACCTAACCGTCTCCACCAAAGCGCAACCCACTATGTTTCAGCCAAGGCCCAGGCAAGGCTCATTGACCAGGCCTTGGACCAAGACCTTTTGACGTCTGAGGAGCTTGGAATTTTTAAAAGAGGCCGGAATGCTAAGAGCCACTCCAAGGCCAAAAATGCTAGCCAGGCAGACTACAATAAATCTTCTGGCTTTGAAGCGGTTATGGGCTATCTTTATTTAACTGGCCAAGAAGGACGGCTGGAAGAATTAATTAACTGGTGTATCCAGACTGTAGAAGTAGACCTCTAGGGGGAGCCTTGCCCTTGCTGTTCAAGTAATTTTCAAGGCTGCCTGCCCTTGCTCAACTGACTTTTTGACAATGCCCGTCCTAGTTTACTTGAGTCTGGAACCATTCCCGTCGTTTAATAAAGCCCGGATGCTGTCCGTCGTTTTTCAGTTTAGCCGGATCATGTCCTTGTTGTTTAATAAAGCTCTGCGACTGGCCCGTTGTCGTTTAACTAAGTTGCAAACTATGTTCGCTGATGTTTAATAAAGATTTACGAGTGGTCCGTTGTTTTTCAGTTTAGCCGGATCAATCCATTGTTGCTTAATAAAGCTCTACGACTTGCCTGTCGTTTTTTTAAATGAGCCTCGAACCATGATCGCAGTTAAACAAAGCCCCACATTGCCCGTCGTTTTTCAATTATTGGGAGGAAACCATGACCAAGCAAGAAAGTGAAATCGTATTTGGCCGCCATCCAGTCCTGGAAGCCTTGAAGTCAGGCCGGCAAGTTAACAAGGTCTTTATCCAGGATGGGGCGGGAGCACAAGCCTTGAAGGAAATCCACCATTTTGCCAAGGAGAAAAAAATCCAGGTCAGTTTTGCCCCTAAAAACAAGCTGGACCAGCTTGTTTCAGGCCAAAACCACCAGGGGGTCGTCTTAACTGCCAGCCCCGTAGCCTATGCTAGTATCGACGACCTCTATAAAGTGGCCAGGGACAAGGAAGAAGACCCCTTCTTTTTAATCTTGGATGGAATAGAAGATCCTCATAATTTAGGTTCCATTTTGCGGACAGCTGACGCTAGCGGGGTCCATGGCCTCATCATTCCTAACCGCCGGGCAGTTGGCTTAACCGCAACAGTTTCCAAGGCTTCGACCGGTGCCATTGAACATGTCCCGGTTGCCCGGGTCAGCAATATCAACCAAACCATCAAAAAATTGAAGGACGATGGCTTTTGGATTTTTGGAACGGATGTAGAAGGAGAAGACTACCGGCAATGGAACGTCTCAGGACCCATCGCCTTGGTGGTAGGCAATGAGGGACAAGGCATTTCCCATCTGGTCAAGGAAAATGTGGACCAAATGCTTACTATTCCTATGACCGGGCATGTCCAAAGTTTGAACGCCAGCGTTGCTTCTGCCATCTTAATGTATGAAGTCTACCGAAAACGAAAACCTCAATAAGATAGTCAACCCCCAACTTGCAGGGAGATGTAAGTTGGGGGTTTTAGTTTGATGAGAAGGGAGCTAGTAGTCGATTTTGAAATTTTGTGTAGGTTAAGACTAAGCTAGTAAGGTAAATAAAGGTGAATAACTGAAGGGCGCCAATCGGGTAACCATACGGTACTTTCGGGGTTGAAAGGAGCAATTGCTGAAGCAATAAAGGAGTTCTGGAGCAAGAAGACGACAATTGCTCAGCTATAAGCGAGTTATGGGACAACAAGGTGACCAATTGTAGCTCGATAAACGAGTTAGTCGCTAGGAGGGCCGCAAGTAAAATAAAGTGGAGGCCTTCAAAGCAAAGTGCGGGCCAAAGTCGGCATAGAAAAACAGCTACCGCACCGCGGTAGCTGTTTGAAAATTGACTAAGGCTGGCGAGGCCAAATTTTATCAATAAGTTTTACCGGAGTAATTTTTCAGAGAGGCGGGCGAACCAATTTTTCCGTTCTTTTTCTTTCCGCTCTTTTTTGAGATTTTGGGATTTTTTCAAGAGGGAGTTTTGGACACTAATTGCTTCTTCGCCTTCTTTGGGTTGCTCTTGGCTGTAATTACCGTCACTGTCCAGGACCCAAGCCTTGGTATTGTCACTCAGGTAAAGGTCTAAGAGGTCGATAATGTGCTGGGCCCAGTTCTTGTCCATGACTGGGAAAGCTAGTTCTACCCGACGAATCATATTCCGGGTCATCATATCGGCAGAAGAAAGATAGAGTTTTTCTTGGCCATTTTGGTAGAAGTAATAGATCCGGCTATGTTCTAAGAAGCGGCCGACTATGGATCGAACTGTGATATTTTCACTCACACCCTTGACTCCAGGAATTAAGCAGCAAATCCCTCGAACGATTAGGTCGATTTTGACCCCTTCCTGGCTGGCTTCAAAGAGCTTCAAGATGATGACCTTGTCTGTTAAGGAGTTCATCTTGGCAATAATGTGGCCGTTGCCATGTTTTTTGTGGGAGGCAATTTCATTGTTAATTTTTTCGATAAAGGTGTCCCGGATTTCAAAGGGGGAAACATGGAGGTGGTTGTAGTCGGGCTGTTCAGAATAACCACTCAGGTAGTTAAAGAACTTAGCCACATCTTCGGTTAAGTCTGGTTGGCTGGTAATGATCCCCATGTCGGTATAGAGGTTGGCGGTTTTTTCGTTGTAGTTACCGGTCCCTAGATGGGCATAACGGCGGAAGCCATTAGGGGTTTTCTTAACCACTAGGGTTGCCTTACTGTGGGTTTTTAACTCCTCCATACCGTAGATGATGTGGACTCCAGCTTCCTCGAGTTCCTTAGCCCAGTGGACATTGTTAGCTTCATCAAAACGGGCTTTGAGTTCTACCAGAGCGGTTACTTTAATCCCTCTTTTGGCTGCTTTTTTCATGGCAGCTACCAGCGGGGAATCCTTGGAGACCCGGTAAAGGGTCATCTTAATGGCAATGGTGTTGGGGTCGTCGGCTGATTTTTCAATCATCTCGATGATGGGTTTGAAGGAATCGTAAGGGTGGTGGAGGAAGATATCCTGCTTGTCAGCCACATCAAAAACCGACCGTCTGATTAAAACGGGTGGGTAGGTTGGGCTGAAAGGCTCAAAGGTCAGGTCTGGGTGAACGTCTTCCAAGAGGTCGTAGAGGTCCATTAGAAAGGTCAAGTCTAGAGGACCATCTAGGGCATAAACGTCACGTTCTAGGAGATCCAACTCTTCCATTAAAAAGGCAACATCGTCGGCATAGCGAGGGTCGGCGTCCCGGGTATCAACTTCTAAGCGGACAGCCATCCCGTTCTTCCGCCGTTCAATGTAGTCTTCAATAACAGATAAGAGGTCTTCCGCTCCTTGCTCTTGTAGTTCTAAGTCAGCATTCCGGGTGATACGGAAAAAGAAAGAATACTGGACTTGGAAGCCCTTGAAGAGGGCATCGATGTTTTGCCGGATAATATCTTCAATCAAGACATATTTTTCTTCACCATTCAACTTGATCTGCTGGATTCGGTCTAAGAGAGACGGAACTGGCACAATAGCGATAAAAGGATTGCCGTCTCGCTCAAGTTTGACGAAAATATGGATCAGGCCGTCATTCAGATGGGGGAAGGGGCGGTAAGCATCAATGCCGTAGGGGGTGATGCCTGGTTGGATATTTTCAGCGAAATAATCCCGCAAGGCCTGGCTGTCTAAGCCTTCAAGTAGCTGGGTTTCTGGTGCCTTGACGCCAGCTTCTTTGAGCTCGGCCATTTTTTTCTTGTAGAGGCCATATTGGTATTTGACATTTTTTTCATTGCGACTAGCAATTTCGTCTAATTGTCTATTGGGAGACCATTGCTTTTTGGTATCCGGATCTGTAACCCCTAATTTTGATTGGTCTTGGAGACCAGCCACCCTAACTCGGACAAATTCATCCAGGTTGGAAGACCCGATGGAAATAAATTTCAATTGTTCAAGCAAGGGGTTGCGGTCATCTTCGGCTTGGGCGATAACCCGTTCATTGAAATCTAACCATGATAACTCACGGTTCTCAAAATACTTTGGATCACTAAAATCAACCCTTTGGGAAACCATCTATCATAACTCCTTATAAAGTGTATTGGGAGATTTTAATCTCCCTCGATGCCCCCCTTTAGAGGGGCCATGCCCTTTCATTATAAGCTATTATGGGCTTATAAGCTAATAATTACAATTTCTTAGCTACTTACTGGTCATCCTGGGCATCGATAAAATGAATGTCAACCTTGTCGCCGATGACCCGCTCTAGATGGTTGCGTTGCTTTTCGGCCCGGTAACGTTCGGCGATGATATTGCCCTTATATCTAACGGTCAGATTATAACCTTCTTTTCCTTTTTCTAGGGCGATGTTTTCGACCGTATTAACATGGGAGTCGTTGAGAGCTTCAGCAAATTTGGCTAGAGAGCCTAGACAGAGGATCATGTCTAACTCATCTTGAGTGAACCAGTCGCTGGTCGACTTGGTGTACTGGTGGAAGAGGGACTTGTTCTTATAACTTGCAATCAAGGCCAATTTCACCCGGTCTTTATGGGTAAAGCCCTTTAAGTTGGTGTTGGAGATCAGGTAGAAGGTGTGTTGGGATTCGGCCTTGTCTTCGATCACCTTGCCTAGGTAGTAAAGGGCTGCCCCAAAGTGGGCGAATTCAACGTCTAAGATAGAGGGGTGGAGGATGTCCAAGTCAGCTAAAACATCCAGTAGCCGGCTCATAATATTCATGCGTTGGCTAGCCGGCAAGTCCATCATCCGGTACTGCTTGGCCATCCGGTAGACTGTTTGCTGTTGGATAAAGTGCAAAGAGTAGGGGTGGTAGGGCAGCTGGTTGATGTATTCAATAATGAGACCTTCTCGGATCCCGTAGCTGGAGACAACAAAGGCCGTCGCACCCATAGCCTTAAATAATTCAAGGAAGACGAGGGTAGCGGGAATGATAATATCCCGGCGGTCAGAGGACAAACCGTCCAAGTCTGATAGGTCTTTAAAGGAGGTCTCAGCAAAGGTACGAAAGACCTGGTCCAAGCCTGCCTGGTCCATTGAGTAGCCGTGAATACCTGCCAGTGGATAGTCCTCCTGGTGCTGGTAAACTTCCGCAATATTTCGGGCTGATCCTCCAATCCCAATCAGGGGCACCTGGCAGTCTTTTAGCCAAGGGAATTCCTGGAATTGGTCGGCGACCCACTTACTGGCCTTTTTGATGGCCTTGGCATCATTGTGGTCCTTGTCTTGGAAAAAATGTTGTTTTAAGCTGACAGTCCCAAAGGGAAAACTATGGCTGGCCCGGACTTGCTTGTCCTTAAAGAGGGTTAATTCGGTAGAACCACCACCGATGTCAATGCTGATCCCATCTTGGATAGGGAGGGTGTGGCGGACAGCATAGTTACCGTAGTAGGCTTCTTTTTTCTCAGAAAGTAGTTCCAAGTCGACTCCAGTTTTCTCCTTAACCCGCTGCAGGATCCGGATGGCGTTGTCGGATTGTCGGATGGCAGCTGTGGCGATGGGGATGAGCTGCTTAATCTGGTAGAGCTTGGCAATATCAGCGTAATTTTTTAGGATGTCGATTAAGAGGTCAACCCCCTGGTCAGACATCATGGTCCCATCTAGGTACTGGGCTAGTCGTGCTGGGTTTTTAATGTTTAAAATCTCTCTAAAACTATTGACAGCATCGATTTCAAAGATGACCAGGCGGATGGTGTTAGACCCGACATCAATCAAGCCGATGCGGTTAGCTTGCTTGTTTTGATGAACCAAAATAGGGACTCCAATCTATTTTATACTTAAGACTATCATACTAAAAACAGCCATTACTTGTCTAAGTAAAACCGTTTTCAAATTAAGCTTTTGAGATCCGACTAAACGAGACTGTCCAGTTGGCAATTCTAGGTCAGTCGAGTAGCCTGGGCTGACTTAAAAGGTAAAATATGGTATACTAATCAATTGCAAAGGAATAGCCAAGACTCCCTGCAAAGCCAACTATACAGAAAGGGGGATCTGGTCAGATGGCTAATGAAAGAGTCGAAAATAAGCTAAAAGTCTTACCCGGCAAGCCGGGCTGCTATTTGATGAAGGATAAGGACGGGCATATTATCTACATCGGCAAGGCCAAAAACTTGAAGAACCGAGTCCGGTCTTACTTTAAGAGTAGTCATACCGGGAAAACAGCCCGCTTGGTGAGTGAAATAGCCGATTTTGAATACATTTTAACCGGTTCAGACAAGGAGGCTCTCTTACTTGAAGTATCCCTGATCCAAAAACACAAGCCCCAGTATAATATCCTCCTAAAATATGGGACGACCTACCCTTACTTGAAGATTACCAATGAACGGGACCCCAGATTGGTGATCGATTCAGAGATCAAAAAAGATGGTGCCAAGTACTTTGGCCCTTATCCTAATGTGGGGGCTGCCATGCAGACCCAGCAACTCCTGCACAAGATTTACCCCTTAAGACGGTGTCCCAAAAACCAAAAAAGACCCTGCCTCTACTACCACATGGGGCAGTGTATTGGGCCTTGTGACCATGAGGTTTCCAAGGAAGAGTACAAGGACCAAATTGCCAAGATTGAGTCCTTTCTCAAAGGAAATGTGAAAGATATCAAGACCGACTTGAAGCAAAAAATGGACGATGCAGCCGCAAACTTGAACTATGAAGCGGCAGCTGAATTCAGGGACCAAATTTCCTATATCGAAACAACAGTCGAGAAGCAGGCTATTGTCTCCAACGACTTTGTGGAGCGGGACTTCTTCAACTTTTACATGGACAAGGGCTGGATTTCTATCCAAGTTTTCTTTGTTCGCCAGGCTACCCTGATCAAAAGGGAAGCCGCCATGTTTCCTTGCTACGACCCGCCTGAAGAGGAATTGATGAGTTTTATTGTCCAGTATTACCAAGAGAAGAACAACTTGTTGCCTAAAGAAATTTTTGTTCCGCCAGGCTTAGACTTGGACCTCTTGGCTGATATCTTGGACACTAAACTCCATGTCCCCCAAAGAGGGGAGAAAAAACACCTCTTAGACCTTGCTTATAAAAACTCCAAGCAGGCTCTACAAGAGCGCTTTAACCTCATTGAAATGAAGCAAAGAAAAACCACAGGAGCTGTGAAAGACCTGTCCCAAGCCTTGGGTCTACCCTACCTTAAACACATTGAAGCCTTTGACCACTCCAACATCCAAGGTACTAATCCCGTTTCGGCCATGGTTGCCTTTAAGGATGGCAAGGAAGACAAGCAAAACTACCGCAAGTACAAGGTCAAGACGGTTGAAGGGGCTAATGAGGCAGCCACAACTACCGAGGTCATTCGCAGACGGTTTACCCGGCTCTTGAAAGAAGGCAAGGCCCTGCCTGACTTGGTCTTAATGGACGGAGGAAAGGTCCAAGTGAATGCCGCTGTCGATGTTATCCACCATGAACTTGGTCAGTCTACCCCAGTGGCCGGCATGGTTAAGGATGATAAGCATAAGACAGCCGGATTGATCTTTGGCGAAAACTTAGACCCCGTTCCCCTCGACCCAAGAAGCCAGGCTTTCTATTTGGTCCAACGCATACAGGATGAAGTCCACCGCTTTGCCATTTCCTTTCACCGCAATGTCCGAAGTAAAAACTCCTTTAGTTCGGAACTGGACCAAATCACAGGGGTAGGCCCCAAAACCAGGACCAAGCTCCTCCGCCACTTCCGGTCTATGAAAAGACTAAAAGAAGCAAGCCTTGATGACATTCGGGAATTGGGGATCAACCGAAAAGTTGCCCAAAGAATTATCGACTTTTTACACGAAAAAGATAAGGAAGAAGTCAAGTAAGTTGGCTAGGTCTCATTTTCTTAAAGCAATTAAAAAAACGCTCCCTTAGAGAAGGTATCCCTTCCCCTAAGGAGGGCGTTTTTTTCTTGCTTGTTTTAATCTAGGGCACCGGCTTGGCGGAGGGTGGTTTAATTATAGGGGAAGGCTTTTTAGATCTTTTATTCTTTATCTAAGTCCCAGGTTGGTTTAAGACCAATTTTTAGATTTGCTCTTGTAAAATTTGGTCAGGCTTTTTGGCCCGTTTTTTTTCCTGTGATTTGCCTTGGGCGTAATGGTCGATTAAAACGGCCAAGACACAGCACAGGGGGGCATCTTCGGGATTGGTGATTTCCAAGCTGCAAAACTCCCCGAAAGTTGTCACAGCTTTTTCCACAGTCATAATGGTTTTGAATTTTCGCTTGACCTTGTAACTTCTTTTTAAATAGTTGCCTGATGCCTTCCAGCCAAGCTTGGAAACAGTGTAGACTGGCTGAGCCAAGAGTCGGGGGCGTTTTTTAATAATAGCCACTGTGTGCCCGTTCATCTTGGCCTTAAATTTAGGGTAGACAGAAAGGGTTACTTGCTTCACCTCCACTAGGCAGTGGCCAGCCATAGTGTAGAGGAAAATTTTGTCGTTCCGCCTACCCCAGCTTCCTTCTACCACAAAAAGGTCTCGGTTGGACGGGGTCTTGACGATTCTCTGATTAGCCAGGTAGGGACTTTTTTCTTTCATGTAGAGTTGAACAACCATGGTGATGCTCCTTAAGACTTGAAACGATCTCTCTTCCTAGTATACCACTACTAGGCCAAGCTATGGAATCCAAAATAAAAACTTCCACCACCAAGTGAGAAAAACTGGTGGTGGAAGTCTGAATTGAGCAGGCGGTCTTGGCTAGCTATTTGCTGGTTTCTTGGTCTTGGCTGATCACTTGACTTAAGTCGTGGATTGCCTTGACCAAGTTGTCTACCTTGGCTTCCATCCGGTGAAGGAGGAAGAGGGTAATGAAGATGGGGAAGCCAATATTGCTAATGGCATCTACCAGCGCCTGCAAAAGATCAATATTTACCATCATTGTGAAATTCCTTTCTTATCCCCACAGAAGATAACGAAGGAAATTCATGACTTGTTACGGTTAATTGTCTTGGTTTAGACGGTGGGCACTGTGAAAGACAGGAGAAACGTGTTTGTTGTAGTCCAGGCCGTAAATAATTCCGTCAGTGACAAAGTCTTTGGCTTTTTTCACTGCTTCAAGTGGGCTTAAGCCATTGGCATAACCAGCTGTAATAGCTGCCGCATAGGTACAACCGGCCCCGTGGTTGGCCCCATTATCGATTTTGTCTGCTTCAAAGGTGGTAAATTCATTACCGTCATAGAATAGGTCAGTGGCCTTGTCACCTTCAATGTCAGTACCACCCTTGATGACGACATAGTCAGCTCCTCTGTCATGGATGATTTTGGCAGATTCTTTCATTTGGTCTAGGGTGGTTGGCTTGTCGACATCAGCTAACTGTCCAGCTTCGAAGAGGTTAGGAGTGACAATCTTAGCTAGAGGTAAGAGTTGGTCCCGCAAGCCTATCGCTAACTCTGGGTTTAAGACTTCATCGTCACCCTTGCAGACCATAACTGGGTCTAGGACAAATTTGTCCTCTAACTGGTGGTCCTTGATGATTTTTTCAATCAGGTCGATCTGTTCCTTGTTAGGGATCATACCAGTTTTGAAGGCGTCGACCCCATCTTCTTTGGATAAAACAGTGGTAATTTGGTTTTCTAGGGTTTCCAGTGGGATAGGAGAGACGATGTGCTTCCAGTCTTCTGGTCTCATGGAAGCAACCGTTGTGAGGGAAGCGATCCCGTAAGTGCCGTATTCGGCAAAAGTTTTCAAGTCGGCAGCAATCCCGGCTCCCCCACTAGCATCGTTACCAGCAATAGTCCAAGTTGTTTTTGCATCGATTGACATAAAATAGCCTCCTATATATAAAATGATTCACAAGTTCATGATACTGCTTACATAGAATCATTTCAAGGAAATGCAATCTAGCTTAAAGCTTGGCCTGGTCGATTTCACCTTTGAGGACCAGGTTGATGATATGGGCCACCCCGTCTTGGCTGTTGGACTTGGTTTGGTATTTGGCAACAGCCTTGGCCTCAGGCACAGCATTTGCCATGGCTGTCCCGTAATCCGCCCAGTCTAGCATGGATAAGTCATTGATGTTGTCGCCAATAGTTAGGACTTCTGAAGGCTTGTAGCCCTTCAGCTTAGCATATTCACTGACCGCTTGCCCCTTGCTGGCGCGGATGTGGTTAATTTCCATGTTTTTACGGCTTGAGGCAGTAATGGATATATTGTCTATTTCTTTTTCTAATCGTTTTTGAACTTTTTCTAACTTGTTAGATCCAGATGTCGAAAAAACAGCGATTTTCAAGATGATTTGGTCATCATCTTCTAAAAGAGTGTTATATGACTCGACAAAGTTAATCCGGTTTTGGTCAACCATGTCGGTAATGTAAGACCGGATGGCTTCCTCATCAATGTCCTGGTTGATATCGGTAAAGGTGTCGAAGGCATGGTCGATGAAGGCCTGCTTGTCATTGGTATAAGGGCCGTCAAAGGTAATAAGTTCATAGTAAATAGGGGTTTGGTCAAAAATCTCCATCATCTTTCGGACATCATCCTTGGCCAGGCCTCTAACATATTGGAGCTCTTGCTGGTCATTGTAATAGGTGGCCCCATTTTGTCCGATAAAGGGGCAGGTAATGCCCTTTTCTTCAGCCATGGTGTAGCCTGACTTGAAAGACCGGCCTGTCGCGATAACAAAGTCAATCCCCGCTGCTTGGGCATCTTTAATGGCGGCTACATTGGCGGCAGAGAGCCCAACTTGTTCATTGAGTAGGGTTCCGTCCATGTCTGAAACAATTAGTTTAATCATATGCCTATCTCCTTTATAGCTTTCTGTTTGTATATTATCAGAAAAGCAAGACCAATACGACGATTAACATAAAAATGACCTAAAACTAACAGGTCTTGGCCAGAGAGGAAAAGACTCCTTTAATATAACGAATGTTGCACAGCTAAGAAAAAGACTTTTTTGGCCTTGGTCTATTCCAGACTTCTCAGTGCTATCTTGGGAAGGACCAGGGCGAAAAGGCATCAGCTGCCCCCTGGTTAATCCAACTGTCTCGTCTTCAGCAAGGACCAGGGGCAAAACTTGTCGCCCGGCGACTGAGCCTTTACAATAGAGAAGAAAAGAGGGATGTTATGACAATTCCAATTCACAATGAATGGGAGCCGGTTTTAGACCGGGCTAGCCAAACTGAAAGTTACCAGCAATTAAGAGAATTTTTGAAAAAAGAATACTTTAACCACCAAGTCTATCCTGCCATGGAAGACTTGTGGAATGCCTTTGACCTGACTGACTATGATGAGGTCAAGGCTGTGATCCTGGGCCAAGATCCCTATCACGGGCCCAACCAGGCTCATGGACTGGCCTTTTCCGTCAAACCTGGCCAGGAGCTTCCTCCGTCATTACAAAATATCTATAAGGAACTCCAAGATGACTTGGGTTGTTCTATCCCCAACCATGGCTGCCTCAATGCCTGGGCCAAGGAGGGGGTCTTGCTCCTCAATACTGTTTTAACTGTCCGGGCCCACCAGGCTCATTCCCACCGGGGTAAGGGCTGGGAAGACTTGACCGACCAGGTGATCCAGGCCCTCAACCAACGGGACAAGCCCCTGGTTTTTATCCTTTGGGGGAGGGCAGCCCGAAATAAGAAAAACATGATTGACACCAGCAAGCATGGGGTAGTCGAAAGCCCCCACCCCAGCCCCTTATCAGCTTACCGCGGCTTTTTTGGGTCCCGGCCCTTTTCTAAAACCAACCAATTTTTACAAGACCATGGCCAAACCCCCATTAACTGGCAAATCCCAGACCAGCCAGTTGATTAAAGGGTCTGCTTAGTTATCCAACAGAATTTACTGTCATTTTTTTAAAATTTTGTTAAAATAAAAGTATCAAATGGAAACTTACGGAGGGATAGATTTGGAAATTATTGAAAGCTTGAAAGATAAGGTCAAGGGTAAAGGCGTTCGCATTGTCTTCCCAGAAGCCCTTGACGAACGGATTTTGCAAGCGGTAGTTAGGCTTAAAAAAGAAGGCCTCATTACCCCAATTCTCTTGGGAAACCCTAACCAAGTAAATGCAAAAGCTAAGGAATTTGGCTTCAACATTGATGGTTTGACTATCTTGGACCCAGAAAATTATGACGAATTCGACGACTTGGTAGCGTCTTTTGTGGAAAGACGAAAAGGAAAAGCCACAGAAGAAGATGCCAAAAAAATCCTAAAAGATGTCAACTACTTCGGCACCATGCTCGTTTACACAGACCGGGCAGATGGCTTGGTTTCTGGTGCGGTCCACTCTACAGGGGACACGGTCAGACCGGCCTTGCAAATTATCAAGACCAAAGAAGGGGTTAGCCGGACATCTGGTGCCTTCTTGATGCTGAGAGGTCGAGGCCAAGAGCGTTACATCTTTGCGGACTGTGCGATTAACCCAGACCCAGACAAGGATGTCTTAGCAGAAATTGCCATTGAAAGTGCTAAGACTGCTAAAATGTTTGACATCGACCCGAAAGTTGCCCTCTTAAGTTTCTCTACCAAGGGATCTGCTGGTGGTGACCAGGTTGACAAGGTGGCCCAAGCCAGTGAAATCGTCAAAGAAAAAGACCCAGACCTGGCAGTTGATGGGGAACTTCAATTTGATGCAGCCTTTGTCAATACCGTTGCCAAACAAAAAGCACCTGACTCTGATGTAGCAGGTGAAGCCAATGTATTTGTCTTCCCAGAACTTCAATCTGGCAATATTGGCTACAAGATTGCCCAACGCTTCGGTAACTTTGAAGC
This sequence comes from Alloiococcus otitis ATCC 51267, assembly GCF_000315445.1. Lineage (GTDB taxonomy): Bacteria > Bacillota > Bacilli > Lactobacillales > Carnobacteriaceae_A > Alloiococcus > Alloiococcus otitis. Next base: position 50,742 of record NZ_JH992962.1, read on the forward strand.
GATTGGCCCAGTCTTGCAAGGTTTGAACAAGCCTATTTCAGACCTGTCTCGCGGATGCAGTAGTGAGGATGTTTACAACTTATCCTTGGTTACCGCAACCCAAGCCATTGCAGAAGATTAAGCCAATCAAAAAGACCAGTCCGGTTCATGATGAACTGGGCTGGTTTTTTTACTTAGACTAGTTATTGCAGGCTTATGAAAAATACCGTCTGCCTTGCTGGATAATCGACTTGGGTGAAAGGACTTGGAAGATGGCAGTGTTGACGGTCAAACCAAGGGCGATGGCACCAGCAATAATAAAGGTATCGATGAAGTAACCAGTGGCCAAGAAGTATTCCCCGGTGACAAAGGACCGCATGGCATTGTAAGCCGATCCACCAGGGACGATGGGGATAATGGCAGGAATAGAAAAGACGGTCACGGGCAGGCCATACTTACGGGCTGCTAACTGGCTGGAGAGGGCGATGACTAGGGAGGCTAGGCCTGCTCCAACGAAGAGTTCGGACCCAAAAATGTTGATTAAGAGATAGTAGGGGGCCCAACCCACTGCCCCGATAATAGCATTGGCCAGCAAGACGCGTCGGGGTACATTGTATAAGATGGCAAAGCCCAAAGAGGCAATACCAGCTGCAATCATGGTGGTTAAAATATTATTGTACATCTTCGTTCCCTCCTATATGACTGACAAGATTAAGGCGATGCCGATTCCGATGGCCGCAGCTGTCATGGCTGCCTTGGACAGGCCTCCCACCCCAGCTAGGAGGTGACCGGCCATTAGGTCACGTAATCCGTTGGTGATGGCTACCCCAGGCACCAGGGTCATGACGGAACTTAAGATAATCACGTCGCGGTTAACCCCTAGCCCTAAAGAAACAGCCAGGGATGCAAGGAGTCCGACAATGGAGGCAGCGATGAGTTCAGCAAAGAAAGAGACATTGGTGATTTGGGAAACATACTCAAAGACCGCCTGGGCAATCCCGCCTAAGACAAAGGCGATGGGGACACTAATAAAGGGTCCGTCAAATAAGAGGACAAAGGCACCGGTTCCCATGGCTGAGAAGAAGATAGATGTCAGTGGTTTGTACTCATTAACATCGAGCTGCATGCGGTAGAGCATGACCCGGACTTCATTCGCTGACTTGGGATTTTTAGATAAGTCACGCGACAATTGGTTAATCATGGAAATCATTTCTAAGTTGGTTTCCCGGTCACTAACTCGGGCTAGCTGGGTCACCTCATCGTCAAATTGGTCGCTTGCGGTGACAATAATGGCTGTAGGCACCACAAAGACACTGACATCATTGATGCCCAGACTCATTCCGATCCGGTAGATGGTATCCTCCACCCGGTAGGTCTCTGCCCCATTGGAAAGCATCAACCGGCCTACTTCAACACAAACACTGACGGATTCCTTTAGGTCGTTTTGAATTGTTGTCACTTCACTACCTCCTTGTGGAAAGTCTATTCGATTATAAAGCAAAAGAATGGCCTTTTACAGGGGTAAGTGTTTTCAATTATAAAAAAATATTAACTTTATGTAAAAGTCCTAAGAAGCTAGCTGGGATATGTGGTCAGTCAAAGGACTACTTGCTTTTAGGGCCAGCAATTGCATTTTTCTTTCCATTCAAGGTATGATAGGGGAAAGCATTTGGGTAAGGAGATTGTATATGGTAAATTTCGGGTCACTTTTAAGGCAAGAACCAGGCTGGCAAGGCCTTCAAGCTAGGCTTGGAAGCCTTTTGGCAAAGTTTTTTGGACAGGCAAACCAGGCGAGTAAGCAAGCCGGACTAGTTGGCTTACTAAAAGAGAAAGAGGCTAAGGAATGAAAGACCAAGAAAGCAAGCCGAAAAAAATTATTATCCTGGTTGGACCCAGTGGAAGTGGGAAAACCACCCTGGGCCGGGACTTGTCCGACAAAGGTTATAAAAAATTAGTTACCACAACCACCCGCAAGCCCAGACCGGGGGAAGTGGATGGCAGGGACTACTATTTTAGGGATGAGGCCGACCTTGAACCTAGCGACTTTGTCGAGCAAACGACCTACAACAACCATACTTACGGCCTGACCAAGGCGGAAATTGAGGCCTCCTTAAAGCAGTTTGATGTTGTCCATGTGTCTTTAGACCGCAATGGGGCCCAGGCCCTGAAAGAACTGTGGCCCAAGGAGTCAGTGGTTATTTTTATTGCTATATCGGAAGAAGTCATGGCTGAGCGGATGCTAAAGCGGGGAGAGAGCCAGGACTTGGTCGACCAAAGGCTGGACTATTGCCGGCGGACGGGGGAGCTAGAGCCACCAAGTCTTGCAGACTATGTGCTTGAAAACCAAGACCTAAAGGAGTCCTTGACCCGTATCCAAGCCATTATCGAAAAAGAAATTTAAGCAAGTTTGTCTCTTCCTTTCAAATTACATAAAAGACTGGCTAGGATGGTCCTAGCCAGTCTCTTGCTAGCTCTAAATTTAGGCTTGGTCGAAGTTGGAAGAGGCCAAGCTTTCAGGTATATCAATACCAGAGGCATTGTAATTTTCTCCGTTCATAATAGAATTTTTCACAATAACATAGTCGACTTTACGGATGGCTTCCAGGTCCTTGCCACCTGCATAAGAGATGGAGGACTGGAGGTCTTCTTTCATTTCGGCCAGGGTATCGGCAATATCCCCCTTATAAGGGACCAACATTTTCTTGCCTTCGACATTTTTACGTTGGCCTTTTTGAGTGGCAGACGCACTGCCGAAGTATTCCTTGTAAAGAGACCCGTCGATTTTAATCAGGTCACCAGGCGACTGGTCGTGGCCGGAGAACATGGACCCGATCATGACCATGCTGGCCCCAAAGCGGATGGACTTGGCAATGTCACCATTAGTCCGGACCCCACCGTCTGCAATGAGGGGCTTGCGGGCCACCTTGGAGCAGGTGGAGACGGCTGAAAGTTGCCAGCCACCGGTCCCAAAGCCTGTCTTGAGTTTGGTGGTGCAGACCTTGCCCGGACCGATGCCGACCTTGGTAGCGTCAGCCCCGGCGTTTTCCAATTCCCGGACTGCCTCAGGGGTGCCGACATTCCCAGCGATTAAAAAGCTATCAGGCAGGTGTTTTTTAACCTGTTGGATCATTTGGATGACCATGTCAGAGTGTCCGTGGGCGACATCGATGGTAATGTATTCCGGCAGGTCTTGGTCTTTTGCCAGTTGTTCAACAAAGTCATACTCCCCAGGCTTAACTCCCAGGCTGATGGAGGCAAAAAGCCCTTGGTCATGCATACGACGGATAAAAGGCTGGCGACTGTCTTCATCAAACCTGTGCATGACATAGAAAAAGCCATTTGCAGCTAGCCAAGAAGCCAGGCTTTCGTCGATAACGGTTTGCATATTGGCTGGGACGACCGGTAATTTAAAACGGCGGCCCCCCAACTCGACACTGGTGTCACATTCCGACCGACTTTTGACAATGGACTTGGCAGGTATGAGTTGGATATCTTCGTAGTCAAAAACTTTCATATTGGTATGAAACGCTCCTTATGGTTTTTGAGTTCAAGCGAAAACCGCATGCTTCAAGCTAAAGCATACGGCAGGTTGATTTCTTTCCCCTGTAAATCATACGCAATATACTGGCTAAAGTCAAAGGCAAGCTGGACTTTGTTTTTAATTAATTCCTTATGCTGGTCTGGACTTTGGACTTTGGACTTGAATACAATCAATCCAAATAAAGAAGTTTTGGAGTTGAAACTGGACAATAAATCAAAATAGGGAAGTTTTGGAGTTGAAACTGGACAATAAATAAAAATAAGGAAGTTTTGGAGTTAAAACTGGACAATAAATCAAAATAAGGAAGTTTTGAAGCTAAAACTGGACAATAAATTCAAATAGGGAAGTTTTGCAGTTGAAAGGCGACAATGGGCTAGCCAGCTCGGTCTTACTGAACCTGCATGAGAATCGGGGAGCTCAGAATCATTCATCTTTACGAAAAGCTTGACCCTTAAAACCTGTCTTCCTCTGGAAAAAGAAAAAGCCCACCTTATAACGCATGATGCTATATTGTGGGATTTACACATAGATTTGGACTTGACTATGGGGTGACTTAAATTCCAGGTAAATTTTTTTAAGAAGGCATGATATTTTGCCCTAAGTCCTGTAAAATAGGTGGGTATTCTATTGGAAAGAGTGAGTGTATGTCGCGAAAAAAATCCAGCTTTTGGACTTCCAGAAACACGGCCCTAGCTGCCATTATTTTTGCTATACCCTTTATTGTCTTGGCCTTCCTCTTGGCCTATAACCAGCCTAGCCTCAGTCAAATAGACTATAATATTGGCAATTACCTCCATCAGTTCCGATCTCCAGACCGGACCAAGGTCATCATTGGCCTGACTACTATTGGGGACGGCTGGTCGCAAACAGTCCTGACCCTGGTTATCAGCCTCCTCCTCTTTGCCCTTAAAGAATTTAAGGCAGGAATCTGGTATCTCTTCACCATGCTTGTTGGGGCTCAGTTATTGAACTCTTATATCAAAGACCTTTTTGCAAGGACCCGGCCAGACTACATTAACCACCTGGTATTTGAAAATTCCTATGCCTTCCCGAGTGGCCACGCCATGGGGACCATGATCCTCTTTGCCGGCCTAGCCTTTTTAGTCTACCGGCTATACCGGGCCCACCACCCCGTCTTTAAGGGATTGGTAGTCGTCCTTTGCCTTAGCTTGACCCTTTCTATTGGCTTAAGTCGGATCTATTTGGGGGTCCACTATCCTTCCGATGTCCTAGCCGGTTGGTCCTTGGGTGCTGGCTTTCTTTTCCTATCTATCGCTGCTTTTGGTCTTTGGGCTACCGATTAAAAGCCCACTGTTAAAATTTCAAACTAAAAGCCCCTGTCCGGATTCCCTTCTAGCATGCGGACGGGGGCCTTTTTAAGGTTCTATAATTTTTAGGGTTGGTGGGATGGGATTGGCCCACCAATCCTCTTTTTTAATTAAATAGGGTGGTCATTAAAAAAGTGACCACACCAAAGCAAATGGCGGTTAGGCCCATCCCCCTGATATCTTTGACCAACAAGGATAGGATGCCCAAAATAAGGGCCAGGTAACCAGCCTGGGTGTTTTGCAGGCCCAGACCCAGTAAACCTGCTATAAGGGCCAACCAGCCGAGTATCATCCAGATATATTTCATCCTCTCACCCCTTTTGTTTTCCTTCAAGTTTAGTATACATGGAGTCCCAGCAGATGAAAAGGGCTTCATAACAAAACTTTATAAGTCAGCTTGCCTGCCTTGTCCTTTCTTAGCGGGCCAGCTAGGTGATACAATAAGAGGGAGGAGGAAGATGTCCATGCAAACCCTAGTCATTGTATCCCATCCAGAAATTGAAGCTTCTAATAGCCAGCAGTTCTTAAAAGAAGCGGTCGCAAACCAGGAGGGGGTTAGCTACCACCACCTGGAGTCCGCCTATCCTGATGGTCAGATTGACATTAAAGCTGAGCAAAACTTGCTGAAAGACTTTGACCGGATTATCTTCCAGTTCCCTTTCTATTGGTATTCTGCCCCTTCTATGCTCAAAAAATGGATAGACGAGGTGATGGAAGAAGGGGTCACCTTTGGGACAGGGGGAAATTTACTAGAGGGGAAAGACTTAGGCCTGGTTCTTGTGATTGGGGTAGCCGAAAAAGAATACCAAGTCGGTGGCCGGGAGCACTTTACCATCAGTCAATTGACCACCCCCTACCAGGCTCTGGCTAATAAGTTAGGCATGACCTTTCTCACACCCTTGTCCATCTTCCAGTTCTACTACTTATCGGATAAAGAGCAAAAGATACTCTTGGTCGACTACCTCCAATACCTTACTTTAAAAGACTTCTCCTCCCTTCATTCCAGGGCCCATTGGTTTATGGACCAGCTGGACAAGCTTGAAGGCCGGGTCAGTGAGGAAGCTGATAAATTTAGTCTCCAATCCATTCAAGATTTTATTGAAGACAACCAACTTGAACTCGATGAAATGCAATTGCACTTAGACAAATAGAAGCAGGCAAGGAGGTCTTAACCATGTCCGACCAAGTGACCTGGTATTTAAAGCAATTAGATGAATTAATCGAAAAAAGTCAAGACTACAAGGAAAAAGCCATCCTGGAAGGGACCAAAGACCTGATCCTGGACCAAGTCCACCGTCGCCAGCAAAATGAAGGTGAATTGGACGGTTCTCTTTGGTCCCCAGGAGAGTGGGGTTAAGTTTAAGGACCACCTTGCGACCTCATTAGACTAGTGCTGGCTACCAGACAAATGGGGTTAAGTCAGCCAGGCTTTCAGTCCCTGTTGACCGGTAAGTCACTAAAAATTGAATAGCTTGCTAAAGCTTTGTGTGGCCCAGCTGGATGTTAGCTGGGCTTTTTTGGATAGTTTTTGGGGCTTGCTTTAAGGGAAAAGTCTGCTAGGATAGAGGTATGAAGAAAAGGTATTGTTAAAGAAATTCTTATATACAAGACCTTGTAAGGGTTTAATCAAAAATTGGTATAGAAGAGGTGTCCAAGTTTGGAACACATAGATATGATGATAAAAGACCGCTTTCCCACTGAGGCTGATGTCATTACGGAACTCATCAACCTCCAGGCCATCCAGCAATTGCCCAAGGGGACTGAAATGTACATCAGTGATATACACGGCGAATTTGAAGCCTTTGACCATATTTTGCGGATCGGGTCGGGGAATGTAAAAGAGAAAATTATTGACCTTTTTGGCCAATCCTACGATGAAGACAAGGTCAACAAACTGGCCTTGTTTGTGGCCTACCCGGAATATGCCTTGGACCATGTCCGGCAAAAAGACCTGGAGGATAAGGACCAAGTCCGGAAATTGATCGAAGACTTGATCGGTGTCTTGCGTTTTGCCTCAGCCAAGTATACCCGGTCCAAGGTGCGGAAGGCCCTGCCAGCTGCCTACCGCTACGTGATTGAGGAACTCTTGTATGCCGACTACTCCCTTCCCCATAAGCAAGCCTATGCCTACCAAATTATGGACCAGATTATGACCGTTGGGAAGTTGGAAGACTTCCTCAAACAACTGTCTTTCACCATCCAAGACCTGGTTATTGACCATATCCATATTGTAGGTGATATTTTTGACCGGGGCCCGGATGCTGACAAGGTGATGGACCGGATTATGGCCCTCCCCTCTGTTGATATCCAGTGGGGCAACCATGACATGATTTGGATTGGGGCTTACCTAGGGTCCTTGCCCTGTCTTTTGACCCTACTCCGGATCGCCGCCCGGTATAATTACCTATTTGATATCGAGCGGTCTTATGGGATCAACCTCCGTCCTTTGTTCTCCTTTGCTAAGAAATACTACCAGGCCAACCCTGTTTTTACTCCTAAGGGTTTGACCGACAAGGAGAAGGCTGAGGGAACGACTGAGATGGAGCAAGTCCACCAGGCACTGGCTATTATTCAATTTAAGCTGGAAGAGCAAGTTATCCACCGCCGGCCAGAATTTGACATGGGCCACCGTTTGTTACTGGAAAATATTGACTTCCAAAATGAGACTGTCCAGGTTGAAGGCCAGACTTACCCCATGGTGGGGTCCTGCTTCCAAACAGTTGACCCGGCCCATCCCAATGCCTTGACCTCGGATGAAGAAGAAGTGGTCGGGGAGTTGATTTACTCCTTCCAAAACTCCGAAAAAATGAAAAGACACATGGACTTTTTATTGAGCAAGGGGTCCAATTACCTCATTTACAACAAGCACCTCCTCTTCCATGCTTGCCTGCCCCTAGAAGACAATGGCGACTTCATGGCCTTTCAGATAGGTGGTCAGTCTTACCAAGGACGGGCCTTGCTGGACTTTTTCGATGACAAGATCCAAGAGGCAGGCCAAGACAAAAACTCTTACACTGACCTAGCAACTGACTTGATTTGGTACCTTTGGTGTGGGCCTAAGTCCCCTCTTTTTGGCAAAAGTAAGATGACAACCTTTGAAAGATACTTTATTGAAGACAAGGCTACCCACAAGGAAGAAAAAAATGCCTACTTCAAGCTGAGAGACCGGGAAGAAATAGTAGACCAAGTCTTAAAAGAGTTTGGTTTAACGGATGAAATTTCGGCTGTCATTAATGGTCACACCCCAGTTAAGGTAAGAAAGGGGGAAGACCCTATTAAGGTGGACCGCAAGTTGTTTGTCATTGACGGAGGCCTCTCCAAGGCTTACCAGGGGTCGACTGGGATTGCCGGCTACTCCCTCTTGAATAACTCTTTTGGCTTTCAAGTTGTGACCCACCAGACCTTCACCTCAGTCCAGGACTTATTTAACCGGGGTAGTGACGGCTCTTATGTCAAACGGGTCATTGAAAGTGAGTTGGACCGGGTCAAAATTGCCGGGACCACCATTGGCAGTGACATCCAAAAGCAAATTGACGGCCTCCAAGCCCACTTAAAAAAATTTTATTAAAAATCAGTCTCTAGCAGGAGTTCCTAAGCCAGGGCATTTGCTATGATTCCTTTAGTAAAAACAACCAAAGTGCTGGAATAAGGGAAAGTAAAGGAGGCAGCAAGATGGATGTCAAATGGAAAGGGCTAGTTACTTTCGGTCTAGCTACAATGAGTCTTGCCCTAACAGGGCTGACAGTTCGGGCCCAAGGTGAAATTGACACCAGTGTGGTCGATGAAGCTTGGGGTAAGCCTACTTATGTTTATGGGGGAGGCCTGACTTCAGGCCAGGTAGAGGAAACAGCTGACTTGCTGGGGATCGACAACCGGGACAATGTCAATGAAAGTTCAGTTGAAGGTCAAGACCTGCAAAAATACCTCAAGCAAGGGGTGGGGTCGACCTCCAGTATGATTTCGTCAGTCTTGGTCCAACGCCAAGCTGAGAACACCGGGGTAGAGGTCAATATTGTCACGCCAGACAATATCACCCGGATTTCCGACTACCAGTATGCCAATGCCGCCATCACTGCTGGTGTAGAGGATGCCCAAATTATGGTGGCAGCCATCCGCCCAGTGACCGGTGAAAGTGCTCTAACCGGTGTCTACAAGGCTTTTGAACTGAATGGCGAAGACCTAGAAGGAGACCGGATGGAAGTGGCCCAGGAAGAGTTGGAAACGACCGAGCAAATTTCAAAGGGCCTGGACCAAGCAGACCAGGCTAAGTTAAACCAGGCCATAGCCGATATTAAGCGAGACTTGGCTGAACTCAAGGACCGGGTGGATGGTCTTCCAAGCCAGGAAGATATCCAAGAAATCGTCAACCAAGCCTTGGCCAACCATAATTTAAGCCAAGTTGTCAGTCCAGAACAAGTGGACCAATTAATTGTCTTGTTTGTCAAATACCAAGAAACCTCGGCCATTGATTCTAACCAAGTCCTCCAGCAACTAGAACGTTACAGTCAGGATTTGAAAGCCAAGGCCGGCGACCTCATTGAAGAAGCTGAAAACCGAGGCATTTTTGATGCCATCAGAGACTTTTTTAGACAATTGTGGCAGGCCTTGCAGGACCTCTTTAATTAGAAAGTAATTTAGCCAAAAAAGGACCAGGCTAGCTAAGTGTGCTAGCCTGGTCCTTTATCATGGCCTTATTTAAATTCTTTAAAGTAGGAGGTGGGGTCTTGGTCGGCTAGGTCCCGGAGCTTGTTCCGGCTTTCTTCTGGGAGTGACCCACCAAAGTCCATAAATTCTACTAGGTCTTTGAAGGCTTTGTGGGGAATAGCCAAGTCATCCAACTTGTCTAGGTCAAGGCTAAGATCAATGTTTTCTTCTTGGCCAGCTTCTAGCTTGTTGACGAAGTCGGGTTCAGTGACAAAGGCTGATGATAGGCCAACCATATCAGCATTTTTCAAGGCTTGGAGAGCCTTATCTGGGGTGTTAATGCCACCAGTGGCAATAACGGGGACCCGGCCGTCTATATAGTCGTGGACGACCTTGTTGACGTATTGGCCCTGGTGCTGGTCTGCCCGAACCTTGTTGAGGTAGATGTCATGGCCCCATGAGGCGATGGCATAGTAGTGGATAGTTGAGACTTCCTGCATGAGGTCAAAATATTGGTTGAATTCGTCCACTGTATAGCCAATTTGATTGCCCCGGGTTTCCTCTGGAGTTCCTCGGAAACCTAAAATAAAGTCTTTTTTACCAGACTGGTCAATAACCTTCTGGACGGCCGCCATAACTTCCACCCCAAACCGAGCTCGGTTCTCGACAGATTGGGATCCGTATTCGTCGTCCCGTTGGTTGGAGAACTTGGAGAAGAATTGTTGGGGGAGGAGGCGTTGGGCATTGGAGATTTCTACCCCATCAAAGCCTGCTTCAATTGCCCGCCTGGTTGCTTGGGCGTACTGGTTAATGACATGGTCAATCTTCCGCTTAGACATGGCTAAAACATCGTGTTCAACCGGAGTTTTTAAATGCATGTAGCTGGGCCCATAGACCACCCCATAATCTTTTAAGGCGATTTTAGCAAAGCGACCAGCATGGGTTAATTGCAAGATGGCCTTGGCACCGTCTTTCTTCATGGCTTCAGCCAGCTTGGACAGGCCGTAGACAAAGGAGTCGTCTCGGACACTGGGGCCGTATTCGAAGAGCTGGGCATAGTCTTCAATATAGGCTGCTGTGGTTACTTGGAGGGGGGCCGACTTGCTGCGGCGTTTGGCATAAGCAGTTTCTTCCTCCGTCACATAGCCCTCTTTGGAAGAAGCATTGGTGGTGATGGGGTTGAGGGAAAAACGATTAGTTAACTTGACGCCATTTGGGAGTTCAATGGCTTGGAACAAGGGGTCATATTTGCTTTTATTTTTTTGAGTCATGCTATTCCTCCTAGTTGATTTCGTCCATGTTCACTATAACACATATTTTATAAAATAAAGAATAGGACCAGAGACTTGGATCGCCTTAGGTTAGTAAAGAAGTCAAGCATTTGTTATAATATTAACAGATTAAGCAAGCCTTGCCCTGACTGGCTTCAAGCAAGAGTCAGCTTGTGTGGGGGAGGCATGCGCTAAGGGCCTAAGAGTTTTAAGATAGTTCACAAAATCATGGACTAGCCTTTTCAGTAGCTGAACCAGCCCAGTGTAAAATTAGGCTCAATGGAACAAAATTGTACTTATAACCAGTTGATACAGACTTTTAAGGAGCAAAATGATGGAAGATGCTGTCCTAGCTGATAAATTAGATGGCTTAATCGCTGCTTTAGCCAAAGAAAACCCGGTCTTAGAGTCCAAGTTCTCAACCTACCCTCACCGGGACTTGGCAGACAAGTTTCAACTTTACCGGGCTTTTTGCAATGAACGCCAGCCCAGATCGGTCAGTGATCAATTTGTCCAAGAAGAAGCTGAGGTTCTAGGAGAAGTGGCCAAGCGTAAGGGCAAGGTTGGCCTAGAGGATATAAAAAAAGCTGGTGGCCAACTAGATGACCAAGTCTATTTATGGCAGGGGGATATTACCCGCCTGTCCTTGGATGGGATCGTCAATGCAGCCAACAGCTATCTGTTGGGTTGCACCCTGGCCAACCACAACTGTATTGATAATGCCATCCATACCCAATCAGGGGTCCGGCTCAGACTGGCCTGCTATGACTTGATGCTAGACCAAGGACGCAAGGAAGCAGCAGGCAAGGCCAAGATCACCCCAGCTTTTAACTTGCCCAGTAAGGCTGTCCTCCACACAGTGGGCCCTTATATTGACCAAAGGGGAGTTACTCCCTTAAAAGAAAGACTCTTAGCCAGTTCTTACCGGACTTGCCTAGAAGTGGCTGAGGCCAACCAGCTGAAAGAACTGGCTTTCTGCTCGATTTCAACCGGGGAATTCAACTATCCCAAAGACCAGGCCGCTCAGCTAGCCAGCCAGGTAGTCAAAGATTACTTGGCTGAAAGTGCTAGTGAGATAAATATTGTATTCAACGTCTTTCAAGATGAAGATGCCAAGCTCTACCGAGATATTTGGCAATAAAGTGAACAAAGAGGAGATGGACCAAGTGACAGAAACAGGTATTTGGACAGGCTTAGACCAGGCGAGTAGCCAGGCCAGCCAATTAGGCCAGCTAATTGACCAGGCAGATGCTATCCTGGTCGGAGCTGGCGCTGGCTTGTCAGCGGCTGCCGGCTTTACCTATTCGGGCGACCGCTTTACCCAGGCCTTTCCCGATTTTATCGCTAAGTATAACTTCTTTGACATGCTCCAGGCCTTCCTCGATGACTATGAAGACTTGAGAGAATATTGGGCCTTCCAAAGTCGCTTTGCCTTGCTCAATTATTTTGACCAGGCAGTTGGCCAGGCCTATTTAGATTTAAAAGACATCTTAGAAGGCAAGGACTACCATGTGCTGACCACCAATGCTGACAATGCTTTTGAGGCAGGGGGGTTTGATATGGACAAGGTTTTCCGCATCCAGGGGGAATACGGCTTGTGGCAGTGCAGTCGTTTTTGCCACCAACAGACCTACCAGGATGAAGCCTTGACCCGGCAAATGGTGGACCAACAAGAAGACATGAAGGTGCCAGAAGACCTCATTCCTTATTGCCCTAAATGCGGGGCTCCCTTAGAAGTTAATAAACGGGATGCAGTCCACGGCATGGTGGAAGACTCAAACTGGCACCAACAGGAAGAGCGTTACCGTGCCTTTTTGAAGGACCACCAGGAGGGGAAAATTGTATACTTAGAGATCGGCGTGGGGGTCACTACACCCCAATTTATCCGGAAACCCTTCCAAGATTTGACCAGCCAGAACCCCCAAGCCCTCTATGTGACCATGAACCAGAGACCTTACCGGATAAGTCCAAAAGTCAGGGAACAGGCTGTCCGGATTACCGATGATATTAGTCAAGTCTTGCACACGATTTCCAATAGATAGGAGTTAGATGAATGTATTTAATTGAACCAATCCGCAATGGGGAATGGGTTTATGACCAAGGCACGGCCATGGCGATCCAGGCTTACATCCGGGATGAAGTTTTCTTAGGGGAGGACATCATCTTCCCTTACCTGGTCAACCCTTCCATCCAGCTTGGTGTCAACCAAAATGCTTATGAGGAGGTTAACCAGCCCTTTATGGACGAAAACGATATCGGACTGGTCAGACGTGACACTGGTGGCGGCGCTATTTACCTAGACGACCGGAATATGAGTTATTGCTACTTGATTAGTACGGATAATGCCAATGATGTTTACGGCAACTTCAAAAAATTGTATGACCCCATTATCCGGGTGTTGAAAAACATGGGTGTGGAAGGCTTAGAACAAAAAGGTCGAAATGACTTAACCTTAAATGGACGGAAAATTTCTGGGGCTGCCATGACTGTGGTCCACGGCCGGATTTATGCGGGTTATTCGCTTTTGATTGACCCCAATTATGAGGTAATGGACATTGCCCTCAACCCCAACAGTAAAAAGATTTCTTCTCACGGGGTTAAGTCGGTCCGGTCCCGGGTCGGCACCCTTCGTGATGCGCTGGATGACAAGTACAAGGATATTACCGTTTGGGAATTTTCCGATGAAATCCTCAAGGAACTCTTGGAAGTTGACGACTTGGACCAGGCCAAACGTTATGAACTGACCGAAGAGGACTGGGCGGCCATTGATAAAATAGCTGCTGACCACTACAACAACTGGGATTGGAACTACGGCCACTTCCGGGAGTTCGAGTACCAAGTGGATGAACGCTTTGAAGGGGTCGGGACCCTCCACATCGGGTTAGAAATTAAACATGCTCGAATTGACGATATTCAAATTAACGGGGACTTTTTCAGTGTGGAACCCAAAGAAAAATTGGAAGAAGTCTTTAAGGGAGTTCGCCTGGACAAGACTGCCCTCCATCAAGTCCTCGATGAGGTCGATGTTAGCCAGTATATCAATAATATGGATCAAGACACTTTGATAAACTTTATTTTAGAAATCCCACAAGATAAGGACTAAAGAAAGGATTTAGGAGGATCGTATGGTTGACTTAGGTATCTTAGACTATGCACAAATCAATGAAGGGAAAACTCCCAGCCAGGCCTTGGAAGAGACGGTCAGCTTGGCCCGATACAGTGAAGAATTAGGCTATAAACGTTTCTGGGTAGCTGAGCACCACAATGTTCCCGCCTTTGCTTCATCCTCCCCAGAAGTGATCATGATGCATCTCTTGGACAAGACCAGGGAAATCCGGATCGGGTCAGGTGGGGTTATGTTGCCCCACTACTCCCCGCTTAAGGTAGCTGAAAACTTTAAGATCTTAGAAGCCTTTCACCCAGGCCGGGTTGATCTGGGAGTAGGGAACACAGAAGGGACAAAACTAGTATATGACGCCTTAAATGAACGGAAAACGGTCGACTTTGATTATGAAGCGGCCATCAAAGACATCCAAGGTTACCTAACAAGCTTGCCGGAAGACCACCGTCACAAACGGGTCACTGCTAATCCTAATATCGACCGGGCACCTCAAATGTGGGTTCTCTCTTCTAGTGTCAAAAGTGCTCGGATGGCGGCCCGGCTCGGCTTGGGCTACGCATTTGGCATTTTCCCTTATCCAAGAAATAACCGGATGGAAGTCGGCAAGGAAGCCTGCCAGGTTTACCGGGAAGAGTTCCAACCCTCAGCCTTCCTCAAAGAGCCCCAGGTGACCGTAGCTCCCTTCCTTACTGTGGCAGAGGACCAGGACTTGGCCCTAGCCTATGCGGAAGCCTTGGACTTGTGGTTGCTTGGTAAGGACAATTTTGGTGACCTAGACCACTTCCCTTCAGTGAAAACAGCCCGCCAATATGACTACTCTAAAGGAGAAGCCAAGATTGTAGAACGTAACCGGACCCGGATGGTAGTTGGGGAGGTTAATGAAGTAGCTGACCAGCTCCAAGACATTGCCCAGACCATGCAGGCAGATGAACTCCTCTTAATCCCCCTCATGCCATCTATCGAAGCTCGGAAAGAAGCCCTTAAACTCCTAGCTGATAAATTTATTTCTTAATTTGATCTGAAACAAAAAGCCCTGGACCAGGCTGAGCTTGGTCCAGGGCTTTTAGAGTGAGGAGTGGGAGGTTGTAGTTGGAGTTTCAGGACAAGTCTTCTCCTTTTAATAAGGCTAAGATGGCTAGGTTAAGGGTAAAAATTGAGGGCCAGCTTTTGCTAAATATTTATAGACTTTATTCCCGTTAGGCATGGCATATCTTGTGTTTCGATTTGATTTTAAAGGCAAATTAATTCGAACACAATCTGCTCCGTCAGTCGCGGTATCATGCCAATTCCCATAGCAAAAATAGTAACAATCGACAAAAAATATAAGCTTGTGAAATTCATGTGTTTTAATCACGGGATGGCTAACTTAAACTTGAAATCTACAATCTTGAATTTGAATTAAATTTCGAATACAATGTTGATGAGGCAAGTGAATTTCTCCTTTCTTAAGTTGTGGTGACTATATTGTCAGGGGAATTCACTTGTTTTTCTATACATAAAAGAAAAAAGGGCTAAAACATCAAATAAAAAATGACGCTGGTGAATCCCTCACCAACGTCAAATGTTGTAGAACCATATTAATTTAATCAGTCAGGTTGACGATGAAGTATTTTTTCTTGCCCCGGCGGACCACAATAAACCGGTTGTCGAAAGAATCTGCCTGACTAATAGTGTAATTTCTATCCTGGATGCGCTGGCCTCTGATGGTGATGGCCCCATTGTCCAAGAATTCCCGGGCTTGGCGGCGAGACTGGACAATACCAGTGATATCAACTAAGAATTCAACAATATCGTGTTCGCCTCTTGGTGCTGTTGAAGTCGGCACGTCTTGCAAACCACTAGCCACTTGGTCAGCTGATAAGTCGGCAATGTCGCCTGAGAAGAGGGCCTGGCTAATTTCTTGGGCTTCTTCAAGGGCCTGGTCGCCGTGAACAAACCGGGTCATGTCTTCAGCCAAGGCTTTTTGGGCCTTGCGTAAGTGGGGCTCTTTTTCTAGACTTTCCTGGAGTTCTTGAATTTCTTCCTGGTCAAAGAAGGTAAAGTATTTCAAGTATTTGATAACATCCTCGTCCCTTTGGTTGAGCCAAAATTGGTAGAATTCATAAGGGCTGGTCTTGTCCGGGTCTAACCAAACTGCCCCGCCCTCAGTTTTCCCGAATTTAGTCCCGTCAGCCTTGAGCAGGAGAGGTATCGTCAAACCAAAGGCCTTGGCTTCTGGCCCTTCTTTTTTACGGATAAGGTCTAGACCAGCTGTGATATTGCCCCATTGGTCGGCTCCTCCCACTTGCAATTGGACCCCTTCGTGTTGGTAGAGGTGGAGGAAGTCGATGGATTGGATGATTTGGTAGCTAAATTCGGCGAAAGAAATGCCGGCTTCCAAACGATTGGCTACAATATCTTTTGCTAGCATGGTGTTGATGTTAAATTCTTTTCCGTAGTCCCTTAAAAAGTCTAAGAAAGACAAGGGGCCCAACCAATCGGCATTATTGGCTAACCGGATACCAGATTGGTCCTGGCCAGCTTGAAAGAGGTCTTTCATTTGCCCGCTGAGTTTTTCAACATTACGTTGGACTTGGTCTTTGCTTTGGAGTTGGCGTTCCGACTTTTTGCCACTGGGGTCGCCAATGGATCCGGTTCCGCCACCAATTAAGACAACTGGTTTGTGGCCAGCTTTTTGGAAACGTTTAAGGATGATAAAGGGGATGAGGTGGCCGATATGCATGCTGTCGCCAGTTGGGTCCACCCCACAGTAGAGGGCGATGGACTGGTTTTCGACCAATTCTCTTAAGCCTTCTGCATCCGTTTGTTGGTTAATGGCTCCCCGCCATTCTAGTTCGTCGATAATATTCATTTACTTTCCTCCCAATTTTTTTGAAGATGTTTACTTTAATATCCTAAATGAGGTATAAAAAAAGCCCGCTAACAAGTTTCAAATTACTTGCTAGGGACGGTCAAGGGCCGTGGTACCACCCAGGTTTAGGTTATAGCAACCATGCTCAAAGTGCTAACGCTATCTAGCGCTTATGCCCAATTAAAAAGGTGTAATTCATTGAAGGGGCTCGCGCAATTCTCACCACCATTGCGTCTCTAAACAAGCTTAGCTTCAACTACTGGGCCTTGGCATAATGATATATGGACTTAGTATAGGTGGAAGCAAGAGCCTTGTCAAGGCTCAAGCAAAGGCTAGGAGCTTATTCGTGAGATAATTTACATAAAATTAACCAATAAGTTAAGC
>NZ_JH992962.1:68960-79358 GCF_000315445.1 Alloiococcus otitis ATCC 51267
AGGTTGGTGCAGACAGCGTAAAAGCCATCATACTGGGCTTCTTCTTCGATCCGATCTTGATCAATCGTATGTTCAGCTTGTTGGGCAATTTCACCATCTTGAGTGACATGAGTTGATTTGATGAAGCGATTAACATCATTCGCTCCTTTTTGGTGGAGCCGGGAAGGCTCCTGAACTTTTTTGAGAGCTCGATCAATTTGCCCTTGTCGAACGGCAGCTTGATACTGGCGATATTTTGGGGAATAACTCACGATGAAACGTTGCTCGAGTCCATCTTCATGAATCCATCTTTCTTTGTAAAAGATATCTGAAAAATGAGCAGTTTCATCTATGTCGTCTATGTTATAGCTTTGTTTGTCATGGCTGAGTCGCCAACCGCTTTTATCTAAGAGCCATTCTTTCAAATGTTTTTTCGTTTTTTTGACCGATTGAGTGGTAATAAAGGCCCGTTCTCCTAAGGTGTTGTATTTACGATTGGCTGTTGAAGAAAGACCGGCGTCGGTACAGACGACAAATTTTGATAAGTGAAAATCCTTAAGGATTCTTTTCTCTAAAGGTTTCAGGGTAGTTTGTTCATTGGTGTTGCCACTTGTTATATTAAAAGCGAGGGGAATGCCTGAGCCATCCATAAATAATCCCATTTGCACAATGGGGTTCGGCCGATTTTCCTTGGACCGACCGTATTGTTTCAGGCCTTCGGCTTCTTCGATTTCAAAGAAAAAATTGGTGCAGTCGTAGTAAAGAACGGCGGTTTCCCGGTTCGCTACTTTTTGACTTAATCGATAAAAATGTTCTTGAATATCATGGGTATGTTCAGCTAAGACATCAAGGCTGCGGTAAATGTCTTGTAACTGAAAATGAGGTGGTTCTAATAAGGTCTGGGCAAACTCAAAGGCACTTTTTTTGGAAGCAGGACTCAAAATTCGATTGTAAATGAGACAAGATAAAATTTGATCCAACGGATATTTAAATTGATGCTGCTTGGCAATTTTATTCGTCATTGTGGGGAGTTTCAACTGAGCCAAAATGGATTGTAAAAAGAGGTAACCAACATTGAAAAGTTGTTGTTTATCTTTTCTTATTTTCTTAGTTGGATCGTAGTGGATGGCGATCTTTTGTTTTTTCTGTTTTTCTTGTGCCGTTAATTCGGCGGCTCGTTGTTTGGCCCATTCTTCCGGGTCCATCTCGGGATGTTTTTGTTTGATTTCCTCGTAATTACCCAGTGTTTCGACAATTTTAGTGGTGCGTTTACCATTTCGAGTAATATCTTTAATAACGGCATAGGAAACCGAATTTTTTGAACGACTTTTTTTGATACGCAAAGCTGATCACCTCAGGGATAGGATAGCTTTATTATATCACAGTACGTAATAGTACGCAATGTTATTTAATAAAATTTTGGCAAAAAAATAAAGCCCTGATAGGCTTTGTGGCATTTTTTGACATTTAAAACTGTCAAACTCCCGATTGATCCGCTATAGTATGGGGTTAGGCCAAGAATTAAGCCCTGGTAAACCAAGGCTATAATAGAGGTCTAGGTCCGGCTTGCAAGCAACCGGTTTCCAAACTCTTTTATATGGGAGCCAGGTAAGCTGGTCTCATCATTCAACCGACATTTTTCATGCTAACCTAAATTTTTTAATGCCAAATCCTATAAAGTCCCCAGTCTATATGCTATACTTTTATACTGTATAGTAGGTTAGACCTGTTATAGATCCAATATTCTGAAGGAGGCGGCTCATTTGTCAGCTGAAAATAGTTTTTATATAACAACTCCAATTTTTTATCCGAGTGGTAACCTGCATATTGGGAATACATATACCACTGTGGCTTGTGACGTCATTAGCCGGTATAAAAGATTGCAAGGATTTGACACCCACTTTTTAACAGGAACAGACGAACACGGTCAAAAAATTGAACAGAAGGCCGAAGAAAGCGGTAAAACCCCCCAAGAATATGTCGACCAGATGGCAGACTATATCCAAAATCTCTGGTCCTACCTCCACATCTCCAATGACCAATTTATCCGGACTACAGATGATTACCACAAAAAAATCGTTGCCAAGATCTTCGACAAGTTATATGAGCAGGGGGATATCTACCTTGGTGAGTATGCTGGTTGGTATTCCGTATCCGATGAAGAATACTTTACCGAAAACCAGCTAGAAGAAGTCTACAAGGATGACCAAGGCAAGGTCATTGGAGGTAAGGCTCCAAGTGGTCACGAAGTTGAATGGGTTAAGGAAGAATCTTACTTCTTTAAAATGAGCAAGTACAGTGACCGCTTGCTCCAATACTATGAAGACAATCCTGGCTTTATCCAACCTGAAAGCCGGAAAAAAGAAATGATCAACAACTTTATCAAACCTGGACTAGAAGACCTAGCTGTTACCCGGACTACCTTTGACTGGGGGATTCCGGTTAATGCTGACCCCAAACACGTGGTCTACGTTTGGATCGATGCCTTGTCTAACTATATTACAGCACTAGGCTATGATCCAGACCTTGGTGGCTTTGACCAGCAACCAGACCAGTTTAAAAAATACTGGCCAGCAGACATCCACATGGTAGGCAAAGAGATTGTCCGCTTCCACACCATCTATTGGCCGATTATGCTCATGGCCCTGGACCTACCTCTTCCTAAGCGAATATATGGCCACGGTTGGTTACTGATGAAAGATGGTAAAATGTCCAAGTCTAAAGGTAATGTCGTCTATCCTGAATTCTTGGTTGACGAATACGGCTTAGATCCCTTGCGCTACTACTTTGTCCGCGAAGTTCCTTTCGGTAGTGACGGGGTCTTTACACCAGAAGACTTTATCAACCGGATTAACTATGACCTGGCTAACGACCTTGGCAACCTGGTTAACCGGACAGTTTCGATGATTAACAAATACTTTGACGGTAAGGTACCAGCTTATGTTGGCCCAGTAACTGACTATGATGAACCACTGGCCAAACTGGCTGAAGAAACCATCCAGGATTATAAGAAAAAAATGGATGACCTTCAATTTAACCGGGCCGTTTCATCGGTATGGAACTTGATCTCTCGCACCAACAAGTACATTGATCAAACCGAACCATGGCTATTGGCTAAAGATGAATCCAAACAGAAAGAGCTTGCTTCAGTCATGACCCACTTAGTCCTGTCACTGAGAGTGGTGGCCAACTTGCTCCAACCTATTTTAATTGAAAGCTCCGGTAAAATTTTAGACCAGTTGGGCCTAAGTAAACTAGGGGAACAAGACTGGAAGGACCCCCACTTTGATGTCGACCTAGCTGGTGTCCAAGTTGCTTCAAAAGGTCAGCCAATCTTCCCACGACTTGACTTGGACCAAGAAGTGGCTAAGATCAAAAAGGCCATGGAAGAGGGCAAGGGCAAGTCTAAGGCTG
Source organism: Alloiococcus otitis ATCC 51267 (assembly GCF_000315445.1). Classification (GTDB taxonomy): domain Bacteria; phylum Bacillota; class Bacilli; order Lactobacillales; family Carnobacteriaceae_A; genus Alloiococcus; species Alloiococcus otitis. Next base: position 72,354 of record NZ_JH992962.1, read on the forward strand.
GTGAAGAAGATAAAGACCAATGGGAACCGGAAAAAATCCCTCTCAGCTTGGACCGGGATGAAATCGACTTCGACCAATTTATGAAGGTGGAAATAAGAGCAGCAGAAATTATCGATGTTGAACCCGTGGCCAAGTCAGACAAGCTTTTAAAATTCCGCTTGGATGCTGGAGATGAAGGAGGCAACCGTCAAATTGTCTCAGGCCTCCGCGAGTTCTACCCGGACTACAAGGAATTGGTTGGGAAAAAAGTTGCCATCGTTGCTAACTTAAAAGCCCGTAAAATGGTTGGGGAAATCAGCCAAGGCATGATACTGTCAGCCGAAGATAGACAAGGGAGCTTGACCGTGGCTGAATTGCCAAGCCAAATTGAAAATGGGGCTGACTTATCCTAAGCTAACCGGGCATTCAATTTAATCGTCACCAGGCTGAGCGAAGTCCTGGCATTTAAGGTCTACCTACAAGTGAGTAGGTAGACCTTAAACATTGTGCCTGGTACTTTTATGAGAAAAGTGTGACTATAATGTAGTTTTAGCGATTGCCATGTCGTTATTTTTTAAGTATACTAGGAAAAAGAGGTGGAAAGATCATGTATAAAAGGACAAAAACAAGTTTATTGATAGCCTTTACCTTTATTATTAGTTTATTTATCGGCTTTGGCTCACCAAGTCAAGAAGTCCAAGCCCAGGATAAAGTTTATGAAATAGCCACCGATACGACTTATGCCCCCTTCGTTTTCCAAGAGGGTGACGACTATGTCGGTATTGATGTGGATATTTTGGATGCTGTCGCCAGAGACCAAGGCTTTGAATACGAATTGAACCCCCTAGGCTTTAATGCGGCCTTGCAAGGCCTGGAAGCCAAACAGGTAGATGGTTTGATCGCAGGGATGGGGATTACAGAAGAGCGGAAAGAGTCCTTTGACTTTTCTGATCCTTACTATGAAGCAGGGACCGTCTACGGGGTTGAGGCCGACAGTGAGTATGAGTCTCTAGAAGATTTAGAAGGCGAAGTTGTTGCTATCAAAACCGGAACTCACGGCGCTGATGTTGCCAAGTCCATGCAAGACGATTACGGCTTTACTACCCGGGAATTTGAAGACTCGGTCAATATGTACAATGATGTCATGGCTGGCAATGCAGCGGCTGCCATTGAAGACACCCCGGTTATGTCTTATGCGATTGAGACTGGCCAGGTTAACTTCAGGGTAATTTCAGAGGATATTGACCAGGTTTCTTACGGTTTTGCAGTCCAAAAAGGTGAGAATGCGGAACTGCTAGACATGTTCAACCAAGGTCTGGCCAATATCAAAGAATCGGGCGAATATGACGAAATTGTCCAGCGATACGTCGGTGAAGAAGCGATTGATAGCCAGCAAACGGAAAGTGGTATTTTAGGCCAGCTGTCTGCAAACCTCAGTAACCTGCTAGGGGGCTTGTGGACCACCATTAGTGTAACAGCAATTTCGATTGTCCTAGCCCTTATCCTAGGGGTTGTTTTAGGCTTGATGCGGACCAGCGACAACAAGGCTTTAGACCTGATTGGTTTGGTTTACATCGATATTATGCGGGGAATTCCCATGATCGTCTTGGCCTTCTTTGTTTACTTCGGTATTCCCCAATTATTTAATATCAACCTTTCCGCCTTCCAGGCTGGTGTCATTACCTTGAGTATTAACGCCGGGGCTTATATCGGTGAAATTATTCGGGGTGGTATTAATGCTGTTGACATTGGTCAGAAAGAAGCCAGTCGGTCACTGGGATTGCCCCAAGGGAAGACCATGCGGTATGTTGTTTTACCACAAGCTGTTAAAATAATGGTACCGTCTTTAATTAATCAGTTGATCATGACCTTGAAAGATTCGTCTATTCTCTCTGTGATCGGCTTAGTCGAGCTGACCCAAACTGGTCGGATTATCATCGCCCGAACCTACCAGCCCGGATCCATGTGGCTGATTGTTGGGGCCATGTACGTTATCTTGATCACCATTTTAGCCAAACTTTCGAACTACCTGGAAAGGAAGTGGATTAAATAATGGCCAATAAAGTTGAAGTTCGCCAGTTAAAGAAATTTTTTGGCGATAATGAAGTCCTAAAATCCATTGACCTAGATGTTAAAGAAGGTGAAGTGGTGTGCATTATCGGCCCATCTGGTTCTGGTAAGTCCACCCTGCTCCGCTGTTTAAACCGTTTAGAGGAAATACAAGCTGGGTCTGTCGTTGTCAATGGCAAAAAAATATCGGAAGCCAAGGATATTGATAAAATTAGACAAACTATTGGCATGGTCTTCCAGCACTTTAACCTCTTCCCCCACTTATCCGTCAGGGAAAACATCACCCTTGCCCCAGTCAAGCTAGGTAAATTATCTAAGGCAGAAGCCGATGAAACCGCTAAACGTCTTCTAGATCAAGTGGGCTTGGCTGACAAGTTAGAAGCCTATCCTGCTTCCCTTTCAGGGGGCCAAAAACAACGGGTGGCCATCGCCCGGGCCTTAGCCATGAATCCAGAAATCATGCTCTTCGATGAACCAACCTCAGCCCTTGACCCGGAAATGGTTGGTGAGGTCTTAAAAGTTATGAAAGACCTGACCAAGCAAGGGATGACCATGGTGGTGGTCACCCATGAGATGGGATTTGCCTCTGAGGTGGCTGACCGGGTAGTCTTGATGGATGGGGGCTATGTGGTGGAAGTCAACACCCCAGACCTCCTCTTTAATAACCCTCAAGAAGAGCGGTCCAAAGACTTCTTAAACAAAATTTTATAATCCAAGCCAAGGGCAAAAAAGCTAGGATCAGTTGACCCTGGCTTTTTTTATGTGCCCAAAAACTTATTCTGCTAAAATATCCTAGAAAAACTTAAAAGTCCTAGAAAAACATTTTAGAAATTGGTAAAATATAGTGAGATAAGTGAAGTTTTCCTAAGATAGAAAATGCGAAATCGTATAAAGGAGATTGTTATGCTCTTTGACAGCCATACCCATATTAATGATGAGCAATTTTCACAAGACTTAGACCAAGTTATGGCCAGGGCTAAAGACATGGGGGTTAGCCGGATGTCCGTAGTCGGTTTTGACTACCCTAGTATCGAAAAAGCCTTGGCGTTAAGCCAGGAATACCCCCAAGTCTATCCTACCATTGGCTGGCATCCAACTGAGGCCGGCTCTTACAATGAAGAGGTGGAAGGCTACCTCCAGCAGATTTATGAAAGTGGCCAGGCTGTAGCGGTAGGGGAAACTGGTTTGGACTACCATTGGATGGACGATCCCAAAGAGGTCCAATTCCATGCCTTCCGTCGCCAGATCCAACTGGCCAAGGATTATGATCTTCCCGTGACCGTTCACAACCGGGAGTCGACCAAGGATGTCTACAGGATTTTGGAAGAGGAAGGCCTGCCTCCAGCTGGCTTGATTATGCATAGTTTCAATGTTTCCACCCGCTGGCTTAAGCGTTTTGTTAAACTCGGCGCCATGATTTCCATTTCTGGGGTAGTGACCTTTAAAAATGCCCCAGAAGTCAGAGAAATTGCTCAAGCCACTCCCCTAGACCGCTTAATGGTGGAGACGGATGCTCCTTACCTCAGTCCGGAACCTAATCGGGGTAAGCGGAATGAACCAGGCTATGTCCGTTTTGTTGCGGAAGAAATTGCCAAAGTAAAAGGCTTATCTGTCCAAGAGCTAGCACAAGTCACTTATGATAATACCAACCGGATTTTCAAACTAAATGAATAGTAAAGTGGGGAAGGGCCATGAAAACCATTAAGGAAGTTATCGTTGTTGAGGGGAAAGGAGACAGTCGCCGGATCAAAGAAGTAGTTAGGGCTGATACCATTGAAACGAATGGCTCAGCCATCGATGACAAGATTATAGATCAAATTAGACATGCCCAGGAAAAAAGAGGAGTCATCATCTTTACGGACCCTGATTTTTCGGGAGAGCAGATACGGAAGATCATTTCACGCCAAGTGCCCGGGGTCAAACACGCTTTTTTGTCCCAAGAGGAAGCCAAGCACAAGAGTCAGTTGGGAGACGATAGCCATGTCCCTATGAGTAGCTACAAGCATTCTTTGGGGATTGAACATGCCTCCAATGAAGCTATTGAGACTGCCTTAGGTCAAAAGTACACTGAGCAGATTGGCCAAAAGCCTCCTAAAATAACCATGTCCTGGTTGCGCCAGCAAGGTTTGGTCGATGGGGAAAACTCGGCTCATTTACGGAGCCTATTGGGAGACAAGTTGCGGATCGGCTACACCAATGCCAAGCAACTGCAAAAGCGGCTAGCCCTCTTCCACATCAACCAAGACCAGGTTATCCAGGCCCTAGAAGAAGTGAAAAAAGACTAGTAAGTGTTCGAAAGGAAAGAGTTCATGCCTCACAGCGATATTGCCAGTCCCAGTCGCACAATTGAAATTCAAAAGAAATATGGCCTCCAAGCCAAGAAAAGCTTGGGCCAGAATTTTATCATCGATAGTAATATTCTGCAAAAGATGGTTGAATCTGCTGGAGTTGACAAGGATACGGTGGTCATTGAAGTCGGGCCAGGTATTGGTGCTTTGACCGAACAAGTGGCTAGGCTAGCCAAAGCAGTTTACTCCTTTGAGATTGACCAAAGGCTCCTGCCTGTCTTAGAGGATAGTCTGGCTCCTTACAAAAATATTTCCATCATCAACCAGGATATTCTCCAAGTCGATTTGGGTCAGTTTTGCAGAGACCAAGATATTGACCGAGACCGCTTGGTAGTCATGGCCAACCTTCCCTACTACATTACCACTCCTATCATTATGCACTTCCTCCAAGCCCCCTTAAAATTGGACTATTTAACTTTTATGGTTCAAAAAGAAGTCGGTCAAAGAATTGTAGCTGGTCCTGGCACCAAGGCATATGGGTCCTTGTCGATTGCGGTTCAATACTATGCCCAGGCCCATATTTTGTTTCAAGTGCCGAAGACTGTTTTCCGGCCCCAGCCCAAGGTGGATTCAGCAGTTATTGGCCTGGACATTTTAGACCAGCCCAGTGTTTCGGTAGAAGATGAAGCCTTTTTCTTCCAAGTCACCCGGGCCTCCTTTGCCCAGCGCCGGAAGACCCTGTGGAACAACCTCAAAGCCCACTTTGGTAAGGACAAGGAAGTTCAAGCCAAGGTCCAAGTCGCCCTCGGTCAAGCTGGCATTGACCCAGGACTTAGGGGCGAGGCACTGGGATTAGCAGACTTTGCTTGTTTGACGACTGCCCTAAGCGACCAGGGCTTAAAGGAAGTCGGTCACTAGGGCGGGATAGCTAATACCCTAGCTTATCATTAAAGCGAGCACCAAGAAGGACAGTGGTTTTTGACCTTACTGGTTTAAGGGGATCACTATTTTTGGAAGCAACGATTGAAAGTTGCTTCTTTTTTATAGAATAAATTTAGTAAGTATATGGGTTAGATCTAGCTTATTTCAAAAATAACGAGTCAAAAATATTGTATTATTTTCTAAAAAAAGGGGCTATGAGAAGAAATGTTATTCTCAAACAGGGACGCTTGTTTGAGAAATTTGTTTGTTTTTCAAACAACAACGGTTCTTTTAGAATTTCAGCAGATTTTTCTCAAACAACTTAAATTATTCGATAATTTGATAGTACTTTTCTTAAACAAGATTAGTTATGTTGAAAGGCGACAACCGGGTATCCATAAGGTATTTTGAGATTTGAAACTAGACAATAAATTCAAATAGGGAAGTTTTGAAGTTGAAACTGGACAATAAATCATAATAAAGAAGTTTTGAAGTTGAAACTGGATAATAAATCAAAATAAGGAAGTTTTGGAGTTGAAACTGGACAATAAATCAGAATAAGGAAGTTTTGAAGTTGAAACAGGATAATAAATCAGAATAAGGAAGTTTTGAAGTTGAAACTGGATAATAAATCAGAATAAAGAAGTTTTGAAGTTAAAACTGGACAATAAATCATAATACGGTGGTTTCGATGTAAAGTCCACATCTCTGCATAAGTCAGTTTATAGTTAATGACTAAGCAGTGAAAATGGGATCCAAGAATTTTCTACAATAAACATAAAACTTATTCAAAACTGGCCCACCATATTTGCGACTAGAAAAAAAGATGATTGACAGGTAGGGAAAGTGGTGTATAATGAAAATCGTAGTGATTACGAATGAGAATGGTTACGATTTAAATTTTCAAGCAAAAGGAGAAGGAAAATGAAGAAAAAGATCTTGAGAATGTCGACTTACTTAGTAACAGCCAGCTTATTAGCTGCTTGTAGTCCAGGCGGGCAAGAAAACCAATCTGGCCAAGACCAAGCTCAGGCTGACCAAGACCAGGACCAGCTCCAGGTAACGGCTTCCTTTTTCCCGGTCTATGAATTTGCGCGAGAGGTAGCTGGTGACCGGGCCCAAGTAGATATGATTTTATCCTCCAACCAGGATGCCCATAGCTTTGAGCCTAGTCCTCAAGACATAGCCCAGGTGGACCAGTCTGATGTCTTTGTCTACAGCAGTGATGAAATGGAATTTTGGGCTGGAGACTTGCTTGAGGCTGTTGAGAATGAAGACTTAGTTGTGGCAAAAGCCATCGATGGAATGGACGGGGACTTAGCTAGCGGTCATGACCATGAACACGATGAAGACGACCACGACCATGAACATGATGAAGATGACCACGATCATGATCACGGTGCAGAATCGGATGACTTTATCGGCTTGGCTGGCCACTACCATACGGGTGATACGGCAGGCCTGCAAGCCAATGTCGACACTGACCAAGATGTCACTTGGTTTGTTGAACAAGACGGCCAAGTGATCGAAGAAGAGACCTTGGCTCACGATGAAACCTTTGAATATTCTATAGAAGATACAGTTGAAGTCTACTACCAAGTGGATGGAGAAGAATCGGACCGGGTTGAGCTTCATGTTGACAACCATGGAGGGGATGGCCACGATCATGATCACGACGAAGACGATCATGACCACGACGAAGATGACCACGACCATGATGAAGACGATCATGACCACGACGAAGATG
>NZ_JH992962.1:79463-114165 GCF_000315445.1 Alloiococcus otitis ATCC 51267
CCACGACCATGATGAGGACGATCATGACCACGACGAAGATGACCACGATCATGATCACGACGATGACCAAGATGAAGAATCAAACGACTTTATTGGTTTAGCTGGTCACTACCACACTGGTGATACAGCAAGCTTGCAGGCCAATACTGAATCAGACCAAGATGTTACTTGGTTTGTCGAACAAGATGGTCAAGTGATCGAAGAAGAAACCCTGGCTCACGATGAGGCCTTTGAGCATACACTAGAAGATTCAGTAGAAGTATACTATCAAGTAGATGGGGAAGAATCGGACCGGGTTGAACTCCATGTGGATGATCACGAAGACTTGGACCCCCACATTTGGTTAGACCCAGTTTATGCTCAAGACCAGGTCAATGCTATCCGGGATGCTTTCATTGAAGCTGACCCTGAAGGGAAAGAAGTCTACACCCAAAATGCAGCGGACTTTAACAAACAGTTGGAAGAACTCCACCAAGAATACAGCCAGACCTTTGAAAATGCTGAAAATCGAAACTTTGTTGTCCAGCACGAGGCCTTTGGTTACCTAGCCAACCGTTACGACTTAAACCAGGTTTCGATTGGTGGATTGTCAACTGAAGTGGAACCTTCTCCAGCTCGTATTGCTGAAGTTGGGGACTTGGTGGAGGAATACCAAGTGCCGGTGATCTACTATCAAGAAGGAGCTGACTCTTCAGCTGCCCAAACTGTCGCCGATGAAACAGGAACAGATATTGCCGAGCTTTACGACTTGGAAATCTTATCGGATGAAATGCAAGCGGAAAACTTGTCCTACATTGATGTTATGGAACGAAACTTGGAACAGTTGAAGTTGAGTATCCAGTAAGTTTTTCTGGATTGTTAAATGGTGGCCTTTCAGCTAGAATAATAGGGCGGATTTATAGATATAAAATAGGAAGGACGGATGCTATGGAATATATCAGGGTTGACCAGCTTGCTTTTCGCTACGGAGATGAACCTGTTTTGCAAAATATTTCATTTACTGTCAATAGCGGTGAGTTTGTTATTTTGACAGGAGAAAACGGGGCAGCCAAAACCACCCTCTTGAGAAATATCCTAGGCTTACTCAGTCCTTCAGAAGGCCAAGTTCAATTAGCTGACCGTAACCGCTGGGGTGAAAAGCTGGTGGTGGGCTACGTCCCCCAAACTGTCGCTTCCTTTAACGCGGGTTTTCCCAGTACCGTTTTGGAACTCGTTCGGTCGGGCCGCTATCCGAGAGGGCGATGGTTTAAACCCTTGACCAAAGAAGACCATGACCACGTTGAAAAATCTCTCAAGTCTGTAGGCATGTGGGACCAGCGCCATAAAAAAATAGGTGCCTTATCCGGGGGACAAAAGCAGCGGATTTCCTTAGCACGAGTTTTTGCCACAGACCCTGATCTATTTGTTTTGGACGAGCCGACTGTTGGTATGGACACTGACTCCCGCAAACAGTTCCACCAATTGTTGAAACACAATACCGAAGTCCATGGCAAGGCTATCATCATGGTGACCCATGACTATGAAGACTTGAAAAATTATGCCGACAAGCATATTGAACTAGTGCGGAAGGAGGATTCACCTTGGAGATGTTTCTCTATGGATTCATGCAAAGAGCCTTCCAAGCTTCAATCCTGATTTCCTTGATTGCCCCCGTCCTAGGCTTGTTTCTGATTCTCCGCCGGCAATCCTTGCTGGCTGACACCCTATCCCATGTCTCCCTTGTCGGTATTGCCTTAGGATTTCTGATCGGCCAAAATCCAACCTTGATGAACATGATTGTGGTGGTTTTAGCAGCCATGCTTTTGGAATACTTAAGGTCTCTCTACCGGTCTTATTCGGAAGTCTCGATTGCCATTTTAATGTCTGGTGGCATGGCCCTGGCCCTGGTCATGATGACCCTAACCAATAATTCGGACATGATGTCCATCGACACCTTCTTGTTTGGGTCTATTGTCACCGTCAGCCAGTCCCAAGTCTATTTGCTTTTAGCTATTACCTTGGCAGTCTTAATCCTTTATTTAATCTTCCGTAAGCCCATGTACATCCTTACCTTTGATGAAGAAACAGCCTATACTCTAGGCTTGCCAGTCAAATTAATGTCCATTTTGTTCAATGTCTTAACAGGGATCACCATAGCGGTTATCATGCCGATTATGGGGGCCTTGCTGGTTTCGGCGGTTTTAATTCTACCGGCCGCTATCTCTATGCGACTGTCCAAAAGCTTCAAAGGAGTTATTTTTATCGGCATCCTCCTAGGCTTGGTTGCGACAACAGGGGGCTTGATCTTCTCCTACCTATACGGGACGCCTCCAGGAGCCACCATTACCCTGATTTTGATCTTGGTCTTTGCCTTGGTTTCTTTAATCAAGTCTAAAGACTAGGTGCTATTTCCAAGCTAACTATAATTTTTTTAAAGCACACCTAGCCTCTATTTCAAGGGGTTAGGTGTGCTTTTGTAGCCCTGCTTTTGCTATAATAGACCATAATGCTCATTAATATTTAGTGTTAGGATTGATTTTATGGAAAAAGTTCTCGTTGCTAACCGAGGTGAAATTGCTATTCGAATCTTTCGCGCCCTGAGTGAACTGGGGCTTGCGACAGTTGCTATCTATGCCCAAGAAGATGAGGGAAGTGTTCACCGCTTTAAAGCAGACGAAGCTTACCTTATTGGTGAGGACAAAAAACCCATTGATGCTTACTTAGATATTGAAGGAATTATTCAAGTGGCCAAAGATTGTGGGGCGGACGGTATCCATCCGGGTTATGGTTTTCTATCCGAAAATTTGGAATTTGCCAAGCGTTGCCAGGAGGAAGGCATTACCTTTATTGGTCCAAGAGTCGAACACCTGGACATGTTTGGTGACAAACTGAAGGCCAAGGCAGTAGCTCAAGAAGCTGGCATTCCCACTATTCCTGGCTCTGACGGTCCAGTTGAAGATAGTCAATTGGCGGTCGATTTTGCTAACCAAGCTGGCTACCCGATTATCATGAAGGCTGCCTTGGGTGGTGGCGGTCGGGGCATGCGGGTTGCCCACAATGAAGCCGAAATCAGAGAAGAGTTTGGTAGAGCCCAGTCAGAAGCTCGTGCTGCTTTTGGCCGGGGTGATGTCTATGTCGAACGTTACTTAGAAAACCCTAAACACATTGAAGTCCAAATTTTAGGTGATCAAAACGGCAATGTCGTTCATTTATTTGAACGGGACTGTTCCATCCAACGGCGCCACCAGAAGGTCGTTGAAATTGCTCCTTCAGTGACCTTGTCTGACCAGGTCCGCCAGCGTATTTGTGATGCAGCTGTTCAGTTAGCTCAACATGTAGGATACTTAAATGCAGGAACGGTTGAGTTTTTGGTTGAAGGGGAAGAATTCTTTTTTATCGAAGTCAACCCCAGAGTCCAAGTGGAACACACCATTACGGAAATGGTTACAGATATCGATATTGTCCAAAGCCAGGTCTTAATTGCTAGTGGCTTAGACCTCCACCAGGATATAGATATCCCCCAACAAGAAGAGATTAAAACGAACGGCTATTCCATCCAGTGCCGAATTACGACAGAAGACCCCTTGAATAACTTCTATCCAGATACAGGGAAGGTCAATACTTACCGGTCACCGGGTGGTTTTGGGGTAAGGCTGGATGCCGGCAATGGTTTCACCGGGACGGTCGTGACCCCTTTCTTCGACTCCCTTTTGGTTAAGGCCATTGTCCATGCCCGCAGCTTTACCAAGGCCAGCCAAAAAATGGAGCGGGTTTTGCGGGAGTTCCGTATCCGTGGTGTCAAGACGAACATTCCATTCCTAGCCAATGTTGTCCGCCACCCCCGTTTCCAAACAGGGGACTTCTCAACCAACTTTATTGATACTACGCCGGAATTATTTGAGTTTCCCAAAGAGAGGAACCGGGGGAACAAGGCCCTCCGCTTTATCTCAGACGTGACGGTTAACGCCTATCCTGGTGTGGGGAATGTGGAAAAACCCCGCCTTCTCAAGCCCAAAACCCCAAGCAAGTTGGAAGTTGTAGACCAAGCTAGTCCAAGCTACAAGCAAGTCTTAGACCAAGAAGGCCCTGAAGCTGTAGCAGACAGGGTCAAGGCTGAAGACAACTTGCTTTTGACCGATACCACCTTCCGGGATGCTCACCAGAGTCTTCTTGCTACCCGCATGCGGTCTTACGATATGTTTAACATAGCCCAAGAGACTGAACAAGCCCTGCCACAAATTTTCTCCCACGAGATGTGGGGTGGGGCCACCTTTGATGTAGCCTACCGGTTTTTGTCTGAAAGCCCGTGGAAGCGACTCAAAAAAATGCGGCAACTCATGCCTAACACCCTCTTCCAAATGCTCTTTAGGGGGTCCAATGGGGTAGGCTACTCTGCCATGCCAGACAATGTATTGGAGGAATTTATTGGCCTAGCTGCTAAAAATGGGATCGATATTTTCCGTGTATTTGACAGCTTGAACTGGGTCCCACAAATGGAAAAAAGTATCCAATACGTTAGGGACAACAACAAGATTGCTGAAGCTGCTATCTGCTATACTGGCGACCTCAACCATGAGGGGGAAAGTAAGTATACCTTAGATTACTACAAAAAATTGGCCATGGAACTGGAAAAGCTGGGGGCTCACATCATTGCTATTAAGGATATGGCCGGCCTGCTCAAACCCTTTGCTGCCTATCGCTTGGTCTCTACCCTCAAAGAGGCAGTGGACCTGCCTATCCACCTCCACATGCATGACACCAGTGGCAATGGGATCTACAGTTATGCAGCAGCTACCCGGGCTGGTGTGGATATTGTCGATGTGGCTGAAAATGCCTTTTCGGGCAACACTAGTCAACCAAGCATTGGCTCCCTTTACTATGCCTTGGAGAACACCCCAAGAGCCCCTGAGTTAAACATCAATAACTTGGAAAAAATCAACAAATATTGGCAGGATGTCAGAACCCAGTACCAGGCCTTTGAGGAAGCAGTCTCGGCTTCTGCGACTGAAGTTTACAAGCACCAGATGCCTGGTGGCCAATACACTAACTTAAAACAACAGGCTAAAAGTATTGGCCTAGAAGACCGTTGGGAGGAAATCAAGGACATGTACGCCCGGGTCAACCAAATGTTTGGTGATATTGTCAAGGTCACCCCATCTTCTAAAGTTGTGGGGGACATGGCCTTATTTATGGTCCAAAACGATTTGTCCGAAGAGGAGATTTATGAAAAAGGCTCTAGCTTCAGCTTCCCGCAATCAGTTATCGACTTTTTCCAAGGGCAGTTGGGCCAACCGGTGGGCGGTTTTCCAAAAAAACTCCAGTCCATCATCTTGGGAGATAAAGAGCCGATTGAAGGCAGACCCGGTGATTACTTGGACCCGGTGGACTTTGAAGCGGTCAAAGCAGAGTTAGAAGACCTTATCGGCTATGAGCCAAGTCCAGAAGAAGTCCTTTCCTATGTAATGTACCCCCAAGTCTTTCTGGACTACCGCAAGCTCTACGAAGAGTTTGGGGATGTCACCAAGATTGACTCCCTCACCTTCTTTTATGGTATGCGGGAAGGCGAGCGGGTTGAGATTACCATTGAAAAAGGAAAAACCTTGATCATTAAATTGAACTCCATCTCTGATCCTGACCCTGAGGGCAACCGAACCCTTTACTTTGAACTCAACGGCCAAGAGCGGGCGATTGATATCAAAGACCAAAGTATTACCAGCACCAAGGCGGTCCGTAAAAAAGCAGAGCCTTCCAATAAACATCATTTGGCAGCGACCATGCCGGGATCCGTACTGGAAATCCTGGTTAAACCAGGAGACTCTGTTGAAAAAGGCCAGGCTATCGTCATTACCGAGGCCATGAAGATGGAAACCACTGTCCGGGCCCACCAAAGTGGCCAGGTCAAAAATGTCTATGTGACTGAAGGAGACCCGATTGAAGTCAATGACCTCCTAGTGGAATTGGATGATGCCCAGTAAGACTAGACATAAAATATACCTATTAGCTTTAATAAGATTAAATATTCCACCCTTTTACCAGGATAAAGGCTTGGTTAAGGGTGGATTTTTAGTCAAGTTAGGTTGAGATCCACAAGTTTCCCTATACTTTTTTTAAAAATCATGTACAATAAATATTGTGACAAAACCGAACGATATTAAATGATGAAAGGAGGAATATACGTGAAAATCAAACGAAGTGAACGTTTAGTCGACTTGACCTACTACCTCATCACCCACCCCTTTGAAATTGTTTCCTTAACTTATTTTTCTGACCGTTTTCAAGCTGCTAAGTCTAGTGTTAGTGAAGATTTGGCTATTATTAAGAAAAGGTTTGAAAGTCAGAAAATTGGGAAGCTAGAGACCATACCAGGGGCTTCAGGTGGGGCACGTTTTATCCCCCGCCTAGCCAAGGAAGACCAGGAGGTAATGGTTCAAGACTTGATTGATGAAATCAACCACACTGAGCGACTTTTGCCGGGTGGTTTCATCTATTTGTCAGATATCTTAGGCAACCCTAAGTGGCTCCAGGTCATCGGAAAAGTTATTGCCAACCAGTATTTGGATCAAGACATCGATACAGTCATGACTGTAGCAACTAGCGGAATCGCCGTAGCCCAGAGCGTGGCAAGTTACTTGAATGTCCCTTTTAAAATTGTGACCCGGGACCCCAAGGTAACAGAAGGGTCAACTGTGAGTGTTAACTATGTTTCAGGCGCAAGTGGTCAAAGGGTCGAAAAAATGGAGTTGTCAAGAAGAAGTTTGGAAGAAGGGACCAATGTTTTGGTGGTTGATGACTTTATCCGAAGTGGGGGGACCATTGAAGGGATGCGGTCCTTGCTGGCTGAGTTTAAAGCTAACTTAATTGGGTCAGCAGTAGTTGTTGAGAATTTAGTGGGCAAAAGTGACAAACCCAAAGACTACCAAACCTTAATCAGCGTGGCCCAGATAGACGAAGACCAAAAGACCATCGAATTTGCCCTCGGTTCCCTCTTTGATTCCTAGTTATTGGGCTTTATAGCTTACCGTAATCTTTGCTATTTTATGTTGTAAGCACTATGTACACGCTTTACATGTATGGTATGATGGATAAGGAAATACAGGTGGATAGGAGCTAATTGAACACATGAATCGATATGCAATTGTCTTGGCTGCTGGCCAAGGAACTAGGATGATATCCAAGTTATACAAGGTCATGCACCCCGTTATGGGCAAGCCCATGGTAGCTTATGCTGTGGATGCAGCCCTTGAAGCTGGTGTTGACCAAGTCGTCACCGTAACTGGTGTCGGCGCTGACCTAGTTCAAGACTACCTGGGCAATAAAAGCCAGTATGTTCTCCAGGAAGAACAGCTAGGGACAGCCCATGCGGTGATGCAGGCCAAAGAAATGTTGGTGGATAAGGAAGGAATCTCGATTATCCTCAGTGGGGATGCTCCCTTGATTAGTCCTGAAACGATTGAGTCCTTGCTAGACTACCATGAGGCCCACCAGCTAAAAGGGTCTATCCTGACTGCCCATGAAGCAGACCCTTATGGTTACGGGAGGGTTATCCGTAACCAAGACGGGACAGTGGCCAAGATCGTTGAGGAAAAAGATGCCAGCCCAGAGGAAAAACAAGTTCAGGAAATCAATACCGGGACCTATTGCTTTGACAACCAAGCCCTCTTTCAAGCTTTGGACCATGTCTCAAATGATAATGCCCAAGGAGAATATTACTTGCCTGACGTCATTGAGATTTTAAAAAACCAAGGCGACTTGGTAGGCGCCTACCAAATGGATGATAATACGGATGCTTTAGGGGTGAACGACCGAGTGGCTCTGTCACGGGCCAATACTCTGATGCGTCGCCGGATTAACCAGGCCCATATGAAAAATGGGGTCAGCTTGATCGACCCCGAATCAACCTATATTGACGTTAACGTCACCATTGGTCAAGATACAGTCATCGAACCTGGTGTTTACTTAAAAGGGGAGACAGAAATTGGCCAGGATGCCCACATTGGAGCTCATTCGATTATTGAAGATTCTCAATTGGGAGATGGGGTAGTCGTCAAGCAGTCGACCATTGAAGAAGCCATTATCGGCCCCAATTCCGATATTGGTCCTAACAGCCATCTACGACCTGGAGCTATCTTGCAAGAATCGGTCCATGTGGGGAATTATGTTGAAATCAAGAAATCCTTAGTTAAATCAAAAGCCAAGCTAGGCCACCATGCTTATGTGGGAGATGCAGAAGTCGGCCAGGGAGTTAATGTTTCCTGTGGTGTGATCTTTGCCAATTATGACGGCAAGGACAAACACCGGTCAGTGATCGGGGACTATGCCTTTATTGGAAGCAATGTTACGATTGTTTCTCCGGTGACAGTTGAAGCAGGGGCCTTCCTGGCAGCTGGTTCTACCATTACAGAGGATGTCAAGCAAGATAGCCTGGCTATTGCCCGGTCCAGACAAGTCAACAAAGATGGTTACACAAAAAATAAAGATCAAGGATGAAAAAGGAGTATATTATGACAAAAAGTCAAGCCAATGCGAGTATCAAGCTTTATGCCCTGAGTTCCAACCGGCCTTTAGCTGAAAAAATTGCTGAAGATGTTATAGTCGAATTAGGTGATATTACCGTGTCGAAATTCTCTGATGGTGAAACCAGAATCAGCCCCAACGAAAGTAGCCGGGGGTCCAATGTCTACATCATCCAATCCACTTCTGCTCCTACCAACGACAACCTGATGGAATTGTTGATTACCATTGATGCCATGAGACGGGCTTCTGCTAAAACTATTAACGTCGTCATCCCTTACTATGGATATGCTAGACAGGACCGGAAGGCATCTTCTCGTGAGCCAATTACTGCTAAACTTGTGGCTAATATGATTTCAACAGCTGGTGCTGACCGGGTAGTCACTATCGACCTCCACGCCTCCCAACTCCAAGGCTTCTTTGACATCCCCGTTGACCACTTGGTGGGGGCGCCTCTCCTAGCTGATTGGTTTTTAGACCGAGATTTGAGCGGTGATGACGTGGTTGTTGTTTCACCAGACCATGGCGGCGTGACCAGGGCCCGCAAGTTGGCTGAATTCTTGAATTGTTCTATTGCTATTGTGGACAAAAGACGGCCTAAACCAAATGTATCCGAAGTTATGAACTTGGTCGGGGAAGTATCCGGTAAGAAATGTATTTTAATTGACGACATGGTTGACACGGCAGGAACAATATCATCGGCGGCCAAGGCCTTGGTTGACCGCGGTGCAACAGACGTTTATGCTACTGCCACCCACCCGATTCTTTCAGGACCAGCTATTGAACGGATTGAAGACTCGCCGATTCAAAAAATGGTGGTCACCGACTCGATCTATTTACCTGAAGAGAAAAAATCTGACAAGTTAGAAATCGTCTCTGTCGGAGAACTAGTAGGCCATGCCATTAAGCGAATCCATGAAAACCGCCCTGTCTCCCCTCTCTTTGAGAAACAATTTAAACATATGCGCTAAACCAGGCCATAAAAGAAAAGCAAATTGAGCCTGTCTTGCCTTATGTGGGCTAGAAGTTTGCAAAGGCCTTTCATGCTTGAGCCTGGTTACGGATGAGGAGGTTGAAGTCGTGTTAGGAAAAATCAAGCTCCATTTGCAGCAGATGAAAGTTTTGGATATTCTCATCATCGCCATCCTCTTTGCCAGCTCTTTTATTCCTCATGGCATTTACGCCTACCAACTCCAGCAATTAGATGACCAGGCCGTTAAAGTTGTGGCCAGAGTGACCATCGATGGCCAAGAAGTCTATTCGACGGAATTATCGGAGGAGACCCCCCATGAAGAATTTACCCTCTACCCAGGGGAGGGCCAGTATAACGTTATTGAGGTTGATGGTGACCGGATTCGGAACAAGGAAGACAATAGCCCCAACCAAATTGGGGTGAAAAGGGGATGGATCAGCAAGCCGGGCGAATCTGCCATTGTCTTGCCCCACCGACTAGTGGTAGATGTCCATGCCGTTAACGATGACGGTCAGGAAGTTAGTCCGGGCAACTTAGAAGACCAGGAGGACGAATCTGGTATCCAAGACCAAGAAGATGTGATCATTCCTAATTAAGTTTCCATGTAAAATTAATCCGTTTTAGAGAGCTTTTATATGTTAATTATATTTTATTTATGTTAAAATAATTTATATCGACTAATATTAGGGGGGATATAGAAATGACCTTAAAAAAATTGATCGGTTTATTGGCCGTTTCTTCTCTAACTTTGGCAGCTTGCCAAGACCAAGCTGAAGACCCTGCTGAAACTGAAGAAGCGACTGAAGAGCCAGCAGAAGACCAAGAAGAGACCGAAGAAGGCCAAGATGACGAAGCCACTGAAGAAGATTCAGAGGAAGAGGCAGCTGATGGTGAAGGTGACGAAGCTGACAGCCAAGACACCTTTGACAAGGCAGCTGAAAGAACTGACGGGGAAGCAGTTGTCCCGGTTGGTCTTGAAGTTTTAGGCGAATGGACCAATGATGGCTATGTTGTAACCAGTTCTGGCCCTCAAGCTGAAATTAACCTCAATATTTTGCCAGATGAAGGAGTCGAACAATTCTACGTCTACATTACTGACGAAGATGGAACTATCCTTGACAAGGCAGAGAATGAGGTTGAATATACTTACTCTGTTGATGGCGTTGAGGACGAAATCGTCTTATACGCTGGGACTTCCGAAGAAGATCTCGGTGAGGTAGATGATACGGTAGACCCTGAACAGGACTTTGTCCGTAATGAACGGATTATCATCCAACCAGGTGAAGAAGTTCCGGAAGAAGAAGAGGAAGCTTAAGAGCCAGAAGGAGGGGGATCCCCTCCTTTTTAACTACATATACAGAGGTTAAGTGGCTAGACCGCAATTCTTACCTCTATTGTCCCGGCTTTTTGCTTCTGGTACAATAGGGCCTGAGCTAGAATACTTCCTTTCCGGTTGAGGAGGAGAGTCCCTAGATGAAGTGGTTGGAAAAAATCTACTTTTACTTACATGGTCGCTACGGCAAAATAGATGGCTTTTCTAAATTTTTAGTCCTCCTAGCCATCCTGCTTTTAGCCTTGAGTAATCTTTTATCGACTAGGCTAGCCTTTTACTTGGGCTTGGCCCTACTAGCCTATGCTTTGCTCAGACCCTTGTCCAAGGAGACAGCTAACCGGAGGAAAGAAGAGGCTATCTACCAAGATGTCAAGGGTCAAGTTAAATCCTTTGGGAGAAAGCTTCACGCTTTCTTCAATTCAGGTAAAAAGAGAGCCCAAAGCAGTCAAACTGAGCCCGCTAGGCCTAATGACAAAACTATTGTCATTTGCCCCAAATGCCAGCAAAAATTGCGGGTAGATGAAGGGAAAAAGCTCCGGATAACTTGCCCTAAATGTGGGACAGTGTTTACCAGCCATAGCTAGAAGGAATGAAATTTGAAAACTACTGGGCAGGAGCCCAGCTTTTTTGCTTATCGGATTTTTAGACTACTAGGAAGGTATGGAGACAGGATGAAGTTAATTTTTGGACTGGGCAACCCAGGCGACAAGTACCGGTCAACCAAGCATAATATCGGCTTTATCACCCTTGATGAGATCGCCTTTCAAATGGGGTTAGCCTTTAACAAGAGTCAGTTTCAATCGGTTTATGCTGAAGGTCGGATGGGGAGCGAAAAAGTCTTCCTGATCAAACCCCAAACCTTTATGAACCTCTCTGGCCAATCTGTCAGACCTTGGCTGGACTACTACGATTTAGATGAAGGGTCGGACATGGTCGTTGTCCATGATGATTTAGACTTGGCTGTTGGCCGGGTCAGGCTGAGAGACCAGGGAGGGCATGGGGGCCACAATGGCTTAAGGAGTATTATCAAGGAGACCGGTAGTAAAAAATTCAACCGGATAAAAATTGGCATCGGCCGACCCAAGGGCAAGATGTCAGTGGTCTCCCATGTCTTAAGCAAATTCCCCCAAGAAGACCACCAGGCTATGATGGAGGCGGTAACCCACTCTTACAAGGCCCTCCAAGCCTGGGGGGAAGGCATGCCCTTTCAAGAAGTGATGAGCAAGTTTAACTAATAGAGACCTGTGATGCACCCTTGCTTTTGCGGTGCATCCTATTTCTGTTTCAAAGGAGAATGTAGCGTGACCCGCCTAATTGACCTATTTAAAAAACAAGATGACATCCAGTCACTCTTTCAACAAGTCCAGCCAGGCCAGACCCACCTGGTCACCGGTATTGCTGGTTCGGCCCGGGCCCTTTTTTCCTATGCTCTGCTAGAAGAAAAGCAAGACCAGATTATCTGGATTAGCCAAAATAGCTTCCATGCTAATAAGTTGGCTAGCAGTTTAAGTGACTTTTTACCCCAAGATAAAATCTATGTTTTTGAAACCAATGATGTCCTCCACGCTGAAATGGCCTTTGCGTCCCCGGAAGCTGTGGCAGACCGGGTGGAGGCCATGGAATTTTTGGCTTCAGGCCAGCCAGGGATTGTTATCATCCCCTTGGCCGGAGTCCGCAAGCTCTTGCCTAGCCTGGACCTCTACCGTAAGATGCCTTTGACGATTCAAATGGCTTCTGATTTAGACTTAGATGGCCTCAGCCGGCACTTGGTTCAGATTGGCTACCGTCATGACCAAAAAGTTGCCAAGCCCGGTGAGTTCAGTATAAGGGGTGGGATCATTGATATCTATCCGATCGGCTACCAAGACCCAGTCCGGATTGAACTCTTTGATACGGAAGTCGACTCTATGCGTCGGTTTGACTTGGAAAGCCAGCGGTCAGTCGAGAACATTGACCAAGTCCGTATTCTACCAGCTAAGGACTATTTTTTAACCGAAGACAACCAAGCCCAAGCCCTCAAAGCCTTTAATGACAAGCTAGACTATACCATGCAAAAATTAAGGGACCAAGACTTGAAAGAAGACCTGGCCCAAAATATGACCCGGGTTGAGGACAGTCTCAAAGCCGGTGAAAACTCTGATCTCCTAGCTCCTTTCGTAGACCTTCTCTATCCTGACAAGACGAGTATTTTAGACTATGCCAAAGAGTCGGCTATCTTTTTAGTAGACGAGTATCCCAGAGTAATTGAAAACAATGCCCAATTAAATGACGAAGAAGCCCTTTGGCAGACCGACCAATTGTCTCGGGGCAAGATCCTTCATGACCTCAGCTTTAGTCAGGACTTTAGGGACTTAATGGGGAACAAAAAGCAAGGTAAAATTTACTTTTCGCTTTTCCAAAAAGGGATGGGGTCTTTGAAACTGGACTCCATCACCCCCATCCACTACCGGCAGATGCAAAAGTTCTTTGGCCAGATGCCCATGGTAAAAACTGAAATGGAGCGGTATGTCAAGCAGAACTACACTGTTGTTGTTATGGCCGAAGATGAGGACCGGGCACAAGAAATTCAAGCGACCTTTGCCGATTTTGACATTCCTTGCTTATTAACTGACCCAAACCAAATTGAAGTCGGTCAGGTTCAAGTGATCCCCCAAGCCATCCCTGAAGGCTTTGAATTAATTGGCACCAAGCTTGCCCTGATAGCGGAATCCGACCTCTTTAACCGGGTCACCAAGAAAAAAGCCCGCCGGAGACAAGTGTCAAATGCGGAACGACTCAAAAGCTATAATGAGCTCCAGCCAGGGGATTATGTGGTCCATACCCAGCATGGGATCGGCCGCTACCAAGGTCTGGAAACCATGACGATTGATGGGATAAACCAGGATTATCTAGCAGTAGAATACGACCAAGGTTCCAAACTCTATATTCCCGTGAGCCAACTCAACCTCCTGCAAAAATATGTGGCTTCTGAAGGAAAAACCCCTAAAATCAACAAGCTTGGGGGGACATCCTGGGCCAAAACCAAGCGGAAGGTCCAAAGTCAAGTGGAAGATATTGCCGACGACCTGATCGACCTCTATGCTAGTCGGGAGAGCCAAAAGGGTTACGCCTTTGAAAAAGACAATGACTACCAAGCTGCATTCGAAGCTTCATTCCCTTACAAGGAGACGGAAGACCAACTTCGGTCGGCGGAGGAAGTCAAGTCCGATATGGAAAGTGACAAACCCATGGACCGACTCTTGGTCGGGGACGTTGGTTACGGCAAGACGGAAGTGGCCATCCGGGCGATCTTTAAGGCTGTACAAGAAGGCAAGCAAGCCGCTTTCTTAGTTCCCACTACCGTCTTAGCCCAGCAACACTATGAAACCATGCTAGACCGCTTTGCTGACTTTCCAGTAGAAATTGGTCTAATGAGCCGGTTCAAGACTAAAAAAGAAATCGATGAAACCATCAGCCGCTTGAAAGATGGAACACTGGATGTGGTGGTAGGGACCCACCGCCTCTTGTCTAAGGATGTCCAATTTTTAGACTTGGGTCTCTTGGTGGTTGATGAAGAACAGCGCTTTGGAGTCAAACACAAGGAGCGGTTGAAAGAGTTAAAAGAGTTAGTGGACGTCCTGACCTTGACCGCTACTCCAATTCCCAGAACCCTCCACATGTCCATGCTGGGGGTCCGGGACCTATCCGTCATTGAAACCCCTCCTGCCAATCGCTACCCGGTCCAAACCTATGTAATGGAAATGAACGAGCTTGTCATCAAGGAAGCCATCGAAAGAGAAATGGCCCGGGACGGGCAAGTTTTCTTCCTCCACAACCGGGTGGACACCATTGAAAGACGGATGAGTGATATCCAGGCCCTTGTGCCGGAAGCTAGAGTGACCTATGTCCATGGCCAAATGACTGAAAACCAACTGGAAGAGCGACTCTACCAGTTTTTATCCGGCGAGTATGATGTTTTAGTGACGACAACCATTATTGAAACAGGGGTGGACATGCCCAATGTCAACACCTTGCTGGTGGAAGATGCCGACCGGATGGGCCTATCCCAGCTCTACCAGCTTAGAGGACGGGTCGGCCGAAGTAACCGGATTGCCTATGCCTACTTTATGCACCAGGCTGACAAGGTTCTAACTGAGGTGAGCGAAAGCCGCCTACAAGCCATCAAAGACTTTACTGAACTGGGGTCAGGCTTCAAGATTGCCATGCGGGACTTGTCCATCCGTGGGGCAGGCAACCTCCTCGGCAAGGAGCAACACGGCTTTATCGATGCTGTTGGGTTTGACCTCTACTCCCAGATGTTAGAAGAAGCAGTTGCCAAAAAACGTGGTCAGGAAGTCAGAAAGGCTACTTCAGCCGAATTAGACTTGTCACTCAATGCCTACCTACCAAGCGATTATATTGAAGATGAGTCTCAAAAAATTGACCTCTATAAACGCATCCGCCAGCTTGAATCAGAAGCAGACTACCGGGACCTTCAAGATGAACTACTTGACCGCTTTGGCGAGTTCCCTGAAGAAGTGGACCTACTCTTACAGGTAGGCTTGCTCAAGCACTATAGTGAAGAGAGCCTGGTCGAAAAAATTGAAAATACTGGCAAGAAAATTAAGATTGATTTTGCCAAACCAGCCCTTACCGTCTTCCCTATGGCAGCTATCTTCAAGGCTCTCAAGGGAATACCGGTTAAAACTGATATGAAAACCGAAAACCAGCTCCAGGTTTCCTTTATTTTGAGCCGCAACACCGACCAAGCAACTTGGTTAAAAGCCTTGTTGGACTTTACCCAATCTTTAGCAGGCTACCGTAGGGAAAAAGAAGCAGACAAAGACCCAGCCACTCCAGGTGTAGTTAAAGAGGGAGGGGCCAAGTCTCATGGCTAAGGGAAAGGAGAGTCATCCCATGCAAAAAAGTGGACCCTTTACCCCGACTAGTCACCCCTTTCGAGGGATTAGTTTACTGGCCCTAGCCCTCTTGCTGTCTAAGCTTTTAAGCGCTGTTTACAAGGTCCCTTTGCAAAATTTAACTGGGGACGCCGGCTTTTATGTCTATCAGCAGGTCTATCCCTTATACGGCATCGGTTTAGTTTTCACCTATTCTGGTCTGCCGGTTTTTATTTCCAAGTTTTTGGCCGAATGTCAAACTGACCAAGACCGACTAAACCAGGCCCAAAAAATTTTTACCCTCCTGGTCATGCTTTCCCTGCCCCTTAGCCTCTTACTCTTTGCCTTATCAGGAAGCTTGGCCCAAGTGATGGGGGACGGCCACCTGTCTACTATGATTAAATTAGTCAGTCTTTTTTACCTTTTTATTCCTTTCCTGGCAACTAGCCGAGGCTTTTTCCAGTCTAAACTTGATATGGCTCCCGTTGCCTTGTCCCAGGTCTTGGAACAGCTGGGACGGGTGACCATTATTATTTTAGCAGCCCTTGCCTTTACCAGGCTCGATATATCCTTCTACCAGATGGGGGCTTAGCCATGACTTCTTCTATTCTCTCACCCCTCCTAGCTAGCCTGGTCTTACTCTTGTTTATTAACCGGTGTGACGGTGGGCTGGGGCAAAGCTTTGGCTTCAGCATGCCAAGTTTTGGGATGGCCAAAGCTTTTATCTTAGAAGGTGGCCAAACTGTTATTGTCTACAGTCTTTTACTCTTCTTCCAATTGCTTGATTCCTTTACCGTTTTTAAAAACCTCAAGCAAGCAGGACTGCCAGCCGGACAAGCCATGCTAGCCAAAGGCGTATATGACCGGGCCCAACCCTTTGCCCAGGTCGGCTTGACACTAGCCTTGGCCATGGCCATGAACCTAGTTCCTAGTTTGACCCAGTTCTTTAACCGAGGAGACTATAAAGGTTGGTTGAAGCTGTCCCAGTCTACCTTCAAGTTAAGCTTGGTCTTAGGATCAGCGACCAGTTTAGGGCTGATTGCTGTCATGCCCTTGCTTAACCAAGCCTTTTTTGCGGATTCAAAAGGAACTCAAGTCCTTCAGCTTTATATGGCCCTCGTCTTTTTTCTCTCCATTAGCTTGACCCTCCATGCCATTTTGCAGTCGACTTCGGTTGACCATTTTACGGGCTATGCCATCTTATTCGTTTTGGGACTAAAAGCCCTCCTCAACCCTCTTTTAATTCGGTCAGCTGGGATCATGGGGGCTGGTAGTTTGACAGTAGTCTTGACGGCCTTGTTAAGCTTGATCATGTTTATCCAAGTTCCCCGGCAAATTTGGCAATTTATCTTTCAGGCTCGCTTCTTAGTCAAATACCTCTTGGCTAACGGGCTAATGTATTTGCCGGTCTCCTACCTGGCTAATTTGTCCCCAGACCAAGGCCGGCTAGGAGCCTTATTAGAAGCAGCTGCCTTGTCCGGTCTTGGCCTCATTCTCTATACGCTTGCTAGCTTGCGCCTAAAAATATTAGACCCAGCTAGCCTGGATTCTCTTCCCTTTGCAAAAATACTCAAGAAAGTTGGAGGCTATTATGACTAAGACACACGCGATAAAAATCTTCGGTTTAGGCCCCAGTGACCTGGACCACCTGCCTTTGGGAATCTACCGTCGAATTATAGACCAAGGTAAGATCTACGTGCGAACACAAGACCACCCGGTTGTGAATGAACTAAGGGAGTCCGGGGTGACCATTGAGTCCTTTGACTGGGTTTATGACCTCTACCCAGACAGTTTTGACCAGGTTTACGACCGGATCTGCCAGGAAGTTTTAAAACTAGCCCTAGATAAAGAAGTCCTTTATGGCGTTCCAGGTCACCCTAGGGTGGGGGAGCAGACCACGGTCTTGTTAGAAGCAGCCAGTGACCAGGTCCAAGTCTTGGGGGGACAAAGTTTTATTGACGACCTCTTTAATGCAGTGGGAGTTGACCCGGTTGAAGGTTTTCAATTAGTAGATGCTTTGGCCGTTCAAGCTGATGACCTAGTGACCAAGCAACATTTGATTGTCATGCAGGTTTTTAGTAGCTTGGTCGCTGGGGACCTGAAGTTGACCTTAATGGACCAATACCCGGATGAACACCCCGTCTACCTGGTAGATGCTGCTGGGGGTAAGAACCAGGCCGTCTACCGCCTTCCTCTAGCTAAAATTGACCACTTTGAGGGCGTCCATAACTTGCGAACCCTTTACGTCCCACCTTTGGACCGGGATGACCGAGGCCGGTCATTTGCCACCTTGTTGTCATATACAGATGAGATCATGGGGCCCGGTGGGGATGCTTGGATTAAAGAAAAATCAAGTAAGGACTTGATCCCTTACCTTAAGGAAGAAACGGCGGAATTAGTGGCAGCCATTGAGGCAGAAAATGATGACAATATTGTCGAAGAATTAGGGGACCTTTTGATGCAGGTGGTCTACCAGGCCAAGCTGGGTGAACAAGAATCTTATTTTTCGATTGAAGACGTTCTTGAAGGTATAAACAAGAAGCTACGCCGGCGCCACCCCCATGTCTTTGATGGTTTTAAGGCAGATAGTCCAAAAGAAGTTAATGAAATTTGGCAAGCTATTAAAGCCAAAGAAAAAGAAGAACAAAATGAGAGAAAGGAATGAGCCTATGCGGTTGGATAAATTTTTAAAGGTCTCCCGGATTATTAAACGGCGGACTATCGCCAAGGAGATTGCTGACCAAGACCGGATCAAGGTCAATGGCCAGCTTGCCAAGTCCTCGACCAAATTAAAAGTAGCTGACGAGATAGAGATTGAATTTGGCAACAAGACCTTAAAAGTAAGGGTGGATTCCCTGCAAGACACTACCAAAAAAGCTGAAGCTGACAGCTTGTATACAGTCCTTGAAGAAAGCTACAAGCGAGACTATTCAAATTAATGGCTTCTGACCTTGATTCTAGTATCTGGCCCCTGTCTTTTTAACCTTCTTAGACCTCTGCTAAAAAACAAATTTGCTGGGTTTATCTATTTTAAAAGCCGGTATTTATTGATATACTAAAATGGACCATCCAGTAAAAATAAGGAGCCAGGCCTATGAAAGAGACGAAAACTGGGAAGGTGACCCACTTAAACAACCCTTATACAAGTGAATATAACCTGCAGCAGGACCTGTTGCGAAAACGCAGGACCTATTTGAAGCGGCGTTTGGCCTTTATTATGGTGGTAGGTTTGATCTTACTTGCTATACCAGGCCTGCCCTTGGTCAAGAATTATTTCCAGGTCCAAGATTACAAGGCGCAAGAGGCCCAGGCTCAAGAAGATTTAGAAACATTGCAAGCCCACCAAGAAGATTTGGCCTATTATGTGGACTTGTTAAGTGATGAGGAATACTTAGCCAAGCTGGCCCGAAGTGAGTATTATCTAGGCGAAGATGAGGATATTATCTTTAACCTACCTGAAGACTATATTCCAGACCACCAACGGGTAATTGATGACTTCCAAGAAAAAGAAGAGGCAAGGCAGGAAGACCAACAAAAAGCTGACCCAGAACCAGAAGATTCCTAAGCATTTCCGCCCAAAGTTGTAGGAAGTGCTTTTTTATCTGGACCAAGGGCTAGGACTCCTCCTTTAGCATGGCTTTTCCAATTTTGACACCTAAAAATAATAGATTAAAAAGGAGCATCTCCATGTGTTTGCTAGCATTTTCGATTCACAACCACCCTAACTACCCCTTTATACTGGTTTCCAACCGGGATGAGGCTTACGATCGGTCGGCAGTTCCCCTCCACACCTGGCTCAACTACCCTGAAGTAACGGGTGGTTTAGACTTGAAAGAAAAGGGGACTTGGTTGGGCTATACCAAGCAAGGCAAATTCGCCACTCTCTTAAACCACCCCTTCACGGACTGGCAACCCGACTTAGACCCACCCCGGTCAAGAGGTCACTTGCTGAAAGATTATTTGACCCATGACTTTGGACCCGGCGAATTTGAAAGGGTTTTAAAAGCTTCCCGCCGGCGCTATAATAGCTACCACCTCTTGTATGGTAGTTTTGATGACTTGCATTATTATTCAAATGCAGGGGATAAAAGCTTTCGTTACCAACCGGGTTTGTATAGCCTGGCCAACACTCAAGATGATTTAAGCCGACACCGTTTAGACAAGTCAGCTTGCTTGTTAAAGAACTACCTGGCCAGCCATGAGAGAGATGTCAAGCTCAAAGATTTGACCCAGTTGATGACTGACCAAGAACAGGCCAAAACTTTACCAAACCTGCCTCCCTCACTGAGTCCCGAAACAGCCAAGGACCGGTCCTCGATCTTTATCAAGGGTGAAGAATTTGGCACAGTTGCCACAACGGCCCTTTTAGTAGACCAGGCAGGCATCATCTCGGTTAGGGAAGTAAGGTATGACCAGACCGGGGTTACCGAAGTGACAGAAAAGGTCCAAAGATTAACCCGGTAGCCCTGCATTTTAAAGACAAATAGGCAGTGAAATAGCTCTTTATTTACCCGCTGTAACATGCTATACTTATATCAAATATTTTAGGAGGATATGGGAGAAACATGTCTATTGAAGTTGGTAGTATTGTCGAGGGTAAGGTTACTGGTATAGCGAAATTTGGAGCATTTGTGGACTTGGGCGGTGGCCAAAATGGTCTCGTCCATATTAGTGAGATTTCCGACAAGTATGTTGAGGATATCCACAAGGAACTCGACAAGGGCCAGACCGTTAAAGTCAAAGTCCTGTCAATTGCTGATGATGGCAAAATCGCCCTGTCTATCCGCAAGGCCCAGGCAAATGCTGGCCAAGACCAAGCCAAGGCCAAGGAAGAACAAAAAGAGGAATTTGGTTCCAAGTCCAACCCTTACAAGAAGCGAAATAATAAGAAAGACTTTGATGCGATGATGAACTCCTTCTTAAAGGATAGCGAGGACCGTTTATCATCCCTACGTAAAAACACTGAAGGCAAGCGGGGTGGCCGTGGCAGTCGCCGAAGCTAAGTCTAGACCACCTTTAACCTGTGACCTTGTCATGGGTTTTTTTCTTTTTTGACTGCCTCTAAGAAGACTTGACTAGCAAGGTGGATTTAACATGAACTTGATTGAATCGATCGAAAATAACATAGTTAAAAACCACTTGTGGACCAAAGATGATAGCTTACTACTTGCAGTCTCAGGTGGGGTGGATTCCGTTGTCCTTCTTTACGCCTTAGGGGAATTGGCTGACCGTTTTCAACCTGCTAAGATAGGGGTGGCCCATGTCAACCATATGACCCGGCCAGGGACCCAGGCGGAAGAAGCTGGGGTCCGGCAGATGGCAAATTCCTTCAATTATCCTGTTTATGTGAAAAGATGGCAAGACAAGCCAGGCAAGGGAAACTTTGAAGACCAGGCTAGGACCTTTCGCTACAAGTTTTTTAGGCAAGTAATGGAGTCAGAAGGCTATAGCCACTTACTGACAGCCCACCACTTGGACGACCAGGCTGAAACGATTTTAATGAAGCTGGTCCGAGGTGGCTTGTTAGAAGATAAACAGGGGATCCTGATGAAAAGGAAATGGGCCGACTTTGACCTAGTCCGTCCCTTGTTAGAGACCAGTAAGGCTGAGATTTACCGCTATGCCCAAGACCGGGGCTTGACCTACTTTGAAGACGAGTCCAACCAAAGACCAAGCTACTTACGTAACCGGCTCCGCCAAAGGGTTCTTCCCCAATTAAAGCAGGAAAATGACCAGGCCTTGACCCACTTGGCTGAATTTGCTAAGGATTTAAGGGACTTGACCCAGCTGGCCCAGGAGACGCTGGACCGAGTTAAGGCAGACTTAGTGGACGACACAGAAGAGGGCGACGTAACCTTTTCCATTCCAGCCTTTCTCGACTTGCAACCGGCCTTGCAGCGTTTTTTACTTCAAGATCTTTTAAAGGAAGTCTTTCACCAAAGCAAGTCCTTTAAAAAAGACTATATCGATTTGATTTTAAACTGGTTGCGAGAGGGTAAGGTTAACAGTTCACTTGACCTAGCCCGACCTTGGCAAGTTTACAAAACTTATGATCAATTTTATTTGCGTAGAGTAGGGCAGGAAAAAACTCAGTCTGGATCGAAAAAGGGTCAAGGGCAAACTTATTATCTTACTTTAAACCAGTGGATCCAGGTTAGCCCCAATGAAAAAATTGGTTTTTTTGAAGCTTACCACCCTGCAATTGAAAAGGGGGACCTTGCCCTAGCTATTCCTAAGACTAGTCTACAACTACCTATCTTGGCCCGCCACCGTAAGGCCGGAGACAAAATGACCTACAGGGGAGGGGAGGGCCACAAAAAGATCAAAGACATCTTTATTAACCAGAAGGCCCCCAGCCTTGACCGGGACCAAGCCTGGCTGCTTGAGGATGCTAGAGGGCAAATTCTTTGGTTAATTGGCTATCAAGGTTGTCAGTTGTCTAATGATGCCATAACTGATAAAATAAACTACATATTTGTTTACAAGCAAATACCGACGGAGGGGTAGAGGAATGACCATACACGATGATTTAGCTGAGGTCTTAGTGACAAAAGAAGAGATTTCAGCCAAAAATAAAGAACTAGGTAAAATTTTAAAAGAAGAATACAAGGATAAAAAACCACTCTTGGTAGGGGTGCTAAAAGGAGCCCTCCCATTTATGGGCGACTTGATCCAGGAGCTTGATATTTATTTGGAATACGATATGATGGATGTTTCTAGTTACGGCAACCAACTTTCTTCCTCAGGAGAAGTTAGAATTGATAAGGACTTGAAAACATCGGTTGAAGGCCGTCACCTTCTTTTTGTCGAAGATATTATCGATACCGGTCGGACCCTCAAGTACTTAAAAGAACTCATGCATAGACGGGGGGCAGCATCAGTTAAGATTGTTACCCTTTTGGATAAAACAGACAACCGGGAAGTGGATATTGAAGCTAATTGGGTTGGCTTTACGGTTCCCCCTAAATTTGTCGTGGGGTATGGTTTGGACTTTAAAGACTGCTACCGCAACCTTCCCTACATCGGGGTATTGAAAGAAGAATTTTACGCAAATTAACACAAAGCTAGTCTTTGGCTATGAAAAAAGGGAAATAAAATATCACACTTTCTTCATAGTAGCTAAGCCGAAAGTGTGTTACTATTACCATTGACATAGATTTACATATATTTTATATGTTTAGACTTGGAGGAAGACATGAATAAAAAATTTTATAATAGTGGATTCTTCTATATTCTGGTTTTTATTGCTGTGATTGGGATTGCATACTGGGCTATCGGTGATGACACGGTGGGCCAGACGGAAAATGTAAGCTCAACAGAATTTGTAAGTTACCTTGAAGAAGACCGGGTAGAAGAATTTAGTATCCAACCCAATGGCTCCATTTATGAAGTTACGGGGACCTTCCGTAACGGTCAAGAGCCTGAAGTAAATGAAGAAGAGACAACCATCTTTGGTCAAGCGGACCGCAATATGGGCGAATTCACCACGAACATTATTCGCAATGACATAGTGGTGGAGGAAGTTTATAACCTGGCTAAAGATAATGATATCGATACGGTTACCATGGAAGAGGCCACAACTGGCGTTTGGGCCAGCTTGCTGTTAACCCTCTTGCCAATGATCATCTTGATTGGCTTTTTCTACTTTATCATGGGTCGAGGCCAAAGCGGTGGTGGCGGCCGGGGTGTGATGAACTTCGGCAAGTCCCAAGCCAAGCAGACGGACCCTGAAAAAAGTAAGGTCCGCTTTTCTGACGTAGCCGGGGCAGATGAAGAGAAAGCTGAATTAGTCGAAATTGTCGAATTCTTGAAAGATCCCAAACGCTTCGGCAACCTCGGTGCCCGCATCCCAGCCGGTGTCCTATTAGAGGGCCCTCCAGGGACTGGTAAAACCCTCCTAGCTAAGGCCGTAGCGGGGGAAGCTAGGGTGCCATTTTACTCCATTTCTGGTTCTGAATTCGTTGAAATGTTCGTTGGTGTCGGTGCCAGCCGTGTCCGAGACCTCTTTGAAAATGCTAAGAAAAATTCGCCCGCTATTATCTTTATTGACGAGATCGATGCAGTCGGTCGGCAACGTGGAGCCGGTATGGGAGGCGGCCACGATGAGCGTGAGCAGACCCTTAACCAACTCCTGGTTGAAATGGATGGTTTTGACGGTAACGAAGGGATTATTGTCATGGCGGCAACCAACCGTCAAGACGTCTTAGACCCTGCCCTCCTCCGTCCAGGTCGGTTTGACCGTCGCATCCTAGTTGGTAGCCCGGACGTTAAAGGCCGTGAAGCTATCTTGAATGTTCACGCTAAGGACAAACCGATTGCAGACGATGTAGATCTCAAATTAATCGCCAAGCAAACGCCAGGCTTCTCCGGGGCAGACTTGGAGAACTTGCTGAACGAAGCAGCCTTGATCGCTGCCCGTCGTCGAAGTAAGATTATCGAAGCCGTGGACATGGATGAAGCTCATGACCGGGTTATTGCTGGACCGGCTAAGAAAGACCGGGTTATCTCTGACAAGCAAAGACGGATGGTGGCCTTCCACGAAGCTGGCCACACCATTGTTGGTATGGTCTTAAGTGATGCCCGCGTTGTTCACAAGGTTACCATTGTCCCTCGGGGTCGTGCAGGTGGTTATGCCATCATGTTACCTAAGGAAGACCAGTACTTGGTCACCAAGGAAGAATTGTTTGAACAGATTGTCGGCCTGCTAGGTGGACGGACTTCTGAAGAGATCTTCTTCAATTCCCAAACTACTGGGGCCTCCAACGACTTCCAACAAGCAACCCAAATTGCCCGGGCTATGGTAACCCAATATGGGATGAGTACCAAGCTTGGACCTGTACAATACGAGCAGGATAACAAGGTCTTTATGGGTCGCGACTATGGGTCCAATCCGTCCTTCTCCCAACAATTCGCTTCTGACATTGATGCAGAAGTGCTGAACTTGATGAACGAAGCCCACAAAAAAGCCCACGAAATTATCAGCCAGCACTCAGAGCAATTGACCCTCATCGCTGAGAAATTGCTTGAAGTGGAAACTCTTGATGCCAATGAAATCAAGTCCTTGTTCGAAACCGGCAAAATGCCAGAGAAAAGCTCACAGGCTGACAAGTATCCACGAGAAAACAAAGAGCAAGAACACATTGCCAATGACGATGAACAAATCGGAACTTCTTATGAAGAAATCAAGGCTGCCCAGGCCGATGCTGATAAGCAGGATAAAGAACGCTTGGGTGAAGATAACCTCTATACCGACGAAGACTCCACGCCAGAAGAGGTTAAAGAAGGCCAGGAAGATTCTGAAGAAGCTAAAGACCAAGAGTCTAGTTCAGAAAATGATTCAGAAGAAAGCCATACTGGTGAAAATAACCCAAACCAGTCAAGTGAAGCTTCTTCAGATGGAGACCGTGAGTCAGACAAGCAAGGATCAGAGTCCGACCAAGAAAATGAAGACTAGAAGGATCTTGCCTCTAGGGACAAGCAAAGCAATTGCTTGACTTGAAGAGACTGGGTGTGTTCTACTAAGAAATAGTCAGTTAAAGAGGAGAAGGTTGACCCTTCTCTTCTTTTTATTCCCAGGATCAGGGATGGCTAGACAGATGCCAAGTCAGTACCAGACCACCAACGAGGTAAAAGTGACTAGTTTAAAGGAGAGAAAATTGTGGCAGATAAATTGCTGAAAGCTTTAGCCTATAATGATGAAATTCGTATTTATGTTGCCGATGCAACTGACATGGTTGCTGAAGCCCAAAGACGCCATGATACTTGGAACACTGCTACGGCAGCTTTAGGTCGGGCTATGATTGGGACCAGTTTACTAGCTGCTGGTGAAAAAGGGGACGTCTTTTTAACAGTCCGAATTGAAGGAAATGGTCCTGCCGGTTACCTTCTGGTTGACGGCAATGCCAAGGGGGATATTAAGGCCTATATCCAAAACCCCCATGTTAGCCTCCCTCTTAATGACAAGGGTAAGTTAGATGTTAAAGGGGCAATTGGGGACCATGGTAGCCTGACTGTAACCAAGGATATCGGTATGAGAGAACCCTTTGTGGGTCAAGTCCCCCTAATTAGTGGTGAGTTGGGGGAAGACTTTACTTTCTACTTGGCCAATTCGGAACAGATTGCTTCTTCAGTGGGGTTGTCGGTTTTGGTTGATACAGATGATACCGTTCGGACAGCAGGGGGCTTTATGATCCAAGTCCTACCGGGAGCTAGCCCCCAAACGATTGACCAATTAGAAGCAACCATCCAAGGCTTGCCCTTGATTTCTAAAATGATGGACAAGGGTAAGAGCCCTGAGGAACTACTGTCTATCCTAGCAGGCCATGATAATTACCGGATTGTTGACGAAATGGATATCCAATTCAAGTGCAATTGCTCAAAAGAACGGTTTGCTAATTCCTTGGTTTCCTTAGGGGAAGAGGACATCAAAGAAATGATTGAAGAAGACGGTGGGGCAGAGGCAGTTTGTCATTTCTGCCGCCAAAGCTACCAATTTTCCAAAGAAGACCTAGAAGAAATCCTTGAAGAAATGCAAGAAGCATAAAGTGGTAAAAAGGTTTGCTGACTAGCAGGCCTTTTTTATTTGACCATGGTAAAGGAATAGTAGTTGGAGATCCAAGGAGTGACAGGCATAAAAATTTTGTTGTTGAACAAAGGAAAATAATGGAAATAGCCTTGTTTCAAATTGACTTGTTCGTTTTGATCAGCGATAATAAGAGGAATAAAAGTGACAAGGGGTGTTATAAATGATTGTAAGTAAAGGTCAATCCGGCTGTGAAGGAAAATGGTATACCCTTTTAGCTATGAAAGAATAGACAAATGTTTTTTATTACTAACCTTCAGGATCGGATATAAAAAATACAGGCAGGGATACTTGCCTAAAAACTTCTACCCTATCTAATTCAAAGGAGGCTAATATGAAAAAACCATTGAATCGATGCGACAGATGGCTAGTTTAGTGGTTAAGAGCTTAGGGCTTTATTGGTCATCGTCAAAAACATATACCATAGCTCTCCTACTAGTCATTCCTGGCCAGGGCCTAATTCTTCCGTTTAGTCTTTTGATATCTAGAAGTTTGGTCAACCAAATAAGTCTAGAAGTCAATGGCTCGGGCAATGTCATTGTCCTTCTCTTTTTGCTTTGGCT
This sequence comes from Alloiococcus otitis ATCC 51267, assembly GCF_000315445.1. Lineage (GTDB taxonomy): Bacteria > Bacillota > Bacilli > Lactobacillales > Carnobacteriaceae_A > Alloiococcus > Alloiococcus otitis. Next base: position 106,282 of record NZ_JH992962.1, read on the forward strand.
TGTTCTTAGCTTAGTCCAGTCCTGCTTAAGGCCTTTAGAAATGGTGTTTCAGGGTTTGATGACTGACCAGATGATTGCTCACATTAATCAAAATTTGATGGCCAAGGCATCTAATTTAAAGGGATTAGCTTATTTTGAAGACCCTAGTTTTTATGATGATATACAGCTACTTGGCGAAGAAGCGGATTGGCGCCCGGTTAACTTGATCGTCTTTATGGCTGGGGTTAGTCGTAGTTTGGTAACTGGAATTGCTATTCTCATCATTTTGGCTTCATATACCCCCTGGCTGCCTCTTTTTATTTTCCTAGCCATTCTTCCCCAGGTTCTAGTTAGCTATCGATTGCAAAGGGAGGCTTTTGAAAGTTTGGTAACAAAAAGTCCAGAAGCTCGTAAGATGAACTACTACCGGTCAGCCGTATTGACTAAAGACTTTGTCAAAGAAAGTAAACTTTACAATTTGGGTTCTTTCTTTATAGACAAGTATGAGTCAGCTTTTAAAGTAGGTCAAGCAGATGTCAAACGAGTACGCTATAAGCAATTAACCGTGTCCTTAATCTTTAGCCTAATAGGAACGGCAGGTATTGCTTTGGCTTTTTGGTGGATGATCCGTCGGTCTTTATCTAGGCAAGTAAAGCCTGGAGACATTTTAGTCTTTTTATCCTCCCTATTTATGGCTTGGGATAGCCTGACGAGTCTGGTCGAAGAATCAACCCTTCTTTACGATACACTTTTGTATATGGAAAGATACTTCCGTTTCCTGACTCTTCCTTCCGACGTGCCGGAAGTTAACCAGCCCCTTTTAACTAACAATAGACAAGAATTTACAATTGAGTTTAAAGGAGTTGATTTCAAATACCCCCACGCGGACCGTAATGTATTAAAAAATTTTAACCTGACGATCAAAAATGGAGACCTCATCGCCCTTCTTGGTGAAAATGGGGCAGGTAAAACAACTTTGATCAAATTATTGACTCGTTTCTATATTCCTGATAAGGGGAAGATCATGTTAAATGGTCAGGATATTCAAAAGATTCAAATCGAAGATTATCGAAAATTATTGACAGTGGTTTTCCAAGACCCGGCTCATTACCCGCTCACTCTAGCTGAAAATATCTGGCTATCCAAGTTGGACAAGGAGAATAGTTCCTTTTGGCTAAAGCAAGCTGTCCAATTTGCTGGTCTAACAGAAATTGTAAAACATTCTGTTAAGGGCCTTGACCAAATCTTAACCAATGATTTTGAAGGGGAAAGAGACTTGTCAGGTGGTCAGTGGCAAGCTATTTCGCTGGCCCGGGCTTAGTGGTCTGATGGTGTTTGATGAACCTTCAGCTTCTTTAGATGCCACGCATGAAGACCACTTCATCCAGTCCATGTCTCATATGAGTCAGGATCAGACTCTTCTCTTAGTAACCCACCGTTTTTCCGCCTTGAAGTTAGTGGATCGTGCTGTTTACTTGGAAGGGGGCCAAGTCAAGGAAGATGGTTGCCTGAAGGACTTGATCAAAGACAAAAAAACACGTGTTTCACAGATCTTCCAACTTCAAGCTGACAAATATCAAATTGACTAAATTTTCTTGACTTAAGAAGTCAGGTCGCAAAAAGAAAGGCGACCTGGCTTTTTTTCTGTCCACGCTTAGTTTAATTTTGTGTCAAAATAAACATGACTCAAGACTCGGTATAAATTCACAAGAGTCTGTTACGCTATGGGGGAAGTCGTGATATAATAGCAATTGCAGACTTTTCTTTTGCATCAGTTTATGGTTAAGTGGACCGAACCAGTTTAACTTTATGGTAAGATGATAGTGTGTTAGGATAAAGCTTGTCTGAATAATTGGAATGGAAAGATGAGGCTAAAATTTGTGTGGAAAATAGGAGATATTGAAATAGACAACCAGATCGTGGTGGCCCCCATGGCTGGTGTGACCAATTCGGCTTTTCGAACAATCACCAAAGAATTTGGGGCAGGTTTGGTTGTTTGTGAAATGATCAGTGATAAGGCCCTCATTCACGGCAATGAGAAGACTTTGCGGATGCTACATATTGAAGAAAATGAGTACCCCTTGAGCATCCAAATTATGGGGGGCGAAGCCAAGACGATGGTTGAAGCAGCCCAATTTATTGAAAGAGAAACGGATGCTGCTATTATTGACATCAACATGGGTTGCCCTGTTCCTAAAATCACCAAAAATGATTCCGGATCCAAGCTCTTGCTTGACCCAGACAATATTTATGACCTGGTTTCCCGGGTGGTGGAGGCGGTTGACCTTCCAGTGACAGTTAAAATGCGGACTGGCTGGGATGATGACCACCTGTGGCCAGTTGAAAATGCCTTGGCAGCTCAAAAGGCTGGGGCCCAAATGCTAGCCATGCACGGCCGGACCCGGTTGCAAATGTATGATGGATCGGCCAATTGGGACATTTTAGCCCAGGTCAAAGAAGCCTTGTCCATTCCCTTCGTTGCTAATGGGGACATCCGGACTCCAGAAGATGTGGACAAGGCTTTTGAAGTAACTGGGGCTGATGCCTTGATGGTGGGCCGGGCTGCCTTAGGGAACCCTTGGATAATCAAGCAATTAACCCACTACCTGGCAACTGGCCAAGTCCTGGATCAACCTAGTCCTAGCCAGGTTATTGAAACTGCTAAAGAACACTTGCGGCGTTTGGTTGACCTCAAAGGACGAGTGGTGGCTAGCAAGGAATTCCGCAAACATGCTTCCTACTATCTCAAAGGTTTCCCTGGATCAGCTAAGGCCAAGGTCAAGGTTAATGAACAAACAGACCCAGACAAGGTGATTGAAATTTTGGATGCTGCTGGCCTTGCAGCAGAGGAAAAATTAGCTAAACGACGGGCCAGACGTCAAGCCCGGGCCAGTCGGTAACCATCCATTTGCTTGACACTGCTACTATTACTATGAAAATCTTGGAAGACTACAATAGAATGGAGTTAAGGAAATGAGTCAGGATAATACTTCTAATCAAAATACTGAAAATTTGAATGACCAGATGTTGGTCCGGCAAGAAAAAATGAAAAACTTGGCTGACAAGGGATTAGACCCTTTTGGTAGCAAGTTTGACCGAACCGATTATTCAGACCAGATTATAAGGGACTATGAAAGCTTTTCGAAAGAGGAACTGCAAGAAAAAGACAGCCATGTCACCATTGCAGGCCGGATCATGTCTAAACGGGGCAAGGGCAAGGCTGGTTTTGCCCACCTCAAGGATAAGAATGGTCAGGTACAAATCTATGTCCGCCAAGACGAAATAGGGGAAGACGATTATGAAATTTATAAATCGGCTGACCTTGGTGACTTTATCGGTATTTCGGGCCGGATTATGAAAACTAACACCGGAGAAGTGACAGTACGGGCCCAAGAATTTACCCACCTGTCTAAGGCTCTCAGACCCCTTCCGGACAAGTACCACGGCTTAACTGATGTTGAGCAGAAATATCGTAAACGTTACTTGGACTTAATTGCCAATGAAGCTAGCCTGGACCGGTTTAAAAAACGGAGTCAGATTATTTCGGCTATCCGCAAGCATATGGATGGCCTAGGCTATTTAGAAGTCGAAACCCCCTTCCTCCACAACCAGGCCGGAGGGGCAGCAGCGAGACCCTTTATTACCCACCACAATGCCTTGAACACTGACCTTTACCTCCGGATCGCCCTAGAACTTCACTTGAAACGCTTGATTGTCGGCGGTATGGAAAAGGTCTATGAAATTGGTCGGGTCTTCCGAAATGAAGGAATCGATGCCACCCACAACCCTGAATTTACCATGCTGGAAGTCTATACTGCCTACCAAGATTACTGGGACGTGATGGACCTAACCGAAGACTTGATCCGGTCTGTCGCCCAGGATGTCAAAGGGACTACTGTCATTGAATATGGGGACGAGACCATCAACCTGGAAGAAAAATGGGACCGGAAGCATATGGTGGACTTGATCAAGGAAGAGACTGGTGTTGACTTTTGGCAAGAGATGACCGATGACCAGGCCCGTCAAATTGCCAAAGACCACCAGGTTGAAGTAGAAGACTATGCCGAGTATGGGCACGTGGTCAATGAATTCTTTGAACAATTTGTGGAAGATAAGCTCCGCCAGCCCACCTTTGTCTATGGCCACCCAACCGCTATCTCACCTCTTGCCAAGAAAAATCCTGAAGACGGACGCTTTACCGATCGTTTTGAACTCTTTATTGCTGGCCATGAATATGGCAATGCCTTTACCGAGTTGAATGACCCGATTGACCAACGGGAAAGATTTGAAGCCCAGGTCAAAGAGAGACAAGCCGGCAATGATGAAGCCCATGAGGTAGACGAAGACTATCTTGAGTCTATGGAGTATGGGATGCCGCCAACAGGAGGATTGGGAATTGGGATCGACCGTTTAGTCATGCTCTTAACAGATGCCCACACCATCAGGGATGTTGTCTTGTTCCCAACCATGAAGAATATTGACCGTTAAAAAATGTAAACTTCTGGGCATTTTCTAAAGAATGCCCAGGCTACATACTGAAGAGGAGTGCCGAATGAAAAAAACCAGATGGATTGAGTTTTTAGGTGGCAGTAACTTACTTTACACACTTGCTGTCATCTTTTTAATTTCGTTAACTATTTTGATTTTAACCTTGGTGGATTTTGTTTTTACCCCCATCATCGTTATTTTCTCTAACATTTTAATGCCCATTATTATAGCCGTTCTGTTTTACTATCTTTTAGACCCCCTTGTCTCTTTGTTTGAGAAGAAAATGTCCCGAATGTGGGCTACTTCTTTAGTCTTTGTCATTATTTTGATCTTCTTAGCCGTTTTGGTAGCCATCTTAATTCCAGTCTTAAGCGAACAAATCGCTAACTTAATTGAAAGCTTCCCTGTCTTTCTGAACGATGTTTTCTCAAGCATCCAAGACCTCTTAGCTAATTTGCCAGCCAATGATTTCTTCGATACTATTCTTCAAAGTTTGCAGGACTTATCCAATACCTTATTTGACAACCTAGGCCAAATCTTTAGCCAAGGCATAACCAATGTATCCAATGTGGTCTCCAGTGTTACAAACGTTGTTTTTACCCTTGGGATCTTTCCTGTTATCTTGTTTTTCTTACTAAAAGACGAAGAGAAAATAATTAAGGGCCTCCTGTTTGTGACTCCACCGACCTGGCGGAAGAGTTTGATCCGGATTGGGGCGGAAGTCAACTTGCAAGTAGGGGCCTACATTAAGGGCCAGTTGATTGTGGCTATTGCCAATGGGGTGATGATGTTTGTCGGCTTTACCTTAATTGGCCTCAATTACGCTGTTGCCCTAAGTGTTTTGGGCGGTTTCCTCTCACTTATCCCTTATATTGGCCCAATTTTAACCTTTATTCCTGCTATTTTTATCGCCGCTTTTGATTCCTTTACCGAAGTCCTGCTATTACTAGTCGTTTGGGCCATTATCCAATTTGCCGAAGGGAACTTCATCGAACCCAATGTTATGGGTAAAAGGTTAAATATCCACCCGGTCACCATTATTATTACCTTACTGGTCATGGGAGACTTGTTTGGTCTCTTCGGTCTAGTCTTTGGTATCCCAATGTATGCCATCTTAAAAGTTATTGTCATCCACTTCTACATGATGTTTAAATCTCGCTACAATGAATACTTTGGCGACCGTGCTGGAGAATATGAAGTAGACAGTTGGGATTCCAAGAAATATGGTGACAAGGATATTCTAGAAACCAAGGATGAATACGTCGAATACCTTTACAAAAAAGAACTAAACTCATAAGAAAGACCAAAAGACAGGCAGGATTTTGCCTGTCTTTTTAACTATTAAAGCCTCAGGATGAGCAATCCATCTAGCTTTAGCTTGATTACTCTAGAAGCCAATTTATTAGCAAAAACAACTTGACAGGCCAATAGGAAATTGATACTATGTTACTTGTCGCCGAGATAGGTGGCTAAAGCAAAAAAATAAATTTGACAAAATTTTATATGGATATTGACTATTAGTGAAGAATATCATATAATGATTTTGTTAAGCGAGTTGCCATTTTATAAAGAAAATGTAAATGTAAAGTAAATCTTTTTTAAAGAAAGACTTGCAAAAATAATTTTAAATGGTACAATATTTCTTGTGGCTTGTCGAAAATAGCAAGCTAGAGATAGCTCGATCTTTGAAAACTAAATAAGATAAACACCAAGAAGTGCAAGGGTCTTAAGCTTTACCTTTGTAAAGCGAGACAATTCAAGTGCTTTTATAAGTTTTTGAAAACTTATAACAACAATGAACCAAGATAGAACAGGTGTTAACCTGAACTCTTTTAAAACGAGAGTTTGATCTTGGCTCAGGACGAACGCTGGCGGCATGCCTAATACATGCAAGTCGAACGCCAAATCTTCCTGCTTGCAGGAAGAGGCGGAGTGGCGAACGGGTGAGTAACACGTGAGGAACTTGCCCATAAGAGGGGGATAACACCCGGAAACGGGTGCTAATACCGCATCGGTTTTCCCAGTGCATGCTGGGGAAATGAAAGGTGGCTCTGCTACCGCTTATGGATAGCCTCGCGGCGCATTAGCTAGTTGGTAGGGCAAAGGCCTACCAAGGCCATGATGCGTAGCCGACTTGAGAGGGTGATCGGCCACACTGGAACTGAGACACGGTCCAGACTCCTACGGGAGGCAGCAGTAGGGAATCTTCCACAATGGGTGCAAGCCTGATGGAGCAATGCCGCGTGAGTGAAGAAGGACTTCGGTTCGTAAAGCTCTGTTGTTGGGGAAGAACACGGATAGGAGTCACTGCCTATCCCTTGACGGTACCCAACCAGAAAGTCACGGCTAACTACGTGCCAGCAGCCGCGGTAATACGTAGGTGACAAGCGTTGTCCGGATTTATTGGGCGTAAAGCGAGCGCAGGCGGTCCGGTAAGTCTGATGTGAAAGCCCACGGCTCAACCGTGGAACGGCATTGGAAACTGGCGGACTTGAATGTAGCAGAGGAAAGTGGAATTCCATGTGTAGCGGTGGAATGCGTAGATATATGGAGGAACACCAGTGGCGAAAGCGACTTTCTGGGCTATGATTGACGCTGAGGCTCGAAAGCGTGGGGAGCGAACAGGATTAGATACCCTGGTAGTCCACGCCGTAAACGATGAGTGCTAAGTGTTGGAGGGTTTCCGCCCTTCAGTGCTGGAGTTAACGCATTAAGCACTCCGCCTGGGGATTACGACCGCAAGGTTGAAACTCAAAAGAATTGACGGGGACCCGCACAAGCGGTGGAGCATGTGGTTTAATTCGAAGCAACGCGAAGAACCTTACCAGCTCTTGACATCTTCTGCCACCTTCAGAGATGAAGGGTTCCCTTCGGGGACAGAATGACAGGTGGTGCATGGTTGTCGTCAGCTCGTGTCGTGAGATGTTGGGTTAAGTCCCGTAACGAGCGCAACCCTTATTGTTAGTTGCCAGCATTGAGTTGGGCACTCTAGCAAGACTGCCGGTGATAAACCGGAGGAAGGCGGGGATGACGTCAAATCATCATGCCCCTTATGAGCTGGGCTACACACGTGCTACAATGGATGGTACAACGAGTAGCGAGACCGCGAGGTTTAGCTAATCTCCCAAAGCCATTCTCAGTTCGGATTGCAGGCTGCAACTCGCCTGCATGAAGTCGGAATCGCTAGTAATCGCGGATCAGAATGCCGCGGTGAATTCGTTCCCGGGTCTTGTACACACCGCCCGTCACACCACGAGAGTCTGAAACACCCGAAGCCGGCCGGGCAACCATTTGGAGCCAGCCGTCGAAGGTGGGTTGGATGATTGGGGTGAAGTCGTAACAAGGTAGCCGTATCGGAAGGTGCGGCTGGATCACCTCCTTTCTAAGGATCCTGCCAAAGGGCAGGGGAACTTGCAC
>NZ_JH992963.1 GCF_000315445.1 Alloiococcus otitis ATCC 51267
TATATATATATATATTCTATACAGGGTAGGTATACACTATACGGCTATATCCCCCATATACTACCACTAAAGTTGAGAGTCACCACGTGTCACGTCTCACCCCCTAAACCCTTGGTATGACTGGGTTTGTAGGGTGTGACACGTTAAAAAGGGTGTCACACTTAGATGAGAGAAAGGAAGAGCAGCTAGATGTTAGAGCGAGAAGTTGAGAAATATTTTAAAGAACAAGTAGAGAACACCAGTTCGTATTGCCTGAAGTTCACTTCGCCAGGGACAAGAGGCGTGCCTGACCGGATCGTGGTCTCTGATCGTGGGGTCTTCTTCGTCGAGTTGAAACGGCCCAAGGGTGGACGACTATCCCCCTGGCAGAGACGGTGGCGGAAGAAGTTCCGGGACTTAGGTCATGAGGTCATTGTCATTCACGATAAGGAGGGGGTGGACGACTTTGTCAACTGTTACCTTGCATGATTATCAGGTCAGATGTGTTGACTTTATCCTTGATCACCCTGCAAGTTTACTCCTGCTAGACATGGGGCTAGGCAAGACCTTGATTACGCTTAAAGTGATTGAGACTTTAAAACATATGTTCGGTCAAGAGTATAAGGTTTTAGTGATTGCCCCTCTTTCAGTGGCCAAGCATACCTGGCCTGCTGAAATTGAAAATTTTGACTTTAATCTGACCTACACCAAGGTCTTAGGGAGTAAGCAGGCTAGACAGCAGGCGCTAGAGGAGGACGTTGACCTCTACCTGATCAACCGAGAAAACGTGACCTGGTTGGTTAACCACTATGGGGCGAATTGGCCCTTTGACTTTATCGTCATTGATGAATTGTCTAGCTTTAAGTCCAGCAAGTCTAAGCGTTTTCGATCCTTAAAGAAAGTGAGAGGGCGAGCTAAGCGTTTTATTGGGCTGACTGGGACTCCAGCTCCTAATAATCTGATGGATTTGTGGCCACAGGTCTACCTGGCAGACGGTGGCAAGAGGCTGGGCAGGACCATCACTCAATACCGTCAGCAGTACTTTTATCCTGAGATCTCTAATGGCCATGTGGTCTATCAATACGGGCTTAAAGACGGTGCGGAAGACCAGATCTACGAGCAGATCCAGGACATCAGCCTGTCCATGAAAGCTAAAGATGTCTTAGACTTGCCTAAGCGGGTGGACAATGTCATTAAGGTGGATTTGACAGATAATGAGTGGGATCTCTATCGAACGCTTAAGCGGGACTTTCTAGCTGTCCTTGACGGTCAGGACATTGAGGCCGTCAACTCAGCCGTCTTGTCAGGCAAGCTTCTCCAGTTGGCTAATGGATCGATCTATGACACGGACGGCAAGTCAGTTCAAGTTCATGAGCAAAAGTTAGACGTTCTGGAGCGAATTATTGAGGACTCCCAGGGTGAGCCGGTCCTCGTTTTCTACCAATTTAAGCATGACTTAGACAATATTAAGACCCGTTTTCCAGAGGCCCAGGAATTGGGAGATAATATTGAAGCGTGGAATAATAAGCAGATCCCATTACTCTTAGCCCACCCCCAGAGTGCAGGGCATGGGCTGAACCTCCAGCGTGGGGGTCACATTATCGTTTGGTTTGGTTTAAATTGGTCACTGGAGTACTATCAGCAGGCCAATGCCAGGCTAGACCGACAGGGGCAGGACAAGCCCGTTATCATTCATCACCTTGTGGCTAAGGACACGATTGATGAGGCCGTGATGGAGAGTCTGAAGGACAAGGACATGAACCAGGAGAAGCTAATCCAAGCCGTTAAGGCAGAAATGGAGGTTGTCTGATGACACCTAAGGAGTATTTTCAAGAGTGCTTGAAATTGGATAACAAGGTCACTGAAAAACAAAACCAATTAGACCTGATTAAGGCTAGCTTCACGTCAGCCGTCAAGATGAAAGACATCAATGTCCAGACTTCTGGGGGTAATAGTCATGAAGAGAGGCTAGCCAAGCTATTTGAGCTGAATGACGAGATTAACGCTGACGTGGACAAGCTGGTCAACTATAAGTTGAAGTTGTCCTTGGAAGTTAACCAGTTAGAAGATGATCGCTACCGTATGATCTTATCTGAGCGTTATTTCCAAGGGAAGAAATTTGAGCTGATTGCCGTTGAGCGTGATTATGACATTAGATGGATCTACAAATTGCACGGACAGGCTTTGCAGGCTTTTGGGGACAAATTCCCCGAAAAGTTTTAAAAGAGGACATTAAAAGACAGTAAATAATGGGGTAATATGGCATTGTAAGAAGATTGGGTCACCGACCAGTCCAATCCTCTTAAAGAGAGTGCATTCAACCATTAATAGTGGCCGTTTTTCCTTTGACGTCCAACATCTCATTCATAAGCTAGTTTTAATTGTTTTTCTAGCACCTCTAATTTTGCACTTTCGTTCCTTTCTTACCGCTCCATGTAGGGGCGGTTTTTATTTACCTAAATTCAAGCAGTAAGGAGGTTAGTAATTTGCCGGGAAGAAAATTAACATCTAAGCAGGAGAGATTTGTCCAGGGGCTTGTCAGCGGACTAACGCAACGACAGGCCTTCATTAAGGCGGGTTACACCTCCAAAGGGAAGTCAGGAGATTATCTTGACAACGAGGCTTGGAAGAAAACTCAACTCCCCCAGGTTCGTGCGAGGTACAAGGAGCTTATGGAAGAGCATAAGAACAAGGCTTTATGGACCAGGGAAGAAGCCATTAACTCACTGAAGTGGTTGCACGACCAGGCGATTAGATCGATCCAGGGGGAAGATGAGGGTTACGTTCGCAAGGGAACATCTGATGCCCTTATTAATGCCATTCAAGAGTTGAACAAGCTGGAAGATCTTTACCCTGCTGAGAAGATTGAGCAGACCAATCGTAACATAGAGCTGGACATTGGCGAGTGGGATGATGATGACGATTGATTAAATTAAATATTAAGCATCCAAGCCGGGTCTTTAATAAGCATATCTTTAAGCATTTAACCGACTATGACACCTTTACAGAGGTCCACTACGGTGGGGCATCCAGTGGTAAGTCTCATGGGGTTGTCCAGAAAGTCGTTTTAAAGGCCCTAGGAGATTGGCCCTACCCTCGCAAGATCCTATTCTTACGAAAAGTAGGCTCAACGCTTCGGGACTCGATCTGGGAAGATGTCAAGTCCTGCTTGTCTGATTTTAAGGTTTTGGACTATTGCAAAGTCAATAAGTCGGACTTTTCTATTGAGTTGCCGAACGGGGCAGTATTCTTATTCAAGGGGATGGACGACTCTGAGAAGATCAAGTCTATTAAGGGGATCTCTGATGTGGTCATGGAAGAGGCCAGCGAATTTAATCTTGACGATTACACTCAACTGACCTTGAGGGTGAGAGAGAAAAAGCATCCCAAGAAGCAGATCTACCTCATGTTTAACCCGGTTTCTAAGGCCAATTGGGTTTACAAAGCTTTTTTCATCAAGAAACCAAAAAATACCAAAGTCTATCACACGACCTATAAGGACAACCACTTCCTAGATCAACAGACCGTTGAGAATATTGAAGAACTGGCTACCAGGAATGAAGCCTACTATAAGATTTATGCCTTAGGTGAATTTGCGACCCTAGACAAGCTAGTCTTTCCTAGCTATGAGAAGCGCTTGCTGAGCAAGGATGAACTCAAGAGCTTACCAAGTTTCTTTGGTCTTGACTATGGCTTTATTAACGACCCCTCAGCATTCATGCATGTCAAGCACGACTCACGGAATAAAGTGATCTATATAGTAGAAGAATATGTCAGGAAGAACCTCATGAATGATAAGATTGCCGAGGCAATTGAGAAGTTAGGCTACGGCAAGGAAGTCATCACGGCAGATAGTGCAGAGAAGAAGTCTAATCAGGAATTGAGGACAAGAGGATTAAGTCGAGTAAGAGATGCCAAGAAGAGTCCAGGCTCAGTCTTAGCAGGGCTTCAATACATGCTACAACACAAGATTGTGGTGGATGAGCGCTGTGTTAAGACGATTGAAGAGCTGGACAACTACACTTGGCAAAAAGACAAGCAAACTGAAGAGTATATCAATAAACCAGTGGACAGTTACAACCACTGTATTGATGCCATACGCTATAGCCTGCAAGACCGGATCACCACTGGTAAGATGAAAACATTTAAGGGGGGCTTCTAATATTGATAAGAGTGACTAACAAGAAGATGATCCTAGCACCAAAGGGGACAGAGATCACGGAAGATGTCGTCAAAGATGCCATTAACGCACACCGCACTCTAGTAGATGGCTACTTAGAGAACGAGCGGATGTATATGTCAGACCATGACATCTTACACAAGCGAGCCAAAGAACCTTACAAGCCAGACAACAGACTAGTCGTCAACTACGCTAAATATATCGTGGACACATTCTCTGGCTATCACCTCGGTGTTCCCCTTAAAGTCTCCCATGATGACGAGCAGGTAGACCAATTTGTGTCTGACTTCCGAAATCTGAATAATATGTTGGACTCTGAATTTGAATTAGCCAAGCGGGTGGACATCTTCGGCCATGCCTTTATTTACCTCTACCAAGACGAAGACTCAAAGACCCGAATGACCTATGAGTCACCCGTGAATATGCTGATTGTCCATGACGACTCTGTCCGACATGAGCCAATCTTCGCCATACGCTACATCTATCCTGAGGGCATGAGTGAGGGGCATGGTGAGGTCATCACTGACCAAGAGCGGATCTACTTTGACATTTCTGCAGGTAGCACAGCACGGATCATTGACCGTGAGCCTCACGTCTATGGCAAGCTACCCGTCATTGAGATGATAGCCAATGATGAGAGACAAGGGATCTTCGAGAGTGTCAAGACTCTGATCAAGGCTCTTAATAAAGCCGTTAGTGAGAAGGCCAATGATGTGGACTACTTCGCTGATGCCTACCTTAAGGTTATAGGTCTAGAGCTAGATGAGTCCGAGTCCGACAATATTCGGGATAGTCGGATCTTTAACTTGTGGGGAGACAATCCCAACTTAGATGTGTCGTTCCTGGAAAAACCAAACGCCGACGAGACTCAGGAGAATTTGATTAGCTTCTTGAAAGAGTCAATCTTCTCGATCTCTATGGTATCCAACTTGTCGGATGAGAACTTTGGAAATTCCAGTGGAACGGCCTTAGCTTACAAATTGCAAGCCATGTCTAACTTGGCTAAGGTGAAAGACCGTAAGATGCGGTCTGCTATGAATAGAATGTATCAGGCTATTATGTCCGTACCCCTTAGCCACGTCCCTCCAGATGCCTGGCAGGATTTGAAGTATAAATTCACACGGAATGTGCCACGGAATGTCTTGGAAGAGGCTCAGATCGTCCGGCAGTTAGACGGTCAGGTCTCGGATGCAACCAAGCTGTCGGTCTTGTCTATCGTGGATGACGTTAAGGCTGAGATTGAGGAGCAACAACGAGAGGCTGAGTCTAACCTCTTGCGAAATCAGAATTTGATATTTGGTGACCGGCAGACGGACGACCAGGCCAAACAAGAAGAGGATGACCAAGACGAAAGAGGCTGATAAGCCATGGCAAGCAGTTATTGGCGCAGACGGATCAAGGCAGAGATGAAAGTCAGGCAACAACAAGATGAGGACATTGGCAAGGTCATGCAACGGCTTCATGACTACTATATGGAGCAGATCAGGAAAGAAATTGAGTCTTTTGTCGTCAGATACGGACTCAGAGAGCAGATCGAGCCGTCAGAGGTCAGGAAGTTAGTTGAAGAATTTGATGTCCAGTTCTTTGCAGACAAAGCACGGCGCTATGTCGAGGAGAAGAACTTTAGCGATCGGGCTAACCGAGAGCTAGCCCTCTACAACCTCAAGATGAAGATGTCCAGGGGAGAACTCTTGATGCGGAATATTGACCTGGAGTTAGTGGCCTTAGCTGATGATGAGCATAAGCTGACGGACAAGTATTTAAACGAGGCCTTTGTCCAGGAGCAAGAATTGCAAGCAGGGATCATGAGAGACTTTGTTCCTGACCCTGAGGACATTGGCTATATGGCGAGAGCCATTATCAACACCCCCTATCTTGGGGCGACCTGGTCAGAGCGAATATGGGATAGACAGGACAAGCTAAGGAAGATTGTTGCAGAACTCACTCAGACGGCCGTCATCAGAGGGCGGAATGCAGTAGAGCTAATCCCCCTAATTAGGGAGCAGATGGACGTGTCGGCTTACGCTGCTAAACGTCTAGCCGTCACTGAAGTGGCCCGAATTCAAACGGCCGTTCAGAAAGAGAACTACCGAGCCAACGACTTCCGGGAATACGAATATATAGCCGAGCCAACTGCTTGCGATATTTGCGCTGAGTTAGACGGCAAGATCTTTAAGGTGGCCAACATGCAACCTGGGGAGAATTCAGCACCAATGCATCCGCATTGTCACTGCTCCACAGCCCCAGTAGAGAGGTAGCGTGATCCTATGAGCCTGTATCTTGACTAGGGAATAGACCTAATAACTTTACTTAATTAAATAGACCAAAACATGATGAAGTCTTTAAAAGCTTCAAGACACCGACAACAAAGTCGTTAAAAAAGATTGAAGGAGCGATCAGAATGGACAAAAATCAAGAAGTGAAAGATCAACAACAGGTGGACGAGTCTACAGATGAGCAAGTCGACACTCAAGAAGACCAGTCTACTGAGAAAGAAGAGAAAACATTCACTCAGGATGAAGTCGAGAAGTTAATTAAGGGCAATGTGGACCGGGCAGTCAAAAAGGCTCACAAAGATGCTGAGCAAGCCTTTCAAGAAAAGCAAGACGAGGCAGAGAAGTTGCGCAAGATGAATTCCGAGCAGAAGGCAGAGTATGAGAAAGAGAAGCAAGAGAAGCGGATCGCTGAACTTGAAGCTCAGATCAACCGTCACGGCTTGGAAAAAGAAGCAACTCAAATGCTGAATGATGAGGGCTTGCCAGTGAGAGATGAGGTGCTTGACTATGTGGTCCGTGATAACGCTGATGAGACTCAAGTTGCCGTGAGTAGTTTTGTCGATTTGATCAACAATGTGGCAGACGAGAAAGTCAAGCAAATGCTGGCAGGCAAGACTCCATCCAGCATGGACGGTGGTCACAGCACACCGACTAAAGAGGACTTTAACCAGATGTCCATATCTGAACGCAACAAACTTTATCAAGATAATCCAGAACTCTACAAATCTCTACAAAACTAGGAGGAATTAAATTATGGCTTTAACACGATCAGACAACTTAATCATTCCAGAAGTCCTGGCCGACATGGTCCAGTACGAACTGGAGAAGAAAATTAGATTTACCCCGCTAGCGCAAGTTGACACTACCCTAGTTGGTCAGCCTGGGGACACCGTCACCGTTCCAGCATGGGGTTACATTGGGGATGCTGAGGACTTGACTGAGGGCGAAGAGATCGAGATCAGTCAAATGTCCACCACTGACAAGACCATGACCATTAAGCAGATTGGTAAGGCAGTGGAAGTCACTGACTACGCTTTGGAAGTCAGCTATGAT
The DNA here is from genome assembly GCF_000315445.1 of Alloiococcus otitis ATCC 51267. Classification (GTDB taxonomy): domain Bacteria; phylum Bacillota; class Bacilli; order Lactobacillales; family Carnobacteriaceae_A; genus Alloiococcus; species Alloiococcus otitis. Next base: position 7,489 of record NZ_JH992963.1, read on the forward strand.
GATGCGCTTCAAGCGGCTGCTTCTCAGATTGCCCTTTCCCACGCTCAAAAGATTGATGAGGACTTTGTCAACGCTTTGCGCTTGGGAGCTGAATTAACGGAGACTGCTGATAGCTTGACGGTTGATAATCTCGAGAAAGCTATTGCCGTCTTTGATGACGAGGACCTGTCCGACATGGTTTTAATCACCAATCCACAGAACGCCATTAACCTAACCGCTGATGCACGGAAGCTAGCTCTTAACACCGAAGTGGGTGGAGAGGCGCTTATCTCTGGGGCATTTGCCAAGGTCTTAGGGGCTACTGTGGTCCGGTCTAAACGACTTCAAGACAATGAGGCCTTCCTAATTAAGGCTGGTGCTTTACGACTTGTGAAGAAACGTGACGTATTCTTAGAGACAGACCGTGACATCTTGAAGAAATCTACTGTGATCTCTGCAGACTCTATCTACGGCACTTACGTATTCGACTCTTCCAAGTTGGTTAAAGTCAACATTGGAGGCTCACCGTCAGCAGGGACTGAAGGCTAATGGGGCTACTCTTAAGACGTCACCGTCAGCAGGGTGGCAAGAAGCAGGCCAAGAAGTCGACTAGCAAGAAGTCCAGTTCGTCAAGAAAACGCAAAACGTCAACTCGAAAGACCAGCAAAACTAAGAAGTAAGGTGGGGTTAGATGGACTTGATGCAGAAGTTGAAGACATTCCTTGGGATTAAAGACAACCTCCAAGATGACTTGCTAGAGTCCATCCTGGAAGTCACTCAAGACCACTTTAGGGCCATCACAGGCGGGGTGGACACGTCAGACGTTGAATTTATCATCCTGGAGGTAGCTATTAAGCGGTATAACCGGGTAGGCTCAGAGGGCTATTCAAGCCAGACCGTGGAGGGCCACCGACTCGATTTCTCAACGTCAGACTTTGACGAGTATAAGGATATCCTCAAGCGGAAATACCCTCAAGCCTTCGATAGCGGTGGGGTGAAGTTCATATGAGGTTTAACAACCGAGCCACCCTACGCTATGGCTTGAGGAAGAAATACGATCCGAAAGAGGGCAGGCAAGTAGAGTCCTATGACCAGGAGCTAAACCTGCCCTGCCACTTATCGGACTTAGGTCTAGAGAAGTCTGCAACAATCTACGGCACTGTTAAAGTTGGGCGTAAAGTCGTCCGCTTCCGTCAGCCAGTGACTGACCCTCCAAGTCAGATCTTGATTGACGGCAAGCCTTATGAAGTCGACCATGTCCGCTTAAGTGGATCAGTCCTATATGTCAAGGAGGCGACCTGATGGGGACAAGTTTTGAAATTCGGGGGGCTGACAGCCTCATGCGAAAATTGCAGAAGATGCAGAAGATGGACTCTGCCCGTCAGGTGGTCAAGTCACGCACCAGTGATCTGAACCGAGCCATGGTCCGTCATGCCGTCTTTACAAAGGGCTACTCTACAGGTCAGACTCGGCGGTCTATTGTCTCCACTATTCGAGACGGTGGACTCACTGGGGCAGTCAAGCCAACAACTCACTATTCCGTCTATTTGGAATATGGGACACGCTATATGTCCGCTCAACCCTTTGTTGGGCCTGCTTTTAACCAGGTCAGACCGCAGTTCATCTCTGACTTGCAAAGGTTGGTGAGATGATGGCGCTGAAGGCAATTGATCAACAGATCTTTGACTGGATCTACACCGTGGCTGATGGGCTGGGATTTGATGTCTACGACTTCTTGCCCCAATACGAGGTGGCCTATCCATTTGTCGTGATCGGAGAGGTACAAGTTGTCCCTCGGCAGGTTAAGCACCGAACGCTGGGGACTCTTCATGTTCGGCTTGATCTATGGGCTGAGCAGGAAAGCAGACGGCAGATCTCAGATATGACAGAGGACTTGATGGAGCAATTGAGTGGCTGGGCGGAGTTAGACTCACGTTGGGTCAAGATGGCCATCTCAAATTCAACCAAGAGATTGTTGAGCGACACCAGTACCGACAAGCCCCTCTGGCATGGCGTTTTAGATTTAGAATTTAATATACATTAGGAGGAATTAACTCATGGCAAGAGAAGTTACACCAACTCAAGGGAAGAACGTTATTCTAATGTTCCGTAAATTGAAAGAGTCAGCACAAGAAGAAGCAACTAAATTAGCACTCCAAATTGAACACACTCTTCAATACGAGCGTGAGAACGATAGTCAGATGACTAAGGACGGCGCAGTCCCAACATCAGGTGGTCTGACCGTTACAGTCGAGATGGAAGCCCTCATCTCTGACGACCCTGCTAGCGAGATGCTGAATGAGGCCTTCATGGATGATGACGTATTGGAAGTCTGGGAAGTCGACTTGTCAGCCCCTCACGCTAGTGATCCCAACAAATACAAGGCTAAATACATGCGTGGCAAGCTAACCAACTGGGAGTCTCCTGCAAACGCGGAGGAGAACCAGACCTTATCGACTTCCATCAACGTTGAGGGCCGACCACAGAACGGCTATGCAACTATGAATGACGACCAGATCGCTGAGATCACCTACGCTTTCCGAGACACTACTCCTGTCGGTGGATCTCCACGACCAGGTGGCTCAGACGAATAGACTTTGTGGGGACGAGTGAGTCCCCCTCTTTTACTTAGGAGGGATAATTGAATGGAACAAGTGACAATTAACGGCAAGACTTACCCGCTGACTTACGGTATGGAATTTTTTCGATATTTAGACGAACACGCAGGGGTCAAGTCAGAGGGCATAGGACTGGGGGCAGGTTTGGAGATGACGGTCTCACGGCTCTACATTCCTGGGAATATCGTGGCTTTCTACGACTTAATTAAAGCTGGCACAGCGACTCTCAAGCAGAAGCCGTCTAATGACGATATTGAAGAGTGGATCTTCGAGAATACTGAAGACGGTGGAGAAAAGCTTAGAGAGTCTTTTTTACACACCTTAAAGAACTCCAGATTGACCTCCAGAGTGATGGATCGTCTAGAGAACGTGGAGGAAGTTCAGCAAGCTCAACAGCAGGCTCAGGAAGTAGAGACCAAGAGCGAGTCTTAAGCAAGGACTTCTTCCATGAAGCCTATCTCAACTGCTTTCGCTTCCTTAAAGTCCAGTCTCTAAGAGAAGCCCAGGAGATGACCTTCCAGGAGTATTCCCTCAGGATGGAGGCTTACTTCTTGAGTGAGGTGGACTACCAGCAAGACCTTCACTATCATGCCTGGCTAGTGGCTAGAGAGCTACCAGCCACGAACAAGAAGGGTGATAAATATATCTACACCGAATTCAAGCAGGTCTTTGATAAGTCCAAGATCCTGGACGACTACTACAAGCAAGCCGAGAAGCAGAGTGAGAAAGACGAGCGCTTAGAGCGCTTGCTTAGAATTAAGAAAAACCAAGAAGAATTTAGACGGAAAGGAGGGAGTTAATGGCAGAGTCATATTCCGTTGAGGCCGTCCTGTCAGTCGCTGATAAGGGTTTCACGTCAGGTCTCAAGAACGCCCAGTCAGCATTAACCAACTTGACGGCCGGGACGAAGAAAGGGTCAATCGGAGTCGGAGGACTGGCTAAGGCCTTTGGGATCGCTAATATCGCAACTTCAGCCTTGAAGAAAGGGATTAGCGCTATCTCAGGCTCAGTCGGTGATGCCGTGAGCCGTTTTGACACTTTGAATAATGCCTCAAGAGTCTTTGAGAATATGGGTTTTTCAGCCCAGGAGACTGAGGGCATGATGGAGAATTTAAAGACCTCCATCAAAGGCTTACCAACGCCTCTGGACAGTGCCGTGAAAGGTGTCCAGCAATTGGCCGCTTCTAACCGTGACTTGTCTGGGGCTGAGCAGATCTACTCAGCAATGAACAATGCAATCTTAGGCTTTGGAGGCTCTAACGAAGATGTCTCCAGGGCCGTTGAAATGTTTTCTCGGTCTTTGAGCAAAGGTAAGATGCACGGACAGGAATTTAACACCCTCATGCAGACAATGGGGCCAGTTATGAACGCTGTAGCAGACGAGATGGGCTACACAATCGGTGAACTTCAGACAGGTCTGTCTAATGGTTCAATCTCACTTGATGACTTTACGGACACCTTACTTAGGCTCAATAAAGAGGGGGGCGGAGGTCTAGAGTCGCTAGAGAAGATTGCAAGAGATGCCATGGCTGGGATTGCCACAGCCACCACCAACGCCAGGACAGCTATAGTCCGTGGGATCACTGAGATTATCTCCTCCATTGATGCAGGACTAGCCCAGGCCAACTTACCGGGGATTGCAGATATGATCACTATGGTGGGTGATGTGGCTGAGCAAGTCTTACTCGGCATTGCAGGAGAAGTTGAAGGACTAGTCCCTAAAGTGGTTCAATTAGCCCCAGCGATCGCAGGAGTTGGAGCGTCATTCCTAGTCTTAGGTGAGGCTTTCCCAATCTTAAATACGATCGGGCTGGGCATGGATTTAGTCTCCAACAAAGTCTCAGCCTTTAGAGACGGTGCAATCCGTGGATTTGAAACGGTCAATACTGCCATCACTAAGAGTGGGGGCTTTATTGAGTTCTTGAAATCAGGCTTTGAGACCTTAGCGCTTAAGGGCATGACCAGTCTTGACAATATTAACCAGAAATTCCCACTCTTAAACACCTTGTTAGACTCCACCAAGTCAGGCTTCCAAAACCTTGGGACTCTTGGCATGCAGGCGCTAGATAGCTTGAGCCAGAAATTCCCAATCTTAGGCCAAGGATTAGACCTGGCTAAGCAAGGGGTCATCCAGGTTAAGGACACGTTCTCCAACCTGGGAGCAGTTGGTGGACTTGCCTCAACCTTAGTGGCTGATGGCTTATCTAGAATTAACGAGAAATTCCCATTCATCAAGCAGGGCATTGACACTATTAAGAATGCATCCTCTGGGGCATTCCAGGTTGGGCTTTTAGGCTTGAACAAGACAATAGGAGCAATCGGTCAGCTAGCCTTAGCAGGCTTTAAGTTGACCGGGGTTGTCGCTCTAGTCGGTGCAGGCTTAGCAGGGGCTGGGGTCATCATGCAACTCTTTGGTGACCAGATCAGACAAGTTGTCTCTATTGCTATTCAGCAAGGGCCACAGATCATCACAGGTCTGGTGGACGGGATTATCTCCAACCTACCCGCCTTAATCCAGTCAGGGGTTGCTATGGTGACCTATCTCGGTCAGGCCATTGCCGTTAACCTGCCTGTTATTATTCAAAAAGGTGTCGAGTTGATCCAGGCCTTGGTTCAAGGGGTAGCCCAGAATATTAACCAGTTAATCTCAACAGGTCTCCAGATCATCACTGCCCTGGTGTCCAGTTTGCTGACGGCTATTCCTCAACTCGTCACTACAGGGATGCAGTTCATCCTGTCCCTAGTTCAAGGGATCGTCAGTAATATTGGCCAGATCGTGTCATCAGCCCAGACTATCCTGATGGACTTCGTTAATAGCCTGGTGACTAATTTGCCAACGATCATTCAGACAGGTGTTCAAATTATCCTTGGCTTAATAGAGGGCTTGCTCACTGCTATCCCACAGATCCTAGTGGCTGCTGCGCAGGCTATCATCACATTAGTCCAGGGGTTAATTCAGAACCTGCCAATGATCTTAGCAGGGGCAGTGGCTATAGTCGGCAAGTTGGTCTCAGGTATCTTTGAGAACTTGCCAATGGTCCTGGCAGCTGCAGGCCAGTTAATATTGGCCTTGGTTGTCGGTATACTCCAAGCCCTGCCACAGATCCTAGTCGGTGGTATCAAGATTGTCATTGAATTAGTCAAGGGGATCCTCACAGGAATTCCTAAGCTAATCAGCGCAGGTTGGGACATGATTAAGGCCCTCGCTAAGGGGATTTGGGATGCACTTCCGAATGTCCTAACAGGTGCAATTGACGGCATCAAGGGGATCTGGGACGGCTTCACGTCTTGGTTTAAAGATGACACCGAAGAGATGTCCACTGAAGTCCAGGCCACTTCTCAAGATATGGCCTCTGGGGTCACAGATGATGTCTTGATGATGTCAGAGTCGGCCACTACTTCAGCAGAGGGTATGGCCTTCGGCGTGCAGACTTCATTTGACCAAATGCAGACGGGGGCAACAGGATCAGCAGGATTGATGCAGGCTGAGACTTCTCAGATCATGGACTTGCTCAACTCAGATGCCACAGCTTCCTCAATTGACATGGCTAATAACGTGATCGCCTCATCTGATGAGATGCGGTCAGGCACAGTCAGCAATGCTCAAGCCTTGGCAGGCGAGGCAAAGGCCCACTTCATTGACTTAGAGGGCAATGCCGTAGCTTCTGCTCAAGGCACTTCAGCAGGGACAGTTCAGGCCTTTGCAGGAGCAAGAGCAGGGGTCGTAGGAGAGGCCAGTGGTACTCACTCTGGGGTGGTCAGCGAATATCAAGCTATCCAGTCTGACGTGACCTCAATCACCAACCAGATTGGCCAGACCAGTGTCCAAGCCTTCTCTAGTATTGGCTCAAGGGTCACTCAGCAGGTCAATCAAATGGGAACTCAGGTCTCCAGCGCCTTTAAGTCGCTGGCTAATAACGTCAAGTCAAGCATGACTCAATTGTCCAATGCAATGAGAACGAGCATGACTCAAATGGCCAACACCATACGGTCATCACTGACCATGATCTCATCCATGTGGAAAACCAATATGAACCAGATGAACTCCGTGATGGCCTCAAGCATGAGCAAGATTGCTAATACAGTCAAGGTGCGAATGAACCAGATCACCAACAACATTAAGACATCTTTAACCCAGATTAAGAATTTAACCAGACAGAACTTAACAACCATCCAGGATGCCGTTAAGTCTAAGATGACCACCATTCAGAACCAGGTCAGATCTAGTTTGAACCAGATTAAGAACAATACACAGTCAGCCCTGAGACAGATCCTCAGCACCACTCGACAGACCTTTAACCAAATGCTGAGCGTAGTACGGTCTAGCATGAATGGTGTGTCCAGTGCCGTTCAGAATGCCATGAATAGAGTCTTGTCGGCGGTCAGACGAACCATGAACCAGGCCGTGAGTGCTATGAGACGAGCAGGCTCACAGGCTCAGAGCGCAGGACGGAATATGGGGCAAGGCTTCCTAAATGGGCTTAACTCCATGTCCGGTAGCATTATCGGACGGGCGAGATCAATCGCTAATCAAGCGGCCAGCGCTATGCGAAGCGCCTTGAAGATCCACTCACCGTCACGAGTGACTGCCAAGATCGGTCAATATACCGGTCAAGGTCTGGAGCAGGGGATGCTCGCTGAGCGAGATGCCATCACTCGTGCCTCTAGACGACTAGCTGACTCGGCTATTCCTAATATGCCTGGCATGGACTTACGGTCTAGCCGTGGCGCTTTGCAGGGGTCAACTGACCGACCAGGCAGACCACTTGAGATTAAGCTAAGCCTTGGAGGCAAGGAATACCGTGCCTTTGCCAAGGACATTCACCGAGTCAACCAGGATGAGTTAAGACTAGAAGCCAACTACTAAGGAGGGGAGCAAATGTATAACTTCACCGACACCAATCAGGGGGCTAGTCGTTCATCTGCCCCCTCTGATAATTTGCTGATCGGCGGTGAGCCACTGAGTGACCTTATCCCAGGCTACCGTCAGCTATCCGTGAGTGGCCGTGGCTTGATGGGCGAGAGTCTAAGCTTGACGGATGTCCCTCTTAGAGACGGCACATGGTTTAACTACACGACCACCGAGCCAAGGGTCTTAACCGTAGAGTTTCTACTGGAGGCTGACTCCAGTTCTGACTTGCGAGTTCAATTCAACCAACTTAACAAAGCTCTGAGACGTGGGCAAGACGAGTTAGACCTGACGTTTGCAGATGAGCCAGACTGGCATTACTACGGCTACTTAAGCGAGGTAGGGGACTTCACAGAGGACGGCTTGTCCGTCTTGAGTAGCTTTACCCTGCTTTGCCCTAGCAGTTATGCCTATCGCAATAAGCAGACTGGGACAAGAGTCAGCTTAACCTATGCTGATGAAGTCCTACCAGACAAGATCAGCATTAGCCCGAGTGGAGGTAGCACGATTGAACTCACCAACTCTAAGGGGGATCGGCTGG
>NZ_JH992964.1 GCF_000315445.1 Alloiococcus otitis ATCC 51267
GACCCTTCCATTTAAAAACGGTAATTTAAATAGGTTTAAATAGCTTGAAAAACCCCGTCATTATAAGCTTTTCGATTTTAGCTAATTAGCTGAATTAAGATCAAATAAAGGCTAAGGATGACAAAAAGGATGACAAATTTTTTCAAAAAATATTGAATTTAGGGGTTGCGTATCTATACGGTATATCGTATAATATAGTTAACAAAGGAAATAAAGAAAGGAACGATTTAAATGGCCAAAACAAGTAAAGCGCAAAGACGAGCTAGCGACAAGTGGGATGCTAAGAACAGAGAGAAGAAAAATTATTCCGTCAAGCGGTCGACTGCTAGAGGCTTCATCAAGCGAATGCACTGGGAGGACTACCCAGAGTTTCGAGACCTCATTGACGACAAAGGAGAAGAAATTAAATTGAAGAAAAATCTTAAAGAAAGCCAGCTAAATGCCACTTACTATGACGGCGACATGAGTCGGTACGAATTGGAATTCATCACTCAGGACGGTGACTATATTGACCTCTATGTGGATGAGGCAGACCACCCCCAGGCAGAGCAAGACGAAGACTACTTTGATGATGACAAGTTAATTGATCAGATCATTGAAGAAGCAGATTTAGAAAATATCGAAAAAAGATAAAGAAAAAGCTTGCAGCTCTATACGGTATATAGTATAATATACTTAACAAAGGAAATAAAGAAAGGAACTTTCAAATGAATATCGAAAAATTAAGTTTTAAAGTTGTTGTTGACCGCCCAGTTATGGCTGAGAAAAGCTTTGAGGGATCATTGCAAGAGGTATTTGAATGGCTAGAGGGTAAAGACCTACTAAGTCAAGATGAAGTGACTAGCCTGCTAAGCGCTGATGACCCGATCAAATTATTTAACTCAGGTGATTTAAAATGTGGTCACATTGGAGACTTAGGAGTAGAGATGGCAGTCAGTTTTGACGGTGACAAAGACAATGATTATGTCAAAGTGGACGACTTAGAGGATTTAGAAGATTTGCTAGCTATGGACGTTCGAGACAGTGAAGATGCCTTAGTTATCTTAATCTAAAAAAAAAGAGGGGCGGATCACACCGCCCCCTTTATTTATGTACAGAGGCAGGAATGAATGCCCTGCCCCCTAGTCCTCATTACTGAGGTCGCTTGTCGTGGAAAGTTCCCCACGCTTTTTTATTCTTGCCGGTTTCACGGTAAGGCAAGTAGCGTACACCGTTCTCAGTGTGGTATCTGAGCCAGCGGTAACCATTGCCCTTATAGACGGCAAAGTAATTCACACTTGCCCCCTTAGGCAATGTGCCTGTGTGCTTAGCCTTCGTGGTCGGTTCAGTACGGACTTTAATTTTTTCATTAGACTTGAAATAGGCATTTTCTTCCTTGACTAGGGTCGCCCCTGCTACCGATTTAGGAAATCCTGACGTTTTCTCGGCCGTTCCCTCGACAATAAAGGCATCCCCCAGCTTATCCTTGACCCGCTTGCGTTCCTGCTCGGCATTCTTACGATCTTTAAACGCACCTGTCTGGACTCGATAGACTTTCTCCTTGGTGGAGTCTCCCCCGCTTGGGGTAGAGGCAGATGTGGACGATCCCCCACTTGACTTGCCTGCTATACGGTCTTTAAATTGCTTCCAGGTGACCCCTTTAGACCCGTTACGCAAATAGCGTGGACAGTCCTTACCACACCAGTGATTATGCTGGACAACCTTACTAGCGGGGATATTATGCCGTTTCATCAGTATTTGAGTTAATTCCACGGCATTGTCAATGGTTTTCTTGAAGTTTCCGTCCGAATTCACGCAAATCTCAATGCCGATCGAGTGCAAATTACCTGTCCCCTTTCTACCGTCACTAGCGTGCATGCCCGAAGTGGTGTCAAGCAGTGACTGGACAGCTTCTTTATCGTCCACTTGGTAGTGCCAGGATGCAGTCCGACTATTCCCATTGCGTTGGAGCTTAGCGTGCATAGCCGCATTAGCTCCCCTGGAGGTGTTGGCTGTTTCGTGAATAGTGATATATTCCCGTCTGTTTTTAGTTCCTAAAACTACACGGTTGGCAATTTTATTAGGGATTAAATCCTGTCGAATGGTTACCATTCAATGTCATCCTCCTTAGCTTTGTCGTGATAGTATTCGCTTGTCTTAAAGACCGTCCCCAGGAAAGTCTGGAAGCCGACTAGGATCGTGAGAATAGTTGCCCCACTCGCCACATCTAGGGCCTCAAAGACCACACCTAGAAAAGTGATAAAGGCCGGTAGCACAATGGCAATCAGCCACTTTAAAGTCTTGTAAAACTTGTCGTTCAACCGCAAGGTATTCACCCCCTTTAGTTGTCGATCTTGTAGGTATTCTTAGCAATTCGCTCGCTGTGTCGGATGATATTATCCTCATTTTGCCCAATCCTTATCTCGTGATTGTCAATGATCTTCTTAATGTCCTCAGTCTCCTTACGACTGGCCTGCATGTCACGTGAGAGGGTGTCAATGCTCGCTCGAAGATGCTTCATGGTCTCGTCATTGCGCTTCATCACCTTGGTGAATGGCTCAACGACCAATTTAGCGAGCGTTAGAATGGTGATGATCGCCCCTGCGATTGCCCCAATGCTGATGACGTCAAATTCCAACGATCATCCCTCCTTACTCTTCGACTTGTGGCGCAGTATCTCCAGTCTGGTCGACTTCTGGCTGAGCAGGCTCATCCACTGTGGACGGTTCTTCTGGCTCTTCTACTCTAGGCTCAGGCTGAGCAGGCTCATCCACGTTGGACGGCTCTTCTGGCTGGTCTACTTCCTTATCAGCTTGAATACGGTCGATCAACTTAGACTCATTCACAGATTGCTTCTTGACGAATTCAATGTAAGCCTGGTGGATAGTCTCATGGTGAGCCTGGTAGTCCTCTTCGGTCACGTCAGTAGCCAGCCAAGCTGAGTAAGTAGGCAGACTAGTGCCGTCTACGGTAGCAGAGAAACGTGCAATCAGGCGGTCACCAATGTAGAGTTCCGCTTCTTGATTGTGACTTAAATTGCGGTAGTGTAATTTACTCATTAATTTTCCTCCTTAATTAAGGGCAAAATACCCTCAATAATGTAGCCCTCGATTTCTGGCAGGTCCTCTAAACTTATGTTGGGGGTGAACTCGAACTCGACTTCTTCAGATAAGATTTCAGCCTCTTGTTCAGCTAACAGTTTCTTCCGCTCTTCTTCCGGTTTATCTTCAATTTCTTTAGCGTATTTGCTTAGTGACTCAATGGCGCTATCGACATAAGGCTCTAAGTCTTTCTTACTTTTAATCAGCTTGAAAGACGTGCCAGCTTTTAGCTTTTCTTCCAATAACTTATTTAGACAATTATTCACGTTGATAATGCTTCTTAATTTCATAAGATCCTCCTAGTTAAAATTAGGTCTAACTTTACTGTACGTTCCGTCCGTATCCCTAATATAGACATGTCCGTTATGACCAAAGAAAATGCCCGCTCGGTAGGAGTTAGTATGCTCAAGGAATAGCCCCCACTGGCCTCCAACTTGTCCTGCTCTAAGTTCTAGGCCATTTGTACCAGCATTGCTATGATTATAAGCTCGCCAAGTTCGGAAAAATAACTCACCTGAGATGATTTCCACATCTCCGCTGTCATTAATTAACAAGCCACCATTGTTGGGGCGGGAGTTCCATATTTGAACCCCCCATGAATTCCAAATACGGTTGGAAGTGAATTTTAACCCCCTATCTTCGTCGCTATCTGGAAATAAGGTATTCATGTGGACATTACCATTTTCTCCATTGATGCCAATGGCTCGTGTGAAATTGGATTCCCCTCGCTTACGATAAGAAAGACTGATATAGGCACTATCTTCCACGGCTAGAGACACGGAATATTTGTTTCTAAAAACCCCGGACTCGTCAATGGCCTTGAGCGTGGACATCTGACCATGCTCCCGACCATCCCGCCAAAATTCAATACCTTTCTCGGATAGTAGGTTAGACCGTGAGCCGTCGTTACGATATATGTGAACACCCCGGCCGTCTAATTCAATATTTCTTGAAATGCCCTGAATTCCGAGTTGGACAAATCGTGCCTTATTCCCACTCAAGCTATTCACGTCTAGGTTAATCACTCTAACGTTATTAGCGTTAAGCGTGCCTGTGGTGATCTTATTGGCGCTGATGCCATTAGCGATCATGTCATTGCGGATAATCCCACTGTCGATAATCGTGCTACCGGACAGGTGGATCTTATCCCCTTTAATTCGCACTCCACCAGAGGCAATGTTAATCTCTGACACGATCTCACGGCCTGACATCTTGGCGTTATTGGCTGTATTGCGAACACGACTCTCAACGGCAAACCAAATGGCATCTCCTGAGCTTCTGATAATACTCTGGACATCTCCCCTGGTCACCTTGGCATCAATCTGCCCCGCCAGGTTTCGGATCTCAGTCTTAAGCAGTCCGTTGGAGTTGCGGACGTCATAGCTTAAGCCGTCCACGGTCTGAGTGAGTCGGCTGACGTCTCCCCTGGTGTTGGAGATCCGACTGTCCAGAGAATTGACTGTCTGAGTGAGTCGTGACTGGTCACCCTCTACGCTGGAGATACGAGACTGGACACTGTCAACTCTTCGGTCAACTCGGCTAATGTCTCCTCTAGCACTGGAGATCTGTCCCCCCAAACTATTTAAGGTCTGCCAGATGTCGGACTGGTCTCCTGTAGACGACTCAATCCGTGAGGAGATCAGGTCTTTCAGCTGAGTGACCTGGGAGCGGGTGTAAGACCGTTCGCTATCAATTCGACTGTCCAGCCGGTTAGCCTGCCGATTAATCTCACCCTGGACGATAGACTGCATGCCATTCACTAACTGCTCGGTCTTGCTGAGGTTCTTAGAGTCTGTTTCTTCTATTAAAGTGATGATATTGTCAGACGTCTGCTGGATAGTGGATCTGAGTTTCTTCTCAGTGTCTTCCACTTTCCCCTGCAAGGTCGTCACGGTCTGGCTGAGCGTTGACTGCTTGCCGTCTACTGTCCGTATTTGCGACTGGACACTGTCAACTCTCTGCGTGATCCGACTAATGTCTCCCTGGGCATTAGTGATCTGAGCGTTGTGAGCGTTTAGGGTCTGCCAGATCTCGGACTTCTCACCAGTAGCTGACTCAATGCTAGAGGCAATCAAGTCCTTCAGCTGAGTGACCTGACTGGTGATCCGACTATCTAGCCGACTGACTTGCCCGCTGACGGTGGACTGTAAGCCATTCACTAGTTGCTCAGTCTTGCTGAAGTTCTCAGAGTCTGTGTCCTCCACCAGGGTGACGAGGGAGTCAGCCGTCTGCTGGATAACAGATCTCAGATTAGCATCAGCGTTCTTCAGTTGACTCTGCCAAAGACTGGCTGTCTGGCTAATCTGACTCTCCAGGCCTTGTTGGGTGTCCTTGAGTTGACTCTGCCAGGTGTCAGCAGTGGCAATCAGTCGACTCTCCAGACCTCGCCGAGTGTCTTCAATCCGTTGTTCAAGCCCCGACTGGTTAATCCGTATTTGAGTCTTGAGACCTAGCTCGGTGTCCTCAATCTTCAGGTCGAGATCTTTCAAGTCTTTAAAGATCCCGCTAATTTCACTTGTGTAGATTTCTGGCTCAACGTAAGGGGTCGCTTTCGCCCCTTCTTCGAGTTGAATGTCGTCCACGTGGAGTGTCCCTATGCAATCACTGGGAATTAAGACATGGTCTAGGCCCTCCGTGGCCTGAAAACTGGCTTGAAACCGTCCATCAGGCCCTTCCTGCAAAGGAATGACCTGGTCACCTAATTGAATTTGCACATAAGGGCCTCCTTTCTGTTATTTGAGGTGGATGATAACTTCATCGCCTATATTGGTTTGCTGTAATCCCAGCGTTCCAATTTGCTGTTTAAAGGCTATATCTCGTCCACCATTTCTAATTTCTTCAATCTTTTTACCATCAATACTGACCCCGTTAACACTAATTGATTTGATTTGTTCTTTCGATACATTGACTAGATCTTTTAAATAGATAACTACGCCATAGGGGAGGGTTGGCTCTCTAATAGTTGTTACTACCTCCCCCCCCACCACACGATCAGAGCGAACACCGGGTTTTAACACAATCTTAACTTGGTCGCCGCTTCTAAGTTCAGAAATTCCGTAACTTGATAATTTGTTATTTAATTTGACAGTAGCCCCTGTTGTATTAATATCATCAATAGCCGAACCAGGGATAGACCCCCGTCCAACAAATTCAATACGCTCAATTTCGGACGGACTGTAATTCATCAAGACAGGATCAGATAAGTCCAAGATTTTGCCAAAACCTTGGATATCAAAACGGATGGTAGTTGTTAAGATATTTTCAGCCTTGCGCCATATCGTCTGCCCATTGCTAACCACTCGCTTAATTGGTTTTCCATCTACGGTGATGCTTTTAAACATGTTAGCCTACTCCCTTTCAAAGACGATCTTGCCAGACGTATTAGCAGGGACTTGACCTGAGTTCACAATCTCTACATCTAGCCACCGGTCTGATTTGTTGTCCCTAATTCTTCCAACTTGCGAGTCAAGTCGCCCTATATCCTCGGCTCTCGTTCGCAAGCCCTCTCTAAGGTTATTTATCTCTCCTTGTAAGCCGGTCACATCGTTAATAGCGTGGGTGTGACTTTTAAGTGCTACATCTTCTGTCCCTGAGTAATGAGTCCAAGTGTCCCCATTGTCACGACTGTATTGAGGCTTACCATTCCGATTGACTCGGAAAGTAGTTAGACTATCGTCAATCTTCTTCTTAGTAATCTCGTCTAAGCCGCCTGCTTGGCTAAGGCTGTCCAACTCAGATTGTAAGCCGTTAATATCACTGATCCCATGCTTGTGATCTTTAAGCGCCACAGGCTTAGAGTCAGTCACATTCTTCCATGGCCCATCAGGTCTAAAGTCTGCTTGGTCTTTGATATATTTAACGTGACCATCACTATCAACCTTGACATAGTTCACTTTCTGCGCCGTTTCGGTCTTGTCGGCTTTGTTATTTAAGTCTGATTTTTTAGCATAGTCCGACAAATCGACATCTATATTCTCTAGATCAGCTTTATCAGCCTTGTCGTCAAGCTGACCTTGGAGGCCAGTCACGTCAGTAATCTTATGGGTGTGGTTTTTCAAAGCCACATCTTTCGAGTCAGCGTAGTAGGTGAAGTCTCGGTCGCTCTCTCGCTTATACTCCAGACGGCCAGTGTCGCTAATTCGCACTTGGTGTAGAGCGTTCTTCTTGTCTGACTTATCATCTAGCTTAGACTGGAGGTCGGTGATGTCCCTAGTGGAGTGGGTGTGTCGATCTGTGGCTACTTTTTGACGAAGCAGACCAGACTGCCAACGGCCATTAGCCCACCATTCAACCGTTCCGTTACCGGTCACTCGGACATCAGTGACCTTGCCGTCTAACTCACGTTGGAGATTATTAACATCCCCAATGGAGTGAGTGTGTCCTTTGTCAGCCTTGCCCTCTAAATCTTCCTGCTTAGCGTATTCCGACAAGTCGATCCCTGCATTGGTGATCTCGACCTTCTGCTCATCAGTCAAGTCGTCATAGGTGAATGGGTCACCCTTAGGCCCTTGGTCACCCTGGTCACCTTTCGGGCCTTGATCTCCCTGGTCACCCTTAGGACCTTGAAGTCCTTGAGGACCACGCTCCCCCTGGTCACCCTTAGGCCCTGTAGGCCCTCGGTCACCTTGTGGGCCTTTCAGCCCCTGAAGTTGGGTCTGGGTAAAGTCACTATATTTAAACGGCTCACCCTTATCCCCCTTAGGGCCTGTTAGACCTCGGTCACCCTTAGGACCTTGGTCACCTCGGTCACCTTTCGGGCCTTGGTCACCTTTTAGACCACGCTCGCCCTGGTGACTCTTCAGGTCTTTCCATTTCTTCTGGCCGTCTCCAACCTTGATGACTTGAGTGTCAGAGGCTATGCCAATCTCGCCCTCCAGGAGGACAACATCACTGGCTAGCCACTCTTGTTCCGTCTTAGTCACCTGACGGACTCGGCCTCTTAGCGTTTCAGCCATTAAATCTCTCCTTTCCAGATGATTTCTGGGTTTTCAGAAAACTCAAATAGTCTATTGCTGTTAGTGTCCCCCTCCAGGATGTCACGGTATTCCAGCACGACATCCACACGAGTGAAGTCCTCTAGGGCTTTGACTGGTAAGGTCTGAGACTTATACCAGTCCCCTGTTATCTCAACTCGGTAAGTATCTGGATAGACATTCAGTCGGTGTGGACTTGTCGAAGTCGTGTCAGTGACTTCTGGAAATTCATCCAGCGTGGGGATCATCTTAATGTCAACTTGTCTCAAAGTGGAATTCAACCTCCTTGTCAGGTGTTAAGAAGTTAAAGAGGACACCAACCTGGTCCATAGGCTCGCAAATCGCATTAAAGCTAATCGTGTAGGTCTGTCCTGCTTGGAAGCCTGGGCCATTGTGACGGACTTCGATTGGGTCACCACGGAATTCAATCTTTCCACTGGTTGGCTTCTCAGCCCGGTTACGGTTATATCGTGTGATCCCGTCTCGCCCGATCATGTCCAGGGCTAAATTAGCACCGTCTGAAGTCTTGGCGAGGTCGGCCTGCACGTCAGCAATCTGCTGGCGGTTAAAACCTGCACTGGCTAAGGACTTCTTGACCTCTTCAGATAGCCCGTCAATGTCAGACTGAATGTCCTCGATTTGTTGCTTGTTAAACCCTGCACTGACTAAAGACTTCTTGACCTCTTCAGATAGGCCGTCAATATCAGATTGAATGTCCTCAATTTGTTGCTTGTTAAAGCCTACTCGAGCTAGAGCCTCGTCAATCTGCTCGGGAGTAATCCCCGACTCTTCTAACTTGTCGATCTCTTCTCTAATCTGGCTAAGCGAGTCCTCAAAGTCAGCTAGTTCTTTGTCATTCCGCTCTTGAATTTCAGTCCACTTCTGGATAAATTCCTCAAGAGCCTTGTTGGCCTCTTTAATCGCATTATCGACAACGGCCCAATCTCGAGTCCGGATGATCTCTTCCCAATATTCCCCATTCCAAAAGTAGAGGATAGTGTCACCCTCACTGTCGGGGTCGGGTCTGAACCACAAGTCCCCAACCTTGACATCATAGCCTAGGTCAAAGGGGTCTTCCGCTGTGTAGAAGTTGGTGTTAAACCCGTTTGCCGACAAGACTCGGTCGATTAGACCACTAGTCTGCCGTCCAGCCTCTTCCAGGGCTTGGCTCACGGCATTAGAGGTGATCCGGCTTTCTCGCTTGTTAGGAGACTCGCCGATCCGATCACCGAGCTTGATGTCGGTGGCTCGATCAGCTAGTCTGTCCCAGGTGATCTCAAAGATCCGGGTGTTATAGTCGATCATCTTGTCTGGTCGGACAACTCGGACCGTGTCCCCAATCTGGCCGTCCACATAGACGGCTGAAGTCTTAAAGGTGACTTGAGGCCGTGAAACTCGCTCCAATTCCTGGTAGGTCAGTCGGAGTAAATTCTCTGGATCTTCCTCTTCTTCAAAGTCGATAAAGCCAACTTTCGGCTTGCCACCGACAATACCGTAGAGTTGACTGGCTTCTGGAATTTCAACGTAGCGTTGCCCCTTAGGCTTGTCGACTGGATCACCCTTAGCCTTAGACCATTCGACTTCTGAAAAGTTAATCTTCCGCCCATAGCCTGCTTGACCTGACTCGGACTCACTACCGTCTGACACTTCTTCCCCTCTACCTCGCCCAATCAAGGCTGTGTAGAGTTCGGTTTTCTCTTCTTCCTTAAGGATCTCTAAAGCGTTGTGGCCGTAGACAACACGCTGGCCGTTGTTGACCCCAATCTGAGTCTTGAAGTTAATGTAACGAGCCGTAATTCGGTCATGGGTAACTTCAATGAAGAATTGCATCTCCAGTCCCCAGCGTTCACAAATTCGCTTAAGCGCGGTGAAAACATCCACGTAGTAGAGTCGGATGCTGTGCTTGCCCGTGTCCGACACATAGCCTGCTGTCCAGTTGGTGTCTTTGAGGACCTGCTCAATGGCCTGGCTGGCGGGTCGGTTGGTCGGTCGCTCATCATAGATAGGGGACTTCCGCAAGTCCTCAATCCCAGACTGGACACCTTGGATGGTGGTGATGTCTCCCTCAGTGCTGTGCTTCTGGACCCAGAAATAGTAATACTGGTAGTCTTTGCCCTTAACCGGCAGGGCTAGGTATTCCAACTCATTTAAGACCTTGTCAGACAGGGCAGTGGTCTCAATGTAGACACGGTCTGAGATATAATGCTCGTCAGTCAAGACCTGAGTGTGGTCAGCCACTCGGACGGCCTCACTCTTAATGACTCGGATTAATTTCTCTTGATTATTAAATAGGAGGATCACCGTTTCTTGTCCCTCCATTCAATGGCATTCAGTCGACCACCCTTAACGCTGACCGTGTCGCCATCCCTCAACTTAAAGGTCTCAGGAAAACTAAACATAGCTAGATCTGTCAGGACGTTCTGCCCGTCTCGGGTAAAGGAGACATGGTCGTCATGGTAGGCCAGGACAAGGTTCTGCCCCGAATTATAACTACCTTTAAAGACCAGCCGATCC